>VBAT01000104.1:0-2283 GCA_005884665.1 Bacteroidota bacterium
CACCGCAATAAAGCAATTGTCCAGTACCTTAAGTTGTTTACTCACACTATCACTGCAGCCGATGGTACTGTTGGTAGCCACCAGTTTGATCGTATAAAGGGATTCAGTATTATTAGTAGGAAACAGGATTGGCTCTGGTGTTTGTAACGGACTCGTGCCGATAGAATAGCTCCATCTCCAGGTGTTTATCAGGCCAGCGCTTGTATTAACCAAAACAAGTTTGTCTTCAGGACAAATAACATCCGGCATATCAAAACCTGCTTTTACTTCATTATCTAAAACAATAGCTTCATTGGCCACATCCGTGCAAATTCCGTTTGTCACCGTTAACTGTACGGTATTAATACTGCTTGCCGGCAAAGTAATGGTAGGAGACCGGGTAGTAAAAGTTTGGTTGCTGTTAAATATCCAATTCCAGTTATTTACGTCATGGGCGCCATTATGCGAAAATGTCAATAGATCGAAACGACAACCTAAATCGTTGTTGTAAGTAAACGCTGCAGAAACCGTATCCGAAGTGATGAAATTGACCGGCTGTGGTTGAATAACCTGGCCGCATTCGTCAATCACAGCGCCGCCATTCACACTTAATTTAGGCGTTACTGTATAGGTCCCTTTGGTATAAATTGGGCTATTAAATTTAACCGTAATGATATCGCTTAATCCGTCTGTGCAATCGCCTGAGGCGGATATTACAGTTACAGGTGTTGGACCGGTCACCAAAAAGTTGGTTCCGTTAGCGGCAATCGTACTGCAATTAATTTTTTTACTGAAATACAATTTTATTTCATCGGGTGCACAACCCACCCTGGCTACACTATCAATGGGAATGGGGGTTGGGATAAAAAAACTAAATGCAGTCTGTTCAGCAGCCGGTATTGCCCGCTCACAATTGTCAAGCAGCGTATTGACATCGGTACCATCATTAATAACAAGTTGGTAATTACCTGTAGGCAGGTTATTGGCCAGCGTAATAGTTATTTCATCAAAATCAAAAGACGAATTACAATTTTTTGCTTCAGCGGAAATTACAGTGGTGACAGAAGGGATAATACTGAATTCACTACCGGTAGCTGTAATACTGCTACACTTCATTTTTTTATTAAGTTTCAGTACAACCTTTTTACCATCACAGCTCGCTGTAGCCCTGTCAAGATGTGGCTCTTTGGGATCAGTAATGACAGCACTGCCACCGGCAAATGATAAATCATACCCACTTTGCGTTTCGGTAAAATGGCTGACTAATAAAAGATATTCATGTCCAACAATCAAGTCAGGCATTTTAGCAAAGCGGGGTTCAGTGCCCGTATAGGTTGACGCACATTGAATATGATTGGCTCCCGACGCAGAAGCACCAGTATTTCCTGGATTACCAGCCCAGTTGCCGCTAACAATTATAGTACGGTTGGTAAAAACCTGGTTAGGATCAAGGCCAGTAATATCATAGAGTTGCCAATCATAATCATCTCCCGAGTCTTTTGGAGTAATTACAAAACCGAGGGTACCTGAAGCATAGCAGGTGAACCTGTACCAGAAAGGGTTTCTGTTTGAATAATCAGCATTGTCCCCGGAACAGCCGGGAACAAAAAGATCACCGCCATCGCAAATAGGTACATTATCCTGCTCAAAAACAGTAGTGCCGCAAACAGGAAAAGCTGTAGAAGGGCTTTGACCTAGTGCGGTGCAGCCCTGGCCCAGGACCGGGTTTACATCAAGGTAAAGAATTAGGATAAGGATTATAATTCCGGGCTTTAATAACATAATTAAACGATGCGTAAAATAGTAAAAATCGGGCCAGTATATTGACAATTAAATAGAATGTTACGTTGCCTCCTTTGAAATTTTCAGGCGATCTGGTATAGTTTACCCGGTAAAGATAATACTACATTCTGAAGTTCAAGATTCAGGATGGCGGCCGCCACCGAACTGCTGCTCAGCCCGCTTTTGAGGTTAATTTCATCGATGGCCACCGATTTTTTTTCCCCGAGGATGGACAGGATGATTTTTTCGTCTTCTGTAAGCTCAATAAAAAGCTCCTTTTGTGTTTTTATCACGGGTCTTTTTTTCTCTTCCCAATTCATCAGTTCAATCAGCTCCCGGGCCTCAGTCAGTAAGGCCGCCTTATTGTTTTTGATAAGATAATTACATCCGGCGCTTTTAGTATCGGTCACTTTGCCAGGAAAGGCAAAAACATCTTTATTGTAGTTATTAGCCAGTTCGGCCGTTATCATGCTACCGCCCCTGATACCTGTTTCTATGACAATAGTTGCGTCGCTCATACCG
>VBAT01000104.1:2306-3705 GCA_005884665.1 Bacteroidota bacterium
CCGAATTCAGTCAACAATCCGCCAACGGCTTTCAACATTTCTTTGGCAAGAGCTGTATGCTGCGATGGATAAACCTGGTCTAACCCATGCGCCAGTACACCAACGGTGGGGAGATTATTTTTTACAGCTGCTTTGTGGGCTATCGCATCAATGCCATAAGCCAGGCCACTTACAACCACTACTTTCTGTTCGGTCAATTCTTCCACCAGTTTTTCTGTGATTTGTTTTCCATAATCTGTATGGCTGCGGGTGCCCACAATGGAAACAACCTTATTATGATTGAGATCAGCATAGCCTTTATAATACAAAAGAGTGGGAGAGTCATAACAATTCAGCAGTCGCTTTGGATAATCTGAATGTGTAATAAAAAGCGGCTTTATCTTATATTTTTCAATGAAGGCAATTTCATCCTCTGCTTTTGAAAAATCAGCAAAAGATTTGATAGATTCAGCTCTTATATTTCCAATGCCTTCTATTTTTTCCAGGTCTCTTTTTTTAGCTTTAAAAATATCTTCTGCATCATACTGCTGCAACAGGATCTTTGCCTGTACCGGGCCAATGTTGGGAATAAGGGTCAGCGACAGCTGATATAACAGTTCTGAATGCATAATAGCCAGTAAAAATTCAAATATAATTTTTTACTGGCTACTAAGAAACAGCTTATATAAATTACTGGCTTATCACTTTCATTTCTGTTCTCCTGTTCTTCGCCCTCCCATCTTCTGTTTTGTTATTAGCCACGGGCTGTGTTTCTCCAAATCCTTTATAAGAAAGTCTTTGCGGAGCAATCCGTTTATTGATAAGATAACTTACCACCGTCTTTGTTCTGTTAAGAGACAGTCTCATGTTGTCTGCAGGTTTGCCCGCATTATCCGTGTGACCGGAGATCTCAATTTTTAATGCTGGGTTATCATTCAGGAGCTGAACTATTTTGTCAAGCTCTATTTGTGATTCTGGTTTCAGATCAAATTTATTTACATCAAAGAAAATATTGTTCAATACAACAGATGCGTTTACTTCCAGCGGCTGTAAGGGAATATTTTTTTGGTAAACGGAATCAACAGCATGCTGGCTCAGGAAAAAATTATCGGAATAAAATAAGTACCCTTTCCTGTTTACATTAAAAACATAGTCTTTCCCAACAGGTAATGTGATCAGGTAATTCCCCTGCTCATCAGTTTGAACTTTTGAAATAGTTTGTTTGGTAGCGAGGTCAATTAGTTCGACCGCAGACGGCAATCCTTTGGTTGTGTTTTTATCAAACACCTGTCCTTTTACCCAAAGCGTTTGGTAAGGACGCATATCTTCCCGCAATTCGAAGCTGTAAATATCGAGTCCGCCTTTACTGTCACTGCGATCACTGGCATAGTAAGCTGTTTTTCCATTTGCCTCAATGAAC
>VBAT01000105.1:0-2315 GCA_005884665.1 Bacteroidota bacterium
TGGTCAATGGCGCCGGGCTTGCGATGGCAACCATGGATATGATCAAACTAAGCGGTGGTGAACCGGCCAATTTCCTGGATGTTGGAGGTACTGCAAATGCACAGACGGTGGAAGCCGGTTTCCGGATCATCTTAAAAGATCCCAAGGTAAAAGCGATACTCATTAATATTTTTGGCGGAATTGTTCGCTGCGACAGAGTTGCACAGGGTGTTATTGATGCGTACCAATCTATTGGCAATATCAATATCCCGATCATTGTAAGGTTACAGGGTACTAATGCAGATGTAGCAAAAAAACTGATCGACGAAAGCGGGCTTAAAGTACAAAGTGCGATCCTGTTAAGTGAAGCAGCCGCATTGGTGAATAAAGCCGTAGCTTAATAACAACCGGTCTGTATTAAATTATATTTTTGTTTATTAAAACCCATCTTTACCGATGGGTTTTTAATTCGGTTTAAAAGAACAACGATCATTTAAGAAAAAATAACTGACCAATGCTTGAGATCAACAACTCTCCTTTCCCGGAAATAAAAACCGAAAAATTAATATTGCGCAACCTCGAATTATCCGATGCACCCGAAATGCTATTCCTTCGATCTGATGAGAGCGTGATGAAGTACATTGACAGGGAAAGAACAAGATCACTTGAAGAAGCAGGATCATTTATTCAGAAAATGAAAGATTCAGTTGACAAGAATGAAAATATCATGTGGGTCATCAGTCTAAAGGAAAAGCCTGATGTCATGATCGGCTATATTGGTTATTGGCGGATAAAACTACAGCACTACCGTGCCGAAGTGGGCTATGCACTGCATCCCGCATACTGGAATAAAGGGATCATGAAAGAAGCATTGCTGGCCGTGACTCAATATGGTTTTGGCCCCATGAAACTGCACAGCATTGAAGCGCAGATAAACTCCGAAAACATTGCTTCGGGCAAACTGCTGGAAAAGACGGGCTTTATAAAGGAGGGCTATTTCAAAGAAGATTATTTCGCTAACGGCCGGTTCATAGACAGCGTTGTGTATTCATTGCTGGAGAAGTAAAAAAAAAAGAAGGAATTATATTTTACCCATTACAAACACGTTGGTGGGTACAGGGCTTTCGATCCCCGCTTTTTCAAGAGAAACGGCAAATGCCTGGGCCCTTCCAAAACTTTTCATTTTTTGTACATGCACAGTTCTTCCGTTCTTTATCATATTGATCATTCCACCACTTACCGGTAACCCATCAACGATTGCCCAGAACTGGTATTGCATAGTATCCGGGGCCGGGGGTAAATTTGAGGGATCAATATACACTTCGCCTGTATTTTTCATCCAGTAGATCCTTGCAGCAGCATTGGGAACATCCGACATCCCGTTAAGAGATACAGGTACCGCATTCTTATCTGCCATCACACCCATATCATCATACATGGCTTTTGCCATTTCTTTTTGTTGCTGCAGTTCTTTTTGAGTTGCCAGCAGGTTATCACTCGTTGTGCTGTACTTATTATAAAAATTGTAATTGAAGATGAGGCTGCCGATCAATAAAAGGATACTGGCTGCCGCTGCATATTTCCAGAAAGAATTGATCCTGTAAATTTTTGCAAGAGCATGGTTCGCTGCGTCAGTGCCTGCTGCAGGTAAGATTCTCTTCCTTTTTATTTTCGAAAATATTTTTTCTTTAACCAATGGCCTGGGGGCAATGGCATGAGATTGGGCATAGCCTTCAAGGCCTGCCTGTATGGCTTCGATCTCAGCCGCTACTTCCGGATATTTCTTTGCCCAAAGCTCCACTTCAACAGTTTCTGCTGCTGAGGTGAGCCCCGTACAATAAAGCTCAAGTATACCCGATGATATGATCTCCTGTGTATTCAAATTAATTTAGTCTAACATTTTTCTTAATTCAATGATCGCTGAACGCATCCTTGTCTTAACGGTACCCAGCGGAATATCCATTTCCTTTGAGATCTCATCCTGTGTGTACCCGTTAAAATACGCCAGGTCAATAACGATTCTTTGTTCAGGTTTTAAATTTACTAATTGTTTCCTTAAGCCCATGGCATCAAAACGCTCAGCCATCCGGTGGTCTTCCGAAAAATTACTTACGGAATTTTCATCGGTCGAGATTTTTGCCTGCTTCTTATAACCTTTACTCCTCAACGTATCGATCGTAAGGTTCCGGGTTATATTCAGCATCCAGGTAAAAAGCCTTCCTTTACCGCTATCATAAGCCGAAAAATTATTCCAGATCTTAACAAAAGCTTCCTGTAAAATATCTTCTGCCAGTTCCCGGTTCTCCACCATCCGGAAAATGATACCGTTCAAAGCT
>VBAT01000105.1:2325-3339 GCA_005884665.1 Bacteroidota bacterium
ATGCCTCCTGGTCCTGGTTCTTAACCAGCAGGACCAATTCTTCTTCGCTATATTTTTTTATTTCAGGCAACGCAGTCAGTTGTAATTTATCACCGAAAATAAATGATTTTTTTAATACATAGCAACCTGATTAAATTGCAGCGAAATTTTATACTCCAGTCCATGCAACATGAACTTAATATAAGGACCATTGAACCCGGTGATAATATTCCCCTGGCAAAGATCATTCGTGATACATTAAGAGAATTTAATGCAGTAAAACCCGGTACAGTCTATGATGATGACAGGACCGATCATTTATCGGAGGTCTTTAAAACTGCCGGCAGTATTTATTTTGTGGCCGAATGGAATGGTGAGATCGCGGGTGGTGGCGGGATTTATCCTACTGAAAACCTGCCTGGTGGTGTTTGTGAGCTGGTAAAGCTTTATCTGTCGCCCATTGCAAGAGGTAAGGGTATCGGAAAAATATTGATGCAAAAATGTATTGCTGCAGCAAAAGAGCTGGGTTATAAAAAAATATACCTGGAATCGATGCCTGAATTGACCATTGCCATACCCATGTATGAAAAACTTGGATTTACCCATTTACCTGCAGCAGAGGGCAGCAGCGGCCATACAGGTTGTACCGTCTGGATGATAAAGGATCTCGAAAAATAATTCAGGCTCAGTGGGCCGGCATCACACTCACCTCGTAAACAGCACTGAATAAATACAATTTACCGGTCTTTATTTCCAGGCATTTAAATCTTGTTCGTATTTTTTCTCCCTTCTTAAAAACACGCCCGCCCTTAATGGAAAATAAACTGCCTTCGGGTAATTGCTCCAGCAAATGGACCCCGGCTTTTTTTTCATCATAATGATGCAATACCCTTAATAATTTATCATCACCGCAACTGCTGGCTGCGGGATTGTGCAAAGTTCCCAACAGGGCTTTTTCAATATCAGGGGGAAACAGTTTTTTCAATAAGAATTTTGCAAGTATTTTACCAAATTCATCTTTCCATTCCTTACCGT
>VBAT01000106.1:0-1329 GCA_005884665.1 Bacteroidota bacterium
AAAGAAGCCAGGATGATATAACGAAGCAGCTGAATGGCATGTTCCGGAAATATAACAATGTGCAGGTGTTTGCCGTGCAGGAACAAACGATCTCTGTCGGAACCGGTGGACGTGGTGGTTTCCCGGTACAGTTCGTTCTTCAAAACCTCAATTTTGATAAGATAAAAGAAAAGCTTCCTGTTTTTACGGAGGAGGTAAGAAAAAGCCCGGTGTTCCAGGGAAATGATGTAAACCTCAAATTCAATCAACCCGAGTTGTTGATTACCATTGACCGGTTAAAGGCAAATGAATTAGGCGTATCCGTGTTGGATGTTTCTAATACATTGCAGCTGGCGCTGAGCGGAAGACGCTTTGGTTATTTTATTATGAATGGAAAGCAGTATGAAGTAATAGCCCAGGTTGAACGCATTGACCGTGACGATCCACTTGACCTGAAAGCTCTCTTTGTACGCAATAACCGGAATGAGCTGGTGCAATTGGATAACCTGGTAAAGCTGGAAGAATCAGCAAGCCCTTCTACTATTTATCATTTTAACCGATTTAAAAGTGCAACGGTATCAGCCGGCCTGGCACCCGGCAAAACGATTGGTGATGGTGTGGCCGAGATGCAAAGAATTGCCGACAGGGTATTGGATGACTCTTTCAGCACAGCTTTATCTGGCTCTTCCAGGGACTATGCAGAAAGTTCTTCCAATACATCATTTGCTTTGTTCCTGGCATTAGGTCTTATCTTTTTATTGCTGGCGGCGCAATTTGAAAGTTTTATTGATCCGTTGATCATTATGATCACTGTGCCTCTGGCATTCGCAGGCGCCGTGCTCAGTATGTGGGTATTCGGACAAACGGTGAATATCTTTTCAGAAATTGGTATCATCATGTTGATAGGGCTGGTAACAAAGAACGGGATATTGATCGTTGAATTTGCCAACCAGAAACGAAGGAGGGGTGAAAAGAAAATACCGGCTGCTATCGATGCGGCCATTGCCCGCCTGCGTCCGATATTAATGACAACCCTTGCCACTACTTTAGGTGCGTTACCGATTGCGCTGGCTATTGGTTCCGCAGGAACAAGCCGCATTCCGTTAGGGATTGTCATCATTGGTGGAATGTTATTTGCATTGGTATTAACCCTGTACGTGGTGCCGGCATTGTATTCTTATTTGTCATCCAAAAAAGCTGTTAGCAATTTTGAAAAAGCCATAGCGGAAGAAGATTCAAAAGTGTTAGAGGAAGTGGAAGCATAGTTATTGTCAAACCAGTTAGCTTGTCGGAGTTTCCAATAAGCAGGTTAAAAAATTTTAATAAATTATGAAGGCAGGTATTTTTAAG
>VBAT01000106.1:1421-3669 GCA_005884665.1 Bacteroidota bacterium
TCACGATATTACCCTGGCCAAATATGACTCTACTTCAGCGGCCATCGACAATTCATTAAAGCGAGGCGCATTTCTACCACAGTTAAATGCAAATACAGGTATTGTTTTCAACAACAATGACCAGCGCCAAAAATTTAATGATGGTACCGAAAGGGAAAGAAATGGCGTTCAATCAAACAATTTCAACGCCGGTATTGCGCTGAACTGGACCTTATTTGACGGGTTAAGGATGTTTGCCACAAAAAACAAAGTGGAAGAGTTTGTAAAACTTGGCGAACTAAATATAAAAAACCAGGTTGTCACAACAGTGGCGGACGTGGTAACAACCTATTATAGTATTGTAAGGCAGAAACAAATGCTAAGGTCAATCGAAGAACAGATCGACATCAGCCAGATAAGGGTTGACCTGACGCAGCGAAAATTAGATGTTGGCCTGGGCGCCAAACCAGATGTTTTACAAAGCAAGGTGGACCTGAATGCCCAAAAAGCAAGGCAACTTGAGCAGCAATCACTAATAGCCCAGTTAAAAAGTGCATTGAACCGGCTGATGAATATCCCACCCGGTAACCTGTTTGATGTGACGGATTCTATTCCAATAAATATGAACATTCACGTTGAAGATATCAGAAGGGATATCGAAAATGTTAATCCTTCCATCCTGGTCGCAAAAAAAAATATTGATATTGCTGCATTAACGGTGAAAGAACTAAAAGCAGACCGG
Organism: Bacteroidota bacterium; assembly: GCA_005884665.1. Taxonomy (GTDB): domain Bacteria; phylum Bacteroidota; class Bacteroidia; order Chitinophagales; family Chitinophagaceae; genus VBAT01. The sequence goes on from VBAT01000106.1 coordinate 2,143, forward strand.
CTACCACTCGTTTCATTCAATTCCAACTATAATTTTAACAGGCTGGATAATAAAGAAGTGGTCAATCCATTTACCCCATTGTTTAGCCAGAATAAAGGACTTAATTATGGATTCTCCGCCAGCATACCCATACTCAATAACCTCAACACCAAACGGCTGATCAGGCAGGCGCAGCTAGGCGTGCAGACACAGGAATTACTATACGACAACCAGAAGTTTCTTACCTATCATGCTATCAACCGGGCTTATAAGGATTATGAGCAAGAGAAAAAGTTGCTTGCCCTGGAAGAAGAAAATATTTTGCTGGCAAGGGAAAATGTACAAATTGTATTGGAAACATTTCGGCTTAATTCAGCCACGCTGGTACAACTAAGAGAGGCGCAAATCAGCCTCGCTGATTCTTATCAGAGGCTTATCGCCACCCGGTTCAGTGCGAAAGTGGCTGAGATAGAATTGCTCACCCTGAAAGGTGAATTGGTGAAATAGATTATCTCCCCCGGTTTGCGGTTTGTCGTTATTTTTGCTACCGGACTTATTACGATGATAAAAACAAGCAGTGATGATTAAATCGCAAACTAAAAACCAAAAATCAAAAATTAATAAACCTCTTGTTGGCATCATCATGGGCAGCGATAGCGACCTTGGCATCATGCAGGCTGCGTCTGAAATTTTAAAACAATTTGATATCCCCCACGAAGTAACAGTGGTTTCTGCGCATCGCACTCCGCTGCGCATGGTAGACTATGCAACCAAAGCTAAAGGAAGAGGACTAAAAGTGATCATTGCCGGTGCCGGTGGTGCAGCGCATTTACCGGGTATGGTGTCTTCTATTACTTCCCTTCCGGTTATAGGTGTTCCGATCAAATCGTCCAATTCCATTGACGGCTGGGATTCCGTATTGTCTATTTTACAAATGCCCAATGGTGTTCCTGTAGCAACCGTCGCATTAAATGCTGCAAAGAATGCCGGTATATTAGCAGCGCAAATTATAGGCTCATCGGACGAAACGACTTCAAAAAAAATAACTGCCTATAAAAATTCTTTGAACAGTGAAGTGATGGAAAAAATAGAAAAGATGAGAAAGGAAGGCTGGGAGAACCAGTTTGACCAGGTGTAAATAATCGATAGAAAAAAGCAGGACCGGTGTGCAGCTGCCAGGAAAAGTTCCGCTTAATCAATTGTTATTGTTCAAAACACCACATTATTAATTCAGCTGAATGTCTTATTTTCATTGACGAAAGAAAACAATACGATGACTAAATCAAAAATGAAAGTCTTATTTAACCAAAATAATCAATTATGAAAAAGATCATTTTTATTTCCGTACTGGCTGTCTCGACGGTTCTTGCTTCGGCACAAGGCAAAATCAGGCTTAATGCTTATGGCTCTTACGTGTTCGACGACGGTTTTGATGTATACAACGATGCCAATACCTATTTTAATGGAACGATAAAAGGCGGAGCGATGTGGGGCGGAGGCATTGAGTTTGTAACTAATGAATTTTCCAGCGTGGAACTGTTGTACTTG
>VBAT01000042.1:0-5614 GCA_005884665.1 Bacteroidota bacterium
TGATCCGTTCAGTTTCCATTGGTAAAAGGGTATTGTACCACCATTGGTAATGGCAGCCGTGAAATTTACGTTAGACCCTGCACAGATCGTGTTCGCAGAAGATGCAAGAGTTATCGAGGGCACCAGGACGGGGTTCACTGTGATGGTTATAGTATTACTGGCAGCAGTTGGTACCGTTGTACAAACCTGGTTGGAAGTCAATAAACAGGAAATGATATCGCCATTATTCAGCGTATTATCAATGTAATTATTGTTGTTTGTGCCTACATTCACTCCATTCTTTTTCCATTGATAAACTGGTGAAGCGCCCCCATTCGAGATTGTAGAAGAGAAAGTAACGGGCGTGCCGGCACAGATAGTCGCAGACGATGCTGTAATAGAAACAGAAGGTGTGGCTACCGGGTTTACTATCATTGTCACATTATTGCTGGTAACGGACGCGGGGGTAGCGCAGACCGCATTAGAATTAAGGGTACAGCTAATAATATCGCCGTCGTTCAGTGTGTTGTCAGTATAATTGTTGTTGTTTGTGCCCACATTCACCCCATTCTTTTTCCACTGATAGACGGGTACGGTACCACCATTGTTTGTTGTGGAAGAAAAAGTGATGGGAGTGCCTGCACAAATATTGGTAGCCGACCCGGCGATGGAGATCGAAGGAGGTAATAGGGGGTTCACGATCATCGTCACATTATTGCTGGTGGCAGTGGCCGGTGTGGCGCAGACCGCATCCGAACTAAGGATACAGGAAATAATATCACCGTTATTTAGTGCATTATCGGTGAAGTTGCTATTGTTCGTACCAACATTGACTCCATTCTTTTTCCATTGGTATATTGGTATTGCACCACCATTAACTATAACAGAAGAAAAATTGACCGGTGTGCTGGCGCAAATAGTATTTCCCGACGTTGCCACAGAAATGGAGGGTGTCAACAGCGGGTTGACGATCATCGTTATGTTATTGCTCGTAGCGGTTGCGGGCAGGGCGCAGGTAGCCGATGGTGTAAGTACACAGCTAATGATATCACCGTTGGTTAATGTATTGTCGGTATAAGTGTTACTATTCGTTCCGGTATTTATTCCATTCTTTTTCCATTGATAAACTGGAGTTCCTCCTCCATTGGCAATAACAGAAGTAAATGTAGCAGGAGTACCCGCGCAAATTGTACTGGATGATGCCGCAACTGTAATGGAAGGCGGTGTGATGGGATTAATGATCATCGTTACCCCATTGCTTGTTGCAAAAGGTATCGTTGCACAGGGAGAATTGGAAGTTAATATACAGGTAATGATGTCACCGTTGGTTAATGTATTGTCAGTATAGCTATTATTGTTTGCACCGACATTCACCCCGTTCTTTTTCCATTGGTAAACAGGAGAAGCTCCCCCGTTTGTAATCGTGGTATTGAATGTGACAGCAGCACCCGCGCAAACATTATTGCCAGATGGCACGACAGATACAGTAGGCGTAACAGCCGTAACGATAGTCATGGTGACATCATTGCTAAATGCCCATCCTGATCCTGCTGTACAGGGTGCATTGGATATAAGAGCACAACGGATCACATCGCCGGTGACCAGTGTGTTGTCGGTGTAGGTGGTGCCAACTGCCACATTCACCCCATTCTTTTGCCATTGGTAAAATGGTGCGCTGCCCTCATTTGCTGAAGTCAGTGTAAACGTGACCGGCGTGCCTCCGCAAATATTATTCGCTGATGCCGCTATCGTGACCACGGGTGTTACGACTGGATTGATGGCTACCGTAATGATATTGCTGGTTGCTGTGGGAGTCGTCACACATTCATCTGCAGAAGCTGTAAGAACACAGGTGACCTGGTCACCATTGATAAATGTATTACCCGTATAGGTATTGCTGTTGGTGCCTACATTAATTCCATTTTTCTTCCATTGATAAGAAGGTATCAATCCCCCGTATTGAGACGTTGCGGTAAAAATGCTGTTAGCTCCCTGGCAGGCAATGCCAGTAGAAGTGGTGATCGTTACTACAGGTGTTTGAGCAACTCTTATCTTCAATGTCGCCAGTGAAGATATAGCGGTTTTACAATCTGAAGAGACAACACACCTGTACTGATAATTATTCATGGCAGCAGTGGCGCCGGTGATATCCAGCTTCTTTGTCGTGACACCTGAATAGGTAGCGTTATTTCCGAGATCTGACCAACCCGATCCTGTATTGACCTGCCATTGGTAACTGGTAGCATCGCAGGCGCGGACGGAAAAGCTTGCATTAGCCGGGGCATTGCATACAATGGTATCAACAGGCTGGCGATTGATGCTGACATCGCCACAGGTTACTTTTCGTACGGCATTAAATTCAAAATCGCTGATGTAAATATTCTTGTTAACATCCACAGAGATATTGCATGCACCTGTTCGCGCAAGCGTTGCCGGTCCCCCATCACCACTATATCCCGATATTCCGTTGCCGGCAACCCTGGTAATGATGCCAGTCATTGATATCTTTCTTACTCCATTCCCCCAATCACCCAGGTACACGTTACCGGCATTATCTACGTCAAGATCATGGGGCTTAAATAAAGTTGCGATGATCGCAGGACCACCATCTCCTGTTTTACCCGAAGCACCTGTGCCCGCGATCGTAGTAATTATTCCTGACGGATCAATTTTTCTTATACGGAAGTTTCCTTCATCGGTGATATAAATGTTCCCTGCATTATCAACAGCCACCGATGTTGGTTTATTGAATTGTGCAGCTATAGCTGGCCCGCCATCCCCGCTAAAGCCGGCAACACCTGTACCTGCTATGGTAAAGGTTTGGTTTGTTGCCATGTTCACTTTTTTCACTTTGTTGCCGACACGGTCAACAATATATAAATCCCCGGCATTGTCAAGATAAATATCTTCGATACTTTCAAACCTTGCCAAATTCAAAGGACTTCCTTCACCACCGGTACCCAAAATATTTGCTATGGTTGAAATAATGCCGGCCGGGTTAACCTTTCTTAGCACCTGGTTAGTAAATTCATTAAAATAGTAGGTACCATCCGGGGCCGTGACAACTACGGCGGGAAAAGCCAGCAGCGCTGAAGAAGCAGGCCCGCCATCACCTCCATAACCTGGTGTGTTTTGCCCTGCAACTGTGACTATAGTACCTGCCGGCGTTATCTTACTCACTTTTGCAGCATGCGTAAAGTATATATTCCCGTCATGTCCCATCACTGCTCCCAAAGGAGCATCGTAAGGATAGGCAATAGTTGTAATGATCCCGCCGGGGGGACCACAGGCAGTGCAGGCGAAGATAATTGTCGCGGTCACTGTGGGATTTGCCACGCAGTTTGCACTTGAAATTACAGTGCATGAAAAGTTATTCCCTTCGACAGGTGAGTTATCGGTATAAGTAACGCTGTTACCGCCAACATTTATACCGTTCTTTTTCCATTGAAACATGGGTAAATGTAACCGGTGTGCCCGGATCACACATATCGTTTGAAGCAGTTATTACTATGGTCGGATCGGTGCCACTGGTCGTAGCTATAGCTATGGAATTACTGGTCCCGGTATTGATCGGGGAGCAGGTTGAACTGGTTGTTACCACACAGGTGATCACATTACCGAAATTTACAACGGCTACATAAGTGGGACTGTTTGTTCCAACGTTTACTCCATTTTTTTTCCATTGATACACCGGTGCCGATATATCATTGGTAATAGATGCGGCGAAGGTAACAGGGCTACCTGCAATGACATTGGCGGCTATCGAGCTACAACCTCCGGGTACGTATATATAGACTGCAGGAGGAGACAGTGCGTTTACAGACATTACTATAGGATTGCTGTTTACCGTGGCTGGTCCGCAGACGCCCGCCGTCGAAGTATAAGTGCAGGAGATAAGATCCGAATTAGCCAGTGCATTGTCAGTGTAAGTAGTACCTGATCCCACGATCAATCCATTCTTTTTCCATTGATATACCGGCCCGCTGCCGGGATTAGTGACAGTTGATGTAAATGTTACAGGCGTGCCTGTACAAATATTATTGGAAGATGCGGCTATCGATATCGACGAATTGCCACCGGCTATATCTGTATTAATGGCATTGCTGGTTGCGGTATTGGACGAAGAACAGGTTGAACTGGTCGTTACCACGCAGGTGATCACATCACCTGAATTTAAAACGGCCGAATAAACCGGGCTGTTTCCACCCACATTTCCTCCATTCCTTTTCCATTGGTATACCGGTGCGGGTCCTCCATTAATGACAGTTGCGTTGAAAGTGATAGGATTGCCAAGAATAATATCGAAAATTACGAAATCGCAACCCCCGGGCAGGGATATAGATATGGATGGAGGAGCGGTTGTGTTCAGAGACATCGTTATTGAGTTGCTGGTCACCACGCTTGATCCGCAGGCAATAGTTGAACTATACGTGCACGTGATAATATCTCCGTTAAGCAGCGTATTGGTGGCATAGATGTTACTGTTGGTTCCCACATTCAATCCATTTCTTTTCCATTGATATACGGCCCCGGTGCCGGGATTGGTGACCGTTGCTGTAAATGCTATAGTAGCGCCTTCACAAATACCGTTGGCAGATGCGACGATTGAAATGACCGGCCCCGCAACCGTATGAACGGTTATCGTGTTGCTGACCACCTGCAGGGACGTAACACAGTAATCACTGGACGTGACAACACAGCTAATAATATCTCCTTCTGCCAGCGTGGTAGTAGTAACGCTAATACCTGATGCGAATCCAGCACCGTTTCGATACCAGGTGTAAGCAGGCGCGCTGCCTGCATTAGTAGCTGTTGCCGTAAATGTTACTGCTGCGCCCGGGCAAATATTGTTGGCGGACGCAGCAATGCTGACAGTAGGTGTTACGGGTACAATTATATGCATGTTAGTGGTATCCGAAAATAATTCGCTGCAATTATTATAAGCACGGCAACGAAATTGATAGTTGTTCATGCCTGCAATACCTGTGAGATGAAGTACAGCAGCCGTAGCTCCCGAATAAGTGGCATTGTTGGTAATATTATTCCAGCCGCTACCTGTATTAACCTGCCATTGATAACCTGTAGCATTATACGCATGAACATACAGACTATCGGTGTTACCGAAGACAAGACATTGCCATCTATCCACGACCGACTGATCCCAAATAGTGATTGGCGGGCAATAGATAGCCCGGATCCTGTTGTGACTATAGTCAGAGATGTACATAATACCATCCGTGTCAATAGATATATAAGGTGCGCTGATCCTTGCTGCTAAAGGCGGACCATTATCACCGCTATATCCCGAAATACCGGTTCCGGCAAAACGGCTGATGATACCGGGAGGTGTGATCTTGCGTATGACGCCAACAGTATCGTATACATATAAATTGCCGGAGATATCCATTGTAAGATCGGTCGGATAACTAAGTGTTGCAGCTGTCGCAGGACCGCCATCACCGCCATTACCTGGAGTACCCGTTCCTGCAATAGTTGAAATGATGCCGGCGGGATTTACTTTCCTGATCCTTTTGTTCAATGCATCAGTTATATACATATTCCCTGCATTATCTATCACGATCGAGTATATCCCATTCGTATTAGCAGCAGTGGCAGGTCCGCCATCGCCACTAAA
>VBAT01000042.1:5668-47004 GCA_005884665.1 Bacteroidota bacterium
CATAGTCACTTTACGCACTACGCTGGTCCACCAGTCGACGATGTATAAATTGCCTGTATTGTCACAACCGATATCGGTTATTGATCTGAGTTTGGCGAGAGCCGCCGGTCCACCATCTCCTGAGTAGCCAAATCCCTGGCCGCCTGCAATGGTGGTAATGATTCCCGAGGTGCTTATTTTCCGGACAACAGATGAAGATTGATCAACAAAAAAAATATTACCGGTATTGTCGACAGCAACAGGACCGGGTTCAAATAATTTTGCATTGGTTGCTAACCCACCATCTCCACTATAACCCGCTACGCCCGTGCCGGCAACTGTGCCGAGATAACCATCGGGCCCGATAAAACGAACTTTGTCTGCGGATGATTCGCAATAATAAATTTTATCTCCATATTTCAGAACTCCCTGTGGGCTGGCTACCCAGGCATAGAAAGAGCCTGTGCCATCAGAACTGGTACCCAGGGTTCCATTGCCGCAAATAGTGTTAATGGTTTGCCCTGCAGCCTGGTGGCAGGATACTGCAAGGAGCAGTGTGACAGATAATGTTAATTGACGCATAGCAGTCAGTCAGAAATGAGATGAAATAAGCTCCTCAAATTAAAGAACAGAATGTGGCAATCATATCCCATTTCCATGGGAGAATTGAGCACAAAAGATCCAATTTTTAAGAACCAGGATCCAAGAACCAAAAAAGCACCAATAATTAAATACCAACCTGAATGATGGGGAAGCCAGTTTTTCGATTTTCGGCTTTGTGATTTCGGATTTATTTGTCCCGTCAACCGGCGGATTGCTATTTGGTTTTTTGGTTCTTAGCCATTTATGATCAAAACATTATCGTATATTGCTAAGCAACCAATACTTACTTACGAAACCGCCTCTTCTTTTAAGCCTCGTGCTCTGCTTTCCGTTGATGCTGCCCGCCCAGCGCAGTTTGCAGTATACTTTGTTGACCGCAGAAGATGGACTTAGCAATAATTCGGTTCAATGTATCATACAGGATAGAAGCGGGATCATGTGGATAGGAACGAATGGCGGATTGAACCGTTATGATGGCTCTTCTTTTATTCAATATAGTATACTTAGCCAGCCTTCACTCAGTAATAATGTTGTCACATCATTGAGGCAGGGCGAAGACGGTAACATCTGGATAGGAACAGAAAATGGATTGAATATATTGGATCCTTTGTCCAATACCATCCGGCAATTTGTTCATCAGGACCTTGCATCAACTTCAATTCCACAGGGTGCTATTCGCGCCATACAAAAAACAAAGAGTGGTCATACCTGGGTCATGTCTGATTATTGGCTGCTTGAATTCGAGACCAATGACAGCTTTTTTCGAGTTTCCATCGACCCTTCCTTCATCAAAGAAAATATGGTGTTAGTCGGACTGACCGAATCCGGCAACAATGAAGTTTGGCTCTCTTATCTTGACAGGGCGACGATGATGGCAAAAAGAACAAACTCTGGAAGCCGGCTGGAACGCATTGATCAGCCCCAATTGTATACTGCGGACACAGCTAAAATATTTACAGACAGCAGCGATATCACCTGGAGTATTTCTGCCTATGGAATGAATCGTTTCAACAAAAGTTCAGGAAGTTTTCATGCATGGATACGCAATCCATACAATAATGCTCCCAACCTTCATTTGCATAGCTGCCATAGCCAGGACGCAGATGGGAATGTATGGCAGGGCAATGAGCGGGGCAGTCTTGTAAAGTACAACCTGCAGCAACAAAAAGTTGCCGATTATAGCTGGTTGGTCGCTACGATCAATGCCACGCTGGTGTATTGTATTTATAGAGACAACAATAATAATATATGGGTTGGAACGGATAATGGCATCATTAAAATATCAAATCGATCGGCTGTATTCAATAATATACCCTTTGTTGTCGCTGGAAAGGAATTAAAGAATATTCGCTGCAGGCGGATCATGACAGACCGGAACAATACCTGGTACGCGGCAACGGAGAATTATGGATTGCTGAAAAGGATGCGTGGGAAGAACGGAATGGATACTACCATTGCATTATCAACTTTTGGTGCTACGCCTGTTTCGAATCTTCCATTTCATAATAATTCATTGCGCATAAAATTGAATGGCCGATATGATATCGGTTACATCTACGACATGTGGTACGACGACAAGGATATCATCTGGCTGGCAGGCTATGGCATCAGTTGTTATAATATACGTAACGATTCATTAGAAATATTTTTAGCGGGTAATGATGACATTTCAAGAGCAGAAAGTGTAAACCAGTTTAGCATTTGCTTTGACGGTCATCTTTTTTGGACGGCAGGACAGAATAATGTATTCATATTTGACCCCGCCACCCGGAAGATGCAGCCATTTAAAGACAACAAGGGCAATATGCCTTTTGCTCAATTACCCTGCTGGAGCCTGACACTTAAGGGAGACTGGATTTGGGCAGGATCGGCAAAAGGGTTATATAAAATAAATATTCACACAAAGGAAGTTGTAAAATTATCTATTCACCCCGTCCTCGAGTATGGTATCAATGATATTGCTATGGATGGCGATAGCAGTTGTTGGATCAGTACAGCAGGAGGAGGTGTTATCTATTATAATGAGTATTCAGGGAAGATCAAGCAATACACCAATCGGGATGGATTAAGTAATAATACAGTTTGTGGTCTATTAAAGGATAATAAAAATGATCTTTGGATCAGTACCTATGCCGGTCTTAGTTATTTTAACAGGCAAACAAACCAGTTCACTAATTTCTATACAAAGGATGGATTGAATATCGATGAGTTTAACCGGAAAGCATTTTACAAACTGCCTGATGGTCGAATGGTCTTTGGAGGGCTGAATGGTTATACAGTTTTTGATCCCGCCGAGGCATTTAAAAGGGACAGGCCTGTTGCTATATTGCTTACCCGTTTTACCAGGATAAACAAAGGAGGAGAGACCGAGGAAACGGTATTTCATATCAATTCGCTCAGGAAAGTAGTTATCTATCCTGGCGACCGTTTCTTCTCATTCTACTTTACCTTATCCGATATGTATGATCCGTCCGGAAACCGATATTACTACCAGTTGGAGGGAGTGGATAAAGCCTGGCATTCTCTCGGCAACCAGCATTTTGTTTCTTTTAATGGGTTATCGCCAGGGACATATACATTAAAGATAAAAGGCAGTGTAGGCAAAGGATCGGCTAGCGTCAATGAGATTTCCGTAGACATCCTTGTAAGGCAGGTATTTTATAAAACTGCCTGGTTTATTATACTTATGTCATTTGCAGTAGCGGCAATTGTTTATCTTATCGGGCGTTATCGAATCAACCAGGTTAAGAAGATCCAATATCTCAGGACAAGAATCGCCAGCGACCTGCATGATGACGTGGGCAGTTCATTGGTAAGGATCACTGTACTGGCCGATGCTATAAAAAGAGAAGAAGTAAAAGAAACAACCAGCGAGCAACTGGGGACCATTGCAGGTATCAGCCGCGGAGCTGTTTCCACCATGAAGGATGTAATATGGAGCATAGATTCGCGCAACGATACAATGAATGGGATGATCGGGTACATGCAGGAGCACCTGTATAACATGCTTACACCGGCCAATATTGATTTTGAGTTGACACATACCGGTCTTACCGGGAATGAAAAGCTGCGAATGAATTTTCGCCAGAATGTATATCTTACTTTTAAAGAAGCTGTGAATAATATAGTTAAACATTCGGGTGCCAGCAGGGTAAATGTGGAATTAAAAAGGGAAAACGGCTATTTTGTTATGCGGATAATGGATAATGGGAAAGGAATCAATTCAACCAGGAATGGCAGTGGACAGGGATTGTATAATATGAAATTAAGAGCGGACCGGTTGAAAGCAAGTCTCGAGATCTTATCCGGTAATGGCCTAACCATCCTCATGAAAGTGCCGGTTTGAGATAATGCGACCAGGAATTGCGAAATATCAATTACTTATCGACCGCCTTTGCCAATTATACCCCTAACATGGTATTGGGTTTCATAGGCAGTCAGCCTACATTTGAAAAATATGGTAACGTTAGCACTAATTGAAGATGATGAAGTGGTAAGAACAAGCCTTGCTGCTTTTTTCTCGAGGCAGGAGGGAGTGGATTGCTCTATCGTAGCCGTTTCTGTGGAAGATTTTCTTGTCAAATCGGACAATGCGGTAAAGCCAGACATTATTCTTTCTGATATAGGGTTGCCGGGTCTAACAGGAATTGAAGGTATTCCTTTAATAAAAAAGAAATTTCCGGAGACATCGATCATTATTCTTTCCGTGTATGCCGATAGCGATCGTGTGTTCAAAGCGTTATGTGCAGGAGCTGTCGGTTATTTACAAAAAGACACGCCGGTAGAAGAAATACTGGAGTGCATCAATATCATTAACAAAGGCGGATCGGCTATGTCGCCGGCGATAGCCCGTAAAGTAGTGGATTATTTTGCTCCTAAAAGAACCTATAACGAACCCCTGACCGCAAAAGAACAACAGGTCATTACTGCGATGGTCGATGGGCTCAGTTACAAAATGATCGCATCACGTCTTGGCATTACCCTGGAGACCGTCCGCCAGCACATCAAGAATATTTACCGCAAACTCCATGTCAATAGTAAAGGTGAAGTGATTATTAAATCACTAAAGGGAGAAATCTGAAATTTCCTGATAAGCTCCAGGAACCAAAGAACCAAGAACCAAAAAAGCACGAATATTTAAATTCGAAATTGATATTGGTAAGCTTCTACTTAAATATTTTACTTTCCGATTTCTTTTAGGGCAAGCTTGTAGAAGCACGAGAAAATAACAAAAACAAAAAGCTCATGGTTCAAATAAAAATTCCGAATAATCGGGATGCAATTTTCGATTTCCAGGTTTTCTATTTTCGTATTTATTTGGATCTTGGCTGTTGAGATTTGGTTCTTAATCTTTCACTACAGGCCATCCCTCTTTATCCCATTCCAATTCGTGAATGATAAGTTTGGACCTGCCCCGGTCTTTTGCATCATAGCCATGATAGATAATATAGTCTTTGCCGTCAAAATTGTAGGCTGAATTATGACCGGCTCCGTACCATTCTTTACCGTCGCCCTGCACGATCAGGCTCCCCCCGTTTTGAGTCATAGCCACCCCATTTTTATCGAGATAGGGACCCATTACCTTTTCACTTCTGCCTATTACTACTTTATAATCGCTTTTTTCGCCGCGACAGCAATAATCCCATGATACGAAGAGATAGTAATATTTATCCTTTTTAAAAATAAATGGGGCTTCAATGGCTGCATTGCCTGCCAGGGAATCGGCAAGCATAAAATCCCTTGGCCTTGCGGCAATCGTGTACCATTGTTCAGGTTGCGCGACCGTCAACAGATCATCTTTCAATTTTACCAGTTTCATTCCATTCCAAAAAGATCCAAAAGCAAGCCAGGGAGTTTTGTTTTCGTCAACAATAAGATTTGGGTCAATGGCATTCCACATATCTCTTCCAGGAACCGATTGGATGATCTTTCCTTTATCCTCCCATTTGTAGTCGGCTGAAGAACTGTCAAGTGTTTTATTGACAACTAACCCAATGCACGATGTGTTTTTCCCGAAAGCGGACACTGCGTAAAACAAATAATATTTACCATCGTAATAACTGATGTCTGGCGCCCACATGCTAGTGCCCCTGTAATTAGGAAGCGCTTTCGTAACCCATTCGGGCGTTTTAGGGAAAACCGGTCTTTCTTTCCGCCAATCCTTCATATCACGGGAAGAATATACTGAGATGCCATTGCCGGTGCAGAATAAATAATACGTGTTCTTTTCTTTGATCATTACAGGATCATGGACAGGAGTTTGGCGGGTAGTAGTAACCGTTCCAACCGCTGGTGGAAAAGCCCGTCTCGTTGTATCAGTGGTAGTTTGTTGCGCCTGGCCGGCAAAAACCGCAAAACCTGGAAGAAACAGGAAAATCTTTTTCATAAATCCTGGTTTTAGAATGATAGAAGATTCAACAGGATTAAAAATTTATTAGTGTAATATTTACACTTATTCAGTGAAAATAAAGAGATTTGTTTGATTGCTGCTGATTTTTTTAAGAAAGGTTATTCTATGCATATCAAACCAAACAGGCAAACAGCCTTTAAACTCCCGGGACTTCTTTTCGCATCCTGCCTCTATTTTAATTTACTGCATGCCCAGGCTCCCGATCAACTTATCAGCAGTCCCAATAAGAAAATCATCGTGAGATGCAACGTGCAAAAATTAATCTATAGCATTGATTACAACGGGGAAAATATAATAAAGGACTCCAGGCTGGGAATAATAAGAGAGGATGAGGATTTTTCGAAAGACCTGAGTTTAATAAAAGCCGGACTTCCGTTAGTAGTAAAGGATGATTATAATATCCTAACGGCAAAAAAAAAGCATATTGCCTATTTGGCGAACAAACGGGTGCTGCAGGCCCAAACTGCTTCGGGTAAAAAGATGAACATTGTTTTCCAGGTATCCAACGATGGCGTGGCTTTTCGTTATGAATTTCCACAACGATCAACCGAAATAAAGAAAATTACGCGGGAGATAACGAGCTTTCATTTTAATGATAACACGAAGGCTTGGCTTCAGCCAAAGACCGAAGCACAAAGCGGGTGGGAGCATACCAATCCTTCTTATGAAGCTCATTATATGATGGATATTCCCGGCGGAACGCCATCTCCAACAAAAAATGGGTGGGTGTATCCTGCCTTGTTTTATTATAAGAATGTTTGGATACTGATCACGGAAGCTGCATTGGGCAGAGGCTATTGCGGAACAGCTTTACAACAAAATGCACCCGGCAATGAATACAGTATCGGCTTCCCGCAATCTCCCGAGGCATTTACCAATGGCGCCCTGTATCCTCAATCAACCCTGCCCTGGCAAACGCCCTGGCGAATCATCGCTCTTGGAAATTTGAAGACTATTGCAGAATCAACATTGGGAACGGACCTTGCCTTTCCGGCAAAGAAGATCGATGCATCTTTTATCAAACCCGGAAAAGCTTCGTGGAGCTGGATCCAAAAAAAGGATGATTCGATCGTTTATAGTGTTCAAAAAAAATACATTGATTTTGCTGCCGGTATGAAATGGCAGTATTGTTTGATCGATGTCAACTGGGATACGAAAATCGGGTATGATTCGATTCAACTGTTGGCAAACTATGCTGCAAAAAAAAATGTCGGCCTCCTGCTCTGGTATAATTCAGCGGGAGCATGGAATACGGTAAAGTATCACCCCAAAGACAAATTGCTTAACCATGAAGACCGGATAAAGGAATTTGCCCGGATTCATGCCATGGGTATCAAAGGAGTTAAAATAGATTTCTTCGCGGGCGATGGCCAATCCATGATCAATTATTACCAGGATATTTTGGTGGATGCGGCAGCTTATAAATTGCTGGTTAATTTTCATGGTGCTACTTTACCAAGAGGATGGCAGAGAACTTATCCCAACCTGATGACCACCGAAGCTGTGTATGGATATGAGATGATCACATTTAACCAGGCCGATGCTGACCAGGCGCCCGCACACATTGTGATGTGTGCATTTGCGCGCAATGCTTTTGACCCGATGGATTTTACACCCATGTGCCTTTATAAGATCCCACGGATCAATCGTATTACCACACCTGCATTTGAATTAGCTACTTCTGTTATCATTTTATCGGGCATTCAACATTATGCTGAGGGCCCCGAAGGAATGGCTCATGTGCCAGACTTCGTAAAAACATTTTTGCAGGACCTCCCTTCGTCCTGGGACGATGTACGTTTTATAGATGGATACCCGGGAAAATTCATGATCGTCGCGAGAAAGAAGGGTACAAAATGGTATATCGCCGGGATCAATGGGGAAGCCGGGGAAAAGAAATGGGAAATCGATGTATCGTTTATCAAGCAAAAAAAGATTGACCTGATTACCGATGATGATAGTAATTTTTTTCATCGAGCAACTCTTATTCCCACTAATGGTAAAATAGAAATTAAGGTGAAGCCAAATGGTGGGTTTGTTGGGGTGGTTGATTTATGAGTAGCTGAATTGGGGCACCTGTCTAACTGTTCATCCGTTAATTTGTTAAACCATTAAACCCTTAAACGGTTAACCTCTTCATCCGTGTGTATCCGTGGCAATTTCTCTACTCTTTTTTTCCTGGATGATTCAGGGCCAGGTAATCCGTAGCGGTCATTCCGAATTGCTTATGAAAATTCCTTCCAAAATTGGTTTGTGATCCGAACCCGGTCATATCAGCCACTTCATATATTTTATAATTGCCTTCCACTAATAATTCAGCCGCTTTCTTCAACCGTGTGATATTGATCAGTTCATTGGGCGTGAGATCGGAAATGGATTTTATTTTGCGATATAGGGTCGGGCGACTCATATTGAGCAGTTTGGCCAGTTTTTCTACATCCAGTCCCGTGTCCTCGATATTATTATGAATGATATTATTGATTTTTTCAAGGAACAACTCATCCGCCCTGGAATAAGCAATGCTTTTGATATGCACCAGGGGAGAACTGGCAAAATATTCTTTGATCTTACGTCGGTTTGCCAGCAGGTTAGCGATCTGTACCTGCAGGTATTCGGGCGAAAATGGCTTTTCTACATAGGCATCAGCTCCCGTTTCCAAACCTTCCATTTTAGACTGTAACGTATNAACGTATTTTTCGCGGTCAGCAGGATGACAGGAATATGGCTATAATCAAAATTTGTCTTAATGGCTTTGCAAAGTTCAAAGCCATCCATAACGGGCATCATGATATCGGTCACGACTAACTGCACAGCCGTTTTTTCCAGGAGATCCAGGGCATCTTTGCCGTTGAATGCCTTGAGTACGTCATAGATCTCACTGAGATCCTCACTTAGGAAATCGATGATGTCTTCACTATCGTCAACAAGTAAAATGGTTGGTTTCATCAATTAATGTATCAGGTGCGATGTAAGTCAAATTCGATCTGCTGATGCACAGGCAGTGAAAGAACAAAAGTATTCATTCCATCATGAGCATCAGTAAGCTCCAGTTTTCCATTGTGAAGCTCAGCCAGCGATTTCGAAATGGAAAGACCGATACCACTTCCGGATAATTTTTCAGTCTCCTTCATACGGAAGAACGGCTCAAAGATCTTGTCCTTCATTTCTTTTGGGATGAGATAGCCATCATTTTTTATAATGATCTGAAATATCTTTTCTTCGTTGACAAGGGTAAGACCTATTTGTATTTCAGACCTCGCATACTTGATAGCATTGTTGAATAGGTTGTTCAGTATCTTGCTGAAAGCGTCTGTATCGACATATGCCTGTACTTCTTTTTCGCCCGAGTCAAGCTGGTAAATGAGGCTCTTTGACTCTGCCAGTATCTTAAAACTATTGTATGTATCGGCGAGTATTGAAGAAATATTTGTTTTGACGAAATTCAGGCTGAACCCTTTTGTTTCCGTTTTCCTGAAATCAAGTAACTGGTTTGTCAATTCTATTAACCGGTTGGTGTTTTTCTCCATCAGTTTAAGATTGCCGGATATATCCGTCGCATGCCCATTCTTCTTCATGATCTTTTCCATCGGTCCCTTGATGAGGGTGAGTGGTGTTTTTATTTCATGCGCGACGTTTGTAAAGAACTCAATCTTGGCATGATAGATCTCTTTCTCTTTTTCATGTTCGAGCAATTCGATCTTCCTCCTGTTCTTTTCATTGATACGGCGGTGATAATTGCGTATTAAAAAATAAATGATTGCCGATGCCAGCAGGAGATACACAATATAGGCCCACCTGCTCGCCCACCAGGGTGGAAGGATCTCGATAGTAAGCGTCGTTTCAGGGCCATTCCAGCTTCCGTTGTTGATCGATGCTTTTATCTTAAAAGTGTAAGTTCCAGGTGAGAGATTGGTGAAATAAACTTTGCGATTTGTTTTAAGATAGGTCCAGTCGTTTTCCAGTCCATCCATTTTATAAGCATATTCAGACATTTCGGGAGCGGTATAGCTCAGTGAAGCAAAATCAATACTAAAAGTAGACTGGTTGTGGGTGAGCTCAATTTTATGTGTATATGTAATAGATTTAGCAAGCGGAGAATTGTCTTTACTGATGACAAGCTCATTATTATTTACCTGGAAGCCTGTGATATAAACAAGCGGGGTAAAATTGCTTTTGACGAATTCATCCGGGCGGAAGCTGATCAGTCCCTTTACACTGCCAAAATACATTCTTCCCTCAGCGTCTTTATAAGCAGAACTGAAATTGAACTGGTCATTCAATAGCCCATTAGCCTTGGTATACACGGTGGACAGTCCACTGACGGGGTCAAAGCTCACTAAACCTCTCGAGGTAGTGATCCATAAATTTTTTTTGGAATCTTCCAACAGGCTTAAGATAAAATTGGTAGGCAAGCCATTAGCCGTAGTGTACCGGGTAAAATTATTTTTTTGGCGGTCATATTTGCAAAGACCACCTTCCGTTGCAAACCACAAATTCTTATTGCTGTCTTCGAATATACTGTTTACCCTGTCACTGGCCAGGCTGTTTTTGTCTTTACTGTTATACCGGAAGTGGGCGCCCTTATTCGTCTTCGGGTTATAATAATGTATCCCGTTACCATAAGTACAGGCCCAAATGGTGCTGTCGTCTTCCTGCAATAACGACGAATACCAGTTAAAAAGCGGGAAGCCTTTCAGGGGAGTAAAATTATCGGTGGCCCGGTTGTATTGGTAAGCGCCGATAGTTGTTCCCAACATGACCTGCCCCGCGGGGGATTGGTAAATACAGTAAATAAAATTGCTACGCAGTGAACCGGCATCATTCTGCTTGGAATAATGACGGATTATTTTGCCCGTTTGTATATTCATGACATCGAGACCATGTTCAAACGTGCCGATCCATAATTCGTTACCCGTGGCTAATAGCCCGTGAATATTTGTGTACGAAATAGCATCCTTCGCGCCTGTTGGTTGAAATGAAGTGAACAGGCCGGAGCTGGTATCATATTTATTTAGGCCCGCATCTTCGGTTCCTATCCAAAGATGGCCGTACTGGTCCTGGTGTACTTCTCTCACCACGTTTCCACTCAATGAGTTCTTTCCTTTCTCAGGAAAGTATTTGGTAAAAGCAAGTGGTTGGCGGGGATAATAATTAACGCCTCCAAAATAGGTTCCGGCCCAAATGCCACCTTCTTTGTCATAACAGAAAGTATAGACCGCGTTATCAGAGATGGAATAAGGATTATTGTATTCTTTATGAAGATTAGTCGTTTTCCCGGTGGACATATCATAGATATATATCCCCGATTCTGTGGCAATCCAGCATTCGTCAGGAGTAGTCTGCACAAAGTTCCGTGCAAATATTTCGGTCTTATCGGCATTGTAGGTAAGTATGTCCCTGTATGCTCCAGTATGCGTATCAAAAAATTTAACTCCCTGGTTGGATGTACCAACGAGCAGGTTACCATCGCGGGTGCCGTATAATTTTTCGACCCAGTTAGATACCGTTTTTTGCGAATGATCAAAAAGGTTAAAACTCTGAAAAGAATGAGTGGTGAAATTATATTTCTTCAAAAACCCGTTCGAGCTAGAAACCCACACGCTACTATCGGGCAATGTACATATTGAAGTAGCTTCAAAATAATCAGGCACCTTGAACTGGTCCAGTTGATGAGAAGGTTCATAATACTTAAACAGGTTGAAGTTGGAAATGAACCAAAGATTTCCGCGGCCATCCCTTTTAATATCTGTTATTTGTTCGCTGAAGGGAGTAGGCACCCAACTAAAACTCTCCGTTGTTGCATCGTATTTGTAAAGCCCTTTTTCCGTTCCTACCCACATGATGTCAGAGGGATCAACATATAACGTATGTATAAAATTGCTGCCAATGCTGCCGCTATCATCAGGGTTATTTCTGAATATCTTAAAAGTATAACCGTCGAACCGGTTAAGGCCGTCTTTGGTGCCGAACCATAAAAACCCTTTTTGATCCTGCTGGCAGCAGATCACTGCATTGTTGGACAGACCGTTCTCTACCTGGTAATGCCGGAAATAATAAGATTGCCCGGCCGCATCGAGGGCCAAAAACAATAAAAGAACGGGTATAAAACCTCTGCGGGTCAATGGAACAAACTTGTGCTCTAATATACCTATAAATGTCACGCAATGGAATTGCCACGAATACACGATGACTTCTTTTTTTCCGTGGAATCCGTGGCAGATAAACCGGCTTTTTAGCGAGTTTCAATTTTTTTATCAAAGGATACAACAGGAGTTACAGAACGCTGATTACAGGATGATTAACATCTATTATGACATCATAACGATCATAATGATCTGCGTTCTAACTTTTTTCGCTGAATCCGTGGCAAACAAAATCAAACCCTGGCAGCCCGCGGCAGTTAAATGAGATATTTCGTCGAAAAACTGAGACGAAATGATAACCTGCCTAAAAATATTTGAGACAATTTCACAAGGACTAGTAAACGCTTGCCAAATTGCTATGATGAGTCTGCTTTGCCAATCATCTGTTTATGAGCGATCACTACACCTGGTGATCACGAATTTTTTCTCCAAAATTCTTTTTCCTGGTTCATCAGCTGGTTTTCCAGCACGGCTTTTTGTGAGCAACTCCTGTTTTTTTTTGACACCTTCCAATAATTGTTTGAATGACACTTATTATAAAAAACCAAAATAACGCATATGAAAAATTGCAAAGGAAAATCGCTGTTTACAAGACGGTTGTTCTATTGCCTGGCGACACTAGCCGTTTTGATAATTACGAATTCCGCAATAGCTCAGAAAACGGTGACAGGCCAGATAAAAGATAAGGATGGTAACCCGCTGGCTGCCGCTACCGTTGCAGTAAAAAACAAAAAGGTAAATGCAGTAGCTGATGCCGAGGGCAGGTTTACCATATCGGCAGCACCGGGAGATATCCTGCTCGTGACTTCCGTTGGATATGCAGACGTGGAAATTAAGTTAGGCGACCAGGCCACAGTAATGATTGAGCTGTCTCTTAAAGTATCCTCGATGGAAGATGTGGTAATTGTAGGATATGGAACACAAAAGAAAAAAGACCTGACCGGTTCTATCGTGAATATCAATACCAACGAAACGAAAAAATATTCTACCTCGGATATATCACAGTTATTGCAGGGCAGGGCTTCCGGTGTGCAGGTAAACAGTGATGGGCAACCTGGAGCTGTTCCAAGTGTGCGCATAAGAGGTTATAGCACTTTTGGAAATGCCCAACCGTTTTACGTCGTGGACGGGGTGCCGGGAGTAACTGTCAGGGATTTTAGCCCGAATGACATTGAAACCATAAACGTTTTAAAAGATGCATCCGCGGGTTCTATCTATGGAGCGAACGCCGCAAATGGGGTTATCATTATAACCACTAAACAGGGCAGGAAGAATTCAGCCATGAAAGTAGAATACAATGGCTATTATGGTTGGGATAAAGTCTGGCAAATACAGGATGTAACGGATCGCGAGCAATACCAGATGCTCAGTAATGAATCCCGGACAAATGCCGGGCTTCCACTGTTCCCCGCCAATAACCCCGCCGACCCGAGATTTGTCAACAATATTAACACGGACTGGCAGAAAGAAGGATTAAAGACCGGCACCAGGCAAAATCATAATATCAGTATGTCAGGAGGCGGCACTAACAACACCTATTTCGTTTCGTTGGATTATTTTGACAACCAGGGAACCTATGTGGGCAATGGTCCTACATATACAAGGTACACAGCCCGGGTAAATTCATCAGCAGAAAAAGGCATATTCAAAATGGGTGAAGCATTCAACTATACCCATTCTCATGAAAATTCGCTCACTTTCCGTGACGATATCCTGCTCGGTGGTATCCCGCCGCTCATTGGTTCTTTGGTGGTGGCCATTCCCACGATGCCGGTATATGACCCTGCAAACCTTGGTGGCTATGGCGGATCCAATTCCGAGTTTAACGGCGCCAATTCCCTGAATGGGATCGGGATAAATAATTTACTCACAAACTACGTGGATGTCGACAGGACATTTGGCAATATATATGGGGAGCTTCGTTTTCTAAAACTTACCCGGCAGGATATCCGATTCAGGACAAGCCTTAGTTATGATAAGACAACGATCCGGGATTTTATCTGGCAACCAGCTTTCTTCCTCGGAAAATTCTTTAGCCAGGATATTGCCCGTTTGAATGATAATTCAAGAATATATACCAATTCAGCAATTGAGAATACATTGACCTATGACAAGATCGTGCATAAACATGTGCTGAATGTATTATTGGGCCAGTCTTACAGGGAGGGTAACACTCTTTTGAGAGAGAGCCATGCAGAAGGATTTACCACGCCTTATTACCCGGAAATAAATAATGGCGCCACGAAGTCGGCCAAGGGATCAGAATTTGAGAACACACTGGTCTCTTTTTTCGGAAGGATCAACTATTCTTATGACGATCGCTATTTATTGATAGCAACGATACGCAGGGATGGATCTTCCAGGTTCTCTCCCGACAACAAATATGGAAATTTCCCTTCGGCATCAGCCGGGTGGAAGATCAGTAATGAAAAATTCTGGAGTGTTTCTAAAAATATTATCACCTCACTTAAATTAAGAGGAAGCTATGGTTTGTTGGGCAACCAGAACATCGGCGACTACCTCTATTTTGGATCCATTAATTCAGGCGTTGTTTACACATTTGATGGAACGAGAGTAGTAGGCGGGTTACAAACTCAAATCGCTTCGCCCAACGTTAAGTGGGAATCCAAGGCGACAACGAATATTGGATTTGACGGTAGCTTCTTAAACGGCGCACTGGATCTGTCCGCTGAATATTATAATGCCAAATCCTCCGATATCCTGGTTAATTTACCGATCCCGGCAAGCGTTGGTTATACTAACTCTAATCCTGTTGCCAATGCGGCCAGTCTTAAGAACTCTGGTATAGAAATTACCGCAGCCTATCACAAGACCAGCGGAGATTTCACATTTGATTTATCGGCCAACTTCAGCACGCTCAAAAATGAGGTCGTGGAATTAGGTGGTCATGAAGATCCCATTTATGGAGTAGGAGCAAAGACACAGTTGGGCGGAATTGTAGGCGAGCATTATGGATTTGTGTACGAAGGTATCTTTCAAACCCAGGCTGAAATTACTGCCCATGCAACCCAGTTTGGAGCCGCACTTAAACCAGGTGATGTGAAATACAAAGATATTAGCGGTCCCCTGGGAAAACCAGACGGTGTTGTTGATGAAGCTTACGACAGAACCTATCTCGGTAGCGGCATTCCCAAATATTATTATGGAATTACTTTTTCAGCGGCCTACAAACGTTTTGACCTGCTCATCTTTGCATCAGGCGCTGCTAATTTCAAGATCAATAGCCGGATGTATAGAGACCTGCACCATTCAGCCGGCTCCCTTAATTACAGCACCGATATGTTGAAGAGGTGGACACCTTCCAACACGAATACGGACATTCCAAGATTGAATGATGCCGATGTCAACAATTTCAAAGATTCTGATCGGCCTGGCTGGCTGCAAAGCGGAACATATTTAAGGATCAATACAGTTTCTATCGGCTATAATTTCCCCGGCGATATCATTAAGGGCTTGTCGAAATCAAGGGTATTTGTTACTGGGCAAAACCTTTATACATTCCAGAAGTATACAGGGTATAATCCTGATTTTACATCCGGAGTTTTTAACCCGGGTTTTGATTTTGGTTCTTATCCAAAACCACGGACCATTATGGTAGGAGTCCAATTAATCTTTTAATATGTTTAATTAAACTATAAATCATGAAAAAGTTAATATATATCCTGGCTGGCTTTTTATTAATGACGGTTTCGTGTGGTAAGAAGCTCAACCTTTCAAACCCAAATGCATTGACAACGGTCGATTACTGGAAGACAAAGGACCAGGCATTCGCGGGGGTCACAGCCATTTATAATTCGTTGACCCAGGATGGTACCTACATGCGTTCATTTCCTGGACTGACCGATAGCCGCGGCGACGATTCATGGCTCGACCTGGTATTGACAGGCCAGTTCATTATTCCCACTACTTCAGCTCCTGTTCAATGGATCTGGCGAGATTTTTACCAGGTTGTCAACAGGTCTAACCAGGTACTGCAATATGTCAGTCCATATGATGCCAGTATATTGACCGCTGAGCAAAAAAGCAGGATACTGGGACAGGCTTATTTCTTACGCGGCCTTGCCTTCTATAACCTTGCCACTACATTTAAACTTATTCCTATCATTACAAAAGTGGCCAGTAACCCGGACGATTATTTTACTCCAACAGCCACTGAAGATGTAATATGGAACCAGATATTTTCAGACTTCCAGAACGCTGAAGCAAATCTCCCCATTTCCTATGCCAGCGTTACCGGTCCTGACCAGGGACAGAAAGGTCGCGCTACCAGGGGAGCTGCCGCGGGGATGCTTGCCAAGTCTTACCTGTACAGGAAGGATTATGCAAAGGCAAAGACTCAACTTGAAAAATTCTTCGGAAGCGGACCGCTGGCAGGTGTTTATTCACTGATGCCTAACTATCGCGATAACTTTAAAGACATAAATGAAAATAACAGCGAATCTCTATTTGAAATCCAGTTCACAGAAGGATTTGGTACCGATTTCAACTGGACATTCGATCCCACGACCACCTGGAAGCAAGTCACAGCTATCTCTGTTACTTACGGAATGGAAGGCGCAGGGTTTTCTGATTATTTACCGACACGCTGGTTGTATAATGAATTTAAACTTGAACCAACGGTAGCCGGCAAAAGCGATCCAAGACTTTTGGCTACGATCGCATCTTATGAGCCTGCCGACAACTCAACACAGGCCTATGGACAGGACTGGATTACTTTTCTTTCGTCACATGGAGTCACCAACCCCACCACCCGCATCTATCCGAGGAAATATACCAATGATGGCCTGGGCAGGGCATTTGAAACCCCGGAATCGGGAATCAATTACAGAGTATTGAGGTATGCGGATATATTATTAATGTATGCTGAAGTATTGAATGAAACAAATAATACAGCCGGTGCTTATACTTATATCCAGCAGGTAAGAACAAGGGCTAATCTTCCTAATCTTGCCACCGTGAAACCCAACATGACGCAGGCGCAAATGCGTGACCAGCTGGCACACGAAAGAGCATTGGAGTTTGCGATAGAAGGCCAGCGAATAGTTGACCTTATCCGTTGGGGCTGGTTCAGCGATCCCGCTAAACTTGCCCTGTTAAAAACACATGATACGGATTTTAATAGCTATACTCCCGGCAATGAGTGGCTGCCTGTGCCACAAACAGAGTTGGATGTAAATAGAAATTTATTACCGAATCCAGCTAACTAAGATTTATTTTAAATAAAATTTTTTCCCTGCTTCATAAAAATCATGGAGCAGGGTTTCTGCTAATCAGCAATTATTGATCAGTGAACAAAGAAGAATGAAAATGAGGCGATATACTATACTCAAGTTGTACAGCATTGCCTGCCTGTTATTTCTTTGCCATGCCTGTAAAAAGAAGCAGGGAGGAGGCAGCGATAATCCGCCCGTCATTACCCCTCCGCCGGCTTTTGACATTAACACTATCGAAGATACTTATGCGTCTATCGCTCCATTTGCGTACTATAATCAATGGAGCGTTTATAATGTGCATGATCCTTCAATAAAAAAATTCGGGGACTACTATTATTGTTACAGTACTGATGCAGGGTATGGCATCGACGTGCGTTCAGGTCTTCAAATAAGAAAATCAAAAGATCTGGTGGAATGGACCTTTGTTGGTTGGGTCTTTAATAGCTTGCCTGCAATGGGAGCCGGCTATATCACCGGCCAGGGCGGAACTCCCTTCAATTCTTTGTGGGCGCCTTATATCATGAAGGTGGGAAATGAATACCGGCTATATTATTCGCTATCATCCGCCGTTTTAAGACTCAGTGTTATTGGTTTGGCTACAGCCACCGCACCTGAAGGGCCGTGGACAGAGAAAGGACTCGTGGTAACATCAAGAAATGATCCTACTACGCAGACAAATGCTATTGACCCTACAGTCGTGGTGACTCCCGGCGGTTATCATTGGATGTATTACGGTTCCGCATTTGATGGAATTTATGCGCTGAAATTAAACCCGTCAACGGGGCTTGCTTTATCTTCAGGCGATAAAGGCAGCAGGATCGCCCAGCGTGGATTTACGGGGTCAACGATCAACGGGAATATCGAAGGAGCCGATGTTGTTTATAACGAAGCGCTGAATAAATATTATATTTTCATTGCTTACGATTGGCTCGAAACAAAATATAATGTGCGGGTTGGCCGCAGTGATAATCCCCAGGGACCTTTCTTCGATTTTAATAATATCGACATCAATACTGTCCAGGATCACGGCCCGATGATCGTGGCACCTTATAAATTCCAGGGACATGGGGGATGGCAGGGGACAGCTCATTGCACTGTATTCAAGGATGACGCAGGCCAGTATTATATGGCCCATCAGGGAAGACCAGGCGTCAATAAGTTTTTTATGGACCTGCATGTGAGAAAAATATTCTGGATGCAAAATGGCTGGCCGGTTGTATCGCCGGAGAGATATGCGTGGGAAGACAATTCCACCGTTGTCCAGGATAGTATCATAGGACAATGGGAAAGAATAAAGTTCAATTATACGGTTGTACCAGGTTTCAGCAATGAGCAAACATCGCCGGATTTTCAAGTGTCGACAAATTTTACCATCAATGCCGGTGGAACTATCAATACCAACGAAGGAACCTGGAGTTATGCCGCGCCATGGCTGCAACTGAACTGGAGCACAGGCTCGGTTGAAAAACTATTTATGCAAAAAGGGAGGGACTGGGAAAATAAAAAGATGTCTTATGTTTTTACGGGACTCAACGAAACAGGAATAGCGATATGGGGTAAGAAGAAATGATCGTGAAAAAAGGAAACGGGGCCAGCACCTATGATAAAGAGGAAGTGCAGAGAAGCTTTGCAACTTTATGCTGGCGATTTCGGATGGCAACAGGACTTCAGATCTTATCCCGGCTTACTTTATAAAAGATAATGCGCGGAAAACATGAACTATTCCCGGCACTCGATAAAAGCCAACCGGCAGGGCAATTGCCTTCGGTCAAGAAAAAATTCTTATTGCATGGCGACCACGCCAAAGCGACTATGAAAGACCTGTTGAATACCATTTCGGCAAATGACATGGTGGAGAAAACATGCGAAACAACCGCTTCCGTGTGGATTGAAAATAAGGGCAATGGAAATTTTGTTTCGCATGTTTTGCCTCTCCGGGCCGTCCAATCCCATGGTATTTTATTAAAAGCGAATGGTAATGGAGATTTCGCAACAATAATGAGCAACTAAAATGTTATAAAATAAAATAGTTAACCTAAACTGATATGCTGTCGAGGGTCATAAAAAACGGATTACTGCTTTTCTTTTTAAGCGCTGGCGCTTATGTGCAGGCGCAACATGCCCGGATCAAAATCGATATCGATCGTACGATCGGGGAAGTTGACAAGCATATTTATGGAAATTTTGCGGAGCACCTTGGGCGTTGCATTTATGGTGGAATTTATGATTCAGCTTCTTCGTTATCGGATAACAATGGCTATAGAAAGGATGTTATACAGGCTGTCAAAGAACTGCATCCCACCATTATAAGATATCCCGGCGGCAATTTTGTTTCTAACTACAATTGGCTGGATGGAGTGGGGCCAAAAACCGAACGCATTCCCAGGTTAGATCTTGCATGGGCCACATTAGAACCCAATCAATTCGGTACAAATGAATTTATCGGCTTTGCCAGGGCTGTTAATGCCGAACCTTATTTCTCCGTCAACATGGGAACGGGAACGATAGAA
Organism: Bacteroidota bacterium; assembly: GCA_005884665.1. Taxonomy (GTDB): domain Bacteria; phylum Bacteroidota; class Bacteroidia; order Chitinophagales; family Chitinophagaceae; genus VBAT01. Next base: position 25,548 of record VBAT01000042.1, read on the forward strand.
GAAGCGAGGCGATGGGTGGAATATTGTAATGTGAAAGAGGGCCCATACTATGCGGAACTGCGAAAGAAACACGGCTATCCCGACCCATATAATATTAAATACTGGAGTCTCGGTAATGAAATGGACGGCCCCTGGCAAATGGGACATTTGAATGCCGAAGATTATTGCAAAAAGGCGCTGGAAGCGGCGAAGCTAATGGTTCGTACATCGCCTGATATAAAATTAATTGCCGCCGGCTCTTCCAATTACCGGGAAGGCGCCGATCCCGATTACTGGAACCAGACCATTCTGCGAGAACTGAAAGATGTGATTGATTATATAGCGCTTCATATCTACGTGGGCAACCCTGATAGTAATTATTACAATTTTATCTGCACCCCGCTTGTATTAGAGCAGCGGACAAAGATCGTAAAAGGAATGATCGCGCTGGCCATGCAAAAAGCAAACCGGCCGAACAAGGATCCAATTTATATAGCCTGGGATGAATACAATGTCTGGTATCGCGCAAGAAGAGGCGCTTCAGCCAGGGGAAGGAATGCTCTGGAAGAAAAGTACAACCTCGAAGATGCACTCGTCGTTGCAGGATTTTTAAATGCATTCATTCGCAATGCCGACATAGTCAAGATGGCAAATATGGCGCAGCTGGTAAATGTTATTGCACCAATTTTCACTAATGAAACCGGTCTTTTCAAGCAAACAATTTTCTATCCTTTGCAATTATTTGCCAATAATGTCTACGGGACTTCTTTAGATGTACTTGTTGATTGTAAGCGGTATAATACGGGGAAATTTTTTATTGGGTTGGGGGAGATGACGACGCAACAAACCAACGTGCCTTACCTTGATGTATCGGCTACCTACAAAGATGGTGAATTAATGCTCTGTGTCGTCAATCGCAACAAAGACGATGCCATAACCACCGATATTATTTCCCAGGAAGGTAATTTCAGCGGGCAGTTCACCATCTATGAAGTCAATGGCCCTGATATAAAATCCGGGAATGATTTTTCCAAAGAGAATGTAAAAACAGTGGTTAAGCCACCAGTCAATATAAGCGGAGCAAGATTTACGTATACATTTCCGCCGCATTCATTCACGTTGCTAAAAGGAAAATTACAAAGATGAAAGTAGGTGCGACAAAATTATATTATTTGGGAGGTATAGCTCATGCAAGCCGCGGCCGGGGTCATCTCATCGGGGCAATCAGTTTTATTGCATATTTTTTCATTGCAGGCCGCTCGTTTTGCCAGGTAAGGATCCTATTACAGATAGATAACGCAACGGAAGGAATAAATAAGAATATCTACGGTCATTTTGACGAACACCTCGGCCTTGCATCTATGGACGGTTCTATGTTAGGGATAGCGACCGGGTAACTTTTTAAACAAACGGAACAATGAAAATTCTGCAAAGTATTCTAACAGGGGTGGTGGTAATGGCTCTATCGGTTTGTTCGATGGGGCAGTCGGGTAATAGTATTACGGTAAAAGCCGACCAGCTTGTTGCCGAAGTACAACCTACTATGTGGGGAGTCTTTTTTGAAGATATCAACTTAGGCGCGGATGGAGGCATCTATGCGGAAATGGTCAAGAACCGTTCTTTTGAATTTTATAAACCGATGATGGGATGGACAATCCTGGGCAAGCCATTGACCGAAGGAGATTTTTTAGTTGTGAACCGAAAGAAAGTGAATGAAGCTAACCCGCGGTTTCTCTGCGTGACACTGCATAATAATAAAAAAGGAAGTATTGGGTTGAATAATGAAGGGTTTCGGGGAATGGGAGTCAAAAAGGATATCGGTTATGATTTTTCTTTTATGTATCATCAAACATCTCCCGGTATTAAAATGTATATCGAACTGGTAAATGAAACAGGCGAAATCATCGGTTCAACAGTTGTGAATACCACGGCCACGGGTAGCGAATGGAAAAAGATCAAAACAAGCTTTATTGCCAGTGCCACAGCGCCAAAGGCATCTATGCGAATTTGGTTTGAAGGGGATGGACCCATTGATCTCGATATGATCTCGCTGTTCCCACAGGATACCTGGAAAAAAAGACCGGGCGGAATGCGGGCCGACATGATCCAGATGCTCGCCGATATGAAGCCGGGATTCATTCGTTTCCCGGGCGGTTGTATAGTGGAAGGCTATGATCTTTCACAACGTTATCAATGGAAAAAGACAATAGGACCCGTTGAGCAAAGACAATTGATCATCAATCGCTGGAATTTTGAATTTGCCCATCGTCCCACACCCGATTATTTCCAAACTTTTGGTCTCGGGTTCTTTGAATATTTTCAACTTGCTGAGGACATAGGTGCCGAACCCCTTCCTATTTTGAATGCAGGCATGGCCTGTCAATTTAATTCTGCGGAACTGGTACCCATTAGTCAATTGGACCCTTACATACAAGATGCGCTCGACCTGATCGAATTTGCCAATGGGGATATTACCACGCAGTGGGGCAAGGTTCGCGCAGAAATGGGGCACCCGGGTCCTTTTCATCTTAAGTTTATGGGTGTTGGAAATGAAAATTGGGGACCGCAATATATTGAGCGGTTAAAGATTTTTACAAAAGCCATCAAGGAAAAATATCCCAATATCAAACTGGTCAATAGTTCCGGCACCGATCCAAACGGTGAGCGATTTGACTATCTAAATGGCGAGCTAAGAAAAATGAATGCTGATATCATCGATGAACATTATTACCGTCGCCCGGAATGGTTTTTACAAAACGCTTCGAGATACGATAACTATGACCGCAAAGGTTCGAAGATCTTCGCCGGGGAATATGCAGCACAAAGTGACAAGACGGTAAGCGTGAATAATAAGAACAACTGGCAGACAGCTATCGCCGAAGCGGCATTTATGACGGGCATGGAACGCAATGCTGACGTGGTTTGCATGGCTTCATATGCGCCACTATTTGCCAACGTAGATGGCTGGCAATGGACACCGGATATGATCTGGGTGGACAACCTGCAGGTATATGGGACCCCGAACTATTATGTGCAGAAATTATTTTCCCTCAATAAAGGAACGAATGTAGTACCCATACTCCAGGACAATAAGCCATTGTCCGGCCAGGATAGTTTATACGCCTCTGCAGTCATTGACAAGAATACAAATGAGTTGGTGGTCAAACTGGTGAATGTATCGGGGAAGACGCAAACCAAAGACATACAGGTATCAGGCATTAAAAAACTGGATGCAGACGCAAAGCTCACAATATTAAAAGCAGATGATTTAACCGATGTGAATTCATTTAATCAACCGGGTAAAGTAGCGCCAAGCGAACAGGCATTAAAATTAAAAGGGAAAAAGATCTCGCTATCGCTAATGCCGTATTCATTTACGATTGTACGGGTAAAAATGTCGTGATGGGAAAAAAAGCCGATGAGAATCTATCATACAACGATACTGCTTATTTGTATATCCATACTAAGTGCCTGTCATCATAAAAAAACTTTATTTCAATCGCTTTCATCTTCCCGGTCGGGAGTGGGTTTTAGCAATAAAGTAGAGGAGAATGATAAATACAATGTTCTCAACTACATGAATATTTATACCGGCGCAGGAGTGGCAGCCGGTGATATCAACAATGATGGACTTACAGATCTTTTTTTTAGTGGCAATGAGACCAGTTGCAGGTTGTATGTCAACAAGGGCAACATTCAATTTGAGGATGTCACTGAAAAAGCCGGTTTAATTACGAATCGCTGGTGTACCGGTGTATCCATGGTGGATATAAACCAGGATGGGTATTTAGATATATATATTAATGTAGCCGGAAGCGCCAAATTTGGCAATACGGCTAATCTCCTTTACATCAACAATAAAAACGGAACCTTTACAGAAGAGGCGGAGAAATATGGTATTGCCGATGCGAGGCTGACCATGAACGCTTCATTTTTTGATTATGACAGGGATGGCGACCTTGATCTATTCCTGATCACAAATCCAGCGGATGAAAGAGTAGATGATGTTACTACTGTGCTATCCATACAGGGCCGTGGCGAATCATCAGGTGCAGATATTTTATACCGTAACAACGGCAATGGCAGCTTTACAGATGTTTCAAAGGCCGCAGGCATAGTGAAAGAAGGGTTTAGTCTCGGCACTGCTATTAGTGATATTAACAATGATGGCTGGCCCGATATTTATGTTTCCAATGATTTTTTGCACAGCGATATCCTGTACATCAACAATCACGATGGCACATTCACCGATAAGGTACATGAATGTTTAAAGCATACAAGTTTCTCTTCCATGCGAAATGATGTGGCCGATTTTAACAATGATGGTCTTACCGACATTTTTACCCTGGATATGCTGCCAGAAGGTAATTTCCGGAATAAGTTTCAATTGTTGTTGCAGAAGGGGTATGAGCCTCAATATACCCGCAACGTGCTGCAATTAAATAATGGTAATGGCAGTTTCAGCGATATCTCGTTTTTATCCGGTGTCAGTTCTACCGACTGGAGCTGGGCGGCATTGTTCGCGGACTATGATAATGATGGAGATAAAGACCTGGCCGTAACAAATGGTTTCTACCGCGATTTTGGCGACCAGGATTTTATTAATTATCAAAAACAGCTGCATTCGATCGGCAATCCCGGTATCGAAAAGGAAAAACAATTAAAGGCGATCGGCGAACTGGCTAAGGTCCCTTTACAGAGTTACCTCTTTGAGAATAATGGCGATCTGAGTTTTACAAATCGCAGCAGTGATTGGGGATTTACTGAACCAGGTTTTTCAAATGGTGCCTGCTACGCCGACCTTGACAATGACGGCGATCTGGAGCTTATAACAAACCAGTTTAACGGACCCGCAAGAATTTTTAAGAATAATACCAATGAGCTGTTACATAATAATTATCTCACTATAAAATTAACGGGTTATGCACCCAACCTGCAGGCCATTGGCAGCAAAGTGTATGTATATGCCAAAGGACAAATGCAGATGCAGGAACTGAATCCCTACCGCGGGTACGAGTCCACGGTGGAATTGCCTTTACATTTTGGATTAGGAAAAAATACAACTGCAGATAGTTTAAAAATTATTTGGCCCGACGGGTCACAGCAATCGAAGTATAACATAGCTACGAACACCGTTGTTAGTGAGGTTTATTCCGCTAAAGCAGGCCCTGTTGATACGCCGGTTCCACTTAGTAGTGGGACCGGCTCACGGGGTATTTTTGAAAATGTAAGCGGATCAAAAGGATTGGACTGGACTCATAAAGAAAACTATTTCGTTGACTTTAAAGTACAACCCCTGGTGCCTCACATGCTTTCCCGTTGTGGTCCCGGTATCGCGGTGGGCGACATCAATAACGATGGCCGCGAAGATTTTTATATCGGCGGCGCTTCAGGCAGCGACGGAAGTTTTTTTATTCAAGACAAGACAGGAATATTTTCGGAGCAAAAATTAAAGAAGGATACTTCATATGAGGACATGGGCGTATTGCTCTTTGATGCAGATAATGACGGCGATCTTGATTTATTTGTTGTAAGTGGCAGCTCTGAGAAGGAAGAAGGATCTGTCATGCAGCAGGACAGGCTCTATGTCAACGATGGTAAAGGGAATTTCAGTTACCGGCCAGATGCATTACCCGACACGAGAGCAAGCGGTTCCTGCGTCGCCGGATGTGATTATGACAAAGACGGAGATGTTGATTTGTTTGTTGGAGGTAGAGTAATCCCTGGCAAATATCCATTAACACCACAAAGCTACCTGCTCAAAAATACGGGTGGCCGTTTTTCGAATGCTTCATTCGAACTGCCCGCCAATGGAAAGATGGGAATGGTTACATCTGCCTTGTGGACCGACTTTGACAATGATGGCTGGATCGACTTAATGATCACCGGGGAGTTTATGCCTATCCTGTTTATCAAAAACAAAAATGGCAAACTGCTGTTTAATTCGCCGTTGGTCATTGCAAATTCGGCAGGGTGGTGGAATAGCATTACCGCAGGTGATTTTGATGAGGACGGGGATATTGATTACGTGGTAGGTAATTTGGGGCTAAACACAAGACTTAAAGCGCGCCAGGAAGAGCCGCTTTGTATCTATGCAAAAGATTTTGACAAGAATGGAGCGATAGACCCGGTAATGTGTTATTACATGCAGGGGCATAATTATGTTTACCCTTCGAGAGATGAATTGATCGGACAAATACCGGTTATGCGAAAAAGGTTTGAATTGTATAGGAAATTCGCTTCAGTAACATTCGAAGAAACGTTTTCAAAGGAGGAGCTGGGAGATGCTTTTATTGTAAAAGCAGAATGTTTTGAAAGCAGTTATTTGGAAAATAAGGGAAATGGTAAGTTCGAGAGGAAAGCGCTTCCCATTCAATGCCAGTTTGCACCTTTGTTTGGAATGGTGACTGGAGATTATAATAATGATGGTCGTTTGGATGTTTTGTTAGCAGGCAATTCCTATTCAACAGAAGTTTCTACCGGTAATTATGATGCCATGACAGGTGTGTTATTGCTGGGAGATGGAAAAGGAAATTTTAAACCATTGCCATCTGCTATGACCGGGTTCATGGCCGATGGTGATGCAAAGGGAATGGCCCGCATAAATTTGGTTGATAATTCATCACTTATTTTGGTGGCCAATAACAACGGGAAACTGCAGAGCTACGAAACGGCAAAAGACCAAAAATTTTTTCCCGTAACTCAAAACGACGAATATGCGATCATTCATAAGAAAGACGGCAGCTCATTCAAACAAGAGTTGTATCTCGGAAGTACATATCTATCATCATCACCCAGGATGTTGGCTATTTCGGAAGCCGTTGATACTATTACTATCTATAATAACAAAGGGGTAAAATGGCTGATCAGATAGAGAGAATGGCGGATGAGAAATTAAGCGGAAAAACACTATTATTGGCAAGACAATGAATTATGAATGATATTTAAAGTGTTTAAATCGATTATATGGGATACTTCTTTAAAGTAGTTTTGGTTTTTGTGGTTCTAAACACTCAAATTGAAGGTCGATATGAAAGGCATAATCAATTTTGCGGGGGGATGAATGGTTCCGATATAAAATGGTCTCTAGATGTAAAGAAAAATAAAACTTATACCCTTGAGATTACAAAAAGAAAAAACGAATATTTGAGCAAATCTCAAAATGTGTTTATAATGGGATTATGGCGTATAGAAGGTGATACATTGAAATTGTATCAACTAGGAAAAGAGGATAGCGCTTTCGTGTTTTGTAAGAAGGAGGATAAACTCATTTTGGTGAATAATAAATATAAAACTGAAAATGAGCTATTTTTTCTTGACTATTTGGAAAAAACGAAGAAATGAAAAAGATAAAATGAACGCAGCTCCCGGAGTCGCTGGCATCTTTAGATTGCGTCGGCAACGACTATCTAATTCTATTTCCCTTCTGTTGCCTCGCAATGACGTGCTCAAGAGAGAGGGTACTGTCTTACCGGACTGAACACCCGACGGTCATAGTAGCGGAGACTTCCCAGCTCGCAGAGTGTACCGTCTTTGCGAGGGATGTCGGCGATGACCGTCTTGGGCTTAGGTGTGTCCCACGAACAATCAATCTGGAAATAAAGCTAAATCGTTGTCGAAATGACATGAATACCTGAAATTTGAATGTGCTACCGTCAATGATAGGGGACCAAAACGATTGCTATGGGTAAAAAACAATCTCTCTTTTTTTTCTTCATACTATTTACAATAAAGATTTTCCCGCAGACAAACTTATTTGATGCCGACTGGAGATTTCATCGTGGCGGTGCACAGGGCGCAGAGTCACCGGGATTTGATGATTCGAAATGGAAAAAGATAGATCTACCGCACGATTGGAGTATAGAAGACCTGGGCCAGGCAGGCCTGCCGGGAACAAACTCTCCTTTTGACCCCGATGCAATTGGACAGGTAAGTACCGGATTTACTGTCGGCGGAACAGGATGGTACCGCAAAACATTTCTTATTCCTTCGTACGAGAAGGGTAAACGCATCCATATTCGTTTTGATGGTGTTTATATGAATGCGGATTGCTGGCTCAATGGTCAGCACATCGGTAACCATCCTTACGGGTATACCAGTTTTTGGTTTGATATAACGGATAAAATAAAATATGGCGAGAAAAACCTGATCGCAGTGCAGGTAAAAAATGAGGGACAGAACAGCAGGTGGTATTCCGGTTCTGGCATTTACCGTCATGTCTGGTTGGAGATGTCTGAAGAAGTGCACATAGCTCAGTGGGGAGTTTATATCACCACTCCCGAAGTAAGTTCTTCCATAGCTGGGATAAAAATTGATATTAAGGTCGTGAATGAAAGAAACAATACAATACCCGTGCGGATAGTTACGGAGATCAGGAATCCTGGAGGAGGGGTAGTTGCGAAGACCGAAACAAGACAAAACATGTCGGGAAGATCGGAATATGTATTCAAGCAAGAACTGAATATTGAAAACCCGCAATTGTGGAGCCTGGAATCACCTGGTTTATATAAAGCCGTCATTGGTGTATTCGACTCTGATAAAGGCCTGGAAGAAAATGAAACAGCATTCGGTATCCGTAGTATTTCATTCGATGCGACAAATGGATTCCGTTTGAATGGTAAAACAGTAAAGCTACAAGGGGGATGTGTTCATCATGATAATGGGCCGCTGGGTTCAAAAGCGTTTGATCGTGCCGAAGAACGAAGGATCGAATTGCTGAAAGCAAGCGGGTTCAATGCTATTCGTTGTTCTCATAATCCGCCATCGCCGGCCTTTTTAAACGCATGCGACAGGTTGGGCATGCTGGTAATTGATGAAGCATTTGATATGTGGCGGATAGCAAATAACCCGAACGATTACCACCTGTATTTCGATGAGTGGTGGCAAAGGGATATCGAAAGCATGGTAATGCGCGATCGCAATCATCCTTCCGTAATAATGTGGAGTATCGGGAATGAAATACGCGATATGGAAAATCCCAAGGTGATTGAAGTGGCAAAAATGCTTGGAGATCATATTCGTCACCTGGAGCCAACACGACCGGTCGCTGCAGCTGTCAATAATTTAAGGCCGCAGAAAGATCCTTTTTTTGCAACTCTCGATGTCTGCGGTTACAATTACGCTGCCGGCGGTGATCATATGCAGGAAAGCATATATCGCCAGGATCATAGTCGTGTGCCTGGTCGTGTAATGATGGGAACAGAATCCTATGCGCTTGAATCCTTCGATGCCTGGATGGGAGTTGTTGACAATCCATTTGTGATCGGCGATTTTGTGTGGACGGCTTTTGATTATATCGGGGAAGCGAGCATTGGCTGGAGAGGTTATTGGCAGAAACAAAATTTTTATCCCTGGAACCTCGCCTATTGCGGCGACATAGACATCTGTGGATGGAAACGTCCCCAATCTTTTTATCGCGATGCGCTCTGGAAGGAAAACCAATTATCCGTTTTTGTAAAGCCACCAACGCCAGGTTTTCCTTTGAACCCAGAGAAACAATCATGGAGCAAATGGGAATGGCACGACGTGGTGGCTGACTGGAATTGGAAAGGGTATGAGAATAAACCGCTGGAAGTATCGGTTTATTCTTCCTGTGAGGAAGCTGAGCTTTTCCTGAATGGAAAATCGCTGGGTAGAAAGAAAACAAACCGCGATACGAAATTTACAGCGAACTGGAATGTTGCATATCAACCGGGAATCCTGAAAACAGTGGGGTATAAAAACGGGAAAGAAGTTGCTTCATCTCAATTACAAACGGCTAAACCGGTTTCGAAGATCAAATTATCGGCAGACCGCACGACTATCGCTGCCGACGGCCAGGACCTCTGTTATATTACAGTTGAATTGACAGACGCGAATGGAATTCGCAATCCAAAAGCGGAGAACCTGGTAAAATTTAAGGTGAGCGGTGGCTCGATTGCCGGTGTGGGAAACGCAAACCCGGTAAGTCTTGAAAGTTACCAGTTGCCGCAGCGAAAGGCGTGGCAGGGGAGATGTTTGGTTATTGTAAGGTCATCGGGCAAGACGACGGCGATTACATTGACAGCGTTAGTGGATGGGCTGCCGTCTTCGAGCATAGGTATTAAGACAAAATGAGTAATAAGTGATCTGTAGGCGTCATACTACTATGTATTTATCCTGGGTATAAAAAACTAATTTCATTTACCATGAAACTGTCCTGTTCACATCGACCAACCGGAAAAATATTTTTTGTCCTCGCGATCCTTGGTTGCTTTTTCAGCGGGTGCATGCAGTCGGGAGAAAATATATCCACCAATCGTGTCCGCGACTTCGATAGCGACTGGCGTTTTATAAAAGACAGTATTGTCGGCGCCGAGCAGGCCACATATGAGGATTCTGCATGGCGTGTTATTGATCTCCCACATGATTGGAGCATAGAAGACCTGCCTGCCGGACAGATTCCCGGAGAAACAATCGGACCTTTTTCCAAAAAAAGTGAGGGAGCGAACGACGGAAATTCTACCGGGCATGTAGTCGGCGGCACCGGGTGGTATCGCAAAACATTTACACTTGCAAATGATGATAAAGGCAAACGGATATCCGTTTATTTCGAAGGCGTATACACTGAAACCGATGTATGGGTCAATGGGAATTTCCTGGGTGATCACAAACATGGATATACTTCCTTCTTTTTTGATATTACAAAGTTTTGCAAACCGGCAGGTGAAAAAAATGTGATTGCAGTCCGCGTAGTTAATAAAGGAAAGAACAGCCGCTGGTACAGTGGATCCGGGATTTACCGTCATGTAAAATTGATCGTCACAAACCCCTTGCATATCGATCAATGGGGAGTATATGTAACGACACCAAAGGTTTCTGTGACGGAAGCCACTGTGAAGGTCGCTACCACCATTTCCAATGAACAGGAATTGAAAAAAGATATAGTTGTCCGTACCAGGATACTGGATGCGGATGGGAAGGTTGTGAAGGAAACGGAAAGCAGGCAATCGGTCGATGGTAATCATAAGACAGATATTTCCCAGGATATCATACTTGAGTCGCCAAAACTATGGTCAATTGATTCTCCTAATTTATACCAGGCACAGGTGACCGTACTTGCAGGGGACAGAGCGGAAGATATCACTAACACCAGTTTTGGGATAAGGGAACTCAGCTTCAATGCAGAGAACGGGTTTGTACTGAATGGGAAAAAGACAGAATTGAAAGGGGGTTGTGTACATCACGACAATGGCATATTGGGTGCTGTAGCCATTGACCGAGCCGAAGAGAGAAGAATTGAATTATTAAAGGCAAATGGTTTCAATGCTGTCCGTAGCAGCCATTGTCCTCCATCAGAAGAATTTTTGGAAGCTTGTGACCGCCTGGGAATGCTGGTAATTGATGAGGCGTTTGACATGTGGCAAAAACCAAAGAACCCGGACGATTATCATCAATTCTTTGATAAATGGTGGGAAAGAGATCTTTCGTCTATGATCCTGCGTGATCGCAACCATCCTTCCGTTATATTATGGAGTATTGGAAATGAGATCCAGGAGCGAGCCGATTCCTCGGGTCTCGCCATTATTCAAAAATTCAAACCGGTGATTCATCGACTTGATCCATCGCGCCTGATCACTTCAGCTGTTTGTGAATTCTGGGATAACCCCGGGAAGAAATGGCCTGAAACAGCTCCAACATTTTCTTTACTGGATGTAGGCGGATATAATTATCAATGGGGACAATATGAATCGGATCATAAACAGTTCCCTAATCGCATAATGGTAGGAACCGAATCAGTTCCGCAGCATGCATTTGAAAACTGGCAGCTGGTAGAAAAAAATCCCTATGTAATTGGCGATTTCGTATGGACTGCTATGGATTATTTAGGGGAATCAGGTATCGGGCATACCGTGTGTGACACTGTAAAGGGTGGTTTTTTTATGCCGTGGCCATGGTTTAATTCCTGGTGCGGTGATATCGATTTAATAGGCGATAAAAAACCACAATCCTATTACCGGGATGTGGTCTGGCGAAGAAGTAAAATTCAAATGGCTGTTCGTCCAATGAGTGGATGTAAAGAGAGAATAAGTTACTGGGGTTGGCCTGATGAGCAGCAAAGCTGGAGCTTTCCCGGCCAGGATGGAATGAAGTATGAAGTCATTGTGTATTCACGGTCTCCGCTTGTGCGGTTGGAACTAAATGGGAAAATAATTGGTGAGAAAACAATTCCGGACAGTGCAAAGCTGACTGCAAAGTTTGAAGTGCCTTATGCACCCGGGGAGTTAAAAGCAATTGCGATTGAAGATGGCAAGGAAGTTGGGCAAGTTAGTTTGAAAACCGCAGGAAGTGCAAGTAGCATCCGTCTCAAGGCTGACAGGACATCTATCAGGGCCAGCCGTAATGATCTTTCCTACGTGATGGCTGAAATAATAGATGATAAGGGAAATATTGTACCGTGGGAAACGACCCCTATTGATTTTACCATAACCGGTGCGGGAGAGCTGGCTGGAATTGGAAATGCAAGTCCATCCGATATGGCAAGCTTTAAACAACCAAAGCGAAATACTTTTCGGGGAAAATGTCTCGTGATCCTTCGACCTAAGGGTGCGGCAGGAGATATTGTTTTGGAAGCAAAAGCTGCGGGGCTACAGCCAGCAAAGATAATTATCAGTACTAAGGAATAGGGCTACAGGCTCGGCCTTCAGCCCCTTTCAATTCTTACACTTTTTAATTTTTTTTTGCATTAAATGCTACCGGATGCTACCAGAAGTAAAATTAAAAATATCACTGCAGGAGCTATGCTTGAAGGGGGCCAGGATAATTGTGCGATCCCTTCTTATCTCCTTTACCTTCTCCTTTAATCTCCTAGCCATATCTGGCACCTTTACAGAACGGGGAAACAGAGCGAGAGCGAGTACTCTACTACTCACAATGGCGATATCTAGCATCTAGTATCCAGCAGTAACTTTTTTCGACGAATGAGAAACCCTGCATCCTTTATAAATCGCTGCTTCAACACCATGCCTGTGTTTTAATTGGGCCAGCAACTCCGGGGCTTCCTGTTTGCGCACGAAAAATTCCATCACATAACTGTAAGCGCAGTTTTCAAAATATGCTTCGTATATGTTCAGGTAGTGAAAGGATTGCGTGCGGTAAAATTCAAGTTCGGTTTCTCCCTGCGCTACGAATACCACTATCCTGGCATCTTCTTTTACATTATTATAGGTAGATTGAAGCTGTACCGGGTGATATCCGCCAGCCAGTTTTATCCTGGCTTTTTGTTCAGGGGGATGCATCCTGCTCCTTTCCTTCATAAATGCAAACCTGAAATCTGCTGCGCTGGATTTATGTTGTATCACATAATTAAACCTGTTGCCGTTTTTTTCTGTAACGCCTTCCTGTAACAGGATATTTGTAGTATCATCCACGCGCAGGTCTGCATATGATTCCCACATATCCATAAATTCTTCGGGTTCGAGAATTGATGTAATGCAAATAAACTGCACAATGGTATCTTTATTCATAGCTCTTTAATTTAAGTTTCGATTGATGCTGACCAGTTAATGCGTTAATCAGGGTGGGACAAATATTGGTTGCAGGTGAAACGCAGGGTTGTAAGGTACCGCTTTATTTACTCTTGTGCTTTGTTATTTTAAGATACCGTTAATGTATTTTAATATATTTTGAGTGCTGCCATAAATAGACTACCTTTAATACTGACAGATTAAAATACTTCATCATTCAGTCAGGATTAGGAACGATTTTTTCTTTCCGAACCGATAATAGTCTTCTTCTCTTTTCTTTTGCTGCTGTATTTATCCCTTTCATTAAAAATTAAAAAGTTTCTATTATGAACATGTATGTTTCTAACCTGGGTTTTCATACCAGTGATGACGATTTGCGTAAATTATTTGAATCCTTTGGCCAGGTTTCATCAGCTAAAGTGATAACTGACCGTGAGACAGGCAGAAGCCGCGGGTTTGGATTTGTTGAAATGAGCTCCTCCACAGAAGCCGACCAGGCCATGAGTAAGTTGAACGGTAAAGAAATTGAAGGCAGATTTATTTCTGTTACAGTTGCAAGGGAAAGAGAAAGCCGCCCAAGTAAGACAAAATGGTGATCATTATAGGAAGAGCAGACAGTTCTTCCTTTTTTTTGAATAGTAGGAAGTGGTAGCGATACCATCATTATAAAAAGTGAATATGACGACAATCCTTCAAATTATGAATGCTGACAGAAATCTTAGTATGTTCAGCCGTGGAGTAAAAATTGCGGAACTGGAAAATAAATTGAATGAAATGGGGCCATTCACGATACTTGGACCGGTCAACCTGGCTTTCAACAATCTTACATCGGGAACTTATGACAAGTTGCTTGACCCTGCTAATCGGGGTAAGCTTCTTGACTTATTATCCGGGTACATTATTAGTGGTAAAAAGATGTTTTACGATTTCCGGAACGACCAAAAACTGCAATCGCTTAACGGTAAACAACTCACGGTTACTGTAAAGAATGGTGAAACGCTTATAAACGGTTCCAAAATACTGGCCCATAACAGGCAGGCATCGAATGGCGTCGTTCATTTGCTTGATAAAACTTATGCTGTCGTTTTGAACTGACCCGGTTCTGCACAGCTTACTTTAAAATAATATTTCATGACGTTCCAAAAGGAAGATCTTGAAGGCACTCATTATGATTGGTCTGACGACAAGCAGAATCTTTTTACCGGGCGGCCCAGCCGGAGAAGTTTTGACAGGTTTAACGGTAACCAGGTACTGTTTCTTATAAATTTTTATGGGTCGTTGTCAGAAAACTTTACAATCCGGGAAGGGAAAAGCATTGAAAAGGGAATTTACTCTGATTTGCCTTTGGAAGCAAAAAGTGAAATATCTGTTTTCAACTGGATAAAAAATATGGCATTCCTGCCTGGGTGAGATCTTCTTTACCAAATGCCCGGTAAGACTTTAAACCCTATAACATACTGCATTTATATTCATGCCGGCTCCCACGGAAGCAAAAAGAACAATATCACCTTCTTTAATTTCATGTTCTGTCATTTCGCCCTGAAGGACCAGGTGATAAAGTGTGGGAATGGTTGCGACTGAACTATTGCCTAACCATTGTATGCTCATAGGCATGATCCCCGAAGGCGCTTCGGACACCCCATATAACCCGTATAGCCTTTTCACTATTTCTTCATCCATTTTTTCATTGGCCTGGTGAATTAAAATTTTCCTGACCTGCCTGATATCTATTCCTGCCTGGTCAAGACATGATTTCATGGCGAAGGGTACATGCTTCAATGCATACTCATAAACTTTTCTTCCCTTCATTTTGATATATAATGCAGCATTGTCATCGTCCGACCTATAGGACTTCCCCATATCAATATAATCAACCTCACCTGCGCTATGCGTTTGAGCGCTGGTGCCAAGAATGCCGGGACCTCCCTGCGGAGAATTTTTGTATTCCAATACACATGCACCGGCACCATCAGCAAAGATCATACTGTCCCGGTCCGAAGTATCTATCACTCTTGACAATGTTTCGGCACCGATCAACAGAACTTTTTTTGCCATACCTGCTTTGAACCAGGCATGAGATTGAATAAGGGAATGAACCCATCCCGGGCAACCAACCAAAACGTCGTATGCGATACATTCAGGTCGCAGAATACCTAATATATGTTTTACCCTGCTTGCAAGCGTGGGGACATTCTGTGATTGAATACTGCCATAGGCTACGTCTCCAAAATTGTGTGCCACGACAATCTGGTCAAGCGTTTCCGGATCTATCCCGCTATTGAGAAGGGCTTGCCTGCCCGCTACTGCAGCAATGTCGGAGGTATTTATATCGGTTGGAGCATAGCGTCGTTCATTGATACCCGTAATTTTCCTGAATTTGTCGATAATGGATTTTGCCGGGTCGGTTAATGGGAGACCTTTTTCATCGAAAAATTTATGTTGCTCGAAATCCTGATTTAGCTGAATTGTTTCGGGTATGCAGATGCCTGTCCCAGTGATGACTGAACTTAACATAGTTTCAAATCTTGTTTAACATGATCATCCAGTTTCCTTATCCCGAAGATACGTCCCACGGCCGTAGAGTATGTTTTGAATGTAAACAAACCGGCAATCAATTTAAGATACAATTATTTTACCAGAAATGAGAGGTTGCAGCCGGATTATGCGGTTTGCAAGGCTCCGGTTGTTTATTCGGTCAACAAAGGGATCCTGAACTAACTCCCGTTGACCGCGATATTTGAGTAAAAATTATGATTGAAAAATGATTTAAATTAACGATTTTAAAGAGATTCGATCTTGCTCCGGCTCCTCCATTCCTGTGGCGTTACATTATTCTCCTGCTTGAATACACGTGAAAAATAAGCGGGACCATTGTATCCGCAATCCAACGAAATATTAGCGATACTATTTTGAGGATCCTTCAGTAACTCCTTTGCCCTGTTGAGGCGGATCATTCGTATAAACTTGTTAGGACTGCAGCCGGTCAACGCCTCGAGCTTCCTGTGAAATTGCGAATGACTCATGAATATATATTTGCACAGTTGCTATCATTTTCCAATATGGAAGGATTTCCGGTTTCAATCTCAGGTATGTTCATGGTGACTAATTTAATCACCTAAGTTACTTTGAAAGATCGGCGCGAGCCCGGAGTATCCGGCATCTCGCATCCAAACCGTAGTGTCCAAATCAACCCGCTATAAAGTCCATTTAGCACCCCTGCCGGGTAGAATTTAGACAATAGCTTTGGTCTGGTAATATTTTCAAAATCAAAAATTGTGAAACATGAAAACATCAGATTTTACAGTAACCCTGCTGGTAGACGAAACCCCTGAAGAAGTGTTCAACGCCATCATCAACGTTCGTGGATGGTGGACTGGACAGCCCGGGGTTGAAGGCAACACTGAAAAACTTAATGACGAGTTTACTTATCGTTATAAAGACATTCATTACAGCAAGCAGAAGGTGACCGAATTAGTTCCGGGAAAAAAAGTTGTTTGGCTCATCACGGACAGCCAACTTAATTTTACTAAAGTCAAAGACGAATGGACCGGTACTAAGATCAGTTTTGACATTTCTGGAAAAGATAACAAAACGCAGGTTCGCTTTACTCATATTGGGCTGGATCCCGGGATTGAATGTTATCATGATTGTTCAAACGCGTGGAGTTCCTATATTAACAGTAGCTTGCGGAACTTCATTACAAAAGACAAAGCAGAGATTAATTTATAACCAGGAATACATTTTTTAAAAAAAAGTAATAGTATGGCTGACATTATACATCGTATCGGGATCAAGTCACCGGCTGCCCAGGTTTATAAGGCATTATCAACCATAAAAGGCCTTTCGAATTGGTGGACGGAAGAGGTTGAAGGTGATGAAAAGATCGGGGGAAAGATCAAATTCACTTTTCGATCTGATAACGGAGAAGTAAAAGGATCGATGGCCATGGAGGTGCAGGAACTCAGTCCGGGCAAAGTTGTTCGGTGGACCTGCGTCGACGGGCCCGAAGAATGGATTGGAACCAGCGTTACTTTTGATTTGTCACAACAGGACGATCAGACAATTATTATTTTCGGTCATCGAAACTGGCGTGAGGCCGTTGAGTTTATGGCTCACTGCAGCATGAAGTGGGCAGTGTTTCTTTTAAGTCTCCGCGAGTATGTGGAACAAGGAAAGGGCAGGCCCTCGCCTCATGATCTGAAGATCGATAACTGGAATTAGTGCAAATCATTTTCGGTCGGCCATTCAGCTGAAATTGCCTCTTTCTCAAATGGGATTTCATCGTATTTGTGAAACAGGGAATAACCGATGTACCGTTCCAAAAAGCCCAGGATGCCATATTCTTTGTATTGCCGTACATGCGTCAATTCATGCCGAACCCACCACGGTTGGGCGTAAAATTCATCTTTGGTACAATTGACAAAAACTGTTCTACCAAATGTGATCGCATATTTGCCTTTATACCCAATCAACCCGCTGATCATTTTGGCTATTTTGCTGTTTTCGACAACCCTGATTTTTTGTGAATGAGAGCTGGTGGTAAGAAGGAGAAATAAGAAGACGAATACAATTTTCTGCATAAAGGTGGCGAGTATGTTTAAACCCCGTAAACATAGCGAATTAAGTTTTAAATTATTTATAAAGCCAAAACAAAAGAACTTCCAAACGAATGACAGTGTGACACTGATATTTTAAGGCCCATGGTGAAACGGTCACCTCGACTATCTAATGGTATTTTCATCTTTGTAAGATTAATACGTGCTGGTTTCGTTTAATTTTGCAGCCTGTAGCAGGTGATCTTATTACTCAACGTGGCAAGATGTTAAAATCCATACGAAAACAACTCAAGGCAATTTTTGACAATATCCGTAATGAAAGACTGAAAAACAATTTTCTACAGGCTATACCTTTTTGGATCGCCTCTTTAATTACGGGTCTAATTGCAGTGCTCTATGCCAAAATGTTTGCTTATGCTGAGAAAGGGAGTTCTTACATCTTTCATCACCGTGCCTGGCTGTTGTTTATCGTTACACCAGTTTGCTTCCTGATCGCGCGGTGGTTGATTATAAAGTTTTCCCCTTATGCAAGAGGAAGCGGTATTCCACAGGTGATGGCGTCTATCGAGCTGGCTACACCACGTTATATCGATAAAGTAAATAAGTTATTAAATGTCCGGGTCATTGTCGTAAAGATGATTTCCAGTCTCGTGGTAATCTTTGGCGGAGGAGTGATAGGAAGAGAAGGTCCCACTATACAAATTGCAGGTTCTGTGTTTCATACGGTGAACAGGCTATTACCTGCCTGGTGGCCAAAAATTTCAAAGAAGAACATGATCATGACCGGCGCTGCTGCCGGTCTTGCCGCAGCCTTTAATACTCCGCTGGGAGGAATTGTGTTCGCGGTTGAAGAGTTAACTAAAACGCATATCAGTTATTTTAAAACCGCCCTTTTTACAGCGATTATTATTGCCGGGTTGACCGCGCAGGCATTGTTAGGTCCCTACCTGTATCTTGGCTATCCAAATATAAGCGGCCTGTCTTCCTATATTTTTGTATGGGTAATTGTAATCGCAGCTGTGGCAGGACTTGCAGGCAGTACAATGGCAAAATGCATACTCGCTTTGATGCGTTGGAAGTCCTCGTTTAAATTCAATTGGCAGCACATATTGTATATCCTGGTCTGCTCGCTTTGTCTAGTGACTTTAGGTTATTTCATTGATGCTTCGATCTTCGGTTCGGGTAAGGGGTTAATGGCGCATTCACTGTTTACAAATGAAAAGTATAGTGCGGTGCAGGAACCATTATTGAGAATAGCAGGCCCCATACTGTCTTTTACAACAGGCGCCGCAGGGGGCGTTTTTGCGCCAGCTCTGGGATGCGGAGCCAGCATCGGCTCCTATATGTCGGGATTACTTCATCTTTCTAACGCTGATTCCAATATTATAATCTTATCAGGTATGGTCGCCTTCCTGACGGGGGTAACAAGATCTCCATTTACTTCCGCTATCCTTGTATTGGAAATGACGGACCGCCATAATGTTATTTTTCATCTGATGATAGCTGGTATGACTGCAAGTCTTGTTTCAATGTTAATAGATCGCCATTCTTTTTACGATCGCCTCAAGGTGCAGTATATACATGAATTGCACCAACAACCCTTTAACAGTCCGAAAGAGAATACAACTAAAGAAACAATCGACTGAAGACAGGGTGCCCGGTCGGTTAAACATAATAAAAAAAATGCTGGGCAGTCTGCTCTGCCCAGCTTCGCAATAAAACTTACCCAAAATGAAAAAAACTATGCTAGTTAAAAAATTTGTGCCGGCTAGTTGCTGCCTTCTTTATTGCTGCCCTCTTTCCTTTTCGCACTGGCTTCCAGGATAGGGATGAATTTTTTCGCATTTACATTTTCGGGATCTATTTGCAATATCTTATCGAAATACTCGATGGCTTTTTCATAGTCTTTTAAAGTATTGGCCTCATAGGTTGCTAAATAACCATAAGCTTCCACTACCCATTTTTTATCTGTTTCTGAAAGAGAATCTGTGCCCACAACCTCAATCAATTTGTTGTAATGAGGAATGGCGAGACCCGCAGTCATTCCGGAATCGATGACTGCGTTAGTACGTGCCCGCCAATAATACCCGAACCCCTGGTTCGGGTATTTCATAGTGTACAGTCCAAACACAGAGTCGGCCAGCAAATAGTTTTCCGACCGGTACGCTGCAATGCCCCAATTGAAAAGATCGACATTGCTTGCCTGGCCATTGGTGGAATAATATTGGCCCAACCATTTGGCTTGAGCCATATAATCTTTCTTCTTCCCCGAAAGGCTGGCCAGGTGTTTATAATACTGGTACAATAGTGTTGAATCGTTAGAGGCCTTCGCCGCTTTCTGGTAGTAGGCGATCGCTGAATCGGCATTATCAGCAGCGCTATATAATTGCGCCATGGTTTCAAAATCCTTTGCAATAAAGTTGCTGTCTTGCCCAAACCGGAAATACTGGCCCATATAATCGACAGCATTCAGCGTATCGCCGGACTCTGCATAGCTGTAGGCTATCAGTTTATAGATCCTTGGCTGTACATTATGTCCTTCTTTGCTTACCAGCTGCCTGGCACTGGCAATAGCTTCCGTATAATTTTTATTGAGATATAAAAGATCCGCATATGAATAGTCTTGCTGGGTCGTTTTATCGGACAGTGCAGCATATTGACGGAAATACTGCATGGCTTTTTCAGCATCCGGTTTTGTATAAACATGGTAGTTATAAAGTTCATAATAGGCAGGACCAAAGTTTTTATCCGCTTCTATGGCCTTGTTAAAATGGCTGAGATACAGGTCAGCATTTTTCTGGGAAAGAAAAATATCACCGAGATAATAATAAGCTTCCGCAAGACCCGGGTCCTTTTCAATGGCCGTTGAGTATGATTTAAAAGCTTCACTGCCGTTGTGCATTTTGCGATATATATTTCCCTGCAATACATAAAGTGAATTATTCCGCTTGTCTTTTTTCATGGCCCTGTGAACCAGATCCAGCGCATAATTCATATCACCATTTTCGGATAGAGTCTCCATATCGGCGACAGCCGCGGGAATAGCGGGGTCCCGGGATATATCGATCGCTTTATCAAAATACCACCGGCTGCTGTCTGGCCGGTTATTCACCAGCGAAATTGTACCCTTTGCAATTAAAAAGAACGGCTCTGAGCTCAAGGAAGCCGGGGCGAATGACAGCGAATCCCCGGCTTTTTGAATTTTGTTTTCCAACAGGTACGTTTTGGTTAACAGTAACCAGGCCTCGGCATCCAAAGGTTGTTGCCCAAGATAACCATGGAGGATGCTTTCCGCCGAGGCGTATCGATGATAGTATATATTTTTTTTGGCTTCTTGCACCGGTTGAGCATACGATGTAACCAGTAGCGACTGTAAGAGAAAAAACGGTAGGAGCCTTTTCATTTCGGAAAAAAGAATTTTAGATGATTGAATAATTA
>VBAT01000042.1:47014-75694 GCA_005884665.1 Bacteroidota bacterium
TTGTTCATCCACCCGATTCTGTCCTCGGAGCCCTGCACGATCAGTAGGTCGGCGTCGACCCTTTGGCAATAATGAAAGATATCCCACCCTTTATTGCCTACTTTCAGCACATCATAACTGATGTTATTGAAGGAGCGGTTCTTCAATACCCGGCAGACATTCAACAAAGCGGTTTGCAGCGAATCCGGATCATCTCCCTTTTGCACGAGGATCAGCAACCGGATATGAATACGGAATTTATTTCCCAACGAGTTGATAATGGCAAGTTTGTTGGCAGGGAACATTGGGCCGACGGGTACCACTACGGTCCTTACCTGGTTTGATAAGGCGCCGGGTTTTACTGTGAGCACCGAAGTCCCGGTTCGCCTGGCAATCCTGCCGGAAATGACTGTATTTAAAAAAGGCAACAATGAATGTTGACAATTCTTTCCAATAATAACGAGATCTGCAGCAATGCTCTTTGCCTTTTCAATAATGGCTTTTTCCACGGAACTGCTATAGGTGACTGAGTAACTGGCAAGGATACCAGTTCTTGTTTTTTTAATGTAATCCAGCCATTCCTCAAGCCGGTATTTAACTTCCGCCGACACCTCGGTGTCATTATTCAATGAATATTTCGCCAGGTACCGGTAATAACCGAAAGCACTGGTCGGAATTAGATCCGGCACATGGAGCAGGTGAATAGTCATCCCGGGCCCTTCACACAATTCAATAGCTTTTTTTACAGCTACTTCTGTGTTAATAGTAAAATCGACCGGTATGAGGATCCTGCTAAAGCTCATATTGATGTTATGCAATATGAT
Source organism: Bacteroidota bacterium (assembly GCA_005884665.1). Lineage (GTDB taxonomy): Bacteria > Bacteroidota > Bacteroidia > Chitinophagales > Chitinophagaceae > VBAT01. The sequence goes on from VBAT01000042.1 coordinate 47,818, forward strand.
TGTCCGCAGTTAAGACCAAATTAATGCTATATTAGAATCTAATTGGAAATCCAGCGAGCGTCATAGCTGTGTCATCTCGCGAAATTGAAATAGTAAATTGCGGAAAATTAATGGTATGGAAGGACGGAGTATTTTACTTGTTGAAGATGAGGTGCGTATTGCAGATACATTACGTGTAGGGTTAACCGAAAACGGCTTCGAAGTAGATGTGGCCTACGATGGAAGGTTAGGGTATAAACTTTTCCAATCAAAACCTTTCAATCTCATTGTGCTGGATATTAACCTGCCTGTCTATAATGGATATGAATTATGTAAGATGATCAGGGCAACTGATATGGAGGTTCCGGTGATTATGCTAACCGCGCTGAGCGGTCTCGAGGATAAAATTGAAGGTTATGATGCCGGCGCCGATGATTATGTTATCAAGCCATTTGAATTTAGAGAACTGTTGATGAAGATCCGGGTATTGCTTCGAAGATCGGGAGATAAACGCACCCCGGTGGGAAATTTCTTAAGAGCCGCTGACCTGCAAATGAACCTGGACACGAAGGAAGTGAGCCGGGAAGGCGTTTCAATAAACCTTACCGCTAAAGAATTCCAGTTATTGGAATACCTGTTGCGCAACAAAAACCGCGTTGTAAGCCGGGCGGATATTGCTGTAAATGTCTGGGACATCGATTTTGATACAAACACCAATATAATTGATGTATATATTAATTATGTACGCAACAAAGTAGATAAACCATTTGAAAAAAAGCTGATTCAAACCCAGGTAGGCATGGGTTATATCTTAAAGGAGAGTTGAGTAATGCCAGTCAGGCTTCGCATAACGATTTTATTTACGCTGATGGTATTTATCGTACTTGGGATCGTATGTTCCTCTATCTATTATTTTTCTTACAAAACCAGGAGAGATGCGATCCGCGTGAGACTATCAAACAGGGCGATCACGACCGCGAGACTGTTAAGTAAATCCGAAATATTTGACAGGCAATTAATCCAACGGATCGATTCTCTCACCACCCTTGCATTGAAAAATAAATCGGTACAGGCATACAATGACCTGGATAAAAGGATATACAACTACAGTGACATCCCCGGTGATACTGTAACTATCACCAAAGACATATTGGATAAAGCGCAGTCTAAGAGTAGCGGTCATTATTTCGAACAGGGAAATAAAGAAGTTGTTGCCTATTATTACACCGATCCGGGCTTCCGGGTAATTGTAGTGTGCGCAGCTACCGATGAGGATGGGAAAAAAATTTTATTGCAACTAAGGGCTATTCTTATTTCAAGCTTTCTCTTTGGAATTTTCATCGCCGCCATCGGGGGATACTTTTTCTCAAGACGGCTCTTAATGCCCATCAAAAACATTACCCAGGAAGTAACGGAGATCACCGCCCAAAACCTGGCCCGGCGAATACCTACAGGCACGGTGAAAGACGAATGGTTCAAGATGGCTGATACTCTCAATGAGCTGTTGAACCGGCTGCAGGAAAGTTTTGAATTACAAAGAAGATTTATATCAAACGCATCCCATGAATTGTCAACACCGTTGACGGCTATTTCGAGTCAATTGGAGATCGCCTTACAGCGCAAGCGGACCCCGGAAGAGTTTGAGAAAATAATTGCTGACGTGCGGCAGGATGTGCAGCGCATGAGCAAGCTCACCCAAACACTGCTTGAATTTGCAAAGGCCGCAGGAAACAAAGGTGGTTTGACAATTAACCTTGTTCGTATAGACGAAATATTAATGGAAACGCCGGCGATACTTCAAAAGCAAAACAGCCAATATGATGTTTTCCTGGAGTTTGGAGCGTTGCCGGAAAATGAAGATGACCTGTTAGTGTTTGGAAATGCCGATCTGCTTTCCGTGGCTATTACCAATATTGTTGCAAACGCCTGTAAATATTCCGCCGACCATAGAGCCGTCGTCAGTTTTTTAATTGAAGACAAATGTTTTGTCGTCGCCGTAGCTGATAAAGGCGAAGGTATTCCCCCTGAAGAACTGGAGAAAATATTCCAACCTTTTTACCGGGTAGACAGCGTACGTTCCTCTGCAGGCTTCGGTTTGGGACTTTCCCTTGATCAAACTTCATAAAGGTGATATTACAGTTAACTCAGAGCCTGGAAAAGGAACAGTATTTACCGTGAAAATTCCTTCGGCCAAAAAAGCCTCGATCTAATCCCATTCTAATTTAACGTTAACTCCGCATTTAGAATGCCGTAATACGTTGCCCCCTGCATGAAAGAAGATCTCATTTTTAAGAAGAAATTTCTTTCCCTGCTGTCAGTTATTGCGGTTGGCCTTTTTATTTTGAGCAGCCGTTTATATGCAGATAACAGGTTCTATAAACAAAAAAACCGGGAATTGATCCTTCAAAATGATTCGCTGGTATCCGTAAATATCAAATTGAAAACATTAAATCGTGATGCAGAACGGCCGGCTTATGGCAAACACAACACCCCTCCCGATAAAAAATGGTATGACTGGTAGGATCACAAAAATACTGGCAGCCGTTGATTTTAGCGAGGCGTCTTTAAATGCACTGGAAACAGCAGCTTCAATTGCAGCGAAATGCGAAGCTGTTTTATATATCCTGTACGCACACGATAATATTCTTGAATTTATAGGGATCAATACGGCAGCAGCAAGGAGCGTTAATAATAACTCCTCCGATATCCTGGCTGCCATTTGCCATGATGTAACACAAAAATTCCACATCAGGCCCATAGTTATAGAATATCACCTGCAAGCCAACGAAGCAATTCTTAAAACCATCGTCACGCATGACTGCGACCTGGTTGTAATGGGCACTTGCGGTGAATCGGGACTACGGAAAGGCCATATCGGGACAACCGCATACAGCATTATTAAATATTCGGTTCGCCCCGTACTGCTTATCCCACCCGGCAGATCTTTCAGGCAATTTAAACGCCCGCTTTACCCGATTCGCCCGGTTGCGTCCGCCTTTAAGCACTACCAGGTTTTGCACCAGTTGCTTGAAAAGGATTCAGTGCTGGAAGTATTGGGGTTATATTACCCCGGCGAAAAAGATACGCTGTATGATATTAGGGAATTGATGTCCAGGATGAAGACAAAAATGGAGCTCGACAAAATAACTGCAAACGTGTCGGTCTGCGATATCACAAATATACCGGGAGATATTTTGAACAAGGCGGATACAAGTCGTTCTGATCTCATTGTGATAGGACCCGCTACTGACCTTACTATAAAGCCGTTTTATGTCGGACCCCGATCATATTATATCATTCAAAATGCTAAAACACCTTTGCTGGTTATTGATAAAATGGCAAGGTTCAACGCCAGGGCACAGTTGGCTGACTAGTTGATCGGTTGATTCATTAATTGGTTAACACTCGCTCCAGCTACAATATATCGGTTAATTTTAACTACAGACCAACCAGCTTCTGTTTTATTTCCTTTTTATAAGTGCCTGATAGAGGGATTGCCGTTTCCACGCCATTGAGCCGGATGGAAAAAACGCCCGAATAGCTGGATATGGTTTGTATTTTTCTGAGGTTAACGATAAATGACCGGTGACAAAAAACAATCAACGGATCATTGATCTGTTTACTGGCTGCTTTCATCGTCATCCTGAGCATTTCTTTCTTAATAGCAGGGCCCTGCTCCCAAACAACTGTGATATAATTTTCCGCGGCTTCCACGTACAGCAGGTCATGAGTACTCAATTTCAGGGTGCTTTTTGAAGAGGTATCCTGTAATTCGATGATCTTTTCGTCGCTGGCAAGCTTTCGCCCGGTTATAAGCTCATTTATTTTTTTGGCTTCGGCCAATTCTTTTTTCAAACGCCAATTCCCGACAAGAACAGCCCTGATGGTGACGGGTATCAGTCCAAAAAGTATTGTATAAAAAAGGTATAAGAAAAAATTCTTAAAGTTTAGATCAGTCAGCCGGAGGAAGTAACCATATACAAGGATGCTGATCGCGATAAATAGCAAAAAACATAAAGAATGAATGATTTCCCATCCAACAGTCCATTGCCGGTTGTCCCGGTAGTTTTCGTACAGGTAATGGGTGGAAATAATATAGAGGATGCCAGCCAGCACACTCACCAGGCCAAATCCCAGTAAATTAAGATAGCCGATCTTTCCAAAACCGTAAGGCGAAAAATAAAAAATAAGCAAAGCAATCGCACCGGTTATACAGATATATAAGACTTCCTTTCCCAAACCACGACTAAATGGCATCGGCTGGTGAAATCTTATACGCATTGCTTACAAAAATAAACCTGCCGGCGCTTAGCAGGCCCGTTTTTTTGTCACTGGAGAGGCAGTTTGGTCACATAAACTTGTCGAATGCATCATGCCGTGACTAATTTGTTGTGATGAAAAAACTACAAATTCTCGTTTTCAGCCTGCTGCTGGTTGGGCAATCTTTCGCCCAGCCAGATCTCCAGAAACTACAGCAGGAATACATTTCCCGGAAACCTCTTCTCGACAGCATGCACGCGTATCCCGATGTTCCCTTCGATTCGCTGAAAGTGACCAACAAAGAGGGAATTTCGATCTCTTTTTGGTGGATGCCCCAGGGAGAAAATAAAGGAACGGTTCTGCTGGTACATGGCTTCATGATGAACAAAAGCGACATGTTGTCCCGTGCTAAAATTTACTACGACCTCGGGTACAATGTAATTGTGATGGACCTGCGGGCTCGAGGCCAAAGCGGTGGAACTGCTGCTACCAGTGGACCGGAAATCAGGTCCGATGTAATAGCCGTTATGGATTATTATGGGTCTCATCTAAAACAATTTGGCAAACTTATATTAGCAGGATACTCACATGGAGGAAGATCCGTTGTTTTTGCCGCTGAGAAAAAGCCAGGAGATGTTCAGGCTATAATTCTTGAAAGCATCCCCTATTCACTCTCCGCAAGTTTTAGACGAACCTATAAGATGGAACCACCACCTATCCCTGAAGGCAATATGCCGGAAGCGTTTCATGCAATATCCGGTGTTCCTGTTCTCTTAATGACAGGAGATAGTGATGAGATCATTGTACCCGAAGAAGCTGGCGAGATCAGGAATAGCAACAAAAACACCCTCAGCCAGTTTATGATGTTTAAAGCGACAGGTCATAACCTGTTTGTTGAAAAAAACAGGAAACTTTATAGTGAAACAATTAAATCTTTTTTGGCTGCCCTGCATTGATTGATCGACTGGTTGATTATTCGCACCCACATTAACCAATAAACAATCAACCACTTCCTGTCTCCGCCCACCTCCGAGGTCCCTATAAATATTAGTCGCTGCATTAAAATTCCGCGCGGGCAACTTTTACATCTAACCTGGCAGCGGTTAATTCCAGTTCGGATTTGTTTAATCGATAATACGTTATTCCTGGTCAGGTAATCAATTGGTAGTGGGTAGTGCGCTCTCCACCCTGTTTTTCCGCACTCCTTAGAAGGCTTTCTGCTTTTCCTTCTGCGTCTTTATCTGCTTTTCAATCTGCTCCTTGTCGCCTACCATGACTTTGGCCATATTATCGTACTTGATATAAGTATTGGCTGTCTCCGTTACCATCGCAGGTGTTACCGCATGTATGTTTTTCACATAGCTGTCGAGATAGCTATCAGGTAAACCATACAGGTCGAGAAAATTCAGTTGACCAATAATGCCTGCAGGAGAAGAGTTTTGCAAAACAAAAATACCGGCTTCATAATTCTGTATGCCCTTCAATTCTTCTTTGGATGGCTCGATGGCGCCGAGTTTTTTTATTTCTTTTTCAATTTCCAGGAGTGATTCCACCGTATGTTCGCTGGTAACATCAGCCTGTTCATACCATACACTACTGCCTTTCCTGTTATTCAATGCGCTAAATGGGGAATAAGTATAGCCTTTATCCTCCCGGATATTGCTCGTTATCCTTGATCCAAATGATCCGCCCAGCAGGGAATTCGTCACGATCATCGGTATGTAGTCTTTGTTATCCGGTGTAAGTATTGGCAATCCGATCATGACTGTTGTCTGCGGTGCGCCTTTCCGGTCGATGACCAGTGTATCATTCACCGGCATCGCTTCAATTTTCGGATAGTTTACTTCGGGTCCTTCTTTCCATTTTGTCAGGGAACTGGCGATCGCTTTTTTTACAGCCGATTCATCAAAGCTGCCGACTACATATATTACTGATCGCTTCGCTCCGAAATTCTGGTTGTAAAAATCTTTTACTGTTTCAGCTGTATAGCCATCTATCATTTGTTCCGTGGGAAAAGTTTTTCCATAACGCTGGTCGCCATATACTGCCTGGAAAAATTTTTCCTGGGCCAGTGATTGTGGCACTGATCTCTGTACAGCTAACCGGCGTTTCAGATCTGATTTCAATCTTCCCACTTCACTCGCGGGAAAAGCCGGGTTGATAACAAGATCACTGACGAGCTGAATGAAATCAGCGGCATATTCAGAAAGTACTGATCCCGAAATGGTAGTTTGGGCAAGCCCAACTGTAATATTGAGGCTTCCCCCCATCATCGCGGTTCTTTTAGATAACTCCGCAAAATTCATTTTAGCAGTGCCTTCCCGGAGAAGACGTCCAGTCAGGTCGGCCAACCAGATCTGGTTAGTCGTTTCATGTACGTTACCGGTTTTGATGATCAGGCTGATCGTTACCTTGGGCACAGTACCGTAGTGAACAAGCGTACTCCGTAACCCATTGCTATAATTTAAATTTTGCTTGGCCGAAAGTTTAAAATCTTTGGCTGTACCTCCTTCAGGCGGAGTTTCTTTTTGTGCCAGCGAAGTTAACGTGATCAGGCTGCAGAAAGCTGCCAGGTAAAATATCCTTTTCATTATTTGGGTGCTTTGGGTTCAATGATCAAAATTGTTCTGTTGCTCGGGCGCAAGTATTGCCTGGCCGTTTTACGGATAAGCTCGGGTGTCACTTTTTTAAATTCACTTTCCAGCATATTGACCTTTGCCGGGTTATCGTCAAACAAAGCGAAGCAGGCGAGAAGATTGATCTTCCCGATACCAAAATTTCCACCCATGGCATCATAAAGACCTGAACGTATCTTAACCAATGCCAGTTGCAGATCTTCGGCCGTTACATGGTTGGCAATATCATCGATCGCTATGTCGTACTGGCGGATAATTGAATCGGAACTAATTGTGGAATCATAGGTAATGTTGGAAACCCAAAGCATCGGGCCATTATAATCATACATGCTGCCCAGCCCGATATTGATCCCACCGTTCACGGTGTTGCTATAACCCTTTTTTTGCACGAGCAGATTGTACAACTTGCTGTCTTGTCCCTGTACCAGCATCTGGTCTATCAAACCCATCGCATAATATTCAGGTGTATTGCGTTCGGGCATTTTATAGCCGATAGCGAGGGCAGGTTTTTTAGCAAGCTTATCTTCCTTTGTAAATCTCTTTTCTTTTTCCTGCACCGGTTCCTTCAAATCGGGTTTCGGAGGTAGTTGTGCTGGTGGAATGGCAGAAAAATATTTTTCGATCCAGCCCCTGGCATCTGCAACGGCAAAATCACCGGTGACAACCAGTACGGCATTATTAGGACTATAAAAAGTTTTGAAGAAGCTCTGCACGTCTTCCAGTTTAGCGGAATCAAGATCAGCAAGATCGCCATAAAAATTATGCGCATTGTACCAGTTCTCATTGGCGTATTGAGGCATATCCAGCCAGGGAAAGCCACCATAAGGCTGGTTGAGCACGTTTACTTTTACTTCGTTCTTTACAACGCCCTGCTGGTTGGTAAGATTTTCCTGTACGATCTTCAATCCTTTCATCCTGTCTGCTTCGGCCCATAATGCGGTTTCCAGTTTATGAGCAGGCATAACCTCGAAATAATTGGTAAAATCAAATCTCGTTGAACCGTTAAGGATGCCTCCATTTTTTTGAACAAGCTGGATGAATTCCATCTTACCCAGGTTTTGGGATCCCTGGAACATCATGTGTTCAAACAGGTGAGCGAAGCCGGTACGGTTCTTCGGTTCAATTCGGAAGCCGATATTATAATAAACGCCGACGCCAATTGTCGGGGAGGTCTTGTCGGGCGACAACACCACTTTCAGCCCATTTTTAAGTTTGTAATAAGTGACTGGTACGTCGGGCGGCGTTTCTCCGTTTTTGCCGGGTTTTTTATCCCACGCAATTAATAAACACGGCAATGCTGCGATAAGCAACACTTTAATAAAAGGCAAAGAGTAGGTTCTTTTCATAACATCAAATCGTTTAGTAGCCCGTAAAAGGGTTTGTGTGGAGAAAAGATAAAAGAAAAATAATAAAGGAGTCCTGTAAAAAAGGATTAAGGGTTGAAAGTTAGGATAAGTGAAGGAGTTGCGGCTGAAAAATTTGTCCGGAAGACATTCCCGGCAATTTAATTGCCACGAGAGAATAGGCTGATTATCTATATTTGACGGATAAAACAAAGTTCCTGGCAGGAGTGAGAAATCAACAGGGGGGAACCTTACATATCCATCAGGATAATTATAAAAAGATTATTAAATGTGATGAATACCGGCCTGGAAGAATTTATAGCTAAATATGTTAAGCTTTCAGAAGCTGAACTATCAGATATTACCAGTAAGTTCAAGGGCAAGCTGGTAAAGAAAAACAGTTACCTGTTGAAGGAAGGGGAAACATGTAAAGATCTTGTTTTTGTCCAAAAGGGTTGCCTGCGTTTATATTACCTGAAGGATGATATTGAAGTATCGGTATGGTTTGCCTTTCAGCAATCCTCTGCAATCGAGATCTATAGTTTTATCAGTGAAAATCCTTCGAACTATTTTCTCCAGGCAATAGAAGATAGTGAAGTTCTCTGTCTTTCAAAGACGGAACTCAACAAGCTCTACCAGTATCAGCCGAAAATGCAGGAGATGATGAGAAATTTTTGGGAAGATGTGATCCTTAACCTCATTAGCCGGTTTACATCGCTTCAAACAGATTCTGCAGAGAAACGATACATGGATTTGTTAAGCAAACCCGGTTATTTGAACTCAATACCCCAAAAATATCTCGCATCTTTTATTGGCATTACTCCAACTTCATTAAGCCGGATCAGGAAGCAGATCGTCAAAAACCATTAGTTGTCCCAGGACATTTTTTTTCATAAAAAAGGGTTGAACTTTTGTACATCAATAATAAAAACAGATGTACAATCTCCCGTATCACAAGGAAAAAAATCAACAGGTAATCAGGGAATTTATCGATAGCCATCCTTTTGCTTTTTTATCCGGGTGCGATCCTGGCAACAGGCCCATTGTCACCCAGGTACCGGTTTTTATTGAAGAAAAGAGTGGCAGGAAAATACTGAGTGGTCATATAATGAAGAATACTGACCATCATAAAGCTTTTTTGCACAATAAAAATATCCTCGTGGTTTTTACGGGGGCTCATACTTATGTGAGTGGTACCTGGTATAGCAACCCATATATCGCGTCTACCTGGAATTATATGAGTGTGCACGTTAAAGGTTGTATCCGGTTCCTGGACGATGTTGCGCTAGAAGAAGTATTGCGCAAAACGACCCTTCACTTTGAAAACTATGATCAACAGTCCACGACTATTTTTGATAATCTTCCCGTCGAATTCAGGCAAAAAGTAATGCATGCGATCGTGGCTTTTGAAATTGAAGTAACTGAAATGGACAATGTTTTCAAATTAAGCCAGGACCGGGATGCCAAAAGCTATCACAATATTATCGGTAAGCTCAAACAACGAGATTATGACGCGCAGGTTATTGCTGGCGAAATGGAAAAGAGAAGCAGGGAATTATTTCCCGGGTATGAGGTAAGGCTATAAATAATTTTTTCAGTAGATACAACTATCCTTCTGGCAAAAGCGGAATTCCAGTCCGGCCGATTTTAGATCGGCCACTTTTTGTTGCACGATGTTGCACAATATTTTACTTGCTAACCTTACCGATTGCTTCACCCAGCAGATCAACGATATCCTGCCGGATTACCCCGATCTGCTCAACTTCTTCACCTGCTCTCCAATGACCAGCTTCTTTGACAAGGGTCAGGCGTTGGGTGCCTTTAGCTGATTGAAGCAGCACATCATATGTTCCTGTAAGCAATCCCTCCCAGGAAATTGTCTCGGCCAGGGCTGCTTTGTAAAAAACATTATTGTGTTCGAAGGTAGTAATAAAAACCAGCGGGTCGATTGTATCTGGCCTGCCAGCGACGAGTTGGAAGTCCATATTGCATTTGTTTAGACTAGAAAGGTAGACAAAACTATCATTTACTGGTTGGCCTGTGGATGAACGGGTTTTTTCGGGGACGAGTCTCGCCAAATGCAGCATCAAATTGCAGACACTTTCGGGAAACTCGCCGTACCGAGATACTGGATCCTGAATAGTCGAAAGAGCACTGTTGCATCTGGCATCCAGCATCTAGTGTTAAGTTAAGTATGATTCGACGATTTATATTGCCACGGATACACCGGATGAAGAGATTTACCATCTGCCTGCCGGTAGGCAGGTTTAACTGGTTAACAATTAACTAATAAACAGATGAATGATCACAGACTTCAAATCAATGCCAGGATGACCTTTCTTTTTTATCCGTGAATCCGTGGCGGCAAGATATGCTTAACACTAGCATCCAACAGCAATGTTTATTTTCTAAGCAATGCCTCTCTTTCAATCCTGGTTCCTTTGACAAACAATACTTCTATTTTCTTCAGGTTATCCAACGATTCAACCGGGTTTGCTGAAAGAACGAGGATATCGGCATCACGGCCAGCTTCGATTTTACCAATATGCTTCCAATCCCATAAAAGTGAAAAATTATTGGTCGCGGCAGCCAGTACCTGGCGATTGCTAAGACCAGCATGAGACAATATTTCCAGTTCGGAATACATTGAAGCTCCCGGTAATACCCCAAAAGCTGTGGCCCCGGTGCCAGTGAGGAAACGGGCACCTCGATGTGCAAACAAACTATCCATTGCCATCATCACCGGCGCTGCCTTCATTCGCGTTGGTGAAGGGTTTTTCGGTTTACCTGTTTGTTTGTCCAGCGGTTCATGGATAATATCTTTTTCATCGATCAATGAAGCGGCGGGTTCATTCCAGGGATTTTTGGCGAAGGGCATGTTTGTGTAAACGATCAGGCTGCCGGTAGGCATTAGGCCAACAGGATGATCAGCATATAATTTAGCAAGTTCTTCCAGTTTTGGGTTTGAAATTGCACCAGCTTTCGAGATATACTCATAATAAAATGTAGCGGGAGGACCAAAAGGCATCCTGGAATACATCTGTCTTACGGAATCCTCCAGGATATCTGCCGTATATCTCGAGGTATGTACAAAACTTTGAATACCGGCATTCACAGCATCCCGGTAAGAAGTAAACCCTAATTCGCCGACCGTTGGAATATGGTTCGCTTTGCAGGCAGCAACGATAGCCGGGAGTTGTTCCTTCTTCACCCCATAATGGATCAACATCACTTTCGCACCTTCTTTTGCCATCGAGTCGATCTCCCGACGGATCGCTGCATCATCGCGGTAATTGACATCTTCAAAACGCCAGGGTTTGCCAGTAACCTCAACACGATCCGCTCCCCAGTATGCATCCTGTTTATACAAAGCAGGTGATGGCGAAGCATTCATAAATGTTTTGCCACGGCGGTCATCCTCAACTGTCACAACAGTTGTAACCCCTGAATACAGGTAAGCATTGGCAAATGCCTGGTTGGCGACCGATCCAAATCCTTCGATCAGTCCTGGGACAAGGTACTTCCCTGATACATCTACCACCCGTGCATTCGCAGGTATCTTTATTTTACCAGCTTCTCCGGCAGCAATGATCTTTTTATCCTTAATAATGACAATCGCATTTTTTATATCCCTCGACGATTTCCCATAGTTGTTGACATCAATTATAGTTCCGCCTTTCAACACGGTAATATCCTGCGAATAGAGAGGATCAATAAATGCGATTATAGGAATGACGATAAGAAAAACTGGAAAGCGCATGGTTAAAAGTTAAGAGATAAAAGGTAGTGTATCATTCTGAAAAATTGCTACGTCCCTGTATCCGCTGCCTCCTTGTTATGTTACAGCGACAGTTTCATTAAACTAAGACACTACCAAAAGGTATGTAAATTCCTTAATTAATGATTTCCCTCTTAGTTGGTTTTTGCCAAAGGATCAGTCTAAATTTTATTATTCTGTGCTACAAACGCACAGATGCCTTGCTACGGAAAAGTGCAGCACAAAGTTTCACAAAGCTATCTTCGTGAATCCTTTGTGAAATATTTCCTTTGTGGGTCAATCTATATAAGCGTTTTTTTTTGCTTTTACCTTGAAGTCCGTCTATACCCGGTTAGTAGTATATTATAAAAAAACATTTTTTGAAATTTCAAAGATAAATTTATATTGCGGCCCCATTCTCCGCACCACCTTAATTCATCTCCTGTTAAGCACTGGTTATAGCACGTCTTGATTTTTGTGGTTTCTTTCCTGGTAACCCAACAGGATTGAAACAAAAAAATAGTTCTGTTTAAGCATATCCTATAAACCAGTAGTGATTGGACTGTTTTGATGTTATTAAACCTTAGTTACATGAAAAGTTTTCAAACCGAAACCGGGAGTGAAAGAAGTTTTGAACAACAATCTTCTATTAACACGAAAGAACCCAAATTTTTTACCAAGGAAAATTCCCGCCTTTTTCAACCGCCGGCTCCTTTGCCCACGCAGGTTGCCGAACCGCCCTGTTCAGAAGAAATTTTCCGCCTTTTTGTCAAGCATTTTGAATATGTGTATGCACGACCCAATGACATTATCATGATCGAAAGTTGTGATCACCTTGTAAAAGTATATATCGGTGTGGGTGAGAAAGCAAAATTGACAATGCGTCACAATACGCTCAAGGATTTTTTATCCAAACTTCCTTCAACTCACTTCCTTCGTATTGGTCGCTTCTGTGCTATCAACATCAAAAGGCTTACCGGGGGAAACTGCAACGAACAGGTTTTTGAATTTGATTTCAAGATCTCGGTAAAGCTCAAACATTTTGTTTCGCATACCGTATTTTCCAACATTGGCATTTAAAGGTTCACGTAATTTTTAGCTATGTTCACGTATCCGTCAACCCTGTTTACGTTATTTCACTTGACATGTCCTTGTTTTGATTCTACATTGCTGCACGAACGACTACTATCCATTTGAAGGGCAATCTCCGCTTACCACCAAACCTGCCCGGGCACTGATAAGTATCTATTTATTAAACGTGAATTTTTAGCTCGCTTGTTTTGTTTTAGCTCCAAAACCAGGCGGAAAGAGTTTGTATTCAATCATGTTCACAATGTGATGTTGTTATGATTTTTCAGGTAATGGAGTTGATCAGGCAAAATCTAAATGCTTTCCTTGCGGCGCCCGGTAGTCCCGACCCCGTGGTCCTGGGAAATATTGCGTTTGCTACTCCCGATAATCCCGCAACACCGCTCGCCGATGAATCTGCACAGATCTATATGTCCCTGGTAAATGTGGAAGAAGAAGCCACCCTGCGCAACCGCGGTGCAGTAAGGCAATCTGACATACGCCCGCTTGCCTACGTGAACCCGCCGATGGTCATCAATTTATTTCTTTTATTCTCAGCCAACCACAAAGATTATAGTATGGCAATCCGTACCCTCAGTTCCGTGCTGCTTTTTTTCCAGGGTAATCGCTCGTTTTCTATTGCAAAGACCCCGGTGCCGGCGATTGGTGTATTTGCCACACCGGGTGAAGATGAAAATAAAATAAAAGTAAATCTCGACCTGATGAGCTTAACCTTCGAACAGGTAAACCATTTATGGGGTTCGCTGGGTGGAAAACAGATGCCTTTTTTATTGTTCAAGGCAAGACAGGTAGAGATCGATGCAGACAGGATGCTCCAGGGTGGAGGCTTTATTTCAGAAATTCAAATCAATTGACCCGGTATGCAATCAGTTTACAGGAGACTATTTGAAGTGGAGATACGGCATGATTATTTCCAGTTGCCGGGACCGGGTACTCAGTATCCTGAAACTTACAACATCGCGGATTATATTTCGATCATTCCCTCTGTCGAGACCTTGCAAAAAATGCGTGATCATAAGATGATCTGCAAAACTACTGCGACCGGTTTTATCGTATATGTACAGGCGGAATTCATCAATACCGCAACAGGCTATGCTACATTGGTTGATATTGACCCTGACCTCGTGCTTTCATTTTATTGGATACTGACCGATCGACGTTTTATCAATTATACCAATCATCGGTTAAGGGAAAAAGATCAACGCATCTACTATTTCTCCAACAGATCAGCTTCACAACTCGGAGGCATTACCTATCTAAACCAGGCCATACCAGCATTTGGTACAACTTATCCTGGTGAAACAGCCTATCATCTCGGCGACATCGTCAGCCAGGGAGGCCAGAGCTTCGAAATGATTGATACGGAATCGCCGGCAATCAATTTTCCCGCCAATGTCGCCAAATGGCAAAGCATCAATGCAGCGGTCATTCATTATGTCAATCCATTTGACAGGCTTCCCTGGCAATCTGTTTTTTATCATCATAAAAGATCAAATACGACGCCGGGAGAGTTTATTTTCTATAAGCTGATTGACGTAAATGGCGTGCCGGTTGATCTCGGTTTTATTACCGGTACTAACCTCCCACAAGAAGAATATCGTGCTCCGCTCAACGCTTCGGATGATGTAGACAATACTTTGAATTTTTCTCACGTTGCACCGGGAACATATACCCTGCAAATAGCCGAGGGCGGAGGCACGACCAATTCCACGTTTTACCTGTTGAATAAAACAGTGCAACCGGATCTTTTTGCAGTATCAGAATTATTTGTTAGCGGGGCAGCACTGCCTTTCCGGTTCGTTACAAAGAACATTGCGCTGGGCCGCTGGATACTTGATAATCCAGCAAAAAAGTTTTTAACCCGTTTTCGCAACAGGCTCACAAGATGGAGATACCTGCGACAGGATCAAACCATATTTCACCAGGCGCCAACACCACGTCCATTAACACAAACCTTTTCCAATTACACGATCGTCGTTGGCCCCAATACCATTAACCTGCCCGATCCTTCCGTAGACCCTATCCTTCCAGAAATAGATGTACCGACAAATTTTTTAAAAAATATTTATTCTCAAATCTTCCTTTCATAAAAAATATCAATGTCTATGGCTAGTACGTATAAAACTCCAGGTGTTTATGTTGAGGAGATCACGAAGTTTCCTCCATCAGTTGCCGCCGTTGAAACTGCGATTCCCGCCTTTATCGGTTATACCGAATTCGCGGAGAAAAACGGTGAATCTCTCAAAAACATTCCGACCAGCATCAAGTCATTTCTTGAGTTTGAACAGTTTTTCGGTGGTCCGCCACCGAGGAATATTATAGTGCGGCTTAGTGCCGCCAACCAGTACCTCCGAACGGAACGGCAGGGAACACCGTACCTGTTGTATGATTCCGTAAGGCTCTTTTATGATAATGGAGGCGGCGTCTGTTATATTGTTTCAGTTGATGATTATACAAAGGCGCCTGCTATCGGGAACGATACAAGCGGGATACTTGGTGGATTAAGGACATTAGAGAAATACGATGAGCCTACACTTATCGTAAGTCCCGATTCTGTAAGCCTCGGTACTGATATTTATACTTTTCAGCAGCAGGCGATCAGTCAATGTAACAAACTACAGGACCGGTTCCTGATTTGCGATTTATTAAAGAACGACGAGAAAGCAGCCGGTCAGACTTTCTTTGACCGGGTCAACGATTTCAGAAACAATATTGGTATTAACTACCTGAAATATGCTGCAGCGTATACACCCTGGTTACGTACGTCATTGCCCTCCGGATTACGTTTCCGTGATATTATATTCGCTGTCGACGGAGATCCTGCGCCCAACGCGGCAACTTCACTGGCATTATTGACTTCATTGACAAGCGCACCTTCCTTGTTGCAACTCATTTTTGATTTAAGCAATGCCATAGCAGCTGTCGATCTGATCAATTCGAAAATAAAACCAGGTGGCGCCGGAAGTCTTGTGGATGCTGGGGTTGAGGACCTTGATGCACAATTAAAGAAATTATTGAAGGCTTACCTGCTCTTGTATAATGATCCTACCAAAATTGCCTTCGGTGATTTCACACCCAGCCTGGTGGCTATTTATTCAAAGATCCGCGATATACTTCACAGCATAAAATTGATTTACGATTCATTACCGGCAGTTGTACCTGCCCTGCTCCTGCCTTCTTCCACCCAAAGCGTGGAATTCAAACTCAAAACAGATATCGATAAGAACATTGATGCTTATAAAGGAATTGTCAGTGGATTGGTGACTCATCATTTTGAATATTTTCAAAAGAGTGGCGGAGGCATTCTTCTTGTAGCCGATCCTAAACTTAATGATGTCCTGGCATTCGCCGGATTTGCTTCATTGGCTGCTACACCAAAAGACGGATCCGTCCAGGGACAGTACCGGGTGCTGGCAGCAAAAGCGCCTATCATGGTACAACTGAAAGCAATCGCCAATGCTGCCGCCAATAATGCACCCGCAGCATCAGGAGCTGTTGCTGCCGCCATACCACCGCCCGCTGACCTTAAATTGAAATTAGATGCTGCTCTTACAACCGAACTGGCAGCATTGGCGCCGGGAGATGCGGCAACAGTCTTACAAACCAATATCGGGAATCACATTGGCCCAGCTGCAGATTTGGATAAGGTAGTGCTTACCGTATTGAAATCTTATGTGGATGAAGAGATCCTGCTGACACCAGCCATCAAAGCGGTTGATGTGCTTCCTGCCGGTTATCCTACTGCAGTATCCAATGCGATGAACCAGTTTCTGCTGGATGCGAAAAATATTGCAGCCACTGAAGCGGCGACACCTGGTTCGACCCGGACAAGCGTTGCCAATAAACTTGTATTCACTTTTATAGCCCCAAAAGAATACTCGTTGATTTCAGCTTCAGCCGCCACCGGTGCAGGTGGATCAGCAGTAAGCCTGTTCAATTCTATCTTGAACTCTGCTTCTTCATATGAATCCATTTTCGATCAAAGCCTTTTCCAAAATTTCGGACTATACAAAACATTTTTGACCAAAGCAGGGCAGGATCTCATGATTTTACCGCCGGGAGCAGCTGTGGCTGGAGTTTACGCCAGTGTCGATTCCAACCGCGGTGTATGGAAAGCGCCTGCTAATGCAAGTCTTGCTTCTGTATTAGCTCCTTATTTCCTTATCAGTGCCCAGGACCAGGAATCATTGAACGTAGATACCAATTCAGGAAAATCTATCAATGCGATCCGGGCCTTCACAGGACGTGGCACACTGGTATGGGGAACAAGGACGCTGGCCGGTAATGATAATGAATGGCGTTATGTACCGGTAAGGCGATACTTCAACTATGCCGAGGAATCAATCAAGAAGGCAACGGAACCATTTGTATTCGAACCCAACGATATCAACACATGGGTCCGTGTAAAAGCGATGATTGAAAACTTCCTTACGCTTGAGTGGAGGCGGGGCGCCCTGGCCGGTGCAAAACCAACCGATGCATTTTTTGTGAAAGTAGGTCTCGGTGAAACGATGACTGCGCTGGATATACTCGAAGGACGCATGATCATCGAGATAGGACTGGCCGTGGTAAGACCGGCAGAATTTATCATTCTCCGTTTCTCTCACAAAATGCAGGAATCTTAATTATATCATTAATCTGATCATTAAAACAAGTTAATATGGCTAATTATCCCATGCCTAAATTCCACTTTAGCGTGGAATGGGCGCCCGGAACACGCATCGGGTTTACTGAAGTGACCGGGTTGACCATGGAATCGGATGTCATTGAATACCGCGAGGGCAGCAGCCCGCTCTTTCATAAGATCAAACAACCTGGTTTGCAAAAGCTCGCCAACATCACGTTGAAACGCGGCATGTTCCAAAGCGATATAGAATTCAATGACTGGATGGACACCATTTCCATGAATACAGTAGAACGCCGTGACGTTACTATCAAGCTGCTGAATGAAAATCACGAGCCTGTCATTACGTGGCAGGTGTTGAATGCGTGGCCGGTGAAAGTTCAGTCTTCTGACCTGAAAGCGGACGGCAATGAAGTAGCGATCGAAACCATGGAGCTTGCCCATGAAGGAATAAAAATATCAAAGCAATAATGAATGGCAACTTACTATCCACCAGTCTCCTTTCATTTCAAAGTGGAGTTTGGATTTAAAGAAGAGCTACATGGTGTAGCACCGGTTGAAAACGATATCATGTTTCAATCGGTGGGGGGCCTTTCATCAGAGATGGGAACGGAGACCATCAAGGAAGGTGGAGAAAACAGGTTTGAACATGAACTCCCGGTCCGTACAAAATTTGCTAACCTGGTCCTGAAACGTGGAGTGGTCACTGATTCATCACTTATCAAATGGTGTCTTAACTCCTTTCAAAACCTGGAGATCCGGCCGGTTGACCTCGAGATCAAATTGCTGAACAAAGAACATGAACCGCTGATGACCTGGGCCGTGAAGCAGGCCTGGCCAAAAAAATGGGCGGTAGAAGATCTGAGTGCAATGGATAGTAAGATACTTATAGAAACGCTGGAGATGCGATATCAATATTTTACCATCCTGTAAATTTTTTTGTATGCCCATTGAGATCCGGGAATTATATATCAAAGCTGTTATCGATTCGGGCGGAGGCGGGAAGAAGCCTGGAGACACGCAAACCGGCGAAGGAGATGCAAAACCCGCGGCAGGAGCACCCGGTCAGGGTGCCGGCGATCTCGTTGATCTCTGCGTGGAAAAGGTAATGGAAATCCTACAAAATAAAGAGGAACGTTAATCATGTCAACAGAACTAACAAAAGTCAAGATCACTGCTTACAAGTCCGGGGGGTTTGAAGAAAATAAAAAATTGACATCGGGTGAGTTTACTGTGCTTGTTAACCCGGAAGGTTATACACGTTCCTATAAGATCAAATATAAAGATCAGCAGGCATCCGGTACCAAATCGCAACAGATGAAATTTGACAAAGTGGAGCCTGAAGATATTGATTTGGAATTTCTATTTGACAAAACAGGAGCATTGCCCGGCACATTCAAAGCCAAGGATAATGCAGGCATACAGGAAGAAAGCAAGGACGGCGTGTGGCCGGATATCGAGCAGTTTAAAAAAGTAGTATATGATTACAAAGGAGAAATACATCAGCCGCCATTCCTGATCATCCAGTGGGGCGAACTGATCTTCAAATGTGTGTTAAGGGAAATGAGCATCAATTTCAAATTGTTTCGTCCCGACGGTACTCCAATTCGGGCAGCGGTGAAGGCAAAATTCACTTCTACGATCGAAAATGAACTGCGAGTAAGAAAGCAGGGCAATCAGTCACCCGATATTACCCATGTCAGGACTGTAAAGGCCGGGGATACGTTACCGTTGCTTTGTTACCAGGTATACGAAGATCCGTCTTATTATCTGCAGGTAGCCAAAGCAAACAATCTTTCCAATTTCAGGAAGCTGGAGCAGGGCGCCCGGCTTTTATTTCCCCCCATTGATAAGGCGTAAATATGGCTAATGATCAGTCCATACCTCAGAATGTCAAAGGAGCTTCCGTCACATTCACAGTAAAGATCGCCGGTCAGGCCATCCCCGCCACCATTGAAGTGTATTCGATGAACGTGATCAAGGAAGCCAACCGTGTTCCATCGGCCAGGCTGACATTGCTTGATGGAGATCCTGCTAAACAGAAATTCCAGGTAAGCGACGAAGCACTTTTTATACCGGGTAAACAAATTGAATTGTTTGCCGGCCACCAGTCAAAAGAGGACCTGATCTTTAAAGGAATTATTATCAAACATGCAATATCCGTTCGTAAAAATGGAAGTTCTCAATTAAAACTCGAATGCAGGGATGTGGCATTTCAAATGACGCTGGGAAAAAAAAGTTCCCAATTCAAAGATGTAAAGGACAGTGATATTGCCAACAATCTTTTCTCGAAGTATAAAATAAGTATAGATAAAATTGAAGATACCAAGGGAACACACCCTGAAATGATCCAGCATAATTGCAGCGACTGGGATTTTGTGCTGACAAGAATGGATGTGAATGGCAAACTGGTTTTGATCAATGACGGGAAAGTCGAAGTAAAAGCGCCGGATTTTTCACCCGCACCTGTACTGACACTTCAATATGGTTCTACCATTCACGAGTTTGATGCGGAAATGGATGCACGTAATCAATACGCTGATGTAAAAGCCGTATCATGGGACCCTGCCAGCCAGGAAGTGGTCGAAGTAAACGGTCAAACACCTTCATCATTCAAGGAAAATGGAAATATCAGCGGTAGCCAGTTGGCTGATGCAACCGGGTTAAAAGAATACGTGCTCCGTCATGGTGGCAACACGGCCCGTGAAGAACTGCAGGCCTGGGCTAATGCCTGTAAGCAAAAATCAGCGATGGCAAAGATCCGCGGCCGGGTAAGCTGTGATGGGTTTGCAAAAATAAAACCTGGAGATGTTGTAGAACTCCAGGGATTAAGCAATCGCTTTAACGGGAAAATATTTGCAGCCGGTATCCGTCATGATCTGACTAATGGTGGATGGGAAACAACCGTTCAATTTGGTATGGATCCCTCCTGGTTTGCGCAAAAGTTCAACGATCAAATGTCGACGGTTGCTGTTGTGCCTTCCATCAGTGGTTTATATACGGCTGTGGTCGCACAATTAGAAAAAGATCCTAAAGGAGAAGATCGCATTCTTGTAAAGATCCCAATGATAGATATGGCAGCCGAAGGTGTATGGGCGAGAATGGCTGTACCTGATGCAGGCGATCAACGCGGTTATTTTTTCAGACCCGAGATTGGAGATGAAATGCTGGCGGGGTTTATCAATAATGATCCGCGGGATGTAGTGTTAGTAGGAATGCTGAACAGCAGTAAAAAACCGGCTCCCCTGCAGGCTAAAGATGCTAACAAAGAGAAGGGATTTTTTTTCAAAAGTAAAATGAAGATATTATTTAATGATGACGACAAAAGCATGCTCTTTGAAACGCCCGGCGGTAACAAGATCACGCTTTCTGAAAAAGATAAAGGAATTAAGATCGAGGATCAGAATGGAAACAAATTAACGCTGAACAGCGATGGAATTTCATTGGAAACCAAAAAAAAGCTGACCCTGAAATCTTCGGGTGGAGATGTCGAAACAGAGGGAACGAATATAAAACAAACGGCAAAATCGCAATACAAAGCTGAGGGTTCAGCGGGTATCGAACTTACCAGCAGCGCTATTGCCAAACTAAAAGGTTCACTCGTTCAAATTAATTAAACTATGTCTTATGGGAAGTCCGGCGGCAAGAATAAGTGATATGCATGTGTGTCCATTGTCGACAGGGCCCGTTCCGCATGTAGGCGGCCCCTGTAGCGGGCCCGGTGCGGCGACAGTATTGATTGGAGGACTGCCTGCAGCAGTGGTCGGTGATATGGCTGTATGCACAGGTCCACCTGATACGATCATACTTGGATCTTCCACAGTGTTGATCGGGGGAATGCCAGCAGCAAGAATGGGTGATTCAACAGCGCATGGCGGAACGATTGTGCTGGGAGAAATGACAGTATTAATCGGGTAAAGAAATAAGCCCTGTTAAATAAAGGAAAATGAACGTTGAAAATTCTTTTTTAGGAACTGGCTGGAGCTTTCCTCCAGCGTTTGATAAAACCTCCGGGACAGTAAAAATGGTATCCAACGAGGAAGATATTGCACAAAGCCTGCAGATTCTCCTGTCCACACGACCGGGTGAACGGGTGATGCTTCCTCAATATGGCTGCAACCTTGATGTTTTTATGTTCGAGTCAATAACCACCACCCTGGTGGCTTATGTAAAAGAACTTATCCAAACTGCCATACTATACTTTGAACCCCGCATAAACCTGGACCTTATAACTATCAATACAGACAGCATCGTCGAGGGTGTGATCCTCATCGAACTGGAATATACCATTCGCGCCTCCAATTCCAGGTTCAATCTTGTATATCCATTTTATCTAAACGAAAGCGCCGTGGCCTAATGGAAGATCTTCGCACCATATATCGCCAGTTGCTCCGTTCGGATGGTATTGATCAGCCACAACGATTATTGCCTGGTCTTGAAGAAAACTATGTTCAGATAGAAGACCGCGGACCTGCACAACATGTCGATTTCCTCTATAAACTTTCAAAAGAACTTCGTTTTTTCTATCCTGACCTTAGTGCGGCTGGCGATTGGTCAATTCTTTTCAAACAATTTGAAAACCCCACAGCTCCCGGCCTTATCAGCGATGAGGAAATTGAAAAATATATTGAGACTTCTACGCGAGTCGAACCTGCACTGGCGCTATTGCTTGTTTTTCTAAAATTACTGGAGCATGTTAAAGAAAGCCTGAATAAGGTCACCCCGAGACATCTTGAATTCTATTTTCAAGACATTCTGGGGTTCAAACTTCAGCCAGGAAAGGAAGACAAAGTACATGTGCTATTTGAATTGATAAAAAATGCTACACCCCAGTTGATCAGCGCCGGGACATTATTGAATGCCGGTAAGACTGGAGACGGAAGGGAACTGAACTATAAAACAACCAGCGACATCGTCGTCAACCAGGCCAGGGTAGCTGCGATCCGTTCATTATTCGTAGAAAAATTTATTGATGAGACCACTCAACTTTGGTCTGCGGGTTATGACCCGGCACAAATGCCGGAAACGATATTGCCGTTTGGCGGACCGCAATCCAAACTCCCGTCTTTAAGCCGGAGCATGCAATATGCAGTAACTGGGGTTGCTATTTCTTCCTCGTTGCTGGAATTATCAGGAGGGGAGCGGCGGGTTTTGATCACCATTACATCAGAAGCATTTGTTAATCCCGCTCCATTATTGGTTGACCTGCGAACCTATGTCCGTATCGAAATGACAGGTGAAAAAGGCTGGATTGAACCATTGGTAAAGAATGCGACTATTGAAAGAAGCGGCCCGGGCGGAAAGATCGGTCTGATCAAAATTAATTTGCTGCTGACAGAAGCATTACCTGCCATTTCAGGTCACAATGAACAAATACATAAAGGGGGATTGGCAAATGGCATACCTGCATTTCGAATGACCGCCATTCCGGAAACTGGTATTCCCGGGTTTTTCCAGGATTTTCACATAGCCGATGCCCATATTAACGTAGAAGTAAAAGGATTAAAAAAGCTCGTCATCCAGAACGAAGAAGGAGTCCAGGCCCCGAATAAACCATTTAATCTTTTTAGCTCTGCGCCGGGTAATGGCGACCATTTATATATCGGTAGCGAAGAATGTTTTCATAAGAACCTGAAAGAACTGACACTAAACATTCAATGGAAGAACCCACCCGCCGACTTTAAAAAATATTATGCGGGATATCGTGTTCCCGATACTTTTAGCCATGCAGACTTTCGCGCATCGCTGGATATACTGTTGGATGGTAGTTGGGAAGGCCACCCGCTCAAGAATCCTCCTTTTTACCTGTTTGATGCGCAACACAAAGACTATCCGCTGCGGTTAACCGTCGGCGCAAACGAAATAAAGAAAGCAAACAACTATCTCGATTTGCAAAGAGCGCCGGGGTTGGGAGATCTTTCGAGTGGATTTGAACCAGGGGTCAACCGTGGATTTATCCGTCTTACACTGGCTGGGCCTGAATTGGAAAACTTCAGCGCATTTGGGCATAGCAATTATGCAAGTGCGTTGGCACTGGCCAGTCTTGATATGGTGCGCTTTCCCAATGCGCCTATTGAATTTCCTTTGCCTCCTTATACGCCACAGGTCAAAGAAATTTCCCTGGACTATAAAGCAGACGACACGATATTTCCCGGCAGCTTTGATCAACTGTATCATCAAATGCCATTTGGTACGCGGCAGTTGAAAGACAAAGGCAGCTCACTATTCCCCGAGTTTGATAATACAGGCTATTTATATATAGGTGTCACTGATCTGCTGCCCGAGCAACAGGTTAGTCTGCTGTTTGCCCTGGCGGAAAAAAGCTCAGTGGAGTTTGAAGGATACGAGTCCGATTTTTCTGTACCTCTTATATCGTGGTCATATCTTGCTGGCGATACCTGGGTCGACTTAAGACAGGACCAGGTCCCGATTGATACAACAAGTGAGTTCCAGCAGTCGGGTATCATAGCAATGGCCACGGGCAGTGATGCCAATCTTTCACATCTTTCCATGCCAACAGGAATGATCTGGTTGCAGGCAAGACTTGAACAGGGATTGAACAGGGTCTTGCCGCTTGCTGCTGTACATGCTCAGGCCATGGAAGCAATACTCGATATTCCGCCTGGGCAAACTGCGGCAGATTTTGCAGACCATCTTGCGACAGGATTGCTACCGGGCCAGGTAAAGAAAAATTTACAGATCGCTCCTTTCCTGAAATCGATCGCGCAACCATATGCTTCTTTCGGTGGCGTGCAGCCAGAAACAACCGATCATTTTATTACCAGGCTGTCTGAACGATTACGTCACCGAAAGAGAGGGGTGCATGCATGGGATTTTGAGCGCCTGGGGTTGGAAGCGTTTCCTTCTATCACAAAGATCAAATGTCTTGCAGGCAATGAAATGTCGACACCAGGCACGGCCAGAGTTATTGCAATCCCGCAGATAAATCCCGATCAATCGCTGGCAAAGCGGTTGCAGCCTAAGGCAAGCAGTTTCTTTCGGGACCAGGTCGCGCAATACCTGAATGGCCGCTCTTCATTTTTTACAACAGTCACAGTCAGCAATCCTGACTATGAAGAAGTGCTGGCTGACTTTAAGGTCAAATTTAAAACGGGTTTTGATCCCGTGTTTTACCTGGAAAAACTTAATGAAGAGATTGTAAAGTTTATTTCTCCGTGGGTTTTCAATGAAAAAACAGCCTTGCATTTTGATTCAGAGATCTATCGTTCAGAAGTCATGTACTATATAGAAAAGCTACCCTATGTTGATTATATAGCAGATTTCATGCTCTTTCATCTGAGTACACACGGGGTGATCGGAAAAGATGTGATTGGTAAAATGAAGATCGGCAAAACATTTATTGTTCATAAGCCGCTTGTCCCGAACATCGGTGGAATGAGAATAGGGGAAAACTTTATCGTTGGTATCGATTGGGAAGTAATAACCCCATCGCTGGAGACAGCTATTCTTGTTTCCGTTCCGCAGCATACCATTAAAACGGTGGATGATCAGCGAATATGTTCCGGTATTTCCGGTTTAGGTATTGGTAGCATGACAATCGGCTTTGATTTTATAGTAAGTAAGAGTTAATAAAAAACTTTAATAATAATTATTATGGAAAAACAGCGATCTGATCTGAGAATCATGTTCCGTGACGGGGCACGTCCTACGGGAAATGATTTTACTGATGCATGGGATTCTTTCGTCCACCGCACAGACGATGGATTTCTCATCAGTACGACCAATGGTACAAAGATCAACAACTTTACGCTGGGTGCCTTCTCAGCAGTTCCTGTTGCGGGCTCCATGCGATTCACGGCAGGAGAAGTTCAGTTCTTCGATGGAGCGGTTTGGAAAAATGTAAGTTCCAATAGTCTTGGATTCAAGGCTCTCAATGATCAGCCGCCAGCTGCCCTGATCGATGCTGCCTATTTTGGAAAGATCGGGATCAATATGGGTCCTGGACCTATTCCTGGTCTGACCGATGATTTTGAAGTGGGCATCCCTAATACCGTCAGCAAGGCAAGAGCGGGAACAGTCGTTATAGGCGGCAATGGGCCCGGAGGTACCCGTGCTATGTTCTTTCATTCCAATGTAAGGAACCTTGCGGTTAATGGGGGCAATGTTGAACAGAACTATGGTTTTGCGCAAAACCAGGATGGGGGATTATTTATTAATACGGTTTCCAATCAAAGCATTCTATTCAGTACAAACGATACACCACAGATATTGATCCGCAATGGCCGGCTTGTTGTAGGCGGTACGATCTGTAGCACCAGATTCTGCCGTTCCCATTATGTTTCATGTGTATGGGCATGCAATTAAAAACGCAGGCGGTACTGCCTGGCTCACCACCTCCGACATCCGTACAAAAAAGGATATCACTGATTTCAGCGACGGATTACAGAAAATAAAATCATTGCGCGCCGTGAATTTCAGGTACAACGGGAAAGCGGGTACGCCGGTTAACGAAGAGCAGGTTGGGTTGATTGGCCAGGAAGTAGAAAAAATATTTCCTTATATGGTGAAGCGCATGGGAAACATAGCTTCTCCGGGCGATGAAACCGATTACCCGGACGATATACTTGTACTGGACTCAAGCCCGCTTGTATATATACTGATGAACGCCGTACGTGAACTGGATGAAAAAATCGAAAGGATGACCAAAAATGAAAACAAAGATTTTTAAACGTTTATAACAGGGTTTGTAATAAAAATAAATTAAACATTATCAATAAAACAAAATCATAGTCATGCCTGAACTCACAATCAAACTGACGCTGGACGAAGCCAATGTAATACTTGCTTCTCTTGGTAACCTGCCTTACATCCAGGTTCATTCGTTAATACATAACCTGCAAAACCAGGTAGCTCCACAATTGGCGGACATGGAGAAGAAATCGATAATCCGGGCAAACGGTAAAGAACATAAAATGACTGTTTAATGAATCCTGTCCCTGCAGTTATTACAAATGATCCACCAGCTACGCCGGATCAGTTTTATGCGGCCCTGCGTTCCGAAGCCATCAAAGATATCCAGGTTTACTCTGGTTCGGAATGGACAGATCATAATGAACATGATACTGGTATTACTACTATCGATGCTCTTTGTTTTACATTGACTGAACTGGGACACCTGAATAATATCTCAGCAAGACAGCTTTTACAACTTTATGGAAAACCAGATGCGCTGACCAGGGATTTTTTCAACCAGGAGACTGTTTTGCATAATGCTCCTGTCACACTTTACGATTGGAGAAAATTCCTTATTGACCTGGATACGATACGCAACGCATGGTCAATACCCCTGACAGATGACCTTGTGCCGTCCCTATTTTTAAAAAATAATCAATACAGTTTTACCGAAGGGCTGGTAATAAATCTAAAAGGTTTATACGATGTTTTGCTCGAGTGGTCGCCGGATATTGTGTTGGGGGAACTTAATGGAAGCATTCTTTCCATTTTCAGGGATGTCACCCTTCCTACGGGAATAGTTAAACGATACTGGGCCGACCTGATCTTTCCATTTACCTGGGATACCGTAGATAATAATTACATTATGTTCCGCAGCAGTATGGGCCTGGTGAATATAACGCTGCAAACAGGTAACCCACTTCACCCGCAACTCGACCCTCAACCAGATGGAGCATATACATCGACGCTCATGATAACGTATAATATTCTTAGTCTTGCCAAAGTACCGGTAATTTTTCGCATTAATACTGATATTTCCACTGATCTTGAAAGACTAACCGTCGAAAACGAATTTATAGCCCTGCTTTCCAGTATTACCGGCCCGGTGGACACCTATAATAAAATAATACAAAAAGGATTCTCTTTGTCAGGACAGGTAAAAGCATTGTTGTCGGATAAAAGAAACCTTGCAGAAGATTTTGAAACTTTCCGTGCTATTGATTACCAGGAAATCGGTATACAGGCCGAAATAGAGTTAACCCCCGGCACTGATACAGAAAATATTCTTGCAGAAATATTTTTTATACTTGACAGGTTTATTAGTCCGGATTTTACTTTCCAGCCTTACAACAGCATTGTTGACGCCAATTCAGATATCGAGGATGAGATTCACGAGGGACCATTGCTACAGCACGGTTATCTTAGCGATGCCCAACTCCGCAATGCACCCGGCCGAAGCATTTTTCTTTCAGATATTCTTCATTTAATGCTGGAG
>VBAT01000042.1:75713-78502 GCA_005884665.1 Bacteroidota bacterium
AATCTTTCCATTCAAAGCTATATTGATAACGTTCCGGCTGGCGACAGTGAAGAAAACTGTCTCCGCCTGGTGGATGATATTTTTCGCAGGCCACGTTTGAACATTTTTAAATCCCGGATCATCGTTCGTGAGCGCGGTGTCAACAAATCATATGATATCAGTACCGTGTTCGCCCTGTTCCAGGCATTAAAAAGCGGCGCTGTTACAACCCCGCCATCGTTGCCTCCTCCCATAACAATTCCAGAGCCTGAGCTGTTGCCCGCATCAACCGAATATTATCCTCTGCAATATGAGTATCCCGCTTTTTATGATCTTTCTATTGCAGAAAGAACACCGGTAAATGCACAGATGAGGGGCTATCTTTTTTTCTTTGAACAGGTACTGGCCGGTTTTTCAACATTATTAAAACATACGCCGGACCTGTTGTCTATTGATAATACCCAGCCTGAGACAAGATTTCCTGCTAATCTTCGTGAATTACTTCCGTTTTACAATGATTACCTCAAAATCACGTATGAGACGGCTCTCGCGACCCCTACAACAGAAAATGAATCACGCAGGAGCCTGTTATTGGATCATTTGATCGCTAGGCTGGGTGAGGATTTCCGGTACTATGGTGTATGGAATAAAAAATCAGGTAGTGCATTGAACCTGGCCAAGCAAAATTTTTTGAAAGCCCTGCCGGAACTGGCCGCCACAAGTTTTCAGGCGTATAATCATAGTAAGCCATCCTGGAACACTACAAATATTTCAGTTACCGAGAAAAAACTGGTGCATTTGCTGCAGCTGCCGGATAATCTTCGCAAGACAAGATGGAAGGATCCCGCGCCTAATTTCTCAATAGTGACGATCGTTGGACCTACGGTGTTATTTGGATTCCGGATCACAGACATACTCAACGCACCCCTGTTAAGAAGCCCGGCCGATAACTTTTCATTTTTATTTGAAGCGCAGGATGCGGCTACCTCGGTTATTCAATGGGGAAGAGCTATTGAAAATTACCAGATCATCACCGCGGGAGTATTATTCAAATTTGTTGTGCTCAATGATGAACTGGATATTATTGCCATTTCAGAAGATTCGTTTGCTACTCCGGCATTAGCACTGACAGCCGTCCAGGCTTCTATGAATTACTTCACTACTCAATGGGTGCCCGAAGAAGGTCTGCACCTCCTGGAAAATATATTGCTCCGGCCACAGGACTACCAGGCCTTTTTATTGAACGACACATTATTTACGATCCCGCTGGCAATCGACAGTACCATAGCGCCGGGTTTTGGGCGGGATCTTTATTCACAACAGGTATTGGTAGCGCTACCTTCTGTTGGTGACAGGTTTGGTGATACAGGTTTCCAGGAAGTGGCTTCGGCGGTAATACAACGTGAGCTTCCAGCATCGCTGCAGGTAAGGGTAGTATGGCTGAACATATTCATGATGCATGATTTCGAAACCGCATTTCAAACATGGGTTCAGACACTCAGTAATCCTGCCGCAACAGAAATAATGATACAATCGGCCAAAAGCGCCATGATCAAAGTGCTGGATACCATTCATGACTGGGTTGCAAAAAAAATATAAGGATGAACAGGCATATTATTCAAAAACAGGTAGTGGAGTTATCGCTGAGTGATATGAAAGATTTTCATGGGCTGGCTGACTCATTCACCAATATGATAAAGTATGCTGCATCGCGTCTTTCTATTCAATTCGATAAACTGGCCGACGAACAAACAATTATTACAGCCGATTACCTGGAAATTGACCTTGGCAATCTTGATTGGGAAAGACAGCAGGATCATATTGGTGACATGCTGGTAGAACTAATTGTCAAAAAAGTGTCGGGATTGCCGGAAAAAAAAATGGAAATCGCGGCGAAGCGTTCTGAAGCAATGTTTGTATTACCTGCTTCCATGCGACAGTGGCTTGCCTGGAAAGAATATCTGCAAACAGGATTGATGCCATGGTTTGGAACAGAAGCTGCCAACCAGCAGGAATGGGAATCCATGCTGTTGCAATCATTGAACATGGATCATGATCAGTCAACAATGAACATCATCCAGGATGTTTTGATGAATGCTGACGCCCGGAACAGGTTGCTACTGGTGTTTTCATCTTCGTTTATTGAATCGATTGCGATAGCATCAGGTCGTGGATCGGCAGCCAGGCTGGGATTGCTACGGTTGCAATTATGGATGGAGGCGGAAATGCAAATGGCGCCGGACTCATTGGAAAAAACTGCGCGAAATATCCTGCTTGCGCAATTGTACGATAACAACCCGGCAATCTCGTTTATTATGTTCATTGATCAACTTGTCTGTGTTTATCCACAACATAAATGGCTAAAGACTCTCGGTAACATGATCAATCCCCCTGTTTTCACAACCGTGTTTCCACAAGCAATACAAAAAACAATTCGCCATTTTATAAATGCACTCTTGTCGCCTGCTCCTGAAACTGAATTCAGGACCACAATCAGGAACATCACCGATGCAGTTGAACTGGAACCTCATTTCTCTTCAAAAGCATTTGGAATAATTGATGAAAAGAAAACTATTGCCGGCAGGTATATAGGGAAACAATTGGACAGGCAACGGGCAACAACGAAAGAAAAGGTGTTATCCACCAAACAAAAACAAGAGCAGGTACTGATCAGTGAAAAAGAAGGAACATCAGGTGACGAACCGTTGTACGTTCCTTATGCCGGGCTGGTAATAGCGGCGCCATTTCTTCCCGTTTTTTTTGAGACAATAGGTTTGACTGACGCAGGAATATTCCGAAACGCGGACGCA
>VBAT01000043.1:0-5569 GCA_005884665.1 Bacteroidota bacterium
ATTCCTTTTTTTACCACCCAGCCACGGTTCTGTGAATGAGAAATTATAAGAACGGAATGCCTTGCCATTCGACTGAACACGCAAGCTTAGCTTTTGCCCGTCACCGGTTGGCAACGGATCCCAGGCAGACTTTTTCCAGATATTCTTGATGGAAAAATTATTGAAGGTCACACCCAGGGTACCTGTAAGACCAATACCACCACCCCAGCCGGCAGAAAGTTCCAACTGGTCGGAAGATTTTTCTTCCAGCTTCCAGTTGATATCAACAGTGCCATCTTCAGCATTTGGTACAACACCGGGATTAATAGTTTCCTGGTTGAAGTATTGAAGATTGCCAAGCTCCCTTTGTGAACGGATCAGGTCAGTGCGGCTGAATAATTCGCCCGGAATCGTCCTGAGTTCGCGCCGGATCACATGGTCTTTTGTTCGCTCATTACCGGAGATCGTCACGTTTTTGATGCGGGCCTGCGGACCTTCCACGATCCTTATCTCATGGTCAATAGTGTCGTTGTATACGGCAGTTTCCACGGCCTCTACACGAAAGAAAAGATAACCATCGTCCATGTAGTAACCGCTGATATCCCCGCCTTCCTGGGATAATTCTTTTCCCAGGCGCTTGTTTAAAATGTCGAGATTATAAATGTCCCCCTTATGAATACCCAATAAGATGGTAAGCAGCGAATCGGAATACTTGGAATTCCCTTTCCAGGCTATATTTCCAAAGTAATACCTTCTTCCTTCGTTCATCTTGATATCAACATTGATCTTGTCTTTGTTTTTACCAGTGCCCGAGATGACAGTATCTTCTGCAACCTGTGCATCACGAAAACCCAAAGAGTTATAGTACTTGATTATTTTGTCTTTGTCTTCCTCGTATTTAACCTGGTTGAATTTTGCTGAACTTAATTTGATCCTCATATAAGGATCCAACACGTTTCTTGTCTTGGAAAATGAAAGAAAGCCCCAGTTGTTTACATATTCCTTGAAGCTGACCGGCTTATTTTCGCCATAAGGACTTGGTATCTTCGAAGGAAACAGGGTAAATTTCATCATTTCCTTTGTTCCCTTCATCTGCTTTTTGATCTTCAGCTCTTCTACGTTCTCATTGCCGAAAATATTTATCTCGTCAATCTTTACCTTACCGCCCTTGTCAACATAGATGGTGATAAAATTAGAGTTGGCATAGGCGGGATCAGGCTTTTCATTGATGGTCACTTTTATATTCTGAAAACCTTTATCGCGGTAATACTTTTGAGTGACTTCTACAATATTCCGGCGCATATTTTCCGTAATGATCACCTGTTTAACGAGGCCGACCTTTCCCTGTAATTCTTCCGCTTCGGTTTTCTTGATGCCTACAAACTTAAAATTGCCCAGTCGGGGACGTTCAGCAACATTCAGCTCAATCCATATCCTTTCACCCTCCACCCTTGTGATATATACCTGGACATTGGAAAACAGTTTTTGCCTCCATAAGTTCTGAATGGATTTGGCGAACAGGTCACTGCCGGGTATCGTCAGTTTATCGCCTACCTGTAAACCGGAAATGGAAAGTACTATTGCTGTATCAAGATGATGAATACCGGTGACATTCACACCGGCTATTATATATTCTTTGGGGATTTTTGAGTTCTCGATGTTTAGAAGATCCACATCCACAGAAGTGGGTTTCGTTGTATCCTGCGCATGTACACTGATCACTGATGCAATCACCACTACCAATAAGCCACTAAAACGAAATAAAAATTGTCGCATGTTTTGATTATTCAATTCAGTCATTTTCACCCGGTACGGACTGCAACCGGCTTGTTATTAACATATTAAAACGGCCGCCAGCTTATTGCCGCGGCAAATTAACGGTAAATATCCAAAGAGTTTGAACCATACTGTCAAAGAAGTCATAAAAGTCGGGGAGCCCCCTGGCTTATTTGACCTCGTGCCCATTTGATTCTGTTTTTAACTGGTCACCCGTTTTTCCGAATCTCCGTTCCCGGTTTTGATAGTCCACCAATGCCTCATAGAGATTTTCTTTCCTGAAATCAGGCCAGCGGACATTTGTAAAATACAGCTCGGCATATGCCAGCTGGTACAGCAAGAAATTACTGATCCTGTATTCACCGCTTGTCCTGATCATCAATTCAGGATCGGGGAACTCACTAGTACAAAGAAATTTTTGTAGTGTGTCCTGGTCAATCGCTTCCAACTTCAGCTTTCCTTCCTTTACATCATGTGCAATATTCTTTACTGCATTCAGCAGTTCCCACCTGCCGCTGTAACTTAAAGCCATCACAAGGTTCAATCCTGTATTTTTTCGGGTGATCTCGAGCGCTTCGCCGAGTTCTTTTTTGGCATAATCCGGAAGCATGTTCATGTCGCCAATGACATGTAGCCTGATGTTATTTTTGTTGAGCGTTCCTACTTCTTCCCGGATAGTGTTTACAAGTAGTTCCATCAAACCCACGACTTCATATTCCGGGCGGTCCCAGTTTTCAGTAGAAAAAGCATAAAGCGTAAGATATTCGACACCGAGTTCGGCACAGCCTTCCACAATATTCCGAACGCTTTCGACTCCGTGGAAATGGCCGAAAAGGCGGTCCTGCCCCTGTTCTTTGGCCCAGCGGCCATTACCATCCATAATGATGGCTATATGACGGGGGAGGCGGGTCTTGTCAATCTTTTCCAGTAGCTGCGACATAGAATTTCAGGGGAGCGAAGGTATCGCAATTGGCGGGATTTGGGCAGATTTTATAAGAGAATTGGGAGGTTGATGCTGAATGCCGTCATTGCCAGGCTCCGACTCAACTGGATGCCGGATGCTCGATGCAGATGCGCCAGAATCTAGTATCCAGTATCCAGCATCATCCACCATTGACCTCCCGATAGCTATCGGAACACCATTCACGTCTTGGGTGAGCTCTCAATACTTAGCCGTCGGGCACTTGTACGACTGCAGGTTGAATGTGATATGGAACATGGCGGTCAGATACTGGTCTTTCTGTTTGCTGTTTCCTCGTTGCCGGCCGTCGATGCCGATTGGCTCACCGGTCTCATAAGAACGGTCGCTTAGCAGCGCAGCCTGTGAAGTAGACCCATCGGGATTAGGAGGAAATATGGAAAGATCCACATAAGTGGTGCTTACATCGTCGAGATAATCAGTTGTGGTAATACGGTGAAGGATCTCAAAAGCGATATTGATCCTGTCATTGATTGCATATTTTACTCCGGCGCCGATCGGAAAGCAGATGCCCATGGTGCTGTACTGCTTCCGGCTGGGATATTGTGAGCTACCCTGTCCTTCTGTACCAAGTGGGCGCAGGAAGATCTTTTCTCCTTTGAGATAAGCATAAGGATCATAACTGAAAACGCCTAAGCCAATTGTAACGTAAGGAGTAAAATTATACTGAGGTTCGCCCGGAAGAAACCTGAAAAAATTAAAGTCGCCCTGCAGCGCAAGCTCCCAAACATTACTGTTGAAGCTCAGGTTGCGCCGGTACATATATTCGTTATGCGTATTGTAAATATCCGAGTAGCCAACCTGGGCAAAACTCGCTCCTACACGTGCCGAAATATAATTGCCAAAGGTCTTGCGAAAGAAAACTGTAGCTGCCGGCTTAATGCGGTTGATCCTGGCCCTGGTATTTAAATCGCCAAAATAATGAGCGCCGCCTATTCCAATGCCAAATTCGCCTTCCTGGACGATCGCATCCTGTGCAATTGCCTGGAAAGCTGAAAAAAATGTAATAGCTAAGATTGCAATAAACTTGATCCTCATATCCAGAAAATTGGTTCGGAAAAAATAGAACGGAAAAATAGCCATTTTCTTTCATTAGAGGGCTATTAAATTCGTTTAACATAGACATCCACAACCCGCCGGGGGCTGCTTTTCTGGAAGAAATGAGGCTGGATTCCAGATGTCAGCTTCCTATAGGATTGACAGCATCCGGCAACCAGCATCTAGTATCTAGCATCCTGTACTGCGCTCCTAATTTCTTTTATCCAGCCCCCACGTTAATTTATTATGAATGGTCTGAAGGAAATTGTTTTCACTCAGCCTGACAAGATTTACAGGAAAGCCTTCTTTGCGCACGGCGAGTTGCACATTTTTACCCACGATCTCC
Organism: Bacteroidota bacterium; assembly: GCA_005884665.1. Taxonomy (GTDB): domain Bacteria; phylum Bacteroidota; class Bacteroidia; order Chitinophagales; family Chitinophagaceae; genus VBAT01. The sequence continues at coordinate 4,119 of VBAT01000043.1, forward strand.
CTCCTTGAGTCGAGGGCGCAGATGATGTTGTCCGAGCGGCTTTCTACTTCAAATGAAATGATATTATCATCCGGAACGATGATCGACCGGACATTCAGGTTATGTGGAGCAACAGGAGTAATGACAAAACTTCCCGACTCGGGAAACACGATCGGGCCGCCGCAGCTTAAGGAATAACCTGTGGAACCAGTTGGCGTGGCTACTATCAATCCATCTGCCCAGTAGGTGTTCAGAAATTCCCCGTTGAGATAAGTGTGGATCTTTATCATCGGGTCAGTATCCCGTTTGTGCACGGAAAACTCATTCAGCGCATACGGAATATTTCCAAATAGCGGAAGATCGGCATCGAGATGTATCATTGTCCGCTTATCGGCGATATATGATCTATTGGCTATTGCCTTTATGGCCACTTTCATTTCATCACGGCCGATACTTGCCAGGAATCCCAATCTTCCGAAATTAATTCCCATGACGGAAATGTTCTTATCCCTTACCAGAGTGACGGTATCCAATAAGGTTCCATCTCCTCCCAGGCTGATGATAAATTCGATCTCGTCAATAAGATGTTCGGAGAGTGAAAATGTTTTTGTGTCGGGTGGAAGTTGGATCTTTTCCTTGATCTGCTCATAAAAATGAAGCCAGATAACAGGTTCGATGTTCTGTTTTATCAATTCATCAAAAAACACCTGTACTTCGTGCCGTTGTTCTTCTTCCATTACCCGGCTATAGATGGCTGCATACATACTAAAAGATGGACTTTCTATGTAAAAATAGGCCGTTTTGCCCTAACTGGTTGAAAGACCATTCTAGCTTAAGGGTAAAGTCGTAGAGGGTAAGAACGTCAATCCCTATTCCTGTGGAATAAAGCATCCTGTTGGTAAGATAATTTTCTCCGGGTTGTGGATTGTAAACATACCCTGTGTTACCATAGATCTTACCGTAAAAGTTAAAGGGAATGCGTTGGGCTGTCCATTTTTTACCTTGTGGCAGCTTGATGCTGAAATTAAAAAGTTTGCGCGTAATCGCTGTTTTTATATACCCGGCCAACACTCCATCGATGACATAATATTCATATCCCTGGAGAAATACATCGCTATAGCCAAGCATATGCTGCGTGACATAGGGTTGCTCAAACGGAAGTTTGATTGCCCCATACGCGATCAATGTGAAAAATGTTTTTTTACCGAGAGGCCATAAACCCGTGCCATTTAGGCTCAGTTGCCACAGGTTAATGTTCTTGTTAAATCCTTTTTTACCCACAAATACTTCGGCTGCATAGCCTTTGGTGGGATAAGGAATGTAATCGAGATCATAATAAGACACCCTGTAATAGATCTCAGGAAAACTTAAACTTTTTTGAGAAGAAGGAAAATAAACCGGGTTTAATTTAACTACGGTATCGCTCACTACCTCACGAGTAAACATAAGCCCAAACCTGTGCCGCGTCTTAA
>VBAT01000043.1:5599-14093 GCA_005884665.1 Bacteroidota bacterium
CAATATTCAGAAAGTTTCGCAGGTAACTATCTTCTTTCAGGAAGGCCTGTTTATCGTTGATCGTATTATAATTAACTTCCTTGTTCTTACCCATCGCGAAGCTGAAGTTGAATCCCCACCTGAGCTTCCTGTCAATATAGAGCCGGTCATAACTGAATGATATCTGTTTTGTATAACCACCGATAATCCAGAGCCTGAGTTTATCATTGCGACCCGTAACGTTATTGTATAAAAGTTTGGCGCCATAGTTTACTCTTGAAAGACTGGCTTTTTGTTCAACGACCCATTGATTTAAATTCCTGTCAACCGGTTTGAAATAGGGGACCGGGAAAATATACCAGCGTTCTCTTACCTGCACCGAAACGTCCACATTATATCCTTCAAAACTTTTCAATGCCACGACAACCTCATGAAACAAGGTTGTATTCATGAGCTGTTTCCGGGCGATCTCGAATTTTTTTACCAGTTCCTGGAGAATATAAGCCTCGCCTACCTTGAAGGGAATTTCGCGGAGTATGAATTCCTGCTTTGTCTTTTTATTTCCTTCAATGTAGATGCTCCTTACTACGAAGGCAGCTGCAGCCTGGGCATGATGTAAAGTGTCGGCCGGGGGTCTATTTAGTAACGAATCACTGCTACCGGGTGTTTGTGAATACCCGCAATAGCAGCAAGCAAGCGCTAATAAGAGCCATAGACAATATATTCTTTTTTCCCTCATTAGGATGGGTCGCTCAAAATCAAATTAACCGCAATTTTTTTTATCTATGACAAAAGAAGAAACAAAAATCGTTCAAATCTTTAGGTAGTTCATGAGGTTATCGTAATTAGTGCGCAGTTCATTGACATAAAGTTCCTCGCCGAAATAGTATTTTACGTCATATTCATACCGCTGGAAGGCGGCAACAATATCCGATACGTCTGGTTTATTGATACGTATCGTGACACGCATAATACCCGTTTCGGGGTTATTTAGTGTATTTAATTGGGTAATTTGGGCATCATTTGTCTCTAATATCTTGCTAATTTCCTTGAATGAGTATTGGTTACTTCCCATTTCAAGGACGATCAGTCCCCCGGGTTCATGAAGGCTCATGAAATCCGAAGCATATTTCAACAAGTCGTTATATGTTACTGCCCCGGCAATATCATTTTCATTATCTACAATAGGCACTACGCTCAGGCCGTTTTCGGCAGCTACCTGTATGGCTCTTAAAAAATGTTCATCAGTCTTGGCGGATGCGTTACCAAAAGATTGTTGTAGTTCGCTCAACGGTGCATTATCATTTTCTGCAAGCAGGAGATCGTCTTCACTGATAATACCCACATATTTTTCCCCATCGACAATAGGAAGGTGCGCAACCTGGTGATCATTCATCAGCTGCAAAGCCTGGTAAATTTTGTCGTGCAGGCGGAGATAAGGAAGCGTTTGAGATGCAAGATCAATTGTTAACATGGATAGCGGCGTTTTATGATGTTTTCTGATAAGACTACAATGCTCATGCAACTGTTGCAGGCTCATTGTGCTTTTTCAAAAATTTATGCAGGATTACATTGAACTCTTCCGGCACTTCCATCATTGGTGCATGACCACATTTATCAATAAAATAGAGTTCGCTGTTGGGGATCAGCCTGTTAAATTCCCGGGCCACAAATGGCGGGGTGATCGTATCATTATTTCCCCATACTAATAACGTCGGTTGCTTGATTTGATTGAGTTCTTCCCCTAAATTATTTCTGATAGCGCTTTTGGCCAATGCTATTATCTTAATGACTTTCAACCTGTTATTCGTCATGCCGTAAACCTCGTCGACTAGCTCCTTAGTTGCCATTTTAGGATCGTAAAATGTCAGTTCAGTTTTCCTTTTTATATATTCATAATCCCCTCTTTTAGGATAGCTGTCGCCCATCCCGTTTTCAAACAAACCCGAGCTGCCTGTAAGTATAAGCGTTTTGATCCTCTCGGGATGTTTGAGGATATGAAGAATAGCAACATGGCCACCCAGAGAATTACCCATCAGGTGCACATCTTTTAATTGTCTTGTCTCGATAAACCGATGAACGAATTTGGCAAGACCGCCGACACTCGTATGCAGGATATCCATGTCCAGCAAAGGCAGCAGAGGAACAATAACCTTGTTGTAATTCTTGAAATATTCAATCAGGCTTTCGAAGTTGCTCAACGCCCCAAAAAGACCGTGCAAAAGCAACAGCGGTTCCCCGTTGCCCTCTTCAATGAATTTGAATTTTTCATGCTGTTTGATCTCGTAACTCATTTTCCCCCCGGAGGCAATTAATTTTTGCTAAAATAGTCGTTTTGCCGCAAAAAAAAACCTGTAAAGGTATTACCGGCCTTCATAATGCAAATATAACAGCTTGAAGACCATTTTAAACCAGAAAGATCAATGAAAGCTCAGGATTGCGAATTAGTATACAAAAGACGCAGGTAAAAACGCTGTATGGGGCGGAAATACCAAATCAGCAAAAGTAGGGCAGCCATGATGCCGCTCAATGTCCAGTTGCTTGGATAAAATACACCAATAGTTACGAGTACGAGTATTACACGCGCATACTCCAGGTAAAATATCCAACGACGCTGATCGAGTATAGCTCCGCTATTGATAAGACTTAAAATAATAAAAAACGAGAGCAACAATAATTGAAACAGGGAAAGGTAATGAACAAATAATGCAACCACGAACAAAAGGACGATCGAAAATATCGTCTGTGTCGTCACATATTGCCGCATAGCCAAAGTAGGTTTCCTGTTCGGATGCACACGCAATAGTTTTCTTTCAAGCACTGTGCGGTAGTTGGGATTGAGATCATCCGGCCTTCCGAACAATACTTTCCACCGCGCCCTGAAACCTTTTGCTTTCTTAAAATTTATATACATCTCGAGGGGAAAATGGAAATGCTGCCAGAGGAAACTATGACTGTTCAACTGCTTGGTAAGCCCGTATACAATCTTTATATCTTTTCTTTCTTCTACAAATGTTCCAAACATCTTGTCCCAAATGATCAATACATCACCATAGTTTTTATCCAGGTATTCAGGGTTGGACGCATGATGCAGGCCATGATGCGAAGGTGTCACTAAAAACTTTTCAAACCAACCCCATCTGCCAAGAGCGCGTGTATGAATAAAAAAAGGATACATTCCATGAATGATCAGGAAAGAAGAGATCATTATTGCAGGAAAACCGATGAGCGGTAACACACTCCAAAACATACACCGGACGACTGCCTGGAATACGGTGATGCGTGCCGAAACCGTGTAATTAAAATCTTCGCTTTGGTGATGTACAACATGCGCCGCCCAAAAAGCATTGATCTCATGGGCCATGCGGTGATACCAATACCATACAAGATCTGTAAGCAGGAATAGAAGTATCCAGGTAACAGCATTGGCCTTGATATCCAGGATTGCAAAATGTTTGTAAACGTAATCAAAAACAAAAAAGAACAGGCCGGTTGTAAAAATATCGAGAAGGCGTTCGGCAATACCGACGTTCAGGTTGGCGATGGATTCTGCGTATTGGAAAAAGTTTTTTCCGTTCTTTTTAGAATAGTAATACTCCAGTCCTATAAAGAACATGAAAAGAGGAACTGCTAAAGCTAAGTAGTTTAATTTCATAGCGTTAATTTATATCACCGCCATTAGATTTGCGAAAATAGCTTATTCCACACTGGCCTCCAAAACTTGAATATATGACAAAATTCGATACTATAAGGCAGATATCTTGTGAGCAATCCCATCAAAGAATTGCTCGAGTACAACAAACATATTTTTGAAAAAAGGAATGACTGTTCCCAATCCATCAACGATCTTCGGACCCCAGGGATGCACATACGGCCAGGTCTCCGATTTACTGATCGTATCCGGTTTCAACAGGTTCATCTTTTCAATATAAAAAAGGAATACGCTGAAAACCGCAATATAGATGGCCAGGTAAAAAACAATACCTCCCAGCCTGTTCACCCATCCCAGCATGGCCAGTTCAATGCTACGCTGGATAAGCTTTGCACCCAGGCGAACAAGCAGCACGATCACCAGGAATACAAGGAAAAAAGAAAGTAAGGGTAGCCACCGCTCCGACACTTTTACCGATCTGCCAAGATGCTCCGCCACTACCGCGGAAAGTTTTATGGCTGCGGCGAGACCGATAACAATTGCGATAAACGAAAACAATCCGACGATCAATCCCCGCTGGTAACCTTTAATAATGGCCAGTACAAGGATGACCAGGACAATCAGGTCTATAATCATTTAATCATTGGCTGGTTTGAAATGAAACGTGCGCGGGTTTCAAGTCGATATAAAATATCTCTTAAACAATCATTAAACTTTCAACCTGGCCTCAGAGAATACGCTGAGAGCCGCTGAGATCCGAAAAACTCTGTGGTTCTCGGAGTGTCCTCCGTGCCTCTCTGTGGCCTGCAAAGTTATTTTGCCAACAATTCTTTAACAAGTGACGAAATGGTTTTACCATCCGCTTTGCCGGCTAATTGCTTGGTCGCTGCCCCCATCACTTTGCCCATATCAGCCGGAGATGAAGCACCAATGTCTGCGATAATCTTAGCAATGACTGCTTTCAGCTCCTCCGGCGAAAGTTGTTTGGGTAAAAATTTCTCGATCACCTCGATTTCTTCCAGCTCTTTCTGTGCCAGATCGGTTCTGTTCTGTTGCTGGAATATCTCCAATGAATCTTTACGCGACTTAACGAGCTTCTGAAGCAATTTGATCTCATCTTCCTGTTTCAATTCTCCTGTTGCACCTTCAGAAGTTTTCGCAAGCAGAATGGCGGCTTTAATTGCGCGTAGACCTCTTTTAGATTTTTCGTCGCTGGCCAACATAGCTGCCTTCAGCTCAGTATTTACGGTTTGTTCGAGACTCATGTGTTATATAATTTGAAGATTCTTTATACAGGAGTGAAAAGTGAAACGTGAAAGGTGAGAATGAATAGTGAAGTGTCAAAGATTAAAGACTACCAGTCTGACGTCTCATGTCTGACATCTCACGTTTCACGTCTTCACGCTTTGCTTTCTTTCATCTGTTTTTCCCTGAACTTTTGATAAAATCCACGGGAGAATTTTTTCATCTCTTCCACCATTTCCGCATCATTGGTGGCACGGCCATAGGTATCTGCCATCGTCATCATTGTCTGGAAAAAAAAATCAGCCATCTCGTCTACCATCATTGTTTTTATCCACAGATCGATCCGCAATGCCGTTTTTTCTTCGCCGTCCCAGAAAGCCAGCATCATGGCTTTGGATTTTTGCGGTTTATCATTTGCAGCATCGGTCGCTTTCCAGGTAATGCCCGCAGGTACCCTGTTCTCATCCATTTCTACATCTATCGTTATCGTTGATTTGCTCATACTAGTTATAATTGGTAAAGAAGGCAAAGATACTGTTTCGCTTTTTTTTGGCAGCTCATTAGCCAACTGTTTTGACAATAGCCTGCCAAAGCAAAGCGGTTGATTGTTCCAGGTTATATTGTCTGCAGACATTCCTGCCTTTTTCCACTAGTTGGTTGCGGAGACTTTCATCTTTATACAGGCGCATCATTTTTTCAGCTATGTCGGCATGATCTGCCGGATCAACATACAAAGCTGCTTCGCCGGCCATTTCCTGCATAGCTGAACCGCCTGAGGCGATCACTGGCACATCAGAGCGCATGGCTTCCAGTATGGCGAGGCCGGAACCCTCCCACAAAGAAGGATAGACAAGTGCGTAAGCGGAACCCATGATATTGACAAGTTCCTTTTCCCGCACACTACCGGCGACGATAACATCTTCGCGGTACTTATATGTCTCCAGGCTCTTAATAAATTGTTTATTCCCGCCTGCAAAATCTCCTGTCAGCACCAGTTTCCAGTTACTGGCCTGTCTTTTTTTGAAAATGGAAAATGCTTTGAGAAGATCCATCAGGTTTTTGTGCGGATGAACAGGCCCCGTACAAAGAAAATATTCAATCCCATTTGTCATCTGGTTTTTTAGTTCGCTTTTCTGCTTTTCATTCAAAGGGTGAAACATTTCCCGGGCAACAGAGGGAACGATAGCTATTTTATCGCCCGCGGTTTTATAATGAGTCATAATAATATTCCTGGAAAATTCGGAAGCTGTTATTATCCTGTTAGCCTTTTTTAAAAATCGCGGGGTATAGCGTTTATAAAAAAGGAGTAATGATCGTTTAAAAAAAGCGGGATGCTGTAAAAAAGAAAGATCATTTACCAGTAAGCATTGCGGCGTTTTAGCGGAAAGAGAACAAACGCCATCGGTGCCTATGAATAGATCTGCCTTATGTTTTTTTAAAATGCCCGGTAATTTTATATTATACCAGAATTGCCATAACAGCGGATGATGCGCCGACGGGCCAGCGATGACCTGGCTTATATTTTCACCTTCAATAAAACTCTTTTCGTAAGGCCGGTCAAAAAGAAAAATGAACCGGTGCTCAGGATGATCTTTTGTAATATGATAAAAACTTTCATACAAATATGATCCGAATCCACCTGGATGGTCATCCATCAAAAAACGTGTATCAACAGCTATTGTCATTTTGATTCACAAATGTAGTTGTTGCATAAGGATTGAAATATGCTTCTTTTTTTGCTCATATAAACGACACCTCATTCAATAGTAATTGCCATAAAAACGATGTGATCTTTACCTTCCTTTTTTTCAACGCATCGTGAATAAAACGGCAAGAATAATTGCTGTGGATATTCGCTTAATACGGGTTATAAAATAGGGCATATATACAATTGCCCGCGATTAGTGACAGGGGTAATTTTATATTGTTATTATTCGAGCTAACCAAATCGTAACTCTATGAAAAATGTGTACCCTCGTTTTTTTAGCGTTACAATCCTCCTCCTCTTCCTCACCTTGTGTAGTAATACAGGCTATGCGCAATGCGCCGGCGGCGGATCAGCCGGGCAAACAGCCTATGATACAACTATCGCAACACCCGAAGGCGCTACAAGCATGCAGATCAAATTTCCAAAATTCGATCCCCAGGTCGGGATGGTCACTTGCGTTCGTTTGTGTATCACTATCACTGGTGTTGTAGATTCGGTGAGCGTCGAGAATAATTCTGCATCATCACAATCAGCCAATGTATATTATATAAGGACCGACCAGATCACCGGGCCGGGATTAGTGAGTCCTTTAACTAACAGCATCAATCACCACTATGGCCCTTACACGCTGGGTGCTACAGATGGAACTATTGGTTCGGGACCGGATTTCATGTCCATTTCACACGATACCGTCCTTAATGCTGTTTCGATTTGCCGTACATTAAGTGATTCAGCTCTTTTAACGCAGTTCTATGGACTTGATAGCGTCACTTATAATTATGATATCAGTGCTTTTACAAGCATAACCTGTACAGGAGGTAATTATAACAGCTCAATTTCGACATCTGCATTTGTAAATTTTAATTTCCAGTATTGTACCTGTCCGGCGTTATTGCTGCCTGTAAACATTCATGATTTTGGCGTGACAAAACTGACTGCCGATAGAGCAGAATTGAGATGGTGGGGTTTTGATGATCCTTATGGTGATTATCGCTATGAGGCACAGGTAAGTAGGGACGGGCACAACTTTATAAGCATAGGCAGCGTTGAAAAAAACACGGCAAACAACGATGCTTACAGGTTAATTTACAGGACAATAAGCGGGGAAAGCGGTGTTTATTTTTTCAGAATTAAGCAAATTTATTCAAATGGCTACAGCCGCTTTAGTAATATCCGCCAGCTGACACTGGAAAACTCCGATTTTCCTCAATTTACCTTGTATCCGAATCCTTCAAATAGGATTGTTGGTATTAAATTTGATAATATTTACAGCGGACAATTCAATATCCAGATTTATAATACGCAGGGGCAAATGATGGTGAGTAGGGAACTTGTGGCGAGCGGGTCATCTTACATGCAAATAGCCAGCCTGGAAAGTGGAGTTTACTGGTTAAGATTTACAGATGGGAAAACTGGAAAATCCTGCGTCAATCAACTTTTAATTAAATGACCTCTTAGGTGGAAGAGGATGGTGGCTTGTAAAAGGGGCCTTGGTTCGGGGCCCCTTCTTTTTTTCCTCTTAATTCATGGTTTTTAGCTCCTGCCGGAATATTTTTATACCTTCGATCCGGAATATTGAATAACACCGTTTCTCTCGCTTAAACCACAATCTCTTTTTTAATAATAGTTTTTACTTAATATGGAATATAATACTACCAGGAATGGAATGGTAATGCGTGAATATGGTCGTCACGTGCAGAAAATGATCGAGCACCTTTTGACGATTGAAGACCCTGAACGTCGCCAAAGAAATGCACAGGCTGTGATCGAACTGATGGGATTTCTTAACCCACATTTAAAAAATGTGGAAGATTTTCGTCACAAATTGTGGGATCACCTTTTCCTGATCTCAGATTTTAAATTGGAAGTAAGATCTCCTTATCCCATTCCGACAAGAGAATCATTAAGTG
>VBAT01000043.1:14167-53854 GCA_005884665.1 Bacteroidota bacterium
GATCGTTATCAAAAAAGCACTGGCAGAGGAGGATCCTGACAAACGTCTTGGATTTGCAAATGCAGTTGCTTACTACATGAAACTAGCCTATAACAACTGGCACAAAGAAATAGTACATGACGACGCGATTCAAAGCGAGCTTTCAGGAATAACCAATGGACAGCTTACATTTACCAATACACCATATGTAAAAGCATTTAGGCCGCAGGACAACCGCGACCGCGACAGGGGTGGTTATGGCAAACCTCGACAGAAATTCCAGCACCGAAACAACTCTGGTGGCGGAGGCGGAAGACGAAATGATAACCGCGATCGTGACCGGGGCGGCGGCGGTGGGTTTAAGAAGAAGAGGTATTAAGCCTGCCGACAGGCAGGTTGTAAGTAATAAGTTTTAAAAGAAAGGTTGACGATTCTGTCAACCTTTCTTTTTTTATGGAATAACTTGTTCTCACTCTAAAAAATTATCTTGCATCTTCCTATTACCTGATTAACCAACAGTCATAATTTTTCATGTATTCCTTCGAAGTAACCGGCGGTAATAAATTGAGCGGAGAAATCATCCCGCAAGGCGCCAAGAACGAAGCCCTGCAAATAATCAGCGCTGTATTGCTGACCCCGGAAAAAGTTACCGTTACGAACATCCCTGACATTCTCGATGTTAACCTGCTGATTGAATTGCTGCAGGAAATGAACGTAAAGATTGAAAGACCTCAAAGAGATACCTGCATTTTCCAGGCTGACAATGTAAATATTGATTATCTCCACAGCGACGCGTACAAGAAAAAAAGCGGAAGGCTTAGAGGTTCCGTAATGCTGGCAGGTCCCCTGCTTTCAAGATTCCGGAAGGCGTTTATCCCAAAACCGGGTGGCGATAAGATTGGCAGGAGAAGACTTGATACGCATATTATCGGTTTTGAAAAACTGAATGCTACATTTAATTATCATGCCGAGGATGGATTCTTTCACCTGGAAGCACCCAACCTGAAAGGAAATAACATGTTGCTCGATGAGCCGTCTGTTACCGGCACTGCCAATATCATCATGGCAGCTGTAATGGCAAAAGGTCCTACCACGATTTATAATGCCGCCTGTGAACCGTATGTGCAGCAGCTTTGCAAAATGCTCAACCGCATGGGCGCAAAGATCAGCGGCATTGGCAGCAACATGATAACGATAGAAGGCGTCAGCTACCTGGCCGGGACCGAACATCGCATGCTGCCGGACATGATCGAAGTTGGCTCATTCATTGGTTTGGCTGCTATGACGCAAAGCGATATCACGATCAAAGGCGCGGGCATTGAACATCTCGGAGTTATTCCCGAAAAATTCCGGCAACTCGGAATAAGAATGAACATGGCGGCTGACGATATTCATATTCCCTCGCAGGACAGTTATGAGATCCAAACATTTTTAGACGGATCCGTGCTTACCATTTATGATCATCCCTGGCCTGGTTTTACACCTGACCTGTTGAGCATAGTACTTGTAACCGCCATCCAGGCAAAAGGATCTGTACTCATTCACCAGAAAATGTTCGAAAGCCGCTTGTTCTTTGTCGACAAGCTGATCGATATGGGTGCAAGAATTGTTTTGTGTGATCCGCATCGTGCAGTCGTTATCGGTTTGGATAGGGAGCAGGCCCTACGGGGAATTACAATGAGCAGTCCTGATATACGTGCCGGCGTGGCGTTGCTGATCGCTGCTTTAAGCGCCGATGGAAAAAGTATTATCCAGAATATTGAACAAATAGACCGCGGCTACCAGGACATTGATGGAAGACTAAAAAAGTTGGGAGCCACAATCAATCGTGTATAGGAACGATGAAAAAGACAAAATCCTGTTCCTGCTAAGCGTCATTTGCCAGAATGCGCCCGATTCAATCTTAAGGCCAGGGCACTTGCCGTTCACAACGAAGCTAAAAGTAAGGAGATGATCATTATCTATAAATATTGAAAAGAAGTTGTGGATGACGTTTTATCACCAACAAATATTATCTCTCAAAAACAAATTTCTGCTGAAAGATCATTTGTGCGAAAAGATCATCAACGCTAAAAGATTCATTGATGAAAACTTTTCAAACAGGATCAACCTGGATGCTATTGCCACTGAAGCCTGCATTTCAAAATTTCATTTTCTCCGCCTGTTCAAATCCCTTTATGGCCGGACACCTCACCAACACCTCACCGAAATAAGGATTGAAAAAGCCAAAGAGTTTCTTCGATCGGGGTTTTCAGTTGCCGACACTTGTTTTTTGACCGGCTTTGAAAGTGTAAGTTCATTTAAAGCACTTTTTAAAAAATCAACGCGTCTCGCACCTTCATTTTATCAAAAGCGATCAAAACTATAGATGCCGGATACTGATGTTGCATGCCGGATACAACCTACTGATATCTGCAGCTGATATCTAGTACCCATTGTCTCGCATCAGTCATCTAGCATCCCTGCACCTAACTCCTCCTCAATTGTCTGCATATCCGTGTCATCTCTTCAAAAAAGCAATATCCGATACGGCCAATAATCCGACAAGCCTGAACTTTGGCTCATTAATTCATAATAATGAGGATCAAAGTCACGAGCTTATTGGTCAAAGACCAGGAAATAGCATTGAAATTTTACACTGAAGTATTGGGCTTCGTAAAAAAAACAGAAATCCCTTTGGGTGACCATAAATGGCTCACCGTTGTTGCCGGCGAACAACCAGACGGGGTCGAACTATTGCTGGAACCTATGGCTTTTGAACCAGCCAGGATATTTCAAAAAGCCTTGTTTGAAGCAGGTATACCTTACACGGCTTTCAACGTGGATGATGTTCAAAAAGAATATGAACGTTTATCAGGTCTTGGAGTTGTCTTTAGCATGAAGCCCACAAAGATGGGACCTGCTACTCTTGCAGTATTTGATGACACCTGCGGAAACAATATCCAGATCGTACAGGTATAACAACAGCATTTTTTTGTTATGAGTGGGAGGAAAGAAAAGATTGTCCCCTGCATTCCTTTTCTTTGCACATGGCTTTGTACAATAAACTGATTGTAATCACTGCTCCCTCTGGCGCCGGTAAAACATCTATCACCCGGCACCTCCTCAAAACATTTCCGCAACTGGCATTTTCTATTTCTGCCGCTACCCGGGAGCCGAGAAATTATGAAACCAATGGTGTTGATTATTATTTTATACCGCTGGAAGAATTCAAAGCCAGGATCAAGAAAAAAGAATTTGCTGAATGGGAAATGGTGTATGAGGGAAAATATTATGGTACATTAAAAAGCGAATTGCAGCGTATCTGGAACAATAACCAGGTGCCACTGCTGGATATTGATGTCAAGGGAGCTATTCATGTACAACAGCAATATCCAAAATCGTTGCTTACCTTATTTATCGAACCCCCTTCCATCGAAGAATTGAAAAAAAGGCTGGAATCAAGAGGTACGGAAACAGCCGAGTCGCTGCAGGCAAGGGTCAATAAAGCGGCGTATGAGCTTTCTTTTAAAGACCATTTCGACAAATGCATACTCAATGATGATTTTAAAAGAGCGTGTGCCGAAGCGGAGACCATTGTACAGGAGTTCCTGGAAATTGCTTCGTCGCCTCGCTCCTCGCAATGACGTGAATGATGCTAGATGCTGGATATTGGATTCTGGTACATCTGCATCTGTCATCCAGCATCTTTGTTCTTAGGTTTATATTTCGCATCTTACGCTTGCGCCGAAGCTTCGTGCCGACGCCAAAGGCTCAGGCCGACGGCTGTCAGCGTAGGCGCACGGAGCGAGTGGTAACATTATGCATGTTGCTACCGATATAGGTCACAACGGGACTATTAAGTATCCAGTTGCTTCGCTCCGCTCGCAATGAGGGCATCCAGCAACTGAACTCTTACTATCTTTACAATGTATGACAGAATGGAGAACCATTATTGGGTTTGTGCTTACGTTATTGCTGATGTTTTTTTTCGCTGGCATTGAAATGGCTTTTTACAGCGCCAATCGCCTGAATATTGAATTAAAGAAAAAACAGGGAGGCACCACAGCGCATTTACTGGCCAAGTTTGTTGATTCGCCAGCCAGTTTCCTCGGAGTTACGCTCACAGGTTTTACGATTTTCCTGGTTTTCTTCAGCCTGCAGGTTGACAATGTCATGCAGCCGGTCTGGGTTTACCTGAATTCAAAAGTCAGTATCCCCGCTTCAGCCCACATTATTATCGAAATCATACTGGCCACCTTCGTTGTGCTGGTATTTGCAGAGTTTATTCCAAGAGCTATTTTCAGGGCCAGGAGTGTAAGCCTGCTCAGTGGTCTTGCCCGCGTTACGGATTTTTTTTACCAGATGTTCGTACCCATTGCCAATGGGCTTATCAATCTCGCGGAATGGATACTGAAATACGTGTTTAATGTCAGGGTAGATAAATTAAAGGACCCTTTCAAGCGAAGTGATCTTAAAAACCTGTTTCAACAGGACATTGATGAAGAAAAACAGGAGCGCAATACACAGTTGCTGGAAAATGCGCAAGAACTGCCCAGGGTGAAGATCCGCCAGTGCCTGGTACCACGGAAAGAGATCATTGGTATCAATGCCAATTCTTCGATCCAGGAGGTAAAAGCGCGATTTGTTGAGACTAAACTAAGCAAGCTTCTTGTTTTTGAAAATAATATCGATCATATCATCGGCTACGTCCACCAACTGGATCTTTTTAAGAAACCGGCCAATCTTAGAGATATCCTGCTACCTATCCCTGCAGTGCCTGAAAGTATGAGTGCCGCAGACCTGATCACCAAGTTCAGCAAAGAAAGAAAAAGCATTGCCTGGGTGGTAGACGAGTTTGGCGGTACAGCCGGCATCATCACAATGGAAGACGTACTGGAAGAGTTGTTCGGGGAAATACAGGATGAATATGATACCGAAGAATTCGTGGAGAAGCAGATCTCGGAGAACGAATATATTTTGTCAGGCAGGCTTGAACTGGATTATCTCGAAGAAAAATACGGCTTCAAATTCCCGGAGAACGAATCGGAAACCCTTTCCGGTTACATTATCAATTATCACGAAACGATTCCCCGTCAAAAGGAGAGGATTTTCATAGAGGATTACGAATTTGACATAATTAATGTAAGCGACACACGGATAGAAATGGTGAAGATGAAGAAACTAAAGTAGGTGAGATGTGAGATGTCAGCCCCAGTTTTTGAGTTTCACGTCTGACGTCTGACATTTCACTTTTGACTTTTCTCTTTTGACGTCTGTCTGCTCACTATCTTTGCCGCACTTTAGTAAAACCATGGCGTTACTCGATTTTCTTAGTAAGCGAAAGAAGGACCCGAATGCGGAGATGTCGTTTATTGATCACCTGGAAGAATTGCGTTGGCACCTGATAAGGTCGGTAGTAGCAATACTGATAGGCGCCATCGTTGTCTATATTTATGTACGGGAGGTCGTTGACAGTGTCTTGCTGGCTCCCGCTCACGACGATTTTGTTTCCTATAAATGGTTTTGCCAGGCTGGCCATGCTCTCCGGTTGGGCAATACATTGTGTATGCAAGGTGTGAAAGTGAGCTTTATAAGCACCGAAATGACCGGTCAGTTCATTTCTTCCTTTACCGTTGCTTTTGTAGGCGGCTTTATCATTGCATTCCCTTATATCTTCTGGGAGTTCTGGAAATTTGTAAGGCCTGCTTTATCAGAAAAAGAGCTTAAGAAGACCAGGGGTGTGATCTTTTGGGTCTCTTTCTTGTTTTTCCTCGGAGTGGCTTTTGGCTATTTTATTCTCACCCCTTTTATGGTGAATTTCTATTTTTCTTACTCATTGAGCCCACTGATCGAAATAAAACCAACCTTTTCCGATTATGTCGAAAATCTTATATATACAACTGTCGGTATTGGGGTATTATTCCAGTTGCCACTGCTGATGATGGTTTTGGCGAGGATCGGCATTGTTACAGGCAGGTTCCTTAAAAAATACCGCCGTCACGCTTTTGTATTAATTCTTATCGCTGCGGCCATTATCACTCCGTCCACGGACCCATTCAGTCTTACCATTGTGACAATCCCGCTATATGCTTTATATGAAGCAAGCATTATCATCGCTTCGCGTATCAACAGGGCACAGGATAAGGAAATGAAGGAATGGAGCTAAATGCAGGAAATAAAAAGCACGAATCCTGAATACGAAATTCGAAACCGTTCGAATTAAAAAAAGTCTTTCGCTGTTATAGGGTCTTTTTTCGGATTCCGAGCTTTGTCCGGCTTCGGATTTTTTCATAGGCTCATCAATTATGAATCGGTTACCTTTGTCATGAGCCTTATTCATATTTCAAATTTTCTCTTATGAATAGTCCATTTAACTTAAACAAGCCCATTGCGATTGGTAGTGATCATGCCGGCTTTGACTATAAAGAAGATCTAATTTCCTTCCTGGAAGGAAAAGGTTATCCGTTTACTGATTTCGGCACTCATTCAAAAGAGTCTGCCGACTATGCCGATTTTGCTCACCCGGTCGCCCAATCGGTGGAAAAAAAAGAAGCTTCCTTCGGGATATTGATTTGCGGTAGCGCCAATGGCGTGGCGATCACTGCCAATAAACACCAGGGTATCCGGGCAGCTGTATGTTGGGGGGAAGAATTGGCAAAACTCGCCCGCCAACACAATGATGCTAATGTCATTTGCATTCCCGCACGTTTTGTAAGAGAGGGTGATGCCGAAAAAATGGTGAACATATTTATGAATACGGCCTTCGAGGGCGGCCGGCATGCGACAAGGGTCAACAAGATCGCCTGCGTTTGATCGAAACCATTCATCAATCGATTATTATCCCAAACTTTTTTTGCACTAAGTTTGACATTCCCGCAATTAGCGGAAGTGTCTAATTTGGAAATAATTGCTCACGCTATCCCGCCAAATGGCGGGACTACGATGCCACGAAATCAGCTGTTAATCTTTGCGTCGCATTGCGTGAAATAAACTTCAAACTTGGCCACTACTTAATTAGGCGGGATTTTTATTTTTTCCAAAAAACATGCACATGAAAAAGCTATTCGCTATCGTTCTTTTATTGCCCGTTCTGATCGCCTCAGCACAGAAAAAAAATGACCCCACAACCTTCGCCAAATCCATCACGCCGGATGACATGAAAAAGCATCTCTACATTGTTGCTTCCAAAGAAATGGAGGGCAGGGAAACTGCTACGCCTGGACAGAAAAAAGCTGCGGCTTATATTGAAAGCCAGTTCAGATCTCTTGGACTGACACCTGGTAATAATGGCAGCTATCAACTGCCCTATGGCGTTTACCAGGATTCACTTCTTAGCGCTTCTATCGACGTCAACGGAAAAATTTTTGAACTGGACAAGGATTTTTCATTGAGCATCGGTCAGACCAGCACCGCCACCTATCGTTTTGGTGAAATCGTATTTGTAGGCAATGGCCTGGTAGACTCACTGCACGATGATTATAAAGGACTTGATGTGCGTGGCAAAGCCGTATTGATGCTCCCTGCACAGGTACAACAGGGTCGAGGCAATTTTACCAACCCGTTTGCAAGACTGGATGCGGCTCAAAAAAATGGGGCAGTTGCGGTGCTGGTGATTGGGGCTAATTTCCCACGATCGACTAAAACCAACCCCAAAGGTAACATGTATGTAAACGCTTTCCAGAAGGTGGTTCGGCCCAATCAATTCCAGGTTTCGGAAAAAGTCGCAGAAGCGATCATGGGTGATGATTATGCCAAGGCAAAAGCGGGTGCTATTCCTCCTAAAACCTATCCCGCTGATCTTACATTGGCTTTTAATAAGGCTACTACCAATCTTCAAAGCAGTGATGTGCTCGGAGTATTGGAAGGCACTGTAACGGGACATTATGATCATTTGGGTAAACGTGATACTGTTATTTATTATGGCGCCGACGATGACGGCTCAGGAACTGTAGGCGTTTTGGAAATTGCAGAAGCGTTCGTAAAGGCCAAACAAGCTGGCAAGGGTCCGAGAAGAACAATGGTGTTCATGACAGTGAGTGGTGAAGAAAAAGGACTATGGGGATCGGCTTACTATACCAACCACCCCGTATTTCCACTGGACAAAACAACAGTTGATCTGAACATAGATATGATTGGACGTGTGGACACAAGCCGTCACCAGGGCGATTCTTCTAATTATGTGTACGTGGTGGGCGACGATAAAATAAGCACCGATCTTAAGGTAATTAGTGAGTCGATCAATAAGAAGTATACAAAGATGGAATTAGATTATAAATTCAATGATCCGAATGACAGGCAGCGCATTTATTTCCGCAGTGACCATTACAATTTCGCGCAAAAAGGCGTTCCTATCATTTTCTATTATGATGGGATGCTGGGAGGCGACTATCACCGTCCAACTGATACACCTGATAAGATCAATTATAACCTGATGGCAAAAAGAGCACAACTTGTTTTTTATACAGCCTGGGAAATGGCCAACAGGGATGCGATGCTGAAGAGAGATCTAAAGCTCGAAGTCCCGCAGAGAGGGTTCTGATACGGACATCTTCAGTCGATATTGCCTGCGATCATCAATTATTGCAATTCTTTTAAAGCCGTTCCTTCCGGAACGGCTTTTTATTATATTGTGTAAAACCTTCCATCATGATAGAAAACGGCAACACCACTCAACAACCAGACAGTGAAGTGTCGGGTTATTATGAGAATTATAGTGAGACGCAGAAAGAAGTTTTGGCCATAGAGATCCATAAAACACGCAATAACCTTTTTATTGCCGCAGCCATTTTGCTGGTAAGTGGTTTTCTCGGACTTGCTATGTTAAGCGCTTTTAACCTCATAACGGTCCTTGCGGTGTCAGCAATACCTGTAATACTTACGGGCTTAGGTTTTTTAGCGAATAAAGAACCATTGACGGCGATAATTATTGCAGCGGTCGTATTTTTCGGGGAATGGATCTATACAATAGCTATTACCGGAGGCCGCGGCGCTATTATGGGCTGGCTTGTGCGGGCAATAGTTATTTACCTGCTTATCGCCGGGCTACAACATGCAAAGGAAGCCATGCGAATAAAGAGAGAACTCGGAGTAAAATAGAGCGAGAACCAGAGCGGGAGCGAGGAAAAACATATCATAGAACCATCGCTCTCTTTCTCCGCTTTTCTCTTTGAGTTAACTTTGACGCCCATGGAAATCGGAGTTTATACTTTCGCGGATCTCGGAACTCATCCGACCACTAAGGAAACTATCAGCCCGCGCCAGCGGATGATCAACCTGCTCGAAGAAATTGAGCTGGCAGACCAATTGGGACTGGATGTATTTGCAGTTGGCGAACATCATCGTCCCGATTACCTGGTTTCATCACCGGCTGTTGTACTTGGAGCAGCCGCTGTAAAAACAAAGAACATAAAGTTGTCCAGTGCCGTCACCGTATTGAGCTCTGATGATCCGGTCCGGGTATTCCAGCAATTCGCCGAAGTGGATCTATTATCAGGCGGCCGCGCAGAGATCATGGCCGGTCGCGGTTCATTTATCGAATCTTTTCCTTTGTTTGGTTATGATCTTGATAAGTATGATGCCTTATTCACCGAAAAACTGGAAATGCTTTTGAAATTAAATCAAGCAGAAATAATCGACTGGAAAGGCACCCTGACACAAACTATTAATAAGCGTGGAGTTTATCCAAGACCTTATCAAAAAAAATTACCTGTCTGGGTCGGTGTCGGCGGTACTCCTGAATCGGTAGTACGTGCGGCAGAATATGGATTGCCGATGGCTCTCGCGATCATCGGCGGATTGCCGGCAAGATTTGCACCTTACGTACAGCTTTACCGCGATGTCTATAAAAAAGCGGGGCATGAACTCAGCCAGCTTCAACTGGGTATTAACTCACATACTTATATTGCCGACGACGCGCAGCAGGCAAGGGATGAATTCTATCCTCCTTACTCGGAAGTAATGAATCGAATCGGCAGGGAACGTGGATGGCCTCCGGGTACAAGAAAGGATTTTGATGCATCAACTGATCTCAAAGGAGCCTTATTAGTAGGTAGTCCTCAACAGGTGATCGATAAAATATTATATGAACATGAATTGTTTGGTCATACGCGTTTCCTCGCGCAAATGAGTTTGGGTGCAATGCCGCATGATAAAGTATTACATTCAATGGAGTTGTTAGGGACTAAAGTTGCGCCGGAGGTAAAAAAGATTACTGCGAAGTAAACGAAGTCCTCGATGCGTGCAATGCGACTACCCGGGAGGCGCTGTCCCGCTAACTTGCGGGAAGGCGCTTGACCTATCACTTTAATTAAACCTATTGTAGTCAGCCTTTGAGGTCAAGCGCCTCTTTTTCGCCTGGTAAAAAAACACTGACTGCTTTGAAGAAGACAAGCGAAAAATCAGCGCCTTCTTGAGCGCCCATTAGCACGCAGGAAACCCTAACTTCTGTAAACACCACAAATAACGGAGTGTTCTAAGGCCGATTTGCAGCGAGACTGCGCGGACATAGGAACTAATATTTCAAATCGGCTTGACTTTTTTGTTACTTTTTGTGTCAAGACAAAAAGTAAAAAGAGAACCCTATATTACTCCTTTCCCTTATGAAAAAAATTAATCCCGATGGCAATCAGGACAAGTTAATAATGATAAATATGCTTTTAGTGGCATATTTTCTGCAAGTCTTATATAAACAACATCATGAACAAAGACCGTGTGGATTATCGACAAGGAATGGACAAATTCGAGCTGGAAAAAATAAAAGCTGAGTTGATGCAACTCGACCGCGATCTTGTGGAAGCAGATGGCATCCGGCTTAAACCAAGCCAATGCTATCGCTTTGAAACCAACCCACCGCACGTACTTTTTAATACCAATTGCCCCGATGCCCTCAGGCAAAAAGTACAGGATATCATTTCAAGACACATTCATGATTGAATGATATAGTCTTAGTGGGGCTTCCTGATAAAAGCTATCGGCGTCAGTTTGTAATTTAACGCAGACGTAGTGCCACATGTCACATCAACCGTCACGCCGGTTATTCCCGCAGCACCATCGCCGGCAAGAAATACTGCCGTGTTCGCTATATCTTTCATCAACGGCATTCTCTTCAGCATTGTATCGTCCTCGATCTTCTTAATAAACTCCTGGACTTTTGCCCCTCCCTGGTCGATTGCTTCTTTGAAAACCTGCGAGTCAGGTGAACCAGCCGATCTTATATTCACCACTCTTATGCCATGAGGTCCCAACTCGGAAGCCAGTTGCGCTGAAAAGCTTTCAATGAATTTACAGGCAGGACCAAAACCACCTGAATTAGGATAACTGATACCACCTGGTGTGGCAGTTAATGAAAGTATCACTCCTGATCGCTGCTTTATCATTACTCTACCGGCAGAAGTACCAGTAATAAAATGACTTTCGATCGCTCTTTGCAATGGCCGGGTAAAATCATCCGGCGCCATCTCAACCAACGGAACACCCTGGAGATCTTTAAGGCTAATAAGATTGAATGAAATGTCTATGCCACCGGCTTTCTTTATAATGAAATCAACAAAATTATTTACCTCTTTTATATTCAGTGCGTCGACTTTCATCGCTTCAGCCCTTCCACCAGCATTAATTATCTCTTCTGCAATTTTTTCTACGGGTTCCAGCCTATTGCCGGCTGCAAAGATCGTTGCGCCTTCTTTGGCTAAACTGCGGGCAATTTCGCCTCCCAGGGAACCACCTGCACCATAGATAACTGCATTCCTGTTTTGTAATAACATAGATTTTTTTACTATTTAAATAAACCGTTAAAAGAATATCAACAATGTTATAAAGCTATTAGAATAAGCCATTTCTAAGCGGTGCTGATCGCGACAATTTAGAGGCAAAATTGCGTCATCACTAAACCCCTGTGGCCTACTATGGTCATACAATCACCGGCATTAGGTTTGTTTAACCATTTATGGAGTAATATTATTTCAGTCAAAATTTTATTTTATGAAAAAGATTTTTTTTGGAATGATTGTGCTGTTGGGCCTTTCGACACTAAAGGCAGATGCACAATATGTAAGAAGAAAGCCAGGGTTCAATGTAAATATTTCTTTTAACTCCCATGGTCCGCGCCCTTACCGCGATGCGGTTTGGATGGGCCCTGAATGGCAGTGGAGACATGGCCGTTATGTAGAAGTTCGGGGACATTGGGTAAGACGTAGCCAGGGAATGTGGGTACCCGGCAGATGGGTATATACTCGCAGAGGATATTACTGGCGTCCTGGATACTGGAGATAAGCAATTAATTTCTAAAAATAAAAAGCTCCCCCCTCGGGAGCTTTTTATTTAAATCAATAGATCAGTATAAGTTTTTCTACACAACCCCACACATAAAACATTTATTTTTTATCAGTGCATGATCGTGTAGAGATTGTTCCCTTTTTATTCCTTTTTCATCAACAGTTTTGTTAAGAATGCCATGAATGTACTCAATCGATCATGGCGCAATAGTTGTTTTATTTATCACATAAAACATTATAGATATGAAAAAGACATTCTTAATAGCCTTGTTTTGTGCGGCAGGTATGACCTTATTTGCACAAACTAATACTCGTCGGTATCCCCCATCTTCTGTTCAACGTTCATGGCAACGTGATTATCCCAACAGGGACAATGATGCCTGGGAATATAGAAATAACCAGTGGCATACAAAATATTATGACAGGGATCATAATAACCGCGAGGTACATGTTTATTATGACAGGTATGGACGTCGTGTGTATTCACAAACTCAATGGGATCGTAATGACCTTCCCGATCGCGTCAGGAACAGAATAAGGTCCAGATATCGCACTGAAAATTATTCAGCTTACAGGGTCGAAAGACCTGGTGGAAGGTTTTATTTCCAAATACGCCTGGGTAATAACAGGTTGCTATACCTCGATGAAAGGGGCCGTGAAACCAGGAATCGTTAATCCTTATTTATGAAAATGGAATAAACCAATAAAAGGAGCTCAGTGAGCTCCTTTTATTTTTCATATAGATCCGCCTTTTTCACAATTATTTTTTCCCTGTTATAATAAGATCATTATACAGGCAATTCACCGTTTTTTTGATCACATCATTAAATCCATCGGTATAGCCCGCATGGCAGCCGCTGGTAATGACGACAATCCCAAATTTCTCCTTTGGTTCGAAAAACATGGCGCTATAAAGCCCGTAAGCGGAACCCGTGTGGCCTTTCATGATTTTACCGGGAATAAGATTAGCGGATGTCATGATGGCGAAACCATAGCCCTCGCTATCTGAATAAACTGCCTGCATTTTTTTAGCGCTTTTCTTTTTTATGATCCTCTTCCCATTATAATTCCCATAGTTCATATGCATGATCATATATTTCGCCAGGTCGGTAGCCGATATCTTCATCCCCCCAGTAGGCGAAAAAACCGGCGTGCTATATCCCATTACATAGCCAGCAATTTCGGCGCGCCGTGGGTTATATGCCCCTGGAGAAGCTATCAATTTTTTCAACGAATCATCATATTCATACAGGGTTACAAACCGCGAACTGTCCAATAAATCCACGCAATAGCCGCCATACACTCCGATTGGATCAAGAATATGATGCTTTACATACTGGTCAAAACGCTCACCTGAAACTTTTTCGATAATGGTGCCTACCATATTAAAATTGAGATTACAGTACATATAGCCGGTACCCGGCTCATAATCATTATAACATTTGGCCCAGTCGGGATTTTTAGCGGGATTAATTACGTCAAGCGTAAAGTAGCCCTGGCTGTCGTTGATGCCGGAACGATGTGACAGCACCATTCGTAACGTGATGATCGTTTGAGGATATTTAGGGTGCCGGACAGGGAAACCCATGAGGTTACTCATGTCGTCATCAAGCGACAATTTTTTTCGCTGCACAAGTTGCATGATGGATGTGGCCGAAAATGATTTGGAAATTGAAGCGATCCTAAAAATGCAATCATCAGTAAGTGGCTGGTTGCTTTCCAGGTCCTTCATTCCAAAGGAATGTGTGTAGATGATACTATTGTTTTTGACAACAGCTACTGAAAGCCCAGCTGCTTCATGCTGCTCCATGATATCGCGAATTTCAGCTTCCGCTTTCTCTACCTGGCAAAAAACGATGAAAGGGAAAAGCAGTGATGCAAAAAAAGCTATGAAATTTTTATGACGGGACTGCATCGGAATATTTTGCTATAAATATAGACAAACATACTAGTTGATTAGTTAATTAGTTGATTGGTTTGTTAGGGGGACAATATGAATGAACCAATCAACTACTTAATCATTGTGCACGAGGGTTCTTCACGTTTGACTTTTGACTTTTGACCTGCCTCAGTTTCTTCCGGACCCAATGGCCTTTCCATAGCCAAAGCCCGGAAAATACGATGAGTGGAAACAGTACCCATTTTATCATCATAACCGCGTTGGGGATGTCTTTTACAGGACCGTAGATATATCCTATAATGGGAATGCTGGCAACGATATGCAGCCAGCGAATGATCTTTCTTTCTGTTGCTGCCTTCATAGAGGGTCTTTTTCAGGTATAACCAATTGGTGGATTTATTTGTAAAATTAGCCCGCATAGCTGCAATGCCGGGGTATATTGGAGGACGATCACCGGGAGTATCCGCCATTCACCGGCATTTGTGACCAGCGGTTGCGGCCTGGGGAAATTACTCGATAACTTTAGCTAAACCTTTTTTCTCATTTAAACCAAGACTACATGAAAAAAATATTTCTTATAACGATCAGCGCCAGCATGATCCTGTCAGCTGCTGCGCAACAATCTAAAACGCCGACGCTAAAAAGTATTTTGCTAGAACAGTTGCGGTTGTCGCATAATGTAAAAGATTGGTTTGTTCCCGTTAATATCGCTCTTGAGGGCCTTACGCCCGAACAGGCGTCGTGGACTGATGGAAAAGGCAATCATTCAATTGGCCAGCTGGCCAATCATCTTCTTTTCTGGAACCTGCAGTTGCTCAACAAATTCAAAAACCTGCCGCAACCACCCTTTGACGGAAACAATGATGAAACTTTTAATAGTTTTAATACCAGGAACTGGAAAGCAACTGTACAAAGATTAGACAGTGTTTTAACGGCCCTGGAAAAAGCGGTCGAAGAATCGGATCATAGCAAATTACAATCCTGGTATTCCACCATTGCGCATGTGGGAACGCATAATGCGTATCATACCGGCCAGATCATTTACATACGTAAACTACAGGGAAACTGGGACCCGGATAAGGGGGTAAAATAATGCGTTTACTTTGATGAAATATTGCTGGCTGTTTAAGCTGTGAACCGGTGAATTCATTTTGACAGCCTGGCAGTGCTATTGATGTTTTTATTTTTATGTCGCTGGATGAACCACATGATAGTGAAACTGGGAATAAAATCAGTACCCGGTAATATTTCTTCAATAAAGTTCCCGATGCCACCCAATACACCCTTCCATCCGCCGAAACTGGCATAGAAGATGATCGCTGAAAGAGGCGCCCAAAAAATATCCCCGATCTCACCAAAAAAAGGAATAGCATAAGTTGCATACCCGATCAGGTCCATAATTATACAAAATACGAGAGAGGGTGAACGCCTGTGCATTTTTCAGAATGTTTTTTCTTAGTAGTTCAAATTTGCTGCCGAATTTAGAAAAAGTCATGTAGGTCAAATGGGTCAGATAAGTCATATAGGTCAATTAATTTTTACGTAGGAACCTATGTGGGCAATTTGACTTATATGACGTGTGTGACTAGTATGACCCGTATGAACGGTCTCTGTATCTTAGCGCTATCATGCCTAAACTCTTTATGCTATTGATCGGCTGCACGCCACCTGAACGCAATATTGAACAGCACGATGTATTTTTTGGGATTGGCGAGTGTACCAGGGACCTGGTTCCACAAATGACATCATTCTGGCCTGGCGAGAACCGATTGCATGTAGATGCATGGCGGACCATCACGCGGGTCAGCGGTTATAATATAGAGGTCGTGCCAAAGGAAGTCGGGCCGAACAGTACTCCGATCAGGCTTTTTTTCATCAACCTTGGCGGCTATAAACAAAATGAATTTGAAGAATTTCATTATAAAATGGTGATTGCAGCCCCGAGTAAAGCAGAGGCGATCAGCACAGCCAAACAGACCGCATTTTTCCGGGATACTGGCTTCGAGGGCGCCAATTCACATATTGACGACAAATACGGTGTAGATGTAGACGATGTATATGAAATAATGGATATTCTTCCCCGGGAGGCAAAAGAGCAGTATCGCCTGCTTGTATCTCCTGTTGATTCTACTTTCGAAGACGAATTACACCTTGGATATTTTAAGTTGTCGATGCTCTGAACTTCTCGATTTACCGGGATAAACGTCCATTCACTCGCTCATTCCTGCAGTTGACGGAAATAAGATGAGGCCATCCAGTCCCTGAGAGACATAATAGTTAACTTGCAACAACTGAAATTTTCCAAAATCTAATCTTACGTTACAGCGTCTTGAAACCAGGGTTACACCTCGTAGCGGCGTTGCGGCGTAGCATGAAATTTCTTTAACTACCATGGCACAGGTACAGCATCATTTACCTATTTTAAAAGAAAGCAAATCAACCAAGGCAAAGATCAACCGTGAAAACTTGCGGCAGGCGCTTGTATTGTTCAGGTATCTCAAGCCTCATCGTGGAAAATTTATTCTGGGCCTGGCATTCATTGCACTTACCGCGGTCTCGACGAGTTTATTTCCTTTATTCCTTGGGAAAATGATCGATGCGGCTTCACCCGGTGCCGCCAATCTTCCCGGCTCTGACATGACCAAACAGGTTGGTCTCAATTTTTTGAAAAATATTCACTGGACTCTGAACACAACGCTCCTTCTAATTTTCTGTCAATTGACAGCCCAAACTTTTTTTTCATTTATGCGGGTTTATCTGCTGACAGCTGTCGGTGAAAAATCAGTGGCTGACATGCGCAAAGATGTGTACAGCAAATTATTGACCATGCCTTTGAGTTTTTTTACCGAAAGACGTGTGGGTGAATTAAGCAACCGAATCTCTTCCGATCTTTCACAGATCCAGGATGCAGTTTCATTTACACTCGCTGAGTTTTTACGCGGCATTTTTATGCTGATTATCGGCCTTCTCATTATCTTCCTGATCAGCGCTAAACTGGCGTTGATCATGCTGGCTGTTGTTCCTTTGCTGGGAATTATTGCCGTTGTATTTGGTAAACGTATCCGTAAAATGTCCCGGCGGGCACAAGACCAGTTGGCGGAAAGCGGCACGATTGTACAGGAAACTTTTCACGGGATATCTATTGTAAAAGCGTTCACAAGTGAATACCATGAGATCAGCCGCTATTTAAAAAGCCTCAAGAATGTTGTAAGCACTGCCATTACAAACGCAAGGTACCGCGGGGCATTTGTTGCATTTATGATCTTTACTTTATTTGGAACGCTTGCGTTTGTGGTCTGGTATGGAGGACGTATGATCCATAACAATGAATTGTCGATCGGTGATCTTATAACTTTCGTGATCTTTTCGGGTTTTGTTGGCGGCACATTTGCAGGATTTGCCGACATGTTTTCGCAACTCCAGAAAACCCTGGGTGCAACACAAAGTGTGCGAGAGATCCTGCGCAGCGACGGTGAGAATGTCGACCTGCAGACCGTTTCTTTATCACCGCAATATATATTGAACGGGAATGTCCGGTTTGAACACGTGGCATTTAGCTATCCCAGTCGCAAAGATATCACCGTACTGAAAGATCTATCCCTTACCGCCCGCAATGGAGAACAAATAGCGATTGTTGGTCCCAGTGGTGCCGGCAAATCGACGATCGCATCATTGCTGCTTCAATTTTATGAACCCGAAACAGGTATTATTTATTTCGATGACCGGCCCGCTAAAAGTTTTCCCCTTTCACAACTGAGAAGACAAATGGCATTTGTGCCCCAGGATGTGATCTTGTTTGGCGGCAGCATCAAGGAAAACATTGCGTATGGCAAACCTGATGCTACCGATGAAGAGATCATTGAGGCAGCAAGGAATGCCAATGCCCATGAATTCGTCAGCAAATTCCCCGAGCAATATGAGACGATCGTAGGTGAAAGAGGTATCAAGCTAAGCGGCGGTCAACGGCAGCGCATTGCTATCGCCCGGGCTATATTGAAAGACCCTGCAATATTGATCCTGGACGAAGCAACCTCCTCCCTGGATAGCGAGAGCGAACAACTGGTACAGGAGGCATTGGATAACTTGATGAAAGGGCGCACTTCTTTTGTTATCGCTCACCGGCTTTCAACTATTCGCAATGCAGATAAGATAGTGCTGATTGACAAAGGTGTTGTCAGCGAATCAGGCACCCATGCCGAATTGATGAAACATAACGGGCTTTACCGCAAATTGAATGATATGCAGTTCGATTTTGGCATGATGACACAGTCGCCCATTGCGGAAAGTCTGTCTGCAGGAACTTCTTTGGAGGACAGTGAGCTAAGTGAGAAAGACTGATCTTTTGTTAAGTTGATTTTTCAACCCAGGAAATTTGGCCAGCTTAACTAGGTATAAAAATTCTACTCTTTCATTTTATTTGTCTATTAAAATACTCACGGGATTTTTTATAAACATCCTCGCTTTACACAATTGGCCTGTGGTAATCAGGTGACGGCATGGCATGAAAATCGCCGCTTTTCATCATAACAAAAACAGTAGTTATGAGCACGACAACGAAACAAAAGAAAGAGACCCTACAAGATCCTACAAAGAAATATCCTTCACCGCCTTTTCCGGAGCAGGAACAGGAAATGCCGGGGACCGAACAACTCATGCATCCCAAACCCGACCATGGTGAAAAAACATATAAAGGAAGTGGAAAATTAGTGGGAAAGAAAGCAGTCATCACGGGCGCCGACTCCGGTATCGGCAAAGCTGTAGCAATAGCTTTTGCCCGTGAAGGCGCAGATGTCCTGATTTCTTACCTCGAAGAGGATGAAGACGCGAAGGAAACAGAAAAATATGTTCGGGAAGCCGGGAAAAAGGCAATCCTGATTCCAGGCGATATCAGCGAAGAAGATCATTGCAAAAAAATAATCGATACTGCTATTAAAGAGTTCGGCGGGATTGATATCCTCGTCAACAATGCGGCTTACCAAATGGAACACGAGTCCTTGCAGGAAATAACCACGAAAGAATGGGAATATACATTTAGAACAAACCTCCATTCGATGTTTTGGCTATGCAAAGCAGTCGAACCACATTTAAAGCCAGGTAGCAGTATCATTAACACAAGCTCGGTAAATGCATATACCCCGAGGCCGACACTAATCCCTTATACGATTACAAAAGGCGCTGTGCAGAATTTTACGGCAACACTGGCGCAGCTTTGGGGAGAGAAGGGCATCCGTGTGAACTGTGTAGCGCCAGGACCGATATGGACTCCATTGATACCCGGGAGTTTTCCAAAGGAAAAAGTAAAAGAGTTCGGCAAACAAACTCCGCTAAAAAGAGCCGGACAACCAGCCGAGCTGGCACCGGTCTACGTGTTACTTGCTTCGGATGAATCAAGTTATATGTCAGGAGCTACCGTGCAGGTGACGGGGGGGATGCCAACGATCTAATGCAAATTTGAAAATTTGAAAATGTATCATCTTCTATTTATACAAACAGCAACACGAGCGTTAGCAGCAAACCAGCGAAGGTAAAATATAAGCCTTTGCGAAAAATGGTTGTTTTGGGTAGAAACATCCAAAATGACGAGATCACGAAAAACAATAGTGAGACTCCAAAAAATACGTTGAGATAGTAAAGGGGTTGCTTCGTATTTGCTTTATGCAGGCGGGTTAGTCTATCCAGGATAGTCGGTAATGAAGTGACGGTGTATACAGCCAGGCCACTCGTTTTATTATAGTTCCCCTGTTTGAAAAAAGCCATCTCACTATTTTCTTTCTCTATTTTAAGATCACGTATGCGCAATGCCTTTCCCAGATCATCTGCATTCAGGTTGGGAGCAAGCTTTTGTTCCACCTGCTTTTTTCTTTTCAAAAAATCTGTATCCCTGAATATCATTACGATACCGCTGATCGCATACATTGCCATAATGCCCGCCAGGAAATACCCAAGATAGCGGTGATAGATGCGCATCGTATTGTGGGTGGTGGATTTATTTGTCATTCCAATCGCTTGTTTATAAAAGGTTGCAATCTTACCACTGATTTTCAAAAGAAAATAACGAGATCGGGAAGAAAGGTTATGAGATCGGGAAAATGATGCAGGATGCTGGATGAAGTCATTGCAGAAGGGAAGCGACGACGCAATTGGATGCCAGATGACCGGTAAAAATACAGCAGCTGAAATCAGTAGTCAGCATCCAGCGGCCAGCATCAAGCATCATCCTGCAACGAATATTTTAATTTTAGGTATAAATAAATCATGACCCGCTTTGCAACCATTGCCGATCTCACTGACCCGAACTGTCTGAGCCAAATTGTCGGCCCCATTACAGCTGTCCAGGTTACTCCATTCACAGCCATCGGTTTTTCGGGCTCTGTTTTGCACCGGGTCCAGGCTGCAATGGCAAATGGTTCAACAAAAAATTTTGTTTTTAAACGAACCGAATTGAAAGCTGACTGGCTTTCGCAAAGGACAAATGACAGGATTGGACGGGAGGCGGCGTTACTCGGCGAAAAAGATCTTGAGGCTACCTGGACTAAAATAGTGAATCCATATGTTGCATATGCCAGGGAAAAAGATTCAAGCGGTTTGCTGATGGATGATCTTTCCGAGTATTTGTTTCCAGATCTCCGCGAACCGATCGAATTGGCCACAGAGAATATTATCATTGATACGGTCGCTTCGCTGCACGCGTTGTTTTGGGATTCACCAGTCATTAAAAAAATATCATGGCTTAATACACCAGTGGGCTACCTGGATTTGTTAACGCCGGGGACACATGAACAGGATGAATACTGTCCTTCGCCGGATAAAATAAGAACCAATATCAGTGATGGATGGAAACTGGCGCTGGAGCTGGTATCTCCTCAAGTCAGGAAATATCTCTGTCGCCCTGTTAATGAAATTTTTCAACGCTGGGAGAATTTACCAGTAACGCTTTTACATGGTGATCTGAAGATTGCCAATATGGCCATCGTTCCCGGTGACAGGCTTGCCTTATTTGACTGGCCGTTGGTTGGTTGCGCACCTTGCTCAATAGAATTAGGATGGTACATAGCTGTCAATGCAACTCGACTGGCTGGAACAAAGGAAGATTTTTTGACTAAATACAGGAATAGTCTTCAATCTCAATTAAAACAGGCCATAGATGAAAAAACCTGGCAACAGATGATAAAGCTGGCTGTCGTCAGTGGCTCACTGATGATGTTATGGAGTAAAGCGCTGGGACGGTCACGTTCCAATGGAGAAGAATGGGAATGGTGGAACAGCCGACTGGAAGAAGTGGTAAATGCATAAATAAACCCATTTGCGAAAAAACATCTTCTATTTCACCCTAAGCTTGCTGATCACTTTCACAATTGCAAAATCCTTGTTCGCTATATTATAGATCTCAGACTGTTTCCATTCCACTTCTACCTGTTTTCCTTTCAGCAGCGCTGGATTGGATTTATATTCATCAGCACCGGGAAAATATTCAATCCAGGCAAGCCTGGTAATCTTGCCGGATGCTTCTTTTATACTGAGGAAAATATGATCGCTGGTCGTTACGGCTGTAACGGTGCCGCTCGTTTTACCCGTCACCACTTCGGGTTCGTCCTGGCTATTGGAGAAGGTCGCTATTAACTCGACGAAGGCCGGGCAATTTGTAACCAGCTTCATCCCGATCTTTTGACCGATCTTATTGCCTATTTCACCATCGAGGTCTTCGATCTTCACGTTCTCATCCCTGGAAAAACTGTCGAGATAAGGCGTAGCGGCTTTAAGAATACAGTTTTCCCCCAATTTATCGAGATCCGCTTCGCTTTTGACTTTGGCTTTACCGGCTTCAAGACATTTGCAGGTACTATCGGTTACCTTATCGAGATAATTTTTTTGCGTGAACGCGGAAGAAGCAAAACCGGCCAGTATAATGGATAGGATATATTTTTTCATAAATAACGATTAATGGTTATGATGGGAAGGTAGGAAAATCGAAGCAACTGGATGCCGGATGCTGGACGTGAAGAATTAAGAATCGTCATTGCGACTGAGCGAAGCAAAATGAGTTATGAATTAGCCTCTCAACTTTGATCCTAACCGAGATCGCAATGAGGCTACAATTATCGAGCATTCAGCACCGGGCATCTACATTATGTATCCGATATCTATGTCTTCCTTTAGACAGTTTTCACAACCAAACAAGTTTTCAAAAAAAAGATTTCTACATAATTTAATGATAATAAGCAATTTATATGGTCTAAAATCAAGTTTAAAGAACAACTCCTAATAAATTAGTTGTTCTCCTAATGAATTAGTAGTAACATTGTGAAACGACCCAAACAAATAAACATTCAATCAATGAAACTCGCAAAAAGAGAAGAACAGATCATGCAGGTGTACTGGGAATTGGGCAAAGCTTTCATCAAAGAAGTGATACCTCACCTGCCAGATCCCAAACCGCATTACAATAGCGTAGCTACAATGGTAAAGATCCTCGAAGAAAAAAAATTCCTCGGCCGCGAAGCGGTAGGTAATCTCTACCGTTACTTTCCGCTGGTGGCAAAAGAAGATTACCAGAAGCACGCGATGAACGATATCGTAAGCCGTTATTTTGACAATTCCTACCCGCGCATGCTGGCATATTTCGCCAAAGAACAAAATCTTACTGAAGAGGAACTGAAAGAAATTCTTGACATGATCAAAACCAACAAATCATGACAATGCCGTATATAATCAATGCTGCTCTCGTGCTGGCAACCTGCCTGGCGTTTTATAAAGTATTGCTCCGTCGCGAAACGTTTTACCGGGTGAACCGCTATATGCTGATCACCTGTTTAGCTGTTTCATTCACCCTGCCGCTGTTACAGGTCCCTGCACAGTTCTCATTCCGCAAAAAAGCTGTTGAAGGGATTACAACGACCCAGCAACCTCTAACTAATAAAACGGGCCAGGTTCAACATGCTCCGGCTCTAAAACCGCCTGCTACAGCAAAGAACCCCAGCGTGAATACACCGGTCACTGAGCCGACAACCGCCAGCGATCACCCGGTGGAGAGTTCAACTAAATTTTCTTTTTCTCAACTGATGAACTGGGTCATTTTCATTTATTGGTTTGGAGTGATCATATTCGCTGCCAGCTTTCTTTTCCAGGCGGGTATACTTGTTTATCGTTCTTTTAAATATCCCGCGATTAGTGATGGGCCTTACCGCATCGTTGAAGTAACGGGCAATAAAGCTCCCTGCTCCTTTGGCAATATCATTTTTATCAACCCGGAAAAATATGAATGGGAGACCTACAACCAGATCCTGCTGCATGAAAAAATTCATATCCGGGAGAAGCACACGATCGATATCCTGTTCGCGGAGCTTGTGTTGATCTTTCAATGGTTTAATCCTTTTGCCTGGATCTATCGTGGTGAGATCGAAAGCAACCTTGAATTCCTGACGGATGACCAGTTGATGAAACGGGACGAAGTTGATAAAAAAACATACCAGCTCAGCCTGGTCAAAGTATCGGCGCCTCATTTCCCCTTGAGCTTAACTACCAATTACAACCAGTCAATTCTTAAAAAACGTATAGCCATGATGAACAGAAAAAGATCAAACCTCCACACGGCCTGGAAATATTTTTTCCTGATGCCTCTGTTGGCCTTTATCGCCTGCCTGCTCAATGAACCGGTGGCGAAAAGCCAAACAAATGAAGCCAAATCCCATCACAACGGTATTGAAACCGAAGGATACTGGTTCGCGATCATCAAAGACGATAGGGTCAACATCCGCTTTAGCGATGAGAAGATCGATAATGATGAAACCGATTTTAGATCAGGACATTCTTACAATTCATCCACGTTCAAATTGTCAGAGTTAGGCGCAATTCCAAAGGGAAGCTCGGGCACCTTCAACATCCCGCGGGAAGCCGGCAGGATGGAAATGACCGGGAAATTTGAAGGTAATACCGGCATGGGCCGTTACAAGTTCGTTGCCGATAAGTCATTTACCGATTATATGAGCAGGGAGCTAAATGAAAAACTGGATAGCGATGACGAAATGGCCTTCTATTTTATCAATATCCGCAAAGATTACCTGCAGACCCTGAAAAACGAGGGTTTCACTAAAATCACCAAGGATGAGCTAATCCCGATGGCTGCTTTAAAAGTAGATGCAGCATATATCAAGTCGATCAAAAATTCAGGCTTTAAAGATGTCAGCAGTGAAAACCTGGTCTCTTTTAAAGCACTGGGTGTGGATGATAAATACATAAATGAGATCCGCAGCGCAGGGTATAAAAATGTAACGACCGACCAACTGGTATCATTCAAAGCGCAGGGAATCGACAAAGAATACATTACCAAAGTCCGGAAGCTAAAAGGCAGCGACGGGAAAGATGGCGATGATGATGATGCGGATGCTATTGTCAGCTTTAAGGCGATGGGAATCGATGAAGATTTTATCAATTCCTTCAAAGCCGTAGGCCTCACGAATATTCCTAATGAACAACTGGTATCGTTTAAAGCAGTAGGTGTAACTCCTGAGTACATCAAAAGTTGGCAGGCCATGGGTTATAAAAATATAAGCCCCGAAGACTATGTCGGCATGAAATCACAGAAAGTTACGCCTGAGTACATGAAAAGTTTTACTGACCTTGGATATAAAGATATAAAACCAGAAAACCTTGTTTCATTCAAAGCGCTCGGAGTAACACCGGAATATGTAAAAAGCTGGCATGACCTGGGCTTTAAGGATGTTGACCTGGACGAAATCCCGGGCATGAAATCGCAAAATGTTACGCCTGAGTACATGAAGACCTTTACCGACATGGGATATAAAGATATCAAACCGGAAAACCTGGTTGCATTTAAAGCATTGGGCATTACGCCTGAATGGATCCGGAGTTTTGAAACGGTCGGTTATAAGAACATAGACCTTGATGATCTACCCGCTCTGAAATCGCAGAACATTACGCCAGAATACATCAAAAGTTTCGAAGCTGTGGGTTTTAAGAATATAAGGATAGAAGACATCGTTGCTGTCAAAGCTACAGGCGTTACTCCTGAATATATCAAGGACATGAAAGCAAAGGGCTTTAATTACAACACCCTTCAGAAATATGTTACACTGAAAAGTATTGATTAATAAGGTAGCGATCAATCATTGAAATCGCATCCTGGAAAATGCGTGTGCAGAAGTGGTAAGCCAAAGATCAAAACCATCTACGTTGGCCGGGAAGAATGGCTTGTCTTCCCGGTTTTTTATTGCCTTTAATAATACTTTCCTCCTCTTTTTCTGTCTTCAATGAATAGTTGCAGGTAAAGTTTTTGTTCTGTTCTTACAAGGTGCACGAAGGTTTCATCGTCGATGAAGTGATTATCATAATAAACATGGTGCTCGAAGCCAACGCTGAGGTTCTTAAATAGCCGGATAGCAATAGAAGGTTTTATGATACCAATCCGGCTTTTACCGGGAGAATTCTCATAGTTAAAGATCCAATAATAATAACCGTTGAACCCAAGGCTGAGCCATTTCCCGATATTCAATCGTTCTTCTATCCTGGCTTCCCAGCCTCCACCAAAAGGATAATCCCTGAACGCGGAGCTGTCAGGGCCAATCTTTGTATTATACCCTGCAATAGGTACCAATGCAAGATGCCAGCCGGAAAACAGGTTTGAATTCCTGCCCAGGTTGATACGTGAAAGAATGCCGGGGCCAAATCCAAGGCTGCCTACTTCGAATACTTTATTATTCCAGTAATCAAATTGCTGGAATAGCCCGACCAGGGTCCCCTGCCGTCCATGACCTATATTTTTTCCCGCAAGTAATCCATATCCGAGAACATTGTCTATTATTCTCTTGTCATCACCGTAGCGGCCTTCCAAACGCAACCGGAAAACATCAAATGGCCTTCGTTTTCTTATCTCAAATGGAATTCCATAGTCAAGTTGCAGGTTCAATATCGCATTGGTACCTCCTGTCCAAAATCTATTATCAACGTTTACCTTGTGTATCCCGGCACTGATGGTAATGTTCAGGGGTTCTTTCTGGTACACTTCATAAGGGGTATGCCTGAACATCTTTTTTTGAGCAAAGCGGTTCAGGGCTCTTGTAGGATTGACAATACCTGCCAGTATTTCTCTCCATACCCTTTCTGCTCCGCGGGTCCGGTCATCCAGGATATTTGAACTGATACGATAAAGGATCTCACCCAGGAATGCACCGCTAAGCGGCGTATTGATAAGATCGTTTTTTGAAGGTCTCGTGTTTTCACCGAACCATTCCCATTGAGCACTTCCAAAAACGGTAAAAGGAAGCGATGCCCAGTAAGAGTATCCATTACTCCGCGCAACGTTAAAGTAATTACTACCTGAATGTGGATGCCCAATGAAATTGATCCCAAATCTGTCATTGTCCCATTCCCATCCATGCTTTAGATTGTATTTCCATGTTGTTGGATTGGCCTTTGCCCAATCATAATTAAAAGCATAACGGGCGAGTGCCCAGTTAAAAACATTTGTAGTAGTTACCCGTAACAAAGTTATTCCCACCGGGCGCCTTGGATTATATTGGGGATCATCCTTCAAAAGGCCGCCATGCGGGCTGCGGGGTCGTATGTCCACAGCGGTATCGGCAACATTTACCACTACATCCTTCTGGTGTAAGCTATCCTGTTGTGTAAAAGCAAATAGAGAGACAAATAGAAGAATGAATGTCAATGCTGTCTTCATGAGGTTATAGTGTGACGTATAATAAATATGCATCAAACGTGCCGGAATGCAGAGGATGCGGATACTGGATGCCGTCATTGCGAGCGGAGCGAAGCAACTGGATGCTGGATACTGGTAAAAAAACTAATTTGCATTTCCAACGTTGCTATATGAACTATCAACTTACTCCATCCGAGATACAATCGTATCACGCCAACGGCTTTATTGTGATCGAAGATTTTTTATCCCCGGAAGAGCTTGCATATTGGAGTACAGCTGTCAATACTGCCGTGGAAGAACGGTCAGGGATAAAGATTCCCGGCAAGAATATCAGGATCGGCGATGATGACGGCATTAACGAAGATGCCAGCTATTTCGGGAAAGTATTCGATCAATTGCTGAATCTCTGGCAAACGAATAAGACCGTTAGAGAACTAATGATTAATGAGCGCATCGGTAAAATGGCCGCTCAACTTGCAGGTGTCGATGGAATCCGCATCTGGCATGACCAGGCCCTGATCAAGAGGCCATGGGCCAATCCTACTGCCTGGCACCTGGATACGCCTTTCTGGTCTTTCTCCGATCGAAATGCCATCTCGATCTGGATAGCGCTGGATAATGCCACTTTGGAAAATGGCTGCCTGTATTTTATTCCCGGCTCGCACAAGGTGACAAGCTTTGATAAGATCACTATTGGGAGAAACATG
Organism: Bacteroidota bacterium; assembly: GCA_005884665.1. Lineage (GTDB taxonomy): Bacteria > Bacteroidota > Bacteroidia > Chitinophagales > Chitinophagaceae > VBAT01. The sequence goes on from VBAT01000043.1 coordinate 41,681, forward strand.
GATGGCATATTTGAAGTCTATCCCCAGTTAAGAAGTGCAAAAACCGTTGCTGCTCCGATGAAAGCAGGCAGCTGTTCTTTTCATAACGGGTTGACTGTTCACGGCGCCAATGCAAACATGACAAACGGGTTTCGGAGGGCCATGACATGTGCGTACATGCCGGATGGAAGCACATTCAATGGCGAACCGAATATCCTGCCGGATGAATATTTAAAGACCTTGCAAATCGGCGATCTTTTAAATAACGACGAACAGAACCCGCTTATATATCAGACGAAAGTGGTGTCCCGATAGCTATCGGGAGGTCAGTCGTGAGTTTTTAACACGTAATGACTCCCGACTCCGGGCTTGGCATTATAGACTAACGACTACCAATTACCATCCGAGGATCCATGCAAATATCAACGGTGCTACAATTGTGGCGTCGCTTTCTACAATATATTTTGGAGTATGAATATCCAGCTTGCCCCAGGTGATCTTTTCGTTGGGTACTGCGCCGGAATATGAACCATATGATGTTGTTGAATCGCTGATCTGGCAGAAATAGCTCCAGAAAGGAACATCATGCCACTCGAGGTCCTGGTACATCATTGGCACCACGCAAATGGGAAAATCACCAGCGATGCCGCCTCCCACCTGGAAAAAGCCAACGCCTTTACCGCTGCTGTTCTTTCTATACCAATCACTCAAATAAACCATGTATTCGATCCCGTTCTTTACGGTAGAAGCCTTCAGTTCGTTCTTTATCACGTAGCTGGCAAAAATATTTCCAGTGGTGCTATCTTCCCAACCGGGCACAACTATTGGAAGATTTTTCTCCGCTGCTGCTATAACCCAGCTGTCCTTCGGATCTATTTCATAATACTGCCTGAGATCACCGCTCAGGATCGTCTTGTATAAAAATTCATGTGGGAAATACCGTTCGCCTTTTGCCTCGGCATCTTTCCATTGTTTTACCAGGTGTTTTTGGAGGCGACGAAATGCTTCTTCCTCAGGTATACAGGTGTCAGTAACACGGTTATAATGATTTTCCAGCAACTCCCATTCTTCCTGCGGAGTCAGGTCCCTGTAGTTGGGAACTCTCTTGTAATGCGAGTGTGCAACGAGGTTCATTACATCTTCTTCAAGATTGGCACCTGTGCAACTGATTATATCCACTTTATCCTGCCTGATCATTTCGGCCAGAGAAATTCCCAACTCGCCGGTACTCATGGCACCGGCTAATGTCACTATCATTTTGCCGCCTTCCAGCATATGTTTTTCATAGCCTTTAGCAGCATCCATTAATGCAGCTGCATTGAAATGGCGATAGTGGTGTTCGATAAATTGTGAAACGGGTCCTTTTTTCATTGTATTTAAATTTAAGGTCGCCTTCAGACCCGCCGCGGCGGGGACAATGCGGATTAAGAGCGGCAAATTTACGGGTTTAAAAAAAGAAAGTCCCGCCGGGAGCGGGACCTCTTATACTGCTTCTAACCTGGTTTATTTCTTTACCTTTTCCTTTTCCACTTCGATCACCTCACCCAGGCTGTTCAACCGCACATTGTATTTTCTATTTTTTTGTTCAAGGATCAGTTTGTAGCTGGTTCCTTCGGGACTCGTAATCTCATTTACTACCAGGACGACACCATCGTTAAACTTATTGTTGAGTTTTTGCATTACTGCCAATGGTAGCTGGTTATATAAAAGATTGCGGATGGTACCGAGCAGTTCCCCGTCTGCATCAAAATAGGTTTCGGCAGCTACTCCGTTTAATACAAACGATACTTTCTGGTACCCATCATGCATCTGTGACCATTTTACATTCTGGGCTCCGATAAATTGTTGCGCGAATACTTTTGCCGCCTGCGGATTTTCGTTTGACTCACTGGCGAACACTGGCGACAATCCCATTGCTAACGCTGTCGCTGTTGCTACAATAAAATTTTTCATAATAAGAGGTTTGATAATTAATAATTGATGTTATTCATTTGACGCAGTAAAAGTAAAACAGGTTACAGCGGATCACAACAAGATTATGATTGATGGATGAGCGTGTTAAAGATTATAACAAGCGCTAACATTAATTAACGAAAAGAGAAAACCCCGTTCCTTTGAGAAAGGTAACGGGGCTTGTTTTACCACACACCAAAACTAACTGCTTATGCTTATGTACCGATTATATTTTTGTGCTCTTCCTGTAAACGTTCCAGCTTTCGCTGCCACCTGATTTCAACACTACTTTGGTGTCTGCATTTTCCAATGTGATGTAATAGCTGGTGCCTTCGCTATTTGACAATTCAAACAGGTCAGAGATCCAATAGTTACCGTATTCCTTCTTCAGGTTGGTCTGCAGGCTAAGAGGCAGATCAAGTGAACTGATGAACCTTGTCATCGCGATCATGTTTCCATCTGCATTGTAGAAGGCGCTAACATGCTGGCCGTTGAATAAGAAAACTGCTTTGTAATAATCGCGGGTGATCGTCCAGGCTGTTTCCCGGGCTCCAACGAAATCCTTGTCAAAAGCGGTCAATACTTTAGATGCTACTGTTTCTTCCCCGGCAGCAAATGAGCTTAATGTGCCCAGTGCGATTGCCAGTGTGATGATAATTTTTTTCATGATTTAATTATTAAATGATTTTGATTTTTTGTTTTAAATAAATTCATTTGGTACGTATGACGCTGTAAAAGTATCTAAGGTTACACCTTTTTGCAACCAGATTATGACCAATGGGTGCCTCTGTTAAACCTGCCCCTGTGCCCGGAACACCCATTAACCGTACATCCCTTGCCTGTAACCGCCTGTAATTGAAAACCATGATTAGTAAAAAAGTATTTGTGAATGTCCTTTAATATTTAGATATTTGTCTAAATATACAATGAGTCAATTGCGTATATGAACACAGTATTTAAAGCACTAAATGATCCCACGAGGCGCCAGATACTGGAAATGCTCCAGGAAAAAGACCTTACAGCCGGGGAAATAGCGGAGAAATTCCGGATATCGTTTCCCAGCATTTCGCATCACCTGGACCTGCTGAAACAGGCAAAGCTGGTAACCTCCGAAAAGGACGGCCAATATGTTTACTATTCGCTGAACACTACCGTCGTTGACGAGATCATGAAATGGTTCTTACAATTCAAATCAAAAAAGAAATGATATGAACAAGCTTACCAAAACCATTATATGGCTGATATGGGCAGCTCCCGTCGTTTATGCGGTCATGGTATGGAACAGGATGCCCGAACGGGTACCCATTAAATATAATCTTTCGGGCGAACCAATTCTTTTTGGAAGCAAAACAGAATTGCTGTTGATACTGGCAGTCATGGTACTAGTCAATATCGGGGTATATTTTTTACTGGTCAATATTCATCGCATCGACCCAAAAAAGAAATACAGGGAAGATAACCTGTCGCGGATGAGAAAGCTGGCAGTGGCAGTTAGTATTTTCGTTTCAGCGATCACCTGCTTTATTATTTATAGCAGCTCAAACCCCGGCATCAAATTCAATTCAAAGATCATCGTCATTGCCCTTGGTCTCCTGTTTACAGTTGTAGGCAATTACCTGTACAACATCAGACCGAACTATTTTGCCGGAATACGACTGCCCTGGACACTGGAAAACGAAGAGAACTGGAGACTGACACATATGCTGGCCGGCAAACTCTGGTTCGCTGGAGGTATTTTGATTGCAATAGCAGGGTTCGTGTTGCCCGATAATATAGTGCTGGGGTGCACGCTTGCAATAATAGTTATACTTACTGCTGTTCCTACTATTTATTCTTATAGGCTATATAAAAAAAAACAAGAGTAGTCGATAGTAGGGAGCCGCGGATGGATACTGGATTGCGAGATGCTGGATACTTACAGCATTGCGAGCGGAGCGAAGCAAGGAGAGGGAACCGGAGGGTGAGGCCGATGCTGGATACTGGTAACATCATCGTGAGCGTAGTGAGGATTAAAGATTAAGACGCTCAGTAACTTAGCTGCATCATTCATCTCAATCTATCGCTATCAACTATCTCGCTCATGCATATCTTTCCTTCAATGATCCCGGCATCCTCGTGGGCAACATGATCAGCGATTTTGTAAAAGGCAAAAAGAAATTCGACTATCCGCAAAGGATACAACAGGGCATCACCTTACACCGCATCATTGATACATTTACCGATGAACACGAAGCCACCAGGCATGCGAAGGAAGCCTTCCGTTCTCATTATCGCTTATACAGTGGCGCCTTTGTAGATGTGGTCTATGACCATTTTTTGGCGCTTGATGAAAATGAATTCCCGGCCTTAACGCTCCGGGATTTTTCAAAACAGGTTTATCAAACACTTGAGGAATACCAGCCCTGGTTTCCCGTTCATTTTGCTACGCTGTTCCCCTACATGAAAAACCAGGACTGGCTTTTCAATTACAGGAGCCTGGCCGGGACTAAAAAAAGTTTCGGTGGTGTTGTACGCCGCTCCCTTTATCTTACCGAAAGCGACACAGCCGGTCAACTATTCGAACGTCACTACCAACTTTTACAGGAAAGTTATCGTCAGTTCTGGGCAGACGTTAAGCCTTTTGCAGAAAGACAGTTTGAAATGCTTGGTGATGGTAATAATATGTAAATAGGTATCTCCCCTAAGACGAATCCGCTATTTTTGCAAATACATTTATGAAAAAGATAGTTTGTATTGTTATGGCCGCCCTGTCCGGGTACTTTGTAATGGCCCAGTCAGAGTTGCCTCCTGTTGATAAATCACCGATGGATATGAGCTACTATCCCATCAATTACCCGGTATTGAAAATACAGGACAAACTGGCGGAGCCCCTCGCGGCGAGAGTAGTTTACAGCCGGCCCAAAAAGGAAGGCCGAACCATTTTTGGTGGCCTGGTGGAATATGGAAAGATCTGGCGGCTGGGCGCTAATGAAGCAACAGAGATCGAGTTTTACCGAAAAGTAAATATCGGCGGAAAGAAAATAGCCAGGGGCCGCTATACACTGTACGCGATAGTTAATGAAAATTCATGGACGTTCATTATTAACAAGGAAACAGATACCTGGGGCGCTTTTAAATATAATCCCGATAAAGACGTTGTTAGGGTGGACATTCCTGTCGAAAAGACAAATGACGCACTGGAAAATTTCACTATGACATTTGAAAAAAAGGATAAAAGTATTAACCTGGTCGTTGCCTGGGAAAATGTCCGGGTCGCTTTACCAGTAAAATTGTAATGAGCGTAGTTATGAAACTGATCCGGAAATACTGGAGCTTACTGATATTCCTGTTTGTTTGGTCTGCCTGCAAAGAAAAAGCAGCACAGCTATCTCCAAAGCCCGTGCTTCCAAAAGACTCGGTCGTCAGTGAAAGTGCGGATAGTGTGACCGATACCTATACAAGCGTAGATAAATCGCCGATGGACATGGTTTATTTTCCCGTCGACTATCCCAAATTTAAAATGGCCAATAATAAGATCCCTCCACCGGTTGCGAGAGTGATTTACAGCCGTCCTCATTTACAGGGAAGACAGTTATTCCATGATGTGCTTAAATATGGTGAACACTGGCGAATGGGTGCCAACGAATCTACCGAGATCGATTTTTTCCGCGATGTAACCATACAGGGTAAAAAGATCAGGGCCGGACGTTATGTGATCTACTGTATCCTCGGACCGGCTTCCTGGAATATAGCGATCAACACCAATATTGATTCCTGGGGTTTGCAACAGGATACTACCCGGGACGTACAGCGTTTTCAAATACCGGTAACGCATGGCAATCCCGCACTCGAATACTACACCATGGCATTTTCAAAAACCAGTACAGGCGCCGATCTTATAATGGCATGGGATGATGTTGTAGCACGGCTTCCTATCGAATTCTGATCCCCTGTACATGTAGCCCGGAATTTATTTGGATATTTACAACATGTGTGGCATTGCCGGTATAATTAATTCCCGTCCGCTGGAAGGAAACAAGGAAAGAACATCCCTGAGCCGGCAAACTCTCCTGGACATGTCAGCCGCTCTCAGGCATCGTGGACCTGACGCCGAAAACATATTCATCAATTCATCCGGCACAGCAGGCCTAGGACATTGCCGGCTTGCAATTATCGATCTTAGTGAGGCTGCCTCGCAACCTATGCGTTACATGGATCGCTATACGATCATTCACAACGGGGAAATCTACAACTATATTGAACTGAAAGATGAGCTGCTGAAAAAAGGCTATTCGTTCCGTACTTTGTCAGATACCGAAATTATCCTGGCCGCTTATGACCACTATGGCGAAGAGTGCGTGGACCATTTTGACGGCATGTTTGCATTTGCTATCTGGGATGAAAAGGAACAGGAACTGTTTGCCGCCCGCGACCGATTTGGTGAAAAACCATTTTATTATTCTTTCCAAAACGATCAACTAATTTTTGCTTCGGAAATAAAAGCTTTATGGTCGGCGGGAGTTGAGCGCAAGTTTAATCTCCAAATGTTGTTTAATTTTATCACTATCGGCTATACCGATAATCCCGGCCGTCCCGACGAAACTTTCTATGAAAATATTTTCCGGCTTCCGGCCGCTTCAATATTATACTATTCATCTTTGACCAATGAGCTCGTTGTCGAAAAATACTGGGATATAGATATCTCTGTTCAAAACAAAAAGATCAGCGACAATGAAGCTATAGAGCAGTTCACAGATCTCTTTTCTACATCGGTAAATAGACGCCTGCGAAGTGATGTGGCGATCGGTACTTCCCTCAGCGGCGGGCTCGATAGTTCCTCTGTCGTCGCAACCGTCTCACATCTGACATCTCATGTCTCACTCTCTTCATTCACGGCTGCTTTTCCGGGTTTCGAAAAAGATGAATCGCGGTTTGCCGCCGCAGTAGCCAGGAAACTCAATCTTCTCATTTTGTCGTTCTTAAAGCAGACGACATGATAAACGACTGGGAAAAATTCCTGTACTACCAGGAAGAGCCGTTTGGTTCGGCAAGCGCCTATGCACAGTACAAAGTATACGAGCTGGCAAAACACCAGGGAATAAAGGTCTTGCTGGATGGCCAGGGAGCAGACGAGATCCTGGCAGGCTATACGCGGTATTATAAATGGTACTGGCAGGAACTGTTTCAAAAAAGAAAATTGGTAAGAAGCAAAGAGCTAAAGGCGGCCGGGGAAATGGGCGTGGAGGAAACGTTTACTTTCAAAAATATTATTGCTTCGCTGGTTCCTGATATTGCCTCTGTCATTTTAGAAAGGCAGTACCTTGTCAATGCACTGCGCCATGAAGACCTTACAAAAGATTTTATCCGGCTTCAAAGCAAAGAAGCCTACTATGCTACCCCTACCAATTTTAATTTGAATGGGGTACTGTATTTCAATACCTGCATCCATGGGCTGGAAGAATTGTTACGTATTGCAGACAGGAATTCGATGGCGCATGGGAGAGAGACCCGTTTACCATTCTTAAGCCATGAACTGGTAACGTTCATTTTTTCATTGCCCCCGCATTTTAAGATCAGGAATGCCTGGACAAAGTGGATATTGAGACAGGCCATGACAGACAAGTTGCCGGCAGATATCGTATGGAGAAAGAAAAAAGTTGGGTTTGAACCTCCGCAAAAAGAATGGATGCAGGACAGCCGTGTACAGGATATGATCCATGAGGCGAAAAAGAAACTTGTGAATGAGAAAATATTAAATCCTGCAGTGATCACCCGGTCCCCGATACCGAACAATCCCCATGAAGCGGCCAGCTACGACTGGAGATATTTAGCGGCGGCGGCCTACTTCTAGTAAAGGGCCCACAGACCTGCCTGCTGGTAGGCGGGGGACCTCTGAGAAGACACGGAGGACCGCAGAGAAGGAGGCTCCATTGCTCTCTACGGCTATCCTGATATAGCCATTTCGAAACAAGGCCATGAAGGCAGGGTTGGTTTTTGCTCTGTGGCTCTTCGTTGCCGTATTGATTTTTTAAAGAGGAACACTACCAAAAAAGGACCGTCCCAACGAATGGCCAGGACGGTTACCGGACTTGTACACCAACGCTGCAAAAGTTTGTGGATCAGTTATCGCCTCTCTTGAACTTTTCAGTTTGTTCAAGATTACCATAAGCGTCTGATTTTACCACGTACCAGTTTTTTTCATCTTTAAGCGTAACGAGAAAGTTTATGCCTTCGTCGGAGCTTGTTTCAGTGACGCCAAATATCTCCCTGTTGGCATATTTCTTTTTCAGGCGGGCAACAATATTGGGTAAAAGTTGCCTTTCACCATAGTACCGGATAGTCTGGATAAGGGTGCCTTCGCGATCATATTGTGCGCGGATCTGGATATCATCCTGCTTGAAATTGGCCTGGTAGATATTATTGTCGTATTCATGCCAAACGACGTCCTGCGCCTTGGCAAAAGTTTCTTTGAATGCTTTTAATACTTTTTCATTCACTTCATATGGAGAAGTAGAGGCCAGGGCAGCGATGCTGACGAGTAATGCAGCTGATAAGATTATTTTTTTCATGGCTTTAAAATTAAAAATGAACAATAATCTAATTTACTCTAGCAATTTCCTGAAGACAAGTGGAGAAGCGTTTGGCGGTAAACAAGTTTAAAACAGCGTTCATACCAAAGCCTGCATAAAGACTACTGAAAGCGGCAAATAAGCAATCGAAAAAAGATTTTATTCTTGTGAAGCATGAATATGAGCTACCGTTAAGCTTGTGTTAAGCGAGAAGCTGCTGTTGATGAGTGGTATATGCAATTTATGCTATACTTGCATGGGGCGTCCAACACACGTAGTTCTTCTAAGGAATGCTTCTCTGGCGGATTGTTACTCTTTGTGTAAAGACAAAAAGCAGATAAAGAAGTTTCTCTTGTTCTTTTCCCTTGATGGAAAAGAACCAAAAGATCAAGCCGATTTGATGGTCACCATTTCCGATGACTGCGGTTTTCCTACAACAAATCGGCGAAATCACCCCGCTATTCGAAGGGCTCAAGGTCGAAGTCCTCGCTTCGTGCTATGCGATCACCCGGGAAGCGCTGTATTCTGTCTTGCTTTCATTAAAGAAGAAAAAAACATTTATCCAGGACAGAATAAGGCGCTTAACCATTCTTGAAAGATTGATGATAGTAAGATCAATTGACACTACTGATAGATACAAAGAGGTTACCTAAATTGACCACATTACTGTGGCATCTTGATCACCGTGATGACCTTCTGAAGCGATTTATTCTGCAACCTGATAAAATAAGCTCCCGATGACAGGCCATCATTGTAGATATCTATGTTATAAGTGCCGGCCGCATAATCGCGGTTGGTAAGCACTTTCACAACACGTCCCAAAGCATCTATCTGCTGGATCAGGGTATTGCCGCCTTCGGTAGAGAACTGTAGAGTCGCAGCAACACTGTATGGGCTCGGCCACATCTTGAGGATAAGCTTATCGGCCGCATTGTTATTATCGTCCGGTGTTTCCGGCAGGCCACAGGGACCGCCTTCGATCAATGGCAAGGACTGGTAATTTTGCAACATGATCTGCTGGAGTGCCGGCTGTTTCACACAAAACCATTGCTCGAGCACAGAAGCATACACGCTCCTGAAATCGTACTGGAATGGAATATTATTCACCACCTGTATATCGGAAGGTATATCGGGACTCTTGCCGAGTATTCCTTTCTTGGAATGCTTACCAAACATAATTAGCGGAGCAGCCGCGCCATGATCGGTACCGAGACTTGCGTTGGATTTTATGCGGCGGCCAAATTCTGAAAAGGTCATTCCCATCACCCGGTCGTCGAGTTGCATTAGCTCAAGATCGTTCTGAAAAGCATTGATGCCTTCAGAAAGGTCTCTCATCAGCTTTGCATGCGAACCCGTGGTTGTATCACTGGGATTAACCTGTTTTTTATGAGTATCAAAACCGCCGATCGTTACCGTATACACTCTTGTCTTTAATCCACCTTTGATCAGGCGGGCAACGATCTTTAACTGGTCAGCCAGGCTGTTATTGGTTGGATAAGTTGCCATGGTTGACGCCCTTTGATAGGCAGCCCTGATCAGATCGGAATAGATCTTGGTTTTTTCAGAGATCACACGCAGGAATTTCAGTTCTTTATTCGCCGGAACTGAATTAAGCGGATAATCAGAAAAAGGATTGGCAAACGTATAGATCTTTTCAGGGTTCGTGATCGAGAGACCCATTGAATATATCTCGCCCTGCACAGTCAGAGTCGGAACATTACTTATTTGAATAGCCAGCGGGTCAGGCATATCGGCATTGGGATAAGCATCCGGGTAGCCTGGGAATTCGCTCTCAAGATAACGGCCCATCCATCCGGTATGAACCCGGTCCCTCCGGTTGGTCCTCGTGTCACCTGTGTTCCATATATCTGTAGAACGGAAATGAGAAAAATTGGGATTATCATAACCTACAGACTGCACAACGCTGACCTTTCCTTCATTGTACATATTTTGTAAGGCTGTCATAGCCGGGTGCAGGCCCGATTTATCTGTTCCATCCAGGCGCAATACCTGGCTTTGGGGGATGGCTACATTCGTTCTTGCATTATAATAATTGGCATACAGATCCAGCGGTATCACCATATTCAATCCATCATTGCCACCTGATAGTTGTATCAGCACAAACACATGATCCGTATCAGTGCCCTGTCCCAATAACCAGCCCAGTTCGCTCTCCGATTTACTATGTGCCAAAAATGAAAACCCATTTAACAAGGCCGGCATGGCAACTGCTGCAGGTACTGTAGTTCCTAAAAACTTTCTTCTTTTCATAGTTAAGTCTTTACATAGGTTAATAATACTCCCGGTTATCTTAGCATAAATGAAATTCAGGCAGATTCATCAGGAACCTGAACATATCCTTCAGCGAACTATTGATCACTGTGTTGTTATTGCTGTTCCATGCATTCGTCCATATCGTATCATCTGTCGTGTTATTCAACAGGAAATGTGTTTTTACATAAGTCTTTGAATTGGCTGATAAAGGATAACGGAGCAGCAAACGAGTCACATCATCGATCAATTGATTTGGATCCGCCGGGTTGGATGAATAGTTGGCAAATGCCCTTAGATCAATTACCGAATCGTTTACCAGGGCATCCGTATAATCAGCTCTCCGAGGCAAAGAGTTACTGTTTACCCACAATTCATAATACATCGGGTCCTGGTAATACGAGGCCCATCCAGATACATCCGGCGGCTGGAACAAGTCCTGTTGCATATCGGCCGTGGTTACATATAGTGACCAGAAAAGGGGATATCCGCTTGTATAATTTGAATAAGCAGGAAAGCTAACATTGAATTCACGCAAAGTCCCCACCACGATATCAAATGGTGTTTTGATATAACAGGCCTGGTTGATCTTATCGAAAAAGTGTTCGCTCTTCAACAGGGCTGCTAACACTGGCTTGATGTCGTAATTGTTAGATTGGAGTAAGGTAGCCATTGGAATGATCACATCCTGTTCGGTAGCATCATCTATATCATAATATACAAACCAGCGGTATAGTTTGCGGCAAATAAACCGTGCAGTTTCCGTAGTCGAAAAGATCATATCGATCAGGGCATCGATCTCCTGGTTCTCATTTGAACTCCCGGCAATAGCTGTGTTGTTATAAAATGCGGAGAAAGATTTCGAACCCGTGTCATGCGCCGACACATCGAAATAGGATCCCAACGGATCAATATTTATGCGCCATCCAGTCAATACCCGTGCAGCGGCTATAACATCATCTTCTGTGTACAGTGAATCCTGCCCGCGGCCTACAGTAAACAACTCTTGCAGTTCCCTGGCATAGTTTTCATCAGGCGCCTGTCTTGAGTTGACATACCCGTTCAGATGCACCAGCATGGCAGGATCGATGGACACCTGTTTTACCAGGTCTTTGAAATTGCCAAGCATGTTGCTACGGAGCAGTGCATGATGGCGATATAAGAACTGTGCATTTTCCACTTCTCCTTCTTTCACGGAAAAATGATGATGCCAGAAAAGCACCATTTTTTCCTGAATGCTCCTTCCCTGGTTGATGATAAGACCCGCCCACCATTTTCTCAAACTCTGAACACGAAGGGCATTGATCGCTCCCCGGACATCCGCGTTACTTACCAGGTTGGGATCATTGACCCAGGTTTGTCCCTGCACTACACCCAGATCGTCCCACATAACGTTGAACTCATCGGGGATCAAACCATAATC
>VBAT01000044.1:0-9750 GCA_005884665.1 Bacteroidota bacterium
AATTCCATCTACCAAAAATTGAACGCCTACAACGGCTATATTATCCGAAGCACTGGCCACAACACTGATCGTTCCGGAAACATCGCCTGGAGGTGGAGCAATAATGCTGACGGTTGGATTGGTTACATCCGGCGCAACCGGCGTATTCATGTCCGTTTGTATTTCCGATTGGCTCAATGCGCGGCTGTAGATCCGCACCTCATCGATCATTCCCGCAAAATATTGAGCAAGTGCCGTGCTGCCGCCAATGCACAAAGGATTACTCGTTGCAGTGATATTACCGGTAATGCTCGTGGATGACGTCAACGTACCATTAATATATAATCTCAGTACACTTCCGTCGTAGGTGCTGGCGATATGCGCCCAGGTATTGACCGATAGTTTAGTTGAGCCTGTTACGTTAGTAGTGGTTGAACCGATGCGTATTCGTGCATTAGGCCGTTGACTGGAGGAGCCGTTAACATTGTTGTTGTTCGGAGAAAGTGCATAGGCCAGGGTAGTCGTCCCATTTTCCTTGCACACTGCCGTTTTATAACCCGTAAGATCACTTGCATACACCCATGCTTCCACTGTCATCTGGTTTGTCAGATCAAGAGAGTTGGCATCGGCTACATTTATATAATCGTTTATTCCATCAAAGTTGATAGCAGCCCCATACTTCCCGGATGCAGACCATGTGGGGCCATTGGTCAGCGATCCATTGTTTCCATTGCCTGAGTTATCGTTGACGACAGTTCCGGAGTTTTCATTAAACCCGTAAGCGGCAACCAGGCCGTTATTAAATACATTGAATACAACTACGACAGAAGTTGTCGTATTGCCAGCCGCATCTCTTGCCCTGGCAGTTATGTTGTGATTACCATTAGTTGCGGTTATAGTATTCCAGGAAACCGAATAGGGAGAAGACACATCTTCTGTTCCAAGATTAGCCCCGTCAAGTAAAAATTGCACACCCACTACTCCAACATTGTCACTGGCTATCGCACCAACATTGATAGTTCCCGAGACAGGCGAAGCTAACGGTGAATTAACTGCGACGGCTGGTGCAACAACATCATTGTTGACGTTGACAGTGACAATGGATGATACGGTGATATTTCCCGCCGCATCTCTTGCCCTGGCAATTATGTTGTGAGTACCATTTGTTGTATTAACGGTATTCCAGGAAACCGAATAGGGAGAAGACACATCTTCTGTTCCAAGATTGTTGCCGTCCAATAGAAATTGAACGCCTACGACTGCTATATTATCCGTTGCATTTGCTGTAACATTGATAGTGCCTGACACATTACCCGCTACTGGTGCGGTAATATTTACTGTGGGTGGTGTTAAATCATTGTTTATTGTTACATCTATCGCTGTCGATGTGGTTATATTGCCTGCAGCATCCCTCGCCCTGGCGGTTAATGCATGGTTGCCGTTGGCTATTGTCGTGGTGTTCCATGAAACAGAATACGGAGAACTCACATCTTCAACTCCCAGGTTGTTTCCGTCGAGCAAAAATTGAACTCCGCTCACACCAACATTATCTGTCGCACTAGCCGTAACATTGATCGTACCTGAAACATTACCTGCAGCAGGTGCTGTAAGAGTTACTACGGGTGGCGTTGCATCGGTGTTGTTTACATTCACTATTACGGCAGTTGAAGTTGTCGTATTTCCCGCAGCATCCCGGGCTTTTGCTGTCAGTGTATGGTTGCCATTTGCTATCGTTGTGGTATTCCATGAAATTGAATAAGGAGCGGTCGCATCCTCCGCACTTAAATTATTTCCATCCAGTAAAAACTGGACGCCTGTTACTCCGACATCATCCGTTGCATTAGCGGTAACATTGATCGTACCTGAAACATTGCCTGCTGCCGGAGCTGTAATATTAACAGCCGGTGCAGTAACATCAGGCAGGGGAGAATTGGCGACATTCATATCGGCCTGGATCTCGGAAAGTGACAAAAGCCTTCGATAATATCTTATCTCATCAACAGCGCCGTTCAGGTATTCTCCATATGGCTGGTTGGAACCAACGCGGATATTGGTAGGATCGATAGCAGCAATAGTTCCGGTAGAGACCACATCACTGCGATTAGTTACATCCACACCGTTAACATAGATCGTAAACCGGCTGGCCTGTGTCTTGCCTGCATCATACGTCACCGTGACATAACTCCAGGTGCCAGCGGTCAGCACATTATTATTGCTATGCAGTACGAGATTACTGCTGCCACTGTACCAGTAAACGGAGATACCATTTGTTACTGGTCCGGCTTCTCCGTCAGTGGAAGTATGCGCATAAAAATAGAAGAAGTTGCTGGTGTTAAGTGTCTGGCTCCATACCGTGCTCCATTGGTTGAAGTTGTTGTTCTTTACCCAGGCACTCCAGGTATAGCTTACGGTTGGTGTTAAAGTATAATCAGCATGATCGGGAATATTTATATAGTCGTTCGTTCCATCCAGGTTGACAGCCTGGCCTTCTCTTCCTGCTACCCAGGTAGGGCCGTTAGTAAGAGTTCCGTTATGTGCATTTCCTGAAGCATCTGTCAGTGTCGTGCCGCTCCCTTCATTACAATGAAATTCAGTAAACACCAAAGGTGCAGGGTTATGAATGGGAACAAAACTTAACGCAAGGACAGACAAGAACATAAATGTCCCCGATAGAAGTCTGGCATGGGCGTGGCTATACCCAGCCTGGCTTTTGCATAGCATAATTAAATTTTAAAACGGTTTCAAAGTATTGAATTCCGGGTACGTATTAATTAAATGGCCTTAACAAGAAAACTACTATGCTCTCGATTTAATTGAAGTCGGTTCGAAGGGTATGAAAGAAGAGGCGTAAAAGTAATGACAATTTTCGGACCGGATTTTCTTTTCAGTTAACAATTAGTAAACGGTGATGGAGATTGTATTATATCACATTTTTAATACTAACAACTGTTTCCCGATGAGGCAAACAAGAACAGTGAATGCCGGATGCTAAACAATTGATAGTCGATAAAGGGCACTGTTGCGTCCGCATCTGGCATCGTCTGACGTCAACACTGGCTCTGATAATCCCTTTTCAAACATTCCTGCATGGAGGTTGTAGAAAAGATTTCCCTTCGGCGACTATTTTAAGAACAAACCGCCAAATTTCATAAGTTTTAGCCAACTCTCTTTGTTGCAATTTTAAAGCAGGATTCTGACATGTTTTCATTTAGTACCTGTAAAATCATAAGTTTTGGCAAACCAGGTTTCTTTATCAATCCTCTGGCAGTATTACTTCGTGTCTTTAAAACTGTAAGAACCTGTACACGGGAAAAACTGGCCCCAAGCTACAATGACCCCCGGGCCGGCTCTCATCTTCGTCTATATCAATTTTTAAGTGACCAATCAAAAATCTCGTATATGAACATTCAATTAAAAAAAAACTTCTTAACCATAGGGCTTATCACTATGTGGGGGCATTGTCTTTTTGCACAATACCGCACGGAAAAGGATCTTTTAGGTGATAAGCAAATTCCTTCCGAAGCATATTATGGCGTCCAAACGGCCCGCGCTCTTGAAAATTTCCAGGTTAGCGGCGTACCTACCAAATTTTATCCTGATTATGTAAGAGCTTATGCCATGGTCAAGCTGGCGGCTGCACGTGCTAACGCGGATGTCGGAAGAATGAGTAAAGAAAAACTGGCCGCCATTGAAAAAGCCTGCCAGGCCGTAATAGACGGAAAATATCATGAACATTTTCTCGTCGATATGTACCAGGGCGGAGCCGGTACCTCGGCGAATATGAACGCCAATGAAGTGCTTGCCAATATTGCTCTTGAGTTGAGCGGCAAGAAAAAAGGCGACTATCATTCCATCGAACCACATGACGACCTCAATATGGGTCAGTCCACCAATGATGTTTATCCCACGGCCATTCACGTGGCCCTTCTTCTTCATAACGACAAAGTGGTGGCCGAAGCCAAAGCATTGGCTGCAGCTTTTCATAAAAAAGGCGACGAGTTTGGGAATATCTTAAAAATGGGCCGTACCGAAGGACAGGATGCGGTGCCCATGACCGTGGGGCAGGAGTTTCATGGTTTCGGTAATCAACTGGATGCCGCCATCGAAGCACTGGTAAAAACAGAAGCCTATCTCTATGAAGAAAACATGGGCGCTACAGCAATCGGTACCGGGATTACAGCTTCACCTGGTTATGCAGAGAAATGTGCCGTTCACCTTGCCGAAATCACGAAAAAGCCAATGGTTCTTTCCAGGGACCTGATCGCAGCTACCTCCAGCATGCAGGGCTTCGTGATGTATTCTTCTGCGTTAAAAAATTTCGCTATTACATTATCAAAAATTTCCAGCGACCTGATCTTTTTGGCAACAGGGCCCCGTGCCGGTGTTTTCGAGATCAATCTTCCGGCCCTGCAACCAGGTTCATCCATTATGCCCGGTAAAGTAAATCCTGTGATGCCAGAGTTGATGAATGAAGTATGTTTTAAAGCAATTGGAAATGATGTGACGGTCAGCATAGCCTCGCAGGATGGACTTCTGCAGTTGAATGCGTATGAACCTGTCGTCGCCGTTGCCATCATGGAATCACAGGGCCTGTTCTTTAAAACGATGCCGCTTTTCAGGAAACAATGTATTGATGGAATTACAGTCAACGAAAAGGTGGTGGCCAACTATATCAATCGCAGCGTGGGTATTGTTACTGCGTTGAACCCTGTTCTTGGTTATGACAAAACTACCGAGTTGGCAAAAGAAGCATTACAATCGGGTAAAGGAATTCTTGAGTTGATCCGTGAGAAAAAATTACTGACCGAACAACAGATCAAAGAATTGCTCGATCCGGTTAAACTCACATCACCCACTGGCCCGACAAACGTAAAGGGTATTGATGATTAAAGCTCTTTCAAGAAAAAACGACCTGGTCAAATTCTTTTTACAACATTTAAATAAACCAACATGAAAAAAATAGTTTTCATTTTTACGCTTCTCATTCTCGCCGTACATCTGCAGGCACAATTGCCGAGAGTGATCATCCTTGCAACTGGTGGAACAATCGCGGGTGCCGGCGCCTCTTCTGACAGGGCTGGATATACTGCAGGAAAGATCCCGATCGATCAACTTGTCGGTTCAATTCCAACTGTTAAAAAGATCGCCAATATCACTGGCGAACAGGTTGCTTCTGTCGGCAGCCAGGACATGACGACGGATATCTGGAAAAAACTCGCGGTTCGCGCGAACGAAATTTTCCAAAAAAACGAAGCAGACGCAATCGTGATTACGCACGGTACCGATACGCAGGAAGAAACTGGCTATTTCCTGGATCTTGTCATTGCTTCAGACAGGCCGGTTGTATTAACAGGTTCCATGCGACCAGCTACGGCCATCAGTGCCGATGGTCCCAAGAATCTTTATGATGCCATTACGGTAGCTATCGATCCAAAAAGTAAGGGCAGGGGCGTGTTGATCAGTTTTAATGAAGGAATATTCGATGCAAGAGAAGTGATGAAGTTGAGCACAACCAAAGTAAACGCCTTTGGTTCTCCCAATTCAGGGCCGGTTGGCCAGGTGTATGATGGAAAAGTCGAATATTATTCAACTTCCATCCGGGAAGTAAATGTAAATACACCTTTTTCCGTGAAGGCAGATACAAAACTTCCAAGGGTGGATATCGTTTATATGTATGCTGATGCACCGCCAGATCAGATCGATATGCTGATCGCCAAAAAAGTAGACGGAATTGTAATCGCCGGGGTGGGAAATGGCAATTTCAACAAGGCTTATATGGATGCGGTAAAACGTGCAGTAGCTGCAGGCATTGTCGTTTGTCGTGCGAGCCGTGCCCCTTCAGGCAGGGTTGTGCTACATGATGAAATCAATGATGATGAGCTGGGTACCATCGTATCGGATGATCTTACTCCACAAAAAGCAAGAATTCTGTTGATGCTTGGATTGATGAAAACAAAGGACAAGAAGACATTGCAGCAATATTTTTTCAAGTATTAGCATCAATTGCGGCAAATAAACTGTTCCTGCAAATTTAAGCAATGAACTGCGCAAGCCAGTGGTCAGCGGATTGCGTTTACGGCTCGTTTTGTGTCGCTCTTAAACAAAAGCAATGATCCCGTACATAAGAAAGGCATGGATTCAACAAGCTTTGACAGGCATTATTGTACTTTTTCAGTTATTGCCCTGTCTTGCTTACAGCCAGGATACCACCAAAATTCTTCCTGATGGTACAGAGGGAGTGGTATTCAAATCAAGGCCGGTAGATACTATATTAGTGGGAAAAAAACATGACCTGCCGCCCAATGAATTTGAGGGAACGCATTCTACTTTCCGGATAGGTCTCGGCTATATTGGTGATGCCACTGCTTACTCACAGGATGCCACATTCAAGCAGCAAATGGATTCAGCAAACCTGGACCTAAAACCAAACTACAAGACGAGGGATTTCCGGATACTTGGCAGCGGACGCTTTCTTAAAACTAAAAGGTATGTTGCATGGAAGTTTGCCTACATGTATGATGGTGACAAAGAAGTTTGGATGGTCCGCGAGTCGGGCGTCACTATCGGTGTTCCCGAGCTAGCCGGACATATTTTTATCGGTCGTACAAAAGAAGGTTTTTCGATGATCAAGGTAATGAATGGCCATTCTGGAGTAACCAATGAAAGGCAGATGGCGCTCGATCCCATTCCCATATTAGCCGACGGTATCAAATGGTTCGGCTATTTACCCAAATCAAGAATATTCTGGAACCTGGGCTATTTTAATGACTTTCTTTCAAAAGGCCAGTCATTTTCAACTTTCGCGTGGCAATATGTTGCAAGGATAGGATGGATGCCGATCAACGATTCAAAAAATAGCAGGGTGTTTCATATAGCTGCCAATATCCAATATGCTAAACCGTTGGATGGAAAATTTACAATTAAGAGCCGGCCCGAATCTAATCCCACGCCCCAGCTTATCAATACTGGTTCGTTTGTCACCGATCGTTCCGCCACCCTGGGATGGGAAATTTATTACAATAGCAAGCGGCTCATGATCGGATCCGAAGGAATGACCCACAGGTTTTATTCAGACACATCCGCAGATCACCAGTTTTACGGTGGAGATATTATCGTGAGTTATTTTTTTACCAATACACGGCGACCTTATAACACAGTGGGAAGCGTATTTGGGTTCACAAAAGTCAGAAAATCTCTTTTTAAAGGTGGTATAGGTGAGATCGAAGGCGTGGTGAGATTGTCAACGTTTAATTTGAATAATGGATCTATCAAGGGAGGACAAATGTGGCGCCTGACTCCTATGATCAATTGGTATATGACCAAAGTCATTCGAATGGAATTTGTTTACGGCTATGGTATTCTTGACCGGTATAACCTGACAGGGCATGTACAGTTTTTCGAAACCCGTCTCCAGATCACGATGATGTAGTGAAATTACATTTCGTGGTTGCCATATATTCTTTCTATTCACAAAAAGGTAGTTGAAACGAGGTCAATGCCCCGGGACCGTTTTGAGCTTATACATGGGAATAATCACCCGCCAATGTTCATAAATTTTGGCAAAATTCATTTTCCCATTTTCCGGTCGTCTTTCTATCCCGTGTCTATTATTAGTATGGTGGCCATTTCCCGGCATTCCGTCTTATAGTAAATTCAAAGCGCTATGTCAACCTTAATAGTTAAAAAAGGCTTTTATACAAGATCAACTCTTTTAGTCGCCGTTGTCTGCCTTACAATAATTGCAAAAGCTCAGTACACAACAGACAAAGTGATGGGTCCAAAAAATCAAGACCTTGCAGACAGCCTGAAAAAATCGGAATACCCTTACCTCTTTTTCCAATATGGGGCAAAAAAGTAGTTGCCAAAGGTTTCAATATTCCGAAATCTGCCGGCTTAAGTATGCAATATCTCTACCAGCAGTCCGACATCATCATCGAAAACCTGCGGGTGGGATTCAATCACGGTGAGACTTACCCGCTTGACCAGGTCATCCGTTTTAATAGCGCTGTGGCTACCAGCAATGGCGTGAATATCCGCCCGGATATTTGGTTATTTCCTTTTTTGAATGTCTATGCAATATTTGCACAATCAAAAACATCTACAGCAATTGATGCCGGTGTCTGGCTCCCTGATGATTCCGCCTGGAAACAGGTTACCAGTTTAACCACTAAAGCCAATTTCAATGCAACGACTTTTGGTTTTGGGATAACGCCGACCGTCGGTATCCGCGGATATTTCCTGATCCTTGACATGAACGTTTCGTGGTCAGATATTGCTGAGTTAGAAAAACCGGCATTTGTGTTTGTATTCGGTCCAAGATTTGGCAAGAACATTCAAATGAAGAAAAAAGATATGAGTCTGGCTTTATGGGCCGGCGGTTTCAGGGTTCAAATGGCTAGTTCTACAAGCGGCTCCATAAATGCCACTGAACTTTTCCCGTTGAGTGAATGGCAAAATAAGATCGATATGGGTTATTCCAATGTTGCTGAAAAACAGGCCAAGGTCGACAACTGGTGGAATGGTCTTACCCCATCTCAACAAGCCAACCCAGTGAATGCAGCCAAGCATGAGACCGCTAATAAAGCGTTAGCAGGATTTGGACGCGTATTAGATGGAGCCTCACAGGTTGTCACCAATGGAGGCGACGCATCTATTCAATACTCGCTGGAAAAACGGCCAAAGCAAATGTGGAATTTTATTCTTGGCGCCCAGTACCAGATCAACCGCAGCTGGATGATAAGAGCCGAATATGGATTCCTGGGTGCGAGACAACAGTTCATTGGAGGCCTCCAATACCGGTTTAATCTTTAGCTTTCAACCCACCATTCATAATTCTTAGTTGCGTCCTGCCGCTTGTCAATAAAAACCTAAATCCCATCCAATTGCACTTCCCGAACCGCATATTGTGGCTAACTTAGTTGACCTTTCATTTTAAACTAAAGTATATGCCAACAACAACATGTGAGATTTCAGGGGCAACCTATCGCCTGGATTATACCAAAATGGCTTCTAAAAGAGGAACCTATTATTTCGGGAAAATACATAGCGAACCAGTTACTGGTTTTGCTTTTACCGCATTAACCGCCGGCGGGAATGAATTCGATGATAGCCGTGAGCCCCTGCACAGGCAAGAGGCTATAATAAATGCTATCCAGGTTCACGAGACCAGTAATGTTTGAGTTCCAGCCTTAATTCTCGATTCAAACTATCATACAGGCCTGGCAGGCTATAATATCTTTTGTGCCAGTTCAATTTTTTTTATCCGGGTTATCCAGGAACGATTTAATAATCTCGTCACCGACAGATCCTCCAAACACACCGTGTGAACGTTGCGTAAATAACAACCGCTGGCTATTGACCATATAATGATGGATTCAGGTTATTTAATTGCCAGCGATCTTCTTAAGGTAAGCTTGTTTCAGTTCATCAAGCAACGTATCATATCCTTTTTGATCAATGAATGCAGTAGGATTATACGCATCGCCTGGTTTGCGTTTCTTGTGTAATCCAAACTGGCTGGCATGAGACGCAACCCAAATATCAAACTGTATATTCCTCATCGCACCGAATGTATATGCATAATCTTTACCTACATCGGGGTAGGTCGGCATGCCTGGAAATTTAGTTTGATCAAGGATAGTGGGCATATTGGCGACCAGTACACGATAAGTACGGATCGAATCTTTTACATTGAATAGAAAGCTGCAGGCGCCTTTTGTGTGCCCGGGATGATGAAGAACGACGATCTGCATATCGCCTAGTCTCACCGTA
>VBAT01000044.1:9768-56147 GCA_005884665.1 Bacteroidota bacterium
TACCACCAAATGCATAGTCCGAATTACCGCCATCTGCCAGTAACGGGGCATCCTTTTCATGAACTATTATTTTTGCGCCAGTCATTTTCTTTATTGCCGCCATGGCACCTACGTGATCATAATGTGTGTGTGTTGCCAGTAATATTTTTATATCTGAGAATTTAAACCCCAATGCCTCAATGTGCTTACGGATCAGGCTATCCGACCCGGGCAGTCCAGTATTGATCAGGATATTGCCATTGGAGGTAACGATAAGATAACTGGCCAAATCATAAGTACCCACATAATATAAGTTGCCGGCAATACGGAATGGTTCATAGTCCAGTGACCAGCTCTCCTGTATGATAGGAGGCGGAATAAGTTTTTGGGCGATGGAACAAAAATGAAAAAAGGTGAGTATAACTATTGGCAGGGTTTTTTTGAGTAGTTGCATACAATTAAGGTATGATTTATCTAAGTATCTAAAAGTTCACAAAATAATGAACGCTTCGCCCTGCGCCTTCAGAATGCAATGCCCCGATTTCATCGAGCATTTGCAAGTCTCGCGTTGCGGTGGCTTTTGACGTTTTCGCTATCGATATATATTTCCCAGCAGTCATGCCACCTTCAAAACCATCCGGCGATTCAAGCATTCTCAATACTACTTTCAATTGACGATCATTCAAGTCCGGCTTGTAACGATCAATAAACTTTGTTTTTCGTAACGCGAAATCTATTAGTTCCCTGGCTGAGATCTGGGCCTGATGAACGACATTGACGAAATACGTTACCCAATCAGTAATTTCATTTTTACGTTGCCCTTTTTCCAAAGCATTATAGTACGCTTTTCTATCCGCTTCGATAGCTTGCGATAAGCTCATCATAATGGGGCGGCCAATCGTTTGGGATAATGCTTTTTCGGCAACGGCCCTTCCTATTCGCCCGTTGCCGTCTTCAAATGGATGTATGGATTCAAAATAAAGATGCGCTATTGCGGAACGCACGGGAGCTTTCTTTATTTCTTTACTTCCTCCCGGCGCTGTATCGTTGAACCACTTTATAAACCTGGCCATTTCTTTTGGAACTTTTCCCGATGGCGGAGCTTCAAAATGAACCTTCTCCTTTCCAATGGGGCCAGAGACGACCTGCATAAGTTCATCATCTGTTCGCCAGCTGCCAACTTTAATGCGTTTTGGTTCGCCCAACAGGATACTATGCCAGTCAAACAGCATTTCTTGGCTTAGTGGCTCAGCATAGTTTTTTCTGGCAATAACCATTAGCTTGCCTGCACCCTGGGCTTTCTTATCCTTTATTGTTTCTTTTTTGTCGCTTAACCCCAGATTGTTCTTAATCGATGACACGACATCCGGGCGACTGAGATATTCGCCCTCTATGGCGGAGGTTTTTATGGCCTCCGCAACCATGATATTCAAAAGTGTTTCTGTCTGGATGTTTTCAGGCAATGCCTTCAAAACGCCGCTGACATGCCCTGTTTCTTCGGATATTGAGAATAAAACTTCTTCTATATCAGATAGTTGATAGGTAAAATGGGGCCAATCCGCTTGTTGCCAATTGTATGTCATGAGCCGATTAAGAAGATTATTCGGCTCAAATATAGGTAAAAAATGAGCCGATTACGATAGTTATTCAGCTCATGCCAGGTGTCGAAGGAGATGATTCGTACCGTTGATCTACCGGATCAAATTTTTATAAAGAGAGCTTAGCTAGCAGACGACATCCTGTTGTCTGCGCCTTTGTTGGTGTTTCCCTCTCTTTGGCGCTTTTTTTAGTCAGAATTTGTTGGCAACACCAACAAAGCCGCCGACGGTGAAAACACATCTGCCAATCAGAAAAAAAGCATCACGAAACGTTGAAACCAGCTTAGGCCCGATCAATTTTCTTAAAACAATTTGCAGAATTTTGGACATGCGACTCACAGCCGAACAGCTTTCAGTAATCGATACCAACGAAGATCTCGTAATAAATGCAGTGGCGGGTAGTGGCAAAACCACAACGCTAATTGAATATGCCAGAAGCCGGTCTTCAGACAGCAAAATATTATACCTCGCCTTTAATAAAACAGTCAAATCCGAAGCCATTCAAAAATTTGAAAAAGCAGGTTTGAATAATGTCAAAGTGGAAACAGCTCATTCACTGGCTTTTGATCACATCATTAAGTTTAGTCAATTCAAATTGGTACCAGGGTACAAAAGTTATGAATGGTGCGATATTCTCGGTATTAAAAGTGGCGACTGGTTGACTGATTTCATTATTGCCAGTCATGTCAATAAGTTCATCAGCTATTTCTGCAACAGCACGGTTGAGAAGATACAGGAACTGAACTATGCCAGTGTGATCACTGATCCTGCGGCACAAAAATTCGTACATAATTTTTATGGCCTTATTGAAAAACTTACCCGCAGCGCCCTGGCTAAAATGGATAAAGCGGAGATTGGAGTTACTCATGACTTTTACTTAAAAAAATTTCAACTCGGCAACCCGATCCTGGAGTATGACTATATATTGTTTGATGAAGGACAGGATGCCAGTGGCGCTATGCTTGACGTCTTCTTAAAACAAAGAGCGATAAAAGTCATAGTTGGTGATGCTCATCAACAAATATATGGATGGCGGTATGCGATCAACAGCCTGCAGCGGGTGAATTTCCCCGTACACAACCTTAGCAACAGTTTTCGCTTTGATGACGAGATCGCATTGGTTGCTAACAAAGTGCTGGGATGGAAGAAACACTTGCATTTATCGCCAGCAACAAAAATTATTGGTGCCGGCCAGAGATCTGATATTCTGACAAAAGCTACGCTGGGCCGAACGAATTTGAGCTTACTGGTTAACGCGATCTCAAGATGGCAGCATGGGGAGATAAAAAAAATATTTTTCGAAGGCAATATCAACAGTTACACGTTTGCCGATGAAGGCGCTTCATTATACGATGTACTGAATTTATACAACGGGAAAACCGATAAAATCAGGGACAAACTTATCGGGTCCATGAGCAGCATGCGCGACCTGGACGATTATATAAAAAAAACAGAAGATAATAGCCTGGCGGTGATCGTGGAAGTCGTAAAAGAATTTGGCAACAGGCTTCCTTCTCTTATCAATGAGTTAAAATCCAATCACACGGCAAAGAAGGAAGAAGCCGATATGATCTTTAGCACTGTTCACCGCTGCAAGGGAATGGAATACGACGAAGTGACCTTGTTGAATGATTTTATTAATGAGGGAAAACTAAAAAAATATATCGAGCAGGCCGGAGCTGACAAGATCGACGAATTGAACAAGAATCGTCTTTCAGAAGAAGTGAACATATTATACGTAGCGGTTACCCGGGCCAGGAGCAACCTGATTATCCCACCTGATATAAATCCATTGAACTCTGTTCGGGTTGCACCGCCTCCTTCGGTTTTATTCTCGAATCCATATCGAAATTTTTCCCTGGATGAAGAGCCGGATTCATATCTCCGCACGAAATATGACAGGAACAGGTTTCCAAAGTCATCTAATCGTGGTAAGAAATGGACAGATGAAGAAGAACATCTACTAGGGGAGTTGTACAAACAGGGCGAACCTTTGGAAGAAATAGCGAAACGATTGGAGCGAGGTAGGAATGGGGTACGTATTAAATTGGTGGAGCTGGGACTTGTGGATGAGAGTGGGGAGTTATAAATCGGAGCATTCTAAATGGTTGATTTGTTACCAGTTTGGTGCAAGTGCGGAGATTACAGGTCTTATTCTCCGCATTTTTTGCGGAGGTTGGTCTTAGGGATGCAGAGGGTAAAGAAAAAAGACTCAACATTTTGTTGAAGTCTTCGTGGTGTGGCGGGATCGAAGGGCTCCGAATTTCGGAGGCTCGGGACTCTCATGCAAGAATTTTATTTTAAACCGTTCATTAGAACCAGTCTGGTATTGCATTTGAATCAGGGAGTTTGTTGAAATGCTTACTCCTTTAAATTTTTATTTTGTCAACGGATTATTGCTCCTTACCTTGCATATATGCAAGTATATGCACAAGAAGAATTAATTTCCTCATATTCAACGTCTAAAGTCGCTTCATTGGCAGGGGTTCACAAGGATACCCTGTTGAGGTGGTTACGAAGAGGACTGGTCCAGGAGCCCAAAAGAAATCGGCATGGATGGCGCTCATTTTCAAATAAAGACCTTCAAGATATTATTGCTTTTGCGCAATGCCCACACATTGCAAGTGCAGTTTCCGAATCCAATGAATTCATATATAAATCCAAGAAATTAACCGTTTTAGAAGAAATTGATTGGGATTTTGTTGGAGCCAAGACTAATTATTTGACACATTCAATTCATCCGTATCCTGCAAAATTTATTCCCCAAATCCCTAACGCATTGATTCAAGAATTATCAAGCATTGGGGATACTGTTGGCGATATTTTCTGTGGAAGCGGTACTACACTAGTTGAAGCATTGACTCTAAAAAGGAATGCTGTGGGGGTTGACGCAAATCCACTTGCATGCTTAATTGCTCAAAGTAAAACCACAATTTGTACTGAAGAAGAAATCCAAGCATTATTAACCCTTGCTCAGAGAGCAAAACACATGAGCGATTCAATTCAATCGTATGGGATTAATAGCTTGTTCCCTACTCCTAGTTTTCAATCAAATGGCTGGCGCCCATCTACTTCAAATCATGATTTTTGGTTTGATCTCCACGTCACAGAAGAGCTTGCCGAAATATTAGATTGGTGCAAAAGAATTGATTCCCACAACTCAAAACAATTAGCGCTAACAGCATTTTCTTCAATAATTGTATCGGTGTCCAAACAAGATTCAGATACGAGATATGTTCGCAGAAACAAAGACATACTACCTGGGGACACCTTCAGGCGTTTTGCCAAGGCGGTTGAACAAATTGCACACGCTTCTATGGAGTATTCAGAATTGGTTGAAGATAGATTCAAGTGTGATATTATATCTAAAAATTTACTGTCTTATCCAAAAATTCCCTTATTGGATCTTATGGTTTGTTCCCCTCCATATCCCAATGCTTACAGTTATCATTTGTATCATCGAACTAGAATGATGTGGCTGCAGATGGATCAGCCCCGATTCAAAAAAGAAGAAATTGGAAGTCACAGAAAATACAGCAATCCCAGTAGTAAGGGCGCTAGTGTAGAAACTTTTCGAACTGAATTTGAGTTCATAATGAAATGGTTATCCAAAACCCTGAAAAAAAATGGCTACGCATGTTTTGTAGTAGGAAATTCAACTCTTAAAAGAAAATTAATTGATAATGCCGACCTCATTTCTCGAACAGGTCAAGATAGCGGCTTTATAGAGGTTGCGCGAATAAATAGAACTATGCAGTCGACAAAGAAATCGTTTAACCCCTCTCATGGTAAAATAAAGACAGAGCAAATTCTAATACTTCAAAATCAGGCAGAACCATGAATTCCATCCGCTGCAAGATCAAAGAGTATATTCAGCCCTTTGAACGGTTTTTAGCTCTTAAAGAGTTAAGCGTAATTTCTGGGCAGAATATTGAAGATAGCGGACAAAAAGAATTTTTGGTCCGAACTCAAGAAAATGCTGCAGCTTTTGTGAAAAAGCTAGCATATTGGGAAACCATAGAGTCAAAAAACTCAACTTTGGTTACCCTTCAATCAAAGCGAGAATCTACGGTAAACCTAGTTAGAAATGGTAATGATCTAAATACCTTGCGTCATATTTTACCATTTAAAGAAGAAACTCCGTTACCCAATAGGCGTTGCTTACGATATGGTCCACATGGAATACACGAATATCGGGGAAAGTTTTTCCCACAACTGGTCCGATCTTTAGCCAACATTGCGGATTTAAATAATGGAGGCATCATTGCTGATCCAATGAGCGGAAGCGGAACAACAATTGTTGAAGCAAACTTGATGGGTTGTAAAGGAATCGGGCTAGATATGAATCCTCTTTCCGTCTTTATTGGCAAAGTGAAATGCGAACTTCTGCGAGCGAGTCCCATATCATTAGAATCGGCTTATACAATTGTTCGCGAAAAGATTGTGACTCCCGAAATTCGTTTGACTCGCCGGTTGAGGCACTTTTCTTCATTGTCGGTAGCAGACCAGGAATATTTAAAAAACTGGTTTGCTGATGATGTGCTCTTGTCGTTAGATGAGGTGACTGAAATAATTAATTCGATAGAATACACCCCTGCTCGAAATCTAATGTGGGTATCGCTGAGCAATATTTTGCGTTCTGTTTCGTGGCAAAAGGATGATGATTTAAGGGTAAGAAAAGAAATAAGAACGGACGCAGAAATAGACCCAAAAAAGGAATTTCTTGAGGAGCTTACCAGATCGGTTCGTGCAGTACTAGCTTTTTTATATCAAAGTGGCTCCATTAAGGATAAGGATTATAGTATTATAGAAGGCGATGCAAGACTTAGTGCCTCTATTTGGAAAAAACATAGAGGAAAAATTGATACCGTCATAACTTCACCGCCATATGCTACTGCACTTCCGTATTTAGATACAGATCGTTTGAGTTTGATCTATTTGGGTCTGCTTACACGTCCGGATCACAGGAAAAAAGATCAATTGATGATAGGAAACAGAGAAATCTCTGATAAACTAAGAATTGACTACATGAATAGCTTTGATGTCAATCGTCATCAACTGCCATCAAACATTGTATCCTTAATAAGAACAATTGATACGCTTAATGAAGGTACAGATGCTGGATTCAGGCGATTAAATCTTCCTGCGCTGTTAGCTAAGTATTTTTTTGATATGAAAGATGTGTTGCAAAATATTAAAATTCTTCTCAAAAGAGGAAGTACCGCTTTTTTGGTTGTAGGTAACAACCACACTATTGCCGGAGGTCAGCGAATTGATATTTTAACCGCTGACTTATTGGAAGAGTTAGCGGATCAATCTAACTTTTTAATTCAACCCGCGATTTCAATGGAAATGTTACTATCTAGAGATATTTTCAAAAAAAACACATCTGATACTGAAAAAATTCTAGTTCTTAGGAAAAAGTAATTAGATATAATTCCATTCCTTTTTAGAATTTCTTACCCCTTTGCTGCATAGAGCAATAAATTCACTGTATCGGACTGTTCCTTGCGGTATTATTTCTGCATAGTATGAGAATCCGGCAGTTCCATCGCCTCTCTCCAGATACAAGATGTCTGCTATATTTCCGGCGCTACGAATATGTTCGCTGCGAATTCTAACATCCCTCTTATCCGGGTTGTACCAAATAGTGGCTGGAAAGGTTTCTCCACCCATTCGAATCATTACATTAGCCCTATCCATTTTTCCATGACCGTTTTGATCCTTTGATCCAGTCCAAAGGGCGTCTTCGACGAAAAGATCCGGCCATCCCCAAAAGTCAGGATCATAATCTCTACAAATTAAAGGAATGAAAATTTCGGGTGAGCGCCTTTGTGTTCCTTTTGTGGTTTGACCTATTCCAACGTCTGTTTTTTGAAGAGTCATTATGAAAATACTAAACTTACCTTGTTGGGGTGGTACCGGCTGTACTGCCGGAACTTGAAGACTCTCAGCTTCATCTGCATCATCTTTGATAGCCTGATCATCGGGTGAAGGCGGTGGCAGAACTGGTGGCGGTACAGTTGGTCGAGGGGCTGCTTGCACTTTGTGTCTTGCAAAAAGTGATTTCTTTTTTTCTTTTTCAACGAAAACCGTCTCTGCTCTTTGCTGAGTACGAAGTATTGCCTCTTCAAAAATTCTATTCTCAGAAATTAGTTGTTGAATTACTTCAGAAGTAACCTTATAACATAGTTCTTCGGTCGGCGTGGACCATTCATTCAACGAGTTTTCAATGGTCTCCAAAAATTCTAAATCGTATTTTTCATTTAAATTAAGTGTGATATCGAGCCATGCTTCGTAGTTAGTGAAAAGACCTCCTTCAGTTAAGTTTGCCGAACCAATAGCTATTTCACTTTCGGTATCATTTTTAAACAAGTAAATTTTAGGGTGGAAGGTTGAGCCATTATCATTGTGAAACACGAACAAGTCGCCTAGATTTTGAAGTGCATTTAATAAGTCTTGAAGTCCTTCTATAGATGTGCCCCTAGAGTCTATGCCCACGGTAATTGAAACTGTTCTACCTCTGCCAATGAATTCTTTCAAAGATTCATGAATGTGTTTGGTACCCGAGCGCTTTATAAAGGCGACCGAAGCCCTAAATTCTTTCCACTTAGGATTTTTTAAGGATTCGATTAAAAAATCCCCCAATCTATATTCTGAATTAGGATGCGAAATGAAGATTTGATTCATGGTGTGTAAGCATATAGCATCAGTGAAGTAAGCCAATTTCTCTCTAAATAGCAAGATTTCGGAAATTAGATAGCTCAAACTAATTCCTTGAGACTTATTGCAAGACCTTAGTTAAGGTTAAAAGATATAGATATGTTCGGTTGACATTCCTGGTTCAACTCGGCTTACGGATTGGGGGTCCTTATCGGTTAAATACTCAAGCTGTATCAACGTTATTACCTCTTTGAGTCGAATTTGTCTAAGCCTTCGACTCAGTTTCTTCATGTGCCGCGCATTCTATTTAACCGCCAGAACCTGCGACAATATTGGGATGGGAACAAAAAAGACCCGATAAAAACCGAGTCTTCGTGGTGTGGGGCGGGATCGAACCGCCGACACAAGGATTTTCAGTCCTTTGCTCTACCGACTGAGCTACCGCACCGTAATTTATCTTTCATCTTCGTCTCGTCTGCCTGCTCTATCCCGCATGTTTGCGGGACCTTGTTTTTCTAACACTCCTTCGTCGTGTTGAAAAACTACGGCCGACTGAGCTACCGCACCGTAAGATTAAAATCCGAATAATAAAAACCGAAATTCGAAGAGGTAACCGAAATTCGAAATCGGGCTGCAAATATAGGCGGATTATCCTAAAATCCGAACATAAATGTGCCTATTCCCTGTTTCGAATTTCGTCATTAAAATTTCGGATTTCCATCGGCTACATGCCGTATTCGGAAAGGAACTTTATCCTCATGATCTTGAGCTGCTCCCAGTTGAAATCATGCTCCGCCAGCTCCTCCTTCGCTACCTGCAAAGATGATGTTTCGCATCCCTTGAAATACTCGATGATCTCGTCCTGGTCGTCTTCATCCAGCATCTCGTCGATAGCATAATCGAGGTTTAGCTTGGTGCCGCTGGCCGCAATGGTCTCCATCTCTTCCAGCATCTCATCCATCCGCCAGCCCTTGTTCCTGGCTATGGTCTCCAGGGAAACTTTCTTATCTGTATTTTGAATAATATAAACCTTGTTGCCACTTTTATTGACGACGCTCTTCATCACGAAATCATCGGGCCGAACTATGTTGTTTTCTGCAACATATTTAGCGATGATATCAACGAAAGGTTTTCCATACCGCATGGCTTTACCCTTACTCACGCCCTGGCATTTTTCCAGCTCGGCTATAGTGGTGGGATATAAAGTGGCCATATCCTGCAATGAAGTTTCCAGGAAGATCACGAATGGCGGCAGGGTTTTCTTTTTCGCTTCTTTCTGCCTGATATCCTTCAGCATTTCCAGCAGCTTCTCATCTGTTGCTGAACCGGCTGCTTCTTCAGAACCTTCTTCATCGTCGGCATTGGCTTCTTCAAACTGGTTATTGAGAACTATCTTGAACGATTTTGGTTTTTTAATAAACGTCTCCCCGTTCTTAGTGATCTTTAATACTCCGTACTCTTCGATATCTTTTTTCAGCAACCCTCCGAGCAGCATCTGGCGGACAAGCGAATTCCAGAAATGCCTGTCCCGGTCATTGCCGCTGGCGAATACAGGAAGGCCTTCATGCCTGAACATCTGTATCTGTGGCGTAAGCCTACCGGTGATGATATTGACAACATAGTCATTGGCAAAACCTTCATTGAGGGCTTTAATGGTCTTCAGCGCGATAACCGCTTCGTCTTTTGCTTCCAGTCTTTCTTTCGGATGCTTGCAGTTGTCGCAATTGCCGCAATTCTCTTTTTCATATTCTTCACCGAAATAACTCAGAACAACTTTGCGACGGCAAACACCGCTTTCGGCATAGCCGACGGTTTCATTGATCAACTGTGCGCCGACTTCTCTTTCGCTTAAAGGTTTGTCACGCATCAGGTGCTCAAGCTTGCTCACGTCTTTATGTGAATAATAGAGGATACACCTGCCTTCGAGGCCATCGCGGCCTGCACGACCTGTCTCCTGGTAATAATTTTCAATCGACTTGGGAATATTGTAATGGATCACAAACCGGATATCGGGTTTGTCAATACCCATCCCGAATGCGATGGTAGCACAGATCACCTGCACATCTTCGTTGAGAAACTGGTCCTGCCTGTCGGACCTCAGCTTGCTATCGAGACCAGCATGGTAAGCCACGGCCTTGATGCCATTCGCTACCAGGATATCGGCGAGCTCTTCAGTCGTCCTGCGATTAAGAGTATAAATGATCCCGCTTTTATTTTTCATTCCCTTGATGAACCTGACAATGTTCTCATCTGTCTGGTCCTTCTTGATCTTGGGAAGTATCTCATAATAAAGATTGGGCCTGTTGAACGAAGAAATATAAATGTGCGGATCATGCAGATCCAGGTTCTTGATGATATCGCTTTGTACTTTGGGAGTAGCCGTTGCTGTAAGAGCGATCACCGGTATATCCGGGTTGATCTGTATCATCATTTCTCTCAGGCGCCTGTATTCCGGTCTGAAATCATGTCCCCACTCAGAGATACAGTGTGCTTCATCCACGGCAAAAAAGGAGATCTTAAGATCGGAAAAGAAATCAAGATTTTCCTGCTTGGTCAATGTTTCCGGGGCTACATAAAGCATTTTCGTCCTGCCTGTCAGCAGGTCGTCATGTACTTCTTTAATTTCTTTCTTATTCAGGGTTGAATTGAGAAAATGTGCCACATCATCGCTGCTGCTATATCCTCTCACCAGGTCTACCTGGTTCTTCATTAACGCGATCAGCGGAGATACAATGATAGCGACGCCTTCACTTACCATCGCCGGCAGCTGGTAGCAGAGACTTTTCCCTCCGCCAGTCGGCATGATCACAAACGTATCACGCCCCGAGAGCAGGGACTCGATGATCTTTTCCTGGTTGTCTTTGAATTTATCAAAACCAAAATATTCCTGCAGAGCTTTATGGAGATCAAAACGTGAGCTTCCGACCAGTTTTACCCCGTTAGGTGTAGATTTTATTTTCGCAGTTTTCTGTGAGCCGGCCTTTTTCTCGCCGCCGGACGACTTCCTTGCAATTGTTGCCATTATTCTGTTTTTCTTTCCCTCAATTAATGATATAGGATTTGGGTTATTGGTTTCAAAAGATAACGTATTTTATCCAGATGCTGGCTGGCCTGCATATCTTTTATGCAATGTTTGTGAGCACTCTACATTAATGATAGGAAATAGCGCCTTGACCTTTCGACGTAAGAAAAAGCTGGGCTCATACCTACACTAAATCATCTTTCTACTGCTTAACCAGCAGGTGGAGAGCGAAAATACGAAATTGAGGCCTGATCTGCCAATCTCAAAGGTTAAATTTGACTTAGTGGTTATCTCTTTACTTCCTCTTAAAACCTATAAATTTGCGCCTTGTCCATGAAGCCTTCCATAAAACAGATTGCCCTTACTACCATAGAGTTGGAAGCTGGCGCCATCTCCGGGCTTGCTCAGTATATAAATGATGATTTTGAAAAGGCGGTAAGGGTAATTGCTGATTGCAAGGGAAGAATCGTCATCAGCGGTATGGGGAAAAGCGCGGTGATCGCTCAAAAAATAGTAGCTACCCTGAACTCTACCGGTACTCCTTCGGTTTTTATGCATGCGGCTGATGCTATCCATGGCGATCTAGGTATCATACAGC
Source organism: Bacteroidota bacterium (assembly GCA_005884665.1). Taxonomy (GTDB): domain Bacteria; phylum Bacteroidota; class Bacteroidia; order Chitinophagales; family Chitinophagaceae; genus VBAT01. Next base: position 21,629 of record VBAT01000044.1, read on the forward strand.
AAGACGACGTAGTGATCATCCTAAGTAAGAGCGGTGAAAGCCAGGAGATAAAAGTGCTCATTCCCCTGATAAAAAATTTTGGAAATACGCTGATCGCGATTGTAGGCAATGCTGAATCTTTCCTAGCCAAACAATCTGACATTATTCTCAATACTACTGTGTCGCAAGAGGCTTGTCCCAACAACCTGGCACCGACCTCCAGCACTACGGCACAGCTGGTGATGGGTGACGCGCTGGCTATCTGTTTAATGGAAATGAAAGGATTTCAATCGGGCGATTTTGCAAAATTCCATCCCGGCGGAACATTAGGGAAAAAACTATACCTCCGTGTTTCCGATCTTTATATACATAATGAAAAACCTGCCGTCTTTGCTTCACAGTCATTAAAGGAGGCGATCGTGGAAATGACAAGAAAAAGACTGGGCGTCACAGCGGTGATTGACAAAAAAAATAATTTACTCGGAATAATTACGGATGGTGATCTCAGGCGGATGCTGGAGAAAAGCGTTGCAATTGATTCCATAAAAGTAATGGATATCATGACCAGCAACCCTCAAACCATCGAACCCGATATGCTGGCGGTAGAGGCGTTGGATATACTGAGAAAAAAAGAAATATCGCAACTGGTCGTTGCGGAAAACGGGAAATATATTGGCATCATACATTTACATGATTTGGTAAAAGAAGGGCTTATTTAGTTGATTAGTTTATTTGTTAATTGGTTCACTAGTTCATCGGCCGCTTTTATTACAAGAACCTACACTACTGATAAACTAATTAACCAATCAACCGATTAACTCAAAAGGCATGAACAAACATCATTTCGTAGCAATAATGGCAGGAGGGATCGGAAGCCGCTTTTGGCCAATGAGCCGCTCCAATATGCCCAAGCAGTTTCTCGATATTTTGCATACCGGCAAGACATTGATCCAGGAAACATTTGACAGGTATAAAAAATTAGTTCCCGTAGAAAATATTTATATCGTCACCTCGCATGACTATACCGATATTGTAAAAAAACAGCTGCCCCAACTACCTGCTGAAAATGTGGTATCGGAACCTTCCAAGAAAAATACAGCGCCGTGCATCGCCTATATCGCTTTCAAGCTAATGCAAAAGGATCCGCAGGCGGTAATGATTGCAGCCCCTGCCGATCATTTGATCCTCGATCCTGAAGGATTCATGAAGACAACGAAACTGGCGCTTGATTTTGTGGACCACATCAATGCATTGGTGACGATTGGCATCAAACCCGCTTATCCCAATACCGGTTATGGGTATATTCAACATGAAATGGCGGAAGTGGCGCCCTCGATACATAAAGTAAAAACCTTTACTGAAAAGCCGAATATCGAACTGGCCAAAGCGTTTGTTGCCAGCGGCGATTTCCTGTGGAATGCGGGCATCTTTACCTGGAAAGTGAAAAACCTTTTATCGGCTTTTGAAAAATACCTGCCCGAGATGTACGACGTGTTCGCGGCAGAAAAAGAAAAAATGAACACACAGGAAGAAGCTGCTGTAATAGAAGAGATATATCCTCAATGCACCAGTATCTCTATTGATTTTGGTATCATGGAAAAAGCCGATAATGTTTATGTCATTCCCGCATCTTTCTCCTGGAGCGATCTTGGAACCTGGAATAGCGCCTGGGAAAATATGGATAAGGATTATTTCGGCAATGCGGTTGCCGGAAACAATGTAATGATCGTAGATGCCAATAATACCGTGGTCCATGTACCAGACAATAAACTGGTATTATTGCAGGGTCTCGATAATTATATCGTTGTCGATACAAAAGACGTATTACTTATCTGTAAAAAAGAAAAAGAACAGGAAATAAAAGAATATGTTGCCGAAATAAAACGGAACAAAGGCGATAAATACCTATAGCTATCGTTGAAAAAAGCGGCTGTTGACGTATTTACACAAAACCTGCTGCCGCCCTTTAAAATAATTATCTTTATCGATTAACTTTCAACATGGCCTCGCATTTTCCATTGACCAACATACTTTTTTTGGATATTGAAACCGTTCCTCAGTCCCCAGACTATCATTCGCTGACCGATGAATGGAGAGAACTCTGGGATACAAAATCGGCCTCCCTGTTGAAATACCACGAAGCCGAAACAAAAGAATCATTGTATCCGCGCGCAGGCATCTACGCCGAGTTCGGCAAGATCATTTGCATAAGCTGCGGCGTGATACAGGGATCGGGTGAGCAAAAGAAAATGACCATTAAATCATTTTGCAACGATGACGAAAAGATGCTGTTGAACGAATGCTCTGAGATGCTAAAAAAATGGGCCCTGGGTGAACCGAAATTTTTATGCGCTCACAACGGTAAGGAATTCGACTTCCCTTATTTGTGCAGGCGTTTTATCATTAATGGGATGGGCATTCCGTCAATCCTGAATATTTCCGGCAAGAAACCCTGGGAGGTCAATCATCTCGACACGCTAGAGCTTTGGAAGTTCGGCGACTTTAAAAATTATACTTCATTGAATCTGCTGGCCCGGACACTCGGCATTCCAACTCCAAAAGACGATATTGACGGCAGCAGGGTTTGGGAAGTATACTGGAAGGAAAAAAATACAAATCGCATTGTTACTTATTGCCAGAAAGATGTGGTAACGGTAGCGCAGATATTTCTTCGATTGCAGGGAGAGGGGCTTATTAAGGACGAGAATATTGAGATCAAGGGCTAAGAGGTTAAAGGAGGAATAAAGGAGATAACGAGGGTCGCACAATTTTCGGAGATAACTCACCTAATGACCACTCTGCCGGAATTTCTTTATTAACTGAGTATATCCAGCAAATATCTTTTATCCTCCTTATATCTGGTTCGCCAATCTCCTTAAGATAGAGCCGCGACGAATTCCTTTTCTCTTTTCCTCTTTTAATCTCCTGGGCAAAACAATTTACCTTAGCATTCATAAAAAACCCTTCCTCCTTTAACCCCTTAGCAATGAAAAGAACTAACTACTCCTCCGGTATCAAATGGGAAGAAATCGTCGGCTATAGCCGCGCAGTAAGAGTGGGTAATATCATTGAAGTGACAGGAACAGTGGCAGCAGACGATAACACCGAATTGGTCGGCGGAAACAGCGCTTACGAACAGGCTAAGTTCATCATCCAGAAAATTGAAAAAATATTGAAAAATGCAGGGGGCTCGCTGGATGACGTAGTGCGCACGAGAATGTTTGTCACCGATATCTCCCGCTGGGAAGAATATGGCAAAGCCCACGGAGAATTTTTTTCAAAAATCAAGCCCTGTACGTCAATGATTGAGGTAAAAGGATTGATCTCACCCGAATACCTGGTAGAAATTGAAGCTACCGCTATAGTAACCTAGGTTATGAATATTGAATCGCTTCGGGAATATTGTTTATCCAAACCCGGCGCCGAAGAAACTATGCCTTTCGGTCCGGATACCCTCGTTTTTAAAGTAAACGGAAAAATCTTTCTGCTCGCCGGGATGGACGATGAGCCATTAAGCTTTAATGTCAAATGCGATCCTGATAAAGCCATTGAGCTGCGTGAGCAATTTGCATGCGTATTACCCGGCTATCACATGAATAAAAAACATTGGAATACCATAATCGTAGATGGCTCTGTTCCTTCCAAACAGATAAAGGAATGGATTGACGACTCCTATTCCCTTGTAAAGGGTAAGAAATAATTTTAACCCATACTTTTGAAAATGTGTATCTGCGGAAAATGAAACAGGAACTCAACGCACCGCCGTCAATATCTTCCATCCCGGTAGTGTCATTAAACCGATTGTCTTCGTCGTTTTTAGACCTGCTTCGGATTGCCATGATCTCATCTCCGTTTCAGACCAGGTTCCCGAAGAACTTGTCAGTGAAAAATAAAGCCCGGCCGTTGAACCTACCACTCCGCCTTCCCCCGGAGTTTCAAGACGTATAAATTCGCCAATGGCATATATGCCCCCGGGTTTTAAAGCCCTGGCGACTTTTTTTGCCAGCGCGAAATTTTCCGCAGGAGTAAAATGATGCACAACATTGTTGATCATGATAAGATCATACTGTTGGTCGCCGAGATCATCGGTCAGCGCATTCCCAGCTTTGTATTTTACTCTTTCGGTCAAATTCTCTTTTGCTGCAATAGCGCTCGCATGATCAATAGCCCCCGGTAATTCCAGTATGGTGCTGGACAACGATGGATTTTTTTTGCAGAGCTCGATAGAAAATAAACCATGCGAACCTCCAATGTCAAGCATCCTGCTTGCTCCGCCAGGCAATTTTAATTTGCCCGCCAGTTCCCTGGCGGTATTCACCGAAAGATCCCTCATCCCTTGCTGGTAGTGCGCCCATTCCTCAGGCCTCATGGAATAATGAAAATTAAGCGGCTTGCCCGTCCTTACATAATCTTCCAGTTTTGCCATCCAATCCCACTCGATCAACTGGAATCGCAATTTCCCGATGAGGTTTGAAGGATATTCTTTTAATAACCATTTATAATACCTCGGCCTGATGGAATAGTTCCCATTCTTCCAGCTCAAGTAGCCAACACCTACCAGGCAATCCAGTAGATTTTTTGTAGCTGCTATATCTGTGTGTGTAGATTCGATGACTTGCTCCACCGTTTTGGAATTTTTTCCCAATGCCTCATAGATACCAAGTTCGGCGCCTGCCATGATCGCCCTTGCGGCATTAAAAGCAACCTGTGTATCGACCAGTGGCAAAGGTGCCAGGTTGAGCCATAGCGCCATACGTTCAAGCAAACCTTCCGGTTTAATTTTAAATTTCATTTCCTTGAATTAGTGGATCAAATAATTTAAACTAAATGGCGTCAGTGCGGGTGTCAGGCTTCAAACCAGGTAGTTTACAGCTGACAATTAACAACTGACAAATAAGTATTTTTGGGAATCTGGTAACCAAATTTAAAGTATTGCATATTCAATCCAAGCTTCCCAAGGTAGTCACAACCATTTTTACAGTCATGAGCAGGCTGGCTACGGAACATAATGCTATCAATCTCGGCCAGGGCTTCCCTGATTTTCCGATGAGCGAAGAACTCGTGGCACTGGTAAACGAAGCCATGAAGAACAATTTTAACCAGTATCCGCCAATGCCTGGCTGGATGCCGTTACGTGAGGCCATTGCCGAAAAAATTGAATTCCTGTACAAGACAAAACTAAACCCGGATACCGATATAACTATTACACCCGGCGGCACCTATGCTATTTATTCTTCGTTGACCGCTATACTTCAACCAGGGGATGAAGTGATCGTATTCGAACCGGCTTATGATAGTTATATCCCTAACGTTGAGATCAATGGCGCCAAAGCGGTCACGATCAATCTTATTTATCCGGGTTATAAAATTGACTGGGCGGCGGTAAGATCGGCAATAAATCCAAAGACAAAGGCCATCCTGCTTAATTCTCCCCACAACCCTACCGGTTCGGTGATCAGCGCGGAGGATATCGAACAACTTCGTTCAATCGTCAACGGATCAAATATTTTTATTGTCAGTGATGAAGTATATGAACACCTCATCTTTAATGAAATCCCTCACCAATCGATCCTTCGTTACCCAGATCTTTTGAAACGAAGCTTTGTTTGCTTTTCCTTCGGCAAAACCTATAACTGCACCGGGTGGAAGCTGGGTTATTGTGTGGCCCCGGCAGAGTTGACAAAGGAATTCAGAAAAGTGCACCAGTTCAATGCTTTTTCCTGTTTTACGCCCACGCAGGTGGCGTTGACCGCTTTCCTGAAAAACAGGGATGCATATATTGGCCTTGCGCCGTTCATGCAGGAAAAAAAGGATTATTTCAAACAGCTGATGGGACAGACAAAATTCACCATGCACGAATCATATGGCAGTTATTTTATCTGTGGGTCTTATGAACGTATCAGCGATGAACCTGACCGAGATCTCGCGATCCGCCTAACCAAGGAAGTGGGCGTCGCCACGATACCTGTTTCCGTTTTTTATCACAATGGTAAGGATGACAAAGTGCTTCGATTTTGTTTTTCCAAGAAAAAAGAAACACTGGATGCTGCGGTCGAACGGCTAATGAAAATATAATTTTGCAGGCAACCGGACTTTCTGCATGATAATAGATAAAAAGTACAAAGGCATTTTTTTTATGTTGCTGGCCGCCCTCGGTTTTTCGATCATGGGTGGCGCGGCTAAATCATTAAAAGGAAGTTTTACGGCGGGTCAACTGGTCTTCTACAGAAATCTGGTGGGACTTATAGTACTGGTGCCTGGCCTCTTTATCAAAAAGCCGGTACAACCAGGCGGAAAATTCCTTCGCCTCGCTTTCCGAGGCATTATGGGAAGCATTGCACTGTATACGCTACTGTATTGCATTTTGCATATTCCGTTGGGAACGGCAATGAGCTACAATCTTACCTCTGCAATCTTTATAGCCATCTTTTCATTTTTTCTTTTTGGAGAATACCATGGCCTGATCGTTTTGTTTGCAGTATTGCTTGGGTTTACCGGCATGCTGCTTATTTACCAACCAAACATGCATCTTCCCTGGTATTATCACCTCACAGGTCTTATCTCGGGGATTGTTTCGGCGATAGCTTACCTGACATTGGGCCGGCTTGCCGGTTATTATGATCCTCGTGTTATCGTTCTTTCATTCTTACTGAGCGGTTTTCTTCTCCCACTGATATCCATGGCCATTCATTATTCAACCGGCATCACAGCAGACGGACTATTTATCATCGAATGGCGATGGCCCGAAGGCAGGGAATGGTTGTCACTGGCGATCCTTGGTCTGGCTGCTTTGTTTGGGCAGTATTTTGTAACCCGGGCCTATGGAGCCGATAAGGCCGGCATTGTTTCCTCTATCGGTTATGCCAATATTGTCTTTTCCGTTTTTATCGGTATGGCGCTGGGCGATGCATTCCCCGATTGGATTTCACTGACTGGCATCCTTTGCATCATTTCAAGTGGCATCATCATTTCTCTTGTGAAAAGAAAGGCAGTGGCTTCGTGAGTTAGGCGGTCTCTCGGTTTGAAAATGAATCTTCCGCTACGGATTGAAGAATTGCCACGGATGACTGCCTTTTTCGTGAATCCGTGGCGATAAATTCGATCCCTATAGATACCGAAGAATTTCTGAACCACTAAGACTACACCGCTAATAATGCCATTCGGTTGGGGTGAGGCTCCAATAGTATCCCGCTCTACAGGAACTAACCCCCACTGGAAGCTTTTACAAAACAGCCCCCGATTTAAAAAATTGATCCAATAAGTTTTAGAACATTCCCCGCTTATTCCAAAAATTTTCTGGCAAGAAGTTGTTTCTTTATTTTCTTTTATCGTATATTTGCGATATTAGATCGAAGATCCAAATAAATTTTGAAATTCCATATCGAAAAAAGACAACCCCAATCACTCGGATTTATTTTTGAGTATTGGTTTTGATTCTTACGTTTTGGAGCCCACTTGAAAAGATCTAGATTTCAAGAAACAATCCCGTCAATTGGCGGAACAAAGAATTCAGAAATTAAAATCTTTATTCTAAAGCTCCTAACGTTCATTTCAAATTTCTTATTTGGGATTTCTTTGGTTCTTGATGCTTGGTTCTTGTATTTTTTTAAAAAAATGGCATTTCATAAAAAAGAAGAATTCTCCGCTAAAGATCAATCCCTGGCGGCATTCGCAAAGGCGATCAGCCACCCGGCGCGGATTGCTATACTGACCGTGCTGGCCAGGAAGAATGAATGTATTTGTGGCGAGATCGTGGAAATATTGCCTCTGGCTCAAAGCACCGTAAGCCAGCATCTGAAAGAATTAAAGAATGCCGGGCTTATCAATGGAACGGTTGACGGTCCCCGTAGCTGTTATTGCATCAACTGGAAATCTTTTGAAAAATTCAACGCCGAGTTTGGTTCTTTATTTACGAAACTAAAAGAAGTAAACGCCAAATGTTGTTAGTCTCTTATTGTTTAATCATAAAAAGTAAAGCCATGAAAGTACAATCAATCTTCCAAAAGGATCCCAGCCCCTGCTGTGGTACCGGAAGCGACTGTTGCAACATTACCGACTGGGGTTGTTGCTAAAAAACAACGGGAGCCGGCCGAACAATGCCGGCTTCCTTATTATCATGCCTGAAAAAAAGAAAATATTATTCGTCTGCGTGGAGAACAGCAATCGTTCCCAGATGAGTGAAGCTTTTGCAAAAATGCTGGGCAGTAAAAATATCGAAGCCTATAGCGCTGGTTCCAGGCCGTCCGGAAAAATAAATCCCAAAGCAGTTGCCGCGATGAAAGAGCTGGGTTATGATCTTTCATCCCATCATTCCAAATCGCTGAATGAAGTAAAACAATATGCTCCTTTTGACGCGGTCGTTACCATGGGTTGCGGAGATGCCTGTCCCTGGATGCCGGCAAAAAAATTTATCGACTGGGAAATACCCGACCCAAAGGAGATGAATGAAAATGAATTCGCGAAAATCAGGGACCTTATAAAAAGCAAGGTGGAGGATTTATTACCTGCACTAAGCAAATAAAAAATCCCTATTTCTTTTTCTTTTTTCGGGGTGCTCCCTTTTCCGGCCTCTTCTTTTCCGACACTGATTTGACTATTGTCTTTCCATGAACAATTTCGCGTTGATCTTTAACCTTTGAAAGAGAGTTGGCGTATGCCTGGTTCACCAGCTTTTTGATGTATGCCTTCGGAAATTTTTTTTTGTCGGTAACTAGAATATACCGGTACTGGTTGCCCTCACCGAGGCTGTCCGGATCCGGAAGTTCGCTTCCCCAATAAAATCCAAAATGCACATTTTTGCTTGACCGGCCCACGGCAATGGAACAAATAGTGTGTCCCACCCTTTCTGTAGGCGACCAGCCAAACGCCACCGCATTGTAATTATCATAGATCAGCTCATTGGTTTCGGGGCAAAGATCCCAGGCAAAATCACGAAGCCACATCACCAGTTCGATAATTTCTTTATCAAATGGCTTGAGAAACCTAAGAAGATCTTTTGCTTGCTCCTTACTCATAGATCCTTTACTGTTTTGTTCCCTTAATAAGTAAGATCGATCTGACTGACTGCTCCTTTAAATGCAGAAAATTTTTTCGCTCATCATCCTGTTTAAAGTCTTCAAAATCCTGTTCCCCGTCAAACTCCACCAGGTGTATTTCATAAGGTTTGTCAATGCTAAACTCAACAAAAGAATTCTCCGGCGGCCGCACACGTAATAAAAGTCGCCCGTTGTACTTCGCAATTATCGGTATGGCTATATTTTCAAACTCATGAAATAAGCTTTCCTGTCCTTCCTTAATGTAGATAAGCTGGGTTAGATAGATCATTTCGTCCTGCGTTTAGTCGCCAGGCGACAACCCTGGCACCCTAAATTAGTATTCTTTAGCTTATGCCTATTCTGTTGAACAATTCCCTGCACTGACCAATGTCTCTTCCGATATATGAAATATGATTATCCGGCCTTAACAGGATATAGAAGTTCTTTTCCTTTCCGAATAAGGTTTCAGGAATTTCGCGAAAGTTATGTCTTGTTAGTTTAATATTACCGAAATCCTGATCAGTGGCCGCATTCTCATCGCCGAAATACAAAAGCTTGAACACCGGATTTGCCAGGTAGCTGAATATTTCTTTGCCATCAGAAAAAACAAAATAATGCATCCTGTCCCCGGCTTTCAATTTGCCTATCGAGCTTTTCACAGTCAGCGTGCTATCGGGATAGGCAATGCCTGTTTGTGATATCAATGGAAAGATCCGCTTTCTTACCCATTCGCTGGTAGTGATCCACTTGAGAAGTCTTGAAAAAAAATGCAGGCGCATGAAATTCCAAAAGCGGTTGACTCCCGACATGATATCAAACATCCTGTCTGTCGTCTGTAGCAGGTTCCTGGCGTTGGCACTACGTTCCGTATCATATGTTTTAAGTAATTCCGGGTTTGCTTCTTTCCGTAGCACATAAGCAAGTTTCCATGCAAGGTTATAAGCGTCCTGTATGCCGGTATTCATGCCCTGCCCGCCGGCGGGTGTATGAATATGCGCTGCATCACCCGCGATAAAACAGCGATCCTTCATAAAAGCTTCCGCCTTGCGGCTATGAACTTTATAAGTAGAGAACCAGCTCAGTTTTTCAAATTCAATAGGAGTAACTATATTTTCCTTTATCAGCGGTCCGATATCAGAGAATTGAAACTGTTGTTCCATATCCTTTACATCCGGTAAAATGCCGACAATGCGGTAATGATCTGTTCCTTCCATGGGAAAGAAAAGAACAAATCCCTTCCTTATCATGTACATGTAAAGTACATTTTTGTTGATCACCGGGCTTTTGAGAATTACATCCGCCACATAAAACAACTTAGGTTCAGTCGAGCCCTCAAACGATAAACCGAGCTGGTGCCTGACCTGGCTGCCAGCCCCATCGCAACCTACCAGGTAGTCAGCCTCCAGTCTTTGTTCCAGCCCGTTTTCAGTTTTGCAATGAACGGTCACTCCATTGGCTGTTTGTTCAAACCGGCCGATCTCTGTGTTCCAGTTTATTTTTTTTCCATTTGCAATAAGATGATCTGCCAGCAACTTTTCGGTTTTGCTTTGTTCCAGGGAAAGTGCGAACGGATATGGACTCAACCCGGTTCCCAAACCTTTAAGATCAACAGCGGCCCTTGTTTTGCCTTTATAAAATACCCGAAGGGCTGTCGTCATTTTCCCGGTACTAATTGCTTTTTCTGCAAGACCCAATTCCTGGAAAATTTCCAGTGATCTTGCCTGCACCACAAGTGCCTTGGAAAGTGTAGTGGTCCCGTTTTTTTTATCAATGATGATGAAATCAATTCCGTATCGGAAGAGTTGTACCGCCAGGCTTAGGCCGGTCGGTCCGGCTCCAACGATCACAACCTGTGTTTTTAGAGAAGTTCCCGTTTGTTCCATTTATCACCAAAAGTAACCCAGTCCTTTCAACAACTGGTACGATTTCGGGATATTAGCAATTGCCTGTTCTGAAAGTAGCTATCACTGGAACATGGTCGCTGTACCGGGTCCAAAATCGATGCTTGCCTACTTCAACCGACTGAAGTTTTTCGGAAAAGTCTTCTGACACAAAGCAATAATCAATGTGATACGGTTTATCTTTCTTTTTGTACAGGTATAGCGTAGGATGCTTTTCTTTTCCTTGTGTCATTTTAAAGTATTTATGATACACGCTATGAATTCCCTTCTTTAGAAGCAGATCTACAACTGTTGAATGATTTCCTTCGCGTCTTGGTCGATCCCAAATCGTGTTGCTATTAAAATCGCCGGCGAGTACCGTTCCTTTGTTTTTGAGAAGATGATCGTAATGATTTATTGCTTTCCAAACCTGGGTCACATACTGGCCATCGGGGTCATCGGGATTATTGGCCCAGATAGCATGCAGGATAAACCCGGATTTCTTTCCAACGACGCGGATCGGTATAACCATCCGGAATTCCGGTCTATAATCATCAACCAGTTGAAATTTGAAATCTGAATAAGAAAATACGCCAAGGCCCTTATTGAGATTAGCGCCGAACCAAAGCACATCATTTGGTGTACGTGTTCCTGGTGGGAATTTTAATTTGTCAGGATGTTCGCATTCAGGAACAACCAGGATATCCGGGTTATGAGCCAGGATGATATCGGCTTTTTTGCGAAAAGCCATGTTGCAGTTCCAGGTGATAATGCGCATAAGGATGAAATTGCTTAGGCGGATCCGTGACCCGTTCTCTTCTCTCAATCTCCAACTTTCTTCAATACCTGGTCCTTGCCGTGTTCATGAATAATTAATGCCCCTCCTTCAAATCTCAATTCTGTATTGAAGTTCTCTAGATACAAAATATTTTCGCTTTCAGCTAAAAGTGGAAATTCTGTGCCATCAGATAAAATCATATAAGGTCGGTGTTCCTTTACCCTCAGTTCAAGACGTACTTTGCCTGCAGCATATTTACCAGATTTTTCCCGCAATTGGCTGTCCTGTAGCTTGACTTCCTGGCGGTTCTTCCAAAGATCATAAGGAAGTCCAAAAATAATACTTGAGATGCCCATGGTTACCGGCCAGATATCCTGCCCATAATTACCGGAGTTTCTCAAAAGAATAATCGTAACATCTTCTTTAGGATAATAAATAAATCCTGAAGCAAAACCGGGATAGCCACCTTCATGTTTGATATAATCCTTCCCAAAGAAATTATTTATGCGAAAGCCGATGCCATAGTCGCTCGCTTTTCGGGTAAAAGCCATCTTCCACGATTTGGAGGAAAGAATTCCTTTGTTGGCAATAGCGAGGGCCCACTTGTACATATCACCGGTTGTGCTATAGATAGCGCCGGCAGAATAGCTAACGGTTGAATCCAGGTAGGTATATCGCTTCTGCTGGCTTGCATTGAGAAACTGGTAACCGATAGCTCTACGATTTTCCGGCAGATGATTAAAATCAAAGCCCGAATTATTCATGCCGAGCGGAGCAAAAATGAGGTCTCTTACGTTTTGCCAGTAACTGGCTCCGGAGACCTTTTCAATTATTAAGCCGGCAAGATAATATCCTGAGTTGTTATAGCTGAAACCATTTCCGGGTTCAAAAATAAATGGCTTGCTATTAAAAATATCAACTACCCGCTGATAAGCGACAGGATGATCGATCAAAGCCGAGTCTTCTTCACTTATATCATCCGTATAATTGTGTATCCCTGATGTATGCGTTAACAGTTGCTCTATCGTTATTTTATCTCCATTGGGAAAATCGGGCAAGTATTTGCTTACCGGGTCTTTTAGCGAAAGTTTCTTTTGTTCCTGGAGCTTCAAAACTATTATCGAGGTAAAAGATTTTGTGATTGAAAGAATGGGAAACCGGGTAGTCGTGTCATTGTATGTTCCGGATGATACATTTTTCCAACCATAAGCCTGGTGAAAAATGATCTTTCCTTTGAATGCTACCAGGGCAACGCCATTAAATTTGTAGGCGCCCATAGCGGAGCGGAGGTACTGATCTATTTTCTCACCAACTCCTGTTGTATCATCGCCGACCCCGGCACGTGAACCGAAAGAGATCAACAACAATGCTATCACTATGTTGGTTCTTCTCATAGATAACTCTATTTCTGAAAAAAAATCCAATGGCTAATATGAACCGGCTTTATTGATCACTGCTTTACCAGCCGAAAAGATCCGAAACAGACATTGAAGATAACAAGTTTATCCCTTGATTAGATCCTTTAAGAACACCTGTACATTTTCAGATCTCCCGATTGGTTCTAATAAAAAAATAAAAAGATTGACGCCCAGCGCAAGATAGGTGGCAGGATGTTTCAGTTTGCCGTATTTCCACGCGCCCAACAACAATAATGTTATGATCACCGCCTGGGTGAGATAGAGCGGAAATATTATGTCCACATTCGGCCACTCCTTACTATGCATGCCAACATATACATTTTGAATGCCGCGACCCAATGCTGGCATCATGATGATAAATACAGTTGATATAAGCCACCATGAATGATTTTCTACCTGTTTCCTGTGAATGATACTCTTTATGACTGCAAAACCAAAGGCGACCATCATTACAATTTCCACCGCCGCAACACCGAAAAAGAACCAGGGCTGAAATGGACCGAAGCGATCAGGATGTTCTGCGGCATGTGTCGCATTCACCAGGTCCCTGTTCATCATGCTTAGCGCGGTCAGGCAAACTCCACCAGCAACAAACATTCCAATGATGCCATTGGTTCTATGGCGATTCACATGACCGTGAGTAACAAAGTACGGCTGAATGATCAGATATAGATACCAGATGGTGCCCGTCCAGTAATGTATGTGGACCGACCATGCATTATCAGAAAAATCACCCCAATAATCTTTGTAGATACCAAGCTGCATAATGATCATGGGGATGAGCATCCATAAGTAAAGCGTCCTGTATTTATTCATCTGGTGGCTTTTTTAAAGAAGTGCGGTACGGACATCGAAAGCTATGCACAGTTCTTCGGTCAATGGTTGTAAATGTAGATTTTTTTGGGGTTAAGTCTCGGGACTTCCATTTCATTGGATCCTTATCCACTCAAAGTGGCCACTTTGTGATACATTGAATTTTGTCACCCTGCCATTCTCTATCACAAATTCGCAATCGGCATTCAATACGTTTTTGAACTGGAACTTTGTTTCCGATTGAAAGATCAGCGGGAAATTGTCGGTATCAGAAATTTTGGCAACAAGACCGCCGTTCTTCTTAAAAATCGTCATTTTTCTGTTTGTATCCGTCGTTAACTGGTAAATGCCAACATATTTATCAAGTAGCTTCTCATCAACCCTTATTTCTTGTTGCATGGGTTTGTTCAGCATTATGCTTGCAATCGTGACCGACAACTCGTCTATCGGTGCTGTTCCGCTATTACACAAAATGGAAATGAATATGTCTTCGGCAGGAAAATAGGTCTCGTCTGATTCAAACCCAGGCAACCCTCCCTGGTGTTCTATTGAGTTAATGCCATTTGATGTTTTTATAAACCACCCGTAACCATAACCCGTTTCCGTTCCATTTTCCAGGTGATAGGAGATGAAAGCTTTTTCCAAAGTCTCCTTCCGAAGTATCTTGTAAGAGTACAAGCCTTTCTGCCAGGTGAACAAATCTTCAACGCTTGAAATCAATCCCCCGGCCGAATACTCGATGGTTGGGCTCCAATAGTCAACATTTTTAAATGTTGCGCCTTCTTTACGATAGCCGCTAACACGATTCGGAATAATTTTGTTTCCCTGGTCGAAATAGGTATGGACCATGCCCAAGGGCTGGAGAATGTTCTCCCGGATATAGTCCTGGTATTTTTTGCCCGAAATTTTTTCAATTATATATCCCAATAAATAGTAGCCAGAATTGCTGTAGGAGAATTTTGTGCCGGGTTTAAAATCTAATGGATAGGTCTTAAAGCTATCAATCAATTGCCCGGGCTCAAAATCCCATCTTTCCAGAAATGGAGTCTCGTAATCGATCTGCAGATAATCCCTGATGCCGGAGGTATGCGTAAGCAGGTGTTCGATAGTGATAGTGTAGCCTTTCCAGGGATAACCGGGGACAAATTTTTGTACGCTGTCCTGAATTGAAATTTGCCCCTGTTCAACCAGTTGAAGAATGGCAACAGCAGTAAACTGTTTAGTAATGGAAGCAATATTAAAGACCATGTCCGCATTCAGGGGAACATTCAATTGCAAATCAGCGCTGCCAAAGGCTTTCCTGTAAATTATCTTTCCCTCCTTTGCAGCCAGGACCACACAACCCGGATCCGCCTGGTTAAACTGCTTCGACAGAAATTCGTCAATCTTTTTTTCAATCTGCTTGTTTTGGCCAAATCCAGGTAACATTAAAAACAGAAATGAAATAAAACAGAGAATTGATTTACGCATTTATTAAAAGTACGAAAGTTGCCTTCTACTCTTAAAGGGATTGTCACGGATACACAGATGACCTGCATTTCCCTGTAATATTAGTCTCTTAGCTTCCTTTTCGTACCCTTGCGAACTCTGCGATAGTTCCTGTATCGCAAGGATCGCGAAGCCCTAAAGATATCCGTAACCAATTTTTCAAAATGATGAGCAATCTGATTCCTTTAATATGTTGTAAGTTTAGGCAGCCATCAATATTGGTGACAACGCCTTCAATTCCCCCAGAATTATGACTCACATAGTAAAACGGGGCGAAACCCTGGGAAAAATTGCCAGATCGAATGGTATAACTTTAGCCAAACTACTCGAGGCCAATCCTCAATTCAGGGATCATCCAGACATTATTCATGTTGGGGACGCTGTGATTATTCCCGATGCAACTCCGGCGCCCCCTCCAACGCCCCATGCTACGCCTTCGGCTTTTGCCTTGAAGCTTGCTTCGGTTGCGCAAACCCAACATGACAAATTCCACCTCCTAAACGAGGCCGATCCCCAGCTTTGTGGCGAGATAAGACGATGGACAGTAGAAATTGGAGGTGCGTTTGTCAGTTGCACAAGTAATGATCAGCCCTGGTCTGCGGTTTTTGTATCATGGTGTGTAAAAGAAGCTGGCGCCACCGTTGCAGAGTTTAAGTTCTCCAAACAACATTCAGTGTTTGTTCAAAAGGCGATCCAGAATGCAATCAACAACACAGGAGTATTCCGCGGCCGGGAGATCACTGTTCACCCTCCGAGCGTTGGCGACATCATCCAGGCCAATCGTGGTGGAACCACATTTGATTTTGAACACGCGAGGACACATTCAAGCTATCCATCGCATTCGGTAATTGTAGTCGCGGTTGGGCAGGATACGCAGGGCCGTTTTGCGCTGTGTATTGGTGGTAATGAAAGTGATTCGGTCCGACAGACAAGAATTCCGCTAACGCCCCAGGGTTTTATTCGGCAACGGGGCCGGAATCCGTTCATCTGCGTTATTCAAAATCTAAAATAAATCTTCTTTACACCCGGCGTCATTGTAATAATCCACAAAACCATTTTCGTCCCGGTCAAATTTTATATTGTGTTTTTGTCTGAATTGGTTGACACATTCCTGCGAGCAAAACCACCCGCAATTAGGTACGGCCACATTGCCGGCCCGATAGCAATCTTTAAAAGATGGGCTCATTTCCTCGTCATTAGCATGGGCAATAATCTTATTGCAGTTCAAACAATTTATGGTGATTGTAGGATTTACCTTGCGATTAAAAATAGAACGAATGAACTTAAAAACCATAAGTTACAATTTTCGCGCTGCTAACGAATTTCTATAGTATTGTTTGTCCGAAGGTCAGCAGGTTATTGTCGGGATCATGAATGGAAAACTCTTTTTGTCCCCAGGGTTTATTTTCCAACCGGGTAATATCTACGTTCCTGCTTTTAGCAAACTGGTAAAAGTCGTCAATATTATCTGTACGTATATAGACCTGTCCATAATTTTCTTTAGGATCAACTTCCCTGAACTCGAAAAAATGGATTTGTATGTTGTCCTTCTTTACCATTAGGTAACCCTCGTAATCTTCACGCCCAAATTCCTGGAAACCTAATTTGTTCAGGTAGAAATCTCTGGTTGTGGCCTTGTCGCGCATCGGCAACTTGGGATTGATGTCATTAAGCATGCGATAAAATTTAATAAAAATAATAAAATAAATATTTTATTCATTTGCCAGGTGGGGCGTTAATTACTTGCCTGTTTATTTGGCGACTTTGTCTTTTTTTCTGATAAGCAACGCTACTATGGCCGAAATTACCAGGCCGATGACTGCCATAACAATAACTCCACGGCTCGCATAGTAAACCATGTTTTCAAATGTATAGTCATCAAGAATTACGAACCGGAAGATCTGGAAACCTAATTCAGCCAGAAGTACAACTAGAACGCTGCTCAAAACGAGCTTTGCAAATCCGACTCTCGCATCGAGTTTAGTGACCCTTTGCTGAAATACATTAGTTATTATGATTATTAACAAAATCAAGAACAGGCCCGCTGTATTTATGGGACCATATATGTGTTCCGGAAGATTCGCAGGAGACCAATAGAACAGGCACCAGGTTAATAGCTCGCCTCCCAGTAAAATTGCCGAAAACAAAAGAATGTTTTTTTTCAAATTTGAAATTTTAATCCTGCTTTTTAATCTTGAATATTAAACCGAACACAATAATGGGGATTCCATAAAGTAGGGCGAGTGTCAGGCTCCCAATACCCGCGTATGTATTGAAGTCCTCATTACCAAAGAATATTCTAATCGTTATAGTCATACAAATAGTGCTTATTAACATAAAATAAGCCTTTAGTTTTCTGGGATCTTTTATTTTGAACTCAAAAAAAGACAGAAGCAGTATTACAATTAATGTAGGCATAGAAAAGCTGGCGCCAAAAAAAACTGAAAGCAGGTAGAATTCCGCTATTGGCATTACCGACTGAAATATCGGGTCCGGGTTTCTGGCTATCATCAAAACAATAAAGAGCAGCGGTCCGACAAGGATTGCCAGCAACCAAACTTTAAGTATATAACCCGACATCCTGTCCATTAAATTGAGTCGTTCCCAAATACAGGGCCCATCTCCTGAAATTATAAAATAAGTCTGAATGATGGAACTATCAGCCTATCGCGGAAAAAAGTAACTTGATTAAAACCACAAACAAGACAAACCCCGCAAAAAAATACGTATACCAGGGATGCTTAAACCTCCTTTTAACTTCCCTGAAATCCGAAAACAGTCTTTCTTCAAAAGGCATATTATACCGCTTAAGACCACATTCCTGGCAAATGATATTTACTTCCTTCGCGTAAGGGAAAATTGGGATATAGTAAATGTGAAAATACTTACTGATAACCATGACGTCCGCCCAGCTGTGTTTGTCACAGGCCGGGCACCTGATCAAAAATTCATCCATCCCGATCGTCGATTCTTTCGTACCAAAAATAATAAAGCCCATTACTGTTTTATTTATTTAGACGTTTGTCGACATGGAGTATGCATGTAAAAGAAATGATAATCCTCAATTTGTACAACTTTCGATCATGTTGGTTGTAGATTTCTAGTTTGCTCAAAGGTTTGATACAGGGTAGTGAGCATTGCTTTAAAGTCGTCAGTTACTATTGAATTCCCATGATAAAACGCGTAAGTCTGTCCCGAGTCTAGTTCAATTTTCAGCGTATAATACCTGGGATCATAAAAGCCCCTCCTCACACTTTCAATTTCATCCCATTTAAAGCTGTAGTCGCCGGAGTTTCTCAAAGGAAATCGTTTTATCCATTTTATCCTGACGCCAGTTTTATCAATTGCCCATTCCGTTTTCCCGGTAACAAATTTTTGCCACAGATAAATGACTAAAGCAAGATGTAGTACCGGGACCAGTATTGATAATGCCTGGTTCTTCAAACCGTGCGGGTAAAATATCAATACCTCGGCGAAAAAGAATAGCAATGCGGCTGCTATCAGCAATATTGCATTAGTTTGGGAAACCAGCTTTACTTTATAGGGCTTTGTAAGATCCATGTTGCCAGCAATTATTTGTTGCGTTGTGTTTCTTAGAACAAATTGTAATCGCTCTTATGAACCCCGACCTTCCGTCAGCAGTTTGCGTCTATTTGCTTTTTTGAGCATTTTACTTTGTTGTTTCGGCGCCAATTTGTTTCCCCAGTTTTTCGAACTCAATGTCGTTCGATTCCCAGAGCTCCAGCTTATTTCCTTCAACATCCAGGATGTGAACGAATTTGCCGTATTCGACAGCTTCAATTGTGTCAACGATGGTTACACCATTCTTTTTCAACTCGTCAACAAGGGCAACAAGGTTTTCAACCCTGTAATTTATCATATAGTCCTTTGTTGAGGGTTCGAAATATTTGGTTTTCTCGGAAAATGGGCTCCATTGAGTAAACCCCTTTTTGCTGCTATCTGTCCCCTGGCGCCATTCAAATACCGCCCCATATTTGTTTGTTTTTAGGCCAAGATGCGTCTTATACCATTCTCTCATTTTAGCAGGGTCTTTGCATTTAAAAAAGATCCCGCCGATACCCGTTACCTTTTTAAGATTTTGTATGCCCCTGTTTTGGCTTATAGACAATGCCGTCCTGAATGCGAAACCGGAAAGAAACGATACCGCAATAACCAGGGCGATTGAAGTCGTTTTGTTCATTTTATAAGTTTTATTCTAACGATTAATATTTTATGGGATTCGCTGTTAATTTCTCCTACCTGGCCAGCATAATGATTGCGGCTCCAATTAACAGGATGGAAACCAGGGCAGGTCTTTTTTTGCTGTGTTTGTTTACAAGAATTAAAATGCTGCCAACAGGAACTGCCACCAAAAGCAACAGCATTGGAAGCCACAACAACTCATATACAGCCCCCACAAAAGCGAATTTATAGACATCGGTAAATATGAACTTCGACATGGAATAATACAAAAAAACAGCTATACTGAGCAGAAGTATTAGCCGGGAAGTTTTGGGCCTTGAAAGGAAAGAAGATCTGCTTATTTCATTCATAGCGATTACCTGGTTTTATCTCCCTCGAATTTTATCCTAAAGATGAATATTTTTTCAGACCTGTTCCTAATTTCCTTCAAAGCAGTTCTGGCTGGTCCCCGTAGATCTTTTGTCCCTCGTGATAATGATCTGAAAACTCTCAACGTAATAGTCGCTCATCTTAGGACAGTTGGTCCATTCTTTCAGTTAAGAGTTTGAATAGAATTTCTTTCGTGAAACCCGCTTCGATCATAATCAAATCGGGAATCAGGTCAATGGCCTCGGAAAATAACTTTTTGTCATGAAGTGCCTGATCGTATAGAAATTTCCTGTTCCCGGGCATTTTATGAAAAATGTGGTTACCGAATAGTTTCGTATGCATTTCTATTGACTGAAATAAACCCAGCGAGCCCTGGTCTATAATCCAAATATCATCTCTTACATCTTTCAGAAGGTTGCTCGCGGCTTGTGTCCTGTCAATATTTATAAAGAATAAGTCAAGTGTATATATCCGGTTTAGCAAAACCTGATCCGCTGCTTCAATAGATTTTAAGTCAGCCTGAATCGCATCAGGGATATATTCTATTGCAAGATTCCAGCCGTAACTTCTTTGAACTATATCATCAAATTCATCTGTTCCGAAAATCCATGGGAAGTTATCAGGAATATAAACCCATCCTACATCGGGAACTGGCCAATTCAATTTATTGGCGACCTTATTTGCTAAGAACTCCGACAGTAAACTAATTGCCGCGTTTCCTGCACCACGCATTTTGACAATATATTTACCCCCTTCTTCTGTTTCTATCAATGTAGGAAATGAACTACCAACAAATTGCTTTATGAAAGTTTTTAGGATCATGGTTGTAACCCCGGCCGAGTTCCTGCGTTACAATTTAAACAACAGGAGATTGAGTATTGTTAATTAATAAGTGTCCGATAAAATAACCTGCCGCGTCAGGGCTTCGGCTAGCCTGTGCTTCCGCTAAGCATCAGCGATAGGCAGACGAAGAAGCAAGGCCGGCAGACAAATTTTCCAATTTCTATATCTCTATTCCGAAATAAATCATCGTTAAAGCTATTGTGTCATAAATCGCATGCGAAATAATAGGATACCATAAATTTCCTTTGTAGCGCCATAGCAAAAATGTCCAGAGTAGTGCTGCCAAAAAAGAAGGAATAATCCCGAAAATGCCCTGCTGCCAGTGATATAACCCAAATAGAATACTTGTTAAAAACCCGGCAAGCCAAAATGAATGTCTTGATTTGATGAACCATTCACGAATTGTTGTTTGAATAAATCCACGAAAAACTATTTCCTCGTAAAAACCGGCTATTATCCAGGCCGCAACAAGTGTGATAATTAAGTTAGATAATTTGTTCCTGATAAAGTCGTATTCAGTGTATGGCTCTACTACAAAAAAATGAGTTATGAATGGATGATAAATCCATTTATTAAAAGCAATCCAAAGCAGGGCTGATAAAATGCCGACAATTAAAGTATGAGCAGTTAATCCATTACGTTTTAGTCCAAGGTCCCGAAGTGTCTCTTTTTGTCTTCTTAAATAAAAAATAATGACCGCCAGGCAAACAACGGCGTAAGAATAAAACGGCAACGGAACAAAATGAGGAAATAAAACAAGAAATGCTATGATAAAGGCTTTTAGTATGTTCTGCGTGAACCTCTTGTTATTCATGAAGTCAATTCAAGTAATGATGTTAGTTATTCCGTAAATCTTCAGTGGCTTGTTTCCCCAGGACTTTCTCGTAGGCTTTTCGTGGTGCACCCCCGAAAAATATTTCCCCGCAATAGCTATACTCTAACCTTTCTAAAATTTTAAACATTGGGATGTTATCAAAATTGGTATCAACTTTTATGCTAAAAACGTTATGTTCGATAGATAGATCCTCAAGTAGCTTGAACAATTTAGTTGCCACCCCTTGCCCCTTTACTGAGTTTAATGTTGCCACCCGATGAACCGCTACATAGTCACCGTTTGTTAGCCACTGTCCTTTTATTTCGTTGTAAGCGGGTTCAATGCCAAAAATAATAGCAGCGTACGCTATTATTGCATCGTTGTCAGTAATCACATATCCGTATCCATTTGTTATGTCATCCTGAACGGTTTGTTGATTGGGATAGCCGTTTTGCCATTGTTCGCTACCGTCCCGCCGTCTTTGTTCGATAGCTTGCTGCAATATTTCCCAAATTGTATTTATTTCAGAAAAATCGGCTCTCCTTAATTTCATTATTATGTTCCAGGGTTTAATTCTTTATCTGTCTGATTTTCCCTAGTGTCAACGCTGGATCGAAAAATGTCTTCTTGAACTTTCTGCTCTCGCACTCGGCGGAAAAATATCTTTCAATACCTTCCGGAAATAATTTCCGTTAATTCAATTGCTTCTCCGTCCGGTCCTTTCATAAATGCTTGTTTTATTTCCAGTCTGCTGTTTGTTCTTATTCGCCTTATAGGTATAGTTATTTTGCCGCCTGCATTAATGACGCGTTCAACAGCAATTGTTATATCTTTTACCTCAACACCTACATGCTGAAATAAATTGCCCGGTCTTGTTGTATCATTTTTGTCTGCTCGTTCAGCCAATTCAAAAACAAAGTCCTGCCCCGGGAATTTTAGAAAAACAACATTTACGTCGCGTTTGAAAGCTGTATCAGCTTGAGTGATGACCAACTGAGTGAACCGGTCGGTAACTTTAAGATCAAACGCCTTTGTATAAAATTTAACCGATGAATCCATATTGCGCACTGATAAAAATACATGATTAAACACCGGGTAAACCTGTTGATCCTGAGCATCCGCCTTATCAAGACAGAGAATTAAGATGATGCTAAAAATCAATGAAATCGAGATTGCTTTCATTAGTAATTGTTTTAGCTTATTAGAATTTTCACAAAAACCAAAGTATCACATTGTATTTCTCCAGTTATCGTATTTCCCAGGATATAGCGTTTGGACACCTCCAGAGATTAGTTGATAATTTGCCCTTTGACATTCGCCAACTTTTCACGCCATTTTTGTAGTTCCTCTGGTGTTTGTCTCACCCAATCCGTTACCTCCCCAATGATTTTTAATGGAGCCCCGGAACGATATGAACGCGTTGGATTGCCGGGAAATCTTTTGTCTGTAACATTTGGGTCATTTTCAAAACTCCCCGTCGGCTCAACGACATAAACACGTTCGCGTCCATCGCCTTTTGCTAACGCAGCGGCAAGTCCCGCGCCATTGACCAGGGCTGTGAAATAAATGTGATTCATTGTGAGCTCGGGCATGTAATTGGAAGTGCCGCCCGGTGTCAGCAAATCGCCAACCTGCAAATCCGCTCTCGTCCCGTGATAAAAGGGTCCCTTGTCAGATGGTTTATCCATAAAAGAAGCTGCTAATTCATAATTCTTTTTTGCCTTGCCGGGATCGCCCAAGTCTTCGTAGCACTTGGCGATGTTTAAATATAAAGTTGGGAAAGCGCTCTTAACAGTATCGTCATTTATTTTTAATGCAAACTGTAAGGTCGTTTCGAGCCATCTTAATTTGTCGGAAATACTTTTTTGATGCCGGGCTACATAATATGCTGCAAGAAATTTCTCAAGGTCGCTTGTGCCTTCATTCCAGGCCTGAAGAAACAGTTTGCTTGCTTCTTCGGGTTTACCTTTTTCTTCCTGGTTCATACCCTGAAGACAGAGTTTAACAACATTGTTGTTTGGATTGAATTCCATTTTATAATTATTTTGGCTCTAATTATTGTTTCTGGGTTGTTCTAGCGCGTTCATATAAAATTCGGCTGTTTGTTTTGCGAGGTCGACAACTGAAGATTGTTGGTTTTTGCATTGAACCAACGTACGAACAAGTGCTTTTCTGCCTTCGCTTATTAACTCAAAGGTCAGCATTTAGCAGTCTGTCAACAAATGATTCTTTGTCGTTCAGATCAGCTCCAAATAATTTTTGCATCGCCTGTAAAAGGCGGTTTAACGATTTCGATATTTATACATTTGTCATCTACTGCTGCAAAATACCGAGTCGTCAGTCCGTTATATGCGTCTTTTCAACAATCTGTCCAGTTATTGTTCCACTGTCATTACGTTGTTTGTTAATGTATTTCTCGTCTGTTTAGCCGTCCACTACAGGACGGGTGCAGTTTACGGCTTTCTCATTCGCGCAAGTCCAGTACTCTGGTTTCCGATTGGTCCTTCGCTATTTTTAATTTTTTAATATATCTGAAAATTATCTCATTAAACTTCTCCGGCTTATCCATATTCATTATATGGCCCGCACCCGATATGGAAACCAGTTTAGCGCCAGGAACCTCGTCTACTATAATCTTAGCGACGTTTTTACATAATGCCAAATCATATTCTGCCGTTACAACCAATGTGGGTGTTTTTATTTCATTTAATTTTTTTATGGCCGTTGGGAATGCCTGGCTCCTTTTATTTGCATGCAGGTAGCGCCACCAGGAGTACTCATAACCCATTTTTAATAAGGCTTCCCGCGTTCTATGCGATCGTACGGCCTTGCTTAAAGGATTATTTCCTGTCCACAAGGAGTCAGTACCTTCCTTTGCGCCTCTTTTTTTTACGATCTCAACTATTTCTGAAATGCTTGTATTTACCGAATCTGGATTTAAAGTTCTGTATTCAGGAGCTCCGTCGCCTGCGACCCTGGGGCCAATAACTATTAGAGAAATACATCTATCCGCGACAATGTACTTTTTGAAACAACATTTCCAATTCCCAAATGATATGTTTTATCCGCATTTGCTTTTAAACATATAATCGTATCACTAAGGCTTTTCCGATGGGTAAGTTGACCAAGAGCCATACACAAAAACTGCTTCCAGCAAGTAAAGTCTTTCACTTTAAAATCACCATTGTGTCGTCTAACTAGTGTTTGAAACTGCTTATGTGAAATAAGACCTATCAATTGTGAAAAAACGTACTTGCCTTGATTCATAATTTTGACCCTCAGGGAGTTAATTAAACCCCAAAGCTTCAAAATTTCAAATCGTTTCCAACCCCAAATCCCAGCAAACCCAATACAGACAATAATTTCAAAGAACTTTCAATATAAACATCAAAACGGTAGTGGGTTTTCTACACTATTGTCACAATGCAATTTTTTTAAATAATGGGAATCTATCTAACATTGAAGCTTCAATGGTTAGAAAAAGCACTCTGCCAAAATTTTCCTCTTTATATTTTAATGTGTTTTTTACCTTGTTAATGTACAAGAAGAAAATGTCGATGAAATCGTGGCCATTAATGTAATGACGAATTTCCAGTCCCAATCTGTTCATTGTCTCCTTGTATTGCTGCAGAATCTTATCCTTGTCATAATTAAGATTGTTTTTGTTAATAAATTTATCAATGTAGCTGTTTTCATTAAAATTGATTATTCCGTTTTGTTTATTTATAGAAAGATTTCCATCAATAGAAACAAGTTTAGCAAAACGATAGTTTAACTCTCTTAAAAGCCTAAGACAAAAAAGAGGTTTGAGAACTTGTGCTAATTGATTTAAAACGAAATTAGCCTCAAATGGAAAATTGTTTATGCCAATGTTTAAAAATTTTTCAAATACCTCCTCACAAAATAAATATGACTCAAGGCAACTAAAATCTGTTCTTAAAAGCTTTTCGTTTGTCATCGCCTTGATAAAGTCATCAAAATCCTTGTCAATAATACATTTGGTGCTAGTATTTGGTGCTCTTTCTTGAAGTAGTTTTGATAAAATTGTTACTTTACTTTTTGCGGAACTCGGGTCTAGTCCTTCAAAGTAATCCCGATCTAATTCACTAAAATCAATTATTTCAATTTGAAATACCTTCCGATCCAGCTTCTTGCCATTTAAATAGGATTTAAAAAATACTTTATCTGTAGCGCCTTCGACATATATATCTTTAATTTCTGACTCTAGTTTATATAGCGCCACTATTTCTGTATGTTTCTTTTTAAGCGTTTCCATTAATCTCTTCAAGTTTGGTAACGTTGTCTAAATTGGTTGCCAACAATTCCAAGGAATGGGTTGATAAAATGTATTGAATATTTTTGCTTGAGCTGAATTTTAGTAGAGTATCAATCAAATTCCTTTGCCATTTAATATTTAGGGATATTTCTGGTTCATCAATTATAAAAATTGTTGCCACGTCGGCCGCCGTGATTGTATTTATAAATAATAATAGTAATTGTTTTTCGCCAGACGACAACAAGCTGAAGTCGATGGCCTCTCCGCCTTTTTGAACCAGACTAAACCCGGTCGATAAATTAAAATCTATCTCCTTATTGGTGAAATATTGATTTGTTGAATTTAGAAAAAGATAGATTACATCCTTCAATTTTTCTAACGCCTGAAGCTTAGCGTTTATACTTTCTATGTATGGAGCAAGAATAGCCCTAAGGCTCCTTAGCCGCGCAGGTGTCTTTGATTGGTTTATGGTGTTTTTTATTGTTTTAGAATCAAATGACTCTATTAAACCCAGTTTAACATAGGGTTTTACTTTTTCTTCGATAATTTCAATTTCTTTTATTAGCTCCTCTTTTGTCTTGGCCTTTTTAATTGCTTCATTTGGCTTAAACACATTTTTGATCAAATCAGTAAAGATAGCTTGCGAATTTTTTTCCCCTGTTTTTGAGTCTGAAATAACTTTAGTTCGTATCCAGTCAATTAAACGCTCAACAGCTGGTTCCAAGGAAAGTTTTTTTTCATCGAGCATTCTTTTAAGACCAATTCTCTCATAATCCTTCGAAAGAATAATATCAGAATCGTTAAGGATAATATTGCCGAATGATTCTGGTTCATGTTCCGAAGAGGTTAGGCTATTTAAGATTTTTCTGTCGTCGGATAAATAGAATACGGATATGTTTAGCTTCCTTATGTATTCTAATATTTCTCTAAAAACTAAATCTTCCTTTGATCCATCTTGTAGACTTATTGAGTTTTTAGTTGTTGTTTTAAGCTTTAGAGAATAAATCTGTTTATTTGAGTCTTCAATAGAATAAGTATACCCCCCTATAAAATTGCTGCCCTCTCTAACTGCACCAATTTTAATTCCGTTCTCAAAAAGAATTGAAAAACTCTTAAATTTTGTGCCGGCAATTTTAGTTTTATATCCACTCTTGTCTCGGCTTGACAATAACCAGAAAATTAGTTTAAGCAGTGTTGTTTTGCCCGAGCCATTATCGCCATAAATGATTAGTAGTTGTGAAATATCGGTTGATTTTTCGAGGGGGATGGTATATGAATAGTAGCCAAACAGCTTCTCAACTTTTATTTCTTTTATTGATAACGGGTTTTTGATCATTTTGATTGTTTGATAATTTTGTCAAATTTGAATCATAAAAGTATTTTGAAATGGGGCTAACACGTAAATTTATGATATAAGATGCCGCTGTACAAGGATAGGTTCCTATTATTTGTGCAGTTGGTGAAAAAACACCAACCGTGGCGCGCTCCTTTGGGGAAAACTCAACTCCGCCGACAACGCCTAAATGGTTGATATGGGAGCATAGAATAAAGAGGAAACTTAACATCGCGATAATCACAACCCCGCCTGCTTACTTATCTCCAGCATCCTTTCAATTGGCTTCCTTGCCGCTATTCTGAGCTCTTCATCCATGGTTATTTCTGGCAACTCATGCTCCATGCAGAGATAGATCTTCTCGAGCGTATTGCGCTTCATGTGCGGGCAATCGTTGCAGGCGCAACTGTTGTCGGGAGGAGCAGGTATAAATGTTTTCAGCGGGCTGGCCTTCATCATCTGGTGAAGAATACCGGTCTCTGTAGCCACGATGTATTCCTGTGAAGTATCGGTTTGCGTAAATTTCAGCAGGCCGGTAGTGGAACCGATATAATCCGCTATGCGCAGGATCGGATCCTCGCATTCGGGATGCGCGATCAACTTTGCGTTGGGATGTCTAATTTTCAGTTTCGTGATCTTTTCCCGGCTGAATATCTCGTGTACCATGCAGGCGCCGTTCCAAAGCAGCATGTTCCTTCCGGTGACTTTGTTGATGTAAGCGCCAAGATTTTTATCGGGAGCAAAAATGATAGGTTGGTCTTTAGGAAAACTTTCAACGATATATTTGGCATTGCTGCTGGTGCAAATCACATCACTCAGTGCCTTTATCCCCGCGCTGCAGTTGATGTAACTCACTACCACGTGATCGGGATGTTGTTCTTTGAACTTTTTAAACAGGGGAGGCGGGCAACTATCGCTCAGTGAACAACCGGCTTTCAGGTCGGGAATCACGACTTTCTTACCGGGGTTGAGGATCTTGGCTGTTTCCGCCATGAAATGCACGCCGGCAAACACGATCATATCGGCTTTCGTCTTTTCAGCCTGCTGTGCCAGTCCGAGGCTATCGCCGATATAGTCTGCAACATCCTGGATATCCGGTTCCTGGTAATAGTGGGCCAGCAAGACAGCGTTTTTTTCTTTTTTCAAACGCTCAATTTCCTGGAAAAGATCGATCGTTGGATCGAGTTCAACATCCAGGAAACCCTTCGAGAGGAGTTCTTGTTTGGCAACTATCAGTTCGTCAGCGAGCATAACGGCAAATTTTGTGATCAGGTTTGCAATATTGCGGCAACATCCTCAGCTTTTCAAAAAACTTTTTTATAAATCAACATCCGTTTATAATAATAGTAATAAGATATTTTTATAAAAAAAGCTTATTATTATTACAGCTGTGGATTCGTGGACAAGTATTTTTAATAAGGCGGTACAAAGCTACCAATTCACAGCTATCCACATTTATAACAAAGAAATCCACAAACTGGTTTAGCGCTGGCATTGGTTTTCGGCTATTGAGTTAACACGAATGTGCCAAACCAGGAAAGTTATTGTTGAATAAGTTTTGGATAAGTAGGGATGTGCGTGGAACCATAATGAATGTGCACTAACAATTGAAAACACCCTAAAGACCGGCGGCGATTGTAGTTTGTTTCCAACAATGAACCTTCATATACACGTTTCACGGGGGGTTATACACCGTAAAAAAATTTTGTCTACAGCTCAGCGTGGAGAAAAAAACGAATGTGACGATGAAAACTAGTCAATAAAATAGAATAAAATCAAGTCTGATGTTAAAAGCTACTGTTTGTTCGTTGTCTTAAATGTTTATCCAGTAATTTTAATCATCAAAAATTCGTTTTTATGTCAAGATTAAGATCACTGTTCACAGGAATCTTTGTGTTCTTTTCTCTTATCGCTATTGCCGATGAAGGCATGTGGATCCCGCTATTGCTGGAAAGAATGAATGAAAAAGAAATGAAGAGCCTGGGGATGAAGATCAGCGCAAAGGACATATATAATATTAACAAAGGATCGCTGAAAGACGCTATTGTAAACTTCGGCGGGTTTTGCACCGGTGAAGTGATATCTTCCAAAGGTCTCGTAGTAACGAATCATCATTGTGGCTTTGATGCCATTCAAAATCATTCTACGCTTGATCATAACTATATCCGGGATGGCTTCTGGGCTAAGAATTATGGCGAGGAACTTTCCAACCCCGGACTGTATGTAACATTTATCGTGCGTATAGAAGATGTAAGCAAACAGGTGTTGAACGGTGTAACGGCCGCACTGGCGGAGAATGAAAGGCAATCCATCGTTGATAAGAATATTAATGAACTTAGAAAAAACATTAAGAAGGAATCTTACCAGGATGCATTTGTGCGCGGCTTCTTCGAGGCTAATCAATATTATTTGTTCGTAACGGAGACCTACCGGGATGTGAGACTGGTAGGCGCACCGCCATCTTCTATCGGGAATTTTGGAAAGGATACCGATAACTGGATCTGGCCAAGGCATACAGGAGATTTTTCGATGTTTCGCATTTATGCGGGCAAAGACAATAAACCGGCCGACTATTCGGTAGATAATGTTCCCTATACTCCAAAGAGATCACTTTCCATTTCTCTCGATGGCGCCGCCGAAGGAGATTTTACCATGGTATTCGGATTTCCCGGACGTACAACCGAATACCTCCCGGCCGTGGCTGTACAGCAGATCATGGAAGTAAATGATCCGGCTAAGATCGCTATCCGTGATAAAGCGCTGGCTGTGATCGATGGTTTCATGCGCAAAGACGAACAGATAAAAATACAGTACGCGGAAAAATATGCCCTCATCGCCAACGCCTGGAAAAAATGGCAGGGTGAAGTGCTGGGATTGGCAAGCACCAATGCGGTCGATAAAAAGAAAACGTATGAAGCTGAATTCCAAAAGCGAGTTAATGCAAATCCTCAATGGAAAGGCCAGTATGGAAACCTGCTGAGCGATTTGGAAGCAGCCTACAACGAATTTAGACCCTATGGCCTTGCGAGGGATTATTATCTTGAAATAACAGGAAAGATCGAATTGTTTACGATCGCCGGGCAGTTGAATTCATTACGGAATACCAAGAACAATGGAACCAAGAATGCTTATTCCGAAGCATTGGCAAAAACAAAGGAAAAGCTCGAAGGTCTCTACAAAGAATACAGTCCGCAGGTGGACAGAAGTCTTTTCGAAGTGTTGATGGAGATGTATGTAAAGGATAAAATTGTTTCACCGCTTGTACTGGAACAGCTAAAAGCAGCTAACAATGACTTCCCTCGGTGGACAGACCAGTTATATAGCGGAGAGGAACTGACAGCGGGCAACAAAGTAATGGCTGCGCTGGAGCAAAACCCGGCAGAATTTTTAGAGAGAACAAAAACAGACAAAGCCTGCGTTTTATACAATGATATTGCTGCCACCTATAATTCAGCGATCGCGCCGAGGCTGAATGAAATACAGGGCAGGATCAACAAGCTGCAGCGAACTTACATGCAGGCGCAAATGGAGGTGATGAAAGAAAAGAAGTTTTATCCTGATGCGAACAGCACTCTGCGGTTAACGTATGGAAAAGTGAAAGGATATACTGCAAAGGATGCCGTGAGGTATGATTATTACACCTACCTCGATGGTGTCATGGAAAAATATATTCCCGGCGATTATGAGTTTGATGTTCCGAAGAAATTGAGAGAGCTGTACAATAGTAAAGATTATGGCCAATACGGAAAAAATGGCAAGCTGCCGGTTTGTTTCATTGCGTCCAATCATACCACTGGGGGCAATTCGGGCAGCCCGGCCCTGGATGCCTGGGGCAATCTTATCGGTCTCAATTTCGACAGGACCTGGGAAGGGACCATGAGTGATATCAATTTTGATCCTTCCATCTGCCGGAATATCATGGTAGATATCCGCTATGTATTATTCATTATTGATAAATACGCTGAAGCGGGGTGGCTGACTCGGGAAATGAAGCTGGTTCACCCCAAAAAGAAATAGCATCAAGGAGTTGGTGCTAAGGCTGTTAAATATTAAAACGGGGAAGCGTTAATTCCGGGCAAGTAATTGTCAACTTACTCACTAATTTTCCCCAAATACCCTATTTTTGCCATCCGTTTTTTAAAGCTACTAATAATATATGTCAGTCATCCAGAGTATCCAGGAGAAGTATGCGAAGTTAATGGCTATCATTATCGCGGTTGCCCTTATGATTTTTGTCGTTATGCTTGCGTTTGAAAATGGCGGAAGTCTTTTCAGGAGCAACAATAACACCGTAGGCCGGGTTAATGGTACCAGTATCGATTATACCAATTTTTACCAAAAGGTTCAACAACAGGAAGCGAATATCGCTGCTCAATATGGGGGCACGATGCCTGAAGGCATGCGCTCACAGGCGGTAGAGTCTGCCTGGAACCAGGAGGTAAATGAAATTATACTGGATGAAGAGTTAGATAAACTCGGTATTAAAGTCGGCAAGAGAGAATTGGGCGACCTGTTATATGGTCCTAACGGGCCGGATGAGTTTAAAAGAATACCTGGTTTTACCGATACGATGACCGGCCAGTACAATGGCCAGTATGCCAAGCAACAGATCGATGCCCTTCTTCGCATGAAAAAAGGTACAGCAGAGCAGTTGCAGCAAAGAGATCAGTTTATCGCTTTTATCAATTACCAGCAAAGAAAGAGGATGAGCGATAAGTATAGCTCACTGCTGGCAAACAGCATCAACTATCCCAAATGGTTTGTTGAAAAACAGATTGCCGATAACAGCCAGCTTGCAAAAATTTCGCTTGTAAGGGATAATTATTCCAACCACGATGGAGATAGCATTAAGGTAAGCGATAGCGAGATCAAAGATTACCTTGACAAGCACAAAGAAGACTATAAACAACCTGAGAGCCGCAGCGTTTCGTATGTAGCATTCAGCACAAGGCCCAGTGCGGCAGATAGCGCATTCGCGAAAAACAAAACGAGTGACCTAAGAACCACGTTTGACACCACGAAAAATCTCGAAGAATTTCTTAATAGCCAGGGTTTGGCATTTCCTGAAACTTATTCACAGGTTTCTGCATTACCCCAATCGATAAAAGATACGATCACTAAAGTTCCGATGAATACTATCATTGGACCTTACGTAGAAAACAATGCCTGGACACTTGCAAAGGTAGTGGGCAAAAGAACGGAACCCGAAATGGTCAAAGTGCGGCATATTCTTATAGCAACCGCCAGGCAAAATCCGCAAAATGGTCAAATGGTGCCTATAAAAGACACCACGGAAGCTCATCATCTTGCTGATAGCATTCAGACAACCATTCAGAAAGGTATCGCAAGTTTTGATAGTCTGGCTTTGAAATTTTCTGATGACAGTCCGAATGTAACAGACTCGGCGCAGCATAAATTCAAGATCGGTATTTATGATAGCGTGAAGCACGGCGCTATGGTGCCGGAATTTGACAACTTCATCTTCGGTCATCCTGTTGGATCAAAAGGAATAGTAAAAACACAGTTTGGCTAAGCAGGTAGGAAAGAGTTTTGATGCCTACAGGGTTGCTTATCTGCCTGTACCTATCGAGTCAAGCAATGAGACAGAAGCCAATGCTTCAAATGACGCCAACCGGTTTGCTTCCGATGCCCGCGATCAGAAATCATTTGATGCGTCCGCAGAAAAACTCATGAAGGAAAAAGGAATTCAAAAAAGCATTGCCAATGATATCTTACCCACTTCCTATTATTTTGGAACCCTGGGTGAAGCAAGATCGCTGGTCAAGAATATTTATGATGCCAAATTAGGAGAGGTGCTGGAGCCACAAAAAGCCGGGGACGCCTATGTTGTTGCTGTTGTAACGGAAATAAATAAAGAGGGAACTCTATCTGTCGCGAAAGCAAGGCCTATGATAGAGCCGATATTAAAACACAAGAAGATCGCAGAATCACTGAAAAAGAAATTGGGCACGCCTACCACTCTTGAGGCAGCGGTGACAGCTTTTGGCGGCAAGGCGACGATAGAAGCAATCGATAGTTTAAGGATGACGGGCGTGCAGACTAATATGCTTGCAAGAGCGATTTCAAATGAACCCAGGGTCGTAGGCGCTTCATTTAATCCTTCCAACCGTGGGAAGGTGGTACCCGAAGTGATCGAAGGGCGGAGCGGCGTGTTTGTTGTGAGAGTGGATAATGTTTCTGCTATGTCCAATGCGCAGGCCGATATCGCCGCAGAACGCAGGATGAGATATGAAATGGGCAAACAAACCATGAACAGAAACTCACCGCTGGAAACACTAAGAAAAGCGGCCAGGATCAAAGACCGTCGCGTAAATTTTTTCTAAATAGGTATCGAAACTTACTGTATTCGACAGCCGTCCAATGGGCGGCTATTTTTTTCAAGCAGAGGCATCTAAGGCACCCCGCCTCGCAGAGTCTACCGTCTTGCGAGGTCTGCCTCAAGACTGTGCTACTTAGGAGAATCTAGTTGGCAGACCGACGCAAGCTAGCTGACAAGTATTTGGGGATTATGCCGCAGGTATCTTTTACACTCTAAACAACCCCCCTTCTAATTTGTTATTTTTGTAACTATTCCCCATGAATGATCCCATCGTAAATAAAGTAGCCGAAAGCGGGTTGATCACTGTCGATCCAGCCGATTATTATCCCAAAGAAGATGTAAAGACCTTTGATTTGAAGGATTTCTTATACATGGGAATGATCTTAAAGGAAAAAGAATTCAGGCAATCCTTAAAAGATCTCGATTGGGAACAGTACCGCGATAAAAATATAGCCGTCACCTGCACAGCGGATGCGATCATTCCTGTTTGGGCCTGGATGCTTGTCGCTACCTATCTGCAACCGGTGGCCGGGGAAATACTGGTGGGTAGTGAAAAAGAATTACACAAGCTTATCTTTTTGAAAAATCTTTCGCAGATCAATGTCAACGAGTTCGCAGATAAGCGGATCGTAGTAAAAGGATGCGGCGATACCCCGATCGGTGAATTTGTTTACCTGGAACTTACACGCTTACTGCAGCCGGTCGCAAAAAGTATAATGTATGGCGAGCCATGCAGCACCGTTCCTGTTTATAAAAAGAAATGATATCAACGAACCGGGCAGGCGCTTTGACTGCTGATCTTCGGTTTGCAAGGATTATCCTCAGCCTGGTCATAGCTTTTATGATCCCACACAAAGCCGATCTCTGAACTTCCCGCAGTATATGAGTAACTGTTTTTCCCAACCTGTGCATCATGCGCAATACCTACCCGCAACCTGTCATTGTAATTA
>VBAT01000044.1:56157-72964 GCA_005884665.1 Bacteroidota bacterium
AGCGTCAGGCATACTGTATTCATGTCG
Organism: Bacteroidota bacterium; assembly: GCA_005884665.1. Lineage (GTDB taxonomy): Bacteria > Bacteroidota > Bacteroidia > Chitinophagales > Chitinophagaceae > VBAT01. The sequence continues at coordinate 56,185 of VBAT01000044.1, forward strand.
CGGAAATTAACCGTTCCGCGATACCAAAGCCCAAGGCTGATGTCAACTTCATTTTGTGTTACTTCTCTACCTATTTGGTAACTGTTGTGATTACCCTGCCGGTAACCCATGGCGCCAACACTAACAGACCATCTTCTTTCCGGGTTTGTATAGGTATATAAAAGATTGCCCGACCATAACACAGGTAAATTGCTCCTGATCGTGTCCGACGTGGAAGTGAAAGATTCATCGGGACGGTTGATATGATGAGCGCTGAACCCCACGAGCAAACGACTATTATCTGTAAGATTGTAGTTGAAGTAAGTTCCAGCAGCAAAGTCGGGATAGAACTTACCGCTGTTTGCTGCTACATCGGCAGAAGAAGCTGAGCCAGGAATTACCCCATTAATATCCAGCTCATCGGCAAACACGAGTTTACTATAGTCGATTCGTCGTTGCGCCAGCCCAAATTGCATGGCACCAGTCCAGAACCACCGGGGCTGGCCACCATTTTCCGCGGTACTTGCCACACCCGAACAAACAGTATAAGCATAAGATGCGTAAACGCCTGTTTTTTTCAGGTAACCTTCATTTGAGTTGGTCACAAGTAACCCAATGCCGCTACTGATCGACGGAAAAAACTTATCAACGGAAACGGCCGCATAATTCATTTGTGAAGGTATCGTCCACCAGTGTCGGCGATAGATAGCGCTAAAGCGAAGATCATGTTCACCCGCTCCCGTTGCAGCAGGATTGGTATTAATGGGCGATAAATAGGCTTGCGAGAACACCGGGTCCTGCGCCAGGCTCTCCTGTGGGATAAAAAAGCATGCAACCAGTGCTGCACACACAATTCTTGCCTTCTTTTTAAGTATGGATTGCATAAAAACTATTTTATTATGGTAATAAAACCAGCTTTGACATATTTGTTGCTTCCGGGGTACTTCATTCCTTTCCATTCCGTTCCGTTGATATAAGTTCCTTCAATTTGCCAACTGTATACGTCCTGCTGCAATACCTGGCCATTGAATTTTCCATCCCATGGCTCACTAGGCGAGCCGTTAGCATCCAGGCGACTTGTCTCAAATATCTTTTGCCCCCAATTGTTATAGATACGCAGATGATAATTCTTTAGCCCCTTTGCCAGCGGTAAAAATTGACGAAGGCTATAGTTGGCGCAGCCCAGGCACATTGCATTCGGCACATATATATAACCGGGAATATATAGCACGGTTACTTTTATAGAATCATAGGCCTTGCAACCCGTGTTGAAATCGGTGACAAGCAGCTTTACTTTATATACACCCGTATCGCCATATTCATAAGTAATCTCTCTCCCGTTCTTTGTTTGCTGAGATCTGTCGCCCATGTACCACACGTATGTTTTACTTGCGTTGGTGGCAACGGTATCTTTAAATGAGAACCGGTAATCGGGTTGCTGAAGGACTACCGAGGGGCTTACTTCGATGTACGGGTAAGGCAGAGGCTGAACGATCAGCTTGCCGGAAAGGGAAGTGTCGCCACAACCGGCAGCATTTTGCGCTAATGCACGGATAGTGTATTCTTCGGGCACCGTGTTATTGACTGTGCAGACAAATCGATAATTGAAAGGATTGTTAGTGCCTTCGATGGATCCATTGACAAACCATTTATAGTTTACCGGCTCGCCGCCATTGTTGATAGCGATCGCATTGAATAAAGCGGTAGTATCATGGCTGCAGGTTTTAATAAGCGTGGGACCAAAGCTGATCTGCGGCGTGTTATAGACCCGGAATTGATAAATATTGCTGTCGGCGCAGGCGTCTGTTGTGTGCACAACCAGTTTAACCGAGTATGTTCCCGGCTTATCATAGACATGAGTTGCAGACAGTCCGTTCAAATGAAATTCTCCCTGCGATGAGCTACTGTCATAGACCGTCCATTCGACAAGACTATAGCCGGCAATATTACCCGCTGTTACATTCAGTGTATAGGGTGCGCAAGCTTTTCCCGGAGCCACTATGATCTGTGCCGGTATCTTATCAACGACCGTTATCTGCCGGCTGATCGTATCGCTGCAGATAAACCCGGAGGTGTGAACGTTGTTGGCGATAAGCCTGATGGTAAATACGCCGGCATGATCATAGATGTGTTGCCCGTTGTTAAAAGATGAAAATGAACCATCGTCCCAGGACCACTCGTAAGAATTGGCGTTAATCGATAAATTATTTACTGAAAGCGGCAGACCCTTGCAAACTTTTACCGGCGATGCGGTAAAGTTGGCCACCGGGGGAGCATACACTACAACCGTTTTGTAGATAGTGGTATCTGAACAATCATTTTGCAGCCGAACAGTGACAGTATAAGTTCCAGGGTTTGCATAAAGATGGGTAATACTATTTTGACTATTGGGAATAATGATCGCCTGTGAATTGTCGCCGAAGTTCCAGGTCAATTGTGCCGCCCCTACCGAACTATTATTGAATGTAATCAAATGCGGAGCACAGCCGGAGAGTTCGTTACCATAGGCAGAGATAAATGGCTGGATAGTGATAGGGTTGACAGCAATGATGATGGATTGCGTATCCCTGGTACACTGGTTTTCGGATATCAAACGGATCGTGTAGTTGCGGATAGTGCCGGTATAGTAGGTATGGTTGAATGAAGTCAGCGTATGAATTGTATCAGTTTGCCCATCGCCGAAATCCCAGTAGTACGAAAAATTATTTCCCAGCGAAGTGTTTTGAATATGTATCGTAAATGGAGAGCATCCTCTTGTCGTGTCTACCGCGAACCGCGCTTTGGAATTAGCAAAAACTTTTACGCTATCATAGAAATAAGTTGTATCGCAGCCATTGTATTCTTTTAACACAATGTGATAAACAGTATCCCTGAAACTGGAATTGGTATTGAAGCTAATTGTGCCGGGCTGTACGGCTGCTGTACTAATTCCGTTGCCAAAATTCCAGAAGAACTGAACACCTGTGAGGAGAGATGATGTGTTCGTGAATAATACATTCAACGGAGCACACGCACTATCCCGGTCTTTTGTAAATGCAGCCGTAACAGCGGGCCTTGTTATGAAAGATTTTTGAAGACTATCGGACTTGCAACCATAGGGACTAGTCGTTACCAGCTTAATTGTTACAGTATCGCCTGGAAGGTTAATAACATATGAAGGAACATTACTTCCGGCGCCAGATGCGATCAGCGCATTATCGGCATACCAGTTATAAATTCCATTTCCAGGGAATGCTACGTTGGTGATTAGCGTGTTGATATTTATTGGGGCGCATTTTACTGTGTCACCGGTGATGAAATTGGCATCTGCATCCGGGTTTACGGTGACAGTTACCATTTTATTGTCAGCGCAACCGTTAAGCAGCGTGCCCGTGACTGTATAACTGGTTGTAGAAGCCGGGGATGCAATGACAGTATTGTTGTTGCTATTGTTCAACGTTGTGCCCGGCGACCATAAATAACTGTCGGCTCCGCTTGCTGTCAATGTGGCACTATTGCCGATGCAAATTTGTGGCGCAACCGGGGAGATGCTGACAACCGGTTTTCTTTTTACGGTAATTTTTACCGAATCAATACTTGAGCAATTGATACCGGCAGAAGCAGATAAATAATAAGTATAAGTTGTGTCGCTGGCGGATCCCGTATAATTTAAGGTTGCCGTTGGATTGGAAACGGAAGAATTGCTCAATCCTGTTGCAGGAGCCCATTGATAGGTTACACCGGCGACAGCAGTCATTCCCAACGGGACCGAGATGCCACTGCAAACTGAGACAGCGTTGCCGGCTTCAGCTAATGGCGGAGATGAGATCACGACATTGGTGGTGGTTGCATCACTGAGCATACAACTGCTATCGGTTACGATTAGTTGAACCGGAAAGATTCCAGTGCTTGAGTAAAAGATATTTCCCGGTACGGCGCTGTTTGATGTTGAAGGACTGCCATTGAGAAAACTCCATTGATAGCCGAAAGGTCCTGGCGCATAACAGTTAATGATGTTGGCAGCCGGCGCAATACTGTTGTTGGCGCAAATAGCGTTAATTGGGGCGATCGAGGACCGGGGTGGCCCCTTGATAAAAAATGAATCCAATGCATATACTTCGGGACAACCATATGGCGAATTGGTTGCCTTGACAGTTAGCCGGATAATATATTTTCCAATCTTGCTGAACAGGACAGATGGTGAAGCTGAAGTAACGCCACTGCCATTCACGAATGTAAAAGGTGTTACATTACCAGGGGCACAACCCTGGGGATCGCTGTAAGTGATGGTCCAGGTGTAGTCATCGCCCTGGCAGCCGCCGAAAGGAGATGTATTTAAAAGACTGATCGTTGCAGGACCGCAACTGTTATGTTGGTTAATGGTGAACGAGGCCTGGGGAGGATTACGGACACAGATCGTTCGTATCGTGCTGTCAATTCCGCAACGATCATTGAAGATGTACAATTTTATGGTGTAAGTACCGGTAGTGTTGAATTGTATATTCAGTGAATTGCTTCCATCTGTCCATACATTGCCGTTGGTTGGATTTCCATTCAGTGAACCCAGTGTTCCATTAATTAGGTTGTAACCTGAAGACGGAGTTATAGCCCAAACCTTGATGCCATTGTTTATACATTCCGATGTGAATGTACCGGTTTGGCTGATTACATTTCCAAAGTTTGATATGTTAGAGACACTCACGATCGTATTGACGCAAACAACAGGAGTGGGTAGGTAAATAGCGGGTCTTGGTTTTCCGGAAACATAAATCGGAACGACGGAAGCGCTATTGGAGCCGCACGGGTTTTCGATGGTGAGATAAGCGCCGAATGCATTGACGTAAGTATTGATGCCATTATTACTGGAGAAAAGACAGGAGCCTACATTGAAATAGTGTGCGACAGTGGTAGGAGGCAAATGTTGAAATACCTGGGGGGCAGTGCCGTCATTGATCAGGAAAGAGTACATAGTCCCTGGCGGATTGTTTTCAACATTGGTGATAAGAAAACGTAAAGAGTCCGAGGAGCATATATCTGTATTGCCCAGACTGGCAAGTCCTCCCGCCGGTATCGTACCCAGGAAAACAACATATTTTTTTATACCGATACAACCATCGGGGCCGGTGACATTAACAGTCATTGTACTTCCGCCAAGTGGAAAATTATGCGAGATCACTTGCCCTGTCGGCCAACTGCTGAAAGTAGAATCAGATGACCCTTCGCCCCACTGAATGGTATAGGAAAGATTGTTGGCAATCGTAGAGGATTGGTTGTTGAATTTAAAATTATAAGAAGGTATGTTGTTACACTTTTTAAAAGTAGACATGCCATTGAAAGGTCCAAAGCTTACCAGCGGATCGGCATTGCCAATTGCCGCATCGGGGACATTTCTTATGGTGACATTATGTAAGATGGAATCGCGACAGCCAAAAGAATTTGTGACAACAAGCTTAACCGGGAAGACCTGGGTGCCTGGTAGCCCGATCGCTGTGAGAAACTGGTGCGTAGGATTTTGCAAAAAGTTGTTAGCTCCATCAGCGAAATTCCAGCGATAGGTTAATGGTTCTCCTGTTGTGGAGGTGTTTGTAAATTGTATGTTTTCGTTGCCGCAAACATTATCTGGAGAAAAAGTATAACCAGCTACAGGATATACATCAGAAACGTGAACGATAAGAAAAGTTGAATCGGCGAATGCTCCTCCTACCACTTTTTGAAAGGTCGTATCGTAGCCAAGTGTATCATACGTAATGGAGAAGGGTCCAATTCCCGTACCTATTGAAGGAGTTCCGCTGTTAAATCTCCAGTAAATATTTAATGATCCCTGCGCGGCACTGATGTAGGTGATCGTACTTCCCTTGCATACATGGATCGTATCTCCATGCGACATGATCTTTCCATTTGCACGAATGCCCGCTACTACCTGTGACCACGCGTTAGTTGAGGTAAATAGAATAAAAATACTCAAGCAGAGCAGTGCCGCCCGCCACGGATAGTTTTGGTACATTTTCAAATATTGAACTAAAAGCTAGGGGCAGGACACAAAACAGCAACGCGGTATTTACATCAGGCTATAGGATGAGAAGGGGAAAACAATATATAAAAAAAGAAATCGAAACTCAATAGTTTCCTCGCGAAATTTTTTTGAGAAGCAAAATAAAAAATCAGGTGCGAGCGAAACTGCGGAAAATACGGTCGGCCGGTGGTCGCTTAAAACCAGCCGCGACGTTTGAATACCGATATCATCCACACAGGAATAATGAGCATGAGTCCCACGGCGATCCAGAAGCCGTATTGATTGTGGAGGTAAGGGATTGACTCAAAGTTCATTCCGAATATGCCACCAATGACAGTAGCAGGCGCGAGCAGGCAGGTCACAATTGCCATCACTTTCATCACCTCGTTCATCCGCAGATTGACATTATTAATATATAGATCCTGCATACTCACCATAATATCGCGGTAGTTTTCGGAAAGATCAATGGCCTGCACGACGTGATCATAAACATCTTTGAAATATTTGGTCGTTCGGTCGTCGAGCAACTCGCTTTCGCTACGAAGGGTACCACTTATGAGATCTCTCACCGGGACAATGTTTCTTTTTAACACGATCAGTTCTTTGCGAAGCTGGTTTATCCTGGCCAGCGATCTTTTATTGCTGTTGCGGATGACTTCTTCTTCAAGGAACTCGATGCGGTCGCCCAGCTTTTCCATTACTATAAAATAATTATCTACTATCAGGTCGAGCATAGAGTAACACAGATAATCGGCCCCGCTTTGCCGGGCTTTACTGTTAGCTAACTTGAGCCGGTCGCGCAGTGGGTTGAAGACATCGCGATTCGCATCTTCCTGGAAACTGACAACGAATCCTTTTCCCAGGGCGATACTTATTTGCTCCTGTTCAACCGTTTGTTTCTGATCGTTATAGTAAAGCATGTTAAGCAGGCAGAAAAGGATACCATCCACTTCATCCATTTTGGGCCGCTGGTTAATGCTTAATATGTCTTCTACAAGCAAAGGGTGAATAAGGAAATGATTACATATTGCTTCAACATCGGCTTTGCGGAGGCCGTCAATGTTGATCCAGGTAACTGTATTGCTGGTTTTATACAGAAAGGCTTCTTCCACCCCTTTCAGTTTTTTTACTTCCAGTGTACCAGGACTATAATCATAGACAGAGGTGATAACTTCTGTGGCTTCTTCCCGGTGGGGAATGATAGTTGGATTGACCGACAATATTTCTTTGGTGCGTTGGGTACCAAAGAGGTTGGGCAGGTACAGGTATTTAAGATATTTCTCCGGCCTTAATCCCTTTACATTCATAAGAGAAAGGTAGGAAAAGTATGGATAAGATCGTGTTAGGGAGGAGTCAATATATTTCTACTACGATGAGGCGCAAGGGTAGTGGAAAATAAGTTTTAATGCAGGTAGAAATAGGCTGGTACAAGGGACATTTATTATTGGCAATATCTTATGTGTTTTACCCAGGGATTTTAGCCCATAGTCCGGAAGCATTGTTCTTGTATTGATGCCGTCGGCCTTAATCTTTCGGCATTGACCAAGACATAGGCTTCAGCCCTTTGGGCCCTCCCAGGCCTGCCCTCCCCCACCACCGCCACCATTCAGACCACCCGCTATCCACAAAGAGGGACATGCCCGCATATGGGGCTTGATCTATTTGAATAAGCAGGCATCACCAGGCGCATGGCAACTTTGTTCTCATGAATACGATCGCTAGCAAAATCGGAACGTCCGACTACAATGATTCCGGTGACAAATATCATTCTCACCAAGAACAAGACAAGGGGAAAAACACAGAATTAAAATAGAAAAATCTGTGTTTTCAATGATGCATTAACCCTATGTTCGGTAACCAATCACGTTGGTAGATGAAGTTTAACGCAGGCAGGAATTGATTGTTCCCCCAACAGCTTCTTAATAGCGCCAACTATCTTCTCTCCTCTTTCTCTTATCTGTTCTTCCGACCATAGCAGGCTGATAGCAGTGGAAACGCAACGGCCCATAACAGCATCGCTGGCAGAAAAATCCTGTGTTTGTAGTTTTTTCAACGCTGCTTGCTGGTCATTATTCAGGGCATGAAGCGACACATAATTTTTCAAATGATCCCATTTGCGGATATAATGCCAGTTATTATCATACCAGTAAAAATTGCCAGCCAGGGCTCCCTGCCCTTTCAATTCGTTAACGACATTTCTTGTGATCTCTTCCGTGGGCAAAAACCAGCTCAGGAACGTGCAGCTATCTCCGTCAGGATCGGGAATGGTCCTGAATGTTATTTCCGGCACGTTGGATAAAATATTTTTTAAGTAGCCATGATTTCTCCTTTGGATATCCAGGAATGAATCGAGTTTTCTCACCTGGGCCAAACCCACCGCAGCATGTAACTCGGAAATACGATAGTTGTAGCCAATAAAAGGATGCTGGTCGGCTCCGCGGTCGGCACCGCCCTTATGATCATGGCCGTGATCGGTATAGCCATCGCATTTTATATAAACAGATTCATCGTTTGTGAGAACAACACCACCTTCCCCACAAGTCATGATCTTGACAAAATCAAAGGAGAATGTACCCGCATGACCGATCGTGCCCACGGCTCTACCTTTGTAAGAAGCACCGATGCTCTGGCAGGCATCTTCCAGCAAAATGAGATTGTGTTCTTTAGTGATTGTTAGCAGCGCATCGAGATCTGCCATGCTGCCACACATATGCACTGGAACAATAGCCTTTGTCTTTGAGCTGATCGCTTTCTTCACCGATTCCGGGTTCATTGTGAGGGTTTCATCTACATCTACCAAAACCGGGGTAGCGCCTACACTTAAGACAGATTCAAAGCTGGCAACAAATGTGAAGGAGGGCATGATCACTTCGTCACCGGCGCCAATACCCAATGCTGCGAAAGCGGTTGTCAAGGCAGAAGTACCACTGGAGGTAAGCTGTGCATACCTGGCTCCGAACCTTTTGCAGATCGCAGCCTCCAGCTCTTTCGACTTCCAGATCCCTTTGCGCAAACTGTCAAAACCATAGCGCATGAGGATACCGGTTTCGAGTACCTCGTTTACTTCTTTTCTTTCTTCGTCGCCCCAAAGTTCAAAACCTGGCATAGATGATAGTTTATTAGTTAATTAGTTTATTGGTAGGGAGATTCAAAACCTTCCGCAACTCATAATTTCTCGTACAGGGCTCTCAGCTTTTCACGGGTCATGATCTTTTCCCAGTCTTTACCAAGGGCATTTTCCCAAAGCGGTTTCATTCCCAACGAAACATTTATCATCTTATCGAATTGTTCGTCGGTCAAACCCTTACAGATACCTTGCGGAATGTCCACTTTATTTTTCTCCACCATGCGTTTAAATTCTTTCACACCATCCGGATAATATTCTTCAAGATGGTTCATCACGATACAATTGCCGATGCCGTGCTTGGTGCCCAGCAGGTAACTTAATCCATAACTTACCGCGTGTGCTACTCCTACCTGGCTATATGCAATGCTCATGCCGCCAGCATAAGATGCCATCATTAACTGGTCATCACTTTCATCGTTCCATTCATTTTTTTCAATAAATACCTTTCGGCAAAGCTCCAGCGCTTTTTCGCCATAAGATTTGCTGAATTCATTCAGGTATGTTCCTTCCAAACTTTCAATGCAATGGATATAGCAATCCATGCCGGTATAAAAACGTTGATTCACTGGCGCATTAGCCGCCAGTTCGGGATCGAGGACAATCTGGTCGAATGGTGTGAAATCAGAATTCATCCCCAGTTTCCTGGTTGGACCAGTCAGTACTGTTGTTCTTGAAACTTCGGCACCGGTTCCGCTCAATGTTGGAATACCTGCTTTATAAACGCCAGGATGTTTTACAAGGTCCCATCCCTGGTAATCGGCAGATGAACCAGGGTTGGTCATCATCAATGAAACGGCTTTAGCAAGATCCATGGTGCTGCCTCCACCGATACCGACAATTCCGCTTACAGTCCCGAATTCATTCTTCAGATGATTAGCCAACTCATCTACGTAGCTTGTTTTAGGCTCATGGGTCACGTCGGCCGCATAAACTTTATCATTTCCGCGAAGGGGAATGCGACTAAGCAATGGTCTACCTTCAAAAAAATGGTCAACCAGGAAGATCATTGGCTTGCCCTCTTTGCGGCGCGGCGCAATGATCTCATCCAACTGGTTAAAACTGCCGCGGCCATAAACCACATAATCGACCATCTTGAAATTCCTGAACTTCATGAACCATCTTTTGAGCCGCGAAGATACTAACAATAAAAAAAGCCGTTCTTCCTGGCCTTCGGCAAATGAAAAATTAGTGGCATCTTACAAAAAAATTGTATGCCGGAAAGAACTCAGACACTGGTTGTTGAAGGATACGATGGCAGGAAAATACAGGCCATAGCTTTTGGCGCCCTTCTGCAACTGGACTGGACAGCAAAATATGCGGGCAACAATACTCTTGTATCATACATTCACAAAACCATGAAAGGATATGACAGCGAGATCACGATACAGGCTTCAGATGATCGTCTTACTGTTACCAGTAAAATGCCACAGGAGAAAGCGGGTGATGAGGGAGCAGAAAAAGATGTTACCGCATTCATGAACGCATTCGAAACCGTTAAAGCAAAGGTGAATGACGAGGAGATTGAAGCCTGGAATCAAAAGGTATCTTTAATTGAAGAGGATACAGTAAAGCTGGCGGAACAGGAGACCAAACAAATGAAAGAAGTGGATTCGGTGATGAAACTGTCGACGGGCAACCGGTATATCACTTATTCCATCATTGTTATAAACGCACTTGTGTTTATAATTATGACGGTAAATGGGGTAAATGCATTCAAACCTACAGGCGTTGATATTATTAACTGGGGCGGTAACTATGGAACGCTTACGCTTTCGGGCGACTGGTGGCGACTTATCACCAATGTTTTTGTACATATCGGGATCGTACATATTGCATTCAACATGTATGCACTGTTCATGGTAGGTGTTTATCTCGAGCCGATGCTGGGAAAGACAAGATACCTCGCAGCCTATTTATGTACGGGCATATTTGCCAGTCTTGCCAGCCTTTGGTGGCATAAAGATCCTGTGGCAAGCGCAGGCGCTTCAGGAGCCATATTTGGACTATATGGAGTTTTTTTGGCGTTGCTAAGCACGAATCTTGTGCCTAAACATATCCGTAATAGTTTATTTCAAAGCATTGGGATCTTTGTTGCATACACTCTCATATACGGCATGAGATCAGGCATTGACAACGCTTCGCATGTAGGCGGATTGTTGAGTGGGTTGGGGATCGGATATCTTTATTATTTTGGGCTTAAGCAGCCGAAAAAAAAATCCGTGGCTACTGCAGGGGGGTTGTTACTAGCTACACTTACCGCTGCCTTTCTTTATTTGAATCAAAATAAATTATCGCAAGAAACAAGAATGCAGGCGAAAGAAAAGATTAAAGAATATGACTTTTCAGATGCCTCTAAGTATGATGAGCAGTTTACCAAAATTGTTGAATCTGAAAAAAAGGCAATGGCGCCATTGCAAACGGACAACCCGGATCCCAAACAGGTCGAGCTTATTTCTTTGCCCGCCTGGGATACAGCCGGAAAAGCAGCAGAACTTATGAAAACATATAAGATTTCGGATAAGGCAATGGAGAAGGCAGTAATGTTGGGAAACTATGTTGAATTGAGAAAAGAGCAAACCCATCTATGGTTAGATATACAGGCAAAGGTCGACAGCCTGAAGGTCACTGAATTTTTAAGAGTCAGGATGGCTGCTGATAGCATACTCAGGAACCTCAATAGCTCCCAATGAGATTCTCTTTTACCCAATTAACTTCTTTTCCAACTCTTCCAGTGACACTGTTTTTGTTTCTGGAACCTTTGTTAGAACCCATATCAATTGTAACACCATCATCGCGGCAAAGAATGCAAAAATGGGCCAGGGATGTTTTCCATAAATACCTTTTTTCTCATCCAGGAAAACAGGAGTGATTAACGTGATAATAGCTGCAAATATCCAGTGAATGCTTGCACCAAAGGATTGCCCCATGGCCCTTACTTTATTGGGAAATATTTCAGCGATAAATACCCAGATCACCGCGCCCTGACCCATGGCGTGGGAAGCGATGAACATTAATAGAAAGCTCATCAGGAATGTTGAACCGGCCTGGAACCGAAACGCATAAGCGACAAGGGCAAGGCTGATGATATAGCCAAATGAACCAATGATCAGCAGGGTTTTTCTTCCAACACGGTCAATAAGATATATTCCTACCAATGTGAAAACAAGGTTAGTTCCACCGAGCAAAATAGAGTTACCAAGCGACTCCTTTGCGCCAAGACCCACCTGCGAAAGTATTTCGGGAGCATAGTATATTATAAAATTGATGCCCGATAGCTGGTTAAAGAATGCTACAAAAAATGCCAGCCATAATACTTTCCTGTACTTCCTGCTAAATATACTGTCCTTGCTTTGTCCATTTCCAATGGCTTTATCCGCGTCGATGATATTTTTCATTTCCGACTCCGGACTTTGTGTTCCTATCTGTGCAAGGACCTCCGTTGCTTTTGCGAAATCTTTTTTTACCGAGATCAGCCATCTCGGACTTTCGGGAACAGATATTACCATGATCGTATAAACCAGGGACGGTATTGCTAACACACCCAGCATCCATCTCCAATCTTCGGCACCGCCTACGCCCTGCAAGAAATAGTTGGAGATATAAGCGATCAATATCCCAAATACAATATTAAACTGGTACAATGCCGTCAGTCGTCCTCTTGTTGCGGGTGTAGATATTTCTGAAAGATATGTGGGCGCAACCACCGATGAAACTCCAATACCAAGCCCCCCAATAAAACGAAAGAAAGAGAAAATGTAAGGAGTGGGCGCCAGCGCCGTACCGAATGCAGAGATGGCAAACAAGATCCCAACCCATAGAAGGGTTTTCTTGCGACCGAGCCGCTCCGAAGGAAATCCTCCTATCAAAGCACCGACAACCGTGCCCCAGAGTGCCATTGACATAATAAAAATACCATGAAACCATGGTGAGATATCCATCGTATGCCAGAGGTCCTTGATGGGTTGATTGGCTCCTGATATAACAACCGTATCAAATCCAAAGATGAATCCAGCCAGCGCAGCCACGATAGAATAGCGCAACAGTTTGTTTTTGTTCATAGCAAGTTCGTTTGGAAAAGAAAGATAAGAAAGAAGTGCGGAGAAACAGGGCGGGAGCGGGGAAGAAAGAGCTGGGAACAGGGCGAGAGGGGAAATCTGGGAAAATATCGCTCTTCGCTCTCTTTCTTCGCTCTGTCACTTGATCAGTTTGCCAGCCTTTTCCAAATCTTCTGGCGTATCTATCTCCACTCCCATATAATCGACGACGATCATACGCAGTGGAACACCATATTCCAAATAGCGCAGGCATTCTATTTTTTCAGCAGCTTCCAGCGGAGTGACGGGCCACCTGGTAAAATCAAGCAATGCTTTTTTCCGGAAAGCATAAACGCCAATATGTTCATAATAAGTGACCGGCGCGTTTTTATCCCTGGGGTAAGGAATTACGGAACGACTAAAGAAAAGCGAATTCATATTTTTGTCAACGGCCACCTTTACAAAATTTGGGTCATCGATCTCATTTTGTTTGGTCAATACCTGCATCATCGATGCCACTTGTACCGATGGATCATCAAATTGTTTCAGTAGTCTTTCCAGCGGTTCTCTTTTTACGAAAGGAGTGTCGCCCTGTACATTAATGATTATATCTGCATCCAACGCTTCGGCCGCCTCTGCTATACGGTCTGTACCGCTTTCGTGTTCTTTTTTACTCATTACTGCTTTTCCGCCATGAGAAGAGATCTCTTTGTAGATAATAGCGCTGTCTGTAAGACGGATGACCGGCCTGTCTGCGAGCAGCTGCATCAACTTTCCGGGAAACCTCGTAGCGGCATACCGTGCAGGTATCATGGCGAAGATTGTCATGCAGCAAATTTAACAGGTAGTTTAAGAAAAGAACCAAATAACAAGATCCAATCCCGCAAATTTTGCGGGACAAAAAAGCTCCAATATTTAAATCTAAAACCCCAATGATCGGAATCTTCTTTTTTTGGATTTATTATTTCGGATTTTTTTGGTTCTTGTTATTTGGTTCTTGGTTCTTTCTCAAATATCCAGTTTCTGGAACGGCTTCTTCATCAGGTCCATAACGCTCTCATCCTTTTCATTGGGATAATAACGGTCAAGTCCGTACCTGATATCTTTTGGATCCAGTTTCATGAAAGTCCCGAGGATGCGGTCCCAGAAAGAAAACACCGCCCCATAATTACTATCGGTATACGGCTGTTTCCAGTGATGATGCACCTTGTGCATGTTGGGAGAAACAATAATATAACTTAAAGCTTTATCCAGTTTTGGAGGAAGGCTGATATTGGCATGAGTAAAAGCGGTAGATATCACTACCAGTGTTTGGTAGATCATCACGGTATACATGGGTGCGCCCGAAACGAAGATCAGGAGTATAAAAAATATGCCGCGTAATAAGCTATCTCCAGGATGATGACGTAACCCGGTTGTCACGTCTACATTATTATCGCTATGGTGAATAAGATGGAAACGCCACAATAACCGGCTTTTATGCATTACAAAATGAACCAGCCAGCTGCTGAAATCCAGTGCGAGTATCCCGGTTACCACAGTCATCAATACACCCATATTGAACCAGTATACGAGACCAAAATTATTGTCGCGGCACCAGTATGACAGAAGCACAATAAGTACAGCGAGACCTGTATGAAGAATCAGGTGAATGACTGTAAATACAAAATTGACCCCCGCATGCCGCAACTTTCCTTTCTTATACTGCATCGGCAATAGGGGTATGGCGCCCTCGATGATCCAGAACATTAGCAGGCCTCCCACCAAAAATGCCATTCGTTCAAGCGGTCGTTGCTCGAGTGTCTGGAAATGCGCAATGATCTTATCCCACATGGCGGTTTGATTTCATGTAAAAGTTACGAAGGAAACGACAAGAGGCTAACTTCCGTTTGAATTTAATATTTCGAGTGCTCTTTCGACCTGTTCTTCAGCTACCATTAACTTGATTCCACCGATAGAGTTGCTGAGAAATGGGCCTACCGTCGCGGAATGTTCATCCTGCAGATAACAAACAATATATTCTTCGGTCAGCCGCCCAAGAGCTATATGGGCAGAAATATAATCATCATATGTAGAAACCGCGACAAGGGACATATCTATTACTGTTTTAGCATTAACGGCCAAATTCATCTTCGTAATCTTCTGCATATTTTTCATAGCGCTTGATCAGCGTAATGTTTTTCTTTTCAATTTCTGTAAGCTTCGACCGGATGTCCGTACTGGCAGGTACATACCAGTCAAGGTCTTCAAACTGGCTGCGCATTTCCTTTTTCTTAAAACAATACCCGTGCCTGGCATAAATCTCGTTGCGCATTTGTTCAAGATCCGATTTCATCATTTCTTCCACTTCCTCCGGCTTGAGCTCGCGTTGCGAAGCTTCCGGGAAATTGCCAACATCTGTGCGGTATTGAAAATCCTTTCTAACCAGCTTATAATTTTTTATTGTCATACTCTTGTCTAAAGGTTGCCAGCTTCCTGTTAGTGCATTAGGATCTGCAGGATCGATTTTGAAAGTAAATGTACCATCGTTCGGATCATCTCCCGGTTCATTAGCAGTGATGGCATAGGCGCCGTTCGCTTCACTGATGGTGCCGGAAAAAGGACGATCATTTCCGCCAACAATACTTCGTCCCTCGACAATTCCTTTTTCAGCTTTTGTAATCAGCAGTGTTATTTTGTTTTCGCCAAATGGACCGACAAAGGATCCCAGGATCTTTGTGAGCACGGTACTGCTCATTTCGACCGCGGATGCAGGCTTGGTCCCATTTTTACAGGAAGCAAGTAAAATCAGCGCAAAGGATAAGGCATAAAATTTTCTCATACCGGAAGGTTTAAATTTGTGAAGATTCAGGGGCACTTTAAAAGTAAAAAAAATTCCTCGCCGCACAAACATATTGAATATAGCCTTGCTGGTACTGCTGGCTTTTTTTTGCTGGCTAATGGCACGCATTATATTTAACTATATTCCATATAATACTGATGTCGGCTTTCTTCGCATCAAACAACAGTATATTCATATCGATCACTGGCGAACGGCTTTTTTCATTCATGTGTATGCAAGCATGTGGGTTTTGTTTGCCGGGTTTACCCAATTTTCCAGGTCGTTACAGCGAAAAAATCCCCGGCTGCATCGCACCATGGGATATATTTATACCATCGACATATTATTGATCACCGGTCCGGCCGGATTGCTGATGGGTTTTTATGCGAATGGGGGTTTGTCTTCAAGGATCGCTTTTGTAACACTCGCTTCGCTATGGATATTCTTTACCGCAATGGCTCTGCATAAGGCACGAAAAAAAGATTTCAAATCGCACAGGAACTTTATGATCCGCAGCTACGCTCTGACCTTGTCGGCAATTACCCTTCGTGCCTGGAAGTTTGGGATCAATAATAGTTTTGAATTGCCGCCAATGGACGTTTACCGGGCCGTGGCCTGGCTGGGTTGGGTAGTTAACCTGGCTGTGGCGGAGATTATTATCTACAGGATAAAAAACAAGGCGATTAACTTCTTGCGTCCTTCAATCAAAAGCCAATAGAAAGAAGTTTCACGCAACGGCGCTACGAGCCAGCCGGTATTCAGGGGAAGCGTCGCCATCCCGCCATTTCACGGATTGCGTGAATTTTATCTTGATACTACTGATTCAG
>VBAT01000044.1:73019-73512 GCA_005884665.1 Bacteroidota bacterium
CATCATCTTGCTGCTCGGAAGGTTTGATAAGCCCGGCCTTTGTAGGTGTAGATAATTCCAGGTTTACTTCATCGCTGTCTGCCGCATTGAGCATCTCGATCAGGAACCTTGCGTTAAAAGCGATCACGAGATCTTCTCCATTATACTGGCATTTCATTCTTTCAGTTCCCTCAAAACTGAAATCCACGTCCTGGGCAGCCAATTGTAATTCGCTTCCGCTGATGCTAAGCGCTACTTGGTTGGTGCTTTTATTACTGAAAATACTTACGCGGCGCAAAGCGCTTTGAAAATCACTTTTGTTTACTGTTAGGCGATAGGGATTGTCCAAAGGAATAACAACCTTATAATCGGGAAAGCGGGCATCGATCAGGCGGCAACTCATTTGAGTGGTGCCATGTTTTACAAAAAAATGGTTGCTGTTATAGCTCAATGTGATCTCATCTTCACTTGACGGAATAGCAGCTTTTAATAAGTTCAGCGGCTTGCGCGGAAC
>VBAT01000044.1:73524-85228 GCA_005884665.1 Bacteroidota bacterium
TATATCCTTTCTCTTATATCTCACGAGACGGTGGGCATCGGTTGCCACAAACTGTAAGCCTTTTTTGTCCAACTCAAAATACACTCCCGTCATTGCAGGGCGAAGATCATCGTTGCTTGTTGCAAACAATGTTTTATTGATAGCCGTCACGAGTGCGGAAGCGGTGGCCTTAAATGAAGTGGTATCGTCTGCTGCAGGTTCCTTTGGGAAATTGTCGGGGTTCTCACCCATTACCTTATACTTACCGTTGTCGCTGGTGATCTCGATAGCGAAGTTTTTGTCAATATTAAATGTCAGCGGTTGGTCCGGGATGTTCTTGAGTGAATCAATTAATATCCTTGCGGGGATACATACCTTTCCGCTGTCCTTGGCTTCAATCTCCAACTGGACCCGCATGACTGTTTCAAGGTCCGTAGCCACAACGGTCAGTTTGTTTTTTTCCACTTCAAACAAAAAATCCTCGAGAATAGGCAATACTGTATTCGCGTTAATAACTCCGGCTATATGCTGTAGTTGTTTGAGCAGTGAAGAGGACGATACAATAAACTTCATAGATGAATTTAAGTGTGGCGAAACTACTGATTTTTTCCTCAAATAAGCCTGTCGGCCGGGCCACAGTTCCGAGCCTTTACCCCGTAGATTCCAATTCGGGCGGCTGACGACTCCGGACTACAGACTGAATTTATTATCTTGCTCTTTAGCAAATTTTCAATCATGCTGGACAGACTTTTTGGAAAAGGAAGGAAAAAGGAAGAGCCAGATCCTGATATTTTCTTCGGCAGGTATTCTGACAACAACAAGCCGGCCGGCAAAATAAGCCGGTGGACAGATGCGGATAATCTTTTCAAACAAAAAAAGTTCCCGGATAGCCTGGATGCTTTTTTTGAATACCTGCGCGATGATACAATACAAAATGTAGTGTATGACCGCAGTGGGACTGAAGGAAAGTTTGAATTTTACCAGGGATCAAAGATCGTCAGGGGGAAATTCGATAAAGAGCGATTTTCCGCCGAAGTAACTCTGGCAAAAATGCCTCAACCCAGCATTCCGGTTATGCGGCGACTGCTGGAAATGAACATTCATCTCTATTATAGCCGGTTTGCATTGGATAATGACCGGCTTTGCATGCGGTTCGACAGTAATATTGATGCCGCTACGCCAAGCAAATTATATTATGGGCTAAAGGAACTTTCCATCAAAGGAGACAAGCAGGATGACCTGCTGGTCCAGGATTTTACCGCGTTGCAAAAAACCGATAGCGATCACATAATCGAATTGCCGGTAAATGAGAAGGAAGTAAAGTACGAATACCTCCAGAAATGGATCAGGCAGGTGCTGGATGCTGTTGCTTCCGTGGATGCGGATAAATTCGCTGGCGGAATTGCATACATGATCCTTTCTCTTATCTACCGCATTGATTATTTACTGTGTCCTGAAGGCAGGTTGTTGAACGAGCTGGAAAGGACGGCGGCTATTTATTTTAGAAAAGACGAACGTCCCGGCGCCGAAAAGAACCGGGATATGGTAGAGGAGTTGAAGAAAATACAGGCAAAAACAAAAGAAGAGATATTTTCCTATCTATTCCGGTCGAAGCACACATTTGCTATCGTGGCTCCTCAAAATCATAAAGCCATCGTGGATTCCATACATGCCGCAAACCAGAATTTAATATGGTACCGGGACAACAATTATTCCTTTATTGCCTCCCAGGTGGCTGAGTATGGGATATCTTATTGCCAGTATTCATATAGCCTACCGAAGATGATCACCGAGTTGTTCCAGCTGTTTATGCGGGTGAACTATGGCGATTATTTCCTTTCGCTTGGATTCAAAGATGTTTACTACGATCCATACAAAAACACGTTCAACGAACAGGCCATTTTCAAAAGGATCACAGCAATCCAGGACAAATGGAGAACCAAATACCATCGTGCTGATTTCAGGTTACAAAACCTGTTATTCGATAATATCGTTTTATTTAACCAGTCTTTCACCGAACAGATAGAATTCCTGAATATGGATGCATAATTGAAAAGTACCCACATCCAATCTCCAATCTATTTTGAGCGTACCCTCCAATTAACTAATCAACTAATTAACCAATCAGCTGAGCCGTGGATGCACAACAAATAATCGAAAAATACCAGAAAGCCATCATCCAGATTGCAACACCTACCGGTACCGGCACTGGTTTTTATATAAAAGAATTCGACCTGGTAGTTACAAATGAACATGTTGTTGGCGGCAACGCGGAAGTAACTATTGCTGGCAAAGCTTTCGATAAAGTGTTTTCAAGGGTATGGTATACGGATCGTAGACATGACCTGGCTTTCCTGGAAGCGCCAAAGTCTGGTGATCTCGCAGAGATTAGGCTTGGGATTTATGAAGACATGAAGGATGGAGACGAAGTTGTTGCTATTGGGAATCCTTATGGCCTTAATTATACTGCTACCCAGGGAGTCATCTCCAAAGTGGATCGGATCAGGGAAGGATTAAAATATATACAAATTGATGCCGCCATCAACCCGGGCAACAGCGGCGGTCCGCTCGTAAACACAAAAGCTGAAGTGATCGGGATAAACTCTTTTATTATTCGCGGCGGAGATAACCTGGGTTTTGCTTTGCCGGTGAGCTATCTAAGGGAAGCCTTGCAGATGTATCAACCTTTTAAAGGACAGGTCTCAACCAGATGCTTTAGTTGTGATTATCTTGTCACCAGCGCCAATATTGACTCCGGGAAATACTGTCCAAGTTGCGGCACCGAAGTTTCATTACCCATGATACCGGAGAAGGAAGTCGAGCCTGTTGGAGCAGCAAAGGTGATTGAAGATATCCTCAGGGAGCTTGGCAAGGATGTCAGGCTGGCAAGGGAAGGAGCAAATAACTGGAGCATAAAGGAAGGTTCCGCCAAAATAAAGATTGCTTACAATGCTGAGAACTTTTTCATTGCAGGCGATGCTTATCTCTGCCAGATGCCTTCTGATCCCGCGAAGATAAAACCGCTCTACCAGTTTTTGCTGGAGGAAAACTACAGGACCAATGGCCTCGTGTTAAGTTGCGTAAAGCAGAATATCGTTCTTTCCTCAATTATGTACGATCTCGATATGAATAAGGATACCGGCGCGGCCACTTTCCGCAACCTGTTTAAAAAAGCAGACGATTATGATGACCTGCTGAAAAAAGAATACGGATGCCTTGACAGACTGGAAGAGTAAAGCAAAAGAGACATCCTATTATTTCCCTAACGCTGATAAATAGCGACGAGTGCTGGATGCTGGCCGCTAGATGCTGGATGCAGAAGGTTGATCAGTCGGCATCAGCATCCAGTATCCGGCATCCCGAATCTGCTCCCATATCAGCCAACGCCGTTATGCTCTGGGATGCCGCTATTTAAATATTAAAAACGATTGGATTTCGAAAAAACAATTTGTATTTTTCTGACCCCAAAATCCAATCAGTATGATAACCACTACCCGGCGGCTCTGCCCCCTCATCGTCTTTCTATTATTATTTATTCACTCTTTCGGCCAGGATCCAGGAAGCAATCATTCCCGGTTGAGTTTTTCTGTTTCACCAGTATATTCTTCGTCTACCAGTAACAAAGATTCATTGCTGTTCCGTGGCAATGGTTCCGGGTTACGCGTCGGTGGAGATTACTTTTTTGGCAAAGCCGGTATTGGTTTCAGTACTGGTTTCAGCTCATCCTCTGCCGATGATGCCGCCATCAATAGTTTTTTAAAGAATAGCGCAGTACCACCCGACCAGTTGCTGATCACTAAAGCGAAACAGCAGAATATGTACCTGCTATTAGGCCCCTCGGTAAGGTTTGGTAACAAAGTAGAATTGTATGCTCACGCAAAAGGTGGATTATTTATCAATAATTCAGGGCTGATAAGCATTCAGCAACGCGGCGCTTTACGGGCGGCGTATCGAAATGAATCAACTGATAAGAATGTGTACCCTGGCTTTTTAACGGGCTTGAGCGTACAGTATAAAACCAAATCGGATCTCTGGTCCTTTGGAATTGGAGCCGATTACATGAGCACCAGATCGGAAGTAAATAACTATGATGCCAGGAGGGGCAATGGGGTAGAAGGATTAAAATTATCAGGCAATATAAGAGATGTCGTAGCAGGCATATCTGTTCGTTACAATATTTTTTCGCCCCGCGATCATGCAAGTGGCCAGTCAACAGGCCGGTTGCTTCCTACTGTGAATAAGAAGGAAATCGCTTCGCCCAGGGATGCAGCCAGTGGAATGGTAAGCGGCAAAAGAGTATTGCCAACCGTTAATAAAAGAGAGATCGCGATAGACGAGCCGGGAATGGCCAGCCAACAAAATTGTGGCCCGGTTACCAGGAAAATAACCAACGGCGACGGGTCTACAGACGAAATGACGTTTTCCTGTCCCGCGGATGCTTTGACCTATGAACTGCAAACAGGCAGGCAAACACAAAAAAGAGATTTTGGAGAAAAATTGCGTGCAAATGATCCTGAACCGGAAGCAAGAAAACCTTTTGTCGTTCCGCATATACTCGAAAAGAGCGGGATCATTTCAGGAACACTGACATGGGCTTCAGCCAACAATGGTGGCATTGTTAGTAACGCTATTATAGGCCAGTCTCCACGTAGTGGATCAACAACCATGAATTCGCAGAGTAGCGGTACCCGAACAACGAATCAAAGTTCGTTTGGTACGCTCGTCAGGCTAAGTGCGAGAGATGCCGCCACCGGCCAGGCTACCGGTAAACGATCCCGCGATGCAGGAAGTGGTTTGGCTACCGGTCGCCGCCAATATGAACCCGTATTCATGGAAGGACAGGGAGATGTTTGCAATCCTTGTTTAGTTACAACACAAATGTCTGCCGTTAATAAAAACCCACTGTATAAAGATGATGGAAAAGGGGGGACAAATGCTCTTTATAACAGCAACAATCGAACCGCTGGCGATATCGATTGCGATGGTGTGTCTGGGGCGGATGTTTATTTGATAAATGAGAATAACGAAGTTGTGGCAAAGACAAAAACAGAGCGCTGCGGAGACTTCTTTTTTGCGAATGTACCGATAGGGATCTACGTGGTAAGAATATCCGGTGCTTATCGCAGCAAAAAGGAATATGATATTTCGGCCGGTTCGCCGGCGGATCTGGCTGGCTCTATTTCCCAGGCAAATGAATGGATGCAGCTATCTATTACCTCCGGCACGGGCGACAACGGAATGTCGCAGAAAGCAGGTATTAGTACATCACGATCGAATATCAGGACAAAATCAATTTCCATTATCGAGGCGGACCTAGATGGGGACGGCGAATTTGAATCACTGAGAGTGACAGGTACTTTCAGCGATGGCAGCTCAAGAGATCTGACCAACGATACAAAAACAACAGGTGCTTCCAGTGGACAAGAGCTTGTTTTAGATAAGAATGCTCTTAGCACCCGCCGCAGGGTAGAGGTACCGCAATCGAACAAGCAAAGCGATCCCGGTTCAAAAACGATCACCGGCATTAAAATACTGAATACAGCCGCATCGGCACGGGCGATAGCTATTTTCTCAGATGGCTCCAACCGTGATATTACGGATATGGTAGATGCAGGCTTTTCAGGAAATGTAAGACAATATAATATTATAGTTGCCGACATGGATGGGGATGGAGAAGCAGAAGCAGTTGTGAAAACAAAAACCAAATCCAATCAATCGAACGACCGGGTTTCAGCCGGCGATACGGATGGCGATGGTATCTGGAGCCCAAGATCTAACGTGAAAATGATACGTGTTGCTGCGGGCGATGTGAACGGGGACGGAATAGCTGACATAGCAGCAGGTAATGCATTGGTAAGAGATCCCATTAAAAATCATTTCCAAACCGGAGATATACCCACAGGACAGCAAAGAACCGCCAGCGTGGGGGGTTTAATGCCCGGAGGAGCGGTAATTTCTGCGGCCATGAGTTCCGGTGATCCGGTTCATGGTGTAGATGTTAAATTGGGAATGAAATCCAAAGGAATGGTTATGGAAACCCGGACAAACGAAAGCGGTGAATTTGAATGGACCAACCTCGCGGCCGGCGATTACAACATCAGCTTTGATATGAATTATTTCCTCGACGATGAAACCTTCGTCACGGTAGGCGGGGAAATGGAAAACACAATGGCCGGAGAATCGAATCCAAAGGATATGACCGAAAGGAAAGGCGATGTCAAGGTTACTGCGGGACAAAATGGCCAATCTCTTAAAATTCAAAACAACAACACGGTCCGTAGCAACCGCTCGGAATTGAAATCAATCCTTATTGAAGCAGACCTGGACGGTGATGGAGACTATGAAAGTGACGTAACCAGCCGTATCAGTGATGAAATAACGTTGGATAATGATGGGAATCTGGAATCACAGCCTCAACAAAAGGCGGGGGTCAGTACATCGAGGAGCAATATTCGCTCGAGGAATGGTTTGATGGACAAAGGCGAGGGATTGTATGTCGGTTATGGGAAAGCAAATCTCAATAACAAAGATGTTTCTGTCAAAATAGTTTATAAGGTCAGGCATGAAATGCAGATGAATGCGATACGAAACCTCAAATAACACAACTCCGTTCTGATATCAAAGCCCCGCCATACTGGCGGGGTTAATTTTTATATTTACGTCGCGATGTATAAAAAACAATTGTCCAGGGAGCAGGCTTTGCAGAAGTTGAAACATTATTGTGGCTACCAGGAGCGGTGTCATAGCGATGTCAGGGAGAAATTGTTTCAGCTGGGCGTATGGAAAAAGGATCATGATGAATTAATAGCAGCATTGATTGAACAGGGTTACCTGAATGAAGAACGTTTTGCTATTGCTTTTGCCGGCGGCAGGTTCCGTATAAAGCAATGGGGAAGAATAAAGATAAAATATGAGCTGAAACAAAAACAGGTTAGCGATTATAGCATTCGCAAGGCATTAAAGCAGATCGATGAAGAGGAATACATGACCGTACTGAAGAAATTGGCGGAAGAGAAGCATGCTTCGTTAAAAGGCGAACAATACATGGTAAGAAAAAAGAAAACGATGGACTATTTGAGACAGCGGGGATTTGAGCCGGAATTGGTGAGTCAGGTGACAAATGGGATGAAACAATAGTTGCATATTTTTGAGACATGATATTTCGGTCGATTTTGTTTGTCCTGGCATGGCAACTGGTTAATAACAATCTTAATGCTCAACTGACGGTAACAACGTTAAAGTTGGTTAGGGACAATGAAGAGTCCTATTCTTTTCCCCTGGTCCATTCCCTTAATTCCCGGGCAGCACAAAAAATTAACTATTACCTGCAGAAAGAAATGCTCCTTAATGACACAATACTGACCGATACGAATTCCGTCTTTGAAAAATCAAGATTTATCGATGGTACAGACAGTCTTTGGCAATCCGGGTTGACCTCTATGGGCTATGAGATAGAAGTAAACAGCCCACAAGTATTTTCGCTTTCATTCGAATTTGAGACGATGGGAGCCTACCCCGAAAATTATACCAGATATTATAATTTCCACGCTCAAACCGGCGCACGTCTGGTTGCGAAAGATCTGTTTACGCCGGGCGGCATTGTTGAACTCAAGAAGACATTAAAAAAAAAGAGGCAGAAACGGATTAATGAATGGAGGAAAGAAATGGATACAACCTATAATGTCGAAAATGACGTCGAATATATAAAGGAGACATTCAGGGAATGCAACGCGGAAGCTGACGAAGATAATTTTATCATAATGAAAAATGTCATTGTTTTTGCTAAAGACTATTGCTTTCCGCATGTTGCAAGGCCTTATGACATTAGTCTTGATGTTGAATTTGCGTTCCGGAAAATTGAGCGATTTCTAAGCAGCAACGGCAAAATGCTGTTGCTTCAAAAGCATTAACATGTCAAATATTATCATTACAATCATTCAGACAAATCTCCACTGGGAAAATAAATTGGCCAATCTCAAGATGCTGGAAGAGAAGATCAACAGTATTAAAGAGAAAACAGAGATCGTGGTATTGCCGGAAATGTTTTCAACTGGTTTTAGCATGCGTCCCGATCAGTTGGCCGAAACCATGGATGGTGAGTCGGTGCAATGGATGAAAAAAATGGCGGCCACAAAAAAAGTGATCATAACCGGCAGCCTGATAATTTCGGAAACAAAGGACCAGTCGATCAGCTATTATAACCGTCTTATTTGGATGTTACCCAACGGTCAATACGGGGTGTATGATAAACGGCACCGGTTTGCTTATGCGGGCGAAGATGAGCAGTTCACGGCGGGCTCAAAACGGTTGATCGCTTCGGTAAAGGGATGGAAAATAAATCTGTTGATCTGCTATGATCTCAGGTTCCCGGTCTGGGCCCGGCAACAATCGCAGGAGGATAACCCGGAGTATGATTTGTTGATGTATGTTGCCAACTGGCCTGATAGAAGAGCGCATGCCTGGAAAACGCTGTTGCAGGCAAGGGCCATCGAAAATCAATGCTATGTAGTAGGAGTAAATCGAACAGGCGATGATGGCAATGGGATCCATTACAGTGGAGAAAGCATGGTGGTCGATGCAATGGGCGAGGTTTTATATACCAAAAAAGAAGCAGAAGATATTTTTACGATTACCCTGCAAAAGGATCATTTAGAGACCGTGAGGCAAAAGCTTCCTTTCTGGAAGGATGCCGACCAATTTAATATCAATTGGTAAAATACAGGAACCAAGAAGCAATCCCGCCACCTGGCAGGATTGCTTCTTGTTGTTTGGTTCGAATGCAATGGTTCGTGCCACACTAACCATGCAGTTTTAACTTCTGGATTCCAACCAAGAGAAAATCCTCTCAATTAAACAGAAAAAAAACAGAAAATCCTGATCTTCTTCCCATTTCTGTCTTTTCAACCTGGTGTAACATTGATCAACTGAGATAACAAATTCAAAACCGTTCTGATGTTCTGGTTAGTCTCCAGACTAACCAGAACATGAACACAAAACTCAATGATTATGTACGCGTTAAAAAACAAGGTTCAGCTCATCGGGAACCTCGGAGGCAAACCCGAAGTAAAAAAACTTGATAGTGGAAAGAAAGTAGCTACGATCAGCCTCGCCACCAGCGAGAGCTACAAAAATGCCAGTGGCGAAAAAGTCACCGAAACGCAATGGCACCGCCTGATCGCCTGGGGCAAATTAGCCGATGTGGCTGAAAAATACCTTGACAAAGGAAAGGAGATTGCCATAGAAGGAAAATTGATCAACCGCAGCTATACGGATAAAGACGGGAAGAAGAAATATGTCACAGAAGTACAGGTCAGCGAGCTGCTGATGCTGGGAGCCAAAGCGTCCCAGTAACAGTAACAAGCGAGGCATTGGAGGGTGAAAACCCTTCAATGCTTTTTTAGATTAGTTTCGTAAGTGAGCTATGAGATATGATGAGTCAAATGAAATGTTTCGGCTAGCTGCAGAACTTGTCAACCAAACTTCCCGGGATATATTTCTTACCGGCAAGGCAGGCACAGGCAAAACAACATTTCTTAAATATATACGTGAGAATTGCCCCAAGCAAATGGCAATAGTCGCCCCTACCGGTGTGGCCGCTATTAATGCTGGCGGCGTTACTATCCACTCCTTTTTTCAGCTACCTTTTTCCCCTTTTGTTCCTGGCACCGCGGGATTCTCTGAAAACAATGAGACGGTTAACCGCAACAGTCTTATCAGCCGGCTTCGATTTACCAGCGAAAAAAGAAAAATACTTCAGCAACTGGAGCTGCTGGTCATTGATGAGATCAGCATGGTAAGATGCGATGTACTGGATGCGATCGATACTGTCCTGCGACATGTTCGCAAAAGACCATATGAAAGGTTCGGAGGAGTACAGATCCTGTTCATTGGGGACATGTTCCAGTTGCCTCCGGTAGCGAGAGAGGCCGAATGGAGAATCCTTTCCGACTATTATAAAGCGCCTTATTTTTTTGAAAGTGCTGTAATGAAAGCAGAGCCGCCCGCTTATATCGAATTCAATAAAATATACCGGCAGAGCGATGAAAAATTCATCCGGGTATTAAACCAGGTACGTAACAATGAGTTGGATAAAGAAGGCCTCGGGGTGCTGGAAAGCCGGGTTCAACCTTTATTCCCCCGTGAAAGCGGAGATGGCTACATTATTCTCACTACTCACAATGAAATGGTCAGGACGATAAACGGCAAGGAACTGGCAAAGCTCGAAGGTCAAACATTTACTTATGAAGCAGAGATTGAGGGAGATTTTATGGAAAACGCTTACCCCGGCGAGGAGATCCTCCGGCTTAAGACCGGTGCCCAGGTAATGTTTATCAGGAATGATCTCGATAAAAGCAAAAGGTATTTCAATGGGAAGATCGGCGTGGTCGTTAAACTGGAAAAAGAAAAGATTATCGTCAGGTGTCCCAACGACGCCGATGAAATTGAAGTGAGCAAAATTAAATGGGAAAATATCCGCTATGCCTTAAATAAACGCACACGTGCTATGGAAGAGGAAGTTCTGGGATCTTTTACCCAATACCCATTGAGGTTGGCCTGGGCCATCACTATTCACAAAAGCCAGGGACTTACTTTTGAAAAAGCGATTATCGATGCTGGCAATGCGTTTGACAGCGGGCAGGTCTATGTAGCCCTGAGCCGTTGTACGAACCTTGAAGGAATGGTGTTGCAAAGCAGGATCAGGTCCAATAGTCTCCATATCGATGAGCGTATTGTTCAATTCTGCAAAAGCGGAAGCGCCGGCCTGATGCAGGATGAAATGGTCTCTGCAAAAAAAGAGCACCTGGAAAAACTATTACTTTCCATTTTTGATTTTCGAGTGGCAATGCATAATGCAGGGGAATTAAAAAAATATCTTAGCGACAACCGCGCTTCCTTTAATTCTCCCGCATTGACATGGGTAGACGAATTATTGATGAAGATCAATGCAACACAGGAAACCGCGGAAAAATTCCAGGCATGGTTGCAAGCCCGGTTCAGGGAACCTGTTCCACCGGGAGAAAATACAATGCTGAAGGAAAGAGCTACTAAGGCCTCACAGCATTTCGCAAAAGAACTTACATCAATTGTTGAATACCTGGTCCAGTCTCCCGTAGTAACAGACAGCAGGCTGCATGCAAAGGATTACAATGAGGATTTGAAAGAGCTGTTTGGAGAGTTGTCCGCGAAGAAGTTTATATTATCGGACCTCGGTGGCGATTTTGACGCGGAAGCGCTGCATAAACGAAAAAAAGAATTTATCCTGCCAGCTTTTCGCATAGATAGCTATGGCGGTTCTGTTGAGGAAAGTACAGAGAGTCCTCACCCAGTCCTCCGCAAACAATTAAGAAAGCTAAGGGATGCTATTTGCGCACCACTTGGCATCCCCATATTTATGGTAGCTACAGGGAAAAGCCTTGATGAAATGGCAAAATACCTGCCGCATACAACAGCGGAGCTTGAAAAGATCACCGGCTTTGGCCCGGCAAAGGCGCAGCGATATGGTCAGGACTTTTTGGATATTATCCTGGAATACTGCAATGAAAAAGGTTTGACATCCTTAATTCATGAACGGCCACAGGGAAAAAAGGTTCGCCGTGGAAGAAATGGTAAGGTCGATACAAAAGCAGAAACATTTAGGTTATACAGGAAAGGCCGGACAGTTGCAGAAATCGCCCTGGATAGAAAACTCACCCCTCAAACTATCCAGGACCATCTGGGCCATTAC
>VBAT01000044.1:85256-96500 GCA_005884665.1 Bacteroidota bacterium
CTGAAAAGCTATCGTTGATTGAACCGGCTATCAGGGATTTTGAAGGAGGTGCCCTGACCCCTTTAAAAAGCAGGCTTGGCAACGATATAAGTTTTGGCGAAATACGATTGGCCCTTGCGTGGAAGACGTTCCGGGATACAATTGCTACCAGGGAGCAATAGGTGCTTTCAAGAATATCATAGTCCTTACTGGTAAGAAATAAGCAATAGCCGATATGATCGCCGGCTTTCGATTATAAAGAAAGCAATACGCGAAATGAAAGGTGATCGGTTCATCATGCAGGATGTTACTAACATATAGTAACGGCTTAGGTCCATTAACACGATACCGACCTTTCTTCATGTTAACCTTCCTTATATATGTAGCCAGGTAAACTCGGCCGCGGAATAAACCCCAATGCAAACCTATCATTGAATGACGGCTTAGGGCCCATTTAATCATTGACAGTATCTTTTCCGGCCAGGAAATAACAACCCGGTAAAATGATTGGATCTACATAGCCGGGTTGGTATGGTCTTCTGAAAAAGGCCACCACGGCCAGTTTCGGAGGCAAGCTTTAATATTATTATATTTTGATTGATCTCCAGGATAAGATAGACGACTCAAAAAGCAATGATGGATTTCATTAAGCCATCAACCGAACAGCTATTAGTATAATCACAATGAAAGAAGGGTCATCATACCAATAAAGGATGCGATTAATGGTACTATGATTGTATTGAATGGCTATTAATGATGCATTGAACGAACAATGTTATTCAACCATAATCATTACTTATTCACATTTGCATGAATAAGATTTGTTTGATAAAAGTTTATATAATATCTTTTCATAACGAATCTAATATGATAACACTTACTAACCCCCAATATCGCGTTATCAGCGATCATCAATTTGCCGTAGTCAGGCAAAACTTAGTAAATAACCAAAAAGCATTCTTCGCCCAAATGTCCTATCAGCCGGGAGATGTTATTGCAAACTTTTCGGCAGGTGAGATTCTTTCAGAACCTACCTACCTAACAGTTCAGGTTGATATCGACAAACACATTATGTTGCAGCCCGAGCATCTGCAGTATATTAATCACAGTTGCGATCCGAATGTTTTCTTTGACACGTACACAATGCAGGTTGTAGCATTGCGTCCTATCGAGGAAGGAGATGAAATGACTTTCTTTTATCCTTCTACCGAATGGGACATGGCACAGCCCTTCACCTGCTTTTGTGGAAGTCACAGATGTCTTGGTGAAATAAAAGGCGCGGCACATATCAGTGCTGATGTCATTAGTAAATACAAGCTAACCCGCTTCATACAACAGCAACTGCATGATCGCTCAAATAAAGAAAAAAGAGCTTAAGAAGAAAAATTCCCGGGTATCAACCGACCCAATCCGGAAATTAAAGATCTGGGTATTGTATCCCCATCTTGAAACAACAGATCCCAATCTTCAGCATTACTACGATTTCAAGCAAAGTCTGCAGGAATACACAAAGGTGTTTAAGGAATTAGATGCCGACTGGATTTGGCAACCTGTAACATTGCAAAATTTTAAAGAGGTCATCGGTTCAATAAAAAGGAAATCGGGTAGAAAGGTTCCCCTGGTGCTCAACCTTTGCGATGGCGACGAAGTAAATGGTACACCGGGTATTTCGGTGATTCATGAACTGGATCATAGCCAGCTTATCTATACGGGTTCCGACGCTCACTATTATAATATTACCACTTCGAAGATTCCCATGAAGAAGGCTTTCGACAAAGCCAGGGTTACCAATGCAAAATGGGAAGTAATTAATGGAGAGGAGCCAAAGGGTATTTGTAAAAGAGTCGGAGCGCCTTTAATTATTAAACCGGCAGTGTCCGGGGGCAGTATGGGTGTGTCGGTGAAAAATGTTGTCTACACAGATGACGAAGTAAGCCAAAGAACCAGGGAAATCCAGGACGGCTATCGCGGATGGAATTTGCTGGCCGATGGACTATTTGTTGAACAGTTTATTACCGGCCCCGAGTTCACTACACTTATTGTTGGTTCGTCTTCCGAACCCGCAAAATGTATTGTTTACCCCGCCGTAGAAAGGATATTTCATGAATCCTTGCCCGATGAGGAGAAATTTTTGTCGTTTGACAGGCTTTGGGAAATTTATGAAAATGAAAATCCCATGCCCGAAAATGAAAACTTCTATACCTATCACCGGCCAGATCCTTCGATCATGGCTGCGTTGGAAAAAATCAGCCTGGATGCATACGTTGCGGTTGGTGGAACAGGATATGGCAGGCTTGATATACGGATGGACGCCAATACCGGCAAGTTGTATATGCTCGAGGTTAATGCCCAATGTGGATTAAGTGAAGACGAAGACTATACTTCTATTGGCGCGATATTGAGGTATGCGGATAAATCTTTTACTCAGCTGATAAGAGAAATCATCCATGACGCCTTTGCAAGAAGAAATTTAATCATCTAATATTTTATCGTAATGAAGGTTTGTGTTTTGCAAGCTGACTATTCCACCACTGGAGTTGATTATAAAAATTATGATCCCCCAAGGAACCTGTCGTCACTGCTGCCGAATGATGAAGTCGATCACGTTTTTTTGAATAAACTGACTACTTATCGCCAACTCAAAGAGCTGAAAAAGAAGAAGTACGACGTGTTCGTTAACCTTTGCGAAGGCTATCTTGAATGGGAGGTACCTTCCATTGATGTGATACATTCATTCGAGCTCCTTGATCTTCCACATACCGGGCCAACCGCCAAACTATATGATCCGCCCAAAGAGTTGATGAAATACGTGGCCCATTGCGAAGGAGTAAGGACGCCCCGGTATTTTATGATAGATCAGCCAAAGGATATCGAGAAAGTGGAACAGTATCTCTCCTATCCGATGTTTATCAAACCTGCCAAAGCAGGTGATAGCCTTGGGATCGATGAAAATTCTGTGCTGTATAACAAGGAAGACCTTCTCAGGAAAGTCGTGGAAATATTTAACGAATATGGTCCCCTGCTGGTTGAGGAGTATATTGATGGCCGGGAATTTACAGTGCTGGTAGCGGCCAATGAAGATGGGAAAACATGTAGCGTGTTTAAACCGGTTGAATATGTTTTTCCTGAAGGAAAATCATTTAAAACTTATTCCTTAAAGACTTCGGAGCTTCATCCCGATTGTAATTTTCCCTGCACAGACCCGGTCCTGGATAAAGAACTTAGAGCTGCTGCAGAAAAGATCTTTAAAGGATTCAATGGCATGGGTTATGCCAGGCTCGATTTCAGGGTTAATGACAGGAAAGAGATATTTTTCCTGGAAATCAATTTTACCTGTTCTGTTTTTTATACCGATGGATATGAAGGATCCGCAGATTTTGTGTTGAAATTCGACGAAGCGGGGCAGAGAGGTTTTTTAGAACAGATAATTGCTGAAGGCATTGCCAGGCATCGCAGGAAAATGAAGCCGTACGTGATGAAAGGAAACTCCATTGCGGGATTCGGTATTTATGCCACGAGAGCGATAAAGAAAGGTGATGTAATATTTTTTGGAGAAGAGAAAGCACAAAGGATCGTAACAAAACGATTTGTCGAAAAGCATTGGAGCGAAGAACAAAAATTGAATTTCCGCCGCTATGCTTATGCAGTAAGCGATGAGTTGTTCATCCTTTGGGACGAAGACCCTTCCGAGTGGGCTCCCCAAAATCATAGCTGCGATCCCAATACCGTTATAAACGGCCTAAATGTGATAGCATTAAGGAATATCCGAAAGAACGAAGAGCTCACACTCGACTATTCACAGTTCCTGGATGACAATATGGAACCCTTTCAATGCAGGTGCGGTGCATCCAATTGCCGTGGGTTGATCAAGGGTGTTGTTGGCAATTCAGTGACGCAGCGTGAGCAAAAGCACTATGTTCTTATTGGGAAATAGATTTTACCGTCCGATATAGACCATCAGGATCTGTACATCACTTGGATTGATTCCCGATATACGGCTCGCCTGGCCCAGCGTTCTTGGTTTTACACGCGCCAGTTTTTCTCTTGCCTCATTTCCAAGCGACTGAATTTTCTTGTAATCAAACGCTTCGGGTATTTGGAGATCTTCCAACTGGCTCATGCGAATAGCCAGTTCCTTTTCTTTTTCAATGTAGACTTCATACTTTGTTTGGATAGAAGCCTGTTCGATAGTTTCCTTCGGAAAACCGTGCAAGAGATCCTTAATCGACGTGACATTCGTGATCAAATCGGGTAATTCGATATCGGGACGTAGAAGAATCTTGTCCGCCTTTTGCTTTTCAGATATCGGTGCTGAATTAATCGAAAGCAGGTAATCATTGATCTCGGCAGGTTGAATAGAAACTTCCCCGAGAAGGCTTTTTATTTTATCAACATCTTTCTTCTTTTCAATTACTTTATCCATTCGGTCCTGCGATGCTAAACCCAGCCGATAACTTAATTCGGTTAGACGCAGATCGGCATTATCCTGCCGAAGCAGGGTTCTGAATTCGGCACGGGAAGTAAACATCCTGTAAGGCTCTTCAGTTCCTTTGCTGATAAGATCATCCACCAAAACTCCAATGTAAGCTTCGCTCCTCTTTAATATGAGTGGATCTTCATCCCTGATTTTAAGATGAGCGTTGATACCCGCCATCAGTCCCTGGCAAGCGGCTTCCTCGTAACCGGTAGTTCCATTTATCTGGCCGGCAAAAAATAAGTTACTGATGAGCTTAGTCTCAAGCGTGTGTTTTAGTTGCGTAGGCGGAAAATAATCATATTCAATAGCGTATCCCGGTCTGAACACTTTCACATTTTCAAAACCAACTATATTACGAAGAGCTTCGTATTGTATGTCTTCTGGAAGGGAAGTTGAAAATCCGTTGACATATATTTCGATTGTGTTCCATCCCTCCGGTTCGATGAATAATTGGTGCCGCTCCCGTTCTGCAAACCTGTTTATTTTGTCTTCTATGCTTGGGCAATACCGGGGACCTACCCCATCGATTCTACCCGCGAACATTGGGCTCCGATCAAACCCTGTCTTTAGGATATTGTGAACGGTGGAGTTAGTGTAGGTTATCCAGCAGCTTCTTTGTGTTTTAGGTTTGAGTGTATTTGTGTAAGAGAACCCTGTAATCTCTTCGTCGCCCGGCTGCTCTTCCATTTTGCTATAATCGAGACTGCGGCCATCGACCCTCGGCGGGGTTCCCGTTTTTAACCTATCGCTTTCAAAACCAAGGGATACCAATTGTTCAGTAATCCCGGTGGCCGCTTTCTCAGCAGCTCTTCCTCCCCCAAAATTCTTTTCCCCAATATGAATAATGCCGTTTAAGAACGTTCCGTTTGTTAGAACGACAGCTTTAGATCTTATTTCATGACCCAGGCCGGTTATTACTCCGCAAGCCACATTATTTTTTACAAGCAGGCCCTTGACCATGTCCTGGTAGAAATCGACATTTGGAGTTTTTTCCAGCATTTCCCTCCACGTGCCGGAAAATAACATGCGATCGTTCTGGGCTCTCGGACTCCACATCGCAGGGCCCTTTGAGCGGTTGAGCATGCGGAACTGTATCATAGACAGGTCGGTAACGATTCCAGAATACCCACCCAGGGCATCAATTTCTCTTACAATTTGGCCTTTTGCAATTCCGCCCATAGCCGGATTACAACTCATTTGGGCAATGGTCTGCATGTTCATGGTGACAAGCAACACCTTGGAACCGAGGTTTGCCGCTGCAGCTGCAGCTTCACATCCGGCATGGCCGGCACCAACAACTATTACATCATATTCGGGAAACATCGCGCAAAGGTACTTTCTATCTTAAGCCCAAGCTCAGGAACTTTTCTTTTTTAGGAACTCAATCTCTTTTCGTACATCCTCTACAGTGCGGCCGTGGTTTAACAACTCAAATTCAAAGGCATTATATCCTTCGATTTGTTGAAGATATTCTAAATGGTCTGTGATAAATGCCTGTTGTCCTTCTGTACTTAGAATTTCGGATATTTCAATACGATCAATTTTTTCCAGGAGATCACCACAGGGTTTATAATGCGTCTTCTCATATAGTGTTCTGAAATAGGCTTTTGCACCAAGGACATCTATTCTGTTTCCCCGATTTTTATTCAATTGAAACGGCTCTATCCTCAGATTGGTGAAGTTCCAGCACATTTTCAATTCCTTTTCATCGCCGGAATCAAAGTATGTGACGGGGATGATATGGTCAAACTGCCAGGTTTTAGCAAAGGTTTCCCAGTTAATTCCATTTCGAAACTGATATTCAAACCAGTTCCTGAGATTTTCTATATCCAGGCCGAAATAAGGGGCATAGAAGGAACTGGGACTCCTTTCAATGACGTATCGGCGAAGGGCAATTTGCCACTTACGTTTTTCTCTAAATTTTAGCAGCTCTGGAGTAATTTCGGTTTTGACCTGCCAGCGTTTTCTACCCATGCCACAAAGATAGTCGTTTCACGGAACACTGTTTCAGGCTGAAACAGTGTTCCGTGAAACTAGGGAAAATGATGTTGTAGATACTTTTCTTCCTTTTTTCTCATTAATAACTTTTCTCTTTTTGATTTATCCCTATATCCGCATAAATGTAAGGCACCGTGAAAAATAACCCTGGCGAGCTCGGTATTTATGGGTTCCCCGAGTTTGGCTGCGTTATCCCTTACCCGGTCAACGCTTATATAAACTTCCCCTGATATTTCGGTCTCCGAATCAGATAGATCAAAAGTTATTATGTCTGTGTAATAGTCATGTCCGAGATATTGCTGATTAATCTTTAAAAGCTCGCCATCGGAGCAGAAAACGTAATTGAGCCGGGCGAGCCTTTTTTTTTCCCGTCCGAAAATTGACTCGATGTGCTTTTTTAGCTGGTTCCTGTTCCGAAAAGAGGGGAATTTTTTATTAAAAAAGAAATAAACTTTTGATTTTGAAGGCATGATTTCAGGATTCGTAAACAATTCAAAATGGGGTGATGTAGATTTGCATTATTATTATGAACTTGAAATTATCTCAACTTAAACCCGGGCAGCGGGCAATCATAAAGCATTTTAATAACCAGGAAATACATTTAAAGTTAATGGAAATGGGCTGTTTGCCCGGTGAAGAGATCTCCGTAGAGCAGAAAGCACCCTTGGGGGATCCTGTTTCCGTGAATATCGCCGGTTATGTATTAAGCCTCAGGATTAATGAAGCGGATCAGATCATTGTCTCTGTAATTGATTGATTAACAAGTAGTTAATGAAAATCGGACTGTATTTTGGCTCCTTCAACCCGATACACGTCGGACATTTAATTATAGCCAATCACATTTTAAATTCCACGGATCTTGAAAAGGTCTGGTTGGTAGTGTCTCCCCAGAATCCCTTTAAAAAAACCCAGGGACTGTTAAATGAATATCACCGGCTTCATCTCGCCAAAACTGCTACGGAAGATGATAACAGGATCAGGGTTTCAGATATTGAGTTTGGATTATCAAAGCCATCCTATACAGTTACCACATTAATACACCTCGAAGAAAAATACCCCGGTAGTCAATTCAGCATTATCATGGGCAGCGATAGTTTTCAAAACCTGGACAAATGGAAGAACTATGAAGCCATTGTCAAACACTATCCGATATATGTTTACAAAAGAGAAGGATTTGAAATAACAAATGACTTCAATGCAAAGCTTATAGTACTTGATGCACCGCTGATACAGGTCTCCTCAACAGTCATTCGTCAACTGATCAAAGAAAAAAAATCTATCCGCTATCTCGTTCCGGATAAAGTAAAAGAAGAAATTGAGCGGAGCGGCTATTATTCAGGAAGAACTATTGATAAAGAAGCCAAGTAACAGGCAGGCGGCAACAATAAAAGGAGAGGGGAGCCTGGTATAAGATAATAGTAAACTGGTTCCGATGATTACACACACATTCAGCAAACTGATGGTTTTGGGTTCAATTAATGAAATATCTCTCATGATATAAAAAGTAGAGCCTATCATAATGCCAACGACCACGGCATTGATGCCCTCCAGGGAGCGATAAACTGCTGCATATTTTTTTAGGTTACTCCATATCGGAAAAAAGAACAGGACCAATAAAGCGCTGGGCAGGAAAATAGCGATCGTGCCGATCAAACAGCCCACCACCTGCATTTCAGTACCCATGTCTTTTAAAGCCATACCACCGGTAAACGAGGCAATAGAAAACACTGGCCCAGGCATGGCCCTGACGATCCCCATGCCGGTGTACATATCATTTTCATTTATCTGCACAACGCTGCTATCTTTTGTTTTAATCGCTTCTGGTCTTACACTGAATTGCTCATACATCATCGGCATCAGTACATGCCCACCTCCAAATACGAGGCTGCCCATACGATAAGTGTTTTCAAAGAGATTGATAGGTTTTCGGTTGGGCCAATTATCTCTTTTTGCAATGCCACTGACGATACCGGCGGCGATGAAAATGATACCGAATAACCAGAAGTTCCACCATTTTATTTTCCGGGGTTTCTGTTCTATTTGAGGAATACGTTTCTTACTGAGGTTCGTGGCTATGCCACCCAAAATGATCAGAGCAGGAAAAATGCCTGGCATTTTAAAGAAAAAATAAGTGATCGTTGTACTGACAATCATTATGGCCCAGGTAATCGAATTCTTTATAGAAAGCGGGAAAGCTGTAAAGCAGGCATATAATAAAAACCCTGCTGCCATTGGCGGGATGAATTTGAAGATGTTCCCGTTCAATGCATTCTTATCAATGTAAGACAATAAAAAAGAAAGAGCTCCCATCAATATGCAGGCGGGGGCGATCCAGATAAGTAATGTGAGTATCGCGAGGGTTACGCCGCCGCGTTTATAACCGATCAATGTAAGGGTCTGCGTTGATGAAGCGCCGGGAAGCAGTTGACAAAATGCATTGTATTCCATCAGCTCGCTTTCGGTCAAATAGGGTGTCTGGCGGACGAAGGTTTTCATCATCATCGCCAAATGGGCTTGCGGACCCCCATAAGCAGTAAGGCTATGTAAAAAGACAGCCTTTAGAAAATGTACGTGACGAATTAGCATCCTGGTAATAAATATAAAACAAATCAGGCACCGCCAATTTATTGTTTGTGCATTCTAATCCGGGGCCGGTTCATAGTCACGAATCTGCTGTCTTTCGGTCCGGAGTGGTTAGTTGATAGCTTGTCGTCACTAGTGTGGATACTTGATACTGGATACTTGATTCCAACGTTAAGCGACCAGCACCCAGCATCTGGCATCTGGCATGTATCCGTGACAACCTTGTTATAATAACTGCGACGCTGCCGGTTTATTAATCCCCGCCGGAAAGCGGTTTTATGGTAAATTCATGCAAAATTGCGTAATGAAGCACCTACCGTTTGTTGCCGTCTTTGTTTTGTTATTTGTTCAATCCCATTCACAAACTGACATAACAAAACTAAAAGATAAGGTCAATGCCGCCTCCCAAAAAATCGAATCACAATGTATCGATTGGAGAAGAACCATCCACCAGCATCCGGAGTTGGGAAACCGTGAATTTAATACGGCGAAACTTATCGCCGGTCATCTCAGGAGCTTGGGCCTCGAAGTAAAAGAAGGTATCGGAAAAACAGGCGTTGTAGGTATTTTACGCGGAGCCAAACCCGGCCCCTGCATTGGTCTTCGTGCCGATATGGATGCATTACCCATTGTCGAAAAAGTAAATACTCCATTTGCCTCGAAAGAAAAAGCAAATTATAATGGGCAGGAAGTTGGCGTAATGCATGCCTGTGGTCATGATACTCATGTGGCCATGCTGATGAGTGTTGCTGAAATTCTTGCAGGCATGAAGAACGACCTGAAAGGAACCGTAAAATTTATTTTTCAACCCGCAGAAGAAGGACCGCCTGAAGGAGAGGAAGGTGGAGCACCACTGATGGTAAAAGAAGGCGTGATGGACGATCCCAAAGTAGATGTCATATTTGGGCTTCATATCGAATCCAATATTGAAGTGGGACAGATACAATACAAACCCGGTGCTTTTATGGCCTCTTCCGACTGGTTTCATATTGTAGTGAAAGGCAAGGGAAGTCACGGCTCGCAACCCTGGCTCGGGGTAGACCCGATTGCCATCTCTGCCCAGATCATTGAAGGCTTGCAGACAATTGTCAGCCGCCAGTCCGAATTGACCAGGGCACCCGTAGTTATTACGGTCGGTAAAATAAGCGGGGGGGTTCGAAGCAATATCATTCCCGACGAATGCGTGATGGATGGTACGATCAGGACCCTTGACAGCAAAATGCAACAGGAAGTTCATGAAAGAATAAAACACACTGTCACAAATATTGCAGAAGCGGGCGGTGCAACGGCTACCGTGAATATCGACTCAAAAACCCTGGTGACCTACAATACTCCTGAACTTGTAAAAAAAATGCTTCCTTCCCTGCAATCGGCTGCTGGAGTTAATAATGTTACAGAAAGAGAATGGGTGACCGGTGCCGAAGACTTCTCCTATTATGGCACCAAAGCGCCTTCCTTTTTCTTTTATCTTGGGGGAATGCCAAAAGGCAATGATCCGAAGAAAGCGCCACCGCATCATACTGCGGAATTCTTTGTAGACGATGCAGGAATGATAACCGGGATTAAAGCATTTTGCCACCTTGTAATTGATTATATGAACGCGAAATAACTGCCATGAAGAAAAATTTCTTATTGTTTCTTTCTTTACTGATATCCACTATTGTTCTTTCACAAAAACCTGATAAAAAATTACAGGAGAAACTGCAGAAAGCAATATCCGGTTTCAATGGCGATGTAGGCATCTATGTAAAAAATCTCAGAACCGGCAAAACAGTGGCCATTAATGCCGACACGGTTTTTCCGACAGCAAGCATTGTCAAAGTGCCGATATTGATCGGTGTAATGGATAAACTGAATAAAAAAGAACTGGATTATGACCAGGAATTGTTATACCGCGATTCGCTGGCCTATTCCGATTACGATGTAGTGGCTTCATTCAAAGACACGGTGAAGATCGCCTTGAAAAAAGTAATTATGCTGATGCTCACCACCAGCGATAATACCG
This sequence comes from Bacteroidota bacterium, assembly GCA_005884665.1. Lineage (GTDB taxonomy): Bacteria > Bacteroidota > Bacteroidia > Chitinophagales > Chitinophagaceae > VBAT01. Next base: position 96,299 of record VBAT01000044.1, read on the forward strand.
CCAGCCTCTGGTTGCAGGGCCTGGCCGGTACCGGCACAAGGATCAATACCATTCTCGATAGCCTCGGGTTTAAAAGTACGCGGGTCAATTCAAGAACTCCGGGCAGGGAAGACAACAGGACCGTTTATGGCTGGGGACAAGCCAGTCCATCTGAAATGGGAAGGATATTTGAAATGATCTATCATAATGAGATAATCTCAAC
>VBAT01000044.1:96547-154203 GCA_005884665.1 Bacteroidota bacterium
CCCCCATATATCGAGGTATTTAGCAAAAATGGCTGTGTCAATGCTGTACGAAGTGAAGTTCTCCTGGTAAATGCGCCACACAATCCTTATATTTTTTGCATTTTTACCAAGAACAACAAGGATATCAGTTGGACACACAGTAATGAAGCGTGGACGCTGGCGAGAAACCTTTCTTCGCTGCTGTGGCATTATTTTGAACCGAAAGACAAATGGTCCAAAGCCGAATGATGCTAGATGGCGGATGCTAGATTCTGGCACATCCGCATGGCAGTAACCAGCATCTAGCGGAGTACCTGATAAGCAAACAAGCTCATCACATACGCTAATGCTGTCATATAAACGAACTGTATAGCCGGCCATTTCCAGCTTCTCGTTTCTCTTCTTACGACAGCAAGGGTGCTCATGCATTGCATGGCAAATACATAAAAGATCATCAAAGATATCCCAGACGCCAGGTTGAATACCGGTTTTCCATCTGTGCCGACCGCTGCTTTCATTTTTTCTTTCAGCTTCAGGTTGTTTTTCTCATCGCCCACGCTGTAAAGAGTGGCCATGGTACCAACAAACACTTCTCTTGCGGCAAAAGAAGTGATCAAAGCAATGCCGATCTTCCAGTCATAACCTAATGGAGTTATCGCCGGTTCTATGCTCTTACCCATAATCCCGGCCCATGAATTTTCCAGCTTGGCTGCCTTAAACTCTTTTTCCAGCGATGCAGTATCAGCACTGGGCTGAGCTTTTAGTTCCGCAAACTGGTCGCGCACCCTATTCATTCTTTTTTCGGGACCAAAAGAACTCAGGGCCCAAAGGATAAGACTGATGATCATGATCACCTTTCCCGCATCGGTGACAAATATCTTCGCTTTGCTGATCATCGTTTGCACTACATTGTTCCAGCGGGGCGAGCGGTAAGTGGGTAATTCGAGAATGAAAAAGCTTTTTTCCTTTATTTTAATAAACCATTTGGCAACATAAGAAACGATCAGCGCCATTACGAGCCCGAGCAGGTATAGTCCCATCATCACCAGGCCCTGCACACTCAAAAAGCCAAAAACATAAGTGGAAGGGATCACAAGACCGATCAATATGGTAAACACCGGCAACCTCGCAGAGCAGCTCATCAACGGGGTTATCAATATCGTAAGCAATCTTTCTTTCCGGTTTTCGATATTCCTGGCACTCATGATCGCAGGCACTGCGCACGCAAAACCGCTGATCATTGGCATTACACTTTTGCCGTTGAGACCTACGCTTCGCATTAACCGGTCTGTAAGAAAACTGATCCTGGCCATATAACCTGTGTCTTCCAATAGCCTCACAATTCCAAACAACATCATGATCTGTGGCACAAACATGATAATGCCCCCTAGCCCGGCAATAACTCCATTGATCAGCAGATCACTCCACCTGGTATCAGGCAATGTAGCAGAAAGCGACCGGGACAACAATGTAACACCGCTATCAATCCAATCCATCGGAAAGGAGGCCAACCAGAATACACTTTGAAATAACAAGAATAAAACAACCAGTAATATGATATATCCCAGGCGGCGATGGAGCAGGATATTATCCAGTTTTTCTGTAAAAAGGCTTTGTTGCAAAGGATCGGGTTCCGAAACCGCCGCCTTCATGATCTGCCTGATACGGGTATATCGTTGCAGGATCTCCTCAGCCTGTGTTTTTGTAGGGTTGAATTTATTTTTTTCCTCTATACTTTCTACCAGCATCTGGTCTGCATCGTTTAGCGAAAACGATTCGTGATTGATCAGGTAATGAATAGCGGCATAGTTGCTTAATTCCGGGAATCTACTTTTTACTTCGCCAACGGCCGCATAGGCCAGGGATCTGTTGTCAATAAAATCTCTGGATGGTGCCTGGAAAAGCTGCTGCGAAGTTTGCTCGATCACTTTTTTCAACTGCGCAATTCCTTTTTGCTTTCTGGGATTCACAGGAACAACTGGCACACCCAACTCCCTTTCCAGCTCTGCAATATCTATCCTGATGCCTTTTTTAGCAGCCATATCCATCATTGTCAATGCGATCACAACCGGTACTTTGAGATCGATGATCTGGGTACAGAAAAGTAAATTTCTTTTGAGGTTGCTCGCATCTGCCACCGCCACCACTACATCGGCTTTTATGTTGCTGTCCTGGTTGAGTAAAACTTTATAGCTTACCCATTCATCCATTTTTCTGGGGTAGAGGCTATAAGTACCCGGCAGATCGATTACTTCAGCCCTGGTTTCTGTCGAAAGTGAGGTTGAGCCAGTTTTCTTGTCAACAGTGACACCGGGATAATTTCCCACCTTTTGCCGCATCCCGGTCAGGCAATTAAAGATCGAACTTTTCCCACTATTGGGATTGCCAACCAAAGCAATATGTATTCGTCCTTTTTCAGGCATAAAATAGCATCAAAAATAAAAAGGCAAGGTCTAACGGATGTTACGAAATACGATTTTTCGGTTGAGGTTTACAATAACCGCTACGTTGAAGGCAAGTGCGCCGGGAGACCTGAATAAAAACCGTAAAGTCTGACAAAAGTTTAACTGAAACACGAAGAAAGAATATAATAATCAGCCGCCATGACAATACCTTTGCCGGTACAAACCTGATTTAACTATGTTGTCACTCCGGGCCGGGATATTTTTTTTATTGACATTTGTCTGCACTGTTGCCTCTGCGCAAAAATTGAAGAAAGCCGATAAGGCTATTGTCGAAAGGCTGAAACAGCATATTGGGTATCTCGCCGATGACAAGCTGGAAGGAAGAAGGTCGGGCACCCACGGTGAACAATTGGCGATGGACTATATCATTGGCCAGTTTAAAGAAATCGGCCTGGCACCTAAAGGTACTGAGTCTTACCCACAGGCATTTCCAATCAACGAGGGCAAACAAATCGCTCCTTCTACTTACTTTACCATCAACAATAATAATCTTGAAACGGGTAAGGATTTTTTCCCATTTCCTTTCAGTTCGGCAAAAAAAATTGAAGCATCTCCTGCTATCGCCCTCCAGGAAGCAGATATGCCCTGGTTTATTGATTTAGCGGATCCTTTGGATGAAAATAAGAACAATCCCCATTTTGATTTGATCGAGTATGTCCGCACCAATACAAAAAAAGCGGCTGACCGGGGAGCCACGGCCATTATCCTTTACAACTCATCATCGACTACAGATGATCAACTAGCGTTTAACGGAAAAGATAAATCCGAATTGTTGCCAATACCGGTCATCTATGTATCCAAAGATGCGGCAAAGAAATATTTCAGCGATAAGACGGCTACGCTGAACATAAAACTGAAAGCCGATATCGTTGAAAAGAGCAGGACAGGCCATAATGTGATTGGTTATATCGACAACGGGGCGCCAACCACTGTAATCCTTGGGGCACATTTTGATCACCTGGGATATGGCGAAGACGGCACTTCAATGTTGAGGACTGGTGAAAAACTTATTCATAACGGAGCAGATGATAATGCAAGCGGAACGGCGGCATTGATCGAATTAGCCAGGATATTAAAAACATCCAAAGCAAAAAACAATAACTACCTATTTATCGCTTTTTCGGGAGAAGAGCTGGGATTGTTTGGTTCGAAATATTTTACCGAACATCCAACGATCGATCTTTCCAAAGCAAACTATATGATCAATATGGATATGGTGGGAAGATTGAATGACAGCACAAAGTTTTTAGAGGTGGGAGGCTATGGCACCTCACCGCAATGGGCGACTGTCATCAATCCGCACGAGAAGAAGATCCCTTTTGTTATAAAGATCGATTCAAGCGGAACGGGACCCAGTGATCACACATCTTTTTACCGGAAAGATATTCCAGTCCTGTTTTTCTTTACCGGCCAGCACAAGGATTATCACAGGCCGACAGATGATGCCGATAAAATAAATTATTTGGGAGAACTGAAAGTGATCCATTACATCACTGCCATCGTTACTGCATTAAATAAGGAAAATCATAAACTGGCCTTCTTGAAAACAAGGGAAACACAGATGAGTACAACTGCGCTACGGGTAACGCTGGGTATCATGCCGGATTATACCTATGACGGTTCAGGAATAAGGGCCGATGATGTAACAGAAGGAAGACCTGCCTTCAAAGCGGGATTAAAACCAGGAGATGTCATTGTCCAGCTGGGAGATTATCCTGTTAATTCAATGGAAACCTATATGCAGGCGCTCAATAAGTTCAAGAAAGGAGATAAAACGAAAGTAAAGTATAAGCGAGGCAATGAAACGCTTGAGTCGCCTGTTGAGTTTTAGTGTGAGGAAGAAGGTCGCAGAGTAAGGCCACAGAGAAAATCCAACACAGAGAGCCACGGAGGAATTGCTGACGGAATGAAACAAAGAGTGTCACGTCAGTCTTTGAAGACATTCAACATTTATCATTCAAAATTCAACATAATTCTCGAATGGCAGAACGCGGATTTAAACTTGCTCTGAATAACCATGAACTGGCCGAAGAATTTTTTGAAGATACCCGCCTCCTCGGTATCATAGCGCCTCTAAAAGATTATCAATTCTGCTGGCGGCTTAACCGCAGTCTTCGAATGGACCTGCGCGTTAACAACAATATCGAAATACAGCTCAAAAGAAAGAACCGGGATTATTTTTTTTCAGTCTTTGAATATTGCGAACCTACAGGATCGCTGGGCTACTATGTCTACAACAACCAGTTTGACGGGGAATACCTGCTACCTGAATTCCGTCATTTTGATTTTTTGCTATTGCTGAAAGGGGACGTAGTTCCGGATGAATTTTTGCAGGAAAGAATAAATGCCATTCGCGAGATCGGCGGCGTACAACTCGTTACCGAGCTTACGAACGAAAAAATAAGGAACAAAGAGCATCTTGTGTTTTGAAACTTTGTTTCTCGCGGCGGCGCAACGATTATCGGGTTGGTTTTTTCAGTGCCGTCGCGAGAGTATCTGTTTTCCTAATTGATCACCGCCTAAAAATCATTTTTATGTGGAAAGAAGAAAATAACAAGCTGTACAGGAAGTTTACTTTCAAAACCTTCAGCGAAGCATTTGCATTTATGACAAGAGTAGCCCTCGAAGCGGAGAAAATGGACCATCACCCCCTATGGACCAATGTTTATAATACTCTTGAGGTCTGGCTCTCTACACATGATGCCGGCGATATTGTGACCGATAAGGATAGGAAGCTCGCAAAGAAAATCGACGCGCTGATATAACTATTTGATTCGTGTTGCCTCACCCTGCATGGCAGGACGAATTTACTGATAGGGTATCACCTCCATTATCTCTCGGGGGAAATTGGAGCTATCTCATCTTTTCCATTCCTATAAAAAAGAACTTTTCAAAAAGTGATCTCTTAAACTTCAATGGAAAAATATTTCCAGTTGATTCAACAACCGTTATCGTTTCCTTAAGCCAGTATGAGCAGCCGAACATGGGATCATCCATTTCAGGAACAGGGGAAATACATTTCGTAAAAGTCAATTTCGGATCGACTGATCGCGATTTTACTATCGCCGGTCTGTTTGAAGGAAATATTGGAGGTTCAGTCCTTATTACGAAAGGTAGGTTTGATTACACGATCACGGAACAGGACCACAATTTGCGGTAGGCTTAATTTTTTCTCCGCTTAAATATCACAGCAGCATTTTGTTGAAGGTCGGCGCTGAACCGTACCTGGTAAGTATCATTACCATCATGAATGATCAGTAATCCCGTATTCGGCGGATATTTTCCAAGGTTTTCGGCATACAGCACCATGGTCAGTGAATCATTGTTGTTGGCTGGCGCATAGATCGTTTTCTTTATAGCAGAAGCCTTCAATCCCTGTTTTGCAAGGATCAACTGGCCGTTCAATAATACGCTTACCGTATCGCCATCGACTTCCCCATTATCATACAGCGCAAGCTCAAGACTATCCGATTTAAAGTTCACTACCTGCGGAGCCGCTATCGCTCTTTCTTTAATGAATAAAGCAGCGCTGGCTGTAGCTGGTCTGGTTTCTGAAAACATCGAAACAGGTTGTTGTTTATCGGGTTCTTTTTTGTCAGCAGCAACAATTGCCCCCTTTGTTTCTGGTTTGGGAGTTTCAATGACAGGTTCTTTCTTTTGCTCAACCGCTTTTGTCACCACCAGAGGCTCAGATTTTTTAGGTTCTGGGTTTTGCTGAATAGTTTCTTTGGCTGGTGATTGTTGCACCTGGGCGATGGGTTCAGATTTCGCCGGTGCATTTATAGCAGTGTTATTGGCTGCGACCGTTTTAGTAGCATTCTGATCTTTTGAAGAGGGTTGCACTGATTGTGCCGAAGCAATAGATCTCTTCTCTTCAACAACCACTGGTTTAACAGGCGATTGTTGCACCTGGGCGATGGGTCCAGATTTCGCCGGTGTATTTATAGCAGTATTATTGGTTGCGACCGTTTTAGTAGTAGACTGATCTTTTGAAGCAGGTTGTTCTGGCTGCGTAGTACTATTTAAAGCAGTTTCTTTGGGTTGAGGGACTGGCTTTGTCATGGTTTCCGGTTTCTTATTGACCGCGACGTCATTTGCGCTTGTCTTTGTTTCCTTTGGCTGGGATACAATGGGCTTTGTTGATTTTGCCAGTTCCTGTTTTTTCTTTTCCTGTTCTTTTTTCGCTATCTCTTCAGCCTGTTTTGCTTCTTTATAGAAATCAACATCGTCGGCCAGCTTTAACTCTTCGAGATGCGGAAAGATCTTTGATTTCGTGATATCCTTTTCCTGGTTCAACGTTGCTTTGCCGGAAATGGAATAGTACTTTTTTGTCTTGTTGGTCTTCCAGTCGCCATCCATTCGCCAGGTACTGTCGCCATGATCAAAATGAAATGTGGTAACCATCTTTACACCTTTGTCCAGGCGGCCTTTAAAATTATAGGAAACGATATCATCGTCTTTTACTTCGCATACATCGCCTTCAATACTGCCTTTTACTCTTTTTACAATATAGTACAGGGTATCATTCACTGTGAAGGTGCTGCGGGAATACCCATAGACCTTGTCTTTGTATTGTGTAAGAACAACTTCAAAGGATTGATCCTTGCGGATAGTGGTGCTATCATTTGTCACGGAACCCATCCAGAGACCGGTCAGGGTTTGCGCATAGAATATGATCGGGAGGAATAAAAGAAGGACAGTCAGCTTAATGGCTTTCATAGTTCGGATATTGGACCTTTCAATAACGAATATAAGCCGGCCAGATTGTATAACCGAAGTAGAAAGCCAGAGTATATTTACTAAAAAGAGACGGTCTTAAAGGGCTTGAATGTCACGCGGCGCAACGCCGCAACGAAGAACAACCCGATTTCCAAGTGCGGCGCCGTGGCGTCACGCCAGCTCGGGGACAACTTGAAATTTATACTTATAGTCTTTAAGCTGACTTAATGAATTAAGAAAAAGATGTTTGAAAGAGGTTGAGTGTCATGCGCCCATGAAACGACGAACAAACCAATCCCAAACGTAGCATCGTGGCGTAAAATATATTAGCCGTTCATGCTGGCCAGGAACTCTTCATTGCTCTTGGTGCCGCGCATACGCTTGAGCAGCTCATTCATAGCCTCTTCGGTGTTCATATCTGTAAGGTAAACACGGAGAAGGTTCATTCTTTGAAGCACTTCTCTTTCCAGCAACAGGTCGTCACGACGGGTTGAGGAAGCAGTAAGGTCAATAGCGGGATAAACACGTCTATTGGACAATCTCCTGTCAAGCTGCAATTCCATGTTACCGGTACCCTTAAATTCTTCAAAGATCACTTCATCCATTTTCGAACCTGTATCGATCAGTGCGGTTGCTAATATGGTCAGCGAACCACCGTTTTCGATCTTACGGGCAGCTCCGAAGAACTGTTTGGGTTTCTGCATCGCATTTGCTTCCACACCACCCGACAATACTTTACCAGATGCAGGAGCAACGGTATTATGTGCTCTTGCCAAACGCGTGATAGAGTCAAGCAGTATTACTACATCATGCCCGCATTCCACCAATCGCTTGGCTTTTTGCAGGGCCATGGTAGAAACTTTTACGTGCTTTTCGGCAGGTTCATCAAATGTAGACGCAATGACTTCGCCCTTGATGCTTCGTTCCATGTCCGTTACTTCCTCGGGACGTTCATCTACCAGTACCACCATCAGGTAACATTCAGGATGGTTGCTCGCTATTGCATTGGCGACAGCTTTCAACAACATGGTCTTACCTGTTTTGGGTTGAGCCACGATCAATCCCCGCTGTCCTTTACCGATCGGAGTGAACAAATCAATTATCCTCGTTGAATAATCGGAAGGCGTGGTGAACAGGTTCATTTTTTCAAACGGGAACAACGGCGTCAGGTAATCAAATGGCACACGGTCACGGACTTCATCCGGTTTTTTGGCATTGATCGTATCGACTTTTAGCAGGGCAAAATATTTTTCGCCTTCTTTGGGTGGGCGAACCGCACCAAAGACTGTATCACCTGTTTTTAATCCAAACAGTTTTATCTGTGAAGGAGAAACATAAACATCATCGGGTGATGATAAGTAGTTATAGTCAGAGGACCGAAGGAAACCGTAGCCATCGGGCATCATTTCCAGCACACCCTCGGAAAGTATTACTCCATCAAATTCGATATTGAAATATTGTTCGCGGCGGGCCGGGTATACTTTATTTTGACCGGAATTCTGCTCATTTGAAGTCTCGGTCTCGGTCTCATTGTTGTTTTCGTTCTTCTCCTCTTCTTCGGCGAGATCGGTAACGCCATTACCATTTTCTTCGGGCAAATCAGTTATTTCAGAAACAGTTTCTTCTATTTCTTTTTCTTCTATTTTCTTACGGGGCTTTTTGCCATGCCCCGCTTTATCATCTTTCTTTACGGCCATGTGAGGTTTTTTTTGGGTTTTTTTATCGTCATCAGCACTTGCCTGTGTACTTTCTACAATTGCTTCTTCGGTAGAGTTGCCGGTAGCTGTTTTAATAATCCTTTTGCGTTTGCCTTTTTCGTCGGATTGAGCGTTACCGGTTTTAGCTCCTGCAATAGCCTGACTGTCGAGAATCTTGTAAACCAGCGCCTGCTTGTCTAATTTTTTTGTATTGGGGATTTTGAGCTGCTCGGCTATGTCTAGCAGTTCAGGAACGAGCATATCGTTCAGTTGCAGAATATCATACATACAAAAAGCTTGAATTTTTACACAGTTCCCTGATCACACAGTCTGAAAAAGGTTGAAAAAGTTGAGTTTATGTAAAAGGAATTGATGAAACCAGATGAGCCTACTAAGAGAGTAACGAACTAATCTGCCACTTTCTGCTGCAATAATACGGCTTTTTTGCAAAACTAAAAATTTTTAGACCCCTGCAAATGGCCGCTACACGGTGATTTCCCGCCGGAATACGTCAAAAATATCCTCTGTAGATTTTCGGGGTTGCAGAAGCCTTTTCATCAGGCAACGATTTCCGGGAAAGTAGCAATAATTCTACATCGTGTACCAAATCGGATGACCCGTAAAAGAGAAGTTGATCTATTCTTTTTCCCTGCGTTTAGTAAGTCCTTTGGTAAGAAGAATCCAAAAAATATCCTATGAAAACTGTGACTGTAGAGAGTGATGCCAGATACTGGATGTCCGATGTTGGATGCCGATGTGCAAGAGTCCAGTATCCGGTATCCTGCATCGGCAATGATGGAGAACCATCGACTATTGTTTTTAGTCCTCTCAACAATCCCCCCAGGCCATGATTATATTCAACTTCCTGTATTGTCACGGGGAACAACTTCTTTGCCTGCTGAGAGTTCTTGTATCCCGGGCAAAAAAAATCCTGCTAGGTCTTTTCGACCAGTAGAAAAGCATCCAGGTTATAAATGTTTAAGTTGAAGCGAGCCGGTCAATGAACCCCGTCGCCGAAGAACTCAATTAGTTCCAGATCCATGGCTTTGCTGATCTTTTTCAACGTTAAAACGGTAACATTGGTCTTGCCGGATTCGATGCGGGACATGCTTGCTTTTTCAAAATTGCAAAGTATGGCAAGCTCATTTTGGGTTAAATTCTTTTTTAGGCGCAATTCCTTTATCCGGGAACCCAAAGCGGCTAAAAATTTGGGGTCGCTCATAGATTAAATAAAAACCAAATATCTGTAAGGTACTTTGATAAAGGGTTGTCTTCCACGACAATTGCCAAATTTATTGTGTGATTTAAAGCAAAATTTGATTTGAAAGGAATGTAATCAATTCGCACTGTTGTCGTTAAAATCAACCTGGCTGTTTGATGAACCCGGTAAGGATGTTTTAAGCACATTAGGGTGTTACTAAAATTGATAAAAGATCAGCTTGCCTATACCACAAATTATCACTACACCAGTTTGGTTTTAAGTTCGAAATGAATTTAACCGCAACGTAAAGCTATTTCACATATTAACTCATAAAGAGCTGACCCTTTATTTCGGTTGGTTTGATTATTTCTGTCGATCACGACCAGTCCTTTGCTGAAAATCTGGAGAGAGCGGGAGAAATGGATGCAAAAATGCCGGGAAACCTGTGCGTCTTATCTTTGCCCTCTTTAAATTTTACAGGATGTTCAACAAGCGGGTAAAGATCAGGGAACTCTTAGCGCAGGAGCCAACGGGGCAGGAAGTAACGGTAATGGGATGGGTACGAAGCTTTCGCAACAACCAGTTCATTGCCTTGAATGACGGATCTACCAACAATAACATACAGGTGGTGGCAGAATTGGGAAAGTTTGATGACACGCTGCTAAAAAGGATCACTCTGTCCGCATCTTTTAAAGTGAAGGGAACAATTGTTCCTTCATTGGGTAAAGGACAAAAAATGGATCTCAATGCCGCTACCATCGAAGTGCTGGGCGACAGTGATGCGGAAAAATATCCTATCCAGTTACGAAACAGGCCAACGCTTGAATACCTGAGAGAAGTAGCTCATTTTCGTTTTCGCACAAATACATTTGGGTCGATATTTCGTATCCGGCACTCCCTGGCCTTTGCTATCCATAAATTTTTTAACGATAAAGGCTTTGTTTACCTGCACACACCAATCATTACAGCCAGCGATGCTGAAGGCGCTGGTGAAATGTTTCGCGTAACCACATTGCCATTTGATGAAGAAAAGAACAAAACGCCCCGCAACGAAGACGGAACTATAGATTTTAAAGAAGATTTTTTTGGCAGACCTACTAACCTGACCGTAAGCGGACAATTAGAAGGGGAGTTGGGTGCTACAGCCCTCGGTGATATTTATACATTCGGTCCCACCTTCCGTGCAGAGAACTCCAATACAACCAGGCACCTGGCCGAGTTCTGGATGATAGAACCCGAAATGGCTTTCTATGATCTCGAAGACAATATGAATCTGGCAGAAGAATTCATCAAGTATATCATTCAATACGCGATCACTAATAATCGTGATGATCTTGAATTCCTGGCGCAACGCTTAGCGGAAGAAGAAAAACAGCTGCCACAGGATAAGCGAAGCGATATGGGATTGATAGAAAAACTGGAGTTTGTTCTCAATAACAATTTTGAACGGATCACCTATACTGAAGCGATCGATATTTTAAGAGAAAGCAATCATAACAAGAAAAAGAAGTTTCAATACCCCATTACCGGTTGGGGCATGGACCTTCAAAGCGAACATGAGCGGTACCTGGTAGAGAAGCATTTTAAAAAACCGGTCATTCTTTCCAATTATCCCAGGGAGATAAAAGCCTTTTACATGCGACAAAACGAAGATGGTAAAACCGTTGCGGCTATGGATATTCTCGCTCCTGGTATCGGTGAAATCGTGGGAGGTTCACAAAGAGAAGAAAGACTGGAAAAGCTGGAAGCAAGAATGAAAGAAATGCATATTCCCGCCGATGAGCTTTGGTGGTATCTCGATACAAGAAAGTTTGGTTCGGTGCCACATGCGGGTTTTGGATTGGGATTTGAACGGATGGTGCAGTTTGTTACCGGCATGACCAATATTCGCGATGTGATAGCTTTCCCAAGAACTCCAAAGAGCGCTGAGTTTTAATGAAATAAAGGACCCGGAATAATCTATAGCGGTCTATAAACAAGAACAGCAACCCTTTCGGGCTGCTGTCTTCCTTAACCAAAGATAACTAAGAGACTATTTCAAAAAGTTGTAACGCAATAGAACTTCGTGGGCATTAGAACCAGCGTCGTACACGCTTACAGGCGTTTTGTAAATGTCAAACGAATAGCCGATCACAAATTTTTTGCTGAGAGTCACACCGGCCGAAAGCGAAAAGCTTTGCCTGGCCCTGTAAGATACTCCCCACCAGAAAAGCTGGTTATGCTCAACTCTTACTCCTCCCTGGAATTCCATTGGAGCATTCGGCAGGTAAATCATTAAGAAATTGGGAGTGATAACCGTCACCTCGTCTACATTCAAGTGATAAAGACCATGCAAATAATAGTGGCGGTACAGGCGGCCTTCTTCAGCAGGTGTAAGACTACCATTATAATAATTGAGCTTCGATTGTATCAGCTGGGAAGCAGAAACACCTACCTGGAATTTCTTGCTGGTATAGGAAATACCAAATCCTGCGTCAAAGTTGAATTTGTTATCGCTGGATCCGATGGCTGGATCACTACCTAAGGTTTGGGCCAGCTTTTCCCTGTCGATCGAGAATTGTTGAGCTCTCACATCAATACCGAATGAAAGCCTGGCTCCATCCTTCATCGGGATATATTTGGCAAAAGCCAGGTCAAGACCTGTTCTTGCTGTTGCACCTGTCCGGTCATTATAAATATAACCGCCAAGGCCGATCTTATGAGCAGGTAAATCGAATGAGCCAAATACTCCACTGGCTCCTGTAAGTAAGGCCTACCATGCCGTAGCCATTGGCGCCGGCAGTTGACGGGTTGTGCAACATTCCCTGCATATCGTATAACGAAGAAGTCTGCAGCTGCTGGGATCTTGCAGTCATCGATATTCCACTGATGAAAGCAAATAATATTATATAACGTTTCATGATAGTCAGTTTTAGTTTTTTTATCTTAAAATGGTTAGGTCCCCGCTAAGAGTGATACGCTTACCGGTTATGGTTTCATAGGTTACAGAATAATAGTAAGTGCCATCGGCTACAGGTTTGCCTTTGTACGTCCCATCCCAATCATTGGAATAGTTGTTATTTGTATAGATCACGGAGCCATAGCGGTTGTAAACGGCTACTTTTATTTCCGTGGTGCAACCTCCATTTGTAACAAGCCATTTGTCGTTCATGCCATCTCCATTCGGCGTAAATGCATTCATGACCTTAATGCAATACGGAAGTACAGTGACGATTGCGTTATCGCTAGCTGTACAGTTATCGCTGTTCTTTACTGTCAGCGTGTAGGTGGTGGTTATGTTAGGTTTAACAACGGCAGTATAAGTGTTAGTTCCGCTGATGATAGAACTTGCAGGTGTCCAGGCAATAGACACAGGATTGGCAATACCCGTTCCATTCAGGGTAACTTCATCGCCTTCTACGATAGTTTTGTCAATGCCAGCATTCACGGTTGGATTGGGTTTGATACCAATGTTCACTGTTTTATTTCTTGCACATCCGTTCAACGATGCTATGACGGTATAAGCTGAATTGCTGGTGACCGTAGCGATTGGATTGTTGATGTTGGTAGCAGACAATCCGCCAGCAGGTGTCCATGCATAGGTCGCGCCGGTTCCATTTGTTGAAGCCAACATCTGTACAGGCGCTCCGAAACATACAATGGTATCATTATTTGTTGTCAGGGACAGGTTATCATTGAACCCGACAGTTACCGTTTTTGTTAATGTGCCACAAAAAGCATCTTTGATCGTGATGGTTTTGGGTCCCTGTGTCAAACCAGTAAATTGATTGGATGACTGGAATGCGCCACCATTGATGCTATAAGTATAAGGAGCAAGCCCTCCTGATGCATTTAGAGTAATACTTCCAGCAGTAAGATTAGTACAGGAAGCATTTACTATCGTTTCAGTTGAGTTCACATTAATGCTTGCGGGATTACCATATTCCAAAATGTTTGGAGTAGTGCCAGATACAAATAGTTTCCTGTTCTGAAAAGTGATTGCTGCCGGAACCCTTCTTGGCGAAAAGCCCATCGTACTAAAGCCCGAACTCGGAGCATAATCTAAAGTCCAACTAGTTCCACCATTCGTGGTCTTTAAGATGCCGCAACATTACCCCGAAAATGTTGCTCTCCGGTCTTAATGTGGTAGCGTTGCTCGTGATGTCGGTCCATGTATTGCCGCCATCCGTGGTTTTAAAAACCACCATTCTCGGGAAGCCGTTACCTGTGATAATTACTGTATTATCATCAGTCGCAACCATATCAGAGTACGTGATCTGGGGAGTTACTCCGGGAGTAGGCAGAGGAAGCTTGAACCAGGTAACTCCGGCATCCGTGGTTTTCCAAATTGTATCTCTTGACCCAGCAGCATAACCAACGTTTTTGCTGGGGAATTCTACTTCAGTAAATTGTTGTGCTAAAGTTCCTGCGGTGAAATTTGAGTATTCAGTCCAGGTAAGTCCGCCATCAAATGACCTGAAAATGCCTGGTTTCCTCAGAGTAGATGGAACAGAACTTGAGGCAGAACCGACAGCCCATACCGAGTCAGTACCGACAGCTGCCACATCACGCATCTGGTAGTTAAAATTGGAATATGCTGGATCCAAAGTCGTTGCCTGGTCGATGGATGAATAGACAATACCACTGCTTACAGCAAAATATGCTTTAGACAGGGAAGGATATGCAAAACCACCAATATTATAAAAGCTTGCCGCGAAATCTGGCCTGTTTTTATCGATCCAGGTTTTTCCGCCATCGGTAGTCACTGTGATAAACGAACCACCTACTGCCATGCCATTGCCACAATCAGCAAATTCTATTTGAGTATAGCTGCCTCCCGGGGCTACAACATTATAAGTGCTCTGCCATGCAGCGCTTCCAGGCATTGAATCGGATACAACGCCGCCCTGTCCGGCTGCAATGAATTTACCATTTGGTGCAATGTCAATAGCGATAGTTCCAAAATTGCTATAAGGTCTTCCCAGAGGCAAAGTTCTTTCCGCAACCCAGGTCCTGCCCGTATCAACAGAAGTCATGATCTTGTTTACCGGCGATATAACAGGAGAATTAATTCCTGCGTACAGCTTTCCGTTGGCAGCCCTTCTTATTTGAGTGGGTTGCTGAAAGAGAGCTGGATTTGATGCCGGAATACTAGGCCCTGTCGCATTCGTGTTATTAATGGGAGTTGGATTGGTCACATTTAAGACCTCGTACCTGCCTTTTTCATAAACACCAGGGAAATTGATATTGGCAGTGCTGTCATTTTTGCCAGTATTTATTTTTATAACGATGTTGTTGTTTAAAGAAATCACCAAAAGCGTTGAATCGTTAATAATATTCAAAGCTCTAAATACATTGGTATGTAAACCGTTTTGGGCATAGCGGTAAGTACAGTTGGGAGCAGTATTGTAAATGCCGTTCAGCCCAAGTCTTTCCTTGCTGACCGAATAATCTGTTAGCGTTCCGTTTGAGATCTTCCAGACAAGGCTGGCATCGCCACCTGACGTTACTGTATACGTGGTCATGGCTAAGCAGGTAGCAGCATTCACATTGATCACCGGTTGAAAATAATTCCCGCCACTTTGCGTGCCTCCCGTTATATAACCAGTTGAACTATTCAGGAATTCAATGCGATAAATTTCTTTTGCTTTCGCTGTAATATCTAAATCGAGTGCGGGAACATTGGGATTATTTGCATAACCCGCTTTTGTTTTGCCCCCGATCGGGGCTGCCATAGAATCCCAGGTGGCGCCACCATTCCGGGTATAATATAATTTGGGAATAGAATCTAACGTATTCCATGATCCAGCTATGTACCCGGTGTCTCTGTTGAGGAACCAACAGGTATTGATGTTTCTTCTATTCAAATAAAGGGGGTTACTGACCATCGTCCAGGTAGTGCCGCCATCGGTAGTTTTTGCCATTACCCCACCACCAAACGCAGATCCGCTACTAACTGTGGTTGTACCTACCGCATAGGCAACATCAGGCGTTACATAATGAACATCCACGAAAGTGGCCTTGGAAAGATAACCGGTAGGCATTGTATAGCTAAATGCACCATAAGTCCAGGTAGCGCCTCCATCGGTGCTTTTGGCGATACCGCCATCAGAACCTACTGCGATAACGTTGTTGTTGTCGGCGAAGTCAATATCCGTAACCGTGAAGCCAAATTGTGTCGCGTTACTGAATTTCCATGTCGTGGAATTGTATCCCTGTGCTTGTGCCGAAATACTGGCAAGGAAAATAAAAATGATGGCAAAGCCGTAATGCCATTTCTCTAAGCAGTTCTTTTTCATGATTTGTTTAGCTTTTGTGTTTTTTGGTGTGAGAAGCGGAAACAATTATAGGCCAGGATGCGGATTCATATTGTAGAATTAGTTCTATTGTTAATCTTGGGGAAAGAACAGAATATTGAATATTGAAAAAGACCATGCGAGCCAGATTTATTATACTGCTGATGGCTTGTTTGACAACTGGCCTCTTTTCTTTTGGCCAGGACAAGTCAAACCGGGGAAAGGAGTTCTGGCTGGCCTATGGGTTTGACTATAGTTTTTTCAATGAGACGCCTGTAAATAACCAGGAACTGGCATTGTATATTAGTGCCGAACAGGCTGCTACTGTTACCATCACCATCACCAATACTGGATACTCACAAACTTTAAATATTCCTGCCAATACTGTCGATGCTTCTATTCTCATTCCCAAATCAGGACCCAATGATGCCCGGACATTAGCCGACGGTTTGCAAAACAGGGGAATTCATATTGTGAGCGATGTGTCGGTTGCCGTGTACGCTCATGTCTATTCCACGATGGTCTCGGGTGCAACAATGCTGATGCCGGTTGAAACCTACGGGTTTTCCTACTACTCGGTCAATTATTATCAAACTACTTCCCAGAGTAACCCTGCTGACTGGTATTCCTGGTTTTATGCGATCGCTTCAGAAGACAATACAAGATTGCAGATCACTCCATCTGACACAACCAAGAATGGCTGGCTTCCTGGCCAAACCTATACAGTCAATCTTAATAAAGGAGAATCCTTTCATGTTTTTGGAAAAGCTGTATTTATAGTGGATCCTTCCAGAGCGAGCAAAGACATGACTGGCAGTAAGATCGTTTCTGTTCCCGGCGCAGACGGTAATTGCCATCCTTTTGCAACTTTTTCGGGATCCGGTGGCATTCGTTTATGTCGCGGCGATGGCGGAGAGTTTGTACACCAGCAGGTTTTTCCGTTGCAGGCCTGGGGCACCCGCTATCTAACTTATCATACGATCAATAACACGAATACCAATATCCTCGAAACCTTTCGAAACTACTATCGTGTTTGCGTACAGGACCCAACAACCGTTGTGAAGAGAAATGGAATTGTTTTATCCGGGCTTATCAATAACTTTTTTTACGAATTCATGGATTCCACTGGTGGTGATTATATTGAATCGGATAAGCCGATACTCGTATCTCAGTATACACCGAATAAAAACCAGTGCTGGAATTATCCCGTTACTACTCCTGCCCCTCCTTCCTATGGCGATCCTGAAATGTTTTACATAAGTCCTATTGAACAAGGACAAAAATCGGTTTTGTTTTATACCAGCCGCAAATCCAGTATCGATTATGTGTATGCCAATATTCATTTGCCAACCATAGCTGTAAGTTCTTTAAGGGTGGATGGAGCGATAGTACCTGCTGCACAGATCATACCGCATCCTAATTTGCCATCGTATTCAGTGGCCGTGGTGAGATTTGTTGGAGTGGCTGCACAACATAGAATCATATGTGATTCAGCTTTTACATCAACCGTATATGGGTTGGGAAATTTTGAAAGCTATGGATACAATGTTGGAACACTTATAAATAACCTCAATTATTACAGCGAAATAAAAAATACAAATAACAACAGCGGCAATACCGATACATTCACCTGTCCTAAAACTCCTGTGCGGCTATTTTTGAAAGTAGGGTTCCCTGCAACATCTATCCATTGGAAATTGAGCCAGGCCACGGGGATTTCACCTAATGCCGATTCAATCATAAACAGTCCGGTGCCTGTGCGCCAGGAATCGATCAACGGGAGAACATATTATGTTTATACCCTTCAGCAGGACTTTACATTCTTAAATCCAGGGACCTATTATATTCCCGTTTCTTATACGGCTACAGTAATTGAGAATTGCAGTCAAACCGAAGATGCCGTTGTGAAAGTTACGGTACGCCCGGGACCCGCCGCCGACTTCATTTTCTCTTCCCCTTTATGCCAGGCAGATTCAGTGCATTTTACCGGAACCTCGATACCGGGGGGCTTTAATATTGTAAACTATAGCTGGTTATTTACCGATAACTCTGCCGCCAGCACCATGAACACAGTAAAACTATTTACCACGCCGGGTATCCAAAATGTACGATACCGGATCTATGCAGATAATGGTTGCGTTGGAGATACGACAAAGGCTGTTTCTATTTTGGAAAGCCCGATCGCATCATTTGCTATAAGTGGAAATATCTGCCAGGCCGATTCGGTACACATTACCGATGGATCATCAATATCGTCCGGTGCAATTACCGGCTGGCAATGGAATTTTGGTGATGGCAATAATGTAACTCTTGCAAGCAACAACCCGTTTTATCACCACTATACAGCTGCAGGTAATTACTCCATTTCATTGATCACGGTATCCAACAACGGTTGCAAAAGCGATACTGCATTTGTACCGGTAACGATTTTGCCAAAGCCGCTCGCTAAATTTGGTTTTGACAAGAATATCTGTTTGGGAGACTCGATACATTTCACCGATAGTTCTACTGCTGTGGCCGGAACAATTACAAGCTGGCACTGGATTTTTGGAGATGGCAACAGCATGACTCTTAACAACAACAACGCATTTTATCATTCGTATAATACGGCAGGAAATTATACGGTCTCATTGATCGTCACGGGAAGCAATGGTTGCATAAGCGATACGTTCAGGCTTTCCGTAAATGTGAGCAGCAAACCCGTAGCGAGTTTTACTATGGCTGGAAAACCTTGTATAGATAGCGTCCAAACGTTCACTTCACCAGTTCCGCCGGGTGGGACTAATCCACCTACCTGGCATTGGAACTATGGCGATGGGCAGTCATTTAATTCTTCTTCTGCTAATACAACAACACATACATATTCGTCAGCGGCGACAAACATACTGGTGAAACATTGGCTAAGTTTTAGCGGCGGCTGCAGCAGTGATACTTCCTTTGCAACGATACCAGTGATCAATACTAATCCCGTTGCTTCATTTATTATTATTGGGGATACTTTTTGTGTAAAGAAACCGGTAATGCTTGCTTCGGCTGCAAGCGGAATAACCGCCTGGCAGTGGACACTGGGTGGTGCAAGCAGCAACTCTATACCGCCATTTACACATTCCTTTGGTAATGCCGGTAATCAAACGATCACGCTGGTTGTAAAAACCGGTGAAGGTTGTGGTTCGTTACCCGCTTCACGGATATTAACGATCAATCCCGTTCCAGCCGTTAATGCCGGTCCTGATAAATACATCAGTTTAGGTTCATCAACAACATTGGATGCAACTATTAGCAATACGGCCAATTATGATCTTTTATGGATCCCTTCTGTGTTTTTAAATGATCCGACACTGATCAACCCGGTATCTACCCCAGATGTTGTGACCACTTATACTATCCGCGCCACGGATAAGATCACAGGCTGTTATGCGGAAGATGCGGCGATCGTCTCGCCGGTCTCAAAGATTTACATACCAAGCGCATTTACGCCTAATAACGATGGAAAAAATGACCGTTGGGAGATACCCGGCCTTGCGTTATATCCAGACGCCCAGGTAACCATATTCAACCGCTGGGGAGAAAAGATATATGAAACAAAAAATTATATCAGCCGTCCCTGGAATGGATATTACCATGGTGGGATGCAGCCGGGAGTATATATCTATCTTATTCAGCTGAATGATAATAAGAAGCAATTCTTTAAAGGCACGGTAATGCTGATACTATAATCAAGGTATTTTATTTAAAAAATAATAAAATGCGATTAGAATAAATTCTACAGAAAGGAGCAATAAAATAAGGAAATTAGTATTCCGAATACCGGATCTGAAACAGTAAAAACGATGCAGCCCAGTATATTGATAGCAGACGACCACAGTATGATCCGAAAGGGCCTGAAACTGTTCATGCAGGTCAATCTCGGGTTTAGCGACGTCCACGAAGTCGCCAGCTGTAATGAGTTAATGAAGGAGCTGGTCAAAAAGAAATATACCCACCTGGTGTTGGACATTATCTTTCCCGATGGCAGCACCCTTGAGATCATTCCTAATATCCGCAGGGTTTATCCTGAATTAAGTATCATGGTTTTTTCCATGCAGCCCGCGGAAATCTATGGCGAAGCCGTAAAGCAATACGGGATAAACTATTACATGTCGAAATCGGTGGGTGAAGAGGAAATGCTTCACTTGTTGCAGCGGTTTATACAAAACGAGGCGCCTTTAAGAAAAACTCCTGTATTACAGAACAATGAAAACCCGTTTTCGACTCTTGCACCGAGAGAATTGGAAATACTTCACTATGTGCTCAAAGGCATGGGGACAAAAGAAATAGGCGAAACCCTAAATTTAAAGATGAGCACTATCTCTACCATCAAGAACCGGATTTTTGAAAAAACCAGCGCAGGGAACATCAAGGAACTTATCGAGCTTGCTTCATTGTATAATGTGAACTATTAACATTGATGCCGTATATTGGCATCGAACGGAGGTGTATGATGCGGCTAATTCTTCTGCTTCTGGTTACTATCTTTCTCCGGCAAACAATCATTGCCCAGGCACCTGCATTTCAGACACGCTATTATACTACTGAGAACGGTTTACCCTCAAACGGGATAAAAGGGATTGAATGGGACGAAACTACAGGGTTCCTTTGGTTTGGCACAGAGGCCGGTGTAGTACGGTTCAACGGGATAGATTTCAAAACGTTTAACAAAGAGAATACTCCTTTTATCGGGTCGGAAAGAATAGCGTTTGTGATAAGAAACAACAAGGGCTCTATCTATGCTACTGATCTTATGGGGAACGTATTAAAGGTCGATAAAAATAAATTGGTATTTGACCGGACTACCCCGCTCAAGGATGGAGTTGTAGAACCGGCTCTTTATGGACTGATAGTTTCAAACGAGTTCTTAAATTATAAGATCCGTTACCCGGGGACAGAGTCTTACCCGGTCTTTTTTGCCCAGATCCTGGTTCTAAGCGATACTTCCATGCTGGTGTTTGGACAACAGCAGGTCCGTTTAGTTTCAATGACGAACCCGAGACCTGCGCCATTGGATTTCGGAGGCAAAACGATAAAAACAGGCTTCCGCATGGGCGACACCGTCTTTGTTGTATCTGAAGACGATAGGATATTCAGGGCTGATGTTACATCGAAAACACTGAAAACGGTACAAATTCATGGAGACGAAGGATCCAGGGAGTTTAACAGCAAAGGCGCCCGTTTTTTCTGGGAGAATGGTTATAAAAACCCAATCGTAATCAATAAAAATATTGCCTGGCGGTTAATCTCGAAGGGAAATGATGTTATTGCGGAAGAGATTTGCAACATAGTTCCCGAAAACGTTTTAATCCGGTACGTTCAATACAGTGAAGAGAAGAAGATACTTTTTATTGGGACCGATTCTAGAGGTCTTATCGTGATCAGTCGCAACCGGGTAGAGACCATTAAAAAAAAGCAGTCTGACAAAAATGCAAAAAACAGCTTTTACTCACAGATCGAATTACCGGAAAATATTGTTCTTACAAACGAAGGCGACATTATGGGCAGGCAGGAAAAACCTCAGCCCACACGACCGGTAAACGGCAGGCTGAGTCATAATATTTACACTACCGAAGACTCCCTTTTATGGTTTTCACGGGAAATAGCTTCTGGTAATTATCATTGTCTTTATTGTTACAGTTACAAAACTCATCAAACAGTTGGCTATCCAAAAATCGAGACCGGGGATAATTTTGGTCTTATCTCGTTAGCGGGTAAAGTGTATGTTACAACGGAGAAGGGCCTGGGCTTCCTGCAGCACGACAGCCTTTATTATTTAACGACGACCGCGCCTGAAAAGAGAATTAGTGCCATTGTCTTTGACATGATAGAATCGTCTCCCGGCATACTAAGCTATGCCTCCTGTAATGGCTTGATCAATTATAATATTTCTACCGGTTCGACCGATACCTTGTTATCACTTCCCGGTTATTGCATACGCAGTCTTTGGAAATATGGAGACTATCTTTTTATTGGAACTTACGGCAAAGGATATTACGTATACAGCAAGGGGAAACTTAAACCCATGCCGCTCGATAAGAACAATTTTTTATTGTATACGCATTGTTTTGTCCCGGATAATTATGGCGGCTGCTGGATCAGCACCAATCGCGGCCTGTTCAGGGCCAGTCTCACTGATATGATCCACGCTTATGAGAACGATGCAGCCAATGTGTATTATCATTATATCGGGCGCAATGACGGAATGGAAATCACAGAAATGAATGGCGGTTGTACTCCCTGTGCGCTGCAAATGAAAAATGAAACGATCTCATTTCCCACGATGGATGGACTGGTATGGGTACAACCCAAACTATTCATTCCGGCGCTTCCGGACGGTGATATCTTTATTGATGAAATACTGGCCGACAACAAAAAGATAAACCCCGATTCATTGGCAGCAAGAAAGTTTCCTTCGCGTACCCAGGAAATAGTGTTGCGTCTTGGCTTTTCAGGATGGTCCAATAAAGAAAATCTTTACCTGGAATACCAGTTAAATGATACCGTGAACTGGAAACCTATTAACATAGATAATGACGCAGCCCTGCATTTGTACAATCTTGGTTCAGGTGACTATAAATTGCGTATCCGTAAGTTAAACGGGTTCGGCAAGAATAATTATTCTTACCAGGAACTTGATTTTGGTATTCATACGCCCTGGTACCGGGAAACCTGGTTTTTTGTTCTTATAGCGATATCGGTAATTGGTGCAGCCATGCTCTACTTCAGGATACGTACAACCCAATACCTCATCCGCCAACGCAAGCTTGAGCAACAGGTATTTGAAAAAACAAAGGAATTACAGCAGAAAAATGCTATCCTGGAGAAAAACGACACTATTAAAACACGGTTGATCTCTATTATCAGTCATGATATCATTACTCCCCTGAAGTTTTTAACTGTCGCGGGTAAGAATCTTTTGCAAAAAAAAGAACTGATGTCGGATGCGTTGCAGCAGGAAACTATTTCAGAGATAACCAATACGTCACAGGAGCTGCAGTTGCTTTCCACCAATATCCTCAACTGGATCAAATATCAGAATGAGAACCGGCGGCTCGCCAAGGAAACGTTTAATGTACGCGAAATGGTTGACCAGGTTCTTAGTATCCTGCGATCATTGGCGCGACAAAAGAACCTGCTGGTTGAAAACGAGGTCGATACTTCCCTGCAAGTTTACCAGTTTTACGAACCCCTGAAAATCCTGGTCTATAACCTGCTTACAAATGCGATCCATTTCACAGAAAAGGGTTCAATTGTAATAACTGCATCCAAATCCAACGGTGATATCACTATTTCAGTAAAAGATGATGGCATTGGGATGACTGCAGAGCAGATCCAAAGCCTGCTTGCCGACCAGGTTGTGATCACGTCAGTAAACGTGGACAATAAGAAAGGACATGGCCTCGGTTACCTTATCATTAAAGATCTTGTAAAAACAATGGGCGCTTCGCTGGATATTGAGAGTAAAAAAGAAGCCGGCACAACTGTGAAAGTCAAAATGCCGGCTTCAAAAAACGGTACGAGCTGATCTCACTTATTCATGCACACACATCACTGGCACATGTGATTCAAAGACCAATTGGCTGGTTGAACGTTTCCTGAACAGACCATTCAGGAGTTTGTGTTTTTTGGGTATAGCAATGATGAGATCAAGATTATGGGTTTCCGCAAATTCGTTGATACCGTTCTCTATGTCTTTATGTGTGATGAAATGATATTCCGGATGTACCTCTTCCAGGGCTGTATGCAACAGGACTGATTGCTCAGGGGTTTCTGCCGTGAATTGCCGGTTGTCGTAGTCAACATTCAGCACGAATAACTGGGCATGGAATTCTTTTACAAAATCCTTTATTTCATTGACGGGAGTGGTTTCGGCTACTTCCTTGAAATCGCAGGCCAATCCTATTTTGCGAACGCCGTTGCCATATTCTTTTCCTTTTGGCACACAGATCACAGGGAATGTGAGATGCTTAATAGCCGTTAATGCATTACTTCCAAACAATGTTCTTTCCACTGCAGATGTTCCTGTTGTGCCCATGATAACCGCGAAAGGTTGAATTTTGTCACATAACTCTTCCAATTCATCCACTACGTTGCCTAATCTCGCCTCCGTATAAATTTTTATTTTACCGGAAGTAACATGATCAAGATCTTTTTTTAATTGCACGAGGTTTTGTGTGGCTGCTTCTTTCAATTCATCTACAGATAAAAGAGCAACCGGCACATCGCCGACGGCAATTGGTATATTGTATACATGCAACAATACCACGCTGGCATTGATTGCAACTGCCATGTCCACCCCGTATTGAGTGGCATTGCTGGCTGCCGGCGAAAAATCAGTAGGAATGATAATTGTTTTCATACTGCAATGTTTTTATACCCCAAAAATATCAAGAACAATGCCCTCTTTCTATGAGGAAGGTCATTTTTTGGAAATACGAACTGTGGAATTAGTCCCTTTTTGCGTCTCCTGTTAAAATGCTTATGACAGATATTATTCCCACCGCCAGCAGTGGACGGCGCCGGGCCGGGATAGGGCCTGTAAAGAAATTAAACGTCAGAGTAGACATGACCCCCATGGTCGATCTCGGTTTTTTGCTCATTGCCTTTTTTATTATGACAACCCAGTTAAGAAAGCCGGCCGCTGTTCATTTAAATATGCCTAAAGAGGGACCGGTGACCCTGCTCGGAGATTCAGCTGCACTTACCGTTCTGCTTACGAAGAACGATGTGGTCTATTATTATAATGGCAATTGGAAAAATGCATCGGCGAAAGAAGAAATATTCAAAACAAATTTTTCGGTAAAAGATGGTCTGGGTGAAATAATAAGACAAAAGCAAAAGCGGCTTGATAAGACAAACAGCAAAGAACATCGCAACGCATTAATGCTATTGATAAAAGCCGACCAGGAAGCTTCTTATCAAAACGTGATCGATGCTCTCGACGAAACCATGATCAATCTTGTAAAGAAATATGCCGTTTTAAAAGCAGACCCCGAAGAACTGCAATGGATCAGGCAACACGATCAGTAAGGTTTTTGAGAATTGAATGAGCGGATGCGCTGCCGGGTGTTTTCCCGGATGTTTAGATAAAACAAATTGATATCGCCGATATGATAATTCTTCGTTCCATACAGGAAGCCCCAGGGGAATTTGGGACGGCTTACATACAGCAGGCCATTGCTTATATGCGCATCCGTGGTTTGCTTGTATACGCGGTCAAACTTAAACAGTATGCTTCCTTTGTTTAATTTCCTTGGGGCATATGTGCTATCTGTTGTCCATGTCAGCGGATTGGTAGCGTAAGAATTGCCATTTTCATTTTTCACATAATAAGGCACATAGTTGTTGCGCAATGTGCGCCAGCTGCAAATACAACCGGTTTGCAGGGAATCATTACACATTTTTAAAGAAGTATAATAGTCCTTGGGGACCGGCCAGCCGGTGACATAGGCTACCACCAGTTGTTTTGACAGCGGCGTATTCTCAAAGAAATCTTTCAGCAATCGCTCGGCAAGCAGGCTTCCCTGGCTATGCGAGGCAATGATCAATGGCCTTCCTTTATTCCAGTTTGCCATATAATATTTAAAAGCGCTAACCACGTCTGCGTATGCAATAGCAAATGCCTGGACCCTTTTGTTCTCGTCTTTATCAAAGAAGACTTTGATAGATGCCTGCCTGTACCTTGGCGCAAACACACGACAGGAACTGTTGAATACACTCGCCTGGTATAAGATCGTTGAGTAATCTGTTTTCGCGTTGAGATATTCATCGTCGATAGGCGCATTATCTGCTTTTATGTTATGGGTATAGGTAGTAGGATGAATAAAAAATACATCGACAGACGAATCTATTGTTTCGTTGGCCAGGGCTGGTGACAGGCTATCTGAAGGGTCCCATTTGTTTGGATGAGCTGCCCAATACTGGAGATTGCTATAGTCCGGTTTGCCGTCAGCACTCGTAAAATTGTAGTGGCTTTTGTAAGAAAGATATTTATCCGAGCAGGAGGTGAGTAGAACGGAAATCAGTAATGGGGGGAGCAGTCGAAACATCACGCAAAGAACGAAAATAAGGCGCTTATCCAACCATTTAGCCATTTATCAATTTGCTAAAAACCAAAGAAATTTTTTTTCCAGAGCCATTTTCAATTGAATACCAATCTGATACAATATAAAATCACTCCCTTTCTATGGGCATTACCTGAAAATATTTGGTACTATGTGTTGCAAAGTACCAAATATCACCTTATCTTTGTTTCAACAAAACAAAATCAAATGAATTTACGGTCGCTTTACATGGGTTTCGTCCTTTTTGGAGTCAGCGTTTTGTCAAAGGCTCAGACGGGGTCTTTGACAGCAGATGCGGATCTGTATAAAGAGATAAAAAAAATGGACAGCATCCTGTTTACCGCATTTAATACGAGGGATACGAACCAGTTTAAGGCGATGTTCACTAAAGACCTGGAATTTTATCATGACAAGGATGGGTTGTCTGGTTATGATCATACCATTGATTTTATGCGCACTACAACCAAGGAAAATAATGGATTGAGAAGAGATTTGGTGGAAGGCAGCCTGGAAGTTTATCCCATACCGGGGTATGGAGCCATGGAGATAGGATCGCACACTTTCTGTCACATGGAAAACGGTCAACAGGATTGCGGGACCTTCCGGTTCGTTCAAATCTGGCAGAAAAAAGATGGAGCATGGAAAATCAGCCGGGTCATAAGTTATGGACATAAAAGAAAATAAGCAGGCAACCTATATAACACTGAAGATTCCATTATTAAAAATTGATTTATGAATATCGAAAACACGCAGAGCCAGATGAGAAAAGGGATACTGGAGTTTTGCATTCTGTCTGTCATCCGGCGCGGCGAGGCTTATCCAAGTGATATTGTCGAAGAAATGAAAGCCGCCAATCTACAGATACTGGAAGGAACGCTCTATCCATTATTGACCCGGTTGAAAAACGCAGAGATGTTAACCTATCGCTGGGTAGAAAGTAACTCCGGCCCACCCCGTAAATATTTTTCATTAACCCCCAAAGGCGACGCATTTTATAAAGAACTCGAGCTGACGTGGAATGAACTTTCAAATGGTGTAAATGCCTTAGCCGACAAAAATGGTAAGCCATTAAATAACCAGGAATAAAGAAACACTTCAACCAAAATATTTTTACAATGAAAAAAATTATCAACATAAACCTCAGCGGCCGGGTGATACCTATCGAGGATTCGGCATACGAAAAGCTGCAGAGTTATATTGAGAGCCTCCGCCGCTATTTTGCGAAAGAAGAAGGGCGTGACGAAATAATTAATGATATCGAAAGCCGCATTGCGGAACTAATGAGTGACAAAGTCCGCAAAGGTGCCAATGCTATTACGGATGCGGATATTGATGAAATCATCAGTTCGATGGGACGTCCCGAAGACTTTGATGCCGAAACTGTAGAAACGGCAACCGATGCATCCAAACAGGGTACACGCCAGGAGTACAGCTATACAGAAACAAGACGTAAGAAGAGACTTTACCGTGACACCAACGATAAGTTCATAGCCGGTGTATGTAGCGGTATCGCGAACTACCTGGATACTGACCCGGCCATCGTGCGCATATTATTCGCTATTATAACCTTTGGCGGATTTGGTCTCGGGTTTCTTATATATATATTATTGTGGATGTTCCTTCCGAAATCAGATCTTGAACATACTTATTCCGGAAAAAGGTTATACCGTAATCCGGATGACAGGGTTATTGGCGGCGTAGCCGGTGGCCTGGCAGCATATTTCAATACCAGGGTCTCTACGATCCGGTTGATTTTCGCCGCTCCTCTCCTGTTGAGCATTTTCTTTAGCGTTATTAATGGCCTGACCTGGCGAACCGAAATGGGTCATTTCTTCCCAAACATTGTATTTGGGTCATTGACCGGAACCTTTTTCCTGGCATACATCATATTATGGATAGTATTGCCTGAGGCAAGAACCACGTATGAAAAAATGGAAATGCGCGGGGAAAAAGTAGATGTGCATAGCATTCGCCAGAACGTACAGGAAGGCATGGGTAATGTAAAGGATCGCATGAAACAATGGAGCGAAGAAGTAAAAGAATCCGCTCAGAACATCGGCAACAAAGCCAAAGAGTTTGCAAATACAAGAGGAAAGGATTTTGCAAAAGAAGTTCGGGAAACATCCAGAACAGGAGGGAGAGGGATAGGTCATGCCATAGCTGTATTATTCAAAGTGTTCTTTTTATTCATAGCCGGAACAATTGCTTTCGGATTATTCTGCGCAGTAATGGCGCTGATCTTCGGCGGTGTTGCCTGGTGGCCGATCAACGATTTCCTCTGGACGAGTAAATGGCAACAGGCTTATGCCTGGGGCACAATTATATTTTTTCTCTTCGTTCCCCTGCTTGGTTTTTTAATATGGCTCATTCGCAGGATCATTGGCATTCGCTCGCGCCGTAGTTACCTGGGATGGGTATTCGGATTTCTCTGGACCCTTGGCTGGATATCCGCGATACTTCTTGCAGTCAGTATGTCAAAGGACTGGAGTGTGTACAATAACCAGACCGCAGTAGAAACAATCCCGATTTCACAACCGTCCAACGGAAAGATGATACTGGTAGTTTCAGAACCAGAACTGGAATTCAACGGCAATTTCGACTGGATGGATAATGAGATGAACGGTTGGGATATTAACGGGGATACCGGGAGATTATCTACCGTGAACTTTAGGTTTATGAAAAGCGAAGATTCGGCTTATCATGTCCAGATAAGGAAAAGCAGCAGAGGCAGGTCGTTCGACGATGCGGGAATGCGGGCAAGTAAGATCGTGTATCATGTTTCATCAAAAGACAGTGTGCTGGATCTCGGAAACGGTTATACTATAGACAAGGAAAGCAAATATCGCGGCCAGCAGGTGACAGTTGAAGTAAAGGTACCTGTGGGCAAAAAAATACAATTCGACCGCACTGTTCTTGAAAAGCTGAACCCTGTTGACTTTGGTTTTAGAAGACGATCACATCACAGGGTAGTAGTTAACGGCGAAGTGGTAAGTGATTACTACGATCATGACGGTTACTTTGGCTTTCGCACCGGTGTTGACTACAAAATGGAAGCCAACGGCAAACTGACGGACTCCTCGGGCAAAGAGATTTACGATAATACTGATACCTACCGGTTTGATAACCGGGATCCAGAAACTGATACAACAGTAAATGAAACACTCGAGCAAAGGGAAAAACGCTGGAAAGAGGAAGGCGAAAAAATAAAAGAGGAAAAGAAGAAACGAAAATCTACATCATACAGGCAGGACATCATAAACGCCAAAAGCGAAGTAATCGCAAAGGGCAATACTCCTCCTTTTTCACTGACTGCATCTTTTTTCTAAATCGGTTGAAGTTGGACCCTGGTTCAGAATTTTTTGGAACCCGGGTACGAAGGCTCCTTTTGGGGCCTTCTGTTTTTATCTTTGTTTAATGAAAGATAATTTTTCTGCGCAAGCAGATCTTTATGCGAAGTATCGCCCACGCTATCCCCAGGAACTGTTTGATTTTGTGTTACGACAGGTTTCAAACAAGAAATGGGCCTGGGATTGTGCCACCGGTAACGGCCAAAGCGCAAAAGTGCTGGCTGGTAATTTTGAAAAAGTATATGCAACTGATATCAGCAGCAAGCAGATTGATCATGCCGAACCGGCTTCCAATATTTATTATTCTGTTCAGCCAGCCGACAAAACAGATTTTGATAATGACAGTTTTGACCTTGTTACCGTATCACAAGCATTGCACTGGTTTGCCAATGATGAGTTTTATGCCGAAGTAAAACGGGTTTCCAAACCGCTTTCTGTTTTTGCCGCCTGGTCTTATTCATTGCTGAATGTTTCTCCCGATATTGATAAACTCATAGTCGACTATTACAGGAATGTTATAGGCCCGTATTGGGATGCCGAGCGGAAATATGTCGACGACGAATACAAGACAATCTTTTTTCCTTTCAGGGAGATTCCTTCACCGCGATTTGAGATGAACTATTACTGGACAATTGAAGAGCTGGCAGGATATTTTAAAACATGGTCAGCCTTTCAAAAATTCATTGCCGCCAGCAACCCTGATCCCATTCCTGGTATTATGGAACAGATCAGGCCTCATTGGAATGATGAAATGATGAAAATTAGCTTCCCCCTACATATGCGGATTGGTTATGTTGACAAGTAAAGATCGTTTAACGTTTAAGGGTTTAAAGGTTAAAAGCCATAGGAGATATCAAAGTATCAAGCAACCGTTAAACCATTAAACCGTTCAACCTTTAAACGATTGCATTACATTTGCAATCAGCAAAAAAGTACAAGAATGAAATCAACCCCGTTTACCCAAAAACATATCGCACTGGGCGCGAAGATGGCAGAATTTGCCGGGTATAATATGCCCATTAGCTATAGCGGTATCAATGATGAACATGCCGCCGTTCGCAAAAACGCAGGTGTGTTTGACGTAAGTCATATGGGTGAATTCATGATCAAAGGCGAACATGCGCTGGACCTTATTCAACGGGTGACCAGTAACGATGCTTCCAAGCTAAAAGCAGGACAGGCTCAGTACAGTTGCTTACCTAATGATGCAGGAGGTATCGTTGATGACCTGCTGGTGTATTGCATTGAAGAAAACAAGGTGTATATGCTTGTCGTCAATGCTTCCAATATCGAAAAGGACTGGAAATGGATCAGCAAGCATAATACAAACAAGGCAGAGATGCACAACATTTCCGATAAGACCGGGCTGCTGGCTATCCAGGGACCCAATGCGACAAAGATCCTGCAGCCACTGACAGATATGGACATTCTTAATTTGAAGTACTACACTTTTGTAAAAGGAAAATTTGGGGGGGTTGACAACGTGCTGGTAAGTGCAACCGGATATACCGGCGCAGGCGGCGTGGAGATCTATTTTGAAGATAAAGATGACAATGCCGACAAAATCTGGGACGCCATATTTGCCGCCGGCTCACCAAAAGGGATGAAGCCTGTTGGACTGGGAGCAAGAGATACACTAAGGCTGGAAATGGGCTTTTGTCTCTATGGAAACGATATTGATGATAATACCTCTCCTTTAGAAGCGGGGTTGGGCTGGATTACCAAGTTTACCAAAGAGTTTACTTCCCGGGATATCCTGGAAGAACAAAAAAAAGAGGGTGTAAGCCGGAAGCTGGTCGGATTTGAAATGATCGAAAAAGGCATTCCACGTCATGGCTATGAAATAAAGGACCAGTTGCGTTACTTCGGGAACGCAATCGCCAAGTCTTGGTAAAGCCATCGGTATGGGATATGTACGCACAGCTTTTGCGGGAATCGGCACGGATATATACATTAAAGTCCGTGATAAATTACTACAGGCGCAGGTCGCGAAAATTCCTTTTAATTAGAAGGGATTCAATAATGGTAGAATTTTTGCTATTATCGCAACAAATCCGCTACCATGAACATGACCACAACTATCGAAATGCCGAACATTCATCTCACCACATTTATTGCCGCTCCCGTTGAACGGGTATTTGATCTCAGCCGTAATATTGACCTGCACAAAGAATCCATGACAAAACATAAGGAAGAAGCAGTGGCAGGAACCAGGTTTGGGTTGATTGAAAAAGATGAAACCGTAACCTGGAAGGCGAAGCATTTATTTAAAACAAGAATACTTCGTACTAAGATCACGGAGATGGTAAAACCAATGGTCTTTGTAGATGAGCAGGCCAAAGGTGATTTTAAAATGTTGAAGCATGAGCATCATTTCAAACCCTGTGAGAATGGGACGATCATGATCGACGTTATTCATTTTGAAACGCCATACGGCGCCATGGGTAGATGGTTCAACGCCTTATATCTCACCAGGTATATAAAAAAATTGATCGAGCAACGTAATCAGACGATCAAAGAGTTCGCCGAAACAGATAAGTGGAAGAAACTTCTCAATAAATAACAAGCGAAAACGGAACGCGGATTGTGATGATGATCATGATTTCTTAATATTATCATAACGATCATAAAAATCTGCGTTTCTCTTTGTAGCTGGATCGTGAAATCAAGGAAACATCGAGTGTGACGATGACCAGGAAATCATAAGCTATCATAACAATCATAATAATCTGCGTTCTTCCTTATTTTCAGCATTAATTCCCATTCCTTTACTTTTGCGGCTTAAACATGAGCAATAAGCCGAATTTACACACGTGCCTTTCCCCTGCCCTTTTACATTTGTACGATGTCAGCAACAGTATTGTTGTAATAATAGATGTGCTCAGGGCTACTTCTACTATTGTTACCGCATTGAATAACGGAGCCAGGTGTGTGATCCCTGTCGATGACGTATCGCGTTGTAAGGAAATTGGAAAACAAATGCAGGCAGTGACCGCGGGTGAACGGGATGGTAAGATCGCCGAGGGACTGGAGTATGGCAATTCACCATTTGAATATCCCAAAGAATTTATAGAAGGGAAAACCCTCGTGCTCACTACTACAAATGGTACAAGATTACTCCATATGGCCCTGGACAAAGGTGCCAGGGAAATTGTGATCGGTTCTTTTGCTAATCTTTCCGCGGTTTGTGATCACCTGGTGGAAATGAAAAAAGATGTAATGCTCGCTTGTGCGGCATGGAAAGACCGCGTAAATATGGAAGACACCCTGTTCGCAGGTGCCGTGATAAACCGGGTCGGGGAAAATTTCACCATCAATTGCGACTCTTCGCACCTGGCAGAAAAAATGTATGAGAAAGGAAAGAAGGATCTTTTTGATTTTATGAAAAAAAATGACGCTTCTCACTACCATCGCCTGATGGGATTTGGTCTTGAAAAAGATATCCGGTATTGCCTGAGTGCAGATGAAGCAAATGTGTTGCCTTTGTACAAGGATGGTAAGCTTGTTTTGAAATAACAAACATTCTTTATTTTCTTGGATTTCGCGATTTTAAAATTTCGTATTTCTAAACAACTATGTTGAGTAGAAACCATAGGAGCGAAGTAACATCATTGCGAGTATAGCCAAAGGAAAAACCTTACAAGGTATATCTTTTTTTTCTCACTGTTATGGGGTAAAAATTATTTTTTATTTATCACCATTTTGCTGGAAATCCAACTCATATTCCTTTAGTTTTGCCGATTGCACTTTTCCCTAATCGGCAGTATGCAATTGGCAATAAACAAGCCATTTAGCCTGGAATTTGCCCATTGCCTATCGCTGGTTGTCAATTGTAAATTTTAATATGGCCTTACCCCATCTTTTGAAATACGTTTATACCCATGGAACTGATGAAGTGATCCGCCGCGGAAAAAAAATTCATGCGATCGGGTTTGTTGAACTGGTGGAATATGATGATTTGTTTGGCTCTGCTGTATTTCGTGTGAAAGACGATAGTTATTCTACTTTTTATAAAGTTTATATCCAGAAGTTCAAGGATCCCCGGGGTCTTTCTCTTCGTTGTAGCTGTCCCTATAATCTCGGCGATATTTGCCGCCATGAATCTGCCTCTTTATTTCAATTGCAGGAAATGATCGACCGCGGTCATTTGCAGACAGAAGATATTAAATATGACCAGCGGCATACAGTGGCGAAGATGAAGACCATTGAACTGAAGACATTGCGCCTGCTATCCTCTCCTGATGCTTTTATAGAAGCCGAAACCTATTTAAGAGCGCAAAGAGCGAATATCGAGTTGGCGGAAAATGAAACGGTCAGGGCTTCATTAATCCTGAACGGGGAAACTTACCAGGTGCTGATCAGGAAAAATGAAGAAAGGAATTTTGATACCAGCTGTGAATACGAAGATCCGGATCATGTATTGTGTTTGCCAAAAGTGATCGTGTTCCTTCAACTGCTGAACAGTTATGGCGCTAATTATTTTGATAGTATACGCAATTGGGATAAAGAAAAAAATAAACTGCTCGAAGCCTATGGTTATTCGCTGAGTGATGATCTGAAAGGAAAATTTGAATTTGCATATAAGGAAGGAAAACCTTTTTTACGGGTATTGGACAGCAATATAAAAAGAATCGCCGCGCCGTTAACTAATACGTATGTAAAACCGGTGCTGATCCCACAAAGCAAAGCGGAAGAGCAACCGGAGATCGCAGAGGAAGTAGCTACAAAACCTTCCCAGAAACTGGGTGTCGTTTTTAATTTCACAAGGAAGAACTATCCGCAGTTCACAATAGATGTCATACAGGGAGAAGTTAACGAAAATGGAGATGCTTTTGTAGGCAAGACGGAAAAGCTGGACATTAGCCGCTATGTCGAAACGGATAAATTATCCGAGATCAATAAATACATAAGCCGTAATTCACCGTTTTCGGGTATCTGGGAAAATATCATTCAGCAGGAGGAAGACGACCTGCCGGCTGAAACAAAGGAACTGATGGCGGAATACCTGCTGCCAAAACTGAAAAAACTTTTTATAGAATCAAATGAAGGTCGCATTGCATTCCTGCTTCCCCCTGGCAAATCATTTAAGACATCTAACCTGGAACCTTTGCAATTGTCCGCCGAAGAGGCAAAACCGCACTTCATTATCAAAAAAAATTCCCATTATAATATCCAGTGCCGGGTAAAGATAGGCAGTATGGAATATGATCTTAGTGAAAATGAAAGCCCAGGTCCTTTATTCTTTTTATACAATCATCAATTGCATTTGTGGAAGAGCAATGATGTGATACACCTGGTAGAAAAATTTTTGGAAACCGGCAAGATGACGGTTGAAGCAGGTGAATGGAATAAAACACTACACCAGTTTATTCTGCCACTTACCAAGGAATACAAAGTTGATTTTGATCGCTCACTGATCCAGGAGGTCAAGTCGGGCGAACCGGAAGTAAAATTGTTTTTAATTGAAAAAGGCGACTATTTGGTTTTCCAGCCTGCGTTTTCTTACAAAGGATATGAAACAAGATCAAAAGACAGGGATGAAATAGTAGTGCCACAAAACGATAAAGTGCTTATTGTACATCGTAACCGTGAGGCAGAAAAAGCTTTCACTGATAAACTGCAGAATCTTCATTCCAATTTTATAGTCAATGATGAATCCGGGTCCCTGGCATTAAAGGGAACGGATGTGTTGAAAAATAACTGGTTCTTTTTGTTCGTAGATGCAATGAAGGACATGAAGACACCGGTATTCGGGTTTGAAGCATTGAAGAATTTCCGGTTTAATACAGCCAAGCCTCAAACAAAAATATTCATCAGCAGCAATACCGATTGGTTTGATGCAAAGATTGACATTGTATTTGGCGAACAGAAGGTCAGCGTGGCGGAAGTAAAAAGAGCGCTGGCCAATAAACAGCAATTTGTCCAGTTAAATGACGGTACGCTGGGAATTCTCCCGGAGGAATGGTTAAAGAAATACTCCCTGTTGTTCCGCGTAGGGGAAGGCAATAGTAATAATCTTAAGTTATCGCGCTATCATCTTAGCGTGGTGGATGAACTGTATGAGAACAGGGATGAAGAAGAGCTTACGATCCAACTGGAAGAAAAATACCAGAATCTCCGGAATTTTAATCAGATCAAAGAGATCGAACCTCCTTACAACCTGAAAATGATCCTTCGCCCTTACCAGGTAGCCGGATACCAGTGGTTGAACTACCTGAGAGAGATCAAATGGGGAGGTATACTGGCGGATGATATGGGTTTGGGTAAAACGGTTCAGGCGCTTTCATTTCTTGAATACTATTTATCAACCTATCAAAAGCTAAAAGCGCTGGTTGTTTGTCCCACTACGCTTATTTATAATTGGGAAAACGAGATAAAGAAATTTACTCCCAAGCTTAGCTATCGAATACATCATGGACCGGCAAGAACCAGGAGCCGGGAGGAATTGGTAGATCATAATATTACCATTACTACATATGGTACCCTGAGAAGCGATATTAAATTATTGATGAGCGTTGAGTTTGACTACGTGGTCCTGGATGAATCGCAGGCTATTAAAAACCCGGCCAGCAAGGTGACGAAGGCAGCCTGTTTATTGAATGCAAGGCATCGTCTCTGCATGAGTGGTACGCCGCTTCAGAACAATACTTTTGACGTGTTTGCGCAAATGAATTTCCTGAACCCGGGAATGCTGGGCACCATGGAATTCTTCCGGCAGGAATTCGCTATACCAATTGATAAGTTCGGGGAGGCAGACAGGAAAGACCATCTTCGTAAAATATTATATCCTTTTATTCTTCGCCGGACAAAGGAACAGGTAGCCAAGGACCTTCCGGAAAAACAGGAAATGATCTTATGGTGTGAAATGGAAGATGAGCAGCGGAGGATCTATGAAGCTTATCGCAATGATTTCCGCGACAAGATCCTGGGTACAATACAGGAACAGGGAATTCAGCGTTCGCAACTCACCATCCTGCAAGGGTTGATGAAGCTCCGGCAGATATGTGATTCACCGGCTATATTAAATGAAGAGGAGAAATTTGAAAATCATTCCATCAAACTCGAAGAGCTTGCCAGGGAGATCGTTGAAAATATCGGTGATCATAAAGCACTGGTCTTCTCACAGTTTCTCGGAATGCTCGCATTAATAAAAGCGAAATTGGAAGAGCTGGGTGTGAAGTATGAGTATTTCGATGGAAGCACTTCGGCACCCGACCGTGAAAAAGCAATTCAAAGTTTCCAGAACAACGATGAGGTAAGGGTGTTCCTGATCTCTCTCAAGGCGGGTGGAGTGGGGTTGAACCTTACGGCGGCTGATTATGTGTACATTGTCGATCCCTGGTGGAATCCGGCGGTGGAGCAGCAGGCTATCGACAGGACCCATCGTATCGGCCAGACGAAAAATATTTTTGCCTACCGGATGATATGCAAAGACACTATAGAAGATAAGATCCTGCAACTGCAGGAAAAGAAAAGAGTGCTGGCAAAAGAACTTATCGCCGACGATTCCGGCTTTGTAAAATCTCTCACAAGAGAAGATGTCGAATACTTATTCAGTTAATTTCTGTGGTTAATGTCACACTAACCATAACCTTCTTGCGTTTTTTTGCGGGTTTGTCCTGCCGGATTTTGCAGACTTTAAACTCTTGTTTATAATCAAATTCCGATTCCAGGTGTGGCAAATCATTTCTTCAGCGACCTGCTTTTTTTAGGGAATTTCAGGCTTTAAAATATTTACTAATAAGTATTTAGAGGGAAATGAATCGCGCAGACATTTTATAAATTCTTCCGATCACGTCAGAAAATTTTTTGTGGCTAACTAATTTTTAATGTCAGTTAATAATTTGTTAAGTATTCCCTTATCTTAGGTCGACCTTTTTTAAAACTAAAATTCTGCACATGAGAAAGCTTGTACTGCTTGTACCAGGCCTGTTATTGCTATTAACCGGGCTCCTGGCACAAAAAACTACCATCACTGGTAAGGTTACTGATGAAAAGGGAATACCGATTCCCGGCGCTACCGTAAAAGTAAAAGGAACAAAGACCGGTGTAGCTGCCAACAATTCCGGAGAATTTAATTTAAGTGTTGATGCTGGCGCCAAGCTGATCGTTTCAGCTGCAGGCTTCACAGAAAAAGAAGTCGCCGCCACATCCAACATTGTTATCACACTTGCCGAGGATAATAAAGCCCTCAGCGAAGTAGTGGTAACTGCATTGGGCGTAAAACGACGCCCGAAAGAGCTGGGTTATTCCGTCGCTAAAGTCTCCAACGAGGAATTAACCAATGGCCGCTCTACCACGGTTGCCAATAGTCTTTCCGGTAAAGTATCCGGCCTCGCTGTTTACAATGTAAACAACTCGGTTGATCCTTCCGTAAAGATTACACTTCGCGGTTATCGTTCGTTGACCGGTAACAATGACGCATTGATAGTAATTGATGGATTACCGATGCCGGAAGGTGGTAATGGAACCATCCTGAACCTGATCAACCCGAATGATATTGAAAATATCTCGGTGTTGAAAGGAGGTGTGGCTGCTGCTCTTTATGGTTCAGCAGGTGTTAACGGAGCTCTCGTCATTACTACAAAGAAAGGATCAAGAGGTAAACCGAAAGTGAGTTACACTCACTCAACCAATGCTGAGCGTCTTAACCAGATGGCCCAATTCCAAAACAAGTATGGAAGCGGATCACACTATGCCGCAGGTTTTGGAACAGGAGGCTGGAAACCGAATTATTTAGACCGTATGCATGACAACTGGCGTTCTTATGAGAACCAACAGTTTGGTGATGCATTCGATGGATCAATGAGAATAGCAGGACGTGTATTGCAGGACAGTAGCCGCAACATGCTCCCCTATTCGAATATTCCTGGCGAAAGAGAAAGGATATGGAACACCGGTTTAACGGTGAACAACCAGGCAAGTGTGAGTGGTGGAAGCGGTGCAAGTACATTTTATCTCTCGTATGAGAACAATCTTACCTGGGGTATAGTGCCCGAGGACAAGGCCCAGAGAAACGGTGCCCGCTTTGCAGCAACCACTGAAACGGGAAGATTAAAAGCCGGCTTCAATGTAAACTATGTGCAGGCTGCTTATGATCGTACTACTTTCGATTTTTACAATGAAACCATCAACCAGGCCGGCAATATTCCTTTATCAACATATCGCGACTGGCAACATAATAAGTTTGGCAATCCCAATGGATATTATAACGACTATTACACTAATCCTTATTTCAGGTTGGATAATGAACGCGTGAAATACCAGGATGCGAACATCAACGGGTCCGCCGAGTTTACACTTAAACTCGCTTCCTGGCTCAATGTCAATGACAGGCTCAGTGCTATGAATAACTCGAGGACTCAAAAGAACTCTGTCGGTAAATTCATTCACAGCGATTACGCCAAGAACCTTGCATATGTACCAGCAGGTGTAGACCAGGGAGATGGCAAGGGTATCACCCGCGCATTGACCGACTTCCTGGGATCTGTATCGGATAATATCAATACGGAAAATATCCTGAATAACGAATTACAGTTGCAGGCTAACAAGGATTTCAAAGATTTCAGCTTGAAAGGCACCCTGGGTTTCAGCATCTACGACAGGAAAACAAAATCAGTATCAGTAGGCTCAAGCTCTATTGTTGTACCGGGAACCTTCAACGTAGAAAACCGTCTCGGCAACTTAAGCGGTGGAGAAAGTAATACCGAATACCGCAAATACGGTTATTATGGTGAAGTCCAGGTAGGCTGGAGAGACCAGGTGTTTGTACATGTTTTTGGCAGGTATGATGCTACGTCGAAATTCTTCAAGCAAACCCGCCCGACAAACATGTATTCTTATTTCTATCCCGGCTTCGACGCGTCTGCGGTAGTCACTGATATGTTCCCCAGCATTAAAGGCAACGTACTTAA
Source organism: Bacteroidota bacterium (assembly GCA_005884665.1). GTDB lineage: Bacteria > Bacteroidota > Bacteroidia > Chitinophagales > Chitinophagaceae > VBAT01. The sequence continues at coordinate 136,239 of VBAT01000044.1, forward strand.
CTATTTCAAATTAAGGGTTGGCTACAACAAGAATGGTAATGATAATATTAACGCTTATGGTTTGGAACCAACCTATCCTAACTCTGGCGGTTTCCCTTATGGCAATACCGTGGGTATAACCGTGGGAGATGTATTACCTGATAAGGATCTCAGGCCTGAGTTTGTTTATTCATTCGAAGTAGGTGGTGAGTTCCAGCTTATAAAAAACCGCGTTGGGCTTGATTTAACATATTATAACCAGCGTAGTGAAGGCCAGGTAGTATCAGTGACAATACCCAGAACCACTGGTTATGGTACTCTTCGCATCAACGTGGGAGAGACCAAGAACTGGGGTTATGAAACAGATCTAAAGGTCCAGATAATTAAAACACAAAGATTCAACTGGGATTTTAGCGTTCGGTACTCCTATAATAATAATAAGATCAATTCCCTGTATAAAGATGTTTCCGAATTCTTCCAGGCTGGATTCTCTTATGCAGGAGCATTTCTCGTAAAGGGTCAGTCATTCCCTCAAATGAAAGCGATCAGCTATGTAAGGGATTCGGTCGGAAGAATTGTTGTTAATAAAGCAACAGGCTATCCGCTAAACAACGGTCCGCTCAAGACCTTTGGACGTACAACTCCTCCGCATATTCTTGGCGCGGGAACAAGATTAAGGTTTGATGACTTTACATTGACCACTAATTGGGAATACCGCGGTGGAAACGTTATGTACAGTGATCTCGGACGCCAGATGACATTTACCGGTTCAGGAAAATGGACAGAACAAAGAGCTCCGTTCGTTGTTCGATGGTACCGGCAAATATGTACCAAATGATAAAGCTGTTAACGAAGCCGAATACGATTATTGGGTTACCTATTACAGGGTGATCGCTGAAAACTTTGTTGTTCCTGCATGGTTCATCAAATTAAGGGACATCAATCTTTCTTACAGCCTGCCTGACAAATGGGTTAATAAAATGAAAGTGCTTTCCGACATCACCATCGGTTTGTATGGTAGAAACCTGGTCACGATCGTGGACAAGAAAAACCAGTTCACTGATCCTGAATTCAGCTTTACTAACACAAACGGCCTGGGGGTAAGCACAACTTCACAAAGCCCACCCGTAAAACAATATGGTGTGACATTGAGCGTGAATTTTAAATAAGCAATTAAAAAGTTTATAGTATGAAAATGAACAGATATATAATCGCGATCTTAGCGGCGGGTTTGTTTATTTCCGGTTGTAAAAAGAGTTACCTGAATGTAAATAACAACCCGAATTCGCTGACCGGTTCTACTCCCGACTATGTTTTTACTTCGGGCGTGAATCGCATAGCTGCTACTCTTTCGCCCAATGAGACCGGCGTATACTGGAGTGGTCACTGGACACAGTCATCTACCTGCACGTTTTTCTTACAACTTTAATAATACCAATTTCAATTTTTGGGACAACTGGTATGATGTGCTGGAAGATTTCCAGTATGCTATTGACAATGCCGATGCAAGAGGAATGCCGCAGTTCAAGGGTCCTTCCAAGATCATGAAGGCTTATGTTTTTCAACAGGTAGTGGACTGTTATGGTAATGCCCCTTATTCCGATGCATTCAAAGGTTCTGGTTCTATCACCCCGAAGTTTGACGACCAGAAGGCGATCTATGACAGCCTGATGGTGCTGTTGGATGGAGCGATAACTGACCTGCGTGCCAATGCATTTACCGGCACATCGAGCGGTTCCGATATTGTATTTAAAGGGAATACCACCAACTGGATCCGTTTTGCCAACTCATTAAAGTTGAGAGTACTCATGCGTCAAAGCCGGGTGGCAAGCCGCCAGGCCTATGTTGTTGCAGAAATAAATAAGGCAGCAGCTACTCCTGAAGGTTTCCTAACAGCCGGAACGGATGTAAAATGCAATCCTGGTTTTACACAAAGCTCAGGTCAGACCAATCCACTTTACGCCAACTGGGGATATAGCGCTGCAGGAGCTGTATTGGCACTGGCGCGTTTCCCAAGACCTACAACATTCCTGTTTAGTCAAATGATCGCCATAGACGACACCTTTCGGTTGAAGCGTATCGCCTATGCAAAAGGTGGAGAGAATCCTAATAACTCAGGTGTGAGCACTCAACCCGAGATACTTGCTAACTATGTAGGCGTTCCTTTTGGGGCTACTTCAGGATATCTTGCTCAAAACACATCTTATATCGGGCCCTGCTTTATCACCAAAGCTGGCTATGCAAAAGATGTTTACCTGATGCTGGGCGCGGAAAGTTTTTTCAACCTCGCAGAAGCCAAGGTTGCATTGCCGGGAGTAACATTATCAGGTACTGCAAAAACTTACTACGAGCAGGGTGTGAAGGAATCGTTCAGAGTCACAGGAACAACATCTGATCCTGCAACTACGATATTGGTAAACGGGAAGCAATTATCGGATTGGTCAGTTGCTTTGACCACCACGCAGCAACTTCAAACCATCTGGCTCCAGAAATGGCTGGCGTTAACCGACTTCAGCGGTCTCGAAGCCTGGAGTGATTTCCGCAGGACAAATTATCCCAACCTCCCTGCTTCTGCAGGCGCACCGGTTGGTCAGGCATTACCGGTTCGGCTTTTCTATCCCAATACCGAAGAAGCAACAAACGGCGCCAATGTCAAAGCGCAAGGCACGATAAACGTGTTTACAGGAAAATTGTTCTGGGATATTGATTAAGAATTGTTCGACTAAGGATACATTTTGTAAAACCCGTTCCGCTGGAGCGGGTTTTTTTATACTGCTATGATTAGTTTGCACAGTTATAGTCAGTTTGCAACTGACCATAACTGTATTTTTCCGCTGTCCTTTTCCTCGCTCATCACATTTCCCGGCCTTTTTACGTTATAACGCAGGGAATTCTTCCTTAATACGTCTAAATTCGTATACACACTATTACTTATGAGAAAGATTTTGGCCGTCATGGCTTTGCTGTTGTCGGTTTCCGTCACTGTTTTAGCCCAAAAAGCAGACGGAAGCATAAAGGGAAAATTAATTGATACCGCTGCCAAACAGGCAATTGCAGATGCCACTATTTCTCTTATCCAGGCGAAAGATTCTTCTCTTGTCACTTTTACTTTATCCAGCAAGCAGGGCATATTTGAAATTAAAGGCCTGGTGCCCGGTCAATATGAGCTTGTCATTTCACACCAGGCATATCAATCATTCCGGAAAAAAATTTCGATCTCTGCTGAAAAGAAAACAATTGATCTTGGCGAGCTATCGCCTCAAAAGGATTATAAAACCCTGGCCGGCGTGACGGTTACCAACGAAGCGCCGATCGTAGTGAAAGGCGACACCGTACAATTCAATGCGAGTGGTTTTAAAACAGCGCCTAATGCCACAGTGGAAGACCTGGTAAAAAAACTACCCGGAGTGGAGGTAGATAAAGATGGCAATGTTAAGACCCAGGGCGAACAGGTGCAGAAGGTCTATGTCGATGGAAAGGAGTTTTTTGGCAATGATCCCAAACTGGCGACGAAGAATCTTACTGCCGACATGGTGGAAAGTATACAGGTATATGATGATATGAGTGACCAGGCCAAATTCACCAAGATCGATGATGGCAGCCGTACAAAGGCGATGAATATAAAATTGAAGAAAGATCGCAACAAAGGTCTTTTCGGAAGGGCCATAGCGGGTTATGGAGAAAATAACAGGTATGAAGCAAATCTGAGCGCTAATAAATTCGATGGTCCCCAACGACTGTCGGTGCTGTTTAATGCTAATAATATAAACAAGCAGGGCTTTGCGTTTTCGGATATCATCAGCTCAATGGGTGGTTTCAGCGGATTTGGCGGCGGGGGCGGTATGGGAGGCAAGATGGCGTTAGATGGAATGCAGATGATATCAACGAGAGGAGGCGGAGGCGGGAGCAATTTTGGCTCAACACCTACAGGTATTATTAAATCTATCTCCGTGGGCACTAACTACAGCGACGAATGGACAAGCCGGATAAAAGCAACCGGCAGCTATTTTTTCTCCAACACGGAAAATCAGCAACAGCAAAACAGCTTTAGGAAAACCAGCTACCCTGACTCCATTGCCTCCCGGACAGGAAATACTTTTTCCAATAACAAAAATCAGAATCATCGTATCAATTTCCGGATCGAAGCGCAAATCGATTCCTTAAGTTCTATTTTATATACTCCTAACATCACCCTTCAGCATTCCAGCAACAATTATGACGACAATTCTTTTACCGATGTTGATTGGGAGGCGCATGATTTCCGGGCACTGGTGGATACATCCGACCGTACGAATGAACGAGATGGAATAAACTGGAACAACAACCTTCTTTATCGTCGCAAATTCAAAAAGATTGGGAGAACATTTACGTTAGGATGGGCCAATACGTTTGGGCAAAGTGAAAGCAGCGGGTTTACGATAAGCAATATCAATTATTTTGATACAGCTGCCGTGCTCCGGAAGCAGATCCGGCAAAACCAGAAAAACGACCAGGCCACACAAACTCACAATAATGTCGTTAGCGTCTCTTACACTGAGCCGCTTGGCCTGAATAAAGTGATGGAGTTCAATTATGCCTATACGTCAAACCGTAATACTTCCAATAAAGTCACTTATAACTATGATCCTTTTTCCCTGAAATACGATGATCCCAATTTCCCGCTGACCAATGATTTTGAAAACAGGTTCAGGGCTCACCGTTTTGGAACTAATTTCCGCGTACAAAACAAGAAATACAATTACCAACTCGGCGTCGGAGTGCAGCGCTCAGCATTAGAAAATATCAGCACCCGCAAGACAATGCAGGGAAAAGATTCACTGATCACGACGAACACGAGCTACACGAATTTCTTCCCCACTGCCAATTTCAATTACACACCGTCTAAGGGCAAAAACCTGCGATTTGGCTATAACGGCCGGACCAACCAGCCTTCTGTTTCCCAACTCCAAAATGTTCCGGATGTAACGGATACGCTGAATATTAAAATCGGTAATCCCAACCTTAAACAGGAGTTTGTTCATAATGTCAACCTGAGTTATAATACATTCAACATACTTACTTTCCGCTATGTGGCGGCGAACCTTAATTTCAATACAACGCAAAACAAGATCGTCAGCGACATTACGACAAAGGGTCCGCAGCAAACGACCACCTATCTCAATGCTAATGGATCGTTCAGGGGTTCGGCATTCTTTACCCTGGGCCTGCCATTTAAAAACATGAAATGGAAAGGCTCCAGCCTGAATTTTACGAACAATACATCTTATTTCAGGGATGTAAATCTTATCCGGGGTGTAAAAAATAATACAAACACCCTGGCGGTGACCCAGGGCGCCGGAGTTAACCTGAATAAAGAGAAATTTGATATCGGTCTAAGGGCTAATGTTACTTATAGCAGCATCACCTCCCAGCAGAACCCCCAACTCAACGACGATTACTTTACTCACAGCTATTCGCTGGATTGTTCGTTTACTTTCCCGAAGAACTTTATTCTCTCCTCGGACTTTGATTATTTATTCAATACCGGCAGATCCGATGGTTTTAATACTTCTATTCCGCTGTGGAATGCCAGCTTCCGCAAGCAGGTGTTCAAAAAGAAGAACGGGGAGATCCGTTTCATTGTGAATGATATCCTCAACCAAAACCAGAGCATCAGCCGTACGGCCAATCAAAACTATATAGAAGATACCCGCAGCATGGTCTTGCGCCGCTACTTCATGGTAAGTCTCCTCTTTAACATCAACCGCATGGGTGGGCGCGGCCAGCAACAGCAGCCAATGATGCCTGGCATGCCCCGTATGATGGAAAGAAGAATGAATGATATGCGGATGAATTAGCGATCTGACCACTACGAAAAACGTCTCGCCATTGGCGAGACGTTGGTATAGTGCAAAGGTTAGTAAACAACTTGATTCTTCAGAATCTTTTCCTTCTTACTGTTCCTGCCGCAGGTGAAGAGCCTGAAATAAATACAGACAAAACCGATTTGAATAATCTTAAAATGTTAAGAGAAGGTTTGTAGTAGTTGTGGTAGATCTTTGCTTCCTCGTTTGCGTGAGAAATGTCCTTGTTTTTCATATTCTGGATCGTTTAATAAAGGGTTTAACGGGATTTTCCTATTAAAAGTATGTAATAGATATAAGATTTTCTAATATTGCGGCGTATTTCTCCACCCATTAAATTCAAAATTCATGAAGCCGCCCGTAAAAACACTTGCTCTTCTTACTATTTTTTTGATTTCTTATGGTCCTGGTCATTCGCAACTCAAATTGTATCCCGGTAGCAGCTTTGCTCTCGACCTTAAAAAAGTGATTGAAGATTATCCCAATCATTTCGAGAACATAACCGGCGATCTTATTATTCAAAATCCCCAGTCGACCGACTATCAGTGCAACTTCAAGGTGAATGGCGCCGAAGAGTGCACCATCACAAAATACTCAGGTAAAAAAGAGCCTGTCAATAGTTGGCAGGCGCTGATGCTTACCACCGACAATTTTGAAGCTGCCAGGAAAAAATACAGGACGCTTTACAATGAGCTGAATAATCTCCAGAAAGGTTCGATGCATCTGAAAGGCGAATACGATACCCCTGCCGAAGAGAAGAATTTCACCAGCGTGCTCTTCTCCTTCGATCCGCCGAGTGAATCGATCAAAAAATTAAAAGTAGAATTGGTCATGGAAGCCGAAGGGATGGATTGGAAAGTAAGAGTGCTTGTCTACGACCGGAACAGGGATGATGGTGAAGGCGAAACACAGGACTAAGTTGGATTCTAGATGCAGATGCTCGATGCTAGTACATCGCATCCAGTTGCTTCGCTCCGCTCGCAATGACAAGCATCCAGCATCTAACATCCACTTTCTTACGAACTCACCGCTCACTCAGCACAAATTAACTTTCATTAACATTAAAGCAAGCCTGATTAACCCGTTTTGTTTTTTGCCAGGAATATTTTCGTAGCCGAATCAACAGTTATGAGAAAAATATTCCTTTCGGCCAGCTTTATTTTGTTTACCATTTTATCCTTTGGCCAGAAGAATGGCACGATCAGGGGCATCGCCTTTGATACTATTTCCAAACAACCAGTGACAGGTGCAACCGTTACCGTTGTTGAAAAAAAGGACTCCTCACTTGTTTCGTTTACGATGACCGACAATTCGGGAAACTTTGAGCTCAGCGGTATTCACAACGGGGAATACCGGTTAATGATCACTCACGTCAATTATCACACGACCAACAAGATTTTTACGATCAATGATGACAATAAGAGCCGGGATTTTGGCAACATCACGATGAACGATAAAAATAAAGTGCTGGAAGAAGTAGTGGTGACCAACGATGCTCCGCCCGTGACCATGGTGGGCGATACGGTTCAGTACAATGCCGGTTCCTTTAAGGTTCAGCCAAATGCGAGTGTAGAACAGTTACTGAAAAAACTTCCCGGGGTAAAAGTAGAAAAGGACGGAACCGTGAAAGCCCAGGGAGAAAAGGTAAGCAAGGTGCTGGTGGATGGAAAAGAGTTCTTTGGCAATGATCCCAAGATAGCCACCAAGAACCTGCCTGCTGATGCAGTAGATAAAGTACAGGTTTATGATAAGCAAAGTGACCAGGCGCAGCTTACCGGGTTTGAAGATGGCAACTATGAAAAAACGATCAATCTCAAGCTGAAAAAGGATAAGAAAAAAGGTGTGTTTGGAAAAGTCACTGCCGGTGGCGGCGATAATGAACGTTATTCAGGGAAATTTAATGTCAATTCATTTAAAGGAGCCAGGCAAATGTCGGCTATCGGCATGGCCAATAATATCAATGCCGAAGGTTTCTCCTTTATGGACATCTTAAATTTTACCGGGGAACTGGCCCGGATGCAGAAAGGCGGAGGAGGAAATATCAGTATCAATATGTCCGGGGCTGATGCATCTGCCATGGGGCTTAATGGGGGCAACAACGGCGGCATCAATACGGCCTGGGGTGGCGGTTTCAACTATAATAATATTATCGGGACGAAAGCCGATCTGCAAAGCAATTATTTTTATAACCACTATAACCCGGTTATGGAAAAGCATCTTAACCGACAGTACCTGTTTGGCAGCAATAACCGGTACGCGCAGAACTCATTTTCTGATAATGTGAACAATAGTCACCGGTTTAACATGAACCTGCTTTACCAGATCGATTCAACTACTTCGTTGCGGATCATTCCCTCGCTTAGCCTTCAGCAAACAAAAAACCAGTCAAAGACAGATTACCGGACCGTTCGACCTGATAATTTCCTGGTCAATGACGGGATAAGTAATAATCTTGTAAACAATGACGGGTTTAATTTTCGCAATGATCTTATTTTCCGTAAAAAATTCAAACGCAAAGGCAGGACATTCTCGCTTAGTCTTCAGACCAGCGTGAATGAGAGCGAGGGAGATGGCCGATTGACCTCTATCACCAATTTCTATGATGGACCAGGCCAAAAAGATACCCTCAACCAGGAAAGCAACAGCAACGGCAATCTCCGTAGCTATAATGCAAGAGCTGTATACACCGAACCTTTATTCAAGAGATCGCTGATGGAGTTTAGCGTTGGCAAAAGCAACAGCCGAAGCCGGTCGGATATAACCACCTACGATTTCAACCGGCAGACAAAAAAGTTTGATGATCTCAACGATCTTCAGACCAATGACTACCGGAATGATTATGGCTTTACCAATGCAGGCGTACGTGTGCGTACACAAATGAAAAAGTACAATTATGCCATCGGTGTTACCTGGCAACAGGCCGGACTGGACGGGAAAGTGGTCAGTGGTGTTAAGGATTCGGTGATTGGAAAAACGTTTCGCAACCTGTTGCCCAATGCAAGATTCCAGTATTATATTTCCCGTTTCAAAACCTTTTCGATTACTTATGGAGCCAATACGAACCAGCCTTCAATGTCGCAGCTCCAGCCGGTTCCCGATCTTACCGATCGTCTGAATATCCGTTTCGGTAATCCATATCTGAAGCAGGAATACACACATAATGTACAGGCCAACCTGAGCCTTCTGAGCCCTTATAAAAGCAAAAACCTTTTTCTATTCCTGACAATGCAGGCCACCCGCAACAAGATCGTGAATTATGATTCACTGAACCAGCAAACAGGGATTCGTTATTCAACACCCGTCAATGTGAACGGCGTCTATAATGTCAATAGCAATATCAGCTACAGCATGCCGGTCCGTTTTCTCAAGGGCTCGCTGGAACTGGGAGGACGCCTGGGTTATTTAAAGGGAAAACAATTCGTTAATTCACTGGAAAACGGAACAAGGACCTGGATGGCTGGACCGGAAATAAGCCTGGACATGAATCCACATGATAAGGTTAATATGTCATTGGGATATGAGATGGATTACAATACGACAAAGTACTCATTACAGTCAGGCATGAACAATAGCTATCTCTCCTATGAGTATAATGCCTCATTCGACTGGCAGCTTCCGAAACAGTTTTTCCTTTCAACCTCGTTTGCTTATACTGTCAATAGCCAGCGGGCAGCAGGGTTCAATACCAGGGTGCCGATCTGGGATGCGAGCATTGCCAAACAATTCCTTCACTATAATCGCGGCGAGCTGAAATTCAGCGCTACCGACCTGTTGAACAAAAATGTGATCGTCAGCCGCAATACTAATTCAGGGTATATTGAAGACAGCCGGGTAAGCTCATTGCGCCGGTTCTTCATGCTGAGCTTTACGTATAGTTTGAGCAAGACCGGCTTGAACAATGCTGGAGGTGGAGGAATGAGGATGATAATGAGGTAGAGCGGAGGGTGAGGCCGTTATCGCGACTATGACAAACACCAAATCCTAACTCCTAATTCTCAGAATGACCCAACTGAGACATTGCTCATGCCATGTCCTGATTTCTTGTCAACTGGATATTTTGAACGGGCTGGTAGATTAGTGGCACGTGTTCCACTTCGACATCGCTCTTATCCAGACCAAATGCTTTTTCGTCGCTTTGTCCCAATTCTTTCAGGAAAAAATAAGAATTGAGAAGGATGCCTTCTTTTAACGCAAACTCATTTTCGACCGAAAGGAATTTTTCAATTACCACGAATTTATAGTCTGGTTGGGCATTATATTTTGTTGAACCGTCAGGACGGATATGAAGGTTCAGTTCTTTTTGAGCGACCAACTCCTGTACGATCTTTTTAAAATACAATTCTGTTTTGGGTTGAATGCGAAACCCCGCATGAATAGTCACTTTGATCACCTTGTCGTCAATAAGCTCGGAGACATCATAGCTAAGCGTATAAGGTTCCGTTGTACGGTTTATATGGACAAACCAGTACACATCGGCCCGTTTCGGTTTTTTTGAAAATATAGAGTTTATTATTTTTTCTTCTACCTGGTTCCAGATATTGGCTTTGGTAAGATAAATGAGATGTGTAGAAAACTTAGGTATGTTGTCGTCTTCGCTAAGCTCCTTTATGACCGGGGCATACTTACCGAGGTCAACAAAGCGCGTAAATCGATTGTTGATCTTTCTTGCGAAATACCAAATGTACATGGTCATAAAAATGAAGAATTCAAAAAACAGGAACATCCATCGTTGTTTGATCTTGGCGATATTGGCAACGAAAAAAGAAGTTTCCGTAATGACAAAGACCAACAGCAGAACAAGAACCAGCCACCTGTTCCATTTTAATTTGTATAGAAGAAAATAGCTAAGTAAAATAGTGGTCATCATCATGGCAACAGTGATGGAAAAACCATAGGCCGCTTCCATATGGGTAGATGAGCGGAAATACAGGATCATGCCGATACATCCCAGCCACAGTATTATGTTCACGCTTGGTATATAGATCTGGCCTTTGAGATTGGATGGTTGTCTTACGCTCACCCTCGGCCAAAAGTTGAGGTTCATAGCTTCGCTGATCAGCGTGTAGGAACCACTGATCAATGCCTGTGAAGCGATAATGGTAGCAGTTGTAGCAATTATGATCCCGGCGACAAGAAACCAGTGAGGCATCATTTCAAAAAACGGGTTGCGATCCTGGAGGAATGGCTGACCCTGGTGCATGAGCCAGGCCGCCTGGCCCAGGTAATTTGCAACCAGGCAGATCTTTACAAATATCCATGTGATCCTGATGTTGCGGATGCCACAGTGACCAAGATCGGAATATAATGCTTCCGCTCCCGTTGTACACAAAAACACCGCCCCCAACAGCCAAAACCCATTCGGGTACTGGGTTAGAAGCCTGTAACCGTAGTAAGGATTTAATGCTCTTATGACATCCGGGAAAAGCATCACCTGGCTGATACCGGTAACCAGCAACAGGGAAAACCAGACTACCATAACCGGTCCGAATGAAACTCCAACTTTTTGTGTGCCGAACCGCTGAAAGAAAAAAAGCAGTGACAGGATAATGATGACAATCGGAACCGTAGGTAGGCCTGGCACCACCATTTCAAAACCCTCCACGGCGGATGCAACGGATATGGGCGGAGTAATGATTCCGTCAGCTAATAGCGTCGTGGCGCCAAGAATGGTTGGGATCACCAGTTTTTTTCCATAACGGCGAACGAGCGCATATAATGAAAATATTCCGCCTTCGCCATCGTTATCGGCTTTCAATGTAAGCCAGATATATTTGACTGTCGTTTGGAATACGAGAGTCCAAAAGATACAGGAAACTCCTCCAAATACTAGTGTTTCATCAATATGCCTGTTACCAACAATCGCTTTCAATACATATAAAGGACTGGTGCCAATATCGCCATAGATAATTCCAAGCGCCACCAGCAATGAGGCAATAGTTATCCTGCCCGAATGAGTCGTATCCGGTTTCATCGTAATGATTTTATCGTTGATGGATTATTCCCTGGCAACAAATCGATATCCTACACCCGACTCTGTAAGAATATGAGCGGGCCGGTTTGGATCGATTTCTATTTTTTTCCTTAGTTGTGCAATGAATACTCTTAAATATTGCGACTGGTTTATAAAACCCGGTCCCCATACCTCCCGCAAAAGATACTGGTGCGTCAACACCTTCCCTTCATGCTGGGCAAGCAATGCAAGCAGTGAATATTCCGTCGACGTAAGTTTTACCAGCTCATCATTCTTTTTAACTGTTCTTCCGGCAAGATCTATCTGCAACTCATTGCAATCGATAACAGCATGTCCATTGGAGGATGTTGGATTTCGTAACACTGACCGGATGCGCGCCAACAACTCACCGGTCCTGAATGGTTTAATAAGATAATCATTGGCGCCATTATCCAGCGCCCTGACTATGTCTTCTTCATTACTTTGAACTGAAAGAATGATGATTGGCCTGGTATACCATTCGCGCAACTTTTCCAGTACCCTGTGCCCGTTCTCATCCGGCAACCCGAGATCAAGAATAACCAGGTCGGGTGGATGACTGGCGGCAATCCTTAATCCCTCTTTGGCGGATGGTGCTGACACGACAGCATAATCATTACTTTCCATCGTGATCTCCAACAACCTTCTTATCTGGCTCTCGTCATCTATGATCAACACTTCCGGGTTATTCATTTTTCAGGTTTTTTATATAAGAAACTTCTGTGGGAATTTCAATAGTGAACCTGGCTCCATGCGGCACATTCTCCAGAATCACAATTCCCCGGTGCGCCTCCACAAATCCTTTTACAATTGAAAGACCCAAACCTGTCCCACCGGTCTTTGAATTTTTTAACCGGTAAAATTTATCAAACACTTTCTCCAATTCGTCCTCCGGAAATCCTGGCCCCCTGTCTTCGATGATCAGCGTGAGGTAATCATTTTCCCGGGCTATGCGACTTTGCATTGTATCGTCCGGGTCCAGTTGGTAGATCCTGTTACTATTGTTTTTGGCAATGATGTATAGTTCGGAAAATTCTGGTGTATATATCGTTGCATTGTAAACGAGATTATAAAGGACCTGTTCGATCAAGCCGTAATCCAGCTTATAAAGAGGAAGGTTCTCTTCGATCATTATCTTCAGGTCATAGTTTTTCAGGTTTGCTTCCAACCTGTTCACCACGGCATAAATCATTTCATTAATATCACACCAGTCTTTTTTGGGCTGTATAAAACCGGATTCAAGCCGGGACATGCTTAACAGGTTTTCCACCTGGCGGTTCAACCTTAAGGAAGCCATGGATATTTCGACCACCAGGTTCCTTTTATTCACATCGGAAAGCCGGCGCGGTTCATTTAACAGATTATCGGCCGCACCAACGATCGTCGCGAGAGGTGTTTTCAACTCATGCGAAAGGGAGTTGAGCAAAGTATTGTAAAGTTTGATCGTATTGGCTTTTTCTTCTTTTTGCCTTGCAAGCTTTTCAAACCTTCTAATGCGATGGGTTAAAATTGAATTGATCAACGCTATTACGAAATACATCAATAACAGTAATGCGTCTTCTGCCGAAGTCACCCTGAACGTAAAACGCGGGGGAATAAAAAAGAAATCCCAGGTCAGTGCACTCAATAAAGCAGCAAGCAATACAGGAATAATGTCGAATATGACAGCGATCAGTGAAACGGCCAGCAAAAGAACAAAAGCAGGCATCTTATACGATATGACGCCCTGGAACAAAAAACAAATGCCGGCTATACACAAAATAAATCCAGCGCTTAGTAAGCATTGAGTAACCCGGCTGATCTTGTATAAGTTAAATGACACTGTGTTTGCTTATCAACACAAAGGTAGATTATGGGGTATAAGGAAAATATAAAATGAAAGCCGAGGGGTATAAAGATTTTATTAAGATGAAGGCGAAAGGCTAATCATTTGAATCGTTATTCCGGCTTTTTAAAAAGATTCGAATGGAGCCGAGTATCATATCCAACCCGTGTCTTTGGTTTTGAAAAAGAGTGAACGGGCGAAATAACTGGTAGCTGCCAGACAAGCAGAAAAAGTAAAAGCCTGGGTGATCTCTGGTTTGATCTTTTCGATTGAATTTTATTTGATTCTTGTCCCGCCAGTTGGCGGGATTGGATCTTGTATTTTATTAGTTGATCATAGTATAGACACAAAAAAATCCTTCGCAAGGGAAGGATTTGCTTTATTATTTTGAATGTTTTAATTCCTCACCCTGAACTGCATATTCCCCCCATTGTTCTTCTGCATTTCCTCCATCATCTTATTCATTTCGGTGCGGAATTCTTCGCGGGTATAGTGTTTTTTGCCTGTCGGCTCTTTTATGCTGGCGAGATCCGCCTTCGGAGATATTTCAGTCGCCCTGAACGTTTGCCGGCCATTGGCTACATCCATCTCGAGTATTAACCCCGGCAACTGCCCCTGGTATTCGGCAGGCCCGGCAGATACGGGTATGTCGGAAGCGAACCAGGCTACAACAACCGCAGTGTCCTCAACCTGTTTTCTTTCCATTTTTCCATTTTCCATTGACATCTGCATACGGGAGCTCGTTTGAGTAGCCGTTGCTTTCATGCAATTATGGTTTAATATCATTTTGGTTTCGCCAGTCATTTTCCATTTTAGCGGCCGGCTACTATCGTCAATGATGAATTTTTTATCGAACACTTCACGTTGCTCAGTCCTTTTACCTGTTGATAGATCATTGTACAGTATATCATCCGTTCCACCGCCAAACATGCGGATCTGCACACCGCCACCACCAAATCCATCATCTTCCTGTTCTCTTTCCGCCTGCTTCCACAATGATTTATTGTTGCCAAACGTCAATTCGAAATTATCGGTCCTTGATTTAGGCAACATATTCTGCATTTCTTCGTGGCCGTCGTTCATACGTATCTGGATCTGGGAAACACGTTCGTAAGTGACTTTGCCTTCTTTCATCTGTGCCTGAGATAGTGCTGTGACTAATACCATTCCGCCGGCGATCAGTATTTTCTTCATAATAGTTTTTGTTTTAAGCCAAAGCTAATAGCCCCGGTTGGTAGGATAAGTTAAGCCACCTTTCATTAAGGTTAATAAACGTTAATACAGGCAAAATGACCGGGGATATCGGGCTACATTTGTAAACGCCAAGAGATTAAAGGAGAGAAAGAGGTATCCTTGTAGGATTCGTTGCGGCGTTGCGTGAAATAAATGAATCAACAGGCATGAAAAAGCTCCGGTGGTCAGCAATATTAATGGCAATTACCATCCTCGGCATTACCGGGTTCCAGGGGTATTGGCTTAAGGATAACTATAACCGCGAAAAACAAAACCTGGAAATAAAGACCAATGTTGATTTCCGCCAAACCATTTTGCAGTTGCAGGCATCGAAACTGAAACTGGAAAAAATGAGCTGGCAGTTTGATTCTTCTTCGCATCCAATGAACGGTAAAGTGATGGTGCAGCCAAGGAAACGGCCACATTTACGAGATAGCAGCGGCAGTAGAAAATTGGAGCCGATCAGTTTGATGAACTTAATCCAGGAAAAGATCCGTGAAGCCGGTGACGACACAGGAAAAGCCCGCGCCTTTATTATTCCAGGAAAGAACGGCTCCATGCAAAAGATCAACGCCGATTCATTAGCCTCTAACCTCGGGCATTTCAATGGCACAATCGAACGGATCGAGATCAGCTCGGATTCATTTCACCACCCTGGAATCGTGAAGGAAATGAAAACTGGTAAAAAGAATCCAGGGATAGTCACCATTACCTATGATGGAAATGATAAAAAAGGAAAGCCCGATTCAACCATCATGAATCACGCCGACGAGGTCTTTTTTGAAAGATCTGGACCCCGTGTACCAAATACCGAAGATATCTTTAAGCCTGCGGAGCTTGAATTGAAACAGAAAAACGCGGTGTTCCGGTTTCTTTACAACATGGATTCGATATCAGTGAGGGATTCTGTCACAATAAAAGATGTAACCGGTTCATTCGATGCAAGGCTAAAAGAAGAGGGACTTAAAGATCTGGATTTTACAGTAAGCCGCCTGGATAGCACAGCCGTCAATTCAAAAGAGCCCAACGAAGTGACCATAGGCTTTGCCAAACCTATTGCCTTTCATCTTTCCCTGGACAATGAAATGAGTTATATACTGAAAAAACTTACGCTTCCCATCCTCTTTTCACTTTTCCTGGTGGGGATCACGATTATTTCATTTGTATTGTTGTATCGAAACCTGGCAAAGCAAAGAAGGCTCGCTGAGCTGAAGAATGAATTCATCAGCAATATCACTCATGAACTAAAAACCCCGATCGCGACAGTAGGTGTGGCTATCGAGGCGCTAAAAAACTTTAATGCTATCAGTGATCCCGCACGAACGAAAGAATACCTCGACATCTCCCAAAATGAATTGCAGCGTCTCGGTTTGCTGGTAGATAAAGTGCTCAAGCTTTCGATGTTTGAGAAAAAGGAAATGGAACTGAAGAAAGAACAGTTTGACTGCAAGATGTTGGCAGAAGAGGTAATGAGCAGCATGCGCCTTCAGTTTGAAAAATATCACGCGAGGGTAAGCCTGCACACAGAAGGTGATAATTTTGTAGTTGAGGCCGACAAGCTGCATATTACCAGCGTCATCTATAACCTGTTGGACAATGCGCTTAAATACAGCCAGGAGAACCCGGTTATTGATGTATACCTGCGGTCTAATCCCGAATTCATAGAGTTTAGTGTAAGCGACAATGGCATCGGCATACCACCGGCTTATAAAGAAAAAGTATTTGATAAATTTTTCCGTGTTCCGACTGGAGATAAACACAACATCAAAGGCTACGGTCTTGGACTCAGCTATGTGTCAGAAGTAATAAAACGTCACCGCGGCGATATAAAGGTGGAAAGCGAATTGGGAAAGGGAAGTACCTTTACCGCGAAGTTCCCTTATGTATAATTGTTATTCCCCCAAAAAATATGGCAACTAAGGTATTTTATGTCGAGGATGAATTGTTCCTTGGAAAGATTGTAAAGGAAAGTCTGGAAAGCCGCGGTTTCGAGGTCGTGATGGAGAGCGATGGCGGAAAAGCGACAGCTCTCTTTAAAAAAACCGGGCCGGATATCTGCGTACTTGATGTTATGCTGCCCAATAAGGATGGCTTTACGATTGCCGATGAGATCAGGGAAATAAACCGGGACATTCCTATTATTTTCCTGACAGCTAAAACGCAAACGGAAGATGTTGTAAAGGGATTCACCCTGGGCGGCAATGATTATATCCGCAAACCATTCAGCATGGAGGAGTTGATCGTCCGTATTCAAAATGCATTGCGCGGCAAAGGTGGCAATACCGAGAAACCCACCAGCGACAACGTAACAATAGGTAAATATAATTTCCAGATCAATCGCCAGGTGCTCAGTTCAGGCAAGGAAGACCGTAAGCTCTCTTATCGCGAAAGTGAGTTGCTGAAATTGTTATACCAAAACCGGGAAAAGATCATAGACCGTAAGGATATCCTGACCCTGCTTTGGGGCAATGATTCATTCTTTAATTCCCGCAACCTCGATGTATATATTACCAAGCTCCGGAGTTACCTGAAGGAAGACCCTTCCCTGGAGATTATTACCATCAAAGGTATCGGCTACCGGTTTGTCTCCGGGTAAAAATATAACCTCGCGCAATCCCGCTATTGAGCGGGATAACGATCTTATCATAATGACACACGCGTTGCGCCTTTGCGGCGTGGCGTGAAAAAAAGGTGATGCCGCCATCTATGCAATAGTCTTTGCCAACAACACATTCCTTAATTTTACCGCAAATTATTTTTTGTCTCAACGCAGGACATATATCGCTGACCGCATTTTTACGGGGGAAAACTGGCTTTCCGGACATGCCGTGATTACCGATGACGGCATGATAACCGATATCGTTGAAGTTTCGGCATTGAACCAACAATTGCCGGTAGAGAAGTTCGGCGATGCAATCATTGCCCCCGCATTTATCGACCTTCAGATATATGGCGCTCATGGACAGTTGCTGGCTGTTTACCCGGAAGCTAGCTCTTTGTTTGAATTAAACGAATATTGTAATAAAGGTGGCGCGGCTTTTTGCCTCCCAACCGTAGCGACGAATACCTACGACGTATTTTATAAATGTATCGATG
>VBAT01000044.1:154219-178330 GCA_005884665.1 Bacteroidota bacterium
TCACATCGAAGGCCCCTGGATAAATAAAACACGGAGAGGCGCCCATGTAGAGCAGTTGATACATTCGCCGACAATACAGCAGGCAGAACAGCTGTTGAATTATGGCAAGGACGTTATTAAAATGATAACCCTGGCACCAGAAGTTTGCAGCCAGGAAGTCATCGATCTCATACTTTCCCATAATATTATTATATCGGCCGGTCATAGCGATGCGACCTACGAACAGGCGACGAACAGTTTTGGCAAGGGCATCAAAACAGTGACCCATTTATACAACGCCATGAGTCCGCTGCAGCATCGGGCCCCTGGTCTGGTGGGAGCTACAATGGACCATGATAAAGTTACAGCGAGCATCATCCCCGACGGGTATCATGTAGACTTCGCCGCCATTCGCATAGCCAGGGCCGTGATGAAGGAAAGATTATTTGTCATTACCGATGCGGTTACGGAAACAGACATCGGACAATATCCGCATCAACGCGCAGGGGACAAGTATGAATCCAATGGCATACTCAGCGGTTCGGCGCTGACCATGGCAAATGCGGTAAAGAAACTGGTAGATAACTGTCATATTGAATTGGGCGAAGCGCTCCGAATGTGTAGCTTATATCCCGCAAGAGTTTTTGGAACGCCCGGCGAAATGGGAAAAATTGAAAAAGGCTACCCGGCCAACATGGTTGTGATGGATGAAAACCTGGAAGTGATGAAATTGATTTCGTGGCACCCGGTTTATTCAGGTAGTCATGAGTAAAGTTTTACATACAGCTTTTACTGCGATCGTTTTGCTTGGTAGTTTTATTTGCCCGGGCCAGGATAAGAGGGCACAATACCCCGCCCTGCTTACCAATTCCTATTTTGGCGTCGACTTAGGCTATATTGATTACCGTTTTTCACAAAAACAGTTGGAACCTGGCTTTACTTCTTCATCTATTCATATACCGCATGCTGCAGTAAGAGTTCTTTTTGGCCACCAGTTCAATAAATACTTATCCGCTGAGCTTAGTTACATGCGGCCCGTGGCCTTTGTCGAATACAGGAATGTAAATGGCAGCAATGAATATGAAGTAGGAATGAACGTTGCTGGGCTGAGCCTTAAACCCCAACTACCCATTTCAAAGAATGTTTCGCTTAATGCAGAAGCAGGTATCGCGCTTATCACGCGAGGTGGATTTATAGTAGTTGACCGGCCGGGTGTTAAAGATGCATCTTATGCGGGCTTATTGCTGGGAGCCGGTTTAAAATATCAATTGAATAGTAACTGGGAGCTTTCACTAAACAGTTTATGGGCTTCATCCAGTGATAAACTAAAACAACCAGCTAGTTTTTTTGCTTCGGCGGGATTCAATTATGTGATGCGTCCTCTTGCAAAAGAAACAGTGGAGCGAAATGCAGATACCGGCCATGTTTTTCCAAAGCATAGTATCGGGATAGCTTTTACTACCGGCGGACTGGGATATGGGATTAATAATTTTGTCTCAAAAGACGCCCATATTTTTTGGGGCGGAGCTGCCCGGGTGAAACGAGGTTTTTCAATTAACTATCGAAGTAACCTGTTCCATACGCGAAAGGTTTTTTCGCTTGATTGGGGTGCTGGTGCCGGCTGGTGGAAATCCGGCAATGAAACATTTTATACGTTGTCGATCTATCCTGCGTTCCGGTTTACGTTTACCAGGACAAAACCACTTGACCTGTACTTCGATTATTCCTTTGCCGGTCCCAGCTTTATTTCAAGATCCACTATAGATGGAAAGGATATGGGCGGCAAATTTACTTTCCAGGACTTCATGGGCATCGGTATACTCGCGGGAAAGAAAAGAAATTTGGAAGCAGGTGTAAGGATCGCTCACTATTCCAACGGTAATATATTCCCACAAAATAATGGGGTGATGATTCCTTTGACATTTGGGTTAGGGTATACATGGAATAAAAACTGATCGAATCAATTGAGATCATATCTTAACAGATCTTAATAATCATAACGATCAGCGTTCTGGCCAGGAGTGAGAATGCTGATAAGTACGCAGGTAATTATGATTGAGATGATACCTTAATCGAATAAACGAGAAAGAATATTATCAATTATCAAATTTCGAACTCAATGTCTGTGGTGATCTGATACTTCAAACAATTACTTACTACAGTTGATGCAGTTTCAGTGTTTCAGTCATGGTTTTGTCAGAAAAATCCCTAATCTTTAGCCGCCAACTTTTTTGTCACCATCCAAACCACCACTTTCATGAGAAAATTTGCTGTCTTATGTGCATTGCTATTCGTGAGCATTGCGAGTTTTTATTTTTCGTCGTGTAACAATACTGGGAAAGAAGCAGAAACCCAAACCACACAAAACAAGGACTCGGTCGCCAGGATTGAAAGAGGCGAGTATCTTGCCAATCATATTGCTTTATGTGTCGACTGTCATAGCACAAGAGATATTACAAAATGGTCCCTGCCGGTAGTTCCCGGTAGTGAAGGCGGTGGTGCCGGTTTTCCATTTACTAAAACAGAAATGGTTCCCGGGGTAGTATTCGCTCCCAACATCACTCCTTTTGGGTTAAAAGACTGGAGTGACGATGATATTATAAAGGCGATGACTACTGGCGTAAATAAGAAAGGAGACACACTTTTTCCGATAATGCCTTATCATAATTACAGCCGCGCAGCGAAGGACGATATCTATTCTATCATTTCTTACATACGTACTTTAAAGTCGATTGATAGTCTCAGGCCGCCTCGCAAACTGGACATTTCTATGAGTATGCTTGGTCCTTTGGCCCAACCTGACCTTTCTAAGAATGTACTTCCTGATCCTTCTGATAAAATAAAATATGGAGAATACCTTGTAACCCTGGCTTCCTGTAGCGACTGTCATACACCCAGGACTCCGCAAGGCGTCCCCCTATTTGATAAAGCTTTTTCCGGCGGTTTCGTTTTTGCTACACCTTTCTTTAAAGTGGCCGTTGCTAACATCACACCCGACTCCTCTACAGGCATAGGAGGCCTGTCAGAGGATGCTTTTGTACAGAAATTTAAAGCCAACGCAAATCCCGAAAAGATTAATATTAACCCCGGGAGAGAAAATTCAATTATGCCCTGGTCCATGTATGGTACCATGAAAGAAGAAGACCTGCGTGCGATCTATTCATACCTGCACTCAGTGAAACCTGTTACTAACAAGGTAGAAAAATGGCCTAAGTAATAAACAAACAAAAGCCTGACCGTTGTTTAAACCGGGGTTATCTTAGTCATTTATTTAATTTGTACTTGTTAAAAAAATATTTTCCCTATTTACAAACATAGGAGTAGCTGCTATGTTGGGGGTAGCCTTATCGAAGGAAGGCGGCAGGACATGGTTTTGTTTTTACTCTGCGGCTCTCCGTGGCCATTCTAACTAGAGGACTATTCCAGTTTACCATCGCATGAGATATTCCATTAAATTTGTACCTGATAAAAATGATATTCCTATGTCACTCTTGAACAACAGCAATAAAAAGGGCAAAAAAAAGGACCAGCAGCAACGAAACAATCCGGGTTTTCCCTCACCCAAGGGCAAGACAAACAGCAAGGCTATAGCGAAAAACACCAAACTTACCGGTGGTTCTCAACGCGGTTCATAGAGTATATTTTTTTCTTTCGCTCAACTTGTCCAATCTCCCCCGGCATTGGCGGCTATCATGTAACTTGCACGCCTGTCACCTCTTTAAATACAGGTGAAATTTAAATGATCGATTATTTACGTGGCTTGAATGAGCGGCAGCAGGAGGCTGTATTACATATCGATGGTCCCTTAATGATCGTAGCAGGCGCGGGCAGTGGCAAAACCAAAGTGCTGACGACCCGCATCGCTCATCTTATGGCCAATGGAGTAGATGCATTCAATATTCTTGCGCTGACCTTTACCAACAAGGCGGCAAAAGAAATGAAGGAAAGAGTGGAAAGAATCCTCGGTAATAATGAAGCCCGTAATTTATACATCGGCACCTTTCATAGCGTATTCGCAAGGATACTGAGGGCTGAAGCGGGAAGACTCGGATATCCCAACAATTTCACCATCTATGATACAGACGATGCAAAAAGCGTTGTAAAAACTGTTATCAATGAGTTGAACCTTGATGACAAACACTACAAACCTGCGACCATTTACAACCGGATATCGGCGGCCAAGAATGCTTTGGTGGGTCCGGCCGAATACGCCGACGATTACTACCTGCAGCAGGAAGATACACGGTCCAATCGCCCGGCCATCAGCCAGATTTATTTAGCTTATGTCCAGCGTTGTTTTAAAAACGGCGCCATGGACTTTGATGACCTGCTGTTGAAATTCTATGAGCTGCTAAAAAATTTCCCGGATAGCCTGAGCAAATACCAGCATAAGTTCAAATACATTTTAATTGACGAATACCAGGACACTAACCCGGCCCAGTACGAGATCATCAAGCTGCTCGGAGCCATGCATGAGAATGTATGCGTGGTAGGAGATGATGCACAAAGTATTTATAGTTTCCGCGGCGCTACCATTGAAAACATCCTGCAGTTCCAAAAAGATTATGACGATGTAAAAGTGGTGAAGCTGGAGCAAAACTACCGGAGTACACAAAGCATCCTGCACGTAGCCAACGAAGTGATCCGGAATAATAAAGGGCAGATCGAAAAAGTGTTGTTTACCGAAAACGCGGAAGGTGAAAAGATAAACCTGGTGCGTACAATGACCGATAACGATGAAGGAAAATTTGTGGCCGATACGATCCAGGAACAGAAGCTCCGCAATCATTATAGCAATAAGGATTTTGCGATCCTCTATCGTACCAATGCACAAAGCCGTGCTTTTGAAGAAAGTCTTCGCCGCATGGGCATTCCCTACACGATGTATGGAGGTGTCAGTTTTTACCAGCGAAAAGAAATAAAAGACCTGGTGGCTTATTTGCGGCTGCTGGTGAATCCAAAAGATGAAGAGGCGCTAAAACGCATCATCAACTTCCCCGCAAGAGGAATTGGCAAAACAACAGTTGATAAAGCGATACTGGTGGCCAACGAAGGCAATATTTCCATGTGGGAGGTCCTCGAGAATGCAGCGAAGTACGGATTCAGAACCGGGACCCTTCAGGCCATAGAGGATTTTGTGACCATGATAAAGAGCTTCACCAGCATGCTCAAGACAAAGAACGCTTACGAGGTTGCTTCGCATGTTGGCAAACAGACAAATATTATCAGGGAGCTATTCAATGACAAAAGCGCGGAAGGTGTTCAACGTTACGAGAACATACAGGAATTACTGAATAGTATTAAAGAGTGGACCGAAAGTCCCGACACCGATGAAGGAGAAGTGGGAGACAAGGGTCTGGGTTCTTACCTGCAACAGATCACTTTGCTTACGGATGCGGATGAGAAAGATCCTAATGCCGATACTGTAAAATTGATGACCATCCATGCGGCAAAAGGCCTCGAGTTTGGTTGCGTATTCGCAGCCGGCCTGGAAGAGATGCTCTTTCCAAATGCGATGAGCATTAATACAAGAGAAGAGCTGGAAGAGGAACGCCGCCTGTTTTATGTAGTTATTACAAGAGCGAAAAGCCGGTTGTGGATCAGCTATGCCAATACGAGATATAAATTTGGGTCACTGGTACAAAATGAGCCCAGCCGCTTTATCAGTGAGTTGCCGGAAAAATACCTGGACCGAAGTTTCGCCGGTGGTGGATCAAGGAACCAGGGCAGCTTTAGCTCCTCAGCTTTTGACAGAATGACAAGAGGGTTTGGTGCGGGATGGCAATCAAAGCAATCAACGGAATCTAAAAAACCTTCCTACTTATCACCCGTTTCCCGGCCACAAACGAAAGAACATGTTCCTTCTGCCGATTTTATAGCCAGCGACACATCCAAACTCCAGGTAGGTCAGAAAGTGGAGCACCAGAAATTCGGCTTTGGAGAAGTAACTAAAATGGAAGGAGCCGCCCATAATCCCGTAGCAACAGTGAAATTTGACCTGAATGGAGAGAAAAAGATCATGCTGAACTATGCCAAGCTCCGGATAATAGAATAAAAGGTTGCCACGGATACACCGGATGATTTCATTTTTTTCCGTGAATCCTCGCCAATCTTAGTTTATCCTTTTATCTGTTAATTGATTAATAGGTGTGTCCCCTCGCATTGTGGCAGCCAGTTGGTCTGTAACGTTAAATCATTAAACCTTTCAACCCTTAATCCCTGTATCTGTGGCAGCCTCGTCATTACACGAGGTACTATCCAGATTGCCTTTTTCCTTCAAGAATGCTTACCTTGCTTTCAGTCATAACTGCGTGTGAGAAAACCTGCTATCATATTATTACTCCTTTGCTTTTTACTGCAGACCGGGGGACTTTTGTTATTTCTTTTTTTCCGTCAACAGGAACTAAAAACGGAAATGAAAGCAAAACTCCGCGCTAACCCCGACCTCTTTGCACAAACAAGATTTGAATTCAGGCTGGTAAAGGGAAAAGTTGTGGAACCAGGCCTCGAATGGGAAGAGGAAAATGAAGAGTTCCAATACAACGGTTCTATGTATGACGTGATCCATGCTGAAGTAGCCGGGAATATACTGCATGTCCGTTGCGTGAATGACGAAAATGAAACAGAGATCCTGAACCAGATTGAATATCTCCAGCAAAAGGAACACAGGAATAAAAAATCCTGGCCTTTACAATTCCAGAAATTATTGTCTGTATTACTTTTTTACCAGGATACAGGGGGCAGTCTGACACAACTTGCCTCACTACATCACCAGGATCATTACCGCGAAACGACTCGACTGGTCGTATTGGATATCCTTTCCCCACCACCACGCACGCTGAATTCTTTTTGTTGACGGTTCCCATGACGGGACTGTATTTATTGAATTCACCAAACCCATAGTATGAAAAGACTATTACTATTTACCGCTCTTGCGGTGACTGGCCTCGTGAGCTATTCACAGCAAGTGAAAGGAAAAATTTTTGATGCGACGAATAATAACCCACTTCCGGGAGCTACTATCAACCTGGCAGGCAAAACTGTAACCACAGGTGCGGACGGGATGTTTTCTATTGATTGTAAGACAGCCGAAATAACAGTGTCATTTGTAGGATATGACATCTACAGGCAAAAAATAAGGAACTGCGATGAAGAATTAAGCATTGGACTTATGCGTTCCGGTCATACGCTGGACAGCGTCGAAATATCAGCTACCTCCGCGCAAAATAAATCCATGTTATACCAACCTGTATCCATCACCAAGCTGGCCCCGGCTGAATTGAAAAGAGGCCAGGGGATTTTCTTTGATGATGTCATTCAAACGAGCGTTCCAGGCGTGATCATGAACCGGAGATCGGTATCGGGAGGCCAGCAATTTAATATTCGCGGGTATGGCAATGGATCAAGAGGAACGAGAGGTATCAGTAGTAATTTCGATGGGCAGGGATATAAGGTTTACCTGAATGGAATCCCCGTCACCGATGCCGAAGGTATAACGACACTGGATGATATCGACTATGCCTCTATCGGCAATGCCGAGATCGTCAAAGGACCGGCCGGAACTCTGTATGGACAGGCAATTGCAGGGGCAATTAATTTGCAAATTACTTCACCAGAGAAGGGAAAAACATCACTTGCACAACAGGTGATGTTGGGAAATTATGGGTTGCAGCGCTATACTACCATTTTGCAAACAGCCAACCAGCGCAGTGGTATTTTTCTCGCCTATGGCAAACAAAAATCAGGTGGTTTCTCGATCCACAACAGCTCACACAAGGATTTTGTCAACTTCGTTGGCGATTTCCAGGCAGGTGAAAGACAAACCATGACCACCTTCGTTGGGTATACGGACAGCTATGATGAGAGACTGGGAGAGTTGACCATGGCTCAATACCAGGCAAAGGACTACTCAGGCAATATTGAATACATCAAGAGAAATGCCCATAGCCATGTCAGCACTTTCCGTGCAGGGCTGGCGCACACTTATCGTTTCGGTAAAGCGATTGCCAATACTACTTCCATTTTTGGGACTGGTTTCAGGAGTGATGCAAGCTCAGCAGGCGGCTGGACAGACAAGACCTCAGTCAACTATGGTTTCCGTACTTCCTTCGATACACGGTTCAATGTTGGAAATGGAGCTTTACTCAGCGGTATAACAGGAATGGAGATCCAGCGACAGGACGCACAAATAGTAGGATACAACATGAAAGCCAATCCCTCGGACCCAAACCCGGGTGGGCCATGGGTGTATGGTGTAAGTCCTTACTGGATCGTAAATGTTGTCACTTCAAATACTGCTTTCGTGACAACACCAACAGCGTATTTTACCGAATGGACACTTGGGTTGAAGAACGATCTTTCCATCACTGCGGGCATTGGTTTGAGCTCGCAACGAATTGTGTTAGACGACAGGTTTAATTCGCCTGCAGCTACTGTAACAAGACCTGCGCATTTTGATACAAGCTATAAACGAATGGTTTCGCCACATGTTGCGATCAATAAAGTGTTCAACAGGCATGTATCTGTGTATGCTTCCTACAGCAGCGGATATAAAGCTCCCGTAAGCTCATATTTTTTCATTGCTACGCCACAAGTTGGTACAACGCCAGCTACGGCAAGAGTGAATGACGTTTTGAAGCCGGAAAAAGGAACTCAGTTTGAGATTGGTGCCAAAGGAAATATCCTGAATGATAAATTGATCTTCCAGGTTGCGTTATTTTATCTTAAGTTCTCGGATAAGATGACGGCGGTAGCGGTACCAGTGCCGGCTACGCCACCTACGGCTACTGCTTATAGTTATATGATAAACGGAGACGCTCAACTCCACAAAGGTGCCGAGGCTTCTATAAAATATTCCGTCATTAAGGATGGCAATGGAATATTTACGAATGTCACTCCATTTGTCAATTTCACTTACTCTGATTTCAGGTACGGAGACAATTTCATTTTAAAAACCGGGACGTCAACTGCGGCGGGAGGTATTGATACAATGAATTACAGCGGTCTTGATGTCTTTGGTGTGCCGAAGCTAATGATGGCCTGGGGTGTTGATGTTGCCACGAAATATGGTGTGTACGCAAACTTCTCTCATTTGTATAAAGATCCCCAGAATATCTCCCTGGAAAGATTGACAAATAATCCCGAAACCTTTGCCCTGCGGAAAGCGACCAGTTATAACCTGCTGAATGCAAAGATTGGTTGCAGGAGAACACTTTCGACTCATTTTGATTTCGATCTTTTCGTCGGGATAAATAACATAACTGGTGTTCAATACCCGATGATGATCTTTGTAAACCAGTTGCCAGATGCATATATACCGGCTCCGCCCAAAGCCGTTGTATATGGTGGATTGAATTTGAAGTACGGATTTTAAATGCATGAAGAAGGGCGGCCATCATAGGGCTGCCCTTTCTTAAAAAAAGAAGTATGAAAAAGATTTTATGGATATTGTTCGCGGCATTTTTTTTAATCTCCTGCGGTCGGTTTGGCAACAAGGAAACCGGTGATAAAAAAGACCAGCGTATCGTTTGTTTATCAAAACACCTGACGGAAATGATGTTTGCTCTCGGGAAAGGACATGATTTAGTTGCAGTCGATCTGAGCAGTACCTACCCCGATAGCGCCAAACTATTGAAGACAGTAGGTTATCACCGCGCCCTAAGCCCGGAAAGCATTATCGCGATGGATCCCGACCTGGTGATCCATAGTAATGATATTGGCCCGGAAAACGTATTGCCACAGATCACCAAAACGGGGTTGAACATACATGCATTCGGCGGGGCTAACACAATTGATAGTGCAAAGCTGTTGCTGAAAGAGTTGGGTAAATTCTTTGGTGAAGAGCAAAAAGCAGATTCCATCGCTAATAAAATGGAGAGAGATATTTCCGCTGCAGCCGATTCTGTAAAAGCGATGAATATAAAAGACAGTTTGCGTGTCATGATCATTCATTTCGGCAGGGCTAACAATGTTTATTTCGTAATGAGCGGAAGAAGAGGTGTGGGTGATAAGATGATCGCATTGGCCGGCGGCAGGACTGCTATCTACGATGCTAAAGGAGCCAGGCAGATAAGCGCCGAGGCAGTGGCCACAGCTAATCCCGATGTCATTATCGCTACTGACTTTGGTTTCGACCAGATGGGCAACATGGACAAATTCATCGATGGAGTGCCCGGAGTAGCATTAACCAATGCCGGGAAAAATAAACGCATCGTCCGGTTTGAAGAGCATGATCTTGTCTATTTTGGCCCGCGAACGGGAGAAAATATTATGAAACTGACTAAACTTTTATACCCAGCCCGTGATAAAACGAAATAGATTTATTTTCCCGGTGTTGATCATTTTGTTTGTGATAGTAATGATCACTGCGATTGCATTTGGCGCTGTAAGCATTTTGCCGGCAGAGATGCTTTCTTCCCTGAAACACTTTTTTGGAGGACAAAAACCGGCGAACATTTATGAGGCAGTTTTTATTCAACTGAGGTTGCCGCGGGTAATACTTTGTGCGATTACTGGAGCCATACTTGCGGTGAGTGGGGTATTGATGCAGGGATTATTCCGCAATCCTATTGTTGAACCCGGTTTGATCGGGACAAGCAGCGGGGCTGCATTTGGAGCTGCATTCGTCTTTGTAATGGCAGCTAAATGGCCTCCTGAATTAAAAAGCCAGATCGGTCCCTTCCTGACGCCCCTGTTTGCATTTATGGGTGCATTACTGGCAACTTACGTTGTTTATATACTTGCAAGAAACGCGAGACGTGTTTCCATTATCTCCTTATTACTTGTAGGAATCGCGATAAATGCTGTTGGATTGAGTGGCACCGGGTTTATGAGTTATATCGCCAGGGACCCTCAGGCAAGAAGTATCACGTTCTGGAACCTGGGCACTTTGTCAGGCGCCAATTGGTTACAGGTAGCTATCGTTGGCACTGTAGCTGCAGTCATGTTTATTATTTCTTTCCGGTATTCCAAACAGTTGAATGC
This sequence comes from Bacteroidota bacterium, assembly GCA_005884665.1. Taxonomy (GTDB): domain Bacteria; phylum Bacteroidota; class Bacteroidia; order Chitinophagales; family Chitinophagaceae; genus VBAT01. The sequence continues at coordinate 165,182 of VBAT01000044.1, forward strand.
ATTGTTGCTCGGCGAGGAAGAAGCATCTTACCTGGGCGTAGATACGGAAAGAATAAAGAGACGGGTGATGGTTTTAAACACTGCAATGGTATCTGTTGCAACCGCCTTTGTCGGTGTGATCAGTTTTGTAGGATTGATCGTCCCTCATATTTTGCGATTACTGATAGGTAGCGACAACAAGCGATTGCTTCCTGCATCGATGATCGCAGGCGCGGTTTTATTAGTGTTAGCTGATATGTGTGCCAGGTTGCTGCTTGCACCCGCCGAGATCCCCATCGGCATTATCACTTGTGTTCATTATTTTATTAAAACGCTTCAACCTTTTACAACAAAAAGGGGGATACGATGCTTAAAACCGAAGGTATTTCCTATTCAATTGGGCGGAAACAGATCTTAGATGATATCAATATCTCCTTTCAACCCGGGGAGTTTACCATGATATTGGGTCCGAATGGTTCGGGTAAATCAACTTTCCTGAAAATATTCAGCGGGGAGATACATCATTACAAAGGCGCCGTATATTATAACGGAATAGCAATAACTAATTTCCGCAAGGAAGAACTGGCAAGAAAGAGAGCCGTATTAAGCCAACATGCCGACCTGGGTTTTCCCCTTTCGGTTGCAGAAGTGATAATGATGGGCCGTTACCCCCATTTTACTTTTAGTCCAAACAAAAAAGATATTTCCATTTGCGAAGATGTGATTGAACAAATGGATCTGATAGATTTCAGGGAGAGGAATTACCTGACATTAAGTGGTGGTGAAAAACAAAGGGTGCAATTTGCACGCATCCTCGCGCAGATCTGGGAAAAACCTGCCGAGGGAAATCGTTATTTGTTCCTGGACGAACCGCTCAATAGCCTTGATCTGAATTACCAACAGAGTTTTTTGAAACTGTCTGCTGCATTTTCGAAAGCAGGCACAGTGCTGGTGGCCATCATGCATGATATTAACCTGGCATTGAAATATGCTACCCGCATCCTGTTTATGAAAGAGGGTCGCCTCGTGTATGAAACCGAACCCGCTGGAGTTACACCACCCATGATAAAAAATATCTTTAATGTTGACGCGACCATTATTCGCCCGTCAAATGATCTTCCCCCGGTTGTAATATACCAGTAGCTTTGTCAACGATATGTTTGATGTAATTGTTATCGGCGTAGGATCGATGGGCTCGTCTGCCTGTTATTACCTGGCAAAGAAAGGCCACAAAGTTTTGGGCCTGGAACAATTCGATATACCACATGAGCGGGGATCTCATGCAGGCCAAAGCCGCATTATACGAAAGGCCTATTTCGAACATCCCGACTATGTTCCTTTGCTGAACCGTGCTTATGAAAACTGGAAAGAGCTGGAAACCGATGCACAGGCCCGGCTCTATCATCAAACAGGAATTGCATACTTCGGTTTACCCGGCAGCGATATCATTAAAGGAGTAAAGCTTTCAGCATCTCTCTATGATATTCCCGTCGAATCCCTGCAACCTCATGTAATCCGCGATAGATACTCCATGTTTAAACTGCCACAGGGATTCGAAGCACTGTTTGAAGCTGATGCAGGATTTATCACTCCGGAAAAAGCAGTACGGCTTTATAAAGGTCAGGCCATCAAAAATGGAGCTGAGATACACACAGGAGAAAAAGTGATTAAATGGAAAAATGAAGGCAGATATATTGAAGTAATTACTGACAAAAACAATTACCACTGTCAAAAAATAATAATAACCACCGGAGCCTGGGCTGGCAAAATTATACCGGGATTTGATGATAAGATAAAAGTAACCAGGCAATTCATGGCATGGATAAAGCCGGAAAAGGAAAGCGATTTTACGCCAGCGAATTTTCCCTGCTGGATGATCGCTGATGAAAACAAACCGGGTTGTTATTATGGCTTTCCTTTTTTATCATCCCCTGAATTTGGTGAGCCGAAGGGTTTAAAGCTTGCTTATCACTATCCGGGGAAGATCACGGACCCCAATCGTGTAAATCGCGAAACTGTCGCCGGAGATATGGAAACACTCAATTATTTCCTTTATAAATATTTGGTGTGTGGATTTGAAAAGCTGTCTGAGAAAACCTGTTTGTACGCCAACAGCCCCGATGAGAATTTTATCATTGATAAGCTGGAGGAAAACGTGGTGATCGCATGCGGTTTTAGCGGACACGGATTTAAGTTCGTTTCCGTGGTAGGTGAAATACTCGCTGACCTGGCTACAAAAGGAACCACTGATCAACCTATTGGCTTCCTGCGTGCCAGCCGATTTGAAAATTGAATGAGATAAAAAAAGAGGTTGTTTTTGACAACCTCTTTATATGACGACCAGGGAAAATTACTATTGCTTCATCACACGTTTCGAAACCTGCTTGCCATCAGCATAAGCGCGGATCGTATAGATCGCTCTTGACAATACTCCCGATGTATTGATATCATATTGCGCCTGTCCGCCCGGGAAATCATAGCGTTTTACCAGTTTGCCAGCCATATCCAGGAACGAAATAGTGACCGGGCCTGCCGGCGTCCTTGAAAAACGTACTGTCACCGTTCCCGAGAATGGATTGGGTGTAACAAATATTTGGTTAGGTGCATTGTCGCGCCTGATAAAGACAACATTACTGTACAGTATATAACCATCAGTATGCAACATCTTGATCCGGTAATAATTGAATTGCGTGTTCTCATGATCAACGGAGCCATAACTACTTGGAGTTAGCTTGTTGAACGATGTCTGCACCTGGCCTATCTTCCTGAAATTAGTACCATCATACGATTTTTCTATTTCAAAGTATGTGGCGTTTATCTCGGCCGATGTCGTCCATGCAAGATCAACATCCACATTATTGGAGTTGGCGGTACCTGTTAACGTAAGCACCGTGTTCATTCTTCCCGGAATACCAAAACCATAACCTGAAAATCCATTTTCAAGCAGGAATGAAAGGGTATAATAGCCTGGTCCGAATGTTCTCCGGACAGGATTCACAACCTGGATTGTTCCAGGTCCGTCCGGTTGGGCATTCAACGGGCTGACGTTGCTGATACGAGACGGTAACTTGACCAGTTGGATATTGCTCCATGACTGGGCGGTAGCCGCTTCCCATCCATCTTTTTCTGCCTGGGAGAAATAGAACGTTACTTCATATTTACCGGTAGCGTTATTGGTTGTCGGCAGGATCCTGAAGGTTTTATTCATCAGGTAATTTGCTGTATTAGTATTCCAGAATTGCGAAACACCGTTTCCAGCCCTGTCTATCACTACTTGCGTACAACCATAATTCTGGTTGGAAAGATTGACTATTCGAGCCAATATCTCTCCCGCATTTGTATAATAGAAAAGGTCTGTATTGGAAGTCAGGAATTCAGTCTTGGTGCTATTCAGTGCAGTTGCGACTGGATCGCCAAAGCTTGCGGCGAATGTGGCATTGACACGGTTATCGTCAACAAACGCAGCAGCAAGATAACAACCCGGTGATGTACTGGTAGTGAAATTGGAATAAGTCGCAGCCCTCACCCCGGTTGTGAACGGTGCACCCATTCCTTCTACCACATCCGTGACACCCTGTGCAGTGCCACTTGAGTTATCAAAACATATCTGCACGACTATGTTCGAACTGCCGTCCCAGGCAAAAGGAGAAAGGAAATTGAATGTATTATCACCAACTACTGTTGAATAGTCGCCGGAATAAACGGTCTGGAAAGGAACGCTGATCACAAAACCGCCGTTGACATTTGCAGCCCCTGTGTTGGCTATTGATATATTGAGGTTCTTGAACGGTTGCGTTGTATTCTTCGTTTTGACCCTTATTGTCATCGAACTCAGTTTAGCTGCAGTGGTGATGCCTGCTGCGTTCAATTCACTGGCCCGGTAAAGAAGCTGGATCCGGTGCTTCAGCTTCGTTGCATCGAAAGGTGTGTTGAGAGATGCCAGATCAGTATTGAATGTGCCGATTGTAAAATTGCCGGCGGTGTAGGGAATGGGGAAACGGTCGTTGTCATTGATCGTCATTGTATGTGAACTCACCGGTCCTGTTGCCGCATTCGTCGTGCCGGTAACAGTTAGTGTTAGTGTGAGGGTCTCAGGTAACTCAACCTCGGCATCATCATAAATGCGTACGGTAACTGTTTTTAATTGTCCCGGTCCGGTAACGCCGCTTGGAAATACGATTTGATTAGATGGAGTTGTAAAATCTCCGTTGGTAGTAAAATCGTAATCTACCCCACGCACAGCAGTTCCTCCCTGTATGGCCACTGTTACGTTTGCATCTCCCGTGGGAGAATTGGCGATACCAAGGGAAACAGGATAATCCCGATAAGACCGGCAACCGTTTGTGGCATCTGTCTGTTCGGTTACGCTGCTTGAAGATTGTACAAAGCTTACCTGTGGATTGGCGCCAGGAAATATTGCTGTAAACAATCCTCTTCCATAAGTAGAAGCTACAACGGTCCGGTCACTTGAACGCATTCTCAGCATTGCGATGCGCGTGGTTGGCAAACCTGGGTTTACATCCCATACGGTACTGCCTCCATTTACCTGGTCTGTCGTCCAAACTCCTGTTTCTGTAGCCAGGATTAACCTGTTGTCATTGCTTGGATCAAAGAGCGCCCACCATACGGGCATATCTGGAAGATTACCATCAATGGCAGTCCAGGAAGTTCCACCGTTGCTACTGTACCAAACATTATTGATCCCGAAATTTGACATGGTCGCAACCAGGAAATTATCTGAAGAACCAACATTGATACAATGGATATTGCCAGCTGGCATCCCCGCTCCGGTGAGATCGGTAAACGTTGCTGTCGCATTCGCATTATCAACACGAACAATTTTTCCCGAAGTGCCACCGAGATAAACACGGTTCAATGTATAGGGTGAAACTTTTAATGCACCGGCCTGTCCGCCACCAAGCAAAGGCACAGCCAGCGTGTTGGATGTATTCGCCGTATTTGCATTGGGCCAGCGTAAAATATTATTGCCAGAGAAACAGGCATACATGATATTTTGCGCATCGTCATAATCATAAGGGTTGGCAAATAAACCGGTGCCTGTGTTCAGGTTGACAGAAGCCCAGGTTTGTCCTCCATTTGTTGTCCTCCTGTATTGATTATATACATAGCTGCCGAACTGGATATTCGGATCAAGCTGGTTGATATAAACGTACATGCCATCGCCACCGGTCACCTCGGTAGAATAACTCACGCCGGGGTTTTTTAATTGATGGCAACCATTATCCTGTGCGCCAGCAAGCAGGTAAGGAGAACCGGCAGCAGGATGGATAGCTGCGGCATAAAATTGTTTTAATCCCAGATTTCTGTTCTTGTCTAACCAACTTAAACCTCCATCATTGGAATAAAATATCCCTCCATCGCAACCGATCACTACCCTGCTTTCATTTCCTTTTTTCCACCAGCTCATATAATGATGATCGGCGTGTACATAAGGAACCGAGGTCACCCAGAATGTAACTCTTGTTGGCCATGTTACTCCATCATTGGTTGATCTGTATGCATCAAGTCCCCCACATAAAAGTTCATGTGAATTTTCAGGATTGATAGCCAGCGTTTCATTATACCACGCCTGACCGCTTAAGATTGCGGCCGGCATAACTGCCGTATTTTGTTTTGTCCAGGTAAGACCGCCGTTTACAGACTTATAACAACTATCAGCATTATAGGCTGTATTACAGGTTACACCATACAACGTATCTGCAAGACAGGCCAATTCCAGTCTTACAGCTACAGGCGATCCAGCAACGCGGAGACCAATGCCCTGGATCCAGGTTGCCGGTGTAACATTTGCCGGGTCACTGGTAACAAATGGTCTTACTGTTGTACCTGCAGTTCCATAACCAAAGCTTGCATGTAGTTTACCGGTGCTGCTAAGTTCAAGGTCAGTACACGTAGCTGTCGCGGTAGCTGTTCCAACGACGGTAGGTGTAATGTTTACCCATGTCGTTCCGCCATCACTTGAGCGCATCAATCCATTTGTTTGTAAAGCCGGCGTCGCTGTTGTACGAGCTGCGAGATAGACTTTTCCTGTATTATCGCAAATGATTTTAAAGTTGCGTATGAATGTTACGGTTGAAGGAAGGAAGGCCCATGATTGTCCTTTGTCAACCGACTTCCATACACCCTGGCCGAAATGCGCATCTGCATTGCTCGTTGCTTCACCAGTGGAGAAATACATGATGGAAGGATTGGAAGCGTCCTGGCAAATGGAAGAGATTGCCATATTATCAAAATAATCAAACACATTCCTCCAATCGGGAATAGCTGAAAGGAAATTCGTGCATCTCCATACACCTCCGGATATTCCACCTATGATCACAGTATTGCCGCTGGGATCATTTAAGGTATCTATCAGGATAGCTGCTATTCTTCCCGAAGTATAAAGATTGCCGCCACGGGTATTACCATTGCTGGGACCGGTTGAATCATAAATAGGACCTCTTTCCTGCCATAAAAGAGCCAGGCGCTGAGTGGAGTTGTGCTGTTTCAGTTCGTTAGTATATTCAATCGCAGATTTTAATCGGGTGTATGGCACGTAACCAAGCGCAGGGTCTATCATCTGGTCAAACTCCATTTGATCTTTTGCCGCAGGACCGTCATACATTCCCTCCTCATGTTCTTCTCCTTCTTCTTGCTCTTCGCTTCCCTTTGTCTCGGTTATTGCCGCCCTGTGCGATGGCTGCCTGTTGAAAGTATAAAAGGCAATGCAGGAAGCCAGCACAATTAAAATGAACAACAGAAAGTAAATTTTTTTCATGGTTGTGTTTTTTGCGAATGCGATGAAAATTATTTTTTATAAAAGGAAGCAGTTTCCCGCAGAAAGGAAACTGCTCTTTAATTAGTTTACCGGATAATGACCCTGCCAACGGCGGTTTTCAGGTCAAACTTATCTTTTACTTCAACGGTATAAATGCCTGATTGCATCCCGGTGAAATCAAAGCTTACTTCCTGGTAAGTCTGATTGGCATAATATTCTTTCTGAGCCACGACAGCGCCCAGCGAATTGTATATCCTGATCACTCTTGGATTGCCCAGGTAGCGGGTATATAGCCTGACATAGAACTTGCCATCAGGTGAAGGACTCGGGTAGACGAATAATTTATCGCTTCCCAACCCTGTCAATGATACTTCATTAGTCGTGCTCGAGCAGCCATTGATATCTGTTACCGTCGCTTTATATTTTCCCAGGCCTTCGAGATTGCTTACCTGTAAAGTACTGCCTGTTGCGCCGGGAATAGCGACGCCGTTGAATGTCCACGAATAAGTAGCGCCCACAGGATTACTGGTTGCAAATAAAGTTGCCGGGAGCCCTGGTTGTATTTGCGTAAGCGGAGCCGCAGAAAGTGTTACATCCGGTAGCGTGTTTACTTTTAAAATACCGTACCCGGATGTTACAGATCCACAGGATGCCACAGTAGCAATTGCTCTGTACCTGTTCAGGCTCATATTGTTTGAAACCCCTTGCAGGTTTAGTGTCGATGAAGTTGCATTGCCCAGGCTCGAATAATTAATGCCGCCATCATTGCTAACCTGCCATTGATATTGTGGCGATGATCCTGAAGCGGTGACTGTGAAAGCGGCATCGCCACCCTGGCAAGCTATTACATTGTTTACCGGGTTGGCCGTGATGGAAGCGGCAGTATTGATGGTCAGTGTTGCCGCCGACGAAGTAAGATCGGGCGCTGTACAGGTACCATTGATGATAACCCTGTACATATAACCATTCATGGAGGCTCCTGCGCTTGCTATGTTTAATGTATTGGTTGTTGCACCGGAATAGGGTGCGGTATTCGTGACATTGGCATAAGTTCCACCGCCATTTGTACTTACCTGCCATTGGTAAGTGAGGTTGGATCCCGTAGTCGCAATGCTTACGACTCCGCCGCCTCCATTACAGATGGCAATATTGGCAGGCTGGGTTGTAATAACTGCTGCGAAGCAGGGTTGAATGTCCACGCTATAATCTTCAACCTGGCCGGTAGTTGAAGCGCCGCATGAACCGGCATTAGGTCCATTACCGGTATCGTGCAGGCGGATGCGGAGCCGCGTGCGACCTTGCAGAACTGTGGCGGATATCGGTGGAATTGTAATATTACCTGCAACAGTTCCGGATGCCAAGGGTGTCGAAGAAGTGTAGACAGTTTCACCCGGGTCACTGAAATCGCCATTATGGTTGAAGTCGATGAAAAGTATAACCTGGTCGGTTGGAATAAATGAAGAAACGTTGACGGAGAATGGAAGTACCGAATTGGGAAACAGGCTTACCGTCGTCAGGAGATTGCTGAAGTTTTCGTATATCGCTGTGGAAGCCGAGTTATTGTTGACCGTATTGTAAGTGAAGTTCGAGATCTTTTCTCCTGCAGTATTTGTACCCGACGCAGAACAATAGGGTATCCAGCGATATATCTGCCCGCTGGCCGGTTTGGCTACGATATCTGATTTTTCAACGGATGCACTTACCAGTGGAGCGGTGCCTGAACTTGTAAGCGACAGGAAAGAGTTTGTTGCCGTGCCCGCCAAACCGATAGTAGCACCGCCGCTGTTACTGGCAATTGAACCGGCTTCCTGGTTATATATAAACTCAATGATATTTGAAGTTTCGTAGAGTTTTACCTGGAAGGACATGACAGCACTAACAGCATTATAGTCCCATTTACATCCCGCCCACTGAATGGTCATCACCCTGGTTGGAGCCGAACCACTGAGTAGGTAACTCACGGTCCCACTACTCATATCCATATCATCCCATAACGGCGCTATGAACGGGCGCTGGTTGGCGGCAGGTCCAGAGGCAAGATTGTTGGTCCAGGTATCAGTATTATTTGCTGTTGCCGTCGTGCTGAACGTGGCCCATCCATTGGCGCAGGGTCGAATTGCAGTGTAGTTGATCCCATTATAATTAAAAGCAAATGGAAGTGGTACCGCGTTGGCTGGGATGGCTATACCATCATCGTTATTAGCCGCCCCATTGTAAGTAAGTGTGACAGCCGTACCACCTGCGATGGGGGTGTAAGTGCCGATCACAGCCTGGAAGGCATAGTTAGGCGCCTGTCCAAAAGATCCGGAGGTGACAATAAAGATTACGGTAAAAACGCAGAGTAGACGTTTAATCATGTGTATAGTTTTGGTTAACGAAGGAATAATTGGTGTGGAAAGTTAGCGGTCGTCCTAATTCGGTTGATAGGAATCGAATTCAAAATACGACGAAAACCCCAACAAAAAACTGCGGTTTTTTGAAAAAAACTTCAATTCCCTGCTCTGGAATGGTTGTGGGACCATTGAACTTAGAGTAAGGGGCATCTGAACAAGAGGGTAATTTGCTGGCAGTCACCAATAATATTTCAATTTTGTAGGCTGGTCGATCAAATCCAACCGGCCAACTCTTTATAATTTCAGGCACTAAGCGGTAATGTTTGATCAATATGTAATGCAACGCAGGATTATTATTCACAAAACCTGCAATTTGGAACAGCATTTGCCTCTAAATTATACCGTCCCATACCCCTTGAAAGATTTAAACCAGTGAGATATGACAAGTAAAGAGAGCCATTTTTCAAGCCGGCAGCCATGCTACTTCCTGACCTTTAACACAGTGGACTGGATCGATATCTTCATTCGTCCTGTTTATAAACAGATCATTGTTCATTCCCTTAATCACTTCATAGAACACAAAGGCCTGAATGTGTATGCCTGGTGCCTCATGTCCAATCATCTTCATTTATTGGTGCAGGCAAGGGAGAATTGTGTGATCGCCGAAATAGAAAAAGAGTTCAAATCATTTACGACAAAAAAAATACTGCAGGATATAGACACTGAACCTGATACCCGTCGCAAATGGATGATGCAACATTTTGAGAATTTCGGCAACCTCCTTGGATTCATGAAAAAATTCCATGTATGGCAAACCTGCAGCACCCCGGTTTTTGTCGATCCATTTAAAAAGGAATCGCTTATTGAATATGCTGATTTCATCCACTCCAATCCCGTCCGTGACAGGATCGTTGATAGCGGTTCTGATTATTTGTATAGTTCGGCAAGGGATTACGCGGGAATGAAAGGGTTGGTGAACGTTACCAAGCTTCCTCATATCGAACAGATGATAACAGCAGAGACGACCAGCACATTCTACGGAAAGTTCATTCGCAACTGATCCAGGTTTAACCCAGGTTTTTCATTACTTCGTTCCGGAATAATTTCCCAATAGGTATTTCCATATTGTTTATTTCTATCAAATCGGAAGTAAAGGATTTTATATGCCGTGCAGAAACGATATATGAGCGATGGCTGCGTATGAAATCTTTTTCCGGCAACATCGCCTCTACCGAACTGATGGATTGCTTCGTAATGATCATACCGTTTGCGGTGAATATCTTAACATAATCCTTCATGCTTTCGATATAAAAAATATCCTGTAGCATTACCTTGATCATTTTCCTGTCTGCCCTGAAATAAACAAATGACTCGGATTTCTTCTCCTCAACTGGTTCCTGCCTTGCCGGCGTTTGCTGGTAAACCTTATTTACTGCTCTCAGAAACCGCTCAAACTGGATTGGCTTTACCAGGTAGTCCAGCACATCCAACTCATAACCTTCGACGGCATATTCAGGATAGGCTGTTGTAAAAATGACTTTTGGCGGATTCTTCAATGTTTTCAGAAAATCATTGCCGTTCAACTGGGGCATACGGATATCGAGAAACATCAGGTCGACCGGTTCTTGCCGTAAGAGGGCAAAAGCCTGCATGGCATTGGCGCATTCGCCGGCCAGTTGCAAAGTCGGTACCTGCTCAAGGTAACGCCGGATGATCTCCCGTGCCGGGGGCTCATCATCGATTATAAGACATCGTATCCTGTTAGGCTCATGCATAAATAACCCGCTTGTCTGCTATTGGTGGTTTTAGTAGCTGCTCCTTTCCCTGTTCTAATTCTATTTTCAAATTGATGATAAAAACTTCCGGATCGTTAGTGACTATGAATTCATGTTTCCCGGGATAGAGCAATGATAATCGTTTCTCCACGTTGGATATGCCAATCCCTTTCTTTTCACTCTTGATCTCTTCTGTTATTTTCCCGTTAAGCAGTTTCATCCGCATTTCGGTTTTCTCGATCGTGATCTGCAGGCTAACCCAGGGCTGCTCCAGCATATGACTGGTGCCATGTTTAAAACAGTTTTCTACCAGGGGCAGCAGGAGCAGAGGCGTAATATAGAGATCATTATTTTTTTCGGGCAGATCGAGATGGATATCCAGTTTATTGCCATATCGTATCTGTTCAAGATCGATATAATCCTTAATAGTTTTAAGTTCACTTGATAATGGAACGACGCGCTGGTTGCATTCGTACAACATAAAGCGCAGCAGGTCCGACAATCCCGATACCATTTTTGCTGCGACTGGTGAGCTGTTCTGTGTATATGAATAGATATTGTTTAATGTATTGAATAAAAAATGTGGATGTACCTGCGCTTTTAAAAGCTGCAGTTGCGATTCCGCGTTTTCTTTTTGCAATTGCAGGTTTCTCTGCTCTTTTATATACCAGTGTTTCATGAGTTTGATGGCGGCAGCGATACCACCAACGGTCAATGCACCACGGAGTCCGGCCAGGAGAGACAAATGAAGTTTAACTGAAGACAGGCGGTAGGGACCTAACTTATAGGAGTCGCCAATCAGGGATAAGCGTAACGGGTCGATGATGAACTGGCTGATCAGGGTGGATATAGCCGCTGTACCTAAAAAGCAGAGGATCGTCAAACCGGCAGTTTGCCAGTATTTTTGTTTTAATAAGAACCGGGGAATGACAAAGTACATCAACGAGTAAGCCAGGAATATATGAGCCAGGAGGAAAATAAATGACTCGAGTATGGACAGAGGCAATCGCCGGAAATACGAATACCCGTTTTCAGTTGCAATAGACGCATACAGGAAGCCCTGAAATATCCCCCAGAAAAGCCAGAAGGCCAAATGCCGGCGGACGCGGTGTTTCCACTCATCAGAAAATATGAAAGGATATTTTTGCATGTGAACCGTAATAAAATTACGACGCTCCTGCATTGATTCGAACGGAAGGATTTGAATTGTCGTCATACGGTTGATTTTTGGCGACGAAAGGTTTTTAGCCACGAATGCGGATATAAGAGTGAGAAACAGAGCGGGAGCGGGAGAAGAAAGAATTCTGAGAAATATCGCTCTCCGATCTGTCTGCCCGCTCTCTGTTATCTAAATGCTGTCGATACATATGCTTTATTTTCCTCCGGTATTTTATTCTTTTCCCAGGCGGTTAAAGCGGATTCCAGGGCTATTTTCAGTTTCATTTTTACCTTCTTTTTCTTAAGATTGATCTTCATACCGGTAACGGTCTCTGTATAAATGAGCGTATTGTCGTTGTTATAAAACCGGATAACGTGATCAAGTGGTTGATGTATGTTACTCTCGAGTACCCAGTAGCCGTTATCGGGTACCCATCGGGGGATGGTTGATTGCTTTTCTGCCTGGGCCATAAGGCCAAATGAAGCAAGGCTTAATGCCGCTACCAGCAGGAATGGTCTAATTTGTTTCATAGCTAAAATTTTAAGTGTTATTATTTGATAGCTTAAAACTATTAACTGGGAAAAGGAAAATTTTGACTTAACGACCAGGAAAGGACCAGGTATGCCCGAGACTCAATTATAACTGACGAAAGATTACGACGAGGATATATGACGTTTGGCGACGATAAATGGCGTAAGAGTGTTAAGGTTTTCTATATAGCGATGACAAAAATGGAGATAGTTTACCGCCCTGTTTATATTTGCTTTGTTTACAAAGCCGATTCCTTCATGCCGAGACGTAGACGAAAAAATAAGATCAGCCGCCTCATAGTTATTATTCTCCTTATCATCTTTTTACCTTTCGCGGTATGGATCGGGTATCGCTGGTGGAGGTACGAGAAGGCGAAATTTACCCGCTATCCCGAGTTTGGGATTGCGATCCCTAATGATTATTCCATACATGGCATCGACGTCTCAAAATACCAGGACATCATTGCCTGGGAGGAGGTAAGCGCCATGCGGGTAAACAATATCCAGATCCGCTTTGCTTTTATCAAAGCGACCGAAGGCATTGATAATACCGACCCGCAATTCCGGCGCAACTGGCGAAGAGCAAAATCAAACA
>VBAT01000044.1:178379-185442 GCA_005884665.1 Bacteroidota bacterium
GATCTGCCTCCCGTATTGGATATCGAATTGCGAAATGGTGTCGGCATTGAACAGCTGAAAAGGGAAGCGCGGAAATGGCTGGAAACAGTAGAGAATTATTATGGTATAGTTCCTATTATTTATACCAACGTGGATTTTTATAGAAATATCCTCGGAAGTGAATTTGATAAATACCCGTTATGGGTGGCGCATTATTATGAAGAGCAGCAGCCGAGGATACAACGTAACTGGATCTTCTGGCAACATAATGACCAGGGGAATGTAAATGGGATTACTTCTAAGGTTGATTTCAATGTCTTTAAGGGAGATTCCAATGAGTTTAGGAATATCCTGGTACATTGATTTTGAAAGAAAGAATCTCCTAAGCAGAAATAAAATATGCAAAGTCGCTGTTTGAGTGAGGGAATATTATACACTAACAGGAGTTTAACCTTCGAGCTGTATCGTTTGCATTCGTGTTGCATGAAATTTGCTGCTGATAGCCTGCCCCATGCTTACCGCCCTTTCCATAGAAGAATTGCAAAAGTTAGATATGCCCGTTTTAGTGGATATGTTGGCATATCAAACCAGCATTTACCTGCGGCTTATGAAGTCTTCGGGGGTACAGGATACAATTCAGGTTTACAAGGACTCAATTGCTAACATTCAGTCTGCAATACATATAAAGAAAGATTTAGAAAACAATAGTACAAATAGTAGCTCAAGCATATCGTTTACACAGGATGCTACCGAATAGATCCTATGCCTTAGACAATGAAAACGACTCCCGGGTTTGCCGGGTTTTTTATTTAAAAAGAGCCATGGTCTAATACGTATAAAGTCACCACTTGCACAAAAAACAACAATCCGCCAACTGTCGGGACAAGGCGATTTGAAAAATCAGTCTTCCGCGTCTGTACAGTTCGCTATTCGTGGAGCTTAAAGATGCTAGAGTTTTGTGCGTGCTATTGGGCGCTCAAAAGAGCCGCTTGACCATTCCTCAAAGATTGACGATAATAGTATCAATTAAAATGCCTTGAAAAGAACAAGAAGCAATATCGTAACTTGTTTTTATAAAAAAGCCAGTATGGAAAGTGGATGGGATCCTGAAGTGAAAAAATATTTCCGGAAGATCATTAACTCCATCTTTCTTGGGATGATGTGGCTGATGGGCGGAGTTACTGCAGGTCTCTATTTCGGGCTGGCTTATCGGGGCGATGTATCTATCATTTATAACATACTCTATTATGTTTTCCTGGCGGGTACCCTCGCTTTACTGCTAAGATATCTTTATCGCACCTGGAAATAAATGTTTCGAAGAATCAAAACTGGGAATGAAATAAGGCAGTCAACCTCCATCAGCTGCTATGATCAGCAACGATTAACCAATGGCCATTTATTTTTCTGAACAATAAGGTGAAATAACCCTCCACATCTCCAATGGTCCTTTGAAGATGCCATTTGCCAATAACGTGAAAATATTCCGATGAAAGCGGTTTGGCATTGATGATTGTAAATGTCAGCTTCCCCATGGCCGAAGTATCCGGGTAACCCTTTTTATAATTGGTCAGCGTTTTATTCCAGCCATAAGTAATTCATTTTCCCAATAGCCTTTCATGAAGCCATCAATGTCGCCACGATTCCAGGCGGCCTGTTGGATGCTCAGGATCTTTCTTACGGCGGTTTCATCTTTCGATTGGCCAAAACTACAGGCCGTGATAAACAGGGTTACGAGAAACATCAGTGGTTTCATATAAGCGGTTTAACCTAAAATTATTTAAAGAATAGCATCAGTGATTACAATCATCTGAATGGGCGTGATTATGCGTACGGCAGGAACGATAGTTAAGCAGGTGTCCGGTTACGATCAGTATTACAGCCGGTATCAAAAACCAGATCTCGAAAGCGGGTAATAATAGTTTCAAAACCAGGAAGCCTATCCCGGATGCAAACATGGCAAGAGGTAAAAAGCTGTGGTGGTGCCTGCGATAGCCATGGTAAAGTGAATAGCTGCCGATACAAAATGCCAACAGTACCATTCCGAATTCAAAAAACAGGTTATGAATGATGTTGATCCCAAATAACGGCAGGCTTGTCAGGAACATGGGCAGTAAAGCGCAATGGATAGCACAGGCCAGGGAAGTCGTAATACCCCAGGCATCCCAATTGATTCTTTTTATTCGTTCGCGCATGAGAAGCAAAAATACAAAAAAGCAACACCGTTGCAAAATAAAAATCGAGGCTTTCTGTTAACTTTGCTGTAGAATGTCGAAGAAAAATATTTTTTACATCGTTTTTTTTGCAGGTCTTGTGATTGTTTTTTATGTGACGCTAACGTCTGTGGTCCCTGAATTTGCCAACAGGAAAACAAAAACGCTGAGCTATGTGCGGCCTTTTTCCTTTAAAACCCAGGATGGTGGCACGCTCACTGAAAAGGATGTAGCAGGTAAAGTGTATGTGGCTGAATTCTTTTTTACCACCTGCAAGAGCATTTGCCCGATCATGAATAATTATATGCGGAAAGTCTATAATGAGTTTAAGAATGAAAAGAATTTCATGATCCTGTCGCATACTAGCGACCCGGATACTGATTCAGTGCCGCAACTGAAAAAATATGCGGATTCAATGGGAGTATCAGGGTCCAACTGGGTTTTCCTCACAGGCAGAAAGGACAGTCTTTACAACATGGCGCGGGTCAGTTATATCGTTGATGATCCCAACAACAACGTAGTGGATATAAAGGATCAGTTCCTGCATACCCAATGGTGGGCCCTGGTAGACAAAGACGGAAATGTCAGGAAAAAGATCTATGATGGAACAAAAGCCGCCGAGGTCGACGAGATCATAGCCGACATTAGAAAACTTCTGAAAGAGTAAACTGTTATATTATATCACCGATGCAGGACACGATAAAAGACATATTAAAACGTAATAACCTGAGTGTTACCGGCAGCCGGGAAAAGATCCTGAGCCTGTTCTTAGGTCATGAGGGCGCTCTTGCACATGGAGATATCGAAAAAAGAGCCGGCGAAAAGTTTGACAGGGTCACCGTGTATCGAACGTTGCAAACATTTGTTGAGAAGGGTATCATCCACGCTATTCCCACAGCCGATAACTCTATACGATATGCTCTCTGTAAAGATCATTGCACGGAGGGTCATCATCACGACCATCATGTTCATTTTGTATGTGCGGATTGCGGCAATACCTATTGCCTGGATGATGTGGTGACGCCTGAGGTCAAACTTCCAAAGGGATATGTTTCATCACATATTGAAGTGGTGGTAGACGGAGTTTGCAAAACCTGTAGTCATTAAAAGCAAGCCCTCGTGTGGAAACACGAGGACTTAGGTTAAGGCTCTGATTAGTAGCTATTTTATAATGAGTTTTTGTTTGCTGAATCAAATATAGTAGCATTTAAGGAACTAAACTCTACCACTTTGATGGTATTTTTTAGGGTTTTTTCAGGTTATCTATCTCCTGTTTCACAAAACGCATTAAACCACTGATATAATTCGGTGAAAAATCGAATTTTAGGCCAGCAGCCTGGAACAATTCCGGCAAAGTACGGGTTCCCCCCAGGTCTAGTGCTTTTATATAATTAGAAATAGCGTTCTCCGGGTCCTTTTTATATTGTTGCCACATGCCGATAGCACCCAACTGGGCAATGCCGTATTCGATGTAATAAAACGGAACTTCATATAAATGCAGTTGCCGCTGCCATCCATACCGCCGGTATTCTTCCAACCCCGAAAAATCGATAACGGAAGAAGTGAATTCACGCAATATTTCTATCCATTTGTTTAATCTTTCATCTACCGTGTGATCTGGATGCTCATATATCCAATGCTGAAATTTATCTATCGTGGCGATCCAGGGAAATATTGTGATCACTCGCTCCAACTGCTGCTCCTTTGCCCTGGTCAACTCTTCTTCATTGTCGAAAAACACTTTCCAGTGATCCATGCTGAAAAGTTCCATTGACATGCTGGCCACTTCTGCTATCTCTGTTGGATATTCTTTAAATCCATTAAGCTCTTCGTCATGAGTGAGGAAAGACTGGATTGCATGCCCGCCTTCATGTACCATTGTGGTCACATCATCCAACTGACCAGCTGCATTCATGAAAATGAAAGGAGCGCCGGTCTCGGCCAATGGGCAGTTATAACCACCCGGCGCTTTCCCTTTCCTGCTTTCCAGGTCAAGGTGACCGATACTTCTCATTTTCTTCAGGCAATCGCCGAAGAATGGTTTTAACTCATTAAAGCATTCAATTGTTTTTTCAATCAGCTCTTCTCCTGTTTTGAACGGTCGCAATGGCTCAATTCCAGCCGGTTCCGCTTCAATATCCCAGGGTCTTAATGTATCAAGCCCCAGCTTTTTCTTCTTTTCTTCGTAGAGTTGGTTTACCAGGGGCATGACATGCAACTTTACTGCCTCATGAAACTGGTAACAGTCTTCCTTTGAATAATCAAATCTTCCCAGCTCTCTAAAACGATAATCGCGGTAATTAGGATAATCCGCGTTCAACGCAATCTGTTTTCTTTTTTGCAGCAATGAACTGAACAGTTGATTTAATTTATCCTTATCCTGCAATCTTCTCTCATTGATCTTACGGTAAACTTCTTCGCGCAACTTGCGATCCGGGTCTTCCAGGAATTTTGCCGCTTGCTGCAATGTATATTCCTGGCCGTTCACCGTTACAGTCATTTTGCCGGAGATCATGCCGAAATGTTGTGCCTCCACACTCATTTCAGCCTGCAATGGGATATTCGCTTCGCGGAACAGGTCAATGCTCTTCCTTACATTACGCAGGTAAGTAAAATATTTTTTTTCATCCAGTTCTTTGGTATAAGGCGATTCGACCAGCTTGCGGTTGAGTTTATCCGCATATGGTTGAATCTTCGGCTGGATCTCCATCATGAAGAAGTTGAAGGCATTCTCCAGCTCTTTATTTTCAGTATCACAGGTCATTTTTATCTGCCGCCAGCAGGCATCTTCGCTGATCGCGGATTCGAGTTCACTGGAATCCTTTAACCACTGCTCAAGGTCTTTAACAGAATCAATTTTACGATCCAGCAAATTCGTGAAGTAAGGCTCAAGGCCTTCCCAGTCCTTTACGATAAAGTCGGCAGGCAGAAAATGCCGCGGTAATTTTTTTATATCGGCACTAGGCGTCATAGTATATGATTTAAATAAAAAGCTACAAACTTCAACTCTACTGAGGCTTGCAGCTTTTCGATACGCTCTAATAATTATTTTTTCTTTTTGGGAGCAGTTTTCTTAGCGGGCTTTTCCTTTTTTTCTTCTGTCTTTTTTGCCGCTGTTTTCTTCGCCGGTTTCTTTTCTTCTGCCTTAGCTTCCTTTTTCTTCGGCTTTTCTTCTTTGACTTCTTCTTTCTTTGCTGCAGCCTTTGCAGGCTTTGTTTCTTTACGGGTAGGACCTTCACTCTTTACAACCAGCTCTTCTTTTTCTTCTTCGGGCTCTTCTTCGGCAGGTGGTTCGGAAAGCTTCAGCTCGATCTCATTTTTTTTCAGCACATCAAACCATTTGATCATTTTTTTCAGATCGCTGGGATAAACTCTTTCGAAGTCGAGATCGGGATATACTTTTTCGAAATATTTTTTTACACTATTGTTGTCTTTAGTATCAGGTACGGCATCCTTCGCTTTTTGCATCGCCTGGAAGATCTCGACAAGGTTTACATTCTCTCCCGTTGTAAACACTTCGATACTTTCAAGGTGCGAGAAATTGTGTATCCGGGAAGATGCGAATTTGGTACTGTTGTCGTCCAGCGAACGGACAATTGCTCCATCTGTTTTGCTATTGATCAACTCATACAAACCGGGCAACCCGGTTACAGCAACAAGCTTACTATATTCCATAACAATTAAAAAGATTAAGGGGCTGCAAGATACTTGAGTTCCGGCAAATCAACGATAACCAGCAGAATTTCTCAGTTTGAAAATAATTTCCATCCCGCCATTGGGTGGGACAAAGGCGCAACGTATGTGCTATCATAACGAGGTCGTTGCATCGCCGCATCATAGCGTGGATTCAAATGACACTTACCAGAAAGCCACAATTCCGGCAGGTTTTATGCTCTCTTCTTTTTTTGCTAGAGCCATTATTATGCCATTGTGATAGCGAAGGTTATAGTCATTTTAAGCGTCCTATAGTCCAATATTTTATTATGAAGCAGATCAGGCTGTCCTTATTATTTATTTTATTGTCGGCGGTGACGGTTCACGCTCAAAGTATTAAAGGAAAATTAGTTGACCTGGTAGACAATAAACCGCTGGCAGGAGCTACCCTCCAGTTGAAGCTGGTCAGGGACACTACTCAAAGCCGCAGCAGCGTTACCGACAGCAAGGGACAGTTTGAATTCAATGGTCTTTCCCGGGATTCATTCCTCCTGCAGGTGAGCTTTATCGGTTACGAAAATTATAAGCAATACGTTTCTCTTAATGATTCTATTCCCAATGCAGATCTTGGGAATGTGCTGGTCCCTAAAAAAACAACCGAGATAGGTGGCGTGACAGTCGTTTCACGAACGCCCCCGGTGCAGCAAAAAGGAGATACGGCTCAATATAATGCCAGCCAGTTCAAAGTAAACCCTGATGCAACAACAGAAGACCTGATCAAGAAAATGCCCGGCATTACCGTGGATAAAAATGGAACGGTGACTGCCCAGGGGGAACAGGTAAAAAAGGTGACAATTGATGGCCGGGAATTTTTTGGAGATGATGCAACAGCAGCCTTAAGAAATTTACCTTCCGAGATCGTGGATAAGATTCAGGTGTTCGACCGACTGAGCGACCAGGCACAGTTTACCGGTTTTGATGACGGTAACTCGGTCAAAGCGATAAACATCGTTACAAAAGCAGGAATAAAGAATGGACAGTTTGGACGCATCTATGCCGGTTATGGAACAGATGACCGTTATTCGGCAGGAGGCAATACAAGTTTTTTCAAAGGAGATCGCCGCATTTCGCTGGTGGGCAATTTCAATAATATACATCAGCAAAATTTCGCTTCCCAGGACCTGCTGGGTGTGACAAGCACAGGCGGTGGACGTGGGGGC
>VBAT01000044.1:185479-220142 GCA_005884665.1 Bacteroidota bacterium
CGTCCAGGTGGTGCTGGAGGTGGTGGCTTTGGCGGTTTTGGTGGAGGAGAGAATTTTTCAGTTGGACAGCAAAGCGGGATAAGCTCTACAAATGCGGCAGGTATAAACTTTTCGGATAAATGGGGTAAGAAAGTGGATTTGCAAGCAAGCTATTTCTTTAACAACAGCCGGAATATAAACGATAACTATACTACCCGTGAGTATCTTACTACCAATCGTGTTGAGAATAGCATTAATCGCCCGGTAAGTGAAAATTACAACCATCGCCTAAACATGCGGTTGGAATACAGGATCGATTCTTTTAATTCGATCATCATTAATCCAAGTCTCAATTTCCAGACAAACAAATCAACAACAGACTTCCTGGCCAATACATTGGATGGAGTCGATACTGTCAATGCCCAGATAGGTAATAGCACAGTAGACAGGGACGGGTACAATCTCCGGAACAACCTGCTGTTTCGCCATTCATTTAGAAATAACAGGCGAAGAACAATTTCTATAGGCTTTAACCAGACATTCAATAAGAACAATGCCGAGTCACATGTGTATTCCGATAACAGGACATTCGAGAACGGACAGGTAACGATAGATTCGGTACAGCACCAGTATATCAATAATCCTACAAATGGCTATACGCTGTCGGGAAATGTTTCTTATACTGAGCCATTGGGTCAGAAAGCCCAGTTACAGATCAGCTATCAGCCTTCGTACTCGAAGAACAGCGCGGATCAACAGACTTTTAATTTTGATGATGTTGGAAAAGAATACACCGAATTCGTTCCCCAGAATTCCAACAAGTTTGACAATACTACAATGACCCAGAATGCGGGCGTAACCTATCGACTTGGAAACAGCCGCGATAATCAATTTTCAGCAGGCATTAACTACCAGTATTCAAATTTAAAAAGCGATCGTATCTATCCTAGCGCTTACCAGGTGGATCAGACGTTCAGTACTGTATTGCCAAACCTGATGTGGAGAAAGAAAATAAGTGCGCACAGCAGTATCAACCTGTTTTACCGGGCAGGCACTAACTTTCCCAGTGTCTCACAATTGCAGGATGTGGTGAATAGCAATAATATCCTGAGCCTTAGTATGGGTAACCCGAACCTGAAACAATCCTATAATCATTTCTTATCCGGACGTTATACGTTTACCAATACCAAATTGGGTCAAAGCTTTTTTGCTAATATATTCCTCCAGGCCCAGCAGAACTATATTTCAAATGCCACTTATGTAGCCATGCTGGCCGACTCGACAATCGAGCAGGGAAATATATTGTATAAAGGATCACAGCTTACCAAACCGGTAAATCTGAATGGCTACAAGAGTTTTCGTTCATTTTTCACCTTTAGCCAGCCGGTGAAATTCCTCAAGTCGAGCGTCAACCTGAATACCGGGTTTGCGTATACCACGTTGCCTGCACTTTACAACGATGTAAAGAGCATGACGAATAATTATACTTATAATGCCGGTATCGTGATAGCCAGCAATATCAGCGAATACGTAGATTTCAATCTTTCGTACAGCGCAAATTTCAGCAATGCAAAAAGCCCGACCCAGTCTTCAAAATATATTGACCAGTATGCGGGAGTACAATTCAATTTGCTGTCCAAGACAGGTTGGTATTTACAGAATGATTTAAATAACCAAACAAAAAGCGGGTATGCCAATGGCCTGAATCAAAGCTTCTGGTTGTGGAATGCTGCTATCGGAAAGAAATTCCTGAAAAATAAATCAGGCGACCTCAAATTATCTGTGTTTGATCTCTTAAAACAAAACCAGAGCATTAGCCGGAATGTATATCCGACATATATTGAAGATTCGCAATCCAGGGTATTGCAACAGTATTTTTTATTGACATTTACCTATAGCCTGAGAAATTTCGGCAAAGCCAATCCCAGCAATTTTCAGCGGAGAGACAGGGGACCAAATTTTTAACCCCGCATAAATAAATAACGGTTCTTTAGGTAGTGTCTCATTTGATTTCAGGCGACGGCGCAACGAGCCTATTAACAGCACATACGTAGCGCCTTTGTCCCGCCCAATGGCGGGATGAGATTAATTTAAAACTGAAACGCCACCGTTCTTTGAAACGGCCGGGTAAACCCAGGAAAATTTGGTAATATCGCCCTTCCCAAAAACCATCAGGCTTGGATGAAAGGTTATTAGTTGAACAGCTGAAGAAGGGGGATGACGCCGCTTTCAAAACTATTGTTGAGACCTGGCAAAACATGGTCTACAACACGGCACTCGGTATTGTGCAGAACGCTGAGGACGCGGAGGATATCGCCCAGGAAGTTTTTGTGCAGGTATACCAGTCCATTTCCTCTTTTAAGGGCGAATCCAAGTTCTCTACCTGGCTTTACCGCATTACGGTAACCAAATCCCTGGACCATGAGAGGAGGAAGAAAAGGAAAAAACGCTTTGCCTTTGTTAAAAGCCTTATTGGCGAGCAGGACGAGGTTATCGTAAATCCCCCCGATTTTAATCACCCGGGGGTGGTAATGGACAAGAAAGAGGATGCGGCGGTATTGTTCAAAGCCATTGGGGAATTACCCGAAAGCCAGCGCATCGCCTTTACCCTGAACAAGGTAGAAGGCCTTAGTTACCAGGAAGTGAGCGAAGTGATGAAAACGACGGTTTCTTCGGTTGAGTCATTGATGCACAGGGCTAAAAATAATCTTAAAAAGAAGCTGGAAGACTATTATAAAAACAAACGGTGACACAAGTTTTATTTGCTCTAAACGTCTAAATTTAAGGTCATGAAAAAGCCTGTAGACATAAACAAAAAGGTGGAGGAAGTGCTGGGTAGCCTGGATAATATCCAACGAGCTGAGCCACAATCCTTCTTTTTTACCCGGGTAAATGCCCGCCTTAAACGGGATGAAAAAAGCTTTTGGGAAACCACGGGGGCTTTCTTAGCCCGCCCCGCGGTAGCTATCGCAGGTCTTTGTGCGATTCTTGCTATCAATGTATTTATCCTTATTCAAAAGGAAACCACGACCTCCTCTGCTCCTATTACGGAAACCTCCCAACCACAGGAAGATGAGAATATTTTCGCCGCTGTCAACACCTACGATTACGAAAACTTAGAACCGTGATGAGCACGTCAAAGAACAGGTCACTAATATTTATTATCGCGGTCTTATTGTTAACCAATATTGCCGTGCTTGCTTATTTCCTTTGGTATAAAAAGCCAACCAGGCCACCTGAGGGAGGACATGACAGGGGCCGTGGTATAGAGGTGCCACTCCAAAAAGAAGTTGGATTCAATGAAGAGCAGATGTCGCAATACAAGCAGATGAGGGATCAGCAAATGAAAGCGATCAAGCCGATGTTTGATGACATGCGGAAGGCAAAAGATAGCCTGTTCCGAATGATCAGCAACGACAATGCAAATGATTCGTCTGTTAATGCAGTTGGCGATGCCATTGCTCAAAAACAGAAAGAAATGGATCTACGCATGTATAATCACTTCAAACGAATAAGAAGTTTATGTACACCAGCCCAATTGCCCAAATATGATTCCGTTATCCAGCGAATGATGAGGAAGATGGGAAAACCCCGCAGGGACCCCGATCGGAAGGACGGAAAATAAGCAGTCAAACCCTTTAATTACAATAAAACTCAGCAAATGAAAAAAAGTTTCTTATTAGTTGCGTTCGCATTACTGGTAGGTGCCATCGCAGCAAACGCCCAGGGCGGTGGTAATTTTCCACGCCGTACGGTGGAAGAAAGAGTACAGACCATTCATGAGAAAATGGATAGTGCTTTCAAACTGGACAAAGCAAATCTTCTACAGGTGGATTCGGTATTTGCTACATATTACCGTGGCACTGATAAAGTGAGAGAAGAGTTAATGGCAAGTGGTGGCGATCGCTCCACAATGCGCCAGCAAATGCAGGAAAAGACACAGCCCCTGATGGACGCGAGAGATAAAGAACTGGCCGCAGTACTGGGAGCAGATAATTTCAAGATCTGGAAGGACGCTGTCGAGCCCACATTACGTCGCGGCGGCCCCCCAAGACAGTAAGAATTTTTAGAGCTATACTGGCAATTAACAAAGAAACCCCGGCCATCAACGCCGGGGTTTGTTTTACCTACGCCTCATGGTCCTTAACTGTACTTTCTTAGGCCGGCAAGGGAAACTAACCCTATCACCCCTATCGTGGCAAACAATAAGACATTGTCCCTGCCCGGTTTCTTATTTATATCTTTTGAAATGGTAACATACTCCGCTTCTGGGGGAACAGATTTTTCTTCTTCATTCATCACCACATCCCAGTCACTATAGCTTTTGCCCGTTAAGTAAGTAAGCATTTCCATTTCATCGGTACGCCTTTGTTTTAGAGTCTTCAGATATTTTTTACCGGCATCGCAGGTAAAGTCGCCGGTGGCAGGATGTGTAATAACATATCGCGCCTGGAAGTTTTCAGTATTGGGAGTGACCTGGAACATCAGGTCCTGCGGAAAGCTGTTGCGATTATACCGCACATGCAATCGCGTGAAGAAAACATTGCTGGAATAATCTTCGTCTTCATTGCCTACATCACTGTAATCGGTCCAGTCGCGGTTGATCCACCATACACCCGCCTGCACGAGGTCCTGTGTAGAAGGAGCTGTAGCAACACAGGGATCGCATTTAACATAGTTCTTCGGGCTTACATCCCAGGCATATTCCAGCATGGTGATTGCTTTTCCTTCACGGTCCCATTGATGCTGGAAAAGGTTGGCATAAAAGTTACCGAAGTTGTTCTGCACGAATAGCGGGATATTTTTACCAGTTGGTAATGACACCTGCCGGTAGTTGGTACTTTCAATCCTTCCCTTCTTGCTAAATGCATAAACAAGCATATCCTGGTCACCATCTGCATTGGCCATACCCAGTCTTATCGGTAACATGAATTTTGGCGAAGAGAATCTTATTTGTATTGGCCGCAGAAAATTGCCGGGTAGCTTTTTCTTTTCCTGTTCATTTACTTTTACCACGAAGAACTTGAGATTGCTTTTGATATAAGGTTCGAGCACTTCATCCGCGCCTGCAGGTATTTTGTAACCGTTCTCATCCAGCCAGGTCTTCAATCCGGTACTTTCTTTAGCGCTAAGAATGAGTATATCGTATTCCCCAACGATATACCTGGCCTCTATCTTTACTCCCTTATCCTCGGCTTTGCTTCTTGCAAGGTCCTTCAGGGCGATTCCCGGCGCCGCTCCAGAGAGTCTTTCTTGTTTGTAGTATCCATTGTCCATACACGGGTTCTGATCATAGTATTCCACCAGTCTTGGCTTGCTGTATTCATTCAGCGTATTAAAGATCTGCTGGTCCACTACTTTGATATCGCTTTTGTTTAACACTACCGGTACCGGTACTACCATGGCAAAGTCTTTGAAATCACCTTTAAAATCATTGTACATGGTGATCACTGTCCGGTTGCCATCCCTGACAAGAATGACCTGCGATGTCTTATTCTTCAATGTTCCATCGGCTTTGCTTACATAAAAGCCGCAAAATGCCAGCGCTTCATGGCTGATCATGCTGGCGAGTAAAATGAGTGCAGCCAGTTTTTTCGTAAATGGTTTCATGATTATACTTTTAAGTTTATATCCCAGTCCGCCGGCAGGCAGACGGGATTGGTTAAATAATGAATTGTTTTTCCACTGAAATATTTCTCCCTTGAAAATGGCGTCAAGAACAGGTACCAGCGGGGCAGCTGCTACCAATACCCAGATGATCGTATTGTATTTCCATTTAAATGCAGCGAGGTAAAAAGCAACGACTGCGATGCCCACGGCCCAAAGTATCCTGGCAACCGGGTGATTCGGCGAGGTCCTTGGATCGCTGATCATAAAGAATGTAAACAGCAATAGGCTGCCGGTGCTAATAGAATGAATGAAATAATCCATTGGCCATTGTAACACATATACCTGCCGCCAGTACAACAGGCCAACAAACGTGAGAAGAAAGGCAAGTGAGACATCCAATTTTTGCACTCTTGTTACGACGATAGTTCCCAGCGTTATCGCTCCAAAAAAAATGACTGCATTGCTTCCCCATTGCCCAGGGCTTAGCCAGGCATCGCCGGTTAACCAAAGGGTTGCTACGATGCCGAATGCAGAGGGATTGAACAGGTGCTTGCTTTTCCATCGGAAAATATATTTCGAAGACACGGTAAGAAAAGCGGCCAGCAAGCTGATATACCAGTCATTGGTTTTTAAAAGAAGGCAGAGGCTCATGGCGCTTATCAGAATGCTAAATCCCCAGCGGTCGAATTCGGAAGGTCTCAATAGCCTTTTGGATTTAATGGAGTCGGCAGCATATTGAAACAACAGGCATCCCCCGATGCTTAAGAGGTAATGCTGCCAGTCGGCATCCCAGTGAAGGACTAATATGCCATAGCTCAAAAAGATGGCCTGGAAAATTATTTGGAAATACCTCGGGTCAAGGCGCAGCGATTTTTGTTGCATAAGCTTTCATTTGAGCATTTGGATGAGGTCCCCGAAAGGATTACACAACAGGAAATCTTAAAATAACCAGTAAAAAAAATATTTATAAAAACAGGGATGATGTTTATGGATTTTGCTGCCGGACTGCATCGTGGGCAAGTTTTCCCCCGCTTTCGCTCTGTCTCTCGCTCTACCCCTCAGCTTCCCATCCATTCCTTGAACGCCGCTACATTTTCCTGGCTGATAATAATATCTTCTTTGATAACGGGCTCCACTTCCAGTTGCAGCTTGCTTTTGGGAAAGCTCTTTATCTTTTTTATCGCATTCATGTGCAACAGGTATTTGCGGTTAACCCTGTAAAACTGTGTTGGATCCAGTTGTTTCTCAATATCAGCCAGTGATTGGTCCAGTATAAATTTTTGTCCCTTATTGTCTACCATGCATATCAGCTTATGCGTTGCATAGAAATAGGCGATGTCTTCCGTTTTTACACTGATATAATCGGTGCCACGCTTAACCAGGAATCTTTTCTTATATCCATTTCCAGCCGGTTGCTGCCATTGCAGCAATTGCTGAAAGCTGGAAGAAAAATATTGTTTCAGCTTATCATATTTATTCAATGCTGCCTGGAGTTTTTCCTGTTTTACAGGTTTCAGGAGATAATCGATGCTGTTATGTTCAAATGCTTCCTGCCAGTATTCGTCAAATGCCGTACAAAATATTACAGGGCTGTTGATATTGACCTTTTCAAATATTTTGAAAGAAAGCCCGTCACTTAATTCTATGTCCATGAAAAGCAGGTCGGGCATGGAATTCTGCTGAAGCCATTCTACCGCTGTTTTTACATTGCCAAGGACGGCGGAAACTTCGATGGACAGGTCCGCTTTCTGTATGGCTTTTACTAATTTTTCCGCCGCTGGCTTCTCATCTTCAATAACGATCACTTTCATATCAGGCAATTTTTAATATAGGTAAGCTGACAGTAAAATCTTTTTCCTCTTCCCATATCACTATTTCTTTGTTGGTCGTAAGCTTATATCGTTCCCCCAGGTTTTGCAGGCCGATGCGGGAAGAAGCCTTGCGCAATGTCTTTTTATGTACCGGGTTATGTACCAGCAACTCGTCGTTCACCATGCTTATTTCAATCAGTAACGGAGATCCTTCTGAAAACTCATTGTGCTTGATCGCGTTTTCGGCCAGTATCTGCAAAGAAATGGGTGGTATGAGATACTGATCGATCAGGTTGTCTTCTATATGGATCTTTAATTGCACTGCTTTTTCAAAACGGATCTGCAGTAAAAAGAAATAGCTCTGTAGGAAATCCATTTCCTCCCGAAGCAATACAAGGTCTCGTGCTTTGTTTTGTAAAATATACCGGTAGACATCAGCGAGGTTTTCGTTAAATAATTTTGCCTTCTCAGGTTTGCTCTCGATGAGATGACTCAACGTATTCAGTGAGTTGAAAATAAAATGCGGATCGATCTGGTTTTTCAATGCTTCCAACTCCGCTTCCACCCTGGCTCTTTCCAGCTGCTCACTTCGTATCATTTCAGATTCGGTTTCCTTGACAAGGAAGACCGTTTCGTATACATGCGTGATGAAAATGACGGCGATAAGGATGATAAGCGATGATTCGGTAACAATGTTCCAGTTAACCACGTCCGGCGAAAAGATCTTGTACCAGCCGACAAGCAGCAATACGCTTACCGGCACAGTATAAAAAATAATAGAAAGGATCAACACCCCGATCTTTCGCAACGGTTTCCTGATCCAGTCGAAATATGTCCGCAGCGAAAAAAGCAGGAACCTGTTGCCTTCCCAAATGATAAAAGCGATCAGGATGGTATAAAGAAAACTCAGCTTTACCTGCAAGTTGGAAAAATTATGACCATTGATCATGCCTGTCACCAGTGGAATGGCAATTCCAAAGAATGGAATAAGAATTAGCCGAAAACCAATATCGTTGATCTTGAGATCAGGTCTTTGGCTGGTCGCTTGTTTCGATATGTTCGTCCTTTCCTTTTCCACCTTCGTTCGGAATTCAATTGCAGGGTAAAAGTTATTAAATAGTTTGGATAGTCCTGATGTCAGACGTGAGAGGTGAAACGTCAGGCAGAAAATTAAGACATGAATTTTTAAATCAAACTCAATATTATGCAAGTGGGATCAATTAACTGGCTGGCCGTTTTGGTTGCCGGTATTTCTTCTTTTGTTGTGGGCGGCATCTGGTATTCGCCGGGATTGTTTGGAAAAGCGTGGATGAAGGACAATAATTTTACCGAGGAAGATGTGAAGCGGGGAAATAAAGGGAAAGTGTTCGGGTGGACATTTATCTTTTCCCTGCTGATGGCAGTCAACCTGGGAATGTTCCTTACCGACCCGCCAGCTACATGCCCTGCCGACTGCGTCACAAAAACCGATATAGGCTGGGGAACCATTGCAGGATTTTTGGCCGGCATCTGGACCTTTAGCGCCATTGCTATTCATAGCCTGTTCGAACAAAAACCCTGGCGGCTGATCCTTATAAACGGTTTTTACAGCGTGGTAGCGCTTACACTGATGGGAGCTATCATTGGCGTATGGAGATAAAAGGCTGTGGTTTTGTGACAGGCGGTCAAACACAACTGTTACCTTTTCTCGAACTTTAAAGGAAACAATCATATGAACCGGAAAAAGTTTTTGCAATACACGGTCGCCGGCACCGGTGGAGTAATAGCAACGCCTTTTTTGTTCGGGCAAACCAGCAGCAACAAACCCGCCGATCCATTACCTGCTGAAAAGGTGAAAGAATTTGTCATAGCCGGTCACAGCAACCTGGATAAGGTAAAACAAATGCTGGTAGAATTTCCGACACTATTATATGCAACATGGGATTGGGGAAGCGGTGATTTTGAAACGGCATTGGAAGGAGCTGGTCATATTGGCACTAAAGACGTAGCTAATCACCTGATCGGGTTGGGCGCCAGAACCAACCTGTTTGTGTTGACCATGCTTGGAAAGACGGGGATCGTAAAAGCTTACTTAGAGGCCTACCCACAATACGTGAATGCAAGAGGCCCGCATGGTTTGACCCTGCTGCATCATGCCCAAAAAGGGGGAGAAGATGCCAGGGAATTGTTGGATTATTTGCAAGAGAAAGGTTTAAAAGAAACCAAAATGGCTTTATAGCCGATTAATTACCTTTCCGTAACAATCATCCAACTCCTGGCGGTTACCGTTGTATACCTGCAAACCAGCTTTGCCCAAATGGATCTTCCACCCAGCGGTGGCAATCCAAGAGCTAAGATCACCGAAGAAGTGGGCATTACAGATATTACTTTAAGCTATTCAAGACCCGATGTAAGCGGGCGTGAAGGAAAAATATGGGGAGGCCTCGTTACTTATGGCTTCACTACGCAAAGCTTTATTACAAATAAAAATACCAGTCCCTGGAGAGCTGGCGCTAATGAAAATACAACGATCACATTTGAACATGATGTAAAAGTGGAAGGAAAGGATCTGAAGGCCGGAACTTATGCTCTGTTCATGGCGGTGTGGCCAGAAAAAGCGACACTCATATTTTCCAACCAAAGCAATGCATGGGGTAGCTTTTATTATGAAGACAAATACGATGCGTTGCGTGTGGATGTAAAACCTGTGGCACTGGATAAAAATGTGGAATGGCTGAAGTATGAGTTTATCGAGCAAAAGGAAAAAAGCTGTACGATCGCTTTGGAATGGGAAAAACTGATGATCCCGTTTAAAGTCGATGTAGATGTAGACAATATTGTAATTAACAGGTTGAGAGAACAGGTGACAAGCCAGAAAGGGTTTAACCAGTTGAACTTGGTAGCTGCCGCTAATTATTGCCTGAATAAAAATATCAATCTCGATGAGGCTTTGAGTTGGGCACAACGTGCATCGGCTTTTAAAAGCTATGCAACATTGAGAACGCTGGCAACAGCCTATGAGAAATTGAACCGGTTAAAGGAAGCCGATTCGGTAATGACGGAGGCGCTGGCAATGGCTACCGTCAATCAATGCATTGGTTACGGACGCACCCTTATCACCCAGAAAAGAAATGACAGGGCACTGGAAGTTCTGCTGGCGGCCAAGACAAGATTCGGAGATGTGGCAGTCGTCGACAATGGGCTAATGTATGGGTATTCAGCCAAGGGAGATTTCAAGAATGCACTAGTATATGCTGACAAAGCCCTGGCGCAAACGCCAAAAGATAATGATACGGCTAAAAAGGCGCTGGAAGGGCAGATTGCAAAACTGAAAGAGCAAAAAGATATTAACGCATCAAACTAAATAGTTATGAAAAGATTACCGGGTATAGCTGTTTTTCTTTCATTCCTGTTTTTAGGCTTTTCCCCTGAAAAATATAATGCCGGTCTACAGGATGAATATGTTTGTATTCCCTGCGGTTCCGATTGTGATAATACATTGCACAAGGGCCAGGGCAAATGCGAGTATTGTAATATGGACCTGGTAAAAAAATCAACGATCACGCAAAACAATGTTAAGCCGGAAGATCTCTGTTCGTTTATTGCCAAAAATGGAAAGGATAATGTCGTATTGCTGGACGTGAGAACAGCCAATGAGTTCAATGGAAAGGCAAATGATAAATTCGGTAGGCTGAATAATGCTATCAATATACCTGTACAGGAGCTCGAAAAAAGGATGAAGGAACTGGAAAAATATAAGGACAAACAGATCGTGGTGTATTGTTCGCACAGCCATCGCAGTCCGAGGGCGAGCTATATGCTTTCGCAGAATGGATTTAGTCATGTAACGAATATGCTGGGAGGTATGTCGGTCTGGAAAACATCGGTAACCGATGCCACGTGTAATCAACAAATATTTGTCAGTCAATAAAACAAAAACATGAAGAATGCAATTAGCTGGTTTGAAATACCGGCTTCTGACCTTGAGAGAGCGACAAAATTTTATGAAACGATTTTTAGTGTAAAGCTCAATGCGCTGGATCTTCCCAATATCAAAATGAGAATGTTTCCGCTGGAAGATATGATGGGTGTTGGCGGTGCGGTGGTGGATAGCGGCGGTTTTCATAAACCATCTTCGACCGAAGGACCATTGATCTACCTGAATGGAAATCCCGATCTACAAAAAGTCTTGGATAAAGTAGAAGGAGCCGGAGGCAAGATCATGGTGCCCAAGACCGAGATCAGCCCGGAATACGGATTCATGGCAGTCATTATTGATACCGAAGGCAACAGGATCGGGCTTCACAGTGTGCCGTATAATATGTAGGCTGTCCATTTCTACTTTTTATTATTGATCAATACACGTGATATGGAAACTCACGATTGGAATTCCTTTACGGTCCGCATTAATATCGACGCATCTATTGAAAAGCTATATGCTGCCTGGGCGACACAATCAGGTATTGAGCGTTGGTTTTTACGTTTTAGTGAATACACAAAACCCGGTTCGTTGAGAGGCAAAGATGAGCCGGTATCTAAAGGCGATTCTTACAAATGGCTTTGGCATGGCTGGCCGGATGAGATGGTCGAGCATGGCGAAATACTCGATTGCAATGGAAAAGATCTGTTCCGGTTTAGTTTTGGCAAGGCCGGCAATTGTACGGTCAGGATTTATAAGGAACAGGATGAAACGATTGTTGAGTTGATGCAGGATGCGATTCCTACAGATGAACAAGGGAAGCATTATTGGCATTTGGGCTGCAAGACCGGGTGGACATTTTACCTGGCAAACATGAAATCCGTGTATGAAGGCGGTATTGACCTGCGAAATAAAAACGTTCAATTGCAACAGGTATTAAACGCATAAATATGGCGTATAATGAGAAACTTGCCGATCGCACCCGGGAAATAATAACCCAAACCCACCGGGACATTGAAGAAAAGAAAATGTTTGGTGGCTTGTGCTTTATGGTAAATGATAAAATGTGTATCGGAGTTGAAAAGGAGCGGTTAATGGTAAGACTTGATCCAGCCAGGTATGATGAAGTGATGGAAAAGGAAGGCTGTAAGCCGATGGATTTTACCGGGAAGGTCATGAAGGGATTTGTTTTTGTGAATGAAGACGTGTTAAAAACAAAAAAACAATTGGAGTACTGGGTAAAGCTGGCCCTGGAGTATAATAAGATAGCTAAATCTTCAAGGAAGGCTTCGGGTTCAAAGAAAAAGAAATAAGTTTATTCAAACTTTTCTGGATGGCGGCCACAATTATCAAATGGATAGTTGTTGTTTTAGCGGCAATGAATTTTGGGTATATGGCCTTTGACGGAGGCAGGGCCCTGGTCAAAGGCGACTATATCAGGCCCAGATCGGGAACTTATGCCGGCCAGTTGGGTCCCTGGAGCAAGTTGGTTGCTAAGTTTGGGATCAACCCTGAGTCTACAACAATGAAAATTATTTTCCTGGCCTGGGGCGTGATTGGCCTCGCTCTTACAGTTTGTTTCATTTTAAAAATGCCATGGTCAACCAATGCTTTAATTGCTATAAATGTCCTGTCGCTGTGGTACCTGGTCCCGGGCAGTATCAGCAGTAGCGTGCAAATAATCCTGCTGGTGATAAGAAAATTTATTATTTGAATATATGAAGTACAGTTTGGAGAGATCATACGAGGTGCTGGAAAGGACCCCGGCAGTTTTGAAGGCGCTTTTGTCGGGTTTGGATGATGAATGGGTTATGAACAACGAAGGCCCGGAAACTTTTTCGCCTTTTGATGTAATGGGTCATTTGATCAACGGCGAAAAAACAGACTGGCGACCGAGAATAACAATGGTCCTTGAGCATGGTGACGCAAAGACCTTTGTGAAGTTTGACCGCTTTGCACAATATGAAGAGAGCAAGGGAAAAACATTGGCGCAATTGCTGGGCGAATTTGAATCGTTGAGAAAAGAAAATATGCGATGGTTCAGGTCATTGAACATTTCTGAGGCCGATCTTGAAAAAAAAGGAAGCCATCCCGTACTTGGACAGGTTACATTAAGAAATCTTCTTGCTACCTGGGTGATTCATGATCTTACACACATTGCGCAGGTGACAAGAGTAATGGGCAAGCAATACAAAAGTGAAATGGGACCGTGGATTGAGTTTTTTCGAATTATGAATTTTTGAATTCTATGACAGTTGAAGCCCTACAGTCAATATGTAAAAAGTTGCCGCATACTACGGAGGACATTAAATGGGAAACACATTTGTGCTATAGCGTTGGTGGAAAGGTTTTCATTATTACGAACCCCGATTCCTCGCCTGTCAGTGCGTCTTTTAAGGTTAATGACGAAGATTTTGCCATCTTACCGGAAAGGGATGGATTTAAGCCCGCACCATATATGGCAAGGCATAAATGGATTTATGTGGATGATATAAACCGGCTTAATAAAAAAGAATGGATGGGCTACTTAGAAACTGCGTACAAGCTTGTAGCGCAAAAATTACCAGCGAAGACCAGGAAACAGTTGGGGTTAAATTCATAACCTGCCTGCCGGCAGGCTTATAATTTGAAACGTCAATAAATAAAAAAGAGGCGGTCTTATCTTGAGACCGCCTCTTTCAAACTATTTATTTCTTTCGCGTGTATTGTATTTCCATCATTTTATATTCCTTTCCCGTTTTTGGATCGGGTCCGTACATTTCAAGAGTCTGGTGATTATCGTCAACTGGTTTGAAGACTTCCCGCTCCGTACATTCAAGACCATTGGCCGGGTTTTTCATTTTTCCTGACATATTAAGTGACTTGGTGGCATTATCCCAATCGCCGGACATCACCAGTATTCCGGAACCCATATTGTCTATCCATGTCGAAACGTATTTCTTCTCAGTATTATCATAGGCAACAGTGCTCATTCCCTCGAATGGCATTCCCATCATAATGGCTTTATGTTTGGATTGTTGGTAGAGACCGCCAAATAGCATCGTATTAACAGTACTACCTGTTGACTTTGTCGGAGGTGCTCCATCTGCCATCCACATAGTAATATCCGCTGTCCATGTTCCGGCGGATTTGGCCAACATCTTATGAGGTTCGCCTAATGTCATACTTTCTGCCCAGGCCTTGTTCATCATGGCGGAGTCAACAGGAATCCAGGCTTGTTCTTTTTTACCGTCATCTTTTATTTCCGTCTTTGCGCCGGAAGAATCCTTTAAAGATGATTCAGCTGAAGTCTTTTCTTCATTATTGCAGGCAACAAATAACAACGTTGCCGCGGTGATCGCTAAGAGTTGTTGTTTCATAAAAAGGCAAGTTTTGATTTTAGGACGAGTAAGGTAGGTAAAAGGAAAGAACCTGCCAATGAAAAAAAAGTTTATCCGACGAACTGCGAAATAAAAGGGATGAAAGATCTTCCTAATGTGCCTCCAGCCAGTTAATACCTTCCCCGCATTCTGCTATTACAGGAACATCATGGGGCAGGGCCATGGCTGATTGCATAGATTCGATAATCAATGGTTTGAGCTCTTTTACTTCAGATTTTAATGCATCAAATACCAGCTCATCGTGTACCTGCAACAACATCTTACTCTGCATTTTTTCTTTTTTCATGGCCGCATGTACTTTTTGCATTGCCAGCTTTATCATATCAGCGGCTGTTCCCTGGATAGGTGAATTGATCGCATTGCGTTCGGCAAACCCACGCACGGTGAAATTGGCGGAGTTGATATCCCGCAGCCATCTTTTTCTTCCCATGATCGTTTGGACATAGCCATGTTCCCTGGCAAAGTTGATGGTATCATCCATGTATCGTTGGATACCGGGGAATTCTTTTTTATAATTATCAATTATCTCCCTGGCTTCCGATCTTGAAATACCAAGATTGTCGGCCAATCCAAATGCTCCCTGGCCATAGATAATACCAAAGTTTACACTCTTGGCTTTGTAACGCATTTCCTTGGTCACCTCTTTTTCCGAAACATTGTACACCCTTGCAGCTGTTGCTGTATGAATATCCGTCCCCTTTTTAAATGCACCACACATATTCTTGTCGGCGCTGATAGCTGCAACGATTCTCAACTCTATCTGTGAATAGTCAGCCGATAATAAGATATGCTTGTTATCTCTTGGAATGAAGGCTTTCCTGACTTCCTTACCCCGGTCCGTTCTTACCGGTATGTTTTGCAGGTTCGGATTATTGCTTTGCAAACGGCCTGTCACAGCCACAGCCTGGCCATAAGTTGTATGTACCCTGCCGGTCCTGCGGTTGATAAGTTGGGGCAGCGCATCTACATAAGTTGACTTAAGCTTGGTCAATTCACGGAAAATAAGAATATCTTCTACGATCTGGTTTCCTTTTGCAGCAAGTTTTAATAATACATCTTCACCTGTCTGGTACTGCCCGGTTTTAGTCTTCTTGGCAGAAGAATCTAATTTTAGTTTATCAAACAGCACTTCTCCCAGTTGCCTTGGCGATGCCAGATTGAAGCGAACACCGGCTTGTTTGTAAACGCTTTCCTCTGCAGTCTTTGCTTCTTTTTCTAATTGTTTTGAATAGTCGGCCAAAAAATCCACGTCAACCCTGATGCCTTCAAATTCCATGTCGGCTAAAACTTTTACAAGGGGATTTTCGACTTCATTAAAAACCCTTTCTACTTCCTTATCTTTTAACAACGGCATAAATACCTTTTTCAACTGCAGGGTGATATCGGCATCTTCGGCGGCATAATCTTTTATTTTTTCGAGTTCGACATCCCGCATATTTCCCTGCGTTTTTCCTTTTTTGCCAATTAGCTCTTCAATATGCACTGGTTCATAACCAAGGAATTTTGCGCTGAGAAGATCCATTCCTCTTTTACCATCGGGTTCAATAACGTAGTGGGCCAGCATAGTATCAAAGAGTTTCCCGGCGATCTCGATGCCATACCATTTCAACACCAGCATATCATACTTGATGTTCTGCCCCACCCATACTTTCTTTTTGTCATTGAATAATGGCTGGAAAAGAGCAAGTATCTCTTTTGTCTTGTTTTGGTCGGCAGGACAGGGAATATACCACGCTTCACCCGGCGTCACTGAAAAGCTTAAGCCAACAAGCTCGGCATCGTTTGCATCAATGCCGGTAGTTTCAGTATCAAAACAGATCTCTTCCTGTTTTTTCAATTCACTTACCAGGTTCTTTATTGCCTTTTCATCAGTAAGCGCTTTATAGTCGTGGGGAGTGTTATGAATGTTTTTGTCAGCTGTCAGCCCAATTTCAGCTGATTCGTCTCCAGTTGCGATTGCTTCGGAAGGAGCTCCTGATTTTGGTGCTTCCACTATATTTCCAAACAGGTCCGTTTGTACGCCTTGTGGTATTTCCTTTTCTACAACGCCTTTTGGCCCACCGGTGATCGAAAAATCTTCGCCAAGCAGGCGCTTGCCCAATGTTTTGAATTCGAGCTCGGCAAAGATCTCCACCAGTTTTTCTTTATTCCAATCCTTTACTCTGAAATCTTCTTCATGAAATTCGACTGGAACATTTGTAATAATGGTAGCCAGTTTTTTTGAAAGGATAGCAGATTCTTTTCCTTTTTTTATTTTTTCGCCGAGTGCCCCTTTTATGTTTTCTGCATTGGCCAGCGCATTTTCCAGAGTGCCGTACTCGGCCAATAATTTAGCAGCAGTTTTTTCTCCCACGCCGGCAATACCAGGAATATTATCTACTGCATCGCCCATCAGCCCGAGTATGTCTATCACTTGCGATACATCTTTGATATTCCATTTGGCACAGACTTCCGCTGGTCCCATTATTTCAACGTCACCACCCTGGTAGCCGGGTTTATAGATCTTCACTTTATCGCTAACCAGCTGGCCATAATCTTTATCGGGCGTTACCATGTACACCTCGTAACCTGCTTTGGCTGCCTGCTTGCTCAGGGTGCCGATAACATCATCGGCTTCGTAACCGTCGAGCTCCATAACAGGGATATTAAAGCCACGTATGATCTTTTTAATATCAGGAACGGCGGCGAGGATATCTTCAGGAGCTTCCTGCCGATTTGCTTTGTAGCTCTCGAGATCAGAATGACGCTCTGTCGGCGCTTCTGTATCAAAGCAAACAGCCATATGGGAAGGCTTTTGTTTGGTCAGTAACTCGATTAAAGTATTGGTGAAACCAAACTGCGCATTGGTGTTCCTGCCTTTTGAGGTGAGGCGGGGATTCCGGATAAGCGCATAATATGCGCGGAATACCAGGGCAAACGCATCCAGTAAAAAAACCTTTTTTTCCATCCCGCTAAGATAGCTAATTCAGATATTGGAGATTTTGTCGGGTGCGGGATGCTAGATGCTGGATACTGGATGCTGTCGTTGCCTGGAATCCGCATCCGTAACCCTGACAACATTGGTGCTTTTGGGATAACAGTCAGGTAGTTCCAGAACTGACTTGCGAAATAAAGAAATCAGAGACCAAAATATGTAGCCAGAAGATGGCGACAATCATTTTCAGATTTCAAATTTCTTATTTCAATTTTTTTGGTTCTTGTGATTTGGTTCTTGATTCTTTTGGAAAAGAAAAGCCC
This sequence comes from Bacteroidota bacterium, assembly GCA_005884665.1. Taxonomy (GTDB): domain Bacteria; phylum Bacteroidota; class Bacteroidia; order Chitinophagales; family Chitinophagaceae; genus VBAT01. The sequence goes on from VBAT01000044.1 coordinate 203,395, forward strand.
TGGTAGAAACCAGGGCTCGATATCTAAAACTCTGCTTTGCTAACTTGAGAAAGGTTTGCAGCTTTTTATTCAACAAGAAATTTATTGAGGGGTTGAAACAGGAGCCGGTTCAACGGCTTTTTCACCCAAATATTTTTCAGGATGTGCAACAGGAACAGTACCTCCTACAGAGGCAGTTGTTTGCGCAGTTTGCTCAGGCGGCGTTACAGCAGCTTTGTCTTTGTGAATGAAATTCAGGTAAAGTGCAAAGAAAAGAAGATTGAAGGCAAAAAAGTTGGCGATGCGGCGGATGCGACGTTTCATGGGTTATTGGATTGACGGTTTAACAAAACGGATTCGTGGTTCAGGCTACTAAGATATACTGTCAGGGCTTTAAGAGCAAATACGTAGCTTGCTTTATTGGGCAATTCCCGCAAATCTACCTTAGCAGAACTGGTAAATCTACGAGACGCCTTTTCGTAACTGTTATTAATTACATTTCGCACTCATGAAGTGCTGGGCGACAGATGCTGGATACTGGATACTGGATGCTGGATGCCGAGGTGCTAGAAGCATCCAGCATCTGGCATCTCTACTTCTTCATCTCTTCCAGCCTTTTCTGCAGCAAAAACATCTCATCCCTTAACCTCGCAGCTTCCATGAAATCAAGATCGCGGGCAGCTTTCTCCATTTCTTTTTTGATCTTGCTGACTGCTTTTTCCATTTGAGGAATGGTCTTGTATTCTTCCTGGTCTTCTGCGGCAACGGTCACGAGATCCTCGCCGGGTGCAATCGCATAAGGATTCGCGGGATCATATCCTTTGATATCAAGCACCGAAGTCTGCGCAAACACATCCTTTGTGGATTTGATAATGGTTTTGGGTGTGATGCCGTGTTCGATATTGTAAGCAATTTGTTTTTCACGGCGGCGGGTGGTTTCATCAATGGTCTTTTGCATACTTTCCGTCATCGTATCCGCATAAAAGATCACGAGACCGTCAATATTCCTCGCTGCACGGCCGGCAGTCTGGGTCAATGATTTTTCATTGCGAAGAAAACCTTCTTTGTCTGCGTCGAGGATAGCAACCAGGGAGACTTCGGGAAGATCCAGTCCTTCGCGCAAAAGGTTCACGCCGACGAGTACGTCGATCTCACCCAATCTTAACTGGCGAAGTATCTCTACCCTGTCAAGCGTATGCACCTCGCTATGAATATATTTCGATTTGATATTGATGCGATGAAGATATTTATCCATTTCTTCGGCCATTCGCTTGGTAAGCGTTGTCACCAAAATTCGATCGCCTTTTTTGACGCGTTTATCAATTTCATCCAGCAAGTCATCGATCTGGTTTACACTGGGCCTGATCTCGATTGGAGGATCCAGCAAGCCGGTGGGACGAACAACCTGTTCGACAACAACACCGCCAGTTTTTTCCAGTTCGAAATCATCAGGAGTAGCGGAAGCAAATATTACCTGGTTCTGTAGTGATTCAAATTCATGAAAATTCAACGGGCGATTATCGAGCGCAGAGGGTAAACGGAAACCATAGTCGACAAGGATGAGTTTGCGACTCCTGTCACCACCATACATTCCACTTACCTGCGGAACTGTTTGATGGCTTTCATCAATGACCATGAGATAGTCTTTGGGAAAATAATCCAGTAAACAGAAAGGCCTGGTACCTGGCCTTCGGCGATCAAAGAACCTTGAATAGTTTTCGATACCATTGCAATAACCGAGTTCGCGGATCATTTCAAGATCGTATTCCACGCGTTCCTTGAGTCGTTGCGCTTCTATCAATTTGCCGACACTTTTAAAATATTCAGTCTGGGCAGTCATTTCATCCTGTATCTCGTATATCACCTGCTGTAAGATATCTTTAGGAGCTACATAAAGGTTCGCAGGGAAAATAGCGGCATTTTCCATTTTCGCGATCCGCTTTCCAGATACGACATCCATGCTTTCTATTTCCTCGATCTCGTCGCCAAAAAAAGTAATGCGATATCCATAATCCACATAAGGAAGATTAATATCAACGGTATCTCCTTTTACCCGGAAAGTTGCACGGTTAAATTCCAGTGTAGTCCGATTGTATAATGAATTCACCAGTGAATGAAGAAATCCCTGGCGGGAGATGGTCTGCCCTTTATTGATGCGTATGATACCGTTTTCGTAGTCAGTGGGGTTGCCCATACCATAGATGCAACTTACGCTTGCCACGACAAGGATGTCCCTACGACCACTTAACAAACTGCTGGTCGCTCGTAAACGAAGTTTATCCAGCTCATCATTGATGGCAAGATCTTTTTCGATATATACATCGCTGACAGGCATATAAGCCTCCGGCTGGTAGTAATCATAATAAGAAACAAAATATTCCACCGCGTTATCCGGGAAAAATTGTTTGAACTCGCCGTAAAGTTGTGCTACAAGGGTTTTATTATGCGTCAGGACCAGTGTTGGTCTTTGTACATTTTGAATAACGTTGGCCATTGTGAAGGTCTTGCCGCTACCTGTGACACCCAGTAGTACCTGGTATTTTTCTCCTTCGATTATTCCTTCTGTCAACTGGCGGATAGCTTCCGGCTGATCCCCTGCCGGGGTAAACGGGTTGTGTAATTTAAAAGCCATGGGAGACGCAATTTAGGAAAAGAGCGAGAAACACGCGGAGAACGCACAGAGAAGAACGGAGAAACAGAGCCTGCCTGCCCATAGGCAGGCGAGAGCGAGGGGATAAGAAACACCGCTCTTCGCTCTCGCTCTGTATTATTAGTATCCTTTCAATCCTTTTGCACTCCGGTCTTCAAACTTTGGCCTTGGATATAATACTCTTGGTTTATCCTTTACCAGTTACCAATTGTGGATCGGTTCCTTTAGCCAGTTGTGCCGGATCATCCCAAACTTCAACATCCGGTTTAATGCCGTAGCCTTCAGCGAACCATTTTCCATCTGCGCCATACAACCTGGCATCGGGAACTGTGATTGAGCCGCCATCCATCAGGCGATGGCCGGTTGCAGGACCAACAAGAATGCCCAGGGTTCTTTCACCCACGATAGGTCCAAGCTTAAGTTGCTGGAATGCCCATGGAAATGCGTCACCACCAGATCCGGCCCAACCATTGATCAACATTACCTTCGGAGCATCATTACCTTTTTGGGGCCATCTTGTAATATCCGCATTGCGCCACGCCAGATTGTAAATGTTAGGACGGTTGAGCATTTCGATGAAGCGATCGCCTAGTTGCCCGCCGGCATTGAAGCGTTCATCCACCACAAATCCTTTTTTATCTATTTGCGCATAAAACTGGCGCATCAATTCGGTCTGGCCCTGGGTGCCTGTATTCGGCATGTACATGTATCCAAGCTGTCCACCGGAAAGTTCTTCTACTTTTTTGCGATTTCCTTCGATCCATTCGAGATGGCGAAGCCTGGCTTCATCCTGCGGTTGCAATGTCTTTACTATTATTTCCCGCGATCCTTCGAATGAGGGTTTGCTGTTCACGCGTAACGCGACTGCCTTGCCTGCCAGTCCTTCAAACATGGCATAAGGATCGATCGTAGGATCCAGTGCTCGCCCATTGACCGATAATATGTAATCGCCTTCTTTTACATTTACACCCGAAGCTTCCAGCGGTGATTGAACTTCATTGTCCCAGGCAGCGGCATGAACGATGCGTTTAATCCTGTAATAATTATTATCCAATGCCCAATCTATCCCGAGGAAACCATTAACGCGATTTCTTGATGATTCCAGGTCACCACCGCTTACATATGTATGACCGGCACTTAATTCGGAAACCATCTCCTGCAAAATATTATTCACGTCCCAGCGCGTGATAGCATCTTTCATCAGCTCACTATATTCCTTGCGTACATCATTCCAGTTTATTTGTTGCATACCGGGATCGTAGAAGAAATCGCGATAACGACGCCAGGTATCGTTAAACAGTTCTGACCATTCTTCCTGTGGGCGGATCTGCATTTCGATTTCAGAGGTGCGCAGTAGTTTATCCAAACGCTGGTCCGGACCGATTTTTATGATGCCGAAACCATTACTATTGTTGCGTACCAATAGATTTTTACCATCCCAGGAATTGGTATAGCCCGAAGCATTGCTTACAATTGTTTTTTCTTCGCGTTTATCTATATCATAGAAGCAGATCGAAGGCTGTGCGCCCGCAGCAGTGCCGGTATTGGGAAATCGCATGTACACGAGTTTGCCGTCGGATACATATAGGCCGCCGACATTACCCGCTGGTACAGGAAGGATCTCCAGCCTGCGTTCCAGTGATTCAGGTTCGTATTTAGCAGAAGCGGTAGCTGGTTTGGCCGTTGGCTTTTTGGTCGTATCAGGAGCGGCCGGTTTGCTGGCAGCGCCAGTATCCATTTTGATCTCATCATTTTTTGCATAGAGCAATGCCGGTGTAGATGGATCCAGGGTGGCGACTGCAAGTTGTGTGCTGTTTGGATAGATCCAGGTATTGTCGAAATTGCTGTAAGAAGGATTAAAACTTCTGCCGGTTATAAAGAAGAGATATTTACCGGTAGGATCAAAAACGGGATTTGCATCACTGTAATAAGCAGAAGTAGCCTGGTGCACTTTTTTATTTTCTACATTATATAAATAAATCGCATTGTTCAGGTTGGCGGTTCCTTTAGAATAAGTTAGCCATTTACTGTCTGGTGACCAGTTTGCATAGAATCCCTGCAGGGAGCTAAAGGTAAGATCGGTGGTGTGATCAATGGTTTCAACAGATTTGTCTGAAAGAGTCAGCAGTTTTATCTCCTGAAGGTCATCGATAAAAACGATTTTTTTGCTATCAGGTGACCAGCTTAATGCCCAACCCATTCCTTTTCCGAAGTCTGTGATCTTTTTTGCCTGGCCGGAAGCATTATCGCGAAGCCATATTTCATTTTCGCCGCTTTCATCACTCCAGTAAGCAAGCCATTTACCATTGGGTGACCAGGCAGGATTACGTTCCCAGGCGCCGCTGGTGTTGGTCAAATTAATAATCACACCATTTTCAGCAGGTATGCTGAACAGGTCACCTCTTGCTTCAAATACAGTGCGTTTACCATCGGGAGATATTTCATAATTGCTAATGCTATTACCTACGTTCACTGTCTTTGGCATTAATGTGGAGATATCTGCTACCACGTTGATCTTTACTTCCGCATATTTATTGTTAGAAAGATTGAGAAGATATAACCGGCCACCTGCCTGGAATACCAGTTCGGAAGGACCGGCAGACATATGATTGATATCGATATCGTCAAAACTGGTCAGCTGTGTCTTTGATTTTTTTTCGGGATCATAGACCCAGATATTCCTTCTTTTTTCCGTGCCGCCATCTGAAACATAATAGATCTTGTTATTTACCCAAACCGGTTTGCCTTCACTTGCATCTGATTTAGTTATATTATCAGCCGTGCCTTTTTTCAGATCATAGATCAACACATCGGAGGCGAGCCCGCTACGGATCCTTTTGAAAGGATAGTTTTCTGTGATCTTGGTTACATAAGCGATGCTGTTGCCATCAGCCGAAAAAGAGGCTAGTTCACCATACGGCACATCCAGTTTTTCAGGCAAGCCGCCTTTGGCCGATACAAGGAATAGTTGCCTGTAAGCAGGTGTACCTGCTTCACGGCCGGAGGCAAACAAGATTCGTTTGCCATCGGGGTGCCAGTCGATAACGCGGTCGGGACCGGCATGCCAGGTCAGCCTGATGGGGACACCGCCGGTAACAGGCATCGTGTACACATCGGTGTTGCCATCATAGGTGGCAGAGAAAGCCAGTGTTTTTCCATCCGGGGAAAATCTCGGGAACGACTCTTCACCGGTAGAAGAAGTGATCCGGTTGGCGGTGCCGCCTGTCTTTGACACTATCCAAATATCACCACCATAAACAAATGCAATCTGCGTTGCTGATACGTCCGGGTACCGAAACAGCCGGGCATCGATTTGTGCAAATGCGGTAATGGAGCATAACAAAGCGGAGAGAAAGACTAGCTTTTTCATAAGCAATATGTTTTAAGTGAGGGGTACTGAAGGTATGGAATTAAAAGAAATGTTGTGGTGGATAGAGGATGAATGGAGACCGGTGAAGGTTAATGGCCTGAATGCTTAAAATTCCTTTTGATTAAGGACAGTACTGCCGGAATTGATTGTTAGAACTGGGATTGGTGCAATAGAATTAAGAAGGAATGGATACATAAGGAAGAGCGACGGTTCTACATAGAAGCTGGTTATGTCACGAAAACACCCCAAAAAAACCGAAAAATGGGTTGTATGCTTGGCTATGTAACCCAAAAAAGCCAAAAAATGGGTTATATTTCCAATATTAAAAGACATTAAAACGAATTGCATGTCATACAGGAATCAAACATCCCGCAGAAAATTTCTTCAACAGGTAGGTGCCTTCAGCGTAGTGGCGGCAGCGGGGCCGTTAAACAGCCTGGCCGCGAAAGAGAAAGCAGAAGAGCGCATTCTCCGTTATACTAAAACTATATCATCCCAGGATAAGATCAGGCTTGCCGTGATAGGATTTGGTATACAGGGACATAATGATTTTGCAACTGCTTTAAAAGTTCCCGGTGTTGAAGCTGCCGCTGTTTGCGATCTTTATTCAGGCCGATTGGAAAATGCCAAAGAACTATATGGGAAAGATATTTTTACTACCAAAAATTATCACGAGATCCTGGACCGCAAAGATGTGGATGCCATTATCATTGCTACCAGCGATCACTGGCATGCGCGGATAACCAAGGAAGCTTTAAAAAAGGACAAGCATGTGTATTGCGAAAAGCCGATGGTGCATAAGATAACCGAGGGCATGAGCGTAGTGCAGGCTCAACGTGCCAGTAGCAAGATCATGCAGGTGGGCAGCCAGCGGGTAAGCAGCATCGGTTATGCAAAAGCAAGAGAATTATACCAGGCGGGTGAAATAGGAAAGCTTAATATGGTAAATGCAGTATATGACCGGCAAAGTGCAATAGGCGCCTGGGAGTATACAATGCCTAATGACGCATCTCCTGGCACAGTTGATTGGGAACGTTATATCGAAGGCATGAATAGAATTCCCTTTGATCCGAAAAAATTCTTTTGGTGGCGCAATTATAAAGAATTCGGTACAGGTGTTGCCGGCGATTTGTTTGTTCATTTACTTTCGGGGACACATGTTATCACCGGTTCAAAAGGACCTGTGAAGATCTATTCTTCCGGACAGCTTTCTTATTGGAAAGATGGCCGTAATGTGCCTGATGTAATGACCGGCATCCTGCAATATCCCGAAACGCCAGAGCATCCTTCATTCCAACTTACGCTGCAGGTAAATTTTGTAAGTGGAACGGGTGGCCAGGAAAGCATAAAACTGGTTGGGGAAGAAGGCGTGATCGAAATGAAAGGCAGTGGGCTTTCTGTTCATCATAGCATAATGCCAAAGGCCCCGGGCATCGGTGGGTATGATGCGGTATTTACCTATCCGAAAACAATGCAGGATCAATTGACAGCTTCTTACAATCAAAAATGGACAGATGAAGACAAGAAGAAGCCAACCAAAGCAGATATCGATTTCAAAGCGCCGGCTGGATACAGCGATCACCTAGATCATTTTACCAATTTCTTTGATTCGATAAGAACAGGTAAGCCAGTTGTGGAAGACGCGACATTTGGCTTCAGGGCTGCTGCACCCTGCCTGGCTTGTAATGATAGCTATTTCCAGAAAAAAATAATTAATTGGGATCCCGTGAACATGAAACTCCTGCCATGAGAAATCTTCTATTTTATACCATTGCCAGCTTTTGCCTCATCTTTTGCAGCGCTTCGCGTTCTGAACAATGGGTGTCTTTGTTTGATGGAAAATCCCTCGTTGGATGGAAAGTGGGTGATAATGCAAATACATTTTCCGTGGAGGATGGATCGATCGTGGCACATGGGCCCACGGCTCACTTGTTTTATGATGGAGATGTAAACCAGCATAACTTCAAAAATTTTGAATTCAAAGCAGATGTGATGACGACGCCCGGCTCTAACTCCGGTATTTATTTCCATACAGGCTACCAGGAAAAAAGCTGGCCAAAGAAAGGATATGAAGTTCAGGTCAATAATTCACACACAGACTGGAGAAGAACCGGAAGTCTTTATGGCATCCAGGACGTGAAAGAAGTCTATGTAAAGGACAACGAATGGTTCACTGAATACATAAAAGTAGAAGGCAAGAGAGTAATTATAAAAGTGAATGATAAAATGGTGGTGGATTATACGGAACCGGACAATGTTTATGAAATAAGAGGAGCCAATGATAAAGAGCGGGTAATATCATCCGGCACTTTTGCGTTGCAGGGACATGATCCGAACAGCAAGGTGTATTTTAGAAATATAATGGTAAAATCTCTGCCTGATTAAATAATTTCTATTCTTCCTGATGAAAAGTAATTGCCTGCCTGGCTAGCGACTTTACTTTACGATTGTGTACAACTCTTGGCGTCCATAATGGGCTGTTGTGTATGACCCTTAAAGCAATCCTGTCAAACTCGGGGTGAAAGGGAATAACCACTTCTTCGTTTTCAACTTTTCCCTGTTCATTGACAGTAAACTCGATAACCACTACGGCCATCGTGCCGTTAGTGAAGACCATGTTTCTTGGCCAATACATGTTTTTGTAAAGGTATTCCTGCCAGGCCTTTTCGCCATTTTTAAAAACCAGGTCCTGATCTTTTTTTGCTGCATTAGTTGCCGGCATTCCATCTTCACCATAGTAGGTTTTTGTAAGGATCTTGCCATTATTACACAGTTCTTCAGCAGAGACGGAGCCATTATGATGATAGTATTTCCATTTGCCGTAAAGTTTGTCATGCAGTAAGTAGCCTGCGTAAGCAATTGCGCCATCATCAAACCAGCCGATCTGGACGTCCATGCTGTCATTTGCATGATAGATTGAATCAGACATAAATCCATTGCGATGCCATTTCATCCGGCTGCCAACGGGTACACCATCACGATAAAAGGCAGAATCAGCCATTATGCCATTGGAGTAGTAGCGCACATAAGGCCCTTCTTCCTTATTGTGATGCTTAGCTCCAATGGTTTGAGGTTTTCCATTTGCATGAAAGTAAATGCAGCGGCCATTGTAAACCTCGCATTCCTCATCTTCAAACAGTGCCTGCATCTGTAGTGTTTTACTTCCGATGAAGTAGTCATTGCGAAACCAGCCACTATCGGTTTTTTCAACTACGCTGTAAAATCTTGCTTCGGCAGGATCACACGGTTTCCATTGATAGTCGTAGAAAATCTCTTTTTTTTGAGCCTGCAGGGAAAAAGAAAGGATGCAAAAGGATAAGGTGACGAGGAGTTTCATGAAATAAATTGCGAATAATAAAGATAAAACTTTAGGTTAAATCTCAGTCCAGGCAATATTTATTGATTATGATCCGGATTTCTTCCAAACCACATTTCTTGACTTGAGATAATCGACTACAAATTCAAAACAGGTTTTATCCTTTCCTACCAGTTCTGGCGGAAAGACTCCTTTTTCCTCGAACATTTTTTTTGCGATAAGATTGACAGCTGCCGTACAGGTATAGCCGGTCGTTCTTGCCATTGAAGAGGTGTTTGTTGTCTTATCGTAGCGATCGAGTAAATTATATTCGATGGTCTTATTCTTTTCCCTGGCAGTTACTCTCATCACCGTAAATTCTTCTTCACCCTCGTTGAGCTTCCATTGATTAACCAGTAATTTTGATGTAAAGTCCAGCGGAGAAATATCTTTTTCTTCGATGCGGAGCGGAGCGATGTCAAAAAAACCTGCTTGTTTCATGGCAATGATCAGATCTGCGTGGCCAGGATAACGCAGGGTTTTTTCTTTCATATCGGGAATATGGTTCATTGTAAAGATCAATGAACGCAGTCCATCGGTATTGAAGGCTTCGAGTTCGCCTACCTCATCAAAGTAGATGATTTCTTTTTCACTTAAAGCCGGCCTGGTGACAACGACCCCGTTTTCTACCAGTCTTGCCGGTCTGAGATATTCCTGTATCACATCCACTGGCGAAAAGGGCGCCTTGTAAAAAAAGGGCGCCTGTGGACTTGCCGGGAGTCCTCCGACATAACACTCGACTGATGTTATTTTCATCTCTTCGTTGTAGCGGCCGATGATAAAATTGCTCATTCCAGGGGCTACGCCACAATCGGTGATTGCTGTTACGTTCTTTTGTTTGGCCAGCTTATCGAGTTGCAGCGCATCCTCGGGAAAAAAGGAGATATCGACCACATCTTTGCCTGAATTGATTACCGCTTCCAGGGTTTTATATCCCATAAAACCGGGAACTGCTGTCACTACGGTATCAAAAGTCGTCAACCAGTTCGGATATTCGTCAAAATGCGAAAGATCGGCAGCAACGGTTTGAATCCTCGGGTCATCCTGCTTTAGCTTTTCAAGGTTCGTTGCGTCCAGATCAAAAGATGTCACGGAGTGATCGTGGACCAGGTCCATTGCGATGGCACGACCCACCATCCCGGCTCCCAATACGGCGATTGTCATAGAGATGAATTTTATGCGAAGTTAGGTGTCGGCTGTCAGCTGCCACTTGCCAGGCAGAGGCGTCGACTGACAACAGCAATCAACTATGGCAAATGAAACGGACACCTGACACCAGACACCCGGCGCCTGAATCCGCCCATCCAATTAACAACCCTTATTCGGCGCCTTTCCGTATTTTGCCGGGTAATAAATTTTCATACATGAGTTTTCGTATTAATGTTAGAAAGATCGTATTAGTTACGGTCATCCAGTTTATAGTTATCATCCTTTTTGCCCAGCCAGGCGTGCCTTTGACCAAGTGGACGGCGGACGGTAATGCTTATTACCAGGTTGAAAAAGGCGAGATCGTAAAGATCGAATTGCCTTCGCAAAACAAGACAGTTTTTATTGCACAAAAGCAACTAACACCTAAAGACAGCACTAAGGCAATTGTACCGCGAAGCTTTCAATTGTCTGTGGACGGAAGCAAAGCGCTGATCTATACCAATGCAAAAAAGGTCTGGCGTTATCCTACACGTGGAGACTACTGGCTTCTTGTGCTTGCGACGGGAGAGTTAAAACAATTGGGAAAGGGAAGGCCGGAATCGTCTTTGCAATTCGCCAAATTTTCACCGGATGGAAAAAAAGTAGCTTATGTAAGTGAACATAACATATATACAGAAGATCTTTCAACAGGTAAGATCAAAAAGATCACCAGTGACAATGGAACAAAGAAGCTCATCAACGGAACTTTTGATTGGGTATATGAAGAAGAATTTTTCTGTCGCGATGGTTTTCGCTGGGGCCCTGACAATAAAACGATCGCTTACTGGCAAATTGATGCTAACAAGATCCGTGACTATTATATGCTGAATACAACAGATTCTGTTTATAGCAAAGTTATCCCGGTTGAATACCCGAAAGTGGGAGAAAAACCTTCCCCAGCTCGGATCGGTGTGGTAGATGTGAACACAGGATTGACAAAATGGATGAAAGTGCCGGGTGCACCTGATGAAAATTATATCATAAGAATGGAATGGTCAGGACCTGCCGAAATCATTTTGCAACAGCTGAACCGCCGGCAAAATGAAAGCAAAGTGATAGTGTGTAATACCGCGACCGCGGCTGCCAAACCGATCTATACTGAAAATGATGAAGCCTGGGTAGCGACCTTAAATGAATGGAGGAATGAAGTAAAAGGCTGGGACTGGATCTCATCGGGTAAAGAATTTGTATGGTTCAGTGAAAAAGATGGATGGCGGCATTTGTATCGTATCGCACGAGATGGCAGGGAAACGAAGATCACGAATGGCGACTATGATGTGATCGACCTGTTGAATGTGGATGAGAAAAGCGGGTATGTTTATTTTTATGCGTCGCCGGTAAATGCCACGCAGAAATTTTTATATAAAACAAGGCTGGATGGAAGCGGAACGCTACAGCGTGTTTCGCCGATGGGTGAAGAAGGCACTCACTTTTATGAGATCTCTCCAAACGGTCAATATGCAAGACATGTATTTTCTAATTATTACACTTCGCCCCTGACTGAATGGGTGACACTTCCGGATCATAAGCCTTTCAAAGCAGATGAGGATATCAGCAAAAAAATAAAGCCCGAAAACAAGCAAAAAAGCAATACCAGCTTTTTCCAGGTTACTACCGAAGAGGGTGTAACGATGGATGGCTGGGTAACCAAACCAAAGAATTTCGATAGCACAAAAAAATATCCTGTCGTTTTCTATGTCTATGGTGAACCTGCATCAACTACCGTCGATGATGCATGGGGTGCCGGCACCAATTTCTTATACACGGGCGATATGGCTGCCGATGGATATGTGCAGGTTTCATTGGACAATCGCGGGACGCCCGCTCCAAAAGGAAGGGCCTGGCGCAAAGCGATCTATAAAAAAATAGGCCAATTGAACATCCGTGACCAGGCATTGGGAGCTAAACAGGTGCTGAAATGGAACTATATCGATACCACCCGCGTAGCAGTGTGGGGCTGGAGCGGTGGTGGTTCGTCAACATTGAATCTTATGTTCCAGTATCCTGAGGAATATAAGACCGGGATCTCTATTGCACCGGTAACAAGTTCTTTATACTACGATAACATCTATACCGAACGTTATATGGGATTGCCGCAGGAAAATATGGAGGACTTTAAAAAAGGCGCTGCGCTTAGCTACGCAAAGAACCTGAAGGGCGACCTGTTATTTGTTCATGGCACCGGTGATGACAATGTGCATTACCAGAATGCCGAAGCGTTGATCAATGAGCTGGTGAAGAACGGAAAATCATTCCAGATGATGAGTTATCCCAATCGTACGCATAGTATCAGCGAAGGCGAAGGGACATTCCAGCACCTGGCTGCATTGTACACAAGATTTTTAAGAGAGCATTGCCCCCCGGGACCGAGAACAGAGGAAGAAGTAAGGGCTAATAGCGGAAAAAAAGGATTTTAATAAGGAAGACCTATAAGATTTATGGCAGGTTAATATTTTTGAGGATATCGCATAAATCTTATAGGTCTTTCATCTCCTCCTTCCCTGCAATATCTTATAAAACGACCTGCTTCTTATCTCATCCACGGTTAACCCGGTTGCCGATGCTTCTTCCTCACTGATGGCTCCGCAATTCAGGGCTTTTAAAAAGAAATTGAGTAAACCCTGGCCTGTAGCCGCATCATCGAATATATCGCCGGTCAGCGTGGAGATGGCGGCCCGTTCGACAAATGTTTTTAAACGATATACGGCATCATTATAGCTGCTCAAAAAGAAATTATAGGTGGCTGCATAACGCATGGGCAATTGTGCAGGGTTGAGATCCCAGCCCTGATAAAAACCGTTGATGAGAGAATGCATGGTATGCCCATAGCCGATGCGCCAGGCATTATGGACCGAATACATATTCTCTTTTAATTTGTCCTTCGATAATTTGTCTCCGCGGTTTGGTGCCACAGGCATTACGTTAGTAGCGCCATCGGATAAAAATATTCCAGTTCCTCCCAGCGCCACCCTGGTCACATGATGTGCAAAATCGCAGACCGGGTGAGACATGGTTTGGTATTTAGCTGTAATGCCACATGAAGCAGTGTAGTCGTATGTACCAAAGTGAGCGGCTATGCATCTTCCTTCGCTGGCTTTGATGATCTTCATCAGCGGATTTCTTCCCTCCTCGTCCATGATGATCTGGGTAGCTTCCACCATCGTTTCCATCTTCAACGTGCCCGGGGCCAGGGCATTTTTCTTTTCGATGATCCCGAATAAACGAACGAGGGTAGCAACCTGTTCCGGTATTGTTACCTTGGGTAGCATCACGACAAAATTATCTGGTAGCTTTCCTTTCGTTTTATCAAGTAAGGTGGTGATAAAAATATCGAGAGTTCTTACACCCCGGTTTTTCAGGTCTTCGGTAAACGGCTTTATTCGTATGCCGATAAAAGGAGAAATGGTTTTATTTTTCATCCCCTTTGCCAGCTCATTTGCTGCAGTCACCGCTGTCGCGTCCTCTTCGTCATCGGGACGATTACCAAACCCATCTTCAAAATCGATCCGGAAATCCTCTACAGGTTCCTTTTTTAATTTTTTAATGATCTTGTTGTAGACCGAATAAGCCAGCCAGGCAGGATCTTCCTTTCTTTTCTTTTCACTCATCCTGTCCAGCTTTTTTACCAGCTTCTCGATTTTCTTATCCGACGAAGGCAGATCGACAAACCCTTCCAATTGCAATACATCAGCCAGCACTACAAAATTGGGGGCATAGGTTTGCAGGCTTTTCAAAGCAATCTCACCCATCTTAATGCAGGTATCCGACTTAAATAAGTTGGCGCCACCATAAACGGTATGTACGGGCTGACGATCGGGTTTATCACCGGGATAGGTTTGCTGGAATTTCAGGTTGGCGATCTTTAACGCTCCAAGCAATGCTTCCTTTTCGTTGTCTGCAAGGGAGAAGTTCATATAAATGGTTGGTTTTCTAAACGTGAAATTATCGCGAAGGCACATTTCGGCGCCGTATTGTATGAAACATGAATGACAAAGGTATCAGGAACCACGATATGTAGAATACCCGAAAGGATTTAATAACAATGGCACGTGATAATGCTCTGCGCTGGTAACCTGGAAAACGATTTCGACAAAAGGGTAGAAGGTTTGAACGGCCAGTTTGGTAAAATAGGATTGTGTTTCGAAGCGAAGCTTATAGGTGCCCAACTCGAGCAGCACTCCTTTTTTCAGCAGGTTGGATACGCGGCCGTCACTGTCAGTGGTTCCTTTTGCCGATTCAATCCATTTGCCTTTTTTAAGATGATATAAAAGAATGTGAATGCCTGCGGCAGGCTTTCCTTTCGAGGTATCAAGAATATGCGTGGTAAGCTGGCTCATTCTAATAATTTCTCTATCCGGAGTTTGGTTATTTTATTTTGCTCTTCGGCTGCTATTTCTATTTCTTCTCCCGGTTCATTCTTCAGACGGGCCTGTAACAGCTCAAGCATTTCTTCGGCTGATTTGCCCGATGCACATACAATAAAGATATACCCGAATTTTTTTTGATAGTCAATATTGCCTTTTGCCAGGGCCTGAATAGTTTCGTTCGAAGCTGTTGACACGCCGCTTTGCTCGCCGGATGCCCATTGTGCAGTGGTGGAAAATTTCTTTGCGAGAGATTCTACGTCCCCGATCTTCGGATGATGACCAAAAGCTTCCTTCCAGTCATCTTCGTCGCATTTGTACCACTGTTCTTCGGCATCTTCCAACAATTCAACGAGGTCATCGGCAGGAAAGAAAGGCAGCATCTGGTTGACCCACGCAGAAGAGCCACAGCACCGGAATAACTCTTCTTTGAGTTGCTGTTTCGGCAATGTATTAAGTTCATGCAGGGTCATGCCTTGTAAAGTTACCAAAAGCTGAGAGTTTCTCGCCGCGGCGCCACGGCGCAACGAGTTTACTATAGCAACGGGCGATACTGTCCTATTTTGAAATTTATCCCACCCCATCCGCAAATTGCGGGATAACGAAAGCCGAATGTTTTGAATCCGTTGCGTCGCCGCGCCTTTGCGAGACTTACTGGACTGTCGGGAACCGGTTGATGTTCTTGTAATAAATATAGACCGCAGGCTCTTTTCCCATCGCTGTGAACCATTGCTGGCAATACGGCGCCATCCAGATCGAATCGCCCTGTTTGATGGGATACCAGTTATGATCGAGCATATAAATTCCCTGGCCCTGCAGATACAATAATCCATGTTCCATTACATGCGTTTCGACAAAAGGGAGATGTCCGCCGGGGTCATACGTAAAGATATTAACGGCCATGTCGAAAGCCTGCTTATCGGGCAGTAATGTCTGCAAACGCAGGGCCGGGTCACCCAAATATTTCTCGCCATCGCCGGCTGCCTTATCGAAGACTACAGGCGGTGCTGATGAATAACCGCCAGGCAGGGGTTCATATACTTTATGAAAGCTGAGCAATTGTGTGCCTTCTTCTTCGCAGTTGAATTTATAAGCTGTCTCAACCGGCACATAAACATAGTGACCTCTTGAAAGTTCTTTTTCTCCACCTCCCGCTTTCGCGTGGCATTTTCCCTTGATCACGTAGAAAAATATTTCCGCCTGGTGAGTTTCACCATTTATTTCCCCGTCCTTATTCAATGTCGTTATCAGCTGTGAAAATTTGGCTCCCATTGCTTCATTGATGATAACATTGATAGTGCAATTTTTCCAACCGGGGATGTTACTGTGGACATAGCCATCGGGAGCTATGATGGCATGGTTTCTTTTAGTTACACTTCTTGTCAGCGCTGATATTTCCATATTATTAGATTTGGGGGCCGCGAATTACACGAATCAATAGAGTATCATTCATGTAATCGGCAGCTAACTGTTTATTAATCTCCTTATAAAGTTATCCGAAACTTTAATTGCGGCTGCAATATCTGTCAATTCCACATTTTCTGCCGGATTATGACTGATGCCTTTATAGCAACGTACGAACAGCATGCTGATCGGTGAGACTTCGGAAACAGGAACAGCATCATGTCCTGCACCGCTTACCATTTCGACCACTTCATACCCGGATTCAGCGATGGATTGAGCCAGCAGTTTATTCATGTTTTTATCGCAGGCCACCGGTTTTCCTTGTTGCACCATGTTCCATTTCATTTCAATATTTCTCTTTCGGCAAATACTTTCAGTTAGTTGTTTGATCTCATTGTACGAAGAAGAGAGGATCGTTTCGTCGGCATGCCTGATATC
>VBAT01000044.1:220154-222352 GCA_005884665.1 Bacteroidota bacterium
AGGCTGCAGGTCACTTCACCTGGAACCACGTTACTGGCTGCGTTGACGATATGTAGTTTGCCGACTGTTGCCACAAGGTTTGTACTGGTATCTTTTGAATAGGCTTCCGCTGTTAAAATAAAAAGAGCGGCACAAACCAGTGCATCTTTACGCATATTCATAGGCACGGTGCCTGCGTGTCCTGCTTCTCCTTTAAAATTGATTTCCGCCCTTCGCTGACCGGCAATCGCCGTCACTATTCCGACGGGGATATTCTTTTCATACAACACGGGTCCCTGCTCGATATGAATTTCAAAATAGCCCAGCCAGTCCTCCCTTGCAATCGCATCTTTACTCAGTTTATTTACATTGCCTCCCTGTTGCTGGATCAGTTCTTCGAGGGAAATTCCGGCATCATCCTTTTTTTTCAAAGCTGCTTCATCAAATGAACCGGCGACAGCTTTACTGCCAAGATAGGTGGTATGAAAACGACAACCTTCTTCATCACAAAATGCGATCAATTCAATATGAAATGGCAATTCTGTTTTCGACTGAACGATCGAATCGAGCAGATCAAGCCCTATTAATACGCCCAATGGTCCGTCAAATCTTCCTGCGTTGATCACAGTATCTATGTGAGACGCGATAACAAAAGTTTTAGCATGGGCATTCTTCGATAGCACACGACCCCTCAGGTTTCCGATTGTATCGATACCTGTCTGCAATCCGGCTTCGTCCATCCATTGCCGCAGCCTGTTTCTTCCTTCGATAAAAGCTGGAGTGCCGTAGGTTCGGGCAATACAGTTCCTGTCATCGCTGATGGAAGCGAGTTCATTTATCCTGTCTAAAACCTTGTTCGCTCTTTGTAAATGATTACTCATTTTTTGGGTAATAGGACCTTTCCTTTTCCAGGCTGAGTGATCTTTCCGTTTTCAACAACCTGCTCACCTGCCAGGTAAGTTTGTTCAACCACTCCATACAATTTTTCGTTCATATAAGGAGTGATCTTGTGTTTGTGATAAATATTGATCGCTGTTACTTCAAAACTTTTCTCGGGGTCCCAAACTACTAAATCCGCATCATACCCTTTTTGAATTTTCCCTTTTGTTTTTTCCAGGCCAGGTAGTATAGCAGGTTTTTCGCATAACCATCCGGCGATATCATCTATTGAACAATTTCTTTTCCTGGCTGCAGTCCATAAGGCAGGCAAGGCAAATTGAATAGAAGAAATACCACCCCAGGCTTTCATAAAATCTCCGCTTTCGAGTTCTTTCATCGGGGGCGTGGCCGGCGAATGATCAGTTGCTACGAAATCAATAACGCCTTCTTTCAATGCCTCCCATAACCGCTCATTGTTTTCTTTTTCCCGTATAGGAGGAGCGCATTTGAAATCTGTACGTCCATCCGGAATCTGTTCTGCCGTAAAGTATAAATAATGTTGCCCCGTTTCGACAGTTAAAGGCAATCCTTTTTGTTTGGCCGTAGCAATTTGCTCAATCGAATCAGCCGAAGATAAATGGACGATATGTACCCGGCAATTGAAATCTTCGCAAAGCCTTATCATTAAGGTAATCGCTTCATCCTCCCATTTCTTTGGCCGTGAAGCGAGGTAGTTTTTGTACAACCTGTTGTTTGAGCTTCCCCGGTTTTTGTTATCCGAAAGTTCGCAGTGAACCAATAATGGCAAGCCATGTTTAGCGATGATCGGCATAGCCTTTCTCAAGTCCGCTTCTGTTGAATTTGGAAATTCGTCGATCCCCGAATGAGTGAGAAAGGCTTTGAATCCCGGCACCCCTTTTTCAATTAATGGTTCAATCTCCCTTTCGTTACCGGGAATTATGCCACCCCAGAACCCACAGTTTGCATGCAATAATCCTGGGCTGAGAGCGGCGTTTATCTTTTCCTCCAATGCCTTAACTGTTGTTGTTACCGGCGATGAATTCAACGGCATTTCTATTAAAGTGGTTACACCTCCCGCGATAGCTGCCCGCGTAGCTGTATCAAAACCTTCCCATTCAGTTCTGCCGGGTTCATTAATATGTACATGTGGATCAACGATCCCGGCCATCAAAACTTTATCACCCGCATCAATAAATACAAAATCTCCCTTCGGTCTTTCAGAAACGACATCTTCGATCTTTCCATTTTTTACAAGCACGATCGCCTTTTTTGTTCCGGCCGGTGTAATAACCCTTTCGCTTTGTATGGCAATGTCAGGC
>VBAT01000107.1 GCA_005884665.1 Bacteroidota bacterium
ACTGTAAAAAAAGAAATTATTGACACAGTCACGCGAAATGGAAATTTATACCAGGTAATGGAAGAACAGATCAGTCCCAATGGCCCGCAACTATTTTTTTATCGGAGGAGCGGACCCGATTATTTTGAATATGCGCCCATTGATAAGTACACCGCCTCTTTCCAGTACAACAAACTTATTTATGATGACCGGCTTTTTTTGAGTGAAAATCTTACTGCGGGGAATAAATGGCAATCGCCCGAATACAGTGATACGGCTTCTTTCGGACAGGTTATCGGACTTCGATATAACTATGCATGTTTAGAAGCGGATGTTGCTGCAGTAGTTAATGGTAAGGCATTTATCCATGTTTATAAAGTACAAATGAAGCCACAGATCAAAGGGGCTGCTAACATTTTTGATGATACAGGCGAGATTCACACATACTATTATGCAAGAGGGATTGGTATTATTTATTATAAAGAAACCAATATGACATTTAATTTGGCAGAACTGCAGCTCAAGAACTGGCTTGTCAATTAAAAAGGAAATAGACGGTAGCTAATCCTCATAGTCGAGGCTTTATTTAAAGCTTTGAGCCGCGAGCCGTGAGTGAAGAAAGTTCAAAGCTAACAGCTCATAACTCGAAGCTTTATTTTTTCCGCAATCCGTTGATCTCCTCCACAAATAAATCTGTGTACTGCTTGCTTGCTTTTTGAATGGTCGAAGGATTCGTGACTTTGGTCTGCGTGGACAGTAACGTTTCGACAAAATATTTTGTCTTGGTCGTGTAGTATCCGGGAGTCGTCATCGTTGTTACGGCATAGCCATAGTAACCTCCAAAGCCTCCATATGGACCGTATGCCAGAGAGCCCGCGTAAGGGGCATAGGCGCCATAAGTATAGGGTGAATAATTCATGGAAGATGCGGGTGTATATTTTGTTTCGGAAGTTTCATGTACCAGCGCAACAGTCAAAACAGTTTCGCAGTTCAGATCTTGTAATTTCTTTATGAATACATCTTTAACTGGTGCAATAAATTTCATCTCCACAGGCCCAATAATGTCCAGGCTTTTATAAGCCTTTAATCCCCTTTTTTGCGCGGCCGCAGCAAGATCATTTTCTAAATATGATCTTACCTCCATGTTGTCAGTAAATGCAATGATGAAAACACTTTTAATAGGCTCGGCAGGTAACTTCTCCTTGTTTACCCAGAGTGCACTTGTTCTGATGGAAGAAGAAGGCTTACAGGAAATGATTGGAAAGGATAAAATGAGGCTCAGTAAGGCTCCAAATAATTTTGCTTTGTTCATTTTAGGATTATTAAGTGGCAGTTTTTTAGCAACGGGAAAGACGAGTGTGCTGATTCCTTTCACAAAATAATGAATATTGTTTCCTTGAACGGCTAAAGTTTGCTTGTTTAACGTGGCATCACATGTTCCAAAAAATAGAAACCTTAGAAGTTGTGCTGGGTCTCCTTCCCATTAGTCACACAAGCGGCTCTGCCTTCAGCGAGGAGTCTCCCAATGTGTCTTCAAACGATCGGACTATTGAGGGGACTACAGGCTCGTGAACCCAGGAAAGCCACAAAGACCTGAAGGCACAAAGGGACACAAAGCCTTAGCGCCACTTAGCGCATTAGTCCGACGGGTCCGCAGCCAAACACAAGGCCATTGGCGAGACTCATCGGGAAAGGAAATCTTTGCATACGCAAAGGAAACCAAATAGGATTGCCAAAGCCCAACAAAATATTTTTTCCATCTTTTGTAACAAATCTTCTCAATTTGCGACTATTCTTAAAATTCACTGGCATTGCAGAAGCGGGAAGCGGAAAAACAGTTTGAAAAACATATAAGAGAAAACGAGCTTTTAATCCACAAGGTCTGTCGCATTTATGCTTATACAACTGCCGACCGGGAAGACCTCTTTCAGGAAATTGTGATTCAGCTTTGGAATGCTTATCCAAATTTTAAAGGCGAAGCAAAATTCAGTACATGGTTGTATCGGGTTGCGTTGAATACTGCGATTACAGGATTGAGAAAGAAAAAGAAATTTATTGAATCGTGGGAACCATCTCAATTGCCGGAGCGAATCAGTGATGAAAATGCCGGTCGTGAAGAAGAATTGGGGCAATTGCATAAAGCGATTGAGCAATTGAACCAGGTGGAGAAAGCGATCGTGATGCTCTACATGGAAGACAAATCATATGAAGAAATGGAAGAAATTCTTGGAATGAGCCAGGGGAACCTGAGAGTAAAGATGAATCGTATCAGGGAAAGATTACGTCAATTAACCAAAAACAATTGAATGGAACTGGACGACCTTAAGCAAACGTGGAAAGAAACAAATATTAAAAAAGATAAAAACACAGACATCATGGACCTCATGAAACACAAAAGCTATGGACCCATAGCAGCATTAAAAAGAGAATTCAGAAAACAAATTGCAGTAATGGCATTGTTACCGTTAATGCTCTTATTTACTACCATTAATGATTTCAGCCAGATCTACAGCAACGTTTTGTTCTGGAGCTATGTCGCATTTTGTTTGGGCATGGTCCTTTTTGCCTCAGCCAACTATCGTATAGTAAAAAAAATGGGGACGCTGGATGGACTGGTGCTGTCTAATCTTAAACAGCAAGTTGATCTTTTGGAAACAAGGTTGAAATGGAAGATTGTTGGTTTGCGCATAGCACTTCTTTTCTTTATTGTGTTGGTAGAAGTAGTTCCATTTTTCCAACACTATCGCATGCTTGATAAATGGCATTCGTTGTCTCCACTCATAAGATTTGGAACTTACGCAGCATTCCTCGTCTT
>VBAT01000045.1 GCA_005884665.1 Bacteroidota bacterium
TGCGCTGGCTCCCAAATTGAACCTTGCCGGCATCTTCAATTTCCGCACGCAGATGTTTAAAGGCTATACATACCCGGAAGGTGCACCCGTTTACTCATCTAACTTCCTTGCCCCCGGTTATATCTTATTGGGCGTAGGGCTTGACTGGAAACCTACAAAGCATCTCTCGATCTTCATTTCACCCGCGACAGCACGCTGGGTCATTGTAAAAGACGAGATACTTGCCAACAAAGGTCTTTATGGCGTGGATCCCGGCAGCAAGAGCAACCTTGAGTTTGGCGCCTTTGCCTCTATTAACTACCTGAAAGAATTCAACAAAGTGCTTGCCTATAAAGGGAGACTCGATCTTTTTTCCAACTACAAGCGTAATCCCCAGAACGTAGATCTTTATATGACCAACGCCCTGACCGTAAAGATCGGAAAATGGCTTTCTGCCAGTTGGGGACTTGATCTTATCTATGATGATGATGCCCGGCTGTTTGGGTCCAATCAGGACGCCGCTGCCTTGCAGGTTAAATCTGTTGTAGGTATAGGTATATTGCTGAAATTCTAATGACAACTTCTGCCAAGATCAAATTGGGATGCGCGGTAAAAAAGAAAACCTGCCGTTTGTGAACGGCAGGCCTCAAATCAAAACCTTAACTCAAATAATCAACTTTCCAGGTTTGTTTAATAGGAAAGGAATACCATTTTTTTGCCCGTGAAACAGAGCCCAGCGAACTCCATGTGGAATTATTTACCGTTTTTTCACATAATTTTTCCCAAAGCCGAATTATAACTATAAAGCCTGCGTCGCTGAAAGAGCTTTCGAAGGTTGAAATTCATGATATTGTTTGCTATCAAAGAACCTGTCTGGTATATGAATTTCAAACGAAATGCCAGATAGATGCACACCGGCATATCGTATCTGATAATTTATCTTTGCAGCTTATGGCTCAAAAGAAACTGGTACGCTTCGAGGAATTAAAAACTTTTGAAAATGTACTTCAATTTCCGGCGAATATGCCGGGAAAATGGGATGAGCATTTCAAAAATAACCACCCGGTCATTTTGGAGCTCGCGTGCGGTAAAGGCGAATATGCTGTAGGCCTGGGCCGTTTATATCCTTCTAAAAATTTCATTGGCGTTGACCTGAAAGGCAACAGGATCTGGGTAGGCGCTAAAAAAGCCATGCAGGAAGGGCTCCGGAATGTTGCGTTTTTAAGAACTCAAATCGACCAGATCAGCGAATATTTTTCAAAGGATGAAGTATCCGAAATATGGATCACCTTTCCGGATCCACAGTTGCGTGTCTCCAAAGCAAAAAAAAGACTCACACACCCAAAGTTCTTGCGCCTCTATCAACAATTCCTGGTCGCAGGAGGCTCCATACATTTAAAAACAGATAGCCCCGATCTTTACCAGTTTACCCGGCAGGTAATTGAAATGTACGGTTGCGCATTGCATGACTATGACGATAATGTACATGACAAGGACCGTTTACCGGATGAATTAAAGATCAAAACACATTATGAATCTTTGGATATTGCGGGAACCAACAGGATTTACTATCTCCGTTTTTCACTTCCCTCATCTTTGCCTGGTAAAGAAAAAGATGAAGAATTAAAACAAGCATTAAAAGCACATGCAGGAGCTGATTGAAGGCATTCACTATTATGTAAACGATGAAGGCTATGTGGTGCTGACTGCACAATACCTGCTGGAAAGGGGGTATTGTTGTGGAAACGGATGCCTGCATTGTCCCTACAACTATGAAAATGTGCCGGAACCGCGCCGCACTGACCTTCTTTTAAAAAAGCAGGAAATACGATCCTGAAAACTATTTCTACTCTGTTTCCCGAAAGTTTTGCACCATTTACCGCTCCCGGGCCTGAGTGGCACAAACTGTGATTTACTATAGGTAAAGAAGTGAGGTTATGAAAAAGATTCTGATCGTGATGGCAGCCACATTGATTTTTAACGTGGCGGGCGTTAGCCAGGTAAAAAAATTTCAGCAGATGATCGGCTCGTGGGAGATTGTAAGTAGCCAGGACCCCGGAGGTAAATTGGAGATCATTGATAGTTCAACTATAGTGATACGTTTCATGGGAGAAGAAAAGAAGTTGCTTCAATACAAATTCGATTTTTCGAAATCACCTTTCTGGTTTGATTTTACAGCCAAGGACAGCGCTTCCGTAAGTAATTTCAAAAGCCTGATAGAATTTGTCAATGATGATACGATGAGATGGCAGATCTTTATAGATGAAGAACGGCCGGATCATTTTTCTTCAGAAGGTGGTGAAGTATTATATCTCAAAAGATCGACAGCCAAGCCTGCCGTGATTGCGGCAAACTGATCCTTCTAAAAACTTCATTCATTGTTTCTTTCAGCACTGTTTACCACATTTGCGCACCTATGGTGCGCTAAACACGTGTGACTATATTCCCATCGACATTATGTCTCTTTGGGACATTTGATGTAACTTGTCTTTCCAACTATTGATCTCACTGCGAGCGCAGCAGGACTATTGCTAAACAAATGCCGCTTAAAAAACAAATTCCCCCCTCAGCTTCAGAAAAGCTTAATCACGTCAAGCCTTCGGGTAAAAAGGATGAAAATTTTTTCTCGTTGGTATATGAAGTTGCACGGCAAATACCCAAAGGAAGAGTTACTTCCTATGGTGCCATTGCAGCCTGTCTTGGTACCAGGCTCTCAGCGAGAATGGTGGGATGGGCTATGAATGGCGCGGGAAACGTGCGCCCTAAAGTGCCGGCGCACCGGGTTGTAAACCGGATAGGCATGCTGAGCGGTAAACACCATTTCTCACCCAGGGGGTCAATGGAAAAATTACTAAGGAAAGAAGGCATCAGGGTAAAAAATGACCAGGTTGTTGATTTCGATAAACTATTTTGGGATCCGGTAAAAGAGCTTGGATTTTAGTTCGTAATTTATTTTTTTTGCATAATGACCGAACCAAACCTGATCCTGACCAAGAGTGAAAAGAATTTAATTGAATATGGCGGCGCTCTTGGAGTAGCGCTTGCTGCCACCTGCCTGATTCAACATTTCATATTTGCTATTCCCAGCCCTGTCACCAAGCCTATGGTCCCCGCTTATTTTTTTATGATCCTGGCTTTTTTATTTTTTGCATTTCAAAAACATTTCTCCATCATATTGCTTATCATCAGTGGCGCATTTTCGCTAATCATAGAACTTGTATGGCTCCTGCACATTTCTTTTTCACTGGTGGTGACCATGCTTTTCAGTTATCACCTGATTGTCATCATTACCCTGTTTATTGAAGACATCCCAAAAAAATTAAGAATGAAGCGCGACGCCGAAAGGGCCGAAAAGGAAATGTGGGCCGGGAAAATCTGATAAGGGCAGGTTTTTAAGCTGCAACCCGAATTTTGCTCCTTCTTCTTTTAAGCCACAATAAAAATCCGGTAATACTGAGCAATCCGCCCGTTAACCCAAATACAAAATAAATAATCTTAACCGGCAATCCTCCGTATTGTCCGTAATGGACCTGGGCATTGATTATATCGTAGCGGTTGGAAGCATCTACTTCGTTGACAAATGCGGTAAAACTAACAAGTCCCGAACTATCGAGGAAAATTGCATCTGCAAAATCTTTTGAATGAATAAATGAGTTACTGCTACGGCTACCATAAATTGCAGTTGATCCTTTTTTACTTTGCGCAAAATAAATGACGTGAGGTGTAAACCCTGGATATTTCATTTTTAAATTCATCAAGGAACTATCCAGCGGGAAAAACAGGGAAGGTGAAGACTTTAGCACCTGAGTATAAGAAGTGGTTCCATAAAATTCCTTCTTAAAGACATAACGCTGCATCCAGAATCCAGTTATGCCTATCATCAGATTAAAGATCAGCGCCCATACGCCTATACACTGGTGCAGATTGCCTCTCCTGAAAAATTTCTTCCGAAAGCTCAATACAGCCCACGCGTTTCTGCGATATTGGACCAACCCTGTCAGAATACTGATCAAAAAAACAACAGAGAAAAAGCCAAGCAGCCATTCTCCTTTTTTTCCAAGGAACAGCGATGAATGAAGACGTCCCAGCCTGTTGACAAACGAAACATCTGCTCCTTCCGTTTTTTGAATACTTCCATTTTGCGGTTGCACAAATACTTTCAGTGCTTCCCTACCATTTTTATAAGATGAATCGTAAATCGTGAATAAAAAAGAAAGCCTATTGTTCGGGGCAAGCCGGCAACTACTAACCTCGGCACCCGGAAACTCTTTTTTTAAGTTATTATAACAGGAATCAATCGCTATCACAGGACTATTGGCCCTTAGTATCTCCGGGGGATATTCCAACCGGTTCAATTCATCCCGGAATACGAGTGCAGCACCGGACAGGGACATGATCAGTATGAATAAGCCGGATAACAATCCCGCTACGCTATGTATAGTAAAAACAAAACCTCTTTTCATGCAGTTAGAGATGATAGGCTAAGCGTAATAGGGCCGGATCATCCAATAGACGATAACACCCGTGACTGCCACATAAAGCCAGACCGGCCAGATGATACGCACGATCTTCTTATGTTTATCATATTCTCCGATCAATGCCCTGTAGGCAGCAAATAAAATAAATGGTAGCGCGAGGCCCGCCAATGGAATATGGGTGGCTAAAATGACAAGGTAAACCTTACGCGTGCTACCCGCGGCTGCGAGTTCAGCAGCACTTAATCCTTTGATCCCATCGGTTTCACCAAAAACGGTTTCGCCGGCGAACAAATGATGACAGATATAGGAGGCTAAGAATAACACTGACAATACCATAGCGGTCAGCATGATCCTTTTGTGCGTGGTATATTTTCTTTGCTTTACTGCCAATAGTCCTGCCAATAATAAGACAGTGACCAGGCCATTAATAACAGCATTTGCAAGGGCAAACAGGTGCACATCGAATCCCAGGTCGGTCTTTCCTGCAAGATTATATCTTCCTAAAATGCTTACCGCTGTAAATACTATAACAGAAAAAACAATGATGAGCGTTTTGGCCTTTCTATCATTCTTTTTCCAGGTGGGAACCAACATGTTTATCTTTTTTTCTGAACACCATTAAAAAGAGACCGACGCCGGCAATAGCAATTAAAAAAACGACAGCGATCAGTTTCAGCTTGCCAGCGAAGAAACTTTTTTCGTTTGGATCCTTTTCCAGCGATAACAATACGATATCTTCCGCCAGGTTCATCATGGCTTTTTCGTCGAGGCTATGATACAACATTGGGTTCCCGTCCTTGTCCCTCCTTGCCCTTACTACGCCATGCTTGTCTACCAACACAAAAATGTCTGTATGCGGGAAAGCTGTATCTATTCTGGGGTCCTGTACGGTCAGGTTCATATATTTAAGAGAGAGGTCGTAAATGGTCTTCTTATCTCCTGTCAATAACCACCAGTTGATAGGGTCCACCGAAAACCTGTCGGCCCATTTTTTCAATTCGGGCACTGAATCGGATTCGGGATCTATGCTGATCGACATATATTGTACATAATCGGCCGTGTTATTGCCAACCCGAACTCCTCTTTGCACTATTTGCTGTAGTTTTTTCATCTGCATCGTCATTCCCGGGCAGATGGTGGTACAATGCGTGAAGAAAAAATCGACCACTGTTATTTTACCACTATCGGACAATGACACATCAGAAAAAGAAATCTTCTTTCCCATTTGATTGGTGAGTGTAAAATCCGGGATATGCTGCCAGGCGGTGTCGGTGACGCGTTTACCGTTTTTTATTTTTGTCGTTACGCTATCATAGAATAACGGGTGAGGCATCGAAGCCTTCGGTAGTGAATCGACAATAAAAAAAAGAATTACCGGTATGATCAGTGCGATCAAAATCGAAAAAAAAGCTTTCTTATTCACGATCTCGGTTTACAATTAACGTCATTATCTTAATTTTTTTTATACGTTATATTCCCATTTTCTATCTACGGCACCATCCCATTCTTGAAGCGAAAAAACCACCGGTCTTTTCTCATTTGCAAAAGATCCGGTGGTTAAGAATTTTCAATACTGTTACTTATTGTTTCCCCGGTTCCGGCGCCGGCGTATGTTCTTCCCCATGTTTTTTCGGCATCGTGGATTCTTTGAAATGCGGATCAAACTCATTACGAAGATTCTTATAAGAGTTGCCGTCAATAATAAATGCGGCAATGAACCAGATAAAAAGCATCAGGGGTACTACTATGGTCATGATCATATTTCTGATCTCGTCACCCAAATGCATAAATACAGAGACGATATAATAAGCTTTAGCCAGGGTAAGTATGCATACCATGCCTTTGAAAGCCAGTACCAGGTATGCATTAGGATGTGCGCCTTTATGAATCGTATAAATGGTTAATCCGATACCTAACTCAATCACGGTAATGACGGAAAGCAGGATCGTGGTCTTCCTGACCCTTCTCTTAAATTCCGCATCTTCCGTATGATGCTGAAAGGTCATTTCCGATAACAAAACGTTCTGTTGATGCTCCATGTCTTAAATAATTTCTTTTATCAATTATGACTAGATAAGATAAAAACACAAGAATACAAATACCCATACCAGGTCTACAAAGTGCCAGTACAAACCCGCTTTTTCAATCATCAGGTAGTGCCCTTTCCTGTCAAATACCCCTTTGTAGGTCATGATCAACATGACCAGGTTGATGATAACCCCGGAAAACACGTGGAATCCATGGAAACCTGTGATCCCAAAAAAGTATCCGCCGAATGCGATCGGTCCTTTAGACCTTACATGCATTTCTGCCGTATTTATCATTCCAAGCAGCTGATCCTTGGGAATTCCCAGAAGTTGCTTGTGTGTCATATCGTGAAATTCGGGTTTTAGCGGGCTTTCATGAACAAGAGTAGCCAGCACATCATTTGAAGAATTATTCAAGGCAGTCAGCATCGCGTTATGATCCGCCAGCTGTCCCCAGGGATTGCCGGTCATGGTTTGACCGATGATTTCAATCTTTCCATCAGCCAGCACAGCATGTTCACCCGTGATAAGGTGATGCCATTCCCAGGCCTGGCAACTAAGAAAGGCCAATCCGCCGACAATGGTCCAGGCAATCCATTTCATTACCGCCTTCCTGTTTCCGTTGTGACCAGCATGTACAGCAAGCACCATCGTAACGGAACTGATGATCAATATAAAGGTCATGATACTTACAAAGGCCAGCGGAAGGGGTTTATGGCCCAAACCGGGAAATGCATTGAACACGACATTAGGATCAGGCCAGAAATTCTGGCTGAAACGAATAGATCCATAAGAGATCAGAAAGGCCCCAAACGTAAAAGCATCACTCATCAGGAAATACCACATCATCAACTTTCCGTATTCTACGTTGAATGGGCTTTTTCCTCCACTCCACCATTTGGTTTGATGTGTCGTTGCTGTTGTCGCCATGTCAGTTATTTCTATTTATTATTCTGATATTTCAAAGTTTCAGATATAAGTCAACTATCAAGCTTTCCTACCCGATCAACATAAAAAATACTACCAGGTAAATCCATAATAAATCTACAAAATGCCAATAGGTAGCCGCGACTTCCACCGGAATTGCGCTGTACAGTTTTACTTTTCCAAAGAATGCCTTGAAAAACAAAACCAGCAACGCTATGATCCCGCCCACTACATGCAACGCATGCAACCCGAATATCACGTACAGGAACTGCCCACCACCTGCCGACCCGCTGAAGCGAATGTTCTGGTACCATAAGCTCCTGAAGCCAAGGCTTTGCAATACCACGAAGGCGACTCCCAATAAAAATGTCACCGCGATCAGTCTCCTGTATTGCCGCATTTCCCGTTGATGAAAAGAACGAAGCGCCATTTGCATGGTCAGGCTACTTAACACTATGACAGCCGTAGAATACCCGAACCATTTTGGCAGCTCTATATTTTTCCACCCTGGCAAATTGCTTTTGACAATAAATGCCGAAGTCAGCCCGGCAAACATCATCACTATACTTGCTATTGCCACCCACAAGATGAACTTGTGAGGATGAATTCTTTTTTGTTGTTGATTCGACACGATATCCATCACACTTTTATTACAATTAAATTTTACTCATCAGTAATGCCAGCAAAACCACCGGCAGATACATATAACTTCCGAACATCACTTTTCTTGCGGAAGGCACATCCATTTTCCGGTATAGGCCAACACAGCGCATGATCATAAACACATTGGCCAGAACTATCAATACCAGGCCGATCATTCCCGCTATGCTTTTATACTCGCACATCCCCGTGAAAAAAGGGATGAATGTAACGGGCAGCAGCAATAGTGAATAGATCACGGCCTGCAATGCAGTGAATTTAGTAGGTCCCTTGTCAGCAGGCAATAACCTGAACCCAACCCTGGAATAGTCGCTGTGGGCTACCCAGGCTATGGCCCAGAAGTGTGGGAACTGCCACAGGAACTGTAAAGCAAAGAGCACCCAACCTCCCATCGACAATTTATCGTTGCCAGCGGCCCAACCAATCAGGCAGGGCAGAGCTCCGGGTATTGCGCCTACCAGTACAGCGATAGAATTTACTTTCTTTAGCGGTGTATAGATAAATGCATACAAAAACAAACTCAACAGTGCCAACCCGGCCGATAACCAGTTGAAATAATTTCCAAGAATAAATACTCCTGCCGCACCAGTGACAATTGCAAAAGCCCATCCTTCCTGTTCACTCATTCTGCCAGCCGCAACCGGGCGTTTCGCTGTTCGCTTCATTAATGCATCTGTATCCTTTTCCACAACCTGGTTGATGGCATTGGCGCTACCTGTTACCAGCATACCACCTATAAAGAGCAAAATCAACATTGTCCAGTCAAATTCAACCACTTTCGGCGCCAGCATATACGAGATTACGCTGCTGAACACTACCATTATACTCAGCGACAGCTTGATCAGTTGCACATAGTCTTTGATCTTGCTCATCACTACGCTTTCATGCTTTATCGTCGAAGATTGAATCATGTTTTTAGTTGTCTGTTGTCAGGTGTCGGTTGTCAGACACGAATACTATCGACTAACGACTCCCGACTAGCGACTCGTTAGTGCTTGCTTTCATTCGCCCCAACAGGTTCCGTTTGTGGAATAAACTCTCTTCCGTCTTTTCCATAATCATATGCCCAGCGATGTACCTCGGGTATCTCGCCTTCCCAGTTACCATGACCAGGATTGATCGGCGTTGTCCATTCCAGGGTATTGGCACCCCAGGGGTTTGTGCTTGTAACTTTTCTTCCTTTAAAAATGGAATAGAAGAAATTGAAGACGAACATCAACTGTACCGCAAATACTATGATAGAAACGATGGTAATCATTTTATCCAGGTCGCCGAACTGGCTGAACGATGCCCAGGAGCTTTTATCGAGATAACGTCTCGGCATCCCTGCAAGCCCCTCGTAGTGCATAGGCCAGAAAATAAGATAGGCACCGACGATCGTTACCCAAAAATGGATATAACCGAGCGTAGAATTAAGGTAACGGCCAAACATTTTCGGGAACCAGTGGTATATACCTGCAAACATCCCGAACATGGATGCCACACCCATTACAATATGGAAGTGGGCTACCACGAACATGGTATCATGCAGGTGAATATCTATCGTTGAGTTACCCAGGAAGATACCGGTAAGTCCACCAGAGATAAACAAGCTTACAAAACCGATGGCAAATAATGTGGCCGGGGTAAGCCGGATATTCCCTCTCCATAGTGTAGTCAACCAGTTGAATACCTTGATAGCAGATGGGACCGCAATCAATAGTGTCAGCAACACAAATATGGAACCGAGGAATGGATTCAATCCTGTCACGAACATATGATGCGCCCATACCAGGAAGGCCAAAATAGCGATCGCGAACAATGATCCCAGCATCGCCATATAACCAAAGATCGGCTTGCGTGAGTTGACCGATAATATTTCCGATACCATTCCCATCGCCGGTAACAGGATAATATATACTTCAGGGTGCCCGAGGAACCAGAACAAGTGCTGGAACAGGATGGCACTTCCACCTTCATTATTTAATATTTCTCCATTTACCACTATATCGCTGAGATAAAAGCTTGTTCCCAGGTTGCGGTCAAACAACAACAGGATCAAACCCGAGAATAGAACCGGGAATGATAACACACCCAGAACAGCTGTAAAGAACAATGCCCAAATGGTCAGCGGCAATCTCGTCATGCTCATCCCCTTGGTACGCATGTTCAGGATCGTTGCTATATAGTTAAGACCTCCAAGTAATGCCGACACAACGAAGAGAGCCATGGAAACGATCCAAAAATCCATACCCAGTCTCGACCCTATCGAAGCCTGTCCCAATGCACTCAATGGAGGATAAACGGTCCATCCTCCTGCTGCCGGACCGGTATGTAAGAAGAGAGAAGAGATCATAACGATACTGGCCAGGAAAAAGAACCAGTATGATAACATATTCAGGAATGGCGAAGCCATATCCCTTGCACCCACTTGCAGCGGAATCAAAAGATTGGCGAACGTACCACTTAGACCTGCAGTCAATACAAAGAACACCAGCACCGTTCCGTGCATGGTGATAAGGGCATAATAGAACTCCGCCTTTATCACCCCGCCTTCAGCCCATTTGCCAAATACGGTTTCCAGTATCGGAAAGGTTTGGCCGGGGAAACCCAATTGAAGGCGAAACAGGACGGAGAACAACCCGCCTACAATAGCCCAAATGATCCCTGTAACCAGGAATTGCTTACCAATTGTTTTATGATCCTGGCTGAAAATATATTTTGTAACAAATGACTGCTCGTGATGACCATGATGATGATCGTCATGTGCTACCTCGTGCCCCACTTGCCCGGGATGTATATGAATTGTATCGCTCATACTCTTTACTATTTTAATGATCCCATGGGGATCTTGCTATTAATCATTTTTTCAGTAGAACTGCCGTTACCGATTTCGCGGTCGAATCTGGTGTATGTGTTGAATCCGTTACGGCAGGCTTGTTTACAAATAATTTGTCATACAATGGCTGTTTGGTGGCCATCCATGCATCAAATTGTTCCTGTGTTTCCACGATCACCTCCCCTCTCATACCGGTATGACCCTTGCCGCACATCTGGTCGCAGGAAATTTCGTAAACAAAATTAGCTTTACCCAATTCCTGTGCCATCTGCTTTGAAGTCTTTGTGGGAGTAAACCACATGGTTGTTGGCGTGCCTGGCACTGCATCCATCTTCATGCGAAAATGAACGAGCCCCACATCATGTATAACATCTTTTGAATTGATGACCAACCTCACCGGTTTATTGACCACCAGGTGCATGGGTTCACCAGTAACATATACGTCGTCGCGGTTAGCGGGATCATCCCAAATTTGCCCCAACGGGTTATCGCCTGTTATATTTTTAAAATATTTCTTTCCAAATACTCCTTTGCCTCCCGGGCCATCGTGACCGGGATACCGGAATTCCCATTTGAACTGGCTTCCTATTATTTCCACTTCCATTGCATCTTTAGGTGCGTCACCTGTTATTTTGAACCAATAAAATATACCAAACCCAACCAGCACTGTCAGGGCGATAGCGGGAATGACGGTCCAGATAACTTCCAGTTTATTATTATGAGGATAATAGTAAGCTTTGCGATCATCTGATTGCTGGTATTTGTAAGCAAACCAGAACAAAGCGACCTGGGTAATTACAAACACGATACCTGTCAGCACCAGAGTAATTTGAAGCATCGTATCAATATGCTTACCATGATTGGAGGCAGCTTCGCCCAGGATTTTTCCTTTTAGTGTTTCATTGCAATAATACACACCGATCAAACCCAAAATGAGAAATGCCAGCAACAAAAATGCATTGACCTTATTGGTTTGCTTTTTTGCCTTTTCTTCTCCGCGCAATACCGCTACATACTCACTAGCCTTGGCTATTTGAAAAGTGATAAGGAAGCCCAATAAAAGGATCGCTACAATGAAAACAGTTTGCATATTCTATTAGTTTGATGCCAGCTATTCCGCCCGGCATTTCTTTTTTTTCTTTTATTTCAATATCGTCCCGTGAACGTACGCGGGACAACCTTGCTTTATGTATGATGAATCACACTTTCTTTTATCAAAGGATGATTTCTCGTCACCAGCGAATAACGGCTCAATGTCCTTGCTGTCACATACATGATCAATCCCACGAAGCCAAGCGCGACACCAAAATCAGCCAGGATCATCGGAACATGGGTAAGACCTGTGTTTGGATCTTTCATCGGACCTGCAAATACCATCTGGAAGAAATCCAGCCAGTGGCAAAACAGGATCAGCAATGACATAAACGTTATCGTTGTATAATTTCTTTTAGATCCTTTCGTCATGAATATCAGCAACGGGGCCAGGAAGTTCAGGCAAAACATCAGCCAGTATAACCCCTGATACGGTGATTTCACGACACGATTGCCAATACGGTTGATGAAATAAGTTGTTTCTTCCGGCTGGTTACTATACCATATAAGCATGTATTGAGAAAACCATAGATATCCCCAGAAAATAGAAAAAGCGAACATGAACTTCCCAAGGTCATGCAGGTGTTCCTGGTTAACCAGCTCGAGATAGCCATTATTTTTCAGGAAGACCACAAACAAAGAGATCAGCGCTAGTCCTGCTACAAAAGTGCTGGCGAATGTATACCAGCTGTACATAGTGCTGTACCAGTGTGCATCGATACTCATCAGCCACAGCCAGGGAGTGCAGGACATTACCGTCAACGCGAAGAATACAATAAAAAGAGCGGCCCATACTGTATTGTTCCACATATATTTTTTCCGACCTTCAAGATTCAGAGGGTTATCGTCAAGGCTACGTGAAAGCCTGCGCATTTTCCAACCTAAAAATGACCAGCCCAAATATGTGATGATCGTCCATATAGTAAAAAAAGGTTTACTTAAAAAGCCCGATTTATGATTAAGGACCGGGTCTTCTGCAACATGTTGGGAATCTGTCCAGTGATAGATCGTATGATTGCTACTGAAGCAAACGCTTAACAGAACTACCGTAGTTATTATTCCAATTACGGGAACGCAGGCAGAAATTGCTTCTGTAACCCTGCGAAAAGACATTTGGAATCCGGCCCACGCAAGGGTAGTGGCGCAGAAAAAGAACATGGCTGCATTAGTCACCAACAGGAAATAAACACTGTTCTGAAGCAGGCTTGCCCAGAACCTTGCATCTCTGCGTTGCAGGTAATCTGTCGGGCCTTTGGCACTATGCGTATAGATGTATAAAACAATGATCGCAATAATACCGAGCGCCATCAAAACAAAGGCAACTGTATTATATCGCTTTGGTACAATAAATTTTTCGCGGATCGTCGTCATCTTGTTCTTTTAAATAATTTCTTCAAATAATGCTACAGTTTATTTTGGTGCAACGGTAGCGGAATCTGGTTTTGCTTTATTCATCGAAAGGCTATCAGGCGTTCCGTTTGTTTTGCCGGCATTAGCACCTCCCTGCTTACTTTTAATATAGCTAATTACCATCCAGCGTTGTTTTGTATTCAGCTGCGATGCGTAGCTTCCCATCATTCCCTTGCCAAAGGTGGCTACGTGAAACATACTTCCTTCTGTCATCTTGCTTGCTGTCAAATCCGCTGGCTTGGATGTGAAGGGTCCATCACCTCCTTTAAACAAAGGTCCATCGCCATTCAGCTTGGTGCCGTGACAGATACCACAATTGACCAGGTATAAACGTCCGGCCTCCTGCATATCTTTCTCGTCTAGTGCAGTAAGCGGATTGGTCACCGATACAGCTTGTAGCAAACCGGCAGAATCATTTTTTATTTTATACGGGAATGCATCTCCCCTTGCGATAGTGCCTTCCACGGGCTTGCTATTATAATGCGCCTCGTAGTTATTTAATCTTTCCTGGGAAGGCGCATAGGTTTCAAATGCCACGCTATATCCCATGTCGGGCATATAAGCATGACCGGTGCCGCGACGTACCCTCTGGCAACTGGTAGCAGCGACGATCACCGCTATACATCCTGTTATAATCAAAAATTTTTTCATTCCTATTTCTTAAATGATCAATGAACTGGTTCTACTTTTCTTTCAAAGCGCTTTGTGTCTTTATCGTATCTTCCTAACCACCATTCCGTTTCTCTATACTGCACTTCCACATCTTTAGCGCCAAGGTTGTTTAAAAAACCGATCACTTCCTGCTCGTTTGTTTTGTCGGTACATTCCAATGCCATTACAAATGTGTCGTCAGTTGAGCGGGCATTGAAATGATCTTTTTTTACAAAGGGCGCCAGCTGGCAGAGATAACAAAATGTCAT
The DNA here is from genome assembly GCA_005884665.1 of Bacteroidota bacterium. Taxonomy (GTDB): domain Bacteria; phylum Bacteroidota; class Bacteroidia; order Chitinophagales; family Chitinophagaceae; genus VBAT01. The sequence continues at coordinate 14,312 of VBAT01000045.1, forward strand.
CACCATACCCACGGAAGCAAACAGCACAGTTAATTCAAAGGTGATAGGTATCCAGGCGGGCAATGAAAAGAAAGGCTTACCGCCAAAATTGATTGCCCAATCCAGTGTCAGTGCCCAGGTAATAAAACCAAGCGCGGTACATGTGCCTGTAATACCGTATATAAAACCGGCGGTATGCAATCCGGTATCACGCAAGCCCATGGCTTTATCCAATCCATGGATCGGGAACGGCGTGTACACATCATGTATCTTGTAACCAGCGCGACGAACCTTGGTTACCGCGGGGAACAGGACCGCCTCATCGTAGAAATTGCCTGTTATGAATTTTTTTACTGCCATTTTATTTTAGTTCTGAGTGATTAGCCCTAAGTCCGCAGTCTTATCGGGACGGAAACTGCTCCAGACTCCGACTGAATTATGCTCCATGATCATGCCCGTGTTTTTCCACGAACTCGTACAATGTTTCGTTCTCTACCGGCGTCATCTTTTCCTTAAAGCTTTCGCCATTCTTCTTCAAAATATGTTTGATTTCTGCCAACGCTATCACCGGGAAATATTTTGAGAACAGGAAATAACAGGTAAAGAACAACCCGAATGTTCCCATATAAAAACCAACTTCCCAGATCGTCGGTGCATAATACGTGCTCCACGAGCTGGGCAGGTAATCACGGTAGACGGAGGTCACGATGATCACGAACCTTTCAAACCACATACCCACGTTTACAATTTACAAGAATACTCATGAAGAAGGTAACCAGCAGGTTCCTTCTCATTTTGCGGAACCAGAATATCTGTGGCGACAGCACGTTACATCCCATCATGATAAAATAGGCCCAGCCGTAAGGACTGTTAATGTTGACCCTGTTTTGAAGGAAAGCAAATCCTTCATATGTATTAGCGCCATACCAGGCGATAAATAATTCTGTGAGATAGGCGATACCTACGATAGAACCCGTCAGTACGATGACCTTGTTCATAACCTCTATGTGCTCGATAGTGATATAGTCTTCCAGAGCCAGTACTTTGCGGGTTACGACCAACAGCGTTTGCACCATCGCAAATCCCGAGAATATGGCTCCCGCAACGAAGTAGGGCGGGAAGATAGTGGTGTGCCAGCCTGGAACGACCGAGGTAGCGAAGTCGAAGGATACAATAGTATGCACTGAAAGTACGAGTGGTGTAGCCAAACCTGCCAGCACCAATGACAGCGCTTCATGTCTTTGCCAGTGCTTGGTACTTCCTGTCCAGCCGAATGCAGCGATTCCATAAAACAGTTTACGCCATTTCAATTTAGCCCTGTCCCTTAATGTAGCTACATCGGGAATGAGACCTGAATACCAAAACAACAGTGAAACGGTAAAATATGTAGAGATCGCAAATACGTCCCAGAGAAGCGGCGAGTTAAAGTTGGGCCACAAAGGACCGCGGGTATTGGGATAAGGCAAAGTAAAGAAAGCCACCCATACACGTCCCATATGCCATATCGGGAACTGGCCGGCGCAAATTACCGCGAAGATGGTCATCGCTTCTGCCGCACGGTTTACACCTGTTCTCCAACCCTGGCGGAATAATAACAAGATCGCAGAGATCAACGTTCCGGCATGACCGATACCGATCCACCATACGAAATTGGTGATATCATATCCCCAGCCGACTGTTTTATTCAGGTTCCACTGGTTCACCCCGTAGATCACTTCCATGGTCACGGATACGATCCCAAAGCACAATACAAGAACGGAAATGATAAATCCGATCCACCAGGCTTTGGAAGGTCTTGTTTCTACCGGGCGGCAAATATCTTCTGTCACCTGGTGATAATCCTTATCGCCATTTACCAGTGGCGGTCTTACCTGTGATTCGTATCTGAGTAATCCCATATTATTGTTTCAAAAGTTATTACTTCCTGCTTCCTACTTCGCTTTGCTCGTAGTCGTAGTCGCAGTCGCAGTCGCAATGACGGACTCTGGACTATCGACTATTGACCTGCCTGCCGGCACGCAGGCTCCTTAATGTTATGCTTTCGCAGGCTCTCCCGTTGGAACCTTACTTTCTTTTTCTCCGTGATGTTCTCCTGTTTCAATGATCTCGTCCGTATTCCTTACTTTTTCCAAATAAGTAATATTCGGCAACGTATGGAGGTGTTCTATCACATAAAAACTTCTTTGCTTGTTCTCTTCACGTATCCTGCTTACCTGGCTGGTTTGATCATGCACAGTTCCAAATACGATCGCATCGCCTGCACAAGCCTGCTGGCAGGCTGTTTTTGAGTCGCCATCAGCCGACATCCTGTTGCTTTTAATTTGGCCGCCTGAGTGCGCTGAACACAGAACGTACATTTTTCCATCACCCCTCTTGATCTTACCGTTACATCCGGGTTCAACACCATGCGGGTGAGGTCCTCGTTCATTTGATGAACGACAGGATCCAGTTTACCTACTATCCATTGATCCTGGTTATTCGGGAAACTGTCTGCACCCGTATAATCACCCCAGTTGAAACGACGAACTTTGTATGGGCAGTTATTGGCGCAATATCTTGTACCGATACAACGGTTATAAGCCATCTGGTTAATGCCTTCGGTGCTGTGGTTAGTGGCTGATACCGGGCAAACATTCTCACAAGGAGCATTGTCGCAATGTTGACACAGCATAGGCTGGAACACTACTCCTTTCAGATCATCGACATTATTCGGATCCGAAACAAAATAACGGTCAATGCGCAACCAGTGCATATCGTGATAACGCAACACTTCTCCTTTTCCTACTACCGGCACATTGTTTTCTGCATGACAGGCGACAACACAGGCACCGCATCCATAGCAGGCATTCATGTCGATCGTCATACCCCATTTTGCACCGGGCTGGGCATGGTCAGGATAGATTGTTGCTTCCCTTCTGAAATCACCGGTGGTCTTGGCAAAATCATCATCCATCTCCTTTCGATATTCGGGGATGAGATTGGGATTCTTTTTGAATGTCGCCAATGTAGTTTCTCTAACTACTTCCACGCGGCCATCGTAAGTATTCTGTATCTGCATCTGCGCAATTTTTACCTTGCGCTTTTCATCTGTCAGTTTTACCTCGTTGCTATAGTTTACAGTTGTCCCGTTGAAGGAGGCCAGCGGATAAACGTTTACACCAACTCCCGTCGCTGTCTTACCGAGTTTATCACTTCTGCCGTATCCAACAGCCACCGCGATGGTATTGGAGTTCATACCGGGTATCACCAATACTGGCAGAACAACTTCTTTGTTGCCGACAGTTATTTTGATAACAGGTTTCTGCGGGTAATATTTATAATCTCTCGCCTGGGCTCCAACTTCGCTCTCATGATTATAATAAAGATCAAGATCGAGCAATTCTTTTGCCTTGCTCATGCTGATCATCGCATAGTTGTCCCAGCATGCTTTTGAGATCGCGTCAGGCAATTCCTGTAGCCAGGGATTGGTAGCTCCAACTCCTGAGCCTATTGAAACTTTTTCATACAATACGATCTCATCGCCGCTTACTTTTTTTGCAGCAGCCAGAGCCGTTGCCGCAGCTGCTACACCGGCAGCGCTAAATGAACCACCGCCAGCAGCAGCTTCACCTGTTGCCAGCAGGATACCTTCCTGTAATACTTTATTGAAACCATCCTCTGATCCAAGCTTTGTATTCCAGTAATTCTTGAAATATTCGTCGTAAGTTGTATTGTTACCGGCCCATTTCAGCAATGAAGTCTGGTAAGGACGGGTTTTGAATAAAGGATAAATAGTAGGCTGAATAAAACTGGTAATACCTGCTTTAGGTTCAGCATCGCCCCAACTTTCCAGGTAGTGATGCGTGGGAAGATTATAATTGCAAAGCTCGGCTGTCTCATCCCATCTTTCGCTGAAAGAAACAGATAGTGATACTTTGGCTAAAGCTTTGGAAAATTTGGTTACCCATTTTCCGTTCACCATCTCACCATCATAATGATCGTAGGCAGGATTGGCGCCATAAATGAATATTGCACCGACATTACCTGCATCCATTTCAGTAACGAGAGCATTGAAATCTTTGTCAATACCCTGGCGATAATTTACCGGTTTGGACCAATCGATTGTTGTGCCATTAGCCCCGATAGCGTTGTTGATCGCGTTGACAATGACCTGCACATTCATATCATTGCTGCCGCAAACTACCAGCGCTTTTCCGTTATTGGACTTGAGATCGTTTGCCACTTTCGCAATTCCTGCTTTCAGCTTTGCATCGCCGATTTGCGGGGCGGCTACAGAACCATCGATTGCATTCAACAATGCCAGTGCTACGGCTCCTGTTTCAGAAGGACGATGCGTAAAGCGTTCGTCCGCGCTGGCCCCGGTTGTGCTCAAATGAGATTCAAACTGGTAATGTTTGCTCATTTCCGGGTTCTTCTCGTTGATCTTGCGTCCTTTGGTGTACCCTACGGCATTTTCAAGCGGGCTTAACCAGGTACCGAGGAAATCGGCGCCGAGACTAACTATGAATTTAGCGGCCTCGAAATTATAAGAAGGAAGTTTTCTGCCAAAGCCGCTGACTTCATTTGCCTGCAACATGCCACTGTACGATACAGCATCGTACTGCACATGTTTCAGGTTCGCAAATTTGGCAATAATATCTTTTGTAGTCGGGGATACGATCGTGCTGCTCAGGAATACGATTTGTTTGCCACCCAGTCCCGCCAGCGCTTCCATGATCTTCTTATCCAATGATTCGTAAGTGGGGCTTTCTTTAAACTCACCGCCGATCTTCTCTGAAGGATGGCGATTGCGGTGCATATCGTAGAGGTCCAGTACAGACGCTTGCGCCCTGGCTGTTGTACTTCCATTGGTAAAAACAGAAAGGTCATTGCCTTCTATCTTGATCGGGCGTCCATCTCTTACTTTAGCCAGCACAGGAACAACATCGCCGTCCTGTACATAGGTAGTCGCATAGAATTTTGCTTCGCCCGGAATGATATTTTCAGGCTTATTGGCAAATGGGATGGCCTTGCGTTCCGGTATTTTACAACCAGCAGCCAATGCAGCAGCAGCCGTGCTAAATCCCAGGTATTTCAGGAAATCCCTACGGGGAGCTTTCGCATCAGCCACTTTTTCATCGACGTCTTCGAAAGGCAATTCTTCCCGAAATTCATCTGCTTTCTTCTGAAGATTTTCCGGGTCATCTCCGCCTCCGAAACTTTGCCAGTATTTATTCATATTGACCGATCCGCCTGCAGCGGACATTTATACTCTAAGCTTGCCGATCACGTTGCTTTCCAATCTTACTTAGAGATGATTAAAAAATATTTCAAATTATACTAAGCCTTAGCCCCTGCCGGGCCTGGAATTTTAATAGTGGCATTTCTGACATTCCAATCCGCCGATATCCTTAACTGTTATGCTATCCATTTTACCGGCTTTGAAATCGTTATGGAACTTCTCATAGATGCTATAGAACTTATTACCTGATTTATCATCATAGTTAAAGTCAACTTTTGTCTGGCGGTGACAGTTTATGCACCACGCCATGCTCAGCTCGGCGAATTGCTTTACTTCGTTCATCGCGGTTATCTCACCATGACAGGTCTGACACTGCACTTTACCTGCTCTTATGTGCTGGCTATGGTTGAAATAAACATGATCGGGCAGGTTGTGTATACGGATCCACTCGATGGGCTTGGCTTTGGAAGGATCCCACGCGTTTGCGTTCTTGGGATCAAACCCTGCATATTCATATAGTTTATGGATCTGCACGGTGCCGTCTACTTCATTTCCCTCTTCGTCGTACAGCTTCGGGCCTTTCGTATATTCCTGGATGTTTTTATGGCAATTCATACAAACATTCACAGAAGGTATGGCAGCAGATTTACTTTCCCAGGCATTGCCATGGCAGTAAAGACAGCTGATCTGGTTGATACCGGCATGCACTTTATGAGAATAGAAGATTGGCTGTTTAGGCTCCATCCCTTTTTGTCTTTGAAGACCGATCGCGCCCTTGGTGACATAATAACCACCGACGATAAAAAAGATCACGGCAACCATGGCTATATAAACCTTATTGCGATAAAAAGGAACCGGCTCGGGACGATGAATACCTTCAGCGTCATCTGACATCTTCTTCAGGTTGCTATTGACCTGCATCAATATGAGAGCAATAATGGCAAGTATGAGTGAAATAACTCCGAAGATGACTGCATTTTGATTAGTCTCAGGCGCCTCTTCAACTGGACCTTTAGTAGTGGGCGCTCCATAAGCTTCTACGTAATCAAAAATAGCTGCGATATCTTTTTCCGATAGGGTGGAAGGCTCGAACTGCGTCATCACAGTACCGAATTGCTTTTTCAAAGCAATATAGTGCGGGTCCGAATTTACAAGTGAGTTTACGTTGTACGCCCAATTAGCAATTTTTTTTATATCTCCGCCATAGAATTCATTGTCTCTTACTCCTTTCAAATGGGGTCCTGTGCCGTCAGCTATGGGATTGTGGCAGCTTGCACATTTTTGCATGAACAGACTCTTACCATCTTGCGCGAAAGTTTTAATACCGGAGAAACAGATTAATAGAAGAAATACCAGGGCTAGCTTTTGCAAGATCGGTTTACATGGAATCATAGTCGCAGTATGTTTCGAAAAATGTGGATAAAATCCTTTAATCGGCTGCAAAAATAAGTCAGGAACTTAACAAAATCACAACAGCGTTAAAAATTTTTTAACCCGCTACCGGCTTGCGTTTCACAGGATTTATAAGCGTTTTTCTCTATGTTGCAATTTTGTTTGTCATGTGACAGTAAATGGTCATTCATACATCCATCAATGATAAAATGAAAAAACGGTTTGACTGTTTTTTGCTGACTTTTGCGGGAATTTATGTTTAAAGGTCTACGAAATAAGTGGAAAGTGAACGCTATCCAGCTTACACTTATACTTCTCACATTCGCCATAGGCGGCAGTTTGACAGGCTATGCAGGGAGAAAACTAATGAACATTTTTGGCATTGAGCAAAAATGGATTTGGATCATTGTTTATTTACTCGTTATCGTTATCCTTTGGCCAATCGCTGTCCTGATAGTGAGTATTCTTACCGGGCAGTTTCCTTTCTTTCTGCAGTATATAAGGAAAATTGGGAGGCGGATGCGGCTAATCAGGAGTACGGAGCCAGAAGTCGATAGTCGGGAGTCGATAGTCAATAGTGATAAGAAACTAACATCCGAAAGTTGGGACTCAGGACCAACGACTAACGACTATAGACTAACGACTAACATCGCAATTTTTGCGAGCGGCGCAGGCAGCAATGCGCAAAAGATCATTGAATATTTCAGAAATAGCAACAAGATAAAAGTGGCGCTGATCGCATGCAATAATCCTGTAGCTGGTGTTCTGGCTATTGCTGCCAGGGAGAATATCCCGGTGCTTATTATCGAAAAAGAAAGATTATTTCGCGGTGACGGCTATGTTGAAGAGCTGAAAGAAAAGAAAATCGATTTCATTGTTTTAGCCGGCTTCCTCTGGAAACTTCCTTCCCGGCTCATTAAAGCCTATCCAGGGCGTATTATTAATATACACCCTGCGCTGCTACCCAATTATGGAGGCAAGGGCATGTATGGCAATAATGTTCACCATGCAGTACTGGCGGCGGGGGAAAAGGAAAGCGGCATCACGATTCATTACGTGGATGAATACTATGATAGTGGAGATATCATTTTCCAGGCCAAATGTGTTGTATTGCCCGCAGATACAGCTGAGACATTAGCCCAGCGCATTCACGCATTAGAACATGAGCATTACCCAAGGGTCATCGGAGAGGTTGTAACCAAGCTGAAATCAGTTGATTCGTTTATTGGTTGATTAGTTGGTCCACTAAACCAATTAACCGGTCAACCAGTCAACTTATAACTAACCATTTGCAATTTCTTTTGTTACTTGCCGGTAATACTACTCCTTTGTCGAGGCGGCCTATTCAAATATTGCTACTAATACTGCTTTTTACGGCCTCCAGGCCCGCAGCCGCGCAACAATGGTATAAAATAAGGGGAACGGTTTATGACAGTTCCCGAAACTACCCCGTAGAGCTAGTTAGCGTATTGTCTACTTCAGGCAAAGGAACGGCCACAAACACTGAAGGTCATTACGAGATTGAAGTCACCGAGAAGGATTCGATATGGTTCAGCTACCTGAACAAGCCGACAATTAAGTTCCCGGTATTGAAAATAGTCAATCCCTTTGCATTCGATATCTCACTCCAGGTGAATATCCCGGTATTGAAAGAAGTAAAGATCAAACCGAGGAATTACAAACTGGATTCACTCGAGAACCGGGAGGATTATGCGAAGGTTTTCAACTACCAAAAGCCCGGGTTGAGGGCGGTAACGCCGGCCTATGGTGGCGCGGCGGGCTTTGATCTTGATGAGATCATCAATATGTTTCGCTTTAAACGAAACAAAAGCATGCTGGCTTTCCAGAGAAGACTGCTGATGCAGGAACAGGAAAAATACGTTGAGCACCGGTTCAGCAAAGCCCTGGTGAGAAGACTCACATCGCTTACTGGCGGTGAACTCGATAGCTTTATGATGATCTATAAGCCACCTTATGAGTTCGCATTGCTGACCAGCGACTATGAGTTCCAGGAATATATCAAGGAAGCCTATCGACGCTATCTGAATGGTCTTCCCCCCATACCATTTTTAAAGCCTGAAACGGACCAATAGCCGGCGGCTTCTCGCAAAAAAACAGTGTTGCTAATTTTTAATGGGACTTTAATTCAAAGGGCTATTATCATAATTACATAGCCGCCAAAAGCAATCGTCTGGATTTTTTTAATCATACAATTTTGGGATATAGGAAAAATACGAGGGGGTATTTGCTTGACAAAAAATAAGTAAATATCTTTATCGCGTTCGAGATTCTGCTGCCGTCCTGTGCAAATAAAAAAACCTACCGACTATCTAAGCCATCGTCCTATCACAACGACGCTTCATTATTCATCGAACTCCCTCCATATCCTTTTTTACCTTTTGTTTATCCTTTATTTTTTTCAATAAATCTCTGTGAGTATGACACGAACTAACTACTTATTGCCTGCGTCTATTAAACGCGTTTCTTTCCTTTTTGTGCTGGCTTTTTTGGCATTTACAATGTCAGCCAGGGCACAAACTTTTACTGTTTTTTCTCCGAGCGATGTTCCAACGAGCGAGGCGAAAGACGGTCCCGGTGGTATCGAGGTCGGCTTTAAATTTAAAGTCACCCAGCTCGGTACTATCAGCGCTATCCGCTTTTACAAGAATTCCGGTCTTAGTACCGGCGCATTCACTGTTAATTTATGGACTAACGGGAATTCCACCACACCAGGTTCAAACCTGGCTACTGCTTCCAATCCAAACGTGACTGCAACTGGTTGGATAGAGATTCCTATCCCCAACAAAACTTTAACCCCGGGAAACGTGTACGTGGTTTCGCTGTTTAGTCCTTCGGGCTGGTATTCGTTCTCAGACAACTATTTCCCCACTACGCCGGACCAGTTCGATCCGCCGTTTATAATCGTGTCCAACAACAATGACCCGGCTGGAGTAGGTAATGGAGTGTTTAAATACACCAATTCAACAACGTTCCCTACCAACAGCGGCGTTACATCTAACTATTGGGTAGACCTGAAATTCACGACAACGTTCACATTACCCGTATCGCTCACAGATTTCAAGGCAACTACTACCAGCAACGATGTTTCACTGACATGGAAAACGGAATACGAATATTATAATAAAGGTTTCGACGTTCAACGCAGCAATAATGGCAATGACTGGTATTCATTGAACTTTATTGATGGTGTAAATGAAAGCAGCGTATCCAGGAACTACAGCTATGCCGACAAGGCCCTGGCTCCCGGCACTTATTATTATCGCCTCAAACAGGTTGACCGTGATGGAAAAGTCACTTATTCTCCCATAGTGAATGCTACAATCGGCGGCAAAGGCAAGATTGCTCTTTACCCCGGATTGCCAAATCCATTCTCTACAGCCACCTCCATCCGTTTCGATCTGCCAAGACCGCAACATGCAAGGTTAAGCGTACTGGATCTGAATGGCCGTGAAGTAAAAGTGCTGGTGGACAGGAACAGTCCTGCCGGTTCGAATCTCGCAACGCTGAGCGCAGCTAACCTGCCTCCGCAATTGTACATCGTTCGATTGCAGACGGAAGATGGTATATTGACTCAAAAGATCATGGTTAAATAGCCATTAAAACAACTCATAAATTACAGAAAGGATAGCCTCAGGTTATCCTTTCTTTTTTGGCCGTTGTTGTTGCCTGCCGGCAGGCAGGTTTCACGTCTTTATAAAATGACTCTTCAATTCTAATTCTTGTTAAGGAATACTTACGGCTTTGCTGTTGTTGATGCTCCCTTGCAGGTTGCTACTTGCAAGCTCATACTGATTGACGGGAAACACCAACAAGGGCTATCTTCGGCGTCTAAATCATCGTCATGGACCAGACAACACTTGGTATCGGAACAAGGCTCCAGCACACGCAATACGGCCCGGGGGTAATTGTGGGCATACGTTATGCCACTTATCTTATCTCGTTTATCAACCACGGTCTAAAAGAGATCGACAAAACGGATGAAAAGCTGGATGAGATCATCCCGGAAAATGTGACTGCCGAAATAGAAACGCATAGCGAGATCGAAAGATCATTGTTGAAGATCCTTCGTCTCTGGGGTGGGCTTACTGAAAACGTTCCTCTTGGTGAGAGGTGGACAAAAGGAATGATGGTATTGCAGCCATTTGACAAGACCCTTAAACCAAAAGAGATCCCTATTGATGATTTCTTTCATAAGATAGTGATGCTTCGCGACCGCCTTCGCGTGTTAGAACAAAATATCAATAGCAATAAGAAGCTAACTGATGAAGAAAAAGTGAATATGCAGCAGTATGTCACTCGTTGTTATGGTTCATTGACCACATTCAATGTTTTATTTAAGAATAAGGAGCATTGGTTTGTGGGAGAGAAGGGGGCGGGGGAATGATCTCCGTGGCCGGTGTTCTCACTGGCCACAAGAAACAAAAAAACACAGCCGCCTGCTGTTTTCCTCTTATCTAAGACAACAAACAGGAAGTATCTTGTTTCCTAATGGCTGCATTTGTCACTGAGCACCCACAATTTTTTACTGCTACCATTCAGCAATGGAAATACTTGCTGAAATTGGATAAGTATAAGGATATTATTATCGACAGCCTTCGTTTCCTTGTCGAAGACCAAAGAATCATTCTTAATGCATTTGCAATAATGATTAATCACATTCATCTCATCTGGCAAATGCAACCATTGATACATCCCAGTCATGTACAAAGAGATTTTCTGAAATATACTGCACAACAGATCAAAGCTGACTTGAAAAAAAACCAGCCATTGGATCTTTTAAATTTTGAAGTAGATGCCAATGACCGGAGATATAATTTCTGGAAAAGAACACCACTAAGTATCGAGCTAAGAACACACAAGATTTTTATGCAAAAGCTGAACTATACACACTGGAACCCTGTGAAAGCCGGTATCTGTAAGTTGCCGGAAGAGTATCATTACTCATCTGCGTCATTTTATCATAACGGAATAGATAATTGGGGATTCTTAACCCATTATCGCAACTGAATAGTGGCCTGTGCCGGGTGGAAGAATAACACCCGCCACGGCCCAAGAAAGATACACCACGCAATACTCACAATTATCAATTCCCCGCTCGGTCGTTTAATCATTTGCCCAATTGAAGTTGCCGGTTTATATTTAGGCGATCTTCATCCGCCTCCGTGTTTAACTTCCTTATCCCTGTTAAAACAAGTCACCTATTACCAGTATGGAAGAAACGAACGAAGAAAAAAAACCACAGCAGTTTCCCGAAGATAGTCATGCGCTTAAAGAAGATCAGAGCTGCGAGCCCGGAAGCCTTCCTGCCGTGCCTAAAGGACAGACAGGCGGTAAGCAGGTCGATAGTACAGAATCAATAGTCTCCGGAAGTTCATCTGAACCTGCACCTCAGCCTCAACCCCAATTTCAACCAGAAACAATGGAAGTACATCATCATTCCCACGCTCATGGTAAAAAGAACTGGAAATCGTATTTCTGGGAATTCCTGATGCTTTTTCTCGCCGTGTTCTGTGGATTTTTGGCGGAGTATTACCTGGAACACAGGATTGAGAAGGAAAGAGGCAAACAATTTATCGAATCGTTTTATGAAGACCTTAAAAGCGATACGGCAAGAATTACGCTCCACACCCGCTTTGATGATGATAAAATGAAGGGCCTTAGTAACCTTGGTGACTGTTATGATGCCATTCTAAACAATACCAACAATACTGCCTGTATGCTGGAGGTGATAAAAAATTCCTCCACTAACCGGCCATTTATTCGTACTGACAGGACGGTAAAGCAGCTTGCCAATGCAGGCGGATTCCGCCTTTTGAAAAAGGAAGATGCCGACAGTATCCTTTCGTATGACCAGGTATTCAACAATTTCCAGGATTTTCAAACGACCGTCTACCAGGAAACGCAAAACACCGTCAGAAATACACTCAATTCGTTTGAAAATTTTAAAGCGAATGCTCAGATGTTTAAACCCGAGCCCGGAAAAATAATTCCCAGCATGAGTTTAAAGGTCGCAGATGTCACAGAACCCCTGTTATTTTCTGTTGACAAGGTCACACTAAACAAATATTTTAATGAACTTCAGTTGTATTACAGGGTCACTTATAATCACAGAAGAATGTTGCTTGAACTGAGGGAAAGACAAACCCGCCTGATCGGGTATTTCAACAACAAGTATCATTTCGACTAAGTATATAAATAATAACTGACCAGTAAAAATGCCGGTATGAAATATCTTTTTCTGTTTGGGTGCTCCCTGTTGTTGCAGAGCGGGCTTTCAGCACAGGGTTATATTGATGTAGACTCGGCGAGGAGGCTGGCCCGGTTGGAAGCATCGTTGGACAAAAAATTCATGGGCATGCGGACCCTCGATCGCTTTTATTCTACAACGGGACTGTTTGACAGCTCGGCATTCATGGAAAAGGAAATGTTCGGTATTGCGAAACAACTTAAACGGGATTCCATGATGGTGATGGTCTACCGGGCCATGGGCAACCGCTACGTGATCAAAACAGATTACAATTTCGCCATCCTGAACTATGCCAAGGGACTTGAATATACTGCCCGCGACAAGCAGCGGAGAGCCAGTCTCTATTTGAACCTGGCTTATGTATATATTGTAACCGGGAATACGGAAATAGCGCTTGATTATATTCGTAAAGGCAGACTGATCGGCCAGGCCGGGCAAAACCTTTACTTTGAAAACCTCCTTCTCAGCTTTATCTATAACAATCTCGGGAAGCCCGATTCCTCACTGTTTTATTCAAGACAGGCGGAAAACGTTCCGGTAAAGATCAATGACCCGTTGCTGATCTCGGTCTTCATGCTGCAGACGGCGAGGGCCTATGAGTTAAATGGCGATTCTGATTTGGCAGAAACTTATTATAAGAGAACAATGGCTTATTGCAAAGAAAAATATCTTCCTTCATCGATCATACGCACCGGGAATGCATATTGCGATTTTTTGGTAAAGAACGGCAAACACCGGGAAGCCCGGCAAATGGCGCTGGAGGATCTGGATGTGGCCAGGAAAGCGGGGATCAACGAAGGTATCAGCACGGTTGCGGAAGTGCTTCGTAAGCTGTATACTCATGCAGAGCAAAAGGACAGCATCATCTACTATGCTCAACTGCAGATCGCTTATAAAGATTCCGTAAGCAACCAGAAAAAACAATCCGAATTTCAAAACCTCACCTTCATCCAGCAGCTGAGAGATATCGATGAACAGACAAAGGCAACAGAAGCAGAAGAACAGCGCAAACAAAACCTGCAATATGCGATCATCGCGCTGGGGATCATTTTATTCGTTCTCTTTTTTCTTATGCTTAGCCACCGGGTTATCACCAATGTAAAGATCATCCGGTTTCTTAGCGTGGTTGCCTTATTGATCGTATTTGAGTTTTTGAACCTGCTGCTGCATCCCTTCCTGGAAAGAGTAACGCATCATTTACCGGTGCTGATGCTGTTCTCCATGGTTTGCATTGCAGCCCTGCTGGTACCACTGCATCACCAACTCGAAAAATGGAGTGCTCACAGGCTGGTAGAAAAGAACAAACAGGTGCGGCTGGCATCAGCGAAAAGAACTATAGAAAAACTCGAAAGAAGAGAAGAAGAAAAGGACCAGCGGATCAATTAGTGAGTTTCCTGATCGACCGGCAAGCTTCTATAGTTATTTTTTTCAAAAGATAACAGTGACCATGTATATTTTGCCGGAGTTTTTAAGTATGGGAATATTTGATTTTTCTCACAATGGGTTTTGGATAAAAAGAAATACATTCAAGCCCAACTCCGTTCCCTTTTATCATTATTAAGCTACCACCATGAGGGCCAAATCAATTAAGGGAAAATCGCCGGATGAAATTCAATCCGCTCTGCAGCAAAGCATTGCAGATGCCCGCCTGTCGGACGGACAGGGATTCGAACCAACGCTGGCTATTGTATTTATCTCTCTTAGCCAGGACAGGGATGCACTTTGTAAAATATTGAATGATGCGGGTATTGCCATATATGGCGCTACCTCCAATGGTGAATTTATCGATGAAAATTATGAACAGGGCAGCATTTCGATTTTATTACTCGATATCAATATTAAATACTTCTTCATCCAGTTTGCTGAGTTGAATGGTAAAGATGACCGGCAAATTACCGCCGATCTTGCCAGGCAGGCGTTGAAAAAATTCAGGGACCCAGCTTTTCTTGTAACATCCTGCGATCTTCAAACTGATATTGAAGAAATGCTGGCAGGTTTTACTGATTCCGTGGGTAGTACAGCAAATATCGCTGGAGGTATGGCTGGCGATGATCTTAGTTTTAGCCAACAGTTTGTTTTTACCAACAAAGAATCCGGTAACCGTGCTGTGCTGACTTTGGTGCTTGACCAGGAAAAGGTAATAATGAAAGAAAGAGCATCCCACGGATGGAGAGCGGTAGGTACTGATAAAACGATAACGAGGAGTGAAGCGAATCGTCTATTCACTATTGATGGGGTTCCCGCACTTGATGTTTGCCTGAAATACAGTGGTCTCCCGGTCGATCACCCTAAGTTGATCCATGAACTGGTCATGAATTTTCCGTTACAGTTACAACGTGAGAACGGCGATCCGCTGATGAGACCTGCTTATATGATCAATTGGGAAGATCATTCCTTAATGACAAGCGGCAAACTTCCTCAAGGATCAAAGATCCGTTTTTCCTTACCCCCCGATTTTGACGTGATTGAAAAAGTAATTGAAGAAAACAGGAAATTCAGGGAAACTGAAATGCCTGAAGCCGACGCCCTGCTCATTTATAATTGCGGTGGACGATTGCTGAGTTTCGGGCCTTTGATCGGCGAAGAAATAAAGGGAATAAAGGAAGTGTGGAATGTGCCGATGGCAGGAATGTTCTCCAATGCAGAAATAGGCCGTACCAGGAATGGAAATGTTGAAACGCATAACCTGACCACTTGCTGGGTAGTATTAAAAGAGAAAAAATGAACCAGCATCTAAAAACAATACAGGATCTTATTCAGCAAAACAACCTGTCGCAACAGGATAAGGAAGCACTACTAAAAGCCATTAGCGATGCTGATAAACAGTGGGCTATTACTGATTTTAAACTGGACAGAACAGAAAAAGTAAAAAAGACGACGGCTATTCTTTTGGAAGAAACAATTGCCGAGCTGGAACAAAAAAGAAAAGCAGTTGAAACCCAAAACCGCGAACTGGAAATAGAATCATCCCTGGAAAAAGTGCGGACGGTGGCGATGGGTATGAGAAAACGCGACGATATGCTGGATATATGCCACACGATGTCAAAACAACTGGAATTCCTTGGCATTAACGAGATACGAAATGTCCAGACCGCTATTTTCTATAAGGACAAAGGGGCTTACGTCAATTACGAATATTACAGGCTGCATGATAAGGCGCTGGTTACTGAAGTTGATTATACAAAAGATAAATTATCGTCGGTATTTGCAGAGCATATGATGAAGGGCACAGATGAAGTTTTTACCCGTACTCTTACCGGTAAAGAAGTGCATGATTGGTATAATTTTCAAAAGACAACCAATGTTTTCATTGACACTTTCTTAGAAAAAGCCAAAACGCTTAATTATTATTGGTTCTCGCTGGGACCTGTTGCACTTGGCTTGTCCAGCTATGTGCCGATAAGTGAAGAAGATTTAAGTTTATTCAAGCGCTTTCGCAATGTATTTGGCTTGGCCTATCGCCGATACCTGGATATTGAACAAGCCGATGCACAGGCAAGAGAGGCACAACTGGAAGCTTCATTAGAACGCATGAGAGCCGTTGCGATGAGCATGCGTAAGTCGGAAGAGTTAATTGCCGTTTGCGAATCGATGTACAAAGAACTTACTGTGCTGGGCCTTACCAATATCCGCAATGCCCAGATCGCAATTAAACAAGATGAAAAACAGCTATACCTTATCTGTGAATATTCTGATTTTGCTGTAAATATCCTGCAGGAGGCCTCTTACGATAGTTCGAAAATAGTTCAGGAATTATACAGGGAGTTGGGGAAAAGCAATGACGTCCTCTATCAAAAAGAATTCTCGGGAAAGGAATTTGAAGAATGGCGAACGTGGAGAAAGAGTATTAAAGATAAAATAGACAACCGGATCGATAAGGCTGATTCCATGTGTTTCTATTTATTTTCCATGGGCTCGGGGCATGTGGGTATTTCAACTTTCAATTCCATAACAAGCGATCAGGTACAGATACTGAAGCGTTTTAAAAATGTGTTTGAACTTTCTTACCAGCGATATACCGATGTGGCCAAGGCCGAAGCCCAGGCCAGGGAAGCACAAATTCAACTTGCATTAGAAAGAGTTCGCGCCAGAACAATGGCCATGCAGAAGAGTGATGAATTGGCAGATACCGCCAATGTCCTTTTTCAGCAGCTCAACGACCTGGGTGAGTCACCAGGCCAGATTTCAATAGGAATTGTGAATGAAGAAGAAGCTGTCATAGATATGTGGGTCAGCATGATGGATAATCCCAAAAATCCAGTATATAAGTCACCGATAAGTGAGCCGCATGTAATACAAAAGAATTACCACGCATGGAAGGAACAGGTGAAATCTTTTGTCATAGATCTCCAGGGAAAAGAGATGGAAGAATACATGGAGTTCCGTAGGTCCTATCATGGTATTGAATCGAAAGAGGATAATACCTATCGCCGACGTGTGATCCACGTTGCTCCTTTTTCGAAAGGTATGATCAGTTTGTCTTCGCATGAGCCGCGACCCGCAGAAACACTCCAGTTGCTGGAACGCTTTGCTGCTGTATTTGATCTTACTTATACCCGCTTCCTAGATCTGCAAAAAGCCGAAGCACAGGCAAGGGAGGCAACGATTGAGGCTGCTCTCGAAAGAGTTCGATACAGGGCAATGGCCATGCAAAGCAGTTCAGACGTCGGAGAGGCTACCTCTACCATGTTTGTTGAATTGGATACGTTGGGTATCGAGACATTCCGCTGTGGAATCGCCATAGTTAAAGATGAAGAACTTGAAGTATGGTCGATGGGAAACACGGGTGATGGCCGGACAGTTAAAGGTGTGGGTCGCGTAAGCATTGCCCGGCATCCGTTGTGGGTATTGTTTCGTGATAGCTGGAAAAAGAAAGACGATTTTTTATTTTATTACCTGTCCGGAAAAGAAAAAGACGATTATGTAAAAGTACTTACCAGTACTGCGAGTTATTCGTTAACACAAAACAGTTTGAATTTTCCGGACCTGAATTTCCAGTCATACCATTTTGAAGAAGGAGGCATTTTTTCTTTTTCGCTGGCACCCCATAATGAAGCGGACAAGATGGTTATGAAGAGGTTTACAAATGTTTTTTCACTGACGTTCCGCCGTTACCAGGACCTAAAGTTAGCCGAGGCGCAGGCAAAGGAAGCACAGATCGAAGCAGCATTGGAAAGAGTGCGATCAAGAGCAATGGCCATGCGAAACTCTGAGGAATTGAACGCACTCATCGGGACAGTATTCTCCGAATTAACAAAATTGGATCTCGTCCTTACCCGTTGCGTGATCTGGATATTCGATCCGGCTACCGATGGTGCAAGATGGTGGATGAGCAATATTGAAGAACCATCCAATCCAATGAATTTTTTCCTCAAATACCACGAACATGAACCCTACATCGGATTTTTGAATAAATGGAAAGAGAAGTCGCTGAAATGGGTCTACGATCTGAAGGGACAAACGAAAATCGATTGGGACAAATTTTTGTTTAATGAAACGGAACTGGTCAATCTTCCTGAAATAGTGAAAAAAGGGATGTCGGCGCCCGAAAGGATTTTGCTATCTGCCTCATTCAATAATTTCGGAGGCGTCAATGTTGCCAGTCTCGACCCATTGTCAGAAGAACATTTTGATATATTGCTCCGCTTTGCAAAAGTCTTTGATCTTACCTATACCCGCTTCAATGATCTAAAACAAGCCGAAGCACAGGCAAAAGAAGCAATGATCGAAGCGGCGTTGGAAAGAGTGAGGGGTAAAGCCATGGCTATGCACAACAGTAAAGATCTTTCCCTCGCTGCCAGCATGGTGTTTACAGAATTAAGAAAGATCGGGATTAATTCCATTCGTTGCGGGGTGGGCCTGCTTAGCAAAGAATCCAGGAAAGCGCAATTATATTCCGCAACCTCATCAATGGACGGCGGAGATAGCCTTTCATTGATTGGATGGATTGAATTGTCGAATCATCCCATATCTGATAAAATCTACGATTCATGGCTGAAAAATGAAGATTATTTCCCTGAATTAAGCGGAGATCAACTCATATCCTATTATGAGAATTTATTATCGGGACTGTCTTTGCCTTCTGTTCCGAATTGGCAGGATGGGCAAAGACAATACGGTACTTTTCTTGCTTTTTCTGTCGGTTGCCTGTATGCGTGGTCAGAGGCTGCGTTTAACGATGCAGAAATAAAGGTCTTAAAGCGATTTGCGGCGATCATTGACCTTACGTTCCGGCGATATATGGAATTGCAAACATCAGAAGCCAATGCGAGGGCTGCAGTGAAACAAGCGGCGCTTGACCGCATTCGCGCAGATATTGCCTCCATGCGAACGATTAGTGATCTCGATAGAATTACTCCGCTGATATGGAATGAACTTACAATTCTAGGCATTCCATTTATCCGCTGCGGTGTTTTCATCATGGATGATTCGCAAAAACTCATTCATACTTTCCTTTCCACACCTGATGGAAAAGCGATCGCAGCTTTCCACCTGCCCTATGATACTCCGGGAAATATCGGGCAGGTGTTAAACCATTGGCAGGATAATAAAAACTATATCGCCCATTGGGATCAATCTGCCTTTACTGAATTGGCGGAAATGTTGGTAAAACAAGGAGCTATCACTTCCACCAGGCAGTACATGGACACTATTCCGCGTGACGGATTTTATTTACACTTTCTTCCTTTCTTACAAGGAATGCTGTATGTAGGTAACACTCAGCAACTGGCAGATGAGGAAATAGCATTGATTCAATCTGTAGCCGATGCTTTTTCTACCGCTTATGCCCGCTATGAAGATTTTAACCGGCTGGAAGCAGCGAAACAACAGGTAGATAAAACACTGATAGAACTAAAACAGGCTCAAACACAATTAGTGCAATCCGAAAAAATGGCTTCATTGGGGGAATTGACAGCTGGTATTGCTCATGAAATACAGAACCCACTCAACTTTGTCAATAACTTTTCTGACGTAAGCAGTGAGCTACTCGATGAAATGAGAGATGAACTGGAAAAGGGAAATTATAAGGACGCCATCGAAATAGCCAATGATGTAAAACAAAACCTCGAGAAGATCACCAATCATGGCAAGAGAGCAGACGGTATAGTAAAGGGAATGCTGCAGCATTCCCGAACCAGCAGTGGCCAAAAAGAATTGACTGATATTAATGCACTGGCAGATGAATACCTCAGGCTGGCCTATCACGGACTTCGCGCTAAGGACAAATCCTTCAATGCAAAATTTGAAATAGATTTCGATCCGGACATTCCAAAAATAAACGTGATGCCACAGGAAATAGGAAGGGTTATACTCAATTTGATAAATAACGCTTTTTATGCTGCCCCCCTGCCCCCCAAGGCGGGGTTTCGAGACTCCGATTATTCGCATAACCCTACTGTCTGGCTTAGGACAAGCAAAGAAGACAATAAAATTCTTATTAGCGTAAAGGATAACGGGCCGGGCATTCCCGCTAATATTTTAGACAAAATTTTTCAGCCATTCTTTACTACCAAACCAACGGGGCAGGGAACAGGATTAGGATTGTCGTTGGCGTATGATATTGTAAAAGCACATGGCGGCGAGTTGAAAGTGGAGACACAAGAGGGCGCGGGATCTCAATTTACTATCCTATTACCCAGCCAGTCGTAGTAATGAAATACATTTTAAAAATAATAGTATTTATTTGGCTCCCATTGCTATCGCATACGCAGCAAGCGAATACCGATAGTTTAAGAAATGCATTAAAGAAAACTGCGGATGGACCTGCCCGATACAGGATCTCACGTGATATTTATAGCGTCTATGAGGAATCAAACCGGGATTCGGCACTTTACTATGCCGATCAGGGTTTGTTGATTGCTCAAAGAAGTCATCAAAAAAATGCCGAGGCCATGTCATTGTCGAACAAAGCCTACCAATTGACTCAATTGGGCCGGTTCGCGGATGCACTTCAGTGTCTTCAACAGGCGTTTATTATAGCGGAAGATCCGCGTACCGAGAAAGACCCCTATTGGGATGTATCAACGCTTGGTTTTAAAGGCAACAACAGGTTATTGGCACTGTCTTATGCGCATCACATGTTTGCAATCCTGATGTTCAGAACGGAAAATACAGAACAGCAAATTTTTCATTTTAAAGAAGCAGGAAGGATCGGGACTGAGATCGGCTACCTGCCACGCATGATACTTGCTAATATGAACCTGGGGCAGAGCTACCTTTTGATCAACAAACTCGATTCTGCACTCCTGTATGAAAATGAAGCTTCACGGCTTCAATCAAAATCGCCATTTGAAAAGTATGCCGGTCATATAAGAATGAGCCTGGGCGATATCTACGCTGCCATGGGAGAGCAATCACTAGCCTTACAACACTATTATTCTGGTTTGGCCTCAGTAATAAAATGGAACAACCAGGGCGTTAGAAGCAGGATCTTTTTGCGTCTGTCCAAATATCATCTTGCCTCGGGAAATAAGGATTCGGCCTTATATTACTCTACCCAAAATCTGGCCGCTATTCAATCCATGGGAGCTGTGGCTGGATCGGAAACCAATATCGGGATTGGTTATGAATACATGTACCTGAGTTACCAATTAAATCAGCGGTTTGACAGCGCCTACAAGTACCAAAGCCTGGCGATGACGGCAAAAGACAGTTTAAATAAAGTGAAGATTAGGAATATAACCGATTTCCAAAATCTCACGTTTCGCGAACAGATCAGGCTTCGGGAAGTTGAAAAAGAAAGAACAGCCTATCAAAATAAAATAAGGACCTATTTATTACTGGGCGGCATTGCCTTATTATTATTGTTTGCCCTTTTCTTTTACCGGAATACCCGCCAGAAACACAAAGCGAAAATCAAAATTGAAAAAGCTTACGATGATCTCAAAGCGACGCAGCAGCAGTTGATCCAATCGGAGAAGATGGCTTCATTAGGTGAGCTTACGGCCGGTATTGCCCATGAGATTCAAAACCCATTGAACTTCATCAACAACTTTTCTGAGGTGAATAAAGAATTGCTTATTGAAATGAATGATGAAATTGAAAAAGGGAATTATACCGAGGTAAAAGCAATAGCCAAAGATGTTACAGATAACCAGGGTAAAATAAACCACCACGGTAAAAGAGCGGACGCCATTGTAAAGGGAATGTTGCAACATAGCCGCGCTGGCAGCGGGCAGAAAGAACCGACCGATATTAATGCCCTGTGTGATGAATATTTAAGACTTGCCTACCATGGCCTGCGGGCAAAAGACAAAACCTTCAATGCAAAAATTGAAACGGATTTCGATGGCAGTATTGGAAAAATAAATGTCGTGACGCAGGATATTGGCCGCGTTGTGCTGAATTTGATCACAAACGCGTTTTATGCGGCCCCCCTGTCCCCCAAGGGGGGGTTTAGAGGCTCCGATTATTCGCATGAACCTACCGTGTGGGTCAGCACGAAAAAAGAAGGCAATAAAATTATAATTACCGTAAGGGATAACGGACCAGGCATTCCAGCTAATATTTTAGACAAGATTTTTCAGCCTTTTTTTACTACCAAGCCGACCGGACAGGGAACGGGCCTGGGTTTAAGTCTAAGTTATGATATTATCAAAGCACATGGAGGTAAGTTGAAGGTAGAATCAAAAGAAGGTGAAGGAAGTGAGTTTATCATTCAATTACCGGTATAACCCAATGATGATAAGGAAATCTATTTTTATTTTTTTGTTCCTGTTTGCAGGTGGCCTGGCCTATACGCAAACGAGGCAGGTGGTTGATAGCCTGAAGCAACAGCTTGCCGATGCAAAAGACGATACCAGCAGGATCAATGCACAAATCGCATTGTGTCTTCTTTACCGTTTGGGAAATACGGATTCTTCACTCATGTACGGCCAGCAGGCTCTCGAGTCAGCCAGTAAAATTAAATACTTCCGGGGACAGGTCACAGTACTTGGATTTATGTGTATTGCAATGGAGCAACGCGGCAATTTGCCAAAATCCCTCGAACTAGGATTTACAGCCTTGCGAATAGCAGAAGAAAACAATTTAAAAGCTTTAACAGGGCCGGCACTGGATGGGATTGGAGAAGCCTATATCATATTGAAAGATTATCCAAAGGCAATAAGTTATTTGCGCAGGTATCTGCTCCACCAGAATGCCCAGGGATTAGCTTATGCTTATTTCGACCTGGGGGTTGCGTTTTCGGGATTGAACCAGTTAGATTCGGCCAATTTTTATGAGCAAAAAGCAATTGAAGCTTTTAAAAAAATCAATTATGAGGAACCGTTAGTGTACCAGGCCATCGGTGATATAAAAATAAAATCCGGTGATTTGTCAAATGCATTGGATTACTACCAGATGAGCCTTAGCATCGCGCTTAAAAATAATGAACCCAGGGCCTCAACTTATGCCTACAATAAAATCGCGGCGCTGTATAAAACTACCGGGGAACCGGATTCTGCTATTCGTTATGCGCAAAAGGGATTTGAGGAATCGAGACTGATTAACCAAAAGAAAACAATACTTGAAGCAGCCGTCTTACTGTCAGAGTTATATGAACCCAAAGACACCAAAGTATCCTTAGACTATCTTAAAATCGCAACTTCGTATAAGGACAGCCTGTTTGGTGCAGGTAATATCGAAGCCGTGCAAACATTGGTTACACAGGAAGAAAAGCGGCAAAGCGAGATTGCTGCGGATAAAATCGCCTTCCGAAATCAGTTGAAGCAATATGGATTAATAGGGGTATTGGTGATTTTGCTGATCGTTGCTTTTTTTCTATACAGGAATAATCGAAAAGAAAAAGCGGCCAAGCGGCTCCTTCAAAATAAGAATGAGGTAATTGAACAAACACTTGATCATCTCAAACTCACCCAGGCGCAGCTCGTTCAGTCGGAAAAAATGGCAAGCCTCGGTGAATTGACAGCAGGCATTGCGCATGAGATCCAGAATCCGTTAAACTTCGTCAATAATTTTTCGGAAGTAAACAATGAACTGATTGATGAAGTTAAAGATCAAAGGGAAAAACTAAAAAAAGAGGAGCTTGATGCATTACTCGATGACATTTTCTGCAACAATGAAAAAATAATCACTCATGGCAAAAGAGCAGATGCGATTGTAAAGGGTATGTTGCAACATAGCCGGTCTGGCAGTGGACAGAAAGAGCCGACCGATATCAATGCCCTCTGCGATGAATATTTAAGACTGGCCTACCATGGCCTGCGGGCAAAGGACAAAACCTTCAATGTAAAAATTGAAACGAGTTTCGATGACAGCATTGGAAAAATAAATGTCGTTACACAGGATATAGGTCGTGTTGTGCTGAACCTGATAACAAACGCTTTTTATGCGGTCCCCCTTCCCCCCAAGGGGGGGTTTAGAGGCTCCGATTATTCGCATGAACCTACCGTATGGGTCAGTACGAAGAAGGAAGGCAACAAGATCTTAATTAAGGTAAGGGATAATGGTCCCGGCATCCCCGCCAATATTTTAGAAAAGATTTTCCAGCCTTTCTTTACGACCAAACCAGCAGGCGAGGGAACGGGTTTAGGCTTATCGCTAAGCTATGATATTATTAAAGCTCATGGCGGGGAAATAAAAGTAGAGAGTAAAGAGGGAGAAGGCACTACATTTATTATTACAATTCCTTTCACTTAACCAAAAAACAGGAACATGAAGTACAACAAATCAATTCCGCTGATTTTGCTCATTCTTTTTTACCTGGGCGCTCAACAGTCATTTTCGCAGCAGTCATCCCGCTTTAGCTTTAATAAATACGGGAATGATAAAGGGGATACACTGCTTTACCGCCAGCTTTTTCCAGATGCGGACACATTCCGGCGCTACCCGCTGGTGATCTTTCTTCATGGTTCCGGTGAACGCGGAAATGATAATGAAGCCCAGCTAAAATGGGGAGTGGCGAATTTTGCAACCGATCAAAACATGATCCTGCATCCTGCTTTTGTGATTGCTCCTCAATGTCCTGAAAAATCGGGCTGGTCTAATTTTTCAAGGTCCGACATGAAACTGCTGCCGACGCCCACAAAACCGATGGAATTGCTCATCGGGCTTATCCGTCAAATGATAAAAACGCAGCGTATCGATAGCAACCGTATTTATATTACCGGTCTTTCCATGGGTGGTTACGGTACATATGATGCTATTGAGAGATACCCCAATTTATTTGCTGCTGCTGTTCCTGTTTGCGGAGCGGGGGATGCTTCAAAAGCCAGCACGATCGTGAAGTTGCCGATCTGGATATTTCATGGGGCAGACGACCCTGCGGTGGATCCAAAATATTCACTGGAAATGTTCCAGGCATTGACAAAACTGGGAGCACGCCCGGGATTTACACAATACCCGGAGGTCGGGCATTTTTCCTGGCTGCATGCATACAGCGAAACCAATATGATGGAATGGCTTTTCAGACAGCACAGGTGAACCGTGCGTATTTGTAAAAAAATCATACCTTTTGCATGATCGTTCACCACCAACTCTGCCGCAAAATGGTAAAGAAACTGCTGCTACTTAGTATAACAGTGATTTGTTATAATGTTCTGTTTTCCCAACAGAAGACAGTAGACAGTTTAAAGACGCTCCTGCAATCTCATACTACAGCTGATACTGAACAGGTAAACATCATCAACAGCCTGGCAAAATTGGTGCGCAGGTCTAATCCCGGTCTTTTTGATTCCCTGGTAACGTCGGCGGTCAGTCTTTCAGACCAATTAAACTATAAGAAAGGAAAAGGTACGGCGCTTACATTGAAAGCTGTAAGGTATTATGACATCTCTAATTTCCCTGCTGCCACACAGACATACGAACAAGCCAAATTGCTTCTTGAATCTGCCAACGATATCCGTGGACTTAGTTATTTGTTGCGAATGCGGGCCAACCTGGTCATGGACGAAGGTGATTATGCTAAATCTCTTGATGATTTTTTGCAGGGATTGAAACTGGCTGAACAGGCTGGCGATATCAAACAGGCAATCGAAATCAACCGCACCGTCGGTTATCTCTATGATATTATAGGCGACTATGAAAAAGCTGTGCCTTATCAAAATGCCGCGCTTCGCCAGGCAGAAAGCATTGGCTACAAGCAGGGAATGTCCGGGGCCTATAATGCTATCGGTAAAACATACAAGACGCGAGGTATGTACCCCGCTTCGCTGGAAGCGTATATGAAGAATCTTCGTATAGACGAAGAGATGAAAGATTCAAGCAATATTGCTGTTTCTTACAGCAATATCGGGGATGTATATGAACGTATGGGAAAATACAAGGAAGCTTTTGATTACCTGCGGCCGGCATTAGCATATAACCTGAAACGCGCGGGCAAGAACACGATGATACCCTGGGATGAATGGGCGATCGGGAAAGCGTTAACCCACTCAGGCAATCCCGATAGCGGATTGTATTATGCGAAGCATGCCTACCAGCTCTCACAGCAAATGGGATGGAAACTGTACCTGCGCGAGATCACTTATCTTATTGCCGAATCTGCTGCTAAACTAAAACAATGGGATACGGCCTATAAATACCAGGTTCTCACATCTGCCTATAAGGATTCTTTGACGGGAATAGAGACGACAAGAAAAACCGTCATGTTACAGGCCACCTTTGACCTCGATAAAAAGCAAAATGTAATTGACCTGCAAAATGCTGAACACCGCAGGGATCGTGCATTTCTCATAATGGTCCTGGGAGGTCTGGTCACTGCTGTTGTCCTTGGTATTATTTTACTCCGCAATAATCGCCAAAAGCAAAAAGCAAATGCATTATTGCAAAGACAGAAGAAGGAAATAGATGATAAGGCCAGCGAGCTTTCGCTTCAAAAGGACGAATTGCAACAATCCTATAGCAATATCGAACTGCTCGGTGAAATCGGGCGTAAGATCACTTCTTCACTTTCGATAGAGACAGTCATCAGCACGGTGTATGATAACGTCAACACGCTGATGGACGCTTCGATATTCGGCATCGGTATTTATAATGAAGAATTGAAGAAAATCGATTTCCCGGCTACATATGAAAACGGGACAGCCCTCCCTTTTTATTCCAATTCGATCTACGACCAAAACCGTTTCGCCGCCCTTTGTTTTATCAGTGGTAAGGAGATCGTGATGGGCGAACTGGAGACAGAGTACCAGAATTATCTTCAACAGGTGCCTGCTCCCAAACAGGGTGACCAGCCGGTATCGCTTATTTACCTTCCGTTAAAAATAAAAGACAGGATGCTTGGGGTTATAACGGTTCAAAGCTTTCAGAGAAAAGCTTATTCCGATCATCATCTTTTTATGTTACGCAATATCGCGGTCTACACGGCTATTGGCCTCGAAAACGCTGAGTCCTTTAAGAAACTCAACGAAACCGTCGACAGTCTTAAAAAAACACAGAAGCAACTCATTCAATCTGAAAAAATGGCTTCATTGGGCGAGTTGATAGCGGGCATTGCCCACGAGATCCAAAACCCGCTAAACTTCGTCAATAACTTTTCTGAAGTAAACAAAGAGCTGTTGGATGAAATGAATGAAAAAGTGGCGGAAGGAAACTATGAAGAAGTAAAAGCTATTGCGAAAGACGTAGCGGACAACCAGGAAAAAATAAACTTTCATGGAAAAAGAGCTGATGCCATTGTAAAAGGAATGTTGCAGCATTCAAGAACGAGTAGTGGACAAAAAGAGCCGACAGATATCAATGCCCTTGTTGACGAATACCTGCGGTTGGCCTATCACGGACTCCGGGCAAAAGACAAGTCCTTCCATGCGAGGTTTGAAACGGATTTTGATAATACCATTAACAATGTTACTGTCGTTCCGCAGGAAATTGGAAGGGTCATTCTGAATCTCCTCAATAATGCTTTTTATGCCGTCACCGAAAAAAAGAAACTGGCCGGAGATACATATACACCTACCGTCAATATAACTACCCGTAAAAAAACAGACAGGGTTGAGATAAAAGTCAACGACAACGGTAACGGCGTTCCTCAAAAAATACTGGATAAGATCTTTCAGCCTTTTTTTACAACCAAACCTGCCGGCCAGGGTACCGGGCTGGGACTGTCATTAAGTTATGATATAATCACCAAGGGACATGGTGGCGAGCTGAAAATAGAAACCCGCGAAGGAGAAGGATCTTCATTCATTATTTTATTACCGATATAAAAACCTATTATATTTACCTTAATTGCAAACAGAGATATCATGAAAATATTAGTAGTTGACGATGAAAAAGACGTTCAGGTCCTATTTGAGCAAAGGTTCAGGAAAGAGATAAAAAATGGTGAAATGGAATTCGCTTTTGCTTATTCCGGCGAAGAAGCACTCGATTATCTCACGAAGCACCTGCACGAGGCGGTTTTGATACTTTCCGATATCAATATGCCGGGAATGACCGGCCTGGAGTTGCTGAAACAGATCAAACAAAAACATCATGAGCCACCTCCCGTTGTAATGATGATCACCGCATATGGCGACGCGGAAAACTATAATATGGCGATGCGCCTCGGCGCGGACGATTTCCTAACGAAACCCCTTGAGTTTGCTGTTTTAAAAGAAAAATTAAAAGCCATCCACTGATGACAAAAATTCTCGTTGTTGATGACGAAACGGATCTCGAGGTGTTAATCCGGCAAAAATTCAGGCAGAAAATAAGAGAGCAGCAATACGAGTTTGTATTTGCAGGAAACGGAAGAGATGCGCTGGATAAATTGCAACAACACGCCGATATAGCCATTGTATTAAGCGACATCAACATGCCGGAAATGGATGGGCTGACCCTGCTGTCAAAGCTTACTGAAGCAGCTCCATTGATCAGGGCCGTTATGGTATCTGCTTATGGCGATATGGATAATATCCGCACGGCCATGAATCGCGGCGCTTTTGACTTTGTCACCAAGCCGGTAAACTTCGAAGACCTGGAAATAACGATGGAAAAGACCATTGGTTATGTAACCCAGTTAAAAGAAACATTGAGGGCCATCAAAGAAAACAATATTCTCAAGATGTATGTGGACGCCAACGTGCTCAACTTCATGGGTACGCGGGAATACGAAACTTCTTTAACAGCCAATGAAACGGTAGAAGCTTCAGTAGCCTTTATCGACATATGCAGCTTCACCACGATCAGCGAAAAAGAAAGTCCCGATACGGTAGTGAAGATGTTGAATAAGTATTTTGACCTGATGGTGAAAGAGATCATTGCGCAGAATGGGATCATTGATAAGTTCATTGGGGATTGCATCATGGCCGTGTTCAAAGACGATTATCATTTAGACCGGGCAATTGATGCCTGTATCGCCATACGCGATAAAATCGATTTTCTGCCGACCGAGCACAGTTTCTCTCCCAAAGTGTCTATCGGGATCAATTCGGGTGAAATGATATCGGGTAACATTGGCTCAGCTGCATTGCGGAGGCTGGATTATACAGTGATCGGTGACGTTGTCAATACTGCCCAACGCCTGCAAGCTGCTGCGGGCAGCAGCCAGATCGTAATCACCGGGGAATCTTACGAAAAAGTCAAGCAATCATTCAATTGCCGGAAGATAGGAACAACCGTCTTAAAAAATAAAGAAGCGCAACCCAGCCTGTACGAGGTGCTGAATTAACTTCACGAAAAATTCATTTCATGCAATATGAGCAGGCTTATTCGTTCCTGATCGGCAAACTGGAAACCGGGCTTCCCTCTTATCTTACCTACCACGATGTACAGCATACCAAAAATGTGATAAAAGCGGCTGAGTACCTGGCTGAGGCAGAAAATATAAGCGGGAATGACCTTGTATTATTAAAGACCGCTGCGCTCTTTCATGATGCCGGATTTTTACAAAGTCACCAGGATCATGAAGAGTTGTCCTGCCGGATTGCGAGAAAACATCTTCCAGACTACCGGTACAGCCATGATCAAATTGAGAGAATATGCGGCATGATCATGGCCACAAAACTTCCCCAGACTGCGCTGGATCATTTGAGTGGTGCGCTTTGCGATGCCGACCTGTTTTATCTTGGTACCGACGATTACAATGCCGAGGCTGCAAAACTGTTCAGGGAATTTAAAAAGCTGGAAGTAGTAAAAACGCAAACTGAATGGCAACTCAAACAGGCCGAGTTTCTTTCCTTTCATCACTATTTTACTCAAACTGCTATCACGGAAAGGGAAGAAGGCAAGCAGGCCAACCTAAATAAACTGCGTATCAAAATCGACGAAACCCTGGTACATCAAAAAGGGAATAAATATCTCAAGCTTCTACAGGACGCGTTATTGATGCTCGCCGGAGTCATTTTTGCCGGCCTTGCATTGAAAGGTTTTCTCGTGCCGAACCATTTTTTTGATGGAGGCGTCACAGGGATGTCGCTGCTTTTGCATGAAATATATCATTTCAACCTTGCACTGGCTATAGTGATACTTAATATTCCATTGGTCATCCTGGGTTATTTCTCTATAGGTCCCCGGTTTGCCTTCCGGATGCTGATTGGTGTGTTGCTGCTGGGTATTGTACAGCAATTTCTTCCCGATTTCGATGCATTGACCTCCGACAAGTTGCTCATCTCTGTTTTTGGTGGAGCATTTATAGGGATCGGCATCGGGTTGGTGATGAGGGCCGGCGCCGCACTTGATGGAATCGAAGTGCTGGCTTTATACACATTGAAAAGAACTTCGTTTACCATCACGGAGATCATCCTGGCTATTAATATACTCATCTTCACCATAGCAGGTTTTAAATTCGGGATCGAGACTTCCCTGTATTCTATTCTCACTTATTTTACAGCTACCCGTTGTATAGATTATGTGGTAGAGGGCATACAAGCATATACCGGTGTCACCATTATTTCCGGCAAAAGCGAGGCCATCAAATACCAGTTGGTGAATAAACTGGGAAGAGGGATCACTGTATATAAAGGTGAGCGCGGTTTTTTGCCCGGAAAATTTGACATAAGCAGCGAAGTGGATATTATTTTCACAGTTGTCACAAGGCTTGAACTGAGAAGGTTGAAAAATCTCGTGCATGAAGCCGATCCGAATGCATTTGTTTTTGCCAGCACGATCAAGGAAGCTTCAGGTGGAGTACTTAAGCGCAGGCAGCATCATTGATCGCGAATTTGAAGAAATGCCGCGGATTCAAGGATTAACTAATTAACAAATAAACGAATAAACCAATATCCATTCCATTTATTAACTTGTACCCATGAAATGGTCCTTCTTCTTTTTGCTTCTCCCACTTTCAGTTTTTTCACAAAAGAATTCCGGCAGCCGCGAGGATTGCGACATCCTTATTACAAACGGAAAAATCATTGATGGGACCGGCAACAACTGGTATTATGGAAATATTGCCATTAAAAACGGCAGGATCATAAAGATTGGCAGGGATATACTTCCTACCTCAGCCAGGATCATCGATGCGGAAGGATTGATCGTTGCACCTGGTTTTATCGATGTCCATACACATATAGAAGGTGATGAGGCCAAACAACCAACCGCCGATAATTTTATATATGACGGCGTCACTACTGTAATCGCTGGAAATTGCGGGGCTTCTAATGTTGACATTGGAAAATACCTGCATTGGATTGATTCATTGAAGCTTTCTATCAACGTTGCCACTCTCGTCGGTCACAATGATGTACGAAAGGCTGTCATGGGCCGGGCTAACCGCGATGCAACTGCAGAGGAGATGAAGCAAATGGAAACTCTCGTTGATAAAGCGATGAAGGATGGCGCCGTGGGTTTATCAACTGGGCTTATCTACATACCCGGCACTTATACCAAGACCCCTGAGATAGTCGACCTTGCCAAAATAGCTGCCCGGTATCATGGCGTTTATGCTTCGCATATGCGAGATGAAGGTGACAGTGTCACCGAAGCAATAGAAGAGGCGCTCACGATTGGCAGGGAAGCAAAAATACCAGTTGAGATCTCGCATTTTAAATTAAGCGGCCAGCAAAACTGGGGAAGAAGCAAGGTAACAGTGCCCATGATCGATGCTGCAAGGAAAGAAGGTATTGAAGTGACAATTGATCAATATCCATACACCGCGAGCAGTACGTCCATTAGCACCCTGATCCCCGATGAAATACTGGCCGATGGACAGGATTCGATCCGGGCCAGGCTGCAAAGACCAGCTACCAAAAAATATGTTATTGATTATATGATAAAGCGGCTGAAGAAAAGAAAGCTGAAACATTTCAGCTACGCTGTGGTCGCTTATTATGCTCCTGACACAACTTATAATGGTAAAAGCATTGAGCAGATCAATCTAATGAGGGGAAGGAAGCATAAAGTAAAAGAAGAAGCGGAGACCATCGTTGATATCATGATGGACGGTGGGGCCAGCGCCGTATTCCACGGGATGAGTGATGAAGATGTAAAGCGCATCATGAAATATCCTTACAATATGTTTGCCAGCGATGCCAGCATACGCGTCATGAATGCAGGTATGCCTCACCCGAGAGGCTATGGCACCAACGCGAGAGTATTGTCAAAATATGTAAGAGATGAAAAAGTCATTTCGCTGGAAGAGGCCGTCCGACGGATGACCTCCCTGCCCGCTCAAAAATTCCAGTTAAAAGACCGCGGTCTGCTGAAAGAAGGTATGGCCGCTGATATCGTCATCTTTGATGAAAAAGAAGTAAAGGACATGTCGACTTACGAACAGCCCCATGCTTATTCCAAAGGCTTTCATTTTGTGATCGTGAATGGAGTTGTTACGGTTGAAAATGAAAAGCACAATGGTACCAGAGCCGGGAAATCGTTATATGGGCCGGGGAAAAACGATAATAGTTTAGCTTTCTAAGTTGCCCACAGAGGACCGCTGAGAAGACGCAGAGAGCCACAGAGAAGAAACGCTTTGTGGCTCTCCCCTGCTAGCCTGGTGTACCCATATCGAAGCGGGGCGAGCAGACAGGATTTATTTTTCCTCCGTGGCTCTCTGTGGCCATCCTGATTTTTCAAACAGGGACGCTACTTAACTTTCGGTACTTCCCTGATATGGTATTCCTGTATTAGTGCCGGGTTTTCCGGAGAGAGAGTAAAATAGATTTCAATGTTTGTTTTCTCGCCTTCAATAATAAATGAACCCCTTAGCTGGTTTTCAGGTTTCATTTCTTTTACTGAAATTATCCTGCCGGCTTTTGTATAAAGTTCACTTGAATACTTCTTCAAGGTATCTATGGGATAATCCGGGAAAAAGTTTCTTTGTTGCGCATTGTTCCAGTCCGGCAGTAGTTTGACCAATTCATTCTTTCTCTGCTCCAATATTTCCGATGGAGGAATTTGTCTCGGTTGCAGCCCCGCGATCCTTATTAAAGTATCCAACACCTGGAGATTGACCTGGGCCATCGGTGCATAGGTGCGGTTAGCAAATGATACGATACCGATGCCATAATCAGGCATGATACGCCAGTTGCTTCCAAAGCCGGGCAGACCGCCGCTATGTCCCACAAATACGCGGCCTTCGCAATCCCGAAGCCAGTTCAACCCATAACAATAAGATGTGATCACCGGGCATATCCTTCCCGTGGGATACTTAAAGTTCAGGTTCATACCATTCAACCGCCAGGGATGATGCATTTCCCGGATGGAACTTCTCCTGATAGGCCCTTCTTCTTTTGAATTGCCAGGAGGCCAGGCCGACAAATGAGCAGCTACATAATTTGCAAATTCTTCTATCGAACTGATCATTCCACCCATTGCTCCCCAGGAGCCGTCCGGTGTATCATGTAGCAGCGTTTCTTCGTTCCATTTTTCATTCAGCCAGCGATAACCGTGCGCCAGTTTATCCGCCGTGACATCGCCATATTCATACGTCGTTGCTTTCATTCCCAACGGTATCCAGATATTTTCTTTTATATAATCCTGGTAACGTTTGCCTGATACATTTGTAATGATCTTTCCCAGCAATGCAAAACCGAGATTGCTGTATTCATAACTAATGCCGGGCGCATTGGAAAAAGAAACCTGTTTATTGAGAAAATTAGTAAGGTCCTTATCGTTGTCAGCCAGCTGCCGGTCGCCCCAGGGATTGTCTTCGGGGAATCCGGCACCATGGGTCAATAAATGACGGATCGTGATCACTGGTG
The DNA here is from genome assembly GCA_005884665.1 of Bacteroidota bacterium. Taxonomy (GTDB): domain Bacteria; phylum Bacteroidota; class Bacteroidia; order Chitinophagales; family Chitinophagaceae; genus VBAT01. The sequence goes on from VBAT01000045.1 coordinate 48,231, forward strand.
CGTCGGCCGTTGGATATTTCAGCTTTTTCAGTTCGGGGACATAGAGATAGGCGGGGTCGTCAAGGTTGAGCCTGCCTTCATCCCTCAATTTTAAAATAGCCATCGCCGCAAAGCTCTTACTCATGGAAGCGATACGGAACAGGGATGACGAAGTAACGGAGATCTTTTTTTCAATATCGGTGTAGCCAAAATTGTTTTTATATACCAGCTTGCCATCCATGATCAATCCATATGCCAGGCCGGGCAAATGATTGGAGTCGGCATAATCCCTGAATATCTTATCAATGACCGGGAGAGCCTGTTGCATCCTCTCCATTCTTGAAGCGTCGGAAAATGCAGCCGGCTTATACGACGAATCATACTGCTTACCATCTTCCTTCTTTGTTGTTGTTTGTTCATTACATGTCCAAAAAAGAAAAGATATCCCGGATAGCAAAACGATTTTTCTCATACAATCTTTATTCAGGTAAATTTTCCGATAGTTTATTTTTCCTCAACGGTTGTATTTGCCAATAGGTCAAACTTCTCCATAGCCATTCCAATGGACCAAAACGAAAATAACGCAACCAGATATGACTCCATATTATTTCGAGTAACCATACAGCCGCAACAACATAATACAGCTCATATATCTGCAAACGACCATACCAGCCAAACCCAATTCCCATGAAAATAAGACCGCAGATCAATGATTGCATCAGGTAATTGGTGAATGCCATTTGACCAACCGGTCTCATCAGCGCAAACAGCCATTTGAACAACCCGGACTTATACAACAACATTATCAGCCCGAATATACCGATGGAATGGATAAACCGCTGCAACTCGTAAAATTCGAATTTTTTCGTTTTAATGATCTCGAACCAATTGAAATGATGATTTACATCGTTTGTTACAAACAGGTAAGAAAGCGGTAAGCCTATTCCAAGACCCAATATGGCCATCCACGCGTAGACTTTCGTTTTTGCTTCACCCTGTAGTATCCCGAGTTTGAAGAAAGCCATACCCATGAACATGAACAATAGTACGTCCCAGACGAGGAAGTAATACATGGCTGTTGTCTCTCCTTCTTCTGCCATATTACTTCTAACTTCATACAGTTCTGCATAACTTCCTCGGACCTCACTCAGTTCCTTTTCCATTTTCTTCTTTTTTTCTTCCGGCTTTGACCGCTCCTTTAGATCCTGCATCGCTGCGAAATCAGCTTTTTGTTTGTCCGTCAGCTTTGTCTTCGCTGTATCGACGGCTGCAGCGACCTCGCCTTTATTGATCATGCTTTTACGTTTGTACAGATCCCGGTTCTCCCTTGCGGTCATCAACAACAGGCATACACCCGCGGCGATCAATAAATATTTCGGCTTTAATCTCCGGAATGCAAACAGGATGATGCCGCAGATGGCATAATGATAGAGAATATCCCAGAACCAAAGCAGCACATATGCGTTGATGAGTCCGAACACCAGCAACCAAAGCTGGCGGCGCAGGAACAATTCTGCTGCCATCAGCCCGGTAGTTCTTTTTTCAAGACGGGTAACGAAAATAATGGTACCGGCTCCGAACAGCATGGAAAAAATAGCCCGCTGGCTTCCCTCAAAAACGCCGGGGCCAAATACATACCAGAAAAAATAATTCAGCGGGCTTTGTTCATTCAATGAATAATCAAAGATGGCAGAATGTGCCAGGCCAAAACCGGGAATGTTCATCAACAGGATGCCCAATACGGCAATGCCGCGTAGAGAATCGAGAGCGATAATTCTTTCAGATTGGCCGATGGGTGCAACGAAGTTTCCACTTAACGATGGCATGTCAGGTTGGTTTTGAGGTGGTAAATAATTTGGGAAGATTTCGCAGGGTGAAAGGATGAATGAGCTTTCATGAGCTGAAATAAGCCGCACCTCTTCAAACTACCTCCACGTTAATATATGGTGATTTATCGGCCCGTTTGCCTGCATTGTATCTGATACCCCTTTTTAGGGGAGATGCTTTCACCACTTCATGTGACTGCAAACACTGCTTACCGACAATAGCTTTGCCAATGAGTATCTGTAAACATATGAATAAATTTTAAAGAAATGGAAACTTTAACTCTGACCAGGAATAATGGTGGGTCACTTCCCATGCCGATGGTTAATAAAACACTTTGCATCGATATAGATTCAATTGTCCGTATAGAAGCCAGCAGCAATTACAGCAAAATTTATTGTAAAGGACAAGCCCTGCCAATAGTTGTAGCCAAAGTGCTACGCTGGTTTGAAGAAAGGTTGCCGCAACATTCGTTTGCCAGGGTTCATCGCACTCACCTGGTCAACAAAAAATATATGGTAGGTATCCGGAACGACAAGGTGATCCTGGAAACGGGAACACAGATAGGTATCAGCCGGAGGAAGAGGAAGACATGTTTGGATAAGCTTTCCTGAAAGGCTGCTTCCTGCCATAGGTCAGGCATCGCCACAGCCATTCTGCCGGCCCGTAATAAAAATATTTCAGCCATAGGTAACTGACGAAAACCTGGAAGACCCAAAGAACGGCTACAACATAATATAGTTCGTATCGCTGAAGTTTTCCAAACATTCCCAGTCCTGCCCCGTAGAAGAACAGTCCACATAATAATGATTGGCCAAGATAATTCGTGAAAGCCATCTGGCCGACTGGCCGGGTAATCTCAAATATCCGTTTGAGCCAGCCTGATTTATATATCAACATGATTAAACCAAAAATGCCTATTGATCGAACGAAGCGCTGCAATTCATAAAATTCAAACCTTTTATGAATCGCAATCTCAAAATAATTGTGTTGGTAGTAAAGTTGCGGCTGCAAATAAAAATAAGATAGCGGTAATCCTATGCATAATCCACAAATCGCCATCCATGCATATGTTTTTACCGAAGTTTCTCCCTGTAAAACGCCTGTCTTAAAAAAAGCCATACCCAGGAACATGAAAAGCAGGATATCCCAGATAGCATAATAATATAGTCCTTCTCTTTGTCCTGATAACGTTCTTCGCGAATGAAACATTTGCCGGTAGCTGCCGAGGACTTCAGTTTCCTGCTCCTGGATAATCCGCAACTTTTCTTCGTGCGTATATCCTGTTCGGTAATTGTTAAAATCAGCAAGCGCCCGGACCTGCCCAGCCGATAGTTTTGATTTTGCTGTATCGATAGACGCAAGCTGTTGCCCTTTCTTTATAGCGGCTTTTTCTTTATATAACTCCAGGTTCTCCCGAGCTGTTGTCAGGAGAAGACAGATAGCTGTTATTGCAAACAGATATTTTGCCGGTAGCTTCCTGAAAGGAAAAAGAAACAACCCGCAAATAGCATACATAAAAAGTACATCTCCATACCAAAGGAGGATGTATGCATCAAACAAACCAAACAGTAACAACCAAAATTGCCGGCGGAAAAAGAACGCGACGGGTATGAGACCTTTCTTTTTTTCCTCAAGCCGGCTGATAAAAAGTATCACTCCCGCACCAAATAACATAGAAAAGATTGCACGCATGGTGCCTTCGAGGACACCAGTTCCAAATACATACCAGGTAAAAAAATTCAGCCCCGATTCCTGCTTTACAGAAACATCGAATACCTGTAATTCGGGTAAACCAAAAAACTGGATATTCACCAGCAGTATACCCAATAAAGCGATCCCGCGAAGCGAATCAAGAATAGCAATTCGCTCCGCCGGACTTGCGGCATAGGCGATATTTTTTTGCTGAACGTTAAAAGAAGGTATCATGATTTAGCAGCAACCCTAAGGAAAACAGACATCAGTAGGACAGCAATTTCTGAACGGCTTCATCCAATCTCGCCCTGGCCAGGAAATTATTCTCCAATTCGATACTAAAAGGAACCGGAGTATCCAGACTGGCGCAACGCATCACCGGTGCATCAAGCAGGCTAAAACAGTTTTCAGCGATCCAGGCTGCGATCTCCCCACCAATGCCTCCGGTCAATGTATCTTCATGAAGCAATAATACTCTTCCTGTTCTTTGCACGGACTCACGGATAGCCATGAAATCGAGCGGCAATAAGGTCCTCAGGTCAAGTATATCAATAGAAATTTCAGGATGTTCAGCCGCATAGTCTTCAGCCCAGTGAACACCGCTGCCATAAGAGATGATAGCTATTTCATCACCCTCACGCACGTGTCGCGCTTTTCCGATTTCAATTTCATAATATTCTTCGGGCACGGGCCCGCTGACCGACCGATATAGTGCCTTATGCTCAAAATACATAACGGGATTGGGGTCATTGATCGCAGCGATCAGTAATCCCTTTGCATCAGCGGGGCTAGCGGGATACACAACTTTCAAACCGGGCGTATGAACAAACCAGGCCTCATTGCTTTGTGAATGAAAAGGCCCGGCGCCTACTCCACCGCCGGTCGGCATGCGGATCACTACATCTGCATTTTGTCCCCAGCGATAATGGATCTTCGCGAGGTTGTTGATGATCTGGTTAAATCCCACCGTCACAAAATCCGCGAACTGCATTTCCATGACGCTTTTAAATCCTTCAAGACTTAGACCCAGCGCAGCTCCTACAATAGCACTCTCGCATAATGGTGTATTTCTTACCCTGGCTTTCCCAAACTCTTCCAGGAATCCTTCGGTTATTTTAAAAGCTCCTCCGTATTCAGCTATGTCCTGTCCCATCAGGATAAGGTTAGAATGATGCTGCATTGATTGATGCAGGCCTTGTTTGATAGCATCGATGAGACGGAGGTTGGGATGCTGGATGCTGGATGCCTTCATATCGACGAGTGGAGCACTCGCTCCCGCTCTGTTTCCCCGCTCTCCGAAGGTGCTGGATGCTGATGGTTTTGCATAGGTATCTTCCAATTCGGTTTCAGTATCGGCAACAACGGCGCTGGTGCTAAAGCCGGCTTCCAGTTCTCTTTCTATTTTTTCTTTAAATTCATTTTTTATATTTTCAATATCATCCGTTTTTAGTACGCCTGATGTCAGCAGGTATTGTTCATAGTTTCTTACGGGGTCCTTCATCTCCCATAATTCGAACAATTTTTTAGGTACATATTTAGTGCCGCTGGCTTCTTCGTGACCACGCATGCGAAAGGTGATACATTCGATGAGATAAGGCTTTTGGTAACGCACACAATAATCTCTTACGCCTTTTATCGTTTCATATACCGACAAAATATTGTTACCGTCTATCTGCACGCCATCCATTCCATATCCTTTGGCCTTATCAACCAGGCTGATGCAGCGATATTGTTCTTCTGTGGGCGTACTAAGGCCATACCCGTTATTTTCTATAATGAAGATCACCGGCAGGTCCCAGACTGCGGCCACATTCAGAGCCTCGTGAAAATCACCTTCGCTCGTTCCGCCTTCCCCGGTTAAAGCAAGTGCCGCTTTGTCTTCCTGGCGGAGCTTATAGGCCAGGCCCACCCCATCAGCAATGGCAAGTTGCGGTCCCAGGTGAGATATCATTCCGCAGATATGATGCTGGCGGCTGCCAAAATGAAAACTTCTTTCCCTGCCTTTGCTATATCCTTGTTGTGAGCCCTGCCACTGCATAAACAACTTGCTCAATGGCATTTCACGGGTGGTGAATACACCAAGGTTGCGATGCAAGGGCATGATCCATTCGTCCCTGTGCATAGCAAGTGTGGCGCCTACAGCGATCGCTTCCTGCCCAATACCACTGAACCATTTGGATATTTTTCCCTGGCGCAACAATACCAGCATTTTTTCTTCGATCATGCGTGGCCAGAGAAGTTTGTGATAAAAACGTATAAGCTCGTCGTTGGATAACTGTTTCCTGTCAAATTGCATGGTGCAATTTCCGTATTCGGAAGCACATCACAAAAGGATGCTGGGAAGATAATGCCACGGGCACACGGGTTAATCAATATCGCTCTTCGCCCTGTTTCTCCGCTTGTCTTCACGATTCATTCTGCTGTCTCCGTTCTTCCTTTGAGAGTAAAGAGATAACAAGGGTCAGGCAAAGGCTGAATAGTAACCCGTGCCAGAAACTATCGATCTTAAATCCCTTGACCCAATCACTCGCCACCAATACTGTGACTGTGTTAATGATGAACAGGAATAATCCCAGCGTAAGTATTGTCAGCGGAAGCGTAAGAATGATAAGCAGCGGCTTAAGGGACACATTGAGCAGGCCCAACACGATAGCAAACCATATTGCCGTTTCATAACTATCTACGTTGACACCAGGAAGTATTTGTGCCAGGATAAACGCGACAGCCGCGGTAACAAGTAAGCGGAGAATTAATTTCATTAAACTGACAGGAAAACGGCCGAATCATTAAGAAAATTAGCACGGTCAACTGTTAATTCAAAGATAAACTAATCGCCCCGGTCTCAAAAGGCATATGCAAATCATTAACTTTTAGCATCCATTTACTAAAACTACGGTTATGAAAATTTTGGCTGCCTCAGCTGCAGTGGTCATTTTCAGTATCACTGCCTTCACTCCTCCTACATTTATAAAGCAGACCCCAAAAAGTCCAACATTCGGGCAACAAAAGATACAGGTGGCGATCCTGCTCGATGTAAGCAATAGCATGGATGGACTTATTGAGCAGGCGAAGGCCCAATTATGGAATATGGTAATAGTAATGGGCAAAACAAAATGTGAAACCGGCAATCCCAAAATTGAGATCGCGTTGTATGAATATGGAAGATCCGATAATAGCGAACAGGCTGGTTTTGTGAAACAGATCAGCGGCTTCAGCACCGATCTCGACCAGCTTTCGCTGGAGCTCTTTAAGCTTACCACCAATGGCGGCGAAGAATATTGCGGCCAGGTGATCTATACTTCCCTGGATCAGTTACAATGGGATCCTTCCCCTTTAAGTTACAAAAATTTCCTGCAAGGAAATTTATCCTACACTAAAGCCTGTGACGAGGCCAGGAAAAAAGGCGTCATTGTCAATACGATCTATTGCGGCGACAGGCTGATGGGAATACAGGAACACTGGAACCTTTTGGACGAGTGCGGCAATGGCAGCTTTACCAACATTAAACAGGATGCGAAGATCGAAGATCCACCAACACCTTATGACAGTACATTAATCACGCTGAACTACAGGTTGAACAGCACTTATCTTTATTATGGTGAAAGGGGTACTCTGCATTACGACAATCTGCAAGCTGCTGATAACTTCAATGCGGAACTCGGAAATACGGCAAGGCTGATGCGTGTCCAGGCCAAGAGCACAACCAATGGTTATGTAAATTATGGCTGGGATCTTGTGGACGCCAACCGCGCCGACAGCAGTTTTATTTACAAACTGGACTTAAAAACCTTACCAGATTCTTTAAAAAATAAAAGCCGAGAAGAAATACGTGAAGCAATTAATAAAAAGACAAAGGAGCGGCAAGCCATTCAAACGGAGATCCAGCGGGTAAGTGAGCATCGAAACAAATACCTGTTGGCGGAAAGAACAAAAGGAACCGCTATCAACAATACCCCTACTCTTGAATCAGAAGTGGAAAAAATAATCAGGGCGCAGGTAACGCGATTTAAGATGCGGATCGATTAACCCTGAAGGTCAAACGACCACCAGCTCATAAAACTCTTCCGGCTTCAAATACTTTTGAGCAAGACCCTGCAGCTCTTCTGCAGAAATTGTTTTGATAGTATTGATAGAATTGTAAAAATAATTTTCGTCAAGCCCATTGAGGATAATATTTTTCCATCTTGCTATGATCTGGAAAGGGCCATCGAGATCACCTAAAATACTTCCTATCATAAAATTCCGGACCAGTAACAGCTCTTCTTCATCCACCGGTTCTTCCCTGAGTGTTTTCATTTCTTTATAGATCTCGGTGATAGCCGCTTCGCAAACATCCTTTCCCGCTTCCGTACTGATCATCCAGGCCGATTCATGAATATGATTTTGCAGAAAGCTGTGTATCCCATAAGTGTATCCTTTGTCTTCCCGGATATTACTCATCAGTCTGGATCCGAAAAATCCGCCGAACAGGCTATTCAACACCTGTATTTTCAAAAAATCGGGGTGATGCCGATTGGGAAAAGGGCGAGCGATCCGAATTGAACCCTGCACTCCATCCTTATCGTTTGTAACACGGAACTTTTTTTCTTCAGAAGATTTCAATGCAATCGGGCCAGCTTGAATATTACTGTTTCCAAGGTCACCAAAGTATTCATTCAGCAGTGGTTCAAGATTCACCGGGAGGCGGCCAGCGACAAATATCATGAACTTTCCCTGCTGGTAATATTTATTATAAAAATCAAGAAGCTGCTGCCTGTTGAGTTTGTCAAAATCCTCATCCCTGGTATATTTTCCATAGGGGTGATGCTCGCCGTACAAATAAGAATCGATCAGCCGGCCGGCTATAAAATCACTTTTCTTCAAATTAACCTTTAACCTCTGCTTCATGTTCTGCTGGTAAATAGCAAGCTCCTGCTCGGGCATGATGGAATCAGTCAAAAGTTCCCTCACTACAGGAAGCAATTCAGCAATATGCTTATTCAGGCAGTGAAGGGATACAGTGGCTGTTTCGTTGTAGCAGGCCCTGTTCAGGTACGAACCATAATATTCAAAATGTTCATTGACCTGGAAGGCAGATTTTTTGGTAGTTCCGTTCTTCAATAGGAAATTGGCGGAAGCAGCTACCAGGTTTTGATCTTCAAACCAGTTGCCTGCATAAAATACCCATTCAAGTGACAAAACCTCTTCAGCGCCCGCATCAATGGTATAAACGTCTACCCCGTTTTTCAGCGTAAATTTCTTATACGATTTTAGCTGAAGCTTGAAATTGACTGCATCCACTATCTCAGGTGCAACAGTTCTGTCTATCGTCTTTAATGTATCTATCATAATTAATTTCCTGAATAATAATAAAGCGTATTGCTGTTCTCTTTCCTAAATATATTGCGGCTTTCCTGCAGGATATCTTCCGTGGTCACTGAACCATATTTATCCAGCTCAAAGTTCATCCAGGAAGCATCTCCCAGCCATTCGTAATATGCAAGGCTATTGGCCCTGTTCATCACGCTCATATCTTCAAACGCGATCATGCTTTCTGTCTTATTCTTTACCTTCTGCAATTCCGCTTCATCCACGAGTTCATTTTTTATTTTATCCAACTCGGTCTCAATGGCTTTTTCTGCATCTTCCATTTTAATCCCTTTCACAAGCTTGCCTTCAATGCAAAGCAGACCGGCATCAGCCGTTCCGAAATGATAACACTCTATATTGCTGAACAACTGCTTTTCTTTTACCAGTGATTGATAAAGGCGTGAAGAGCCGCCACCGCTGAGAATATCAGCCAGAAGGTCTGTGATATAATATTTCCGGTCTAGCCGTGGATAGATATGCCAGGTCTTGTAAAGTGCATCGAGAGGTACATTTGCTTTTACTTCAAGCTTGCGTTCCTCTTTTTGCTCGGGTTCCTGCGGCACATTGCGCTTATATTTTTCTCCGGAGGGAATATCGCCAAACCATTTTTCCGCCAGCGCTTTTACTTTTTCTGTAGTAACATTTCCAGCAACTACCATGATCGCATTTACAGGCCGATAATATTTGAAGAAGAATTCTTTTACATCTTCCAGCTTTGCATTTTCTATGTGAGAAAGTTCCTTGCCGATGGTCATCCATCGATAGGGATGCTTTTTATAAGCCAGGTCTCTCATTTTATGCCAGACATCTCCATAAGGCTTGGCGATATAATGTTCCTTGAACTCTTCTACAACAACTTTGCGTTGTACTTCAAGGCTTTTTTCACTGAATGAAAGTGAAAGCATGCGGTCGCTTTCCAGCCAGAATGCGGTCTCCAGGTTTTCAGCCGGTAATTGAATATAATAATTGGTAAGATCGTCGGTAGTATAAGCATTGTTTTCTCCCCCTGCCATCTGCAGCGGTTCATCATAATTTGAAATGTTGACTGATCCGCCGAACATCAGGTGCTCAAAAAGATGGGCAAAGCCTGTTTTGTCGGGGTTCTCATCCCTTGAACCGACATCATACATAATATTCATGACAGCCATCGGGGTGGAAGTATCCTGGTGCACAATTACCCGCAACCCATTAGCAAGTGTAAACTTCTCAAAATTGATCATATGCTATTAACATTCACTGTAAGATAAAGGTTGTAAAAGTATTGCAAAACGGCCATCCCGCCATAGATTCAGCTTTGGACAACCTGTTTTAACGTAAGAAATTGAATCTTTAAGGCGTAGCGCTTTAAAACTGTTTCTTCCCGTTTTTAAAGAATGCTTTTTACCCTGAAATCAAACTGCAGCAGCTCCTTATCCCGCCGGATGATAATGCGGATCTTTTCACTGGCAGACTGTAACGCTATCTTATACTGGTTAAGATTTTGGGAAAAATTATTGTTGATTGCCACCACGATATCTCCTTCCTTTAGCCCAACCTGTTCTGCAGGTGAACCCTTGGCAACATCCCCGACCTCGATCTGCCCGTTTAAATAGTACAGTTCAATCCCGGAATACGAATAATCGAAAGGATCCCGATAATGCGAGTTGGGCATTAGGTAGATATCCCTTTTCTCATAATTAATGATGGTATTGAAACGGCGCAGAATGTCATTTCCTATCAATCCCCCGAGGTAAGGATAAGACGTCACGTTGTATACATCGTCGAAAACATAAGTAGGCACATTTCGGAAACGATAGGGCCCGAGTTTTAGTTCTTTTACCACAGTAAGATGCATGTCGATCTTTCCTCCCACTCCTTCTCCTTCTTTTGCCCATAATTTTCTTTTCTTATTCAGTATGGTGCTATCCTCCGTAAAATCTTTCGACAACATCAGGCATACGCCGGCTCCAATATCATGTAAAAACCGGGCGCTGATCGTTGCACCATCTCTCACCCTGGCAAATTCAACGGGTAGCGTACTCAGGATAGGTTTTAATAGGTAACCGCCTCTCGGGTAACGAAGTGTTCCGCGACTCCAGAAATCCAGTTTCAGGCTATCATAATCTATCTTGACAATATAGCGGCTGAGTACGGAGTAGCCGATGATTCCGTCGATTTGTTCGCCATAGACCGTTGTCAATATCGAATAATCATTCACATGAAAATCCAGGCTATCGATGGTGAGCCCGGGGAAGTGAAGTTTTTGACGGTATAAAAACCCTACTTTCTTGATACCAGCTATTCCACGGATAGTTTTATCGGTGGGCTGGGGAGTTAATTTGAGAAAGGCCACAGTAGAAGAATCCAGGGAAATGCCGCTGCTGCCGCTATCCAGGATAAAATTTAGTGTGTCAGGAAAATTATTTAGTGTAGCCCGAAGAATAATAACTCCCCCGGTAAGCTGCGTAAAAGGTATGCGCGTTAAAAATTTGGCCGGGGGTTCAATGAATTCTTCTTGGGCATGCAGTGGTTGCTGCACCAGGAAAAGCCAAATCAGGCAGGACCCAATGGTCAGTTTTTTTATACAACTCATTTTTTGGTAGCAGCAGTTAGCTTTTGGTTAGACAGCCAGTGTATTCAAAAAGATGCAATTCCGTTTTTGATTACACATATTTAATTAAATGTACTCTATTAGCTGTTTTTATCAAAACTATTCCCCACTGAAGGTGATCTTTCGTGTCGACTGGACAATGCCGCATCATTTTTAGTACTGTTGACGATTACAGCGTATTTTTGCAGTCCGGACATATGGAATTAAAAGAACTTTACGACAAAGCCGCCGATTTTGGTTTTCTTTCCGTGGAAGAGGGGGTATTTCTCTATCATCACGCTCCCCTGGCTGACCTGATGTTTATAGCTGATGAATTGCGAAAGACACAAGTTCCACATGGCAAAGTTACCTGGCAAATAGACCGCAATGTCAATACCACCAATGTATGTATCGCCAATTGCAAGTTTTGCAATTTCTATCGTATTCCAGGACACGCGGATGCCTATATCACCGATATGGCGACCTACCGCAAGAAAATCGACGAAACGCTGAGATGGGGAGGAGACCAACTATTATTACAGGGGGGTCATCATCCTGATCTCGGGTTGAAATTTTATGTTGATACATTCCGCCAGATAAAACAGGAATTCCCCACTATAAAACTTCATGCACTGGGTCCTCCTGAAGTAGCCCATATTACAAAGCTGGAAGGATCTACTCACCGGGAAGTATTAACGGCATTAAAAGAAGCGGGGCTTGATTCATTACCCGGCGCCGGAGCTGAAATATTGATCGACCGCGTGAGACGCCTGATCAGTAAAGGCAAATGTGGTGCACAGGAATGGCTCGATATCATGCATCAGGCGCATAAACTGAATATAACGACGTCCGCTACCATGATGTTTGGTCATGTCGAAACGATCGAAGAACGTTTTGAACACCTGGTGAAGATCAGGACCGTGCAGGATCGTAAGCCTGAAAATGCCAAAGGATTCCTTGCATTTATTCCCTGGACCTTCCAGGATGTGGACACATTACTCGCCAGGATCAGGGGCGTTCACAACCTGACGACACCCGAAGAATATATCCGCATGATCGCATTAAGCAGGATCATGCTGCCGAACATCAAGAACATACAGGCCAGTTGGCTGACTGTAGGCAAACAAACCGCGCAACTATGCCTGAATGCAGGCGCCAATGATTTTGGTTCCATCATGCTTGAAGAGAATGTGGTCAGTGCAGCAGGCGCTCCTCATCGTTTTACCTATAAGACCATCCAGGATGCTATCCGCGAAGCGGGATTTGAGCCGCAATTGAGGAACCAGCAATATGAATGGCGTGAGATCCCGGAAACGATCGAAGAACAGGTGATCAATTATTAGTCTTCCATTTATAATTAACTATCGGCTATGAGACTTCCTCCAATACTTTTGTTGGTGACCTTATGCTTTTATTCCTGTAAATCCAACCGTGTTGACTCACTGCGGGATGTGTTAACCGCCATTTCCCCGGCTGAACAGGAAACGACCATTGACCCTTCCACTGAAAATATAGTCGAAGGTAAAAAGGGAACCAGGGTTTTTATCCCCGCTAATGCATTTCAATTTAAAGACGGATCCCGGCCGTCGGCAAAAATTGAAGTCCGATTAAAAGAGTTCTATTCGGTTTCTGAGTTTATGAGCAACAACCTGTCAACACTCTCGGATAGTTTTCTATTGGAGACGGGAGGAATGCTGTTTATTTCTGCAACATCGGATGGGAAAGAATTGGAAATAGACAAACAAAAATCCTGCGTGATTGCTTTTCCAGGTAAAAAGTCCGGGAAGGAAATGAATATTTTTTATGGAGATACCGCCGGCGGTAAGAATATAAACTGGCAACCAGGTCCCTGGCAGCGGGAAGGCGGATTTGATGACCTGTTAATGGATAGCAGCCTGTATGATCGTGAGATAACTATCTGTGGATATACGTCAGATATCAATGGTCAGTCCGTCCAGTGGGGTATTAATCATCCAGACAGTAGTGCATTTGAATATATTCGGAAGAATTTTAAACCCTCCGATACAGCATTGGCAAATTATTTATGTCGAAGCGGGAAGCACGCCGACATGTATATCGATGTTGATAAAAACGGTAAAATAATCAATATAGATTTTAATTCGATCGATCCTGGCCATGATCCAACACCTCAGCCTTTACGCAAAGCCATCACCGATTTTCTCAAAACATTGCCTCTGCTCAAACCGACAAAGGACAGGCGCCAAGGCGACTATTTGTGGCTTGACCTGTGTTGCCATTCCAATTTTAACCGTGAGAAATATAATGAACGATTTGAGAACAAGTATTCACAATACCGAGATAAGGCAATAGAAAAAATCGACCCATCGGACTTAAACTATTATGTTCTTTCAACCTCCCGCCTTGGATGGATCAATTGTGATCATTTTTTGGATGATAGCACCGAAAAGACCGATTTCATTGTTAAACTGCCTGAAATAAAAGAAGCGCAGGTCATGATCGTATTTGAAAACATCAGGAGCATCATGCAGGGAAAGCTGGTGAATGGCGAGTTTAGATTTCCGAATGTACCTGTTTCCTCAAAAGTAACGGTGATCGGGATTTCGTACCGTGATGGGAAACCGTTGTTGAGTAAAATGGCCGCTAGTATAAACAAACAGGCTTTTAGATTATCGGAATTCCGGGAGTTTTCGCTGGAAGAGCTGGAGCAGGAGCTTAATAATTGAGCGATACTCTGTTTAATTTAAAGCAATAAGCTGTTAACGGACTATTGATGGCTATCGGTGAGAATGGCTGATGTTAAAACAGATCTGCATGAGGTTTTAATCACACTCTCCACAGTATTTTCTCATCAATCCTGTTGTTTTTCTATTGGTTTCGAAATCCTTGCGAATGATATTTGTAACCGGGTGTATATATCTGGTTCGATATTTTGAGTTATCCGTATCGGTGAGAACCGAGTTGAATAATTGCCAATCGACCGGTCGCTTTGCTTCGTCGCTGCACTTCTTGCAATGACGACAAAGATGATCGCCTATTGTTTGTTCTCAGGTGATAGGCGATGGTGGTGGTGGAGGGGGAGGGCAGCAGCCGGGGAGGGCCCAGAGGGCGCAAACTATATGCACTGAGGTTTTTTTAATTTCGAAGCAACCCTGATTGAAACAATCATGATGCACGATTGTACAATAGACCGCACTGTTTCTATAATCATTTCTGCCTACAGCGGATTACTCCAAAAATTAATACGTTTTCTTCGTGTTAATTCCACCAATGGTTACAAAAGAATTGAAGCTTTTTACTAACTTCATCCCTCACCAAAGAAAAGGAGGTATTCATGCAATCTACAGATTATTCATGGAAACCTTCGGTCGGTATCGCCTGACCGGGTTGCTCCATTCAAATATCTGAGACACTTAAAGTGTTAAAGGCCATTCGCAATAGCGAATGGCTTTTTCATTTCGATTGGCTGCTTGTGAAGTTGGTAACGAACCGGGCTTCTATATCTCATTTCTTAGGCACATCTTCATCGACCTGCAATTTTCTTAAGTCTTTTAATTTGCTCGTCTGTCACCTTTACTAAGCCCAAAGTCTTATGTCTTGCAAAATCAGGGGTTGTTATTTTAGAATACTCCAACGCCTTTGTCGCGTATTCTTTTGCTTCGCTCTTTTTATTCATTTTTTCACACAATATAGCGGCGAGTTCTGAATGATAAAATCTTTGATTATTAAAACTCAATCCGTTTAAAGGAAAATTGCTAACATAGTTATGGGCTTCATCCAATTTGCCAGGTTGATTGGTTTTTAAAATTACTTCAGCCAGTTTCAAATCTGCCATCCATGAAGTACCGTTTCTTGTTTTATTATTGTAGCGTTCAACCACAATTCGTAGATGAAATTCCGCTTTTTCGAAATTGCCAATTTCAAGGTAATAGTATCCCAAAGCTTCATGTGATTGGATGACTTCCATTTCCTCCATCGAATACTCTCTTATAACTCGTAATAATAGTTTGACACCAATTTCCTGTGTCTCAAAGTCGGTTGTGTCAAGTAATTCAAGTCCCTGAATCTTTAAATACTGGGCCTTGTGAAATGTTCCTCTTGCTCTTTTGAGTCGTGATTCAAAATCGGTTAACGTATTTGTGTCCCATGTCTTGTTTCTGTACCAATCTGTCGCCATAGTGAAGTGTGTATCAGAATTGACTATAACCGATATTTTATTCCATCACCTGCTCCAGGTGCGCCAGCCTTCCATCCCTGGTCATGCCTTCGATCACTACGCGGAATGCATTGGAGACATCGTTGTTGTAAAAACTCAGCACCACTTCTCTTTTACCGGGCGAAGCTGTCACGTTCGGGTTCCAGTACAGGGTTGTGCGAAGATCCCGCTGCTCATTTTCCTGCTTGAAGGAACTATAGTTCGGTGTATAGAATTCTTTGATCAATGTGTAGCCAAATACTTTACTATTGTTAAGTTTTTTGCCGGGCGTTTCTTTTTGATCATTGCCTCTGCGTGTGTAGATAGCAATAGCCCCATTTGCTCCATTGAAACCGCCCATGAACGGCGGGCGGAATACTTTGATATAGGCAACATCCGCTATGTTCACCGATTCAACAAAATCGGGGCTTGTCACTACCTCATCAAGGTATAGTTGCGGAGCACCACCTCTCCATTGCAGGGAAGGCGGATTGCTACTGGTATTAACCTGCAGACCGGCCACCTTTCCCTGCAGGTAATTAAATATATTCTGGTATCCGGCAGTCACAGGATCATTTACCAGGTCAAACTGGTATCCATCGCCAATGAACAGGCCCGTAGCATACTTTTCATCCAATATTTGCACCGGCGATTTACCGCGGCTCTTTACTGTTACATTTTCCAGCGTTTTAATTTTCAGCTTCGCTGCTATATCCATCGCTTCGTCTGTAATGTTCATCTGCCGCAAAACACCCGTTGTATCAAACCACAGTATACTTGCATTCCCGGGAACAAGCGAAGAAGGTGCCGGCAACCTGCCCTGCATAAACTGAACGGACGCATCACCTAAATTTTTTGATTTCTCAAACTGGTAATAAATATGTGCTGTATCAAAAATGATGATCGCTGGATCATTAAAGGTACCGTCGGGTTTTAAAGGCACCAGTAAAAACTCCCCTTTCGTATTCTTTTGCTTTACCAGTAAAATAATATTCGCACCAGGAGGAATCTGGCCGGGAAGAACACCGTAAACTTTGCCGGAGAGGGAAAGATAGGCTGTATCTCTTTCATATTTTGGCCTTGGTATTTTTCCTGATACTACTTCCTTCCATTTAAACCGCCGCCACCCGTTTGTCAACATAACCAGGTCGAGATCCTGAGCTTTTGTGGCCGAACGTTCAGAAAAATAATACGCGGGGTTATAGACATTCCCTTTTAATTCGCTACTCAGTAAAAGATGAGAGATGATATTGGTACTGCTGTCAGCGCTGATCGCTATATCCGTTACTGACACGGACAAATTAGCAACCAGGCTATCCGGCACAGTAATTTTTATTTCATTGCGTGCCCGTTTATTCAGTCCCCAACGCTGAACTTCCATTTCAGGTTGAAATACGTATTCTTCATTGTCGATAAAAGTTATACGCTCGGCCAATGCATTCCATTGTTTGTCAAAAACGGTAATTGTAAGAATTCCACTTGGCAGGTCCTTTGTCGGAATTGTCAGTTTGATCATCGGCGCGCTCGTGCTTCTTCCAATTTTAAACGCGGGTCGTTGGTACATCGTGCCTACAATGTGCAATGAATCCATGGTCTCGGCAAATGCGGCCGGATAAAAAACGCTTAAAGAACGGTTCGAACCGACACTTGTCACCTGCATTGTAACACCACTTTGTTTTATTTCAGGCAGGGGCGTTGTATGCTCCACATTTTTTTCGTCCTTCCATTTTGCAGAATAACTAAGCCCCGGTTGGGGAGTCACGAAGAAATAACCCATCCCGTCATGTATCGTTCTTAAACTGTCCACAACCTTACTATCGCTTCCCACGACCACACCCCTGATACGCACAGGACGACCCCATTGATCGTTTGCCTTGAAAGCGATCTTATTATTTATACCGGCAACTGCATCTCCTCCTTCCGGAAATAAGGAAAGGGAAGGAATAGGTACCGCCTTTGAAGCCTGTTGATTAGATTCTCTTGTGAGTACGCGAATATTCTTGGAATACAAAAAAGCAGAATCGAAATTGAGCATCCATTTGGTATAAGCCTTTACCTGGATATATTTTCCCCGGTAATCTTCCGGTATTTCAAACTGGCCATTGGTAGCGGCGTCCAGTATCGGGCTCACCGAATGTTGTAATAAATTGCCTTTTTCGTCAACCCAGTCGACATATAGCGTTTTGCTGTCCATGGCGGGACTGACATCGGTCATCAGGTAGGCCTTGAACCAAACCGTTTCCCCGGCAGAATAAGCGGCCTTATCATAATGGAGATAAACCCGCTCGGGAGTGTATTTATCTGCCCAGTTTTGAATGGCGGCATCGATATTCTGCGCTTTTGTGGCAATGCCCACGGCTATCAACCCAGGAAGAAGTAATAATCTTTTAAGGAGTGTCATTTTTCGTTACAGCAATTAAGGGCTGAAATTACGGCATGCAGGTAAATGAATAAAATCAGTTAACAATACCACAACAAAATTCTTTGGGAGGTGGTCAATGCAAATCCTGAAGCTGGCTCATAGTTAAAAATAGTGGATACTGGATGCTGGATGCCAGATACCTGATAGTCGAAATGGACACCGCTGCATCTAGCATCCCGCATCGAGCATCCATTCCTTTTACGCTGTATTCCTTTCCCGGTATCATTACTGCTTTACGCTAAACCTGTATCCTACCTTATGAATGGTTTCAATATTGATAGACGGATCAGAAACGAACATCTTTCTTAATCTCGCCATAAAAACATCCATACTCCTGCCGAGAAAAAAATCATTTTTTCCCCATACATTCAGCAAGATCTCCTCTCTGCGCAACACTTTATTGGGGTGCTGGCACAGGAACGACAGCAATTCCGCTTCACGCTGTGTCAGCGTGGTCGTCTCTTCATTACCGGTCAATTTAAGCTCTTCGGGCACAAACGTGAAACGTCCGAAAGTAAAAGAGTCGGGGGACTGGTTGATAAGCAGCTTATTTCTCCTGAGGAATACATTGATCCGCGAAAGAAGCTCTTTCATGCTGAAAGGTTTGACAATATAATCATCTGCCCCCATTGCAAACCCCTTTAGTTTATCTTCTTCCAGGGATTTGGCGGTAAGGAACAGGATTGGGACGATATCGCTTTTTTGCCTGATCTTTTTGGCAACACTAAAGCCATCTCGGTAGGGCATATTAATGTCAAGGATGCAGACGTCTGGAGAGGTTTTCTGGTAGTATTCCCAGGCCGTTTCACCATCAGGGCAATTAACAACCTGGAAACCGGCGTCTTCAAGATTGTCTTTAATAATAAAGCCCAGTTGCAGATCGTCTTCAGCGACAAGTATCTTTATTTTTTCCTGCATGGCCATAATTATTCAAGAGGTAATTCAATGGTAAAATTGCTGCCTTTTCCCAAAACGCTTTCCACTTTTATCTTTCCGCCATGTGCAGCCACAATTTTTTTAACGAATGAAAGTCCAAGGCCAAAACCCTTGGAAGTATAGGTATCTTCTTTTCGTATTCTGAAAAATTTTTTAAATACTTTCTTTAACTGCTTTTTTTCTATTCCGATGCCATTGTCCTTCACCGAAAGTATCATCCTGTCTTCCGTTCTTGTCGTGGTAACTTTTATCTCCGGTTGTTTAGAGTACTTGACCGCATTATCCAGGAGATTGATGATGACGATAGTCAGGTAATCTTTATTCGCCATGAGGAATGGATCTTCTGCATAAAGGTCAAGAATGATCTTTGCCTTTCTTTCCTCGATGAGCGGAGCCAGGTTACTGACTGCTTCATTTACCACCTCGTGTATATTCACTCTTTCTTTAGTAAAGTGTAATTGCCTTGATTCCGTATAGGCAAAGTTGAGGAGTTTTTCGGTCTGGCTCTGGAGATAGGCCGCCTGGTATTCTACAATGCCTGCATAAGTAGCTAGTTTATCCGGCTTCTCGATGATAGCCGGGTTCTTTAATACATCGGCCGCCAGGCTGATAACCGAAACAGGCGTTTTAAATTCATGGGTGAAATTATGAATGAAATCCTTTTGAGTTTCATTCAGAAATTTTTGGCGATAAAAATAATAAAGACCGCCGCCAAAAAGGATCAACACTACAAGCAGCACAGCGCTACTAATGATCCAGAAATCCATTTTGCTAAGAATATACTGGCGCCTGTTTGGAAAATACAAAACGATATGATCGTAAGGCCGGGTTACTACGGGTATGGTCGATAAATGTTTTCCACGGGTAGCCGCTGATTTTAATATCGTAGTATAGATGTATTTATTTTCACCAGCGCTATAAATTCCTAGGTAGCAATCGGTAAAAATATCAAAGTCCTCCAGCTCGTTTTGCACATAACTGGCCAATGAATCTTTATTAACAGGCAACGTGATTCGCGCCAGGTACAGGTGCATTTCCGGGCTTTCTATCAATTCATTCAGGTAAGAACTGTTATAATTACTCACCGCCATTTTTTCATATACTCCCTTGACAGCAATGATCACACTCCTGTCAAACTCTTTTTGTTCTTTGTTGTATATTTTTCTTAACCAGACGAGTTGGAAGACCAGGATGGCAGCAATAGCCAGTGTGCTGATAAATATTCCCAGCCGGATAGTGGATGACCGTATAAAGTACGAGGCCATAGAAAACGAAAAGGGAAAGGTAGTCGATTTAGATGCCATATGAGTAAAAAAGACGATCCCCTTGGCAGGAACCGTCTTTGCCGAAACCACTAACCATTATAACCGTTAAATGCAAATGGCGGACACGGATCTCTTTTTTCTATTTTGTTACTGCTTTTGTTAAACGCTTTCTCACTGCGAATTTGAAAAATTCATTTTTCTAAATCTAAAAAAAGCCGCCGCTTAACTGCACGTTAACAGCCTTTAACAGGACCTAAAAAGCAAGGTATACTCCGTTATTTTTTTAAAGATGAACAATAACTTTGCGCAGCCGGCGTATCATTATCGTATCGATTGTATGAAACCACAACAATTATTCCCCGCCCTCTCATTTATCTTTTGTGGGTTGTTCCTACAAAAACCCCTTGCATTACCTCAGACTTCGCCATTGTCCGCATTTTCTTCCGCCTGGAATGATGCCCGGTTTTTGAAATGCAATACCGCAGCCAATACAAGCTACCTGAGCAAGGAAGAAAAGGATATCATTTATATACTCAACATGGCCAGGACCGACCCGGCGCTTTTCGCCAATACGGTTGTTGAAAAATATCCTGGTTTTCGCAACAAACCTTCTCTTAAAGATCTGCCCGATTATAAATCCCTGCTGGATACTTTACGCCTGGTCAGAGCTCTTCCTTTGCTTTACCCGGATTCAATTTGTTTTGAAAGTGCAAAATGTCACGCCATATCTGCAGGTAGCCTGGGCTATGTAGGACATGAGCGTAAAACTGATCAATGCAAACGCAGTAAGCATCACCAGGGTGAATGTTGCCAATACGGTTACAAAGATCCTTTGTTGGTACTGATGGCATTATTCATTGATCAAAATGTCCCCTTCCATGGGCATCGCTTTCTATGTCTCAGTTCATACAGCAAAATTGGCGTATCCATCCAGCCGCATTCCGCATATGGTTATAATACGGTCATAGATTTCTATTTCTGATCAATATCCGACGGGGGAAAATTGACCCTGATTAAGGATTTTGAGAAGAGGCTGTTAAAGAGCCAAACTTTATCAACGAAAGGAGGCTTTTGGCGTTTATTTTGTCTTCTATTCTTTATCCTATGCGTCCATTAAAACCATTTGTAATATTTGCAGCGTTAATCGCTGCTCTCGCTATTACCTCTTGCAAAAAGGATAAGAGTGCCTCTGTATCCCAACAACAGCCTGAAGAATGTGTAGTTGGGAGGGGAGCAAATACGGGTGCTATTATTCCAGGCCAGTATATCGTTTCTTTAAAATCTTCTTCAACAAGTATTACTACAAGAGCCATGTCTACGGACAGGGTGGCTGCTATCGGTAAAAGCATTTTGCAGGCTCATGCGATAAGGGAAAATGCTTTGCAGAAATCATTTCCCGGAGAACATGGCGGTTTCGTTGCCCATCTCTCTGACGAAGAGGCGAAGGCGCTGAAATCCGATGAATCGGTGGATATAGTAGAACCAGACAGGGTTATTGCTCTGGGTGCGTGTTTTACAGTTGTTGAACCAAGATTGGTGACATGGAGTGTGAGTCGCGTAGGATATGGAGATGGTACCGGCAAAACAGCCTGGATCATTGATTCGGGAATAGATTTTGACCATCCTGATTTGAATGTTGATGTGACCAGGAGTAAATCTTTTCTTGCCAACAATACTTCCGCAAGGGACGAAAACGGTCATGGAACACATGTAGCCGGTATCATTGGCGCAAAAAACAATTCTTTCGGCATCCTTGGCGTGGCGTCTGGTGCTAACTTGGTGTCATTAAGAGTGCTGGATGCAAGTGGTGATGGCGTTTTATCTTCCATCATCCAGGCGCTTGCCTATGTGAACGCTAATGGAAAAGCGGGTGATGTGGTAAATATGAGCCTGGGAGAAGATGTCACCTCAGCTACCCTTGATCAACAGGTAAAGAATACCGCTTCCAAAGGGATATTTATCGCAATTGCTGCAGGCAATGACTCACAGCCTGCTATCAATTATTCTCCAGGTAGGGCCAATGGGCCGAATATCTATACTGTATCGGCTATTGACAGTCTTGATAATTTCGCTTCGTTCTCCAACTATGGAAACGATGCGGTAGATATAGCTGCGCCCGGAGTAAAAATATTGTCTACTTATTTGAATAATCGCTATGCTATCATGAGTGGTACTTCCATGGCAACACCACATGTAGCCGGCCTGCTTTTGTTAAAAGGAAATAATATCAATCATTCGGGTACCGCACAGAATGACCCGGATGGTACACCAGATCCCATCGCACATTTTTAAATCCTTTCCCATAAAATGTTCTTCCTGCATACTGGAGCAATCCACCGCAGGAGGAATATTTTATTTCCGATAATGCCTCTTTTTACTTTGCTTGTATTTGTCGTAGATGATAGCGCTCATCGGCTTTTCATACACTTTGCTTTCCAGCCAGGAGATAATATCGAGATAGGCAAAGGATCTTGTTTCAAAGCGGTTTTTTTCGAGGTGTTTTATCTTGCTTAGTAATTTCTCCAGTTCCGGCTTTATTTTTTTAGTGGGCACATCAAAAGAATTGCGAAGGAAGCGCAACATTTCTTCCTCCACAACAGTAAGGTTTTCCATTTTTGCCATAAAACGATAGACCGATCTCACCAGCGACTCCATAATACCGGTATTACCCAGCTCATAGTGTGCCAGCAGGTGAACAAGCCGCGCATAACACTGCAGGTCATCCCGCAGATCACTGTTATTGTTTATGATCTTTTGGAGGTAATCGATGCTGGTAGCAAAATCACCGCTGCCAAAATAGAGAGTCGCGATCTTGTAGTTCAGCACGAGTATCCTGTGCGTGTCAACGAACAGGGCATAATCATTCATTTTTTCTTCGATACCCGGCACGAGAGGTAAGCCTTCTTTAAAAGTGCCAGTCATTGCATGATAGTTGATCTTGGCGCTGGCGATATAGATAAAAGCCTGTATCCGGAAACTGTCATTGTCTACAACCCTGTTTGTAGCGGCGAACGATTCGAACTCGTGCAGGGTAATTTTGAACTTTTGAAAGTTCCGGAGGTCAAAATGAGCATTCAACAAGTTGTGCAATCCTTTAATGTAGTGTCCCGTCTCTACACGGATCATCACCGGTTGTGATTTGAAGAGGTCCGTCCATTTTTGAGTATAACGGTAATACATCAGGAAATCCTGGCGGATAAATGCGTACCAGGTATAGCTCTGGTACAGGTATAGTTTTTCATAAAATCCTGGTTGTTCCCAGGCATTGGCCGGCAGGTTATCCTTCATGAATTGAACAATACTGGTTTCGTCTTTTTCATTTCTCACATGTCCATGTTTGATGAACCAGCTGTAAAGTTGTAATGCAAGATTGGAAAGCCTGGCTACCATATCTATGTGCCGGCTAATCTCATTGGCCTCATCGGCCAGTTGTTCCATTTTGTCCAGCATGCTGCGGGTAATATGCAACGACTCTATTCTTTTTTCCAAAGCGATCACCATCGTCAGGAAATTGAATTTCTGATTGGCCTTAGCCGTTTCTTTTGTCTTTTCGAGAATTTTTAAGCTCTGGTGAAATAACCCTTTTTTATAAAGGATATGTGCGTAATCGAACTGTTCATTCAGCTGCAGGTCTATGCTATCTGCACTTTTTAATAGTCGCAGGCTGGCTAATATTTCTTTATATAAATGTGTTTTTAAATTATAGAGTTGTCGTTTTTCAGTGCCGGGAAGCTTTTTCAATAATACCCTTTCATCATAGTCCTGGAGTTTATCTACAGCATCGAAAAGCTGGATGATCTTAAGGTCTTCCTTAGCCGAGCTTCTTTTTATGTAGAGTTTAAAATGTCTTTTTTCAGCCTTTTCGAGGGATTTAATTAACTGAAATAATATGTCTGACGGGCGGTTGGACATAGTGCGCAAATTATCTCAAAACTGATCACAGTCAATGATTTAGAAAAATTTTCATCTTTTTGACATCCCCAAATCATGCCTAACTTGTTTTGAATGTAAGCTGAACCAGCTATAATTTCGACATAGCATTAGTTCATTAAAAAGGCAGCAATCGTTAATGAGGAGCAAGCAGTCAGAGGTCAAGTTCAAAATGCTAACCTGCCTGAGCTAGTGGTCAGCAAGATTATTCGAAGAATTTCATATGGCAAGCAATCGTTAGAGGTCAGTCCGTTTCTACGGAAGGGCCTTTTTTGTTTAAAGGCCCGCTAAA
>VBAT01000108.1:0-1603 GCA_005884665.1 Bacteroidota bacterium
ACGATCTCGATTCCCCGTTAACTCTCGAACTTCACGAATTATCTCTTTTAAATCCATAATATGTACGGGGTTACATTAGAAGGGGTCCGGTATTGTATTGACTACGACTCCCTGTATTAAGAACTCATTCGACAGAACAATTGGCATAAATTGATTCCCCGTTGAGTTGGGCTTCAAAACGACAATTCCCCGTTCCCGATGAAAATGTTTAATAGTCGCCTCGTCATCAATTAGAGCAACAACTTTGTCACCTTCGTTGGCTGTAGCCTGTTGTCGAACCAGTACCAAATCTCCATCTGAAATCCCCGACTTGTTCATGGAATTTCCCGATGCCCTCAAGAGAAAATATCGATGCCCTGGCTTTGCAAGTTTGACTGAAACCTGGATCACCGCTTGGACATCTTGTTCAGCCAAGGCGGGCGAGCCACATGTTACTGAACCTACCAACGGAACTTCTACCGTCTGTTCCGACATTGATGGAGTATTTCGCTGGTTGAGTCTAATTTTTCCACTCTCATACCGGAGCAGCCCCATCCTCTGTAGCCGCTCCAACATCAATTGGACCGACCGTGGAGATTTGTACCCCACCACTCGACCGATATTGCGAAGCGATGGTGTCACGCCAGTGTGCATAATTTCATTTCTAATAAACGCATAACCTTCCAGATCCTTCCGTTCGGTTCGATTCATATCTAAGAGAAGTATATAGTTTTGTCCACAAACGTCAACCCACGCTTTGTCAGTTAGATTGAGCTATTTTGGCAAGATTGTACAAATGCAGTATATTTCGATGAAAATTTTGAGAAATCTGCTTAGGTAGGCGGAAATGGTTCGAGCCATGTTTGGGTATGCCCAACCATATGAAAAAAGTAAAGAATCGTACCCCATCGGATTCGGTTTTTTTGTTTTATTCTAAGGTTTCTTTTAGTACACGTCGCAAAACCTTGTTCGAGGAATTTGCGCACTAGAACATAAAAAGTAATTGTGTGGAAAGCATCGCGTATTTAAGAGGCGAATTCGTTCGAGTCCCGAATGGGGATTAGATCGTCGTCGCTTTCTTTGATAACGTTCGTACCCTTGTTGAAGTGAATGGACGGCAGAACCGCGTAGGCATCAGCGTTATCAAACAGGTTTTGGTGCAATGACATTTTGACACAACTGCATGATGCAATTCGCTCGTACGTAATCGCAGCGATTGAATTATCGGTAGATCGCTTAGGAACAAAATTTCCTGCGTCGGACTGGTCGCCGTTTCCGTTCTTTCCGTTTGGGCATCTTAAGGACGACATTATTACGCTACCGGAATATGCCCGGTGTCTTGCAGTGATAGAGGGGGACGATCGAATTTCATCGCATTTTAATGTGATGGTGGGAACTGTGGAACTATCAAAGCGCTGCTTTGGATCAGAGGACTTGATGCTTCGCCTGCCCCATCTTGGCATCTACCAAAATAAGATCGAGTTTAACGATGAGTTTTTTGAAAGGGAATATAAGCTATTTGAAACTGAAGGGCACGCGCGCGACTTTGTATACGAAGTCATTATCCCGTTGCCCGGCGTATCCTTCTGCGAACCGATCAAATTGGATCAGACACTTGAGATTT
>VBAT01000108.1:1630-3745 GCA_005884665.1 Bacteroidota bacterium
ATCGTGTGGTCACCGTTGTGGGCGATTAGGTGCGCCTATCGCATCCCGAAAATCGTCGGCAAGAATGACCCGCTCTCTCGTGTTGACGGATCGAAGCGTAACGAGCAAATTAGGGTTGCGGTAAACCATAGTGTGGAAGGCGTCATAACGTGTTTGCGCCTTATCGGCGCGCAAAATATCTATGCGTCTCACATAATCCATCGAACTCGATCATGGTTCTTCCACCACAGTCGTGAGTATCCGGTAAGGTATATGCCTCAGGCGCAGTACAAAGAGGAATTAAGCAATGACTATAAGGATGCATTGATTAACCTTTGGACAAAGTTTAATAGTGAGAACGTCCTGAGCCGAAAGCGAATTATCACTGCTGCTAGAAGGTTTAGCTTGGCGCACGAGCGACACGACTGGGAAGATCGTATTATTGATTTGCTTATTGCCGGGGAGGCTCTTTTCCTTAGTGAACAGAACGAGGGCGAGCTTACCCACCGCCTAAGGTTGCACGCAGCTTTGTTCCTGAGTTCAGAATCTGCTGACCGGAAACGGATTTTTGACGATATGGGACTTGCATACGGCCTGCGCAGTGGAATCGTTCACGGTAGTGCTGATCTCACCAAGAGAATCAGAAAGATCGAGGACTTGGAAGTCGGCCAATTTGGCGACGAGTACCGTCTCAGGGAATTTATTTTCAGGATTCAGGAATACATTCGGCTCTCTATTTTCAGAATGGTCATGTTGGCGTCTGAGAATCCCGATCAACATCCGTTAGTGGATTGGGAACGCAGGGCCTTGGGTAGCGACGGCCATTAGGGTTGATTAAGGACAGACCAGATGCGACTGCCAATAAAATCAGACCAGGCATAACGGAAATATCCCCGAAGGCATCCTCGAACTCCTCCGGGGTACCGTAGGGATGCGAGATCGAGATTGTCCGACGACCGCGCGGCTTTGACGCCGACCCGTTTATGACGCTAACATTTATTGTATTGCGTGTCCTGTCCTTTTCCACAACTACCACAGGGAGGTAGTTTGTCCGAATCATCGTCTAGATGAACACTCCAGTCGCAGTTCGTACAGCAGTAATCTCCTTTTCCTGGCTGTTCTCCTATGTTGTACATATTGTTTATCCTCACCACTAGTTTACATAAAAAGGCCGGCGGTGAACAGTCGTTGGACACAGCGCGGTCAAGAGTTGCCAGTCCACGGTACCATGTTCCAAATTTGAAAAGGGCTGTTACTTTTACAATGGGTCCCGAGCCTTTCAAAATCTAAATTCAGTAGTATTTAGCAGAGTCTTATGTGAGTAATTACCCAACGAAAGTATCCTTTGAAAGCGGTCCCAGTGCCGTTGCCATCTTGGACGGCGCAGTTATACTCCAATCACCCGGCCCACCATCCATATACTCCGCGGTCTCATTTCTTCAATCAGGGCGGGTTTTGTAGTAACCGGTCAGACAATTCAAAATTCACAGTCCATGAAAGATAGTCTAGACGTCGCCCCAACTCTTGATTCTTTTCATAAAGTTTAGTGGTTCGGCGAAAAAAAGGTTCACTACAGTAGGATAAGATATCTAGTACTGACTAATGGCCCCTAGAAATTCAATTTCTTTTGATGAGATTCGAGACGGCAACCATTTCGAGGATTTGGTTGCGGCGTACTTTGAGTGCCTCGAAGACACTCAAGTAAGCCCGCCCGCCGTTGGCGCGGATGACTGTGTGCAATTTCCTGATCTCGTTTGCGTCTATTCTTGAAGAAGGAATTCCAAGTTTTTATTAATTTTCTCAATCAGTTCTCCATGTGCGATTTGGAGTAGTTCACACAGTTTGTTTATAACAAGATCCAACTCTTTGGGGGTGAAAGGACTACCCTGGTCGGTAAACGTAAAAGGTCCATCGGTCTCAGTAAGAATCCGATCTCGAGGGATTTCCGTAACAAGCCCCCGTCCTTTAGCTGACTTCAGCATGCCGGAATTTACGGAGAAGTAGGACCCAAGACTTATCGCCCTCTTTAACTCTGACGATGAACCTGAAAACCAGTGGAAAATGTACTTGTTTTTTGAATCCGGTAACTCATCAATTAGATTCATGACAAGAGACGCTGATCGGACGCTGTGGACA
>VBAT01000109.1:0-311 GCA_005884665.1 Bacteroidota bacterium
TTATTTCTCCTGAAGATGATACCGAATTAAGGAGGATAAGAATTACAAATAAAACCCAGTCTGTGAGAGTATTAGAAGTTACCAGTTATGCCGAAATCGTGATGGCTACCCAGACTTCTGATGAAGCACATCCTGCATTCAGCAACCTGTTTGTTCAAACACAAATCATCCGTGAACACAATACGATTTATTGTACACGGCGTCCGCGTTCCGAAGAAGAAACACCGCCTTGGATGTTCCACTTGATGCACGTTCACGGCGGCGATGTAGAAGAAGTATCCTACGAAACAGACCGCATGCAGTTTATAGGA
>VBAT01000109.1:332-3118 GCA_005884665.1 Bacteroidota bacterium
AATACCCGCAGGCAATGGAAGATGTGGTTCTTTCAGGCAAGGAAGGATCAGTTCTCGATCCTGTTATGTCTATCCGCTATCGTATCCTGATCAAACCCAATCAAACCGCTACCGTCGATCTTGTGTATGGCATTGCCGATACTAAAGAAGGCTGCGAAAACCTGATGTTTAAATACCAGGACCGTTTTTTGAAAAACCGTGCATTCGAGCTTTCGTGGACCCATAGCCAGGTATTGCTACGCCAGATCAATGCAACAGAATCAGATGCACAATTGTACAATCGGCTGGCGGCTTCTGTCATTTATTCCAATGCAAACCTGCGTTCAGATGCAGCAGCGATCCAAAATAATTATCGCGGTCAATCAGGATTGTGGAGTCATTCTGTTTCCGGTGATCTGCCCATTGTATTGCTTCATGTTTATGAACAGGAAAGCGTTGAATTGGTAAAACAAATGGTGCAGGCGCATGCTTATTGGCGGCTAAAAGGACTTTCGGTTGACCTTGTCATCTGGAATGAGAATCATGGCTCCTATCGCCAATTTCTACAGGAACAGATTCTTGGATTGATCACTGCAGATGCAAATATCGCGGGACAACAACGACCGGGAAATATTTATGTAAAATCTGTAGACCAATTATCTTCCGAAGACCGCCTGCTTTTTGAAAGCGTTGCTCGCATCATTGTCTCTGATAACAAAGGTAGTTTACTGGAACAGGTTACCAGGCAAATTTCAGAAAAGCCATTGCCTGCATTGTTGGAACCAAAAATCATTTCATCACAAGTACAACAACCTGCAATAGCATTACCAAATAATCTTTTGTTCTTTAATGGAACAGGTGGCTTTGCCCACCAATCTTTTGTTCTTTAATGGAACGGGTGGCTTTGCCCAAAACGGAAAGGAATATAAAATCATCACGGATAAAAATAAAACCACTCCTGCTCCATGGGTGATTGTATTAGCGAATCCGCTGTTCGGAAGTGTAGTTTCTGAAAATGGCTCTTCCTATACGTGGGCCATCAATGCACATGAATACCGCGTTACACCGTGGAGCAACGACCCTGTTAGTGATGCTGGTGGTGAAGCTTTTTATTTGCGTGATGAAGAAACAGGTAATTTCTGGTGTCCTTCACCTTTTCCCAAGAAAGGAAATGAGCCTTACATCATAACGCATGGATTCGGATACAGCATTTTCGAACATATAGAAGACGGTATTCATTCAGAGATGTCTGTGTTTGTTGATAAGGATCTCCCTGTAAAATTTATTGTGCTGAAATTTAAAAACGAATCCGGACGGGAACGTAACCTCTCCGCCATGGGGTTCCTTGAAATTATTCTTGGTGATGTACGATCTAAAACCAACATGCATGTATTCTCCGAACAGGATAAAAACACCGGGGCCTTACTGTTAGGCAACCGCTATAATTCAGCGTTTTCGGAACGTGTCAGTTATTTTAAAGTGGAAGGCGGTTACAATTTTAGTTACACTGCCGACCGCTCGGAATTTATTGGAAGGAACAGGAACCTGAATAATCCGCAGGCTTTGTATAGAAAAAGACTTTCCGGAAGAACAGGGGCGGCCATGGATCCTTGTGCTGCACTGCATGTAAAATTTGATTTGTTGAGTGGTGCCGAAAAAGAAATCATATTCCAAATCGGAAATGAAAAGAATGTACAGGAAGCGAATGCTTTAATACAAAGATTTATCAATAGAGATTCCGTCATTCAATCTTTACAAAACGTAAAAGAATACTGGCAAGAAATTGTAAGTGCTATACAGATAACTACTCCGGATACATCATTGAACTTATTAGCTAATGGATGGCTCACCTATCAAACGATTGCCTGCAGGATGTTTGCCCGCAGCGGCTTTTATCAATCAGGTGGTGCCTTTGGATTCAGAGATCAGTTGCAGGATGTATTGGCCTTATTACACACCCAGCCTGCCATGGCAAGGGAACAAATATTATTAAGTGCATCAAGACAATTTGCAGAAGGTGACGTACAACATTGGTGGCATCCGCCCGAGGGCAGAGGTGTTCGTACACGATGTTCCGATGACCTGCTCTGGCTACCATTTGCCGTGTCACGATATATTACTGTTACCGGCGATTCAGATATTTTGCAAGTACAGGTTGGCTTTCTTGAAAGCCGCACCTTATATGAAGGCGAAGACTCACTTTATGATCTGCCCGTCACTCTTAATGCCTCCGGCAATTTGTATGAACACTGCGTTCGTGCCATAAAGTATAGTCACCGTTATGGTGAACACGGTTTGCCACTAATTGGTTCCGGAGACTGGAATGACGGAATGGATCATGTTGGCAATAAAGGCAAGGGAGAAAGTATATGGCTTGCATTTTTCTTCTTTGACGTTCTTACAAAATTTTCCGCTATTGCAACGAACAACAGGGATATTTTGTTTGCTGATGCATGCAGAAAAGAAGCCGAAACACTTCAAGTTAATATAGAGAAATCTGGTTGGGATGCTGAATGGTATCGTCGCGCTTATTTTGATGATGGCACGCCGTTAGGTTCAAAAGAAAGTACTGAATGTCGTATTGATGCTATTGCGCAAAGCTGGTCGGTTTTATCAGGTGCCGGAAGTGATGAAAGACAAAGGACGGCAATGAATTCTCTCGACAAATACCTTGTCAAAAGAGATTTGAAAATAATTCAATTGCTCGATCCGCCATTTAATGTCAACGGTCCTAACCCCGGTTATATACGGGGTTATGTACCGGGAGTAAGAGAGAATGGTGGACAATACTCGCATGCTGCCATCTG
>VBAT01000046.1:0-21622 GCA_005884665.1 Bacteroidota bacterium
TTACGATCAAAAGCGATGGCACTCCGATTGAACAGTTTGAAGGGGATTCATTGATCCAACAGGAACCTGATGCTTCTTCCTTTACCAGTGGCGGCCTTCGCGCCACATTCGAAGCAAGAGGATATACAGCATGGGATCCATCCTCTCCTGCTTTCATCATGGAGATAGGAAATGGCAAAACGCTTTGCATTCCTACCATTTTTGTTTCATATACCGGCGAATCGCTGGACTACAAAGCCCCACTGCTGAAAGCGCTGGAGGCATTGAATAAGGCTGCAGTAGATGTATGTAATTATTTCGACAGGAATGTTACAAGAGTCACTCCAACACTTGGCTGGGAACAGGAATATTTTGTAATTGATGAAGGCATGTTCAATGCAAGACCCGACCTTGTAATGACCGGCAGAACCGTCTACGGTCACAGTTCAGCCAAGAACCAGCAGTTGGAAGATCATTACTTCGGTTCAATTCCTGAACGGGTATACGCATATATCCGGGACTTCGAAACGGAATGTTACAAGCTGGGAATACCGCTCCGTACAAGGCATAATGAAGTAGCTCCGGCGCAATTCGAAGTAGCGCCCATATATGAAGAAGTAAGTGTGGCAGTTGATCATAACTCTTTATTGATGGATATCATGGACCGCGTGGCGCGACGTCATAAACTGCGGGTATTGTTGCATGAAAAACCGTTTGCCGGAATCAACGGAAGCGGTAAACATAATAATTGGAGCATGGCGACAGATACAGGAGTAAACCTGCTGGCGCCGGGCAAAACGCCCAAGACAAACCTGATGTTCCTGACATTTTTTGTAAACACGATCAAAGCTGTTCATGACTATGCCGATGTCTTAAGAGCATCGATCGCTTCGGCACCAAACGATCACAGGTTAGGTGCGAATGAAGCTCCGCCGGCTATTATTTCAGTGTTTATCGGTCAATATCTTTCGAAAGTATTAAGCGATGTAAAGGAAAGAGTGAGCAGCAAATTTGATGAACAGGACGAGAGCATGCTGAAGATAGATATTCATAAAAATATCCCTGAATTGTTGCTCGACAATACCGATCGCAACCGCACATCACCTTTTGCTTTTACCGGCAATAAATTTGAGTTCCGGGCGGTAGGCTCTTCGGCCAACTGCGCCAATCCTATGACTGTATTAAATACGATCATGGCGGAGACCTTGAAACAATTCAAGGAAGATGTGGACGGCCTCATCGATAAGGGTGAAAAGAAAGAAATTGCCATCATGCACGTTATACGCGAGTATATCGTTGCCAGCGAAAAAATATTATTTGAAGGCGATGGTTATAGCGAAGCATGGGAAAAAGAAGCAGAAAAAAGAGGTTTGCCCAATGTAAAAACTACTCCTCTTGCCCTGGATGCAATGGTGACTGATAAGGCAAAGATCCTTTTTGAAAGCAATAATGTGTACACTCACGAAGAACTGGAAGCCCGGCACGAAATCGAACTGGAAAAATATATCAAGAAAGTACAGATCGAAAGCCGCATCATGGGAGAAATGGCGACCAGTCATATCCTGCCCCCTGCTATTCGATACCAGAATTTGCTGGCTAATAATATCCGTGGACTAAAAGAGATCGGTCTGCCTGAATCGGCCTACAGCAATCAAAAGCAGATACTCGATAAAATTTCGGAACATGTAAACTCTATTAGCGACCTGGTTGAAAAGATGATTGAAGCAAGAAAGATCAGCAATAACATGGACAACACACGCACAAAAGCTATTGCCTATCAAAGCCAGGTCAAGGACCCGTTCTTCGATGACATCCGCTATCATGCCGATAAGCTCGAGCTGCTGGTAGATGACAGGGAATGGTACTTGCCGAAGTTTAGGGAGATGTTGTTTTTGAGATGACCTTATCAAACCTATGAGGTTTGATAACCTCATAGGTTTGATAACCTCATAGGTTTGATATTTTTTTTCTTATATTCAAGTAACGAACTTGCCAATATGAACCGGCGAACCGCTGTCCGCAATATTATTATCATCTCCGCAGGCGCTTCCTTGTTGCCCGGTTGTGTTTCTTCAACCGAAGAAACCCCACTTTACCTGAAGCATGTGCAGCTTACTGCTTCGCAGCAGAAAATGCTGGCCGAACTCACAGAAACGATCATCCCGAAAACAAACAATTTCACTGGAGCAAAGGATCTGAAAACCGAGGAGTTTGTCCTTGTGATGGTGGATGACTGTGCTTCTCCGGAAGATCAAAACGCTTTTACAACCGGAATGAAGGCATTTGAGGACGCCTGTAAAAAGAAATTCAACAGCGGCTTTGCAAAATGCACGGCGCAACAAAGAGTTGAACTATTGAAAGAATTGGAAACAAAGGATGAAAAAGACGAGGCAGCTCGGTTCTATCATGCGGTAAAAGGGCTTACCATACAGAATTTTACATCGAGTAAAGAATACCTGCTGGACGTAGTGAAATGGAAACTGGTACCAGGAAGCAATTTCAAGGGTTGCGTTCCGGTATAATTTTCTTTGAGCAATAATTATGGGAAATAACAACAACACGTTTGAAGCTATTGTGATCGGAAGCGGAATGAGTGGCGGCTGGTCAGCAAAAGAATTGTGTGAAAGAGGATTGAAGACCCTGCTACTCGAAAGGGGTCGCGATGTAAAGCACCTGAAAGATTATCCTACCATGAATATGAATCCCTGGGAATTCCAACACCGGGGACAGGTTCCCTACGAGATCGCCAAAGAAAATCCTGTTATCAGCCGATGCTATGCTTTCCGGGAAGATGCCATGCATTTTTTTGTAAAGGACAAGGAACATCCATATGTGCAGGACAAACCATTTGACTGGATACGTGGTTACCAGGTTGGCGGAAAGAGTATAATGTGGGCAAGGTTTACACAGCGCTGGAGTGAATTTGATTTCGAAGGTCCCGCCCGCGATGGTTTTGCGGTTGACT
Source organism: Bacteroidota bacterium (assembly GCA_005884665.1). Classification (GTDB taxonomy): domain Bacteria; phylum Bacteroidota; class Bacteroidia; order Chitinophagales; family Chitinophagaceae; genus VBAT01. The sequence goes on from VBAT01000046.1 coordinate 2,945, forward strand.
GGCCCATTCGGTATAAAGACATTGCGCCCTGGTATAGCTACGTAGAAAAATTCGCCGGCATTAGCGGAAACAAAGATGGCCTGGATATATTACCGGATGGAGAATTTTTACCTGCCTGGGAACTCACCTGTGTCGAAAATCATTTCAAGGATATCGTAGCCCAAAACTACAAGGAACGACACGTGATCTATTCACGTTGCGCTCATCTCACAAAACCTGAACCAATACATGTGGAGCAGGGCCGTGTCCAATGTCAGGCAAGAAACCTATGCCAGCGGGGTTGTCCATTTGGCGGTTACTTTAATGCCAACTCTACTACTATTCCCTGGGCGCAAAAAACGGGGAAACTGACCTTACGTCCGCATTCGGTTGTTCATTCAATAATTTATGATGAAACAAAAGGCAAAGCAACCGGCGTACGGGTTATTGATGCGGTTACAAAAGAATCAACCGAGTATTTTGCTGATGTAATATTTCTAAATGCCGGGGCAGTCAATAGCAATTTGATCTTGCTGAATTCCACTTCGCGGCGCTTTCCAAATGGCCTGGGTAATGATAATGGTTTGCTGGGAAAATATTTTGCATTCCATAACTATCGTGGCCGGATCTCAGCCCGTTATGACGGTCTCATGAATTTCAAGACTGAACAGGCCCGTGCCACCGGTGGTGCATATATTCCGCGTTTCAGGAATGTAAGGAAACAGGATACCGGTTTTCTCCGCGGCTATGCAAGTACTTTCAATGCCATGAGATACCGGGGTGGCGTTAATACAGACGGATTGTTTGGTGAAGAACTAAAAAATAAACTGATGGATACATCGGCGCCACTCAGTCCCTGGTATATCGGCTCACAGTGCATGGGCGAAACCATCCCCAAGGAAACTAACTTCCTGTCATTGGATAAGGATAAAAAAGATGAATGGGGCATCCCCTTAATGAAATTCAAAGTAGATTATGACGACAACGATGAAAAGATGATCAAAGATTTTACGGAACAATTTACCGAGATGTTTGAAAAAGCTGGTTTTACCGAGATACATGCCACGGACAGCAAGCAGGCCCCGGGTCTCGATATCCACGAAATGGGCGGAATACGAATGGGAAAAGACCCAAAGACATCATTGCTGAATGCATGGAACCAACTGCATGCCTGCCCGAATGTAATTGTTTCCGATGGTGCCTGCATGACTTCCACCTCCACACAAAATCCATCATTGACCTATATGGCCCTTGCGGCAAGGGCAGCCAATAATGCCGTTGATTTGATAAAAAAGGGAGATTTGCGCTAACTTCAATGACGGTTTAGATATAAAGCCTGTATCTGGACAATTGCTGAAATGTTTTAAAGGATGTGTGGGACAATTTTGTGTTGGGAAGTTGACCAATACAACGAATTATTGTCCCTCTCCTCGTCATTGCGCTCCCGCTGACAGCGGGAGAAGCAAGGAGAGAGAAAGAGGGTGAGGCCGATTAACAAGTAATAACAGGCTTTAAATATTTCAATCAAACCTCCAATGAAATCTTTTTTATTAATTGCTGCTATGTTTGCAGCTACCACCGTTATGGCACAGTCAAGCGTAGGAATTTTCAACAATCATACAGATATTGGTAAACCAAAAATTGCCGGCAGCGCTGTATTCAATGTGCCCGATCAGAGCTATACATTGAAAGCAGGCGGCTATAATATCTGGTTTGGCCGCGATGAATTTCATTATGCCTATAATAAAATAAAAGGCGATTTTATTTTAACGGCCAATTTTAAATTGATCGGTAAAGGCACTGATCCTCATCGGAAGATCGGATGGATGATACGTGCCAGTGATCAAGATGACGCCGCCCATATGACGGCAGTAGTTCATGGGGACGGCCTGACTAGTTTACAATGGCGGCGTTTGCGTGGCGCCTACATGCGTGACCCGCAGGATCAGCTCGTTTCTCCCAAGAAAAATGCCGGGATCATACAACTCGAACGTACAGGCAGGACGTTCATTATGCGTATCGCTAACATTGGTGAACCACTGCAGGAGATCGGGAGAACTGATGCCGTCGAGATGCCCGACGAGGTATTGGCCGGCATCTTCATGTGCAGCCACAACCCGGATGTGATGGAAGAGGGATTGGCCTGGAATGTCCGTATTGAACAAACAGTTCCCGATTCACACAATGGCTATCGCGATGGCATCCTGGGTAGCAAACTGGAGATACTGAATGTATTTGATGGTAAACGAGTGGTTATACACGAAGACAAAGGAAGATTTGAAGCACCCAACTGGATGCCTGACGGAAAAAGATTATTATTCAACCAGGGTGGAAATATCTATACGATCCCCGTTGAAGGAGGAACTCCGCAACAACTGAATACCGGGGATGTGAAAAGAAATAATAATGATCATGTGATCTCTTTTGACGGGAAAATGCTGGGCATTAGTTCGCATCGGGACGGCATGCCGGGTGGAGGAAGTACCGTTTATTATTTGCCGATCACTGGTGGTAACCCGGTAATGGTCACAGATAGTACTCCTTCCTATTTGCATAGCTGGAGTCCCAATGGAAAAGAGCTTGTTTATACAGCTCAGCGCCTGAGCCGGAACCCGGCCTACAATATTTATAAAAAACCTGTCAACGGCGGCCCGGAAGTGCAATTGACTTTCAACGATACCGGACTGGCCGATGGCCCAGAATATTCACCGGATGGCAAATGGATCTATTACAATGCCAACCAGACCGGCACCATGCAACTGTGGCGCATGAAACCGGATGGCACCGGCAATGAGCAACTGACCTTTGATGAATATAATAACTGGTTTGCTCATATTTCTCCCGATAATAAATGGATAGCATTTATTTCATTCCCGACAATCATTGACCCCGGAGATCATCCATTTTATAAAAGAGTGATGTTGCGACTGATGCCTGTTAATGGCGGAGCGCCGAAAGTAATTGCTTATTTGTTTGGCGGGCAGGGAACGATAAACACTCCTTCCTGGAGCCCGGATAGCAAACGACTTGCATTTGTGAGCAACACAGGACCGATTAATAAGTAAAAGCTATAGGCCAGCTTGTTTTTTTGATTTTTGTTTTTACTTCTCCTTAGTCAGCTTTATAATCCTGTAAAGCTGCCCTTTAACGATGGCTGTTCCATCCATGGTTTTACCTTTTATGCTAAACTTCCATTCAGCATTGTGTGTTTCATCTTTATAGCTAAGCGTACCTGCAACGGCATCGTAGGTGAAATCAAGAACGCCCATATCTTCCTCGACGCCATTCACCATTTTATTCATGATCAAGCGGTAAATTCCTTCTTTATCCGTTTTTGAAATATGACAAACAGATATTTCATCATGACAGGGAGAACTTTTGATTTGACAAATTGATGTGCCTTTCCATGTACCGGTAAGCAAGGTATCGGTGAATGATGCAATGGCCTGGAAACTGAAACCGGAGATAAAGATTGCAAGGAATAGCTTTTTCATGCGAATAAGTTTGAAGTGTTCTGGCAATTTACCTTATTTCAAAAGTGCAATGCTGAATACTTAGTAAGCGGTTACAGCAGCATGGTTGTCTTGCAGGGCTAAAGCACCTGTAAAGATAGCTATTATGATGACCTATAATTTTGCCAGACCAGGCAGACATTGTTGAATAATGCGCTTACGGTGTGTTCACTCACCTGGGGCTGATGATCCTGATATCCATCAGCCACTCTTTTAATCGCAGATACCATCCTGCTACTGCGCCTTTGGTAGTTGATCTCATACCAAAGCCATGCCCTGCATTTGAATATATATGTAGTTCTGCCGGTATGCCGGCCTGTTTATACTTAAGGTACAGGTCCGCCATTCCTTTTGCGATATCATCACGATCCTGGTAACCGCAAGCGATAAACAATGGCGGTGAATCTTTCGCAACAGTATATCGCGAAGAATTACCGGGATAGATCAATGCCTGGAATGCCGGGCGTGATGATTGCTTTTCTACATCGTTTGAACCGGCAGCATTTGCATAGCTAAACCTCATAGCTGATAATGCAGCCACTTCACCACCTGCGGAAAAGCCCATTACTCCTACTTTAGCCGTATCTATTTTCCATTCCGCAGCTTTGCTTTTCACCAGTTGTATGGCACGCTGCATATCGGCCAGTTCATCCCCGTCGATTGTATAAGTTGAACTATCTTGTTTTGACAATCGGTATTTCAATACAAAAGCTGCCACTCCCTGTTCGCTGAACCATTTAGCCACGTTATATCCTTCATGATCGATCCATAACTCCCGATGACCACCGCCTGGCGCAATGATAATAGCGGCTCCTGTATTGTTCTCCTTTTTAGGAAGATAAGGCGTAATAGATGGGAAATGAATATTGGTCACAACATGATCACCCGTTTCAGCAACTCTTACTTTTTCTTCTCCTGTTTTATGTGCCTGGCCCGGCACCCCTTCCGGCCATAAAAGGATCTCTTTACTGGTTTGTGCAAGTAAAAAATTTGACATCAATACAAATATTGATACGCTGGTAACGGTTTTCCGTCTGATCATAATTATTGTTATTAATGATGCCGTTAAGATAAATCAGACTACTTGTATGCCGGGTTCACCCATTTTTCCGCAGGCAGGTATTTACTGCCACTGGCCCACCTGATCCCCCGCTTGAGCATTTCAATAGCATCGGGCACAGAAGTTATATGATCGACATTATGGCCAACTGAAGTATAAAATATGCGTCCTTTGCCATACATTTTTTTCCAGGTGACGGGTATCACGCAGCCATCGATCCAGGAATCGACTTTCCCGTTGAATGTCGTTGTTGCAAGAACCTTCGTGTTGGGATCGATATGCATGTAGTATTGCTCACTGTGCATGGCAAAGTCCTTGAGCCCTTTCGTAACCTCATCGCTATGATTGGTGATCTTCACAGTATAATCGATCACACCGCCCGGGTGAGCCACCCATTGTCCACCAGTCATAAACTGGTATTCGGTGTTGTTGCGAAAAGCGTCACACATGCCTCCATGCCAGCCGGCCATACCTGTTCCGTTGTTCCTGATGGCATCCAGCAATCCCTTTTCCTGTTCAGTGGTGATTTGCGACATCGTGAATATCTGCATCACGAGGTCAATATTGTCCATGGTTGTCTTATCGGTATAGACATCTAATTTATCATGCACTGATACATCGGCACCTTCCTGCTTCAGCCAGGCGGTCATGTAGTCCCTGTATTTTTCTGGCTCATGTCCGGGCCACCCGCCATAAGTAAACAATACTTTTTTCCCTTTCAGCGAAGGCAATTCATATGTTTCTTTTTCTTCCTGCTGTTCCCGGCTATTGACGGTAAAAGGCAAAAAAGCAGCAGAGCCCAGTGCCAGCGCCCTGGATAAAAATGACCGACGATCGTTTTTGTACATAGTGACGATGTTAATGAACTAAGATAGGTTAAAAGTTTAGAGTTAAGAGTTTAGAGTTGTTAGAAACGTCCATAGGATTGCGCGCCATACTCTAAACTAAGAATTTTGAGAGTTAAAAGCTAAAAGTTATTGGAAGAAGTCTTCAGATTTGCACGCAGAACTCTAAACTCATCACTCTACACTCTAAACTAACAACAGAAGTTATATCTTTAAGGACACCATCGGCGAAACTGTTATGGCTTCTTCAATGACAACTCCCGAACTGACACCTGTTCCGTATCGTATTACTTCAATTGATCTTTTGCGGGGTATCGTCATGATCATTATGGCGCTGGACCATACAAGGGATTTTTTTCATATCGCCGCCATGAACTCTGTTCCGCTTGACCCTGTCAACACCAAGTTATCATGGTTTTTCACACGGTGGATCACACACTATTGTGCTCCTACGTTTGTATTTCTTTCGGGTATGTCAGCTTACCTCTCATCACAAAAGAAGAAACCGGGCGAAGCCAGTCTTTTCTTATTCAAACGCGGTCTCTGGTTGATATTCGTTGAAATGGTGATCGTTTCCTTCGGTCTTACATTCGACCCAAAATTTGGTTTCCTTATCTGGCAGGTGATCTGGGCTATCGGCTGCAGTATGATCATTCTCGCAGCGGTAAGACGGCTACCGAACATGTGGATACTGGCCATCGGTGCAATTCTTTTCTTCGGGCATGACCTTGTCAGTCGTTATCATCCCCCGACTCCCGGAACAAGGTCTGATATTATCGACGTATTTTTTACGGCTTTTAACAATATCATCCCTATCGGTAAAACACGTATCATCGGTGATTTTTATGCCATACTGCCCTGGACGGGAGTGATGTTGCTCGGCTATGGTATCGGGTATTGGTTTACTAAAGAATACCCTGCTGCAAAGAGGAAACGGAATTTATTGATCAGCGGTTTTTCTTTAATCGTTCTATTCATCATGCTGCGGTTTATCAATGACTATGGAGATCCTTCCCCAAGAATTGAATTGAATAACTGGCGCAGTATCTTATCATTTTTGAACACAAGTAAGTATCCCCCTTCGCTTATGTTCTGTTGTATGACATTGGGACCTTCTATCCTGTTCCTCGCTATATCGGAAAACATAAAAGCCGGCTGGAGCAGGATCGCTTCTGTCTATGGCAGGGTTCCATTTTTTTATTATATTCTTCATTTTTATATCCTGCATGTACTAGTGGTCATCACCTTCTTTTTAACTCATCATCCCAGCAGCGAGATCCGTCAGACAATATTCCTATTCAGGCCAGTCAATTTCGGTTTCAACATCATAGGCACTTATGTTGTATGGATCGTTGTGGTAGCATCGCTGTATTTTCCATGCCGGTGGTTTTATAAGTACAAGATGAGTCATTCGCAATGGTGGTTGAAATACTTGTGAGAGCCTGCCTGCCGGCTTTGCTACGCGAAGGCACAGTAGGCAGGCGTAGAGTTCAGAATTTAAATATTAGAATTTTAATACTAAAAGAGAAACTCCTACAGCAACGTCGCAAATCTTAACTCTCGATTCTAAACTCTAAACTTTTATCCTACATTTAGCAATCAGTTCAATTCAAACTAATGCGTTCAAGATTATCGTTATTTGCAAGCGTTTCCGTATTACTGTTATTTTATTCGTGTTCATCTTCCAAAAAAGCGGTAAAGACAGAAGTAAGTTCGTCAACACCACATACCGAACGTGAATTCCGTGCAGCCTGGGTGGCTACAGTAGCCAATATCAACTGGCCAAGTAAACCGGGACTGAGTTCAAAAGAACAACAAGATGAAGCCATCGCCCTGCTTGATTTTTTGCAAAAAAATAATTTCAACGCCGTAATCCTGCAGGTAAGGCCTCAATGTGATGCTCTATATAAAAGCGATCTTGAGCCCTGGTCCTATTATCTCACTGGACAACAGGGCAAAGCTCCCGATCCTTATTATGACCCATTGGAATTTTGGGTAGAGGAAGCACATAACCGCGGACTGGAACTGCACGTGTGGCTGAATCCTTACCGCGCACATCACAAGGATGGTAAAGAGATCAGTGATCAATCTGTTGTCAAAAAACACCCCGAACTCGTGGTATACCTGAAAGAAGGATATTGGTGGCTTGACCCGGCGCAGAAAGCGACACAGGACCTTACCAATTCGGTAGTCATGGATCTCGTAAAGCGATACGATATCGATGGAGTTCATTTCGATGATTATTTTTATCCCTATCCCTCTTATAATAACAATATCGATTTTCCCGATTCTGTCAGCTGGACTGCTTATCAAAAAAGTGGAGGCAAACTATCAAGAGGCGACTGGCGCCGTGAAGCCGTGAATAAATTGATCGAACGGTTATACAAAAACATCAAAGCTGAAAAACCCTGGGTAAAATTTGGATTGAGTCCTTTTGGTATCTGGAGGCCGGGATATCCTGAAAGTATTTCAGGATTTGACCAGTATGATCAATTATATGCCGATGCAAAACTGTGGTTGAATAAAGGCTGGGTTGATTATTTCACGCCACAACTGTATTGGCCCATCAACAGGATATCGCAGAGTTTCCCCGTGTTATTAGGTTGGTGGTCGGGTGAAAACAAGAAACATCGCCATCTCTGGCCGGGTATCAGTATTGGCCGTGATACCAGCATCCGCAACATCAACGAAGTAGATGGCCAGATCATGATCACAAGAGGAATGTTGCCGGAGAGCAGCGGCATAGTTCATTGGAGTATTTCATCGTTGACGCGAAACCCGGTTCTCACTGATGCAATCGTAAAAGGGCCATATGCTAAACAGGCGCTCGTTCCCACAAGCAGTTGGCTGGATAAAACAGCTCCCGCGGCTCCCGAAGTGACTACCACCCAAAATTTAGATACCCTGGTGGTCAACTGGACACACCCGGATGAAAAAGATGTGTTTCACTGGATCATTTACAGGCAATATAACAACAGGTGGGGATACAGGATATTGAATCGCAACGAAAGATCAGCAAAGCTGGAAAGCTTTTTACCCGGCACTCCCGCCACCGGTTCGATCTACTTACAACGAATTGCGGTTACCGCCGTTGATCGCACCGGGAATGAAAGTACTGTGAGGGTAATAGACGTAAAAAGGTAATTTTGATAAAATAAATTTTAATGGAAAAACAATTCGAATATGTAACCAGGCTGGATGTCAAATTTGAGCACTTGCAGCGAATGGACATCAACCAAATGGTTAACGACTGCAAAGACAAGTGGTTCAACCAAACGCTGACCCAGGTGAACGATAGCGCGATCAGGTTAGGAATTGTTGAAGGAGAATATCATTGGCACAAACACGACAATGACGATGAATTCTTTTTTGTACTGGAAGGACAGTTACTGATCGACCTCGAAGACCAGACGATAGAATTAAATCCCAACCAGGGAATCACGATAACGAAAGGCGTAATGCACCGCCCGAGAGCGCCGAAGAAAACCGTGATGCTGATGGTTGAAACAAGCGCTATTCAACCTACCGGGGACTAGTTTGTAAATCTCAAGAACCAAGAAACAAGAACCAAAAAAGTACGAATATATAAATCCGAAATTCAACAGGAACATTCGATTTCGAGGCAGGAGGCAGCTTAAACAGCGATCTGGATCATAATTTCGGATTTCTCTGTTGAGCCAAATAGTGAAGCTATGTCCCCGGAGTTGGTTCTTGTTCAGCTAAAATTCAAAGGTTCAAAGAAAGAAGCCGATGCCAATGAATTTTCGATTTTTCGAATTTCTTATTTTTGATTTCGAATTTATTTGGTTCTTGGTTTCTTGCTTCTTATTTTAAAGCGTCATATAATATTTCGGCCGGGTGTAGCGCCTTTTTTCCCGTTCCATCTTTTACCTGGTGACGACAACTGGTGCCCGGTGCGGCTATTATGATATCATCAGACGAATTGCGAACAGCAGGAAATAACACCAACTCGCCAATCTTCATAGAAACATCGTAATGTTCTTTTTCATAGCCAAAGGAACCGGCCATTCCGCAGCACCCGGAAGGAATTGTTTGAACAGAATAGTTTTTAGGAAGAGATAAAACTTTTATAGAAGGGGCAACGGAGGACAATGCTTTTTGCTGGCAATGACCATGCAATTTGATCGACTTCGTTTCAGCCGTAAATTGACCCGGTTTGATGTTTCCTTTGTCGATCTCACTGGCAATAAATTCTTCCAGCATAAAAACATTTTTGGACAAAGCTTTCGCTTTTTCAAACTTATCATCATCGGCCAGGTCAATATATTCATCGCGGAAAGTAAGTATCGCTGAAGGTTCGATACCGATCAATGGAGTTTCTGCAGTAATAAGCGGGTGAAGCAGTTCAATGTTCTTATTGGCAATCACTTTCGCTTTTCTCAACAGGCCTTTCGACAGCCAGGCCCTTCCGCTTTCTTCATGCTGCGGAATGACAACTTCGTATCCCAGTTTTTCCAGCAGCAGAATTGATTTAATGCCTATCTCTGTGTCATTGTAATTAGTGAACTCATCGCAAAAAAGAAAAACCTTTCTTCCCCCGGCTTCTTGCCTTTTGGCTTTTCCCTCTTGCCTTTTTACTTTTTCAAACCATTTTCTTAATGTCACCCTGTACAAAACCGGCATGCTTCTCTTTGTATTAAATCCAGAAAACCGTTTAACAAGACTGCTTAGACCGGGAGCTGTCATAAAAAAATTATAGAACCAGGGAGCGACCGAACCTAATTTAGCCGAACGGTTAAAATTCGCGATCAGCTTGCTTCGAAAAGGGACCCCGTTTGCATCATAATAATGTTGCAGGAATTCCGCCTTCAGTTTTGCTACATCCACATTGCTCGGGCACTCGGATTTGCAGCCCTTGCAACTAAGACAAAGATCCATCACATCGAGTATCTCTTGATGATCAAACCGGTTGATCTTACTCGAATGGGTAAGAAATTCTCTCAGGACATTGGCCCTCGCCCTTGTTGTATCCTTTTCATCTTTAGTAGCCATATAAGAAGGACACATGGTACCTCCACTCAAATGAGTTTTACGGCAATCACCTGACCCATTACATTGTTCCGCATGCTGCAATACGTCCTGGTTATAGAACCGGAAAACAGTTTTAAACGCCGGAATAACCTGGCCCGGAGTATACCGGAGCATAGTATTCATCGGAGGAGTATCAACGATCTTGTTCGGGTTTAGAATATTTTGTGGATCCCAGGTCTTTTTGATCTCTCTCATCAATTGATAGTTCTTCTCTCCGACCATTTGCCTGATAAATTCGCCGCGGAGTCTTCCATCCCCATGTTCGCCGCTCAGCGAACCACCATATTTTTTTACAAGCGTAGCAATTTCTTCGGCTATTGCCCTGAACAGCTTATTGCCTTCTTTTGTCTTCAGATTTATGATTGGCCGAAGATGAAGTTCCCCTGAACCGGCGTGTGCATAATGAACGGAATACAATCCATATTTTTTCAGGATCTCGTTAAACTCCCGGATATATGAAGGCAGATCATTTACATCCACCGCGGTATCTTCAATTACAGGTACAGCCTTTTCGTCACCCGGCATATTTCCCAACAAACCCAAACCGGCTTTACGAAGGCTCCAGATCTTTTTGGTGTCTTCGCCAAACAACAAAGGAAAATAATAACCCAGACCGGCAGCCCGCATTTCGTTCTCCACTTGTTTTGCAACAACCTCGACTTCGTTCCGGGTTTCGCGGGCATATTCAATTACCAGGATAGCGCCGGGATCGCCCTGCACGAAGAAGCGGTTCTTTTGCTGCTCTATATTACTCTTGGTGCATTCCAGGATATAATGATCGATCAGTTCGCTTGCATTGGGCTTGTATTTCAGCGCAACCAGGTTAGCTCTCAACGATTCATCGATAGAATTGAAATGAACACAAAGCAGTCCACTCTCTTTTGGCGGAAGCGGCACTACATTCAATTTAATTTCTGTGATAAACGCAAGCGTTCCTTCCGACCCTGCGATCAATTGACAAAAATTAAACGCGGGACCTCCCAATGTAAAAGGCGCTGCATCGATCAAGAGGTCAATAGCATAACCGGTATTCCGGCGTTCTACTGTCTTTTTAGGAAATTCTTTTCGAATCTCCGCCTGGTTGTCATAATTGCCTAACAGGCTGCGGACAGTTTTGTAAATGGTCCCTTCAAGATTATTGTATTCACATTTTGCATGAAACTCATCAAGACTTAAAGCTTTAAATACAGCTTCCGATCCATCACTCAATATCGTGTTTACCTCCAGTAAATGCTCCCGGGTGCTCCGGTATACAATTGAATTTGAACCACAGGAATTGTTTCCAACCATTCCACCGATCATGGCCCTGTTGGCTGTCGACGTTTCAGGGCCAAAGAACAAACCATGAGGCTTCAGGAACATGTTCAATTCGTCACGGATAACAGCCGGCTGAACTCTTATCCATCGTTCTTCTTTGTTGAATTCAAGTATCCGGGTAAAATATTTGGACACATCCACAATGATCCCATTCCCAACTACCTGGCCGGCCAACGAAGTACCTGCAGCCCGGGGGATCAGGGACGTGGAATGTTTTCCCGCAAACGCTATTAATTTCCGGATATCATCTTTTGTTTTTGGAACCGCAACTGCCAGCGGAAGTTCACGATATGCAGACGCATCGGTTGCATAAAGAGTACGCATGGTGTCATCACTGTAAAATTCCCCTTCGAGTGTGGTGGCTAATTGCTGTAATAGTTCTTTCATTATACTAACTCATATCTTATCAGCAAGCGAGGCAAAAATAATGCATTAAATCTATAAGGCCTGGATTCTCTCCCATACCTTTTTCATCACCGGTATCCCGTTTTGCATATTCTCCTTTCTTGTTTTGATAACGCGTTGGCCCGGATATACAATTTTCTTTTTTTCATCGGCCGGTGAAGATTGTAGATAGTCGTTTAAAATATTTTCGATTATCCGCGGGATCGCTGAATGATGAGACAGTTTTGAAATATCGATCGCAATAAATACTTGCGAGGCATATTCCGTTTCCATGCTGCTGATCTCATGCGTGGCCAATCCCCCGGATAGCAATGCGGCAAGCAGGTCCAACAATAAAGAAAGTCCTGCGCCTTTCCAGTAACCAATGGAAAGCGGCCGGCGTGATTTCAGTATGCTGGCAGGATCTTTCGTCAGTTTTCCCTCTTCATCAAATCCTCCATCAACGGGCAGCTTTTCATTTTTCATTTTTGCCAGTTCCATCGCGCCAAAAGAATATTGTGACATAGCCATGTCCAGCACGATGGCTTCTTCACCGTAAGGGATGGCGATGACCAACGGATTATTACCCAGGCGTTGATCAACAGCGCCCCAGGCCGGCATGTTGGCAATGGTATTGGTCCAGGCAATCAGGACAAACCCTTTTTTCGCCGCCTGCCATCCATAAGTTCCTCCACGCATCCAATGATTGGTATTGCTGAGAGTGATGCAGCCAATACCCGTTTCAGCGGCAAGCTCCATTGCCCGCCCTGTTATGAAACTTGCATTCAGTGGACCGGGCCCTAAATTGCCGTCCCATTGTTCGATCCCGCCAATTTTATTTTTTAAAGAAGGTTTCGCGTTGGCTTTTACATATCCTTTTGCAATATATTCCACGAATCTTGCAAAACGATTAACACCATGCGTATAGACGCCATCTATGCTGCTCGCCGTAAATATTTCCGCGCATTTATCAGCCCGGTCCGGAGAAAATCCGTGCTTTACTAAAATCCTTTTGAATTCAGCAAACATTTCATCTGCCGGCATGGAGATGAAAAGGTCAGATGTCATAAAATTGTTTGAAGTATTTGACTTATGCGACCTATTCGACTTATTTGAAGTTAGCCTTCATTACCCGCATCACATTACCACCCAAAATTTTCCGGATAGATTTTTTGGAATAACCTCTTTTGACAAGCTCTTCTGTGATCTTCGGATAGGTTGTAACATCATCCATCCCGACTGGCAATGAGCTCACGCCGTCAAAATCCGAACCGATACCGACATAATCATCGCCTACCAACTTTACGATATAATCTATATGATCTACCAATTGCGCCAGCGTGGGCCGGAGCGGATCGAGTTCGGCTGAAAAACGCTGCCGCCAGATCTCATTCAATTTCGCAGCGTCATAAAACTGCTGCAGTGAATCTTTGATCTGCTTTCCCTTTGTACCTTCCAGTTCGTTCATTTTTTTGGCAAAATTGCTATCGATAAACCCGGAAAAGAAATTAATGCAGATAACACCCCCGTTTTTGGCTACCGCCTTAATTTGGTTATCCTTTACATTCCGAAACACGGGACAGATATTCCAAACCGAGCTATGTGAAAGCAAAACCGGTTTGGTTGATGTAGCTATAGCATCGTAAAAAGTCTGCTCCCCGGTATGTGATAAATCGACGATAATACCCAGTTCATTCATCCTGCGTACTACCTGTTTTCCAAAATCATTCAGTCCTTTATGCTGCAGGCTGTCGGGATGAAGTGTTTCATCCATGGCGCTGGATGCCCACAAGGTGCTGTTGTTCCAGGTAAGCGTCATGTATCTCATACCGCGGTCATATAGTTCCTGTAGTTTACCAAGGTCGTCTTCAATCATATGACCGCCTTCAACCCCGATAAGTGCAACTAATTTATTCTCGTCAATTCCCTTCGTTACCTCTTTATACGTCCTGGCTAATATTATCCTGCCGGGATTGTTGCGTACAAGCTTGTCCAAAGAATCGATTTCCTGCGTAGCATCCTTAAAAAAACCTTCCTTATTACGCGGCACTTTATCGGTCCATACCGAAAAGAACTGGACATCAAGTCCCCCTTCTTTCCAGCGATCCAGGTCGCTATGTCCCTCTTTTATCCGGTGAGAAATATCTTTCCCTTCCATCATGGCCGCGGAAAGAATATCATTGTGAGTATCGACCAGCGTAGCCTTATAGTGAAGCTTGTTTGAAGATTGGGAAAATGAAACGATAGCAGGCAAAAGCAATAATGACAGGAACACCGGTGACTTTTTCATATGCAGTTATTTCAATTCAAAGCCTTCCAGGAATTTCGTATTGAAATCCCCGCTTCGGAAACGTTCGTCCTTCATTAATTGCAAATGAAAAGGGATCGTTGTCTTCACTCCCTCTATTACATATTCGCTTAGTGCGCGATACATCGTATCGATAGCTTCGTTCCGGGTGCGAGCTATCGTGATGAGTTTGCCGATCATGGAATCATAGTATGGCGGAATGACGTAGCCAGCATAAGCATGACTATCTACTCTCACGCCGTGACCACCAGGCTGGTGTAAAACGGTGATCTTTCCCGGCGAAGGTCGAAAATCGTTGTAAGGATCTTCCGCATTGATACGACATTCAATGGAATGCATCTGTGGGAAATAATCGTCACCGCTTATCTTTTCACCGGCTGCGATCTTGATCTGCTCTTTGATCAGGTCAAAATTGATCACTTCTTCCGTTACGCAATGTTCCACCTGGATACGTGTGTTCATTTCCATAAAGTAGAAGTTGCGATGCTTATCTACCAGGAATTCAATAGTGCCAACGCTTTCATAGTTAATAGCACTGGCGGCTTTCTTCGCAGCCTCACCCATCTTAAAACGAAGTTCCTCCGTCATGAATGGCGAAGGTGATTCTTCTACCAGTTTCTGGTGACGCCGTTGAATGGAACAGTCTCTTTCGCTCAGGTGACAAACATTGCCATACTGATCGCCCACGACCTGTATTTCGATATGTCTCGGCTCTTCTACAAATTTCTCCATGTAGATGCCATCATTCTTAAACGAAGCAGCTGCTTCACCTTTTGCCGTACTATAAGCCCTTTCCATTTCACTATCTTCCCAAACAATGCGCATGCCTTTGCCGCCGCCGCCCGCAGTTGCTTTTAAGATCACGGGATAGCCCATATCTTTCGCCATGCCCCTGGCTTCTTCCAGGCTTTGTAATAATCCTTTCCCTCCAGGAACAACAGGCACACCCGCTTTTATCATTGTTTCCTTTGCTGTTATCTTATCACCCATGCTGTTGATCATATCACCAGTCGGTCCGATAAATTTAATTCCATGATCGTTGCAGATCTTGGCAAACCGTGCATTTTCTGCAAGGAAACCATAACCCGGGTGAATAGCATCTGCATTCGTGATCTCTACGGCCGACATAATATGAGGGATATTCAGATACGAGTCGCTGCTTTGAGGTTTACCGATACAAACAGCTTCGTCTGCAAATCTTACGTGAAGGCTATCCCGGTCAGCTGTAGAATAAACAGCGACGGTACGAATACCCATTTCACGGCAGGTTCTTAAAACACGAAGGGCAATTTCTCCACGATTTGCGATCAGTATTTTTTTGAACATAAAGATTAATGTGCTAATGGGCTAATATGCTAGTGTGCTAATGTCACAATAACAAGGCCCCAAACGTTTTAAAAAATAAACAAGCTTAGCAAGCAGCTAATCGGCTTTTTCTTTTTGCAGTTCCCAGGATTTTATTGAGAACCTTTTGTATTTCTTCCAGTTTTAACAATAAAGATTTACAATCCCGATAATTACTACCATGGTCACACAGCGCTAACCAATATTGTGTTTCACCAGCTTCTTTAGCCGCTGTTTCTATTTTATGAATAAAGTCAGCTTTACTTTCCGCGTTTTGAGCTTCAAACGCATTAGCACTGATGGATGTGCCTGCTTTCAGTAGTTGTTTGCTGATGATATATTTCTTATCTAAATCCAGCAATTTGAAATACTCAACCACCTGCAAGGAAAAATCAAATGATAATTTAAGAATTGGATTACCCTCAATCATCTCCTTTTGCATGCTCAAAGAATTTTACTTTTTTAATTAGCTAATTAGCACATTTGCATATCAGCAAATTTTTTAAGCGGGTTCAACGAGGAATAACGGCTGATCGTACTCAACCGGCGAAGCATCTTCAACCAGCACCTTTACGATCTTGCCTTTTGTTTCGCTTTCGATTTCATTGAAAAGCTTCATGGCTTCGATGATGCAAACTATTTTGCCTGGAGCTACTTCATCGCCCACTTCGACGAGATTGGGTTTGTCAGGGGAGGAACGGCGATAGAAAGTGCCGATCATCGGGCTTTTTATAGTAACGAGATTTGCAGACGGAGTATCGGCCGCTTTCTGCTTCTCACCAGCCGCGGCGCTTCCTCCTGCCGGTTGTTGTGCCGCTACGGGCTGGGGTGCGGCTGCATAAACTGGTGCAGCCTGCACGGGGGATGAAACTACCTGCGTGATATGCTCCTCTTTCTGCTTAATAGTAATCCTGAAATCCTTCTGCTCAATGGTCAGCTCGCCGATATTAGATTTGTTGATCATTTTGACCAACTCCTGAATTTGCTTGAAGTCCATGTTTTTCAATTTAACAGGCAATTTTTTGTTAGAAGGAGGCTAAGATAGGGAAATCAAATTCAGCAATCCCCCATTTCCTGGCGATTTTGGCCCGAAAAAGAATAAAACTGGGGCAAAATCGGCCAATTTTGACCGGTTTTTCATGAAAAACGACCATTACTCTTTTACCCTTTCAACATATTCTCCCGTCTTTGTATTAATGCGGATAATCTCCCCATCATTTACAAACAATGGCACACCTACTATGACCCCTGTCTCCAATGTGGCCTGTTTTAGTGTCCGGGTTGCTGTATCTCCTCTTAGTCCCGGCTCGCAATAAGTAATCCGTAAGGTTATTTTATCAGGTAATTCGGCAGCCAGTATCTGGTCGTTGTCCGTGTTAATAAGCACTCCTACTTCCTGGCCTTCCTTCAGGTACTGCGGCGCGTCAATGGCTGATTCCTGCAGGGCAATCTGTTCAAAAGATTCGCTATCCATGAAGTTGTAGCCTGTATCATCCTTGTACAAAAACTGGTAAGTCCTTTTTTCAACCCTTACAGGATAAATGGTATCGCCTGAATTCCAGGTTTTTTCAATAGAACGGTTGTTATCAACTCCTTTCAATTTAGCCCATACTTTAGCGGCGGCCCGGGCGGTCTTGTTTTCCCCGAACTCGACCACTGAATATAAACTCCCATCCAGGTTAAGAATCATGCCCCGGCTAATATCTGCTGTGTTTGCCATAGAGAAAATTTGAGGGCGCAAAGATAAGGCAGGAGAGGTTGATGGCAAAGTATTCATGGATGATAGATGGATAGATGCTGGATATCGTCATTGCGAGCGGAGCGAAGCAACTGGATGCTGGATGCAAGATGCTGTCATTGGGAGCGAAGCGACCCACTAAGATGATGCTTACTCTTCCTCTCCCGTCATTGCGGACAAAACGAAGCAATCTGGGGAGGGAGCCGGAGGGTGAGGCTTGTTGCCGCTTGCTAAGTTCTTTCGTATTTACTGTACAATACTTTAACTTCGTCATGCACAAACCTGATGCTGCAACCGCCTGACCGATGAGACCATTTTTCCTGTTTATTCATTTTATAGTCCTGGTATTTTTAACCAGCAGCTACTCATTTGGTCAACTTCAAATTACTTCTGATAACACTGCCACCGCCTTAGCTCAAAAATTAGTTGGCGAAGGCGTTACGATAAGTAACGCAACGATCACAAATAGCCCGATCGCTACCGGCTTTTTTAAAAATCTTGGCAACACAAATATTGGGATGGATAGTGGTATCGTGCTGACCAACGGAAGAGCAAAATCAATCGGCACCGCCCCCGCTTTAACCGGGCTCGACAACATAACCTTTGGGGCCGCCATGGGAAGATTAGCCAGTAACAATCTAGGACTACCCGGCGACCAGGACCTTGCCACCGAACTTCACCTCGCACTTAACCAGTTGAATGACGCTATCGCCCTCGAATTCGATTTTGTTCCTTTAGGAGATAGCATTAAGTTCAATTACGTGCTAAGTTCCGAGGAGTATGATCCGCAATATGTCTGCGATTTCAATGATGCCTTTGCTTTTTTTATTTCCGGGCCGGGTATCATGGGAATTAAAAATATTGCGCTGGTGCCTGGTACAACCACCCCGGTAACCATCACCAACGTAAACAATGTTGCCGCAGGGGGCTGTATAAATAACCCGCAGTATTATATTGACAACACTTCCAACGTCTTTTTTACCCATGATGGACACACGACAATACTTACTGCCACTTCAGCCGTGCAACCCTGCCAGAGATATCACCTGAAACTGGTGGTCGCCGACTTCGGCGTGGGTGATCATGTATGGGACACCGGTGTTTTCCTTGAGGCTGGTAGCCTGCGATCTGACCCGGTG
>VBAT01000046.1:21667-22122 GCA_005884665.1 Bacteroidota bacterium
ATCTTCCTTACCTCGCGGAAGGATGCATTTCTGGTACAATCAACGTGGTGCGGAATCAAAAGAAACCCTATCCGCAAACCTTCAATCTTTCTTACGGCGGTACTGCAACTAATGGCGTGGATGTTTCCCTTCTTCCCTCATCGGTCACGATACCTGCCAATGATTCGGTAGTTAGTCTTACCATCAATGCTATTGCAGATCTTATTACCGAACCGTTTGAAACCTTAAAGATCTATGTCAGCAATAGCTGCGCAACACTTAATTCAGACAGCCTCAGTATTGAAATAAGGGACGTAGACATGCTGGCTATTACTCCTACTGACAGCACAGTGATCTGCCGCAACAGCTCTCTTCAACTAAATGCCGTTACCGGTTATCTTAGCTATTCCTGGACAAATGGCGCAACGCTTTCAAACAATAATGTCAACAACCCCATAGCTACTCCCATTGGAGCG
>VBAT01000047.1 GCA_005884665.1 Bacteroidota bacterium
GAGACCGGTGCCCTGTTCATGTGCCGTTCCGTTAGTTGTATAAAATTCGTGGTTGTTTATTTTCTTCAGATCTTTCTGGGATATTCCATTTCCAGTGTCCTGCACATATACTTCGGTGAAGGAGTTTTGCTCCGATGCACCGATCGTGATCTGGCCCCCGGGTGGAGTAAACTTGATAGCATTGGATAACAGGTTGCGGATCACAAGATGGATCATATCATAATCGGCCCAGGCAAACACGGATTCAGTCGTTTTATTCGCGATCTTAATTTTCTTGGCTTCGGCGGGCAAATGAAGAGTATGTACCACGTTGTCGATCATGGCATATAAATCAACCGTTTGAGGTTTTACTGCATGGGATTGCATTTGGCTCTTCGCCCACTGCAATAAATTTTCCATCAAATTAACGGTATAATTCAGGTCCTGTTTTACATCCGGGATAAGCGATTTTATTTCCTCGGCCGGCATATCCTGGCTTTGAATATTTTCAAACAGGTTGCGCAGTGCATACATCGGCGCTTTCAGGTCGTGAGAGATAACAGAAAAAAGTTTATTCTTTAATGAGTTCAGTTGGTCCAGTTCTGCAGCTTGCTGCTGAAGCTGATGCGCCTGCCTCTGCATTTCAATATTTGTTTCCTGAAGGGCATTGTTGTAAGCCGTATTCTCTGTTTTTATAAGGTACAATCCATAAAATATATAAATGATTGCCAGGCCCTGGTTCATCAGGTAGGCCACGTAATTAATCTGTTCCAGCTGGTATATATATCTTTTCAGGATCACTGACAGGAAAAAATAACTGACCATGGAAAAACAGATCGAAAAGATCATATAACCCAGGTCCTGGATAAAGAATACGGAAAGAATGCCATACAGGATAAACGACAGCTCGATACCCAGGCTGATCCCATTGATATAGTTAATGCATATAAATAAAGGATAAAGCACAAAGTATGTAAGCAGCGCTATCTCGTGTTGCCGGTAATTATTCAGGATCAGGACCACGATACTGACCAGTGCTGGAAGACAGACTATTATCCACCCAAATACGGGAAAGCTGCCAGCCTTTAAAAGGCCGATCACAGGTACCAGGATACCAGTAATAAACTGGAAAAAATTAAGAAGATTAAAGATGCCAAGCTTGCTTTTTTCGACCGCGCTCATCCCCGGAGTTATCCCAATACTCTTAATATTGCCTAAAAATCCGAATACATTTTTATGTGCTGCTTTGAAGGAATCGATGAAAGCGCCAACCTTTATTTTCGGGTAGCGGCGCAGTTGGGACAGTGGAGAAGCATATCTCATAGCGGCATTGGTTTAAATAGGTTGGGACAGTTAAAATAGTAATTTTTTAAGCAATACCGAGATTTTATAAAAGAAAAAACCCCATGGCCTCCTAAGTAATTTTACCCATTTCCCGGATGATAAAAACTGCTGCCAGCAGGCAGTTTCGAGATTTACCAGTTCACAGTCAATTATTTCCGGATATCATCCTGCCCGCTTTTTTATTTTTGGGCAAGGGGAAAAATTACCCGCTAAAATAAAAAATTATACACATAAAAGAATAACAGTAAGTATTCAAACGGTTTTGGGTTGCAGGCTGCAAAAAAGTCTTCCTGCCCAGCCAGCCCGATCCTGTGCACGATTTAACCATCCGTTATAAATAATTGCACGCTTTTTTCCGTTTTATATTAGTCACGATCCATTTTCCATGAACACCATCAATCAGTTTCCTTTTACTATTCAATAAATGCTCTATGAACTGGGTTGACCTTATCCTTATTGTCATCGTTGCGCTGGCCGCATGGGGTGGATGGCGCAGGGGATTTATCCGCGGAACTTTAGATCTTTTTACATGGGTTGGAAGTATCGCACTGGGTTTTATATTCTACCCATACATGGCAGAGGGTCTTGGCAAATTGATGTCGATCGGCCCCTGGCTCTTACCGCTTGCATTTATTTTCACAACTGTCGCTGCCCGTATTTTGACCGGCCTGATCGTAAAACGTGTTATGCATTTTGTTCCTGAGAAACTGAACCATGACACCGCCAACAGGTTTTTCGGAATTATTCCCGGCGCGGTCAACGGCCTAATCTATGCTACTATTTTAGCCGCCTGCTTGCTGGCACTGCCTTTAAAAAAAAGCATAACGGCAGAAACGCAACACAGCCGGATCGCCAAAAGTTTATCTGTACAGGCTGGTTGGGCCAACAGGAAACTGGCCCCGGTCTTTGATCAGGCTGTCAGGCAGACCATGAACAGTTTCTCGGATCACAAAGATCATTCGCATGAAGAAGTAAAATTGCAGTTCACTGATGAAGACCCTATTCCCCGACCTGATCTGGAAGCTAAAATGCTTGAGCTAATTAATAATGAACGCGCCAAAGAAGGACTTCATCCATTAAAGGCGGATCCCCAGGAAACACTGGTGGGAAGAGCCCATTCCCGTGATATGTTTGCTAACGGGTATTTTGCCCATGTAAACCTGGAAGGCAAGGATCCGTTCGACAGAATGAAAGAAGCTAACCTGCATTTCAGAACGGCTGGTGAAAACCTCGCCCTTGCACAAACGCTCGAGATCGCTCATGATAACCTCATGAAATCTCCGGGACATCGAAAGAATATTATGAACCCGGCCTTTAACCGCGTAGGGATCGGTATTGAAGACGGGGGTTTCTATGGTCTCATGATCAGCCAGGAGTTCAGGAATTAATTCCACTCCAACATATTTCACATCCACTTTCTCCGGCATAATTTTTCATATGTCTTGTTGTGTCTTTTATAACATGATGCATGAAATGGGACTGGAAAAAATTTTATGACCAGGCATATAACTGGATATTGGCTTTTGGGCCGAGGATACTGGCGGCTATTTTTGTTCTATTGATTGGAATCTGGCTGATACGCATCCTCAACAGGTGCGTCAAAAAAGGTTTACTAGTCAAACGTATTAACCCATCAGTCCGTTTTTTTCTACAAAACCTGATTGCTATTACCCTGCAGATACTACTGGTCATGCTGGTGATGCAGATTGCCGGTATTCAACTGACCTTCATGTCAGCGGTAATTGCGGGTATGACAGTGGCAGTTGGGCTGGCTCTTTCAGGAACCCTGCAAAACTTTGTCGGTGGTATATTGATCCTGCTGCTAAAGCCTTACCGAGTGGGAGAAAATATCAATACCCAGGGCCAGGAAGGAACGGTTACTTCCATCCAGTTATTTTTTACAACGGTCCTGACATTCGACAACAAGACGATCATTATTCCAAATGGGCAACTATCCAATAATGTCGTCATTAACCTGAGCCGGGAAGGAAAAAGAAGGTTGGATATTGAATTAAAGTTCAATTACGGCATTGATGTCGCTCATGTAAAAAAAATACTCCAGGACTCTGTCAACTCCTCGAAAAATATTCTTCCTGAACCCGTGGCCCGCATTGGCCTGTCCCTGATCGACTATGACCGTTACACCATCACTCTCAACGTATGGATCAATTCGCACGGTTTTTATGACACGCAATACCAATTACAGGAAAAGTTGATTACCGATCTGAAAGCCGCCGGTATTAAAATGCCAGGCATGTAACCATATAGTATTAAAAATGGTACAGTAGTTGACTGATAATAGGCAAGACAGTAAATTTTTTTATTATGAACATGACAAGGGCTTTATTTATCCTGCTTTTCAGTATGGTCGTTCTTAGCAGCTGTGGTGCTGTGGAAACGATTTTTAAAGCAGGCATGTGGTGGGCTTTCTTTCTCGTAATTGTTGCAATAGTCATTGTGATTGTTATTGTATCAAAAGTGAAGAAATAAAACTCAGCACCAGGGATATTATCCGTTATTAATAAATAGATAGCACGGTCACTGGTATGGTCATCAAGGGGTGAAGATTCCACATTACTGGAGATTGGCAAAAATTTATAATTATTAGCGGGGACTGCATTACAGGCATGATTTTTTTACCGTTAAGATGGACCCGTTTTTAATCTTAATTCTTTTTATTGTATGAAAAGTACCAAAAACAAAATAGCGAAGGCAAAACCTGATCTGGCCGAAACAAAGGATGACAAAGAACATCTGCAGCCGGATGAAGGAACGCTTAACCTGCCGGATGTAAAAGACATCCCCGGACAGGAACATATTCACGTACCTAAACTAAATGAATTTGCGGACACAACCATTTCTTCGGATGACGAGGAAGGAGTTGGTGTGCTTGACAACGACGATGATTCCGAAATTTCCGCTGGCTCGAACGTTACAGAAGAAGAAAAAATAGCTCTCCAGGATGCAGCTGATAAAACTCCTTACGTAAAGGATGAAGAAAATCTGGCAAAGGCAAAGCTGGACAACAGGGACGATGATGGTGAATTATTAAACGAACGGGTTAATGTCAGTGGCAGCGACCTGGATATCCCGGGAAGCGAAGATGACGATGCGCAGGAAGAAATAGGCGAAGAAGATGAAGAGAATAACTCCTTTAGTCTCGATGGCGAAGATGAAGATGATAGTATTTCCAGGCAATAACATCTCCCGAAGCTTCCTGGCTGCAGTCGCACTACTGATAATAAGAGCTGTGTCATTTAGCCAGGTCAGTTATCCCTATCCCATACAGAAGATCAATCTTTCGGTCGAAAACCATTCTGTCCAGATGGCCTATATGGACGTAAAGCCTTTTAGTTCGTTTAATGGAAAGGTAGTTGTATTACTTCATGGCAAAAATTTCAACGGTTATTATTGGAAGAATGTAATCCCTTTTTTAGTCAATGAAGGATACCGGGTCATTGTTCCGGACCAGGTTGGCTGGGGTCGCTCAGATAAGCCGGTGGACATACATTATAGTTTTCATTTGCTGGCATACAATACTTCTGTGTTACTGGACTCACTGCATATACATAAAATATATTTGATAGGACATTCAATGGGCGGTATGTTGGCGGCCCGCTTCGCCATGATGTATCCTAATCGGGTTGAAAAACTGGTTCTGGAAGACCCCATCGGCCTGGAAGACTACAAACGTTTTGTCCCTTATATAACTACCGAAAAATTAACGCAAGCGGAACAAAAAGCTACTTATGAGTCTTATAAGAAATACCAGCAAACTTATTATCCCACCTGGAAACCCGAATACGAGCAATACGTCAAGGCCCAGGCGGAAATTTTGAAGGATCCGCGATTTGAAGAAATAGCTAAAGTAAATGCCTTCACTTATCAAATGATCTATGAACAGCCGGTTTGTTATGAATGGAACCGTATCACAATGCCAACATTATTGATAGTTGGTCAGGCAGACCGTACTGTAGTGGGAAAAGATAAGTTGTCTGAGGAACAAAAGAAACTATATGGGCAGTATTCCGCTTTGGGTAAAAAGACTAAACAGCAGATCAAAACTGCTATATTAGTTGAATTGCCGGGCATTGGTCATATCCCGCATGTGCAGGATCTAGCTTTATTTAGAAGACATCTGCTCGCTTTCTTAAAGCAGAAATGACCAAAAAAAAGTTGTGGTTAGTTTAAAACTAACCACAACTTTATTACATCTTCATAAGGACTATATATCATTAAAATCTCCTGCCATGACCTCTGCCATTGTCATTTCCACCGCCGCGGTTTTCAGATTGCCGGGGCTGGTTGTCCTGTCTCCTTTCAAACTGCCTTGACTGGCTTTGCTGCTGCTGTTGTCTTTGCTGCATCTGCTGTTGCCTTTCAACCTGGCGCTGTTGATCAAATTGTCTTTGCTGATTCTGCCGCTGTTCCATTTGCTGACGTTGTGCCTGTTGTCTTTCCATCTGCTGCTGCCTTTCGACCTGGCGCTGTTGATCAAATTGTCTCTGCTGATTTTGCTGTTGTTCCCTTTGAGATTGTTGTTGCCTTTCCATTTGCTGCCGTTCAAACGCACCGTTATTTCCGCGATCGAAACGCCTGTTATCATTTGGCTGCTGTTGTCTTTCCATTTGGCGCTGTTGATCAAATTGTCTTTGCTGATTCTGCCGCTGTTCCATTTGCTGCCGCTGCTGATCAAACTGCCTTTGCTGTTGTTGCCTTTCCATCGCATTGTTATTTCCGCGGTCAAAACGCCTGTTATCATTTGGCTGCTGTTGCTGCGGCATATCATTCCTTTGGCCTCTCATTCTTTGGTCGATGTTTCCCTGCTGTTCATTACGGCGTTCAAATCTCCTGTTGTCATTATTGTTGTCGGCAGGATTATTTCTTCCATTGAATCGGTTGTTATCACGGCCCTCCGGAAGGTTATTGCCATTCCTGGAGAAACCGTTGTTCCTCTCGCCTCTTGCAACATTGCCATTACTTCCTCCCCTGTTCCTGTCAAAGCGTTCAAATCTGCTTGGGGCAAACTGCCGGTTATTATCACGTTGTACCCTCGGGCGATATACGGAAACCTCATTATTCCTGAACTGTGTGCGGCCAGGCCTTGCTGCTTCACGGAAACGGACAGGATTGATACGTCCTGCATAACGTTCAGCATCCACACGGCGAGGACCGGTTACAAACACGTTGTTTCTGCGGTTATAATTGTTGATGATCGTCGTATTATTTATAATGGTTACGTTACGGCCCCTGTCCAGGCAATAATCATAGATACGAGGAGAAGATATATACTGACGGGGCGCGAAGCACCAATAGTCAACCGGAGGATTATAAGAACCTATTGAGAAACCAATACCAATATTAATACCCGGTCTTAATGGAGCCCACCCATAATAATCGCCACCATCTCTCCAGGCTACCCACGCGGGTGACCATTCATAACCCGGAGCCCACATCCAGCCATAATCAGGATCCATGAACCAGCGGCCATAATGGAACGGCGCCCATCCCCATGAATAATCAGATACCCACATCCATTCATAGTCATCGGTCCAAACCCAGTGTCCATTGGTTTCATAGGGCTGAAAACCGGCGGATTCCGTAGGAACCCAACAATAGCCATATTCAGGATAATCTACCCATTCCCCATAAGGACTGAGTTCATCATAAAATGTCTGGTAAGAAATATCGACGTCGACCTGGGCGGAAGCTTTGTTTCGCCAGGCGCTCCCCAGCATTACCAGGAAAGCGAGAGCAGAGATTTGTAAGAAGCGTTTCATTGTAATAGAGTTTGTGTTTAATAGGGAAGTCAAACGTTTGCGTAACACAAATATGACGCTATTTTTATGCCGTAGGAGCGACAGCCTGGTCACTTTTAGAAACTTTTAGGAGTTTATTATCCGCCATTTGTTATTGAAATGTTAGAATAAAGAAAGCTGTTCCGATAAGAACAGCTTCTATAATACCTGCTCCTTTGTTAGTTTCGTCACACCCCGAAATTGCCAATTCACGGTCTGTTGCCTATGAATTGTTCGTATTTTTAAAATTCTTAAACACATTATATGGACCAGAGTATTATCAACCTTTACGATGAATACACCCACAAGCCGCTAACGCGCCAGGAATTCCTGCGCCGGTTGGCAATTCTTACTGGCAGCACCGCCGCAGCCCTGGCCATTTTGCCAATGATCGAAGTGAACCAGGCTCATGCATCTGTAACACCCGCCGATGAACTGTTTACCGAAAGAATAAAATATACCGGGGTCAACGGTGAAATGGAAGCCTATGTTGCCCGGCCCAAAGAAGAAAAAAAATATCCAACGGTTATTATCATTCATGAGAACCGTGGACTGAATGCGCATATTGAAGATGTGACCAGGCGTGCTGCCAATGCCGGCTATTTAGCTGTTGCACCTAACGCACTGGCACCTCTCGGTGGAACGCCCGCCAATGAAGATGAAGCAAGAACAAAATTCCAGCAATTGAAAGCAGAAGATAATCTTCAGAACTTTATCAAAGCATTCGATTACCTGGCAACAAGAAAAGATAGCAATGGTAAATATGGCTGTGTCGGTTTTTGCTGGGGCGGTGGAATGAGTAATGACCTTGCTGTCAATGTCCCTTCCCTAAAAGCGGCAGTGGCTTTTTATGGCCGGCAACCCAAAGCGGAAGATGTGGCTAAGATCAAAGCGGCCGTTCAGCTACATTATGGTGCGCTCGACGAAAGAATTAACGCGGGTATACCTGCCTATGAGGAAGCGCTTAAGAAGAACAATATCACCTACGAATTGTACATCTATGAAGGAGCCAACCATGCCTTTCATAACGATACCGCACCGACAAGATATAACGAAGCCGCGGCCAAACTCGCCTGGCAGCGAACGCTCGATTTCTGGAAAAAACATTTAAGCTGAAAAATTATTTGAATTAGAACAGAGGCATCGCACATTCTATCTTCGTTGCAGTTTGCAAACCAAGGATTATTATAAAATACTGGAGCTTCCTCCTTCCGCTACGTTACGGGAAATAAAATCCGCCTACCGTCGCCTGGCCCACCGGTTTCACCCGGATAAAAACAACGCCGACGCTTATTCAACTGCCCAGTTTGAAATAATAAAAGAAGCTTATGAAGTGCTGAGCGATCCGCGGAAGAAAGAATATTACCTACAACAAAGATGGTATGACCAGGTGACCAACAGGAAACAATCATTCATTACGATAACCCCCGTCACAGTATTAAAACAGGTGCTTGAATTGGATAAATATGTTTCAAAACTAGACGTACATCGCATGGATAAGCAGGGTCTCTACGATTATGTTTGTCGTATGTTGAACGATGAAACGATACAAAAGCTCAATGTGTTTGATGAAAAAGATACTAATAAGGTCATTGTTCATTCCATACTCAAAAGCTGCCATGCACTGCCGTTAAAATTCGCAAGGCCTTTATCGGTACAGTTGCTAAAATTGAACACAGACGCTTCCACCCTGGAAAAGATCAGGCTTTATGTTAATCATTCCCGGCTTTCAGAAAACTGGAGCAAATACAAAGTGTGGTTACTGTTATTAATAGTGGTGCTTCTCTGCTGGTTGATCTACAGCCTTAGTGCTTAAGGATATTTCGATTCATCCCCTTTCGAAAGCAGGTTTTCGATCCGGTGCATAAACCCTGAGACTGGCCCTTCCATTTTATTGGTCCGGTCATCAAGGCCTTCATCATTTAATACGTCTCCCATTTGCATGGCGGGAGGAAGGTCCACAAGGATATGGTGCCGCTGAACGTCCATGAATGCCCGCAGGATATCCGGGGTCAGTTTCGGTTTAATGGAATTTTTTAGGGTGGCTACTGCTTCATCGGCGATATCTTCCATGATGCTTTCGGCCTCATTTGGGCTAACCCCGGCATAAAGGGCAACTTTATCTACGGCAGATTTTTCCTTGCCCTCAAAAAATGTACCCAGCCAGTCGGGATTGCCTTCGCCAGAGATAATAGCCTTGCATCCTTCATCGGTCCTGGTAAGCTTGTACAATGCAGTCAGTACGGCGGGAATGGCTGCCTGCGCCAGATTGTCCGCTGGTGCCCGCAGCGATTTAGTTTTTACCTCCTGGATATTGGGATCAATTTTCTGTAAAGCAGGGAGCCCGAGGTTCTTCTGAATGGTTTCAACAAGATTGTTTGCCATAACTATTGGTTTAATAGATACTACTTCAAAAAAACTGTGCCACAAACTGCCGGCGACCATAAAAAACTTAAGTCCTTCTTTATCTTTGCACTGTATGCATTATGTTTCTGCGGAAGGACTGACAAAAAGTTATGGCATCACTCCCCTATTTTCGAATATTTCCTTTCATATTGAAGAAGGCGATAAAATAGCATTGATTGCCCGGAACGGTTCCGGCAAATCTACCCTGCTCAAAATCCTCGCCGGTAAAGAAACACCAGATGAAGGTAAATACCGGGTAAATAAGGATGTAGATGTTGTATTGTTTGAGCAGGAACCTGCATTCAAAGAGGACCGCTCTATAGCCGATAATATCTTTTTTCATGACCATCCCATACTAAATGCCATAAAGCAGTATGAGGCGGCTGTTGACGACAATAACGCCGAACAATTAAATACTTCCATTATAAAAATGGACGAGCTCGGAGCCTGGGATTTTGATGCCCGGGTAAAACAGGTATTGGGAAGGCTAAACATTCATAACCTGGGTCAAATCGTCAACACCCTGAGTGGTGGTCAGCGAAAAAGAGTAGCCCTTGCCCGCACTTTAATTGACATTGGCTTTGAACATAAACACGTGTTACTCCTGATGGATGAACCTACCAACCATCTCGATGTGGAGATGGTGGAGTGGCTGGAACATTATCTCGACAAAGAAAATGTAACCTTACTGCTGGTAACGCATGACCGGTATTTCCTCGACGAAGTATGCAATGAGATGTGGGAACTGGAAAAAGACAACCTCTATCTCTACCACGGCAACTATGAAAATTATCTCGAAAAAAAAGCATCGAGAATTGAGAACGAACTGGCCAGCATAGATAAAGCAAAAAATACCTATCGTAAGGAACTGGAATGGATGCGCAAGCAACCGCGGGCGCGAACTACCAAGAGCAAAAGCCGCCAGGATAATTTTTATGAGATTGAAAAAAAAGCAAAACAGCGGATAGAAGACCAACAGGTACAATTGCAAATGAAAATGAACAGGCTTGGCGGCAAAGTCATTGAATTGAAGAAAATCTATAAAGCCTTTGGCGATAAAATAATTTTAAAAGGCTTTGACTACACATTTAAAAAAGGAGAGCGTGTTGGCATCGTGGGTAAAAACGGAACTGGCAAAACCACTTTTACAAATATCCTGCAGGGCATTGAACAGGCAGACAGCGGCAAAGTGAATGTGGGTGACACCGTGGTCTTTGGTAACTACTCGCAACAGGGATTAGTTATTAAAGAGGATATGCGTGCTATCGAGTTTGTAAAAAATATTGCCGAACATTTCCCCCTGGCAAGCGGGGGTTCATTGAGCGCTTCACAATTCATGGAACTATTCCTGTTTGACGACGACAAGCAATATACCTATATCAGCAAATTAAGCGGAGGAGAAAAAAGAAGATTGCATTTACTTTCCATCCTGTTCCGCAATCCCAATTTCCTGGTATTGGATGAACCCACCAATGATCTCGATCTGCCGACGCTGGGAATACTCGAGAATTTTTTAAGTGAATTTCCCGGTTGCCTGCTGCTCGTTTCACATGATCGCTATTTTATGGACAGGCTGGTTGACCACCTGTTTGTTTTTGAGGGCGATGGTATTATCACCGATTTTCCGGGCAACTATTCGCAATACAGGCTGTCACAAAAAGAACAGTTGCCAGTTGCAGGAAATCAAATTGCTGGAAAGAAAGACCAACTCCCTGAAACAAGTAACCGGGAACAGGCAACAGGTAACAAACGAAAGCCTTCCTTTAAAGAGAAACGTGAGTTTGAATTGCTTGAAAAAGAGATCGCCGAACTGGCCAGGGAAAAGGAAACGATCACGCATCAGCTCAATAGCGGCAGTACACCTTTTGAGGAATTACAACGCCTTTCCCAAAGGATCGGGGAAGTGACAAGCCTGCTGGACCAAAAAGAACTTCGCTGGCTTGAACTAAGCGAAGCGATGTAATAATTTGGCCACAGAGAACAGCAGAGTTTTCTTTTTCTTAAATAGAACCAACGGCTGAAAATCGCAATCTCTACTAAAAGAGGGTTGGCGGGAGAGCCACAGAGTTTTTTTCTGTGGCTCCTGTGTCTTCTCAGCAGCTCGCTGCCTACCGGCAGGCAGGTCTGTGGGCTATTCTGATTTTTTAAACAGCGAAGTCACCTAAAATTGCGGGATTCAATCAAAAACCCTAGCTTCATTTCTCTTTCCACCCATCCAAACACTACCCTCGCATTTATTTTTTTACAAAACCAAACTTTTAAAGCATGAAAAGACTTTTCATCCTGGCAGCGTCTGCTGTAGTTTTATTTGCCTGCAGCAATGATAAAGCCGACGAAGCTAAAACAACAGAAAGCACCGCCAGCGCAACCTCAGAGAAAGACAAAAAGCTCCAGGCAGCAGAATTTGCCGATGCAAAATATGTCGATTGGGGAAAAAAGATGAATACCCAATTTTCCAGCGGAGACGTAGACGGCTGGATTGCAAATTTTGCTGACAACGCTAAGTTCCGGTGGTCAGCAGGTGATAGCCTCGATGGCAAACAGGCGATTACCAACTATTGGAAGAACAGGCGAATGAATGTGATCGATTCTATCCAGTTCACAGATGAGATCTGGTTACCCGTCAAAGTAAATACCGCGCAGACCACCCATGATATGCCAGGCGTCTGGTTGTTGAGTTGGTATACCGTGCATGCCAGGTATAAGAATGGTCAAAGATTAATGTTCGGGGTGCATGTCGACTACCATTATGATGCTAACGATAAAATCGACCAGATCATTCAATACATAGACAGGGCGCCTATTAATGCGGCTGTTGCGAAAAAGTAGTATAGTCATTTCCAGAATAAAAAAGGCGGTGTGAATGATCACATCGCCTTTTTTATTATTTAGATTGAATGTTGATGTTTAGAATTATTCTATCAGGTCTGTATAAGCTCTTTCAGAATAATATGTATATTTTTTTGAATCGTACGGCGTACCGCAAAGCACGGAATGAATGAAGCCGTTCAACTCAACCTGTACTGTATGAAATATTTTTCTTTCAGGATTCGTTTTAAAGAAGAACTGGATGTTACTCCCAACGGACCTGTAGACGATCAAACTATCATCCCGGGTTTTCTCAAAGGAAAAATCGGCCTGGAGATCATTTAAAAAAATACGGCTCCGATACCAGGTACCTCCTGTTGCTGAAACGAAAGATTTACCGTTTAATAAAGCAATGCTGTCGTTATAGGCAAACACGTTCAAAGCCGAGCCTTTTACATTTTTCAACCAATCCCTGAATTTTGGATAGTAGCTACTGTCATATCCATAATCGCTGTCGAGAAAGCTTATCCGTTTGATCGGCGCAGGTATTTTATCAACCGATGCTATATATCCGAAAATAAAACTTCCCCCACCGCTATGCCCGTTAAGGTATATGTCTTTCTTTTTCGTGGTAACCTGAGAACTCAAAGAATCAATGATATGCGGGATGATCGTTTTAAAATCCGGATGCCGCTGTTTCCAGGCAGGCCAGCTTTTGTAACTGTTTTCCAGGTAAATAACAACAAAATTTTTGTCTGCTAACTCCTGCCGGATAAATTTGGTCTGGGCCCTGATATGCTGGATATCAAAATGCCAGTCGTCTCCTGCTTTTATTCTTTTACCCATGGTTTGTTCGGTCGTATTCCCATTGGGCAAGGCAAAAAAGGTTATGACCGTCTTTTTATGATTTGAAAAATTCCCAGGGCGGTCAATCGTCACCCGTACGCTATCACGCATGAGAAAAGTATAAATACTATCGTTCTGTGCGGAAACCATATGAGTCGTACACAGGAAAAGAACGGCGATCTGCAGCCTCAATGAATCGAATTTCGGGTAAGTTACATCAACAATTTCTAATATGATCTTTCTGAATGATTTACAAGCCATTCGTAGAAATACGGGTGGAAAACTATGTTGATAAAATAAAAAAATCCCTACTGCTTTATTTTCAAAATATTGTAGAGCTACAAAGAAATAGTCGTAAAAAACCTATAGGGCTAGTTCTTGCCTTTCACGTTTTTCTTTCTACATTAGACTTCGATTCACGACCCAATTCCTGCGATAAACATATCCAACTATCCGGATTGTTAATCTTAAATCGTACCTCTTATGATGAGCAGGAATTTTACCCCGGAGCAAGACTTAATTAATAAACTTCCCTTTGGCGACTCAACAGCGCTTGAAGAGCTTTCCCGTCGCTATGGTTATTCTCTTTATTCTTATTGCCTGGCCAAACTGAATTCGCATGAAGATGCAAAGCGAATAGTCAGGAACATATTTATTTCTCTTTGGGAGAACCGGGACCGGCTTCCCGTGGATTTCTCCCTCTCCGTTCACCTGTACACGGAGGTGCGTAAAGCGGTTGTACAGTGTATCAATAGCAAATTAAAGACGAGTGTGAATATACCGGCGATTGAAAAGCAAATTATTCCCGGCTTCAGTATCGGTGCCCTTCAACAGGCGCGGCTACCCGTTAATACCCAAAAATCCCTTTATCCTTTTTCCGCATCGAAAAAAAGAAACTATGAAGACCAATGGTGGAACAGGTTTATTCCTGCCATCAGCATGAAAGGCTTGAAACATGGCCTGAAAAGCATGCTTAATTTTTGGTGAACAATAATTGACTTCATATTTTCAAAACTGTGTGTATGACTACAGAAGTATTAAAAGCAAAAACGGGCAGGTACCTGCGTGGTGAATCCGTGCCGGCAGAAACAAGACAGATCCAAACATGGTTGTCGTGCATTATTGATAACAAAGAGGTTCTTCCCCAAAAAGAAAAAGAAAAGATCGAAAACGAGATCGTAGCGGAGATCCAGGCTTACATCGAGTATACCCAAATCGATCCGAAGCCAAGATACTGGTGGCAGAA
Source organism: Bacteroidota bacterium (assembly GCA_005884665.1). Lineage (GTDB taxonomy): Bacteria > Bacteroidota > Bacteroidia > Chitinophagales > Chitinophagaceae > VBAT01. Next base: position 14,428 of record VBAT01000047.1, read on the forward strand.
GATCACAGCCTTTTTTTAACCGCATCCAGCACGGTGTCTACTTCAATCTGCTGCATGCATTTGAAATGTCCCAACGGGCATTTATCATAACCTATCTTGGAGCAGGGACGGCACCATAGCTTGTTTACCTGCATTATTGTTCCGCGGGAATCGTTGTTCCCATAGTAGGGATACATTCCAAACGACGGGACGGTATTTCCCCAAAGAGAAACAATCGGTTTTTTATAAGCAGCGGCGATATGCATCAACCCGGTATCGTGGGTGACCACCAGTTTGGCCTTTCGTACCAGGTCGGCGCTTTCATTGATGCTGAATTTACCACATGCATTATAAATCTTTACTGTATCTGCAAACGCGATCTCTTTTCCATTATCAGCATCCTCCTTTCCTCCCAGCAGGATCAGCGGGTGATTCATTTTAGCAGCAAATTCCTTCCATTTATTGACCGGCCATTTCTTGGTGCCATGCGCGGCTCCTATAACACAGGCTATGTAGCCTGCATGATGAGAAGCAGGTATATCATGCTTATGCGTTTCCTCTTTTTCTGAAATAAAATAATCAAGACCGGCTTCGTCATTCTTCACATTGAAAGATTTTAGGGTAGCCAGGTACCTGTCCACGATATGCACCTTCGGCAGGATATTCAGCTTTATGCTGGTGTAGATGTATTTCTCGACATTCAGCTTATGAAATGAAAACGATTTTTTACCCAATTCTTTTTTGACCTTTAGCGTCCTTACGTTATGGTGAAGATCGATGATATAATCGTAGTTCTCTTCTTTTAGCTCATGGATCATCAGCTCCCAACTGTGAGCTAGTACATGAAGCCTGTCGATATAAGGATTGTGTTCGACGACGGAACGGAAAGCGTCTTTTGTCAGGAAATGAACCTCGGCTCCCGGCACCTGTTTTTTTAGACAACGGATAACCGGCGTTGTAAGAACGATATCGCCGATCGAGGAAAATCGAATAATGAGAAATTTCATACTACTGAATAAGATGTTTGCAGGCTAATTAAGGCTATGCCCTCACCGTTCAACGAAGTTCAGGTCTTTCCCAAATGTTTCCCTTGTAAATGCGGCTGCTACTACCGCAATGACCATCATGATTACACCTGTATAGATGCCGCCGTTGACATATCCTACTCCCTCCATTCCCCGCAACCATTTAAATAAAGGAAGTATGAAAAAAGCAAGTGTGCCGCGAACCATGTTAGGAATCGTTGTGGCTGCCGTCGCACGGAGGTTTGTTCCAAACTGCTCTGCGCCCATCGTTACAAATATGGCCCAGAAACCGGTTCCAAAACCAGCACCCGCGCATATCCAGTACATTTTTGCAGCAGATCCATTCCATTGAACGGCAAAAAACAGGAAAATGAATAAAGCCGTAATGGCGTAAAAAAGATACAACGCTTTTTTCCTGCTTTTGAACCATTGACTCACAAAGCCGACAAGTACATCTCCAATAGATATCGCCACGTAAGCATACATAATGGATTTGCCGGGATCAATGGGCTCCGTTATTCCAAAGGCCTTACCAAACTCTTTTGAAAATGTAACCAACACCCCAATGACATACCAGGTAGGCAACCCGATAAGAATGGCGCATATATATCTCCGGAAACGATCAAAATTATTGAAGAGCATAAAAAAGTTACCTCTTTGTACATCCATCTTCTTTACTTCATGAAACATTCCCGATTCAAATACCGATATACGTAAAATCAACAAAGCCAAGCCCAGACCGCCGCCTATGAAATAGCAGGTGCGCCAGTAAAAATTTTCTTTCATGATAAACGCAACAACCGCACCTGTCAAACCGATACCTGCAACAAGAGAAGTAGCAATGCCTCTTTTTTCTTTTGGCGTCAATTCAGAAACGAGTGTGATACCGGCGCCCAATTCTCCTGCCAATCCAAGACCGGCTATAAAGCGTACCCATTTGTATTGGTCAACAGTTTGCACTAACCCGTTACCTATGTTGGCAAGGGAATAAAGAATAATGGATCCAAACAACACACTTAATCGTCCATTGCGATCTCCCAATACTCCCCAGATAATGCCTCCCAGCAATAGTCCCCACATTTGCCATTGAAGGATCGATTCTCCATCAGTGGTTATTTGTTCAGGGGAAAGACCGAGCGAAGTGAGACTTGGTATCCGGATAATACCAAATAAAAGCAGATCGTATATATCAACAAAATAACCAAGGGCAGCCACTATAACCGCGATATTGAATATGGAAAAAGCTTTTTTCTCCATTGCTTAGGGATTGATCTTATTGTTGGCAGGTGGTACGGTAGTATCCCGCTTGTTTCTATTGAAAAATAATTTATAAAGCACCGGCAGCGTCGTCACCAGGATGATACCGATGGTAATAGCTTCAATATGATCCTTAAGGCTGAAGTCGAATTTCCTTTGTGCCCATGACTCGAGAAAATGACCACCCAGCATCATGATAGCTACCCAGCAAATACTGCCTATAATATTGTAAAACGTAAATATAGGCCTGGGCATCTTTACCATTCCGCCAACTATCGGGGCAAATGTGCGGATGATGGGAAGAAATTTAGCCAGGAAGATGGTGCCTTTACCATACCTGTCATAAAATTCTTTTGCACGTATGAGATGCTTTCTTTTAAATAGCCAGGTCTCTTTTCGTTCGTAAAGCAGTGGCCCTGCCTTGCGCCCAAACCAGTAACCTGCTATATTTCCCAATATGGAAGCGATCATTACCATGATCATGATGACGATCCATTGATAACTGTGCACAGGGGCATTGCTATCCAGGTTAAAAAGTTCCCTGGTCAGGTCATCCATATAAATGCCGGCGGCAAATAACAACGAATCACCGGGAAAGAAAAAACCGACGAATAAACCCGTTTCCGCAAAAACAATCAGTAAAAGAATGTATAAGCCCCCGTAATTAATGATCCATTCTATAAACCGTTGAATAAAGCCTCCACTATCCAGTAAAAATGTATCCATATAGTTCAGTTCTTAATTAATTCTGGTTGACTGTTTCCCAACGCTCCTTCCCATTTGCTGACAACGCTTGTAGCCAGCGCATTCCCGAGTACGTTTGTCCCCGTCCGGAACATATCGCAAAAATGGTCGACAGGCAATATTAATGCAATGCCTTCAGGTGGTATTTTAAACATAGCACAGGTTGCGATCACTACCACCAGCGAAGCTCTCGGCACCCCGGCTACGCCTTTGCTGGTCAGCATCAGCACCAATAGCATTGTTATCTGCGTGACCGTATCGAGATGTATACCGTAGACTTGCGCGATCGTGATACTTGCAAACGTCATATACATCATGCTCCCGTCCAGGTTGAATGAATAACCCAGTGGCAACACAAAAGCTACAATCTTGTCTTTACATCCAAAACGTTCGAGTTCTTCTGTCAACCGCGGGAACACAGCTTCACTGCTCGTAGTGCTGAATGCAATGAGCATAGGCTGCGCAATATGTCTTAACAACGAGGGAACTTTATTTTTCAGGATTAAAAATCCAACGGCAAGCATGACAACCCATAATAGCACAATACCTATTAAGAAATATAGAAGGTATTGTCCATAAAAACCAAAAACGGCCAATCCCTTCGTGGCTACCACGGCTGCAATTGCTCCAAACACACCCAGCGGCGCAAAGTTCATGACATAGGTAACCATTTTTAAAATTACATGCGAAGCAATTTCAAGCGCATGGATCAGCGGTTTTGCGTAGTCACCCAGGGTAGTACAGGCAACGCCGAAGAAAATACTAAAGATCACCAACTGCAGGATCTCGTTTGCAGACATAGCTTCGAACACGCTTTTGGGAATAACATGCTCGACAAATTTTTGCAGGGAAAATTCCTGCGTTTTGCTGACCAGTTCACTGGCCCCGCTTTTGTCGGCAATGCTCATGTCGATAGCCATTCCAGGCTGAAAGAAATTTACCAGTACAAGTCCAAGTAATAAACTCACCAGTGATGCAGATATAAACCATAGCATGGCCTTACCGCCTACCCTGCCAACTGATTTCAGATCGCCCAGTTTAGCAATACCGACCACCAGTGTAGTAAACACCAGCGGGGCAATGATCATCTGAACAAGACGAAGAAAAATGGTGGTAAGCAGCCGGATAATATCAGCAAATGATTGAACTGATTTAATAGTGGCGATGCCATTGCCTGGGATTTTACTGATACCCTTCAGAGTAACCATTGAGTTCGCTGTAGTAATCGCAGGATCTGAAAAAACCGAGGGCGTATACGCGGCGGCGGTATTGGCAACAACAATCCAATAACCACTCTTCAGGCTGTCACTTGCTTTGCGATAGGCCGATGAGTCTTTGACAACAAGAATAGGTTGGGTGACATCATTGCCTGATATCTTCAATACGATATTATCTGATCCGGTAAAATCCTTTGCAGGAGCATAAGTTATTTTAGATCCATTCCCAAATTGATTGACCAGGTAACCGGTTATCACGCCAAGGATCATTGCAATCACGATAAATATGGTAAGCCTGTTCTTTTTAGCCATAGAAATCCACTAAGGATTGCCGAAAATCGGAAAAAATACTGAGGGGCAAAAACATTTGACCCTTTATAATACCTTACGTGTAAAAGAAATAGCCTGGTGAATGAAATAATTGTTTATTTTACGACTTTGTAATGTTTAACCAACCAAACAACTCATGAGTTTATTTGTCAGAAAACCGATGAATGTTTTGCTTAATGAAGCACAGGAAACCGGCACGCACACATTAAAAAGGACTTTGGGCGCAGGTGGACTGGTGGCGTTGGGTATTGGGGCTATCATTGGAGCCGGACTATTTTCGATTACGGGTATGGCAGCTGCCAATCATGCCGGGCCTGCCATTACTATTTCGTTTGTTGTGGCTGGCCTTGGTTGTCTTTTTGCAGGCCTTTGTTATGCAGAATTTGCTTCCATGATACCCGTCGCAGGGAGCGCCTACACATATTCGTATGCTACCATGGGTGAATTTATCGCGTGGATCATTGGCTGGGATCTCGTTCTCGAATATGCAGTCGGGGCAGCTACTGTAGGTATAAGCTGGAGCCGGTATTTGGTTAAGTTTTTAGATGGGTTTGGCCTTCAACTTCCTGTTGAATTAACATCCGGTCCCTGGGATGGCGGGGTTATAAATCTGCCCGCCGTATTTATTATTGTACTGATGAGCTCCTTACTAATAAAAGGCACAAAAGAAAGTGCATTTGTAAATGGTATTATCGTGGCAGTGAAAATAGCCGTTGTACTTATTTTTATTTTTCTCGGCTGGAAATACATTAACACCTCTAATTACAATCCTTACATTCCAGATAATACCGGGAATTTTGGCAACTTTGGATTCAGCGGGATAATACGGGCCGCAGCTATAGTTTTCTTTGCATACATTGGTTTTGATGCCGTGAGCACGGCAGCACAGGAAGCCAAAAACCCGAAACGGGATATGCCAATAGGCATTTTAGGATCATTGGCCATTTGTACATTATTATACATATTATTCGCTCATGTAATGACAGGTGTTACCAGTTATACAACATTTGCTGGGAAGGACGGAATCGCTCCTGTAGCAGTAGCAATTGACCACATGGGTAGTGCAGATGCAAATGGTGTCATCCACCCGGATTATCCCTGGCTAAACCGGGCTATCGTTGTAGCCATTCTATTTGGATATTCATCAGTAATATTGGTGATGTTGATGGGCCAAAGCCGTGTTTTTTTTAGCATGAGTAAAGACGGTCTAATTCCCAAGATCTTTTCCGCTGTTAATCCTAAAACTCAGACACCGGCAAAAAATAATTTATTGTTTATGCTTTTTGTAAGTGCTTTTGCTGCGTTTGTGCCGGCAAGAGTAGTGGGCGAAATGACAAGCATCGGAACATTATTTGCTTTCATACTGGTTTGTATCGGCGTATGGGTGATGCGTAGAAAAATGCCAGAGCTGCCAAGAGCATTTAAAACTCCAATGGTTCCATTAGTCCCTATTCTTGGTATCGCTACCTGTTTATTCATGATGGTTTTCCTACCCATGGATACTTGGATACGTTTATTAGTTTGGATGCTGATTGGCCTTGATATTTATTTAGTATATGGCGCTAAAAATAGCCACCTTGGTAACGGAACAACTAACAGGAAAGGAATGAAAATAGCTCGCTATACGGGACTGGGGATTTGTGGATTATTGGTTGTTGCAGGGGTATTATATCAATATGTTACCGGTTTTGACTCTGACAGAACACTACTTTATATCTCAATTATATTTGCGGCGATCCATTTGGTTGTATTCGCTAGAAAGCTGGGGCGGACAGACGCTGCTAATTAACCGAACGCTCAATTTTTTAAAACCGTCTTGTTTACAGGACGGTTTTTCTTTTACCCCCATTGCCTTAGATTTGCAGTCCGATTTGAAACGCATCAGGCCGCTGGTAGCGGCCTGATGCATCTAACTCAATTATAATGGGAAGAATTTTTGAAGTAAGAAAAGCCTCGATGTTTGCCCGCTGGGACAGGATGGCCAAACAGTTTACCCGTATAGGTAAGGAAATAGCCATTGCGGTAAAAGCCGGTGGTCCCGACCCGGGCACTAATGCGGCATTAAGGCGTTGCTTCCAGAATGCCAAGAGCGTGAACATGCCGAAAGATCGTGTGGAAGCGGCAATCAAAAGAGCGATGGGCAAAGACATGAGTAATTATGATGAGATTCTCTATGAAGGATATGGCCCCCATGGTGTAGCGCTGCTGGTTGAAACAGCAACCGATAATCATGTAAGAACGGTCGCTAATGTAAAATCTCATTTCAATAAAGGCGGTGGAACTTTAGGAAATAGCGGTAGCGTTTCATTCCAGTTTAAGAAAATGGGCGTATTCAGGCTAAAGCCGGAGGGATTGAACGCAGATGATCTCGAACTTGAACTGATCGACTCTGGCCTGGAGGAACTGGGCGAAGGGAGCGGTGAAAATGGTGAAACGGTACTGGTCGTTCGTTGCACCTTCACTGATTTTGGCAAAATGCAAAAGGCCCTGGAAGACAAAGGCATCACCCCCATCACTTCCGAAGTAGAATGGATACCGACAACTACGGTCCCCCTCAACGATACA
>VBAT01000048.1 GCA_005884665.1 Bacteroidota bacterium
TGCTTCTTCTTACAGTTCTGGTGAAGTCGGCGTGATGATAGTTAATACATCGACTACCGACAAAGCAGTTGAAGTAAAAGTGAATAATTTCAGGAAAGGTAACCGGTTTTTCTGGTATACATTGACGGGGGCCGGCGACAACGGAGAATTCTCGCGCAAGGTGATCGTGAATGGAGAAACGACGACAGCCGTTAGCGGCGGCCCCGCTAATTATAAAACCATTGCCCCAATGTCGGCTTTTGTCGCAGGAGGACTCAGAGTGATGGTTCCGGGCCGAGCAGTAGTGTTTATGGCCATTGAGAAGCCCTAATAAGATCCAAACCTCAAGAAACAAGAACCAAATAAATTCCAAATCATAAATCCGAAAATCGCAAAAAGCGCATCCCGATTGCAAGCGTTTATTGTTATAGGAAAAAGTTTTCCTACATTCATTTCCGTATTTAAATATTCGTGCTTTTTGGTTATTTGTGCTTGACTCTTTATTTGGTTCTTGCTATTTGGTTCTTGGTGCTTACCCTCTGTCTATCGGAACTTTTCGATCTAATTATTTAATACAACCATCATGAAAAAATTGTTTTTACTGCCCCTGCTCTTTATTAGTTGGCAGGTATTTTCACAAACAGACCAGCAAAAAGCGGAAGCGTTATTAAAGAAAATGACGCTGGAAGAGAAAGTGGGACAGATGACACAGGTTACGATCGCGGTCATTGCAAAGGGAGGATGGGGTGACCGGGATGGAAACATTGATCCTGACGCATTGAAAAAAGCAATTATTGATCATCATGTAGGTTCGGTACTAAATGTAAATGCGCATGGATTTACGGTTGAAAAATGGAATAGCATCATTACACAGATACAGGATGAATCGAAGAATACAAGATTAAAGATCCCTGTCATATACGGTCTGGACGGGATGCATGGACAAACGTATACGCTCAATTCCACTTTGTTTCCCCACAATTTAGCAATGGCCGCAGCAAGAAACCCGGAGCTGGTAAGGGCTGCGGTGAAAACAACAGCCAAAGAATTAAGAGCATCGGGTGTACGTTGGAATTTTGCTCCCGTTTTGGATATTGGCCGGCAGCCGCTATGGTCGAGATTTGTTGAAACCTACGGCGAAGATGTTTATATCGCAAAAACATTGGGATCAACAGCCGTAAGATCGTATGAAGAAGATGGTTTGAAGAATCCAACAGCCGTCGCCAGTTGTATGAAACATTACCTGGGTTATTCGGGACCGCGTACCGGTAAAGACAGAACACCCGCTTATATTCCCGAAATCGAATTGCGCGAATATTACCTGCCTTCATTCCGTGAAGCGGTAAAAGCCGGCGCTTCAACGATCATGATCAATTCCGGTGAAATAAACGGGGAGCCTGTGCATGCAAGCAAATACCTGCTGACTGAAGTGTTAAGAAAGGAACTTGGTTTCCAGGGGATGATCGTTACCGATTGGGAAGACATAAAAAGATTACACGATCGTCACAATGTGGCTTCCACGCCGAGAGAAGCGGTAGCTATGGCGATCAATGCCGGTATCGATATGAGCATGGTTCCTTCTGATTTCTCTTTTTATGACCTGCTGATCGAAGCAGTAAAAAAAGGAGAAGTGCCCATGAGCCGGATCGATGATGCGGTAAAACGGATCTTGATCTTAAAATACAAATTAGGTTTGTTTGATAATCCATATCCCGAGCCTGCTGCCGTTTCCAATTTTGGCAAACCTGAATATCAGGTACTGGCATTGAATGCAGCGCATGAAGCTATGACCTTACTAAAGAACCAGGATAACGTTCTTCCTTTATCAAAAACAGCAAAGGTCCTCGTTGCCGGTCCTTCTGCCCAAAGTATCAGCGCATTGAATGGATGCTGGAGCTATACCTGGCAGGGAAGGGATGAAGAATGGTATCCTGCAGACAGCAAAACCATCCTACAGGCTATAACAGATAAGCTGGGAGCGGGAAATGTGACGACTACTACCGGTAAAGGTTTTGATAACAAGCTAAATTATGATGCTGCGGGTGCCTGGGTGAAAATGCTTACGCCGAAAGTCCCGGCAATACCAGGGAGCTGGCCTTACCAGATGACCAACTTGCCCTGGCCAAAGCTGCTGCGGCCACCGGCAAACCGGTGATATTGGTATTGACAGAAGGAAGGCCTCGCTTTATTACCAGTATTGAGCCATCGATGAAAGGAATTTTAATGGCTTACTGGAGCGGTAAGAAAGCGGGAGAAGCTATAGCTGACGTATTATTTGGAGATTATAATCCTGACGGCAGATTACCCTTTAGCTATCCGAAAAGCATCGGTGAAATCGTAATGTACGATCGCAAACCTACCGAAGAGGTGCGGGAAGTTTTCAATGACAATGTTAATGGAGGGTATGATCCATTATTCGCCTTTGGTCATGGTTTGAGCTATACAAGTTTTGAATACGGAAACATCCAACTAAGCAGCACAAGTTTGAGCGGGAATGCAAAGCTTACCGTCAGCATTACAGTAAAGAATACAGGAAACCGGGATGGCAAACACACTATCGAGTTGTATACAAGAGATATGTATGCAAGTATTACTCCAAGCATGAAACGGTTAAGGGCTTTTCAAAAGATCAACCTGAAGGCCGGCGAAACAAAAACCGTAAACTTTACCCTGGATAAAAATGATCTCGCCTTTGTCAACAGCAAGCTCAAATGGGTGACTGAACCGGGTGATTTCGAAGTAATGATCGGGGAAAAGAAAGCGACATTTAATTATAAGTGATAATATTTTTAATGAGCCGGCTGTATTACTACTATCATCGTCGCTTGTCCCGCCTTGGGCGGCACACTCCCGATAGCTATCGGGATCATCGTCCGGTAATTCTACTGTGCATTATGGCAGTTATCCTGTTTGAATCACCGGTACATGGCCAGCGCTATTCAATGGGTCGTTTTCATGCCGATCATCCCTACATCCAGTATACCGGCAGGATAGATTTTACAAATCCAAAGCTGCCACGGTTCTGGCAACCGGGAGTATATGTGACCGTAAGATTTAAAGGCCATGGATGCTACATCATCGTAAATGATGAAGTGCTTTGGGGAAAGAATCATAATTATCTGGAAGTGGTAGTGGATGGCAAGGTAAAGCGTATACAAACAAAAGCCAGCCGGGATACGATTGATATTTCCGGGAATTTATCCGATGGAGAGCATACCCTTGTCATTTGCAAGGATACCGAAGCTAATATCGGTTATATTGAACTCGTGGGCTTTATGTTTCATGAAATAGTCAAGCCGCTTTCCCCGCCAAAACGTAAGATTGAATTTATTGGTAACTCCATTACCTGTGGTACAGGCGCCGATCTTTCAGAGATCCCCTGTGGCAAAGGGGTATGGCAGGACCAGCATAATGCATACATGAGTTATGGACCGGTGACAGCAAGAACATTGAATGCGCAATACCACCTGTCGGCTGTATCTGGAATTGGGTTGATGCGCAGCTGTTGCAATATGAACATCATTATGCCGCAGGTATTTGATAAGATAAGTATGCGCAACGATACTATTAATTGGGATTTTAATAAATACCAGCCGGATGTAGTCACCGTTTGCCTGGGACAGAACGACGGCATACAGGATTCGACCAGTTTTTGTGATAACTACATTGCTTTCCTTAAACAGCTAAGAAAGTATTATCCAAAAGCGATGATGATCTGCCTGACCAGTCCTATGGCAGATGAACGGCTGGCTGCATTTATGAAAAGATCTTTGGCATCAATTGTAAAGACTGTTAACGACAACGGCGACAAAAAAGTGACCCGCTACTTTTTTTCAAAACAGTATCATAACGGCTGTGATAGCCATCCTGACCTGGCCGAACACCAGCAGATTGCCAAAGAATTAACTGCATTCATAAAGAAAACAATGACATGGTAATGCTTATATGTTAATCCGTTAATTCATTCATCCGTGAATCCGTGGCAATCTTTATAGTTAATCCGTCCAATCGTTAAACTTTTAAACCTGTCTACCGGTAGGCAGGCCGTTAAACAGTTTTTCCGTGAATCCGTGGCGTTCATCAGGTCGTTAGACCGATTTGGCAGAACTTAGACAAAAGAAAAAACATGGCGTACACTCCTTCTCCAGACAGGTATGGCAAGATGATTTATAATCGCTGTGGTAAAAGCGGTGTGAAACTACCCGCGATTTCACTTGGCCTCTGGCATAATTTCGGTTCAGTGGATGATTTTGAGACAGCCAGGAGTATCATACGCAGGGCTTTTGACCGGGGCATTACGCATTTCGACCTGGCCAACAACTACGGTCCTGCGCCCGGCACAGCGGAAGAAAATTTTGGAAACATAGTGAAGAAGGATTTCACCGGTAATCTTCGTGATGAGTTGATCATTTCCACCAAGGCAGGCTATCATATGTGGCCCGGCCCTTATGGTGAGTGGGGCTCGAGAAAATATTTGCTGTCCAGCCTTGACCAAAGCCTGAAAAGAATGCAACTGGACTATGTCGATATTTTTTACTCCCATCGCCCCGATCCCGAAACGCCCCTGGAGGAAACCATGACGGCATTGGATACAGCCGTACGTAGTGGAAAAGCGCTGTATGCAGGAATATCCAACTACAGGGCGCCCGAAGCAAGGAGAGCAATTGAAATACTCAACCATTTAGGTACTCCGTGTTTAATTCATCAACCCAAGTATTCAATGTTCGAAAGATGGGTAGAAGATGGTTTGCTTCATATATTGGAGGAATTTGGAGTCGGTTGCATTCCGTTTTCACCATTGGCGCAGGGATTATTGACAGACCGTTATTTAAAAGGCATACCCGAAGGCTCCAGAGCATCCAAGGCCCACGGTTTCCTTAAGGCGGCTGAAATAACGGAAGAGCGAATTGAACAGATCCGGCAATTGAATGAAATAGCTAAAAAAAGAAACCAGTCGCTGGCACAAATGGCTCTCATATGGTTGCTAAAAGATAAACGCATTACCACTGTATTGATCGGCGCAAGCTCCGTTCAGCAGCTGGATAATAATATAGACTGTCTCGATAACCTGATATTGAATGACAGTGAGCTTGCGCAGATTGAAAAAATTCTGAAAAAAAGCCCTAAAGTTTTATCATGAGAGTTTATGTTTTGTTTTTGGCCCTTGTTTATAGTGGATTGAATTTGGTGGCGCAAAAGAATAAGGTTTTTCAGCTTTCTTCTCCCGATAACAAATTCGTTGTAACCATCAACACAGGCCAGGCTATCACATGGTCGGTCACACACAACGGTCAAATCATTCTGTCGCCTTCTAATATTTCGCTTGAGTTGAATACTGGTGAGATGCTCGGAAAAAACGTACAGGTAAGCAAATCCCGCCAGGAAACCATCGATGAAATAATCAATGTGGTCTGCTATAAGAAAAGCAGGATTGAAAATAAATGCAGCCAGTTGAGTATTGAGATCAAGGGCGGTTACGGAATTATTTTCAGGGCATATAACGACGGAGCAGCCTACCGCTTCTTCACAAAAAGAAAAGGTGAATTAACTATACGAAATGAGCAAAGCGAGTTCAATTTCGATAAAGATTACATTGCCTTTATCCCGCATACCAGTGACCTGAGAGGAGGTGAAAGATTTTCCTGCTCCTTCGAGGAATTTTATACGGAAACGTTGCTTTCAAAATTCAATAGCGATACATTGGGTTATCTTCCTTTGCTTGTGTCGCTCGACAACAATAAAAAGGCTGTGGTACTGGAAGCAGATGTACAGGATTATCCCGCCATGTTTGTACAAAAGAGTCCCTCTGTCGCAAATGGGATCAGGTCGACATTTGCAGGCTATCCACTTGAAGAGAAACTGGGCGGATTTAACCGGATCAATTATATGGTCACCAGGCGGGCTGATTATATTGCTAAAGTCACCGGTACCCGGAATTTTCCCTGGAGAATAATCGTTGTTAGCGAACAGGACAAAGATCTGTTGAATAACGACATGGTGCAACGGTTATCGGAACCGAGTAAAATAGGTGATGTTTCATGGATAAAGCCAGGTAAAGTGGCCTGGGACTGGTGGAACGACTGGAATATAACTCATGTTGATTTCAGGGCGGGGGTCAACACACTGACATATAAATCTTATATTGATTTCGCTGCGGCCAATCATCTCGAGTACGTGGTACTGGACGAAGGTTGGAGCGACGATTGGGATTTAAATAGACTTTCCCCGGCCATCGATCTTAAGGAATTGTTGGAGCATGCCAGACAAAAAAATGTCGGGTTGATCCTGTGGAGCACCTGGTATGCTTTGTCAAGAGATGTTGACGGATTGTCTGCAAAATATGCCGCTATGGGTGTTAAAGGATTTAAAGTTGATTTCCTCGACCGGAATGATCAGAAAATGATAGCATCCTGTTATGACATGGCCGCAATTGCGTCTAAACACCAGTTGTTGCTGGATTTTCATGGCATGTTTCCACCGCAGGGTTTGCAGCGAACATGGCCGAACGTAATCAATTTTGAAGGTGTGCGGGGAATGGAATACAGTAAATGGAGCGCCGACGAACGTGTGCCGAAGCATGAAGTAAGTCTTCCTTATATCCGTATGATGGCTGGTCCAATGGACTATACACCCGGAGCATTACGAAATACCACGAGGGGAAATGCAAGGCCCAGCAATTCTTTGCCGGTAAGCCAGGGAACACGTTGCCACCAAATGGCAATGTATATCGTCTATGAAGGACCGTTGCAAATGTTGGCTGATAATCCCACCGCGTATATGCAGGAACAGGAATGCACTGATTTTATTTCGCGGGTGCCAACGACATTTGATGAAACAGTGGCCATAGATGGGAAACTGGGTGAATACGCCGTGATCGCTCGTAAAAAAGATAACACCTGGTATATCGGGGGAATGAGTAATTGGACGGCAAGAAATGTCGTGATTGATCTGTCATTCTTAGGAGACGGGAATTACAGCGCAGAGGTTTTCAGGGATGGTATCAATGCCGACAGGAATGCGACAGATTATAAAAAAGAAATTATCCCGGTAAACGCTTCCCGCAAGCTTGACGTGCATCTTGCTCCAGGTGGCGGTTTCGCTATCCGGATAACTAAGAAATAGTGCCATATGAAAAGAATGATAATGATCCTATGCTTGTTGTTTTTTTCGGCCATATCTTTTTCACAAAAGAAATTGCGCCTCGTTGATGATAAGGCAACGAAAGAAACAAAAGCTTTGTTTGATAATCTTGCTCTCCTTTCGGAAGACCATATACTATTTGGTCACCAGCATGCCACCGAATACGGACATGGATGGTACGGCGATCCCGGTCGATCGGATGTAAAATCAGTGACCGGTTCTCACCCGGCTGTAATTGGTGTCGATTTCAGCGGATTATCGGGTCGGCCAGATAGCTTAATTGAAAAAGAAAAAGCCTCACTGCGAAAAACGATTGCCGATACGTATGACCGGGGTGGCGTTACTACTGTGGCCTGGCATTTCAACAACCCGGTTTCAAAAACGAATTTTTACTGGAATGATTCTACTGCCGCTCCTGCCGTGAAAAATATTATCCCGGGCGGATCACATCATGATAAGTATAAGACGATCCTTCAGACCATTGCCGGTTTGATTAGATCAATTAAGGGAGAAGATGGTAAACTGGTACCGCTGATCTTTCGTCCTTACCATGAATTTGATGGAGACTGGTTCTGGTGGGGAAAGGCTCATTGTACAACCGATGAGTTCAGAACTCTTTGGCGATTTACTGTCTCTTATTTAAAAGACAGCCTTGGTGTCCATAATCTTATTTATGCTTTTTCGCCGGATAACCGATTCGCAACAGAACAACAATATCTCGAGCGTTACCCGGGAGATGAATGGGTAGATATGCTGGGTGTTGATAACTATGGCGATTTTGGACGTGATGGGAGTTATGATATCGAAGCGGGGATCAAGAAATTGAAAATAGTATCGGACTATGCACTGAGGACAGGCAAGCTGGCCGCGTTCACTGAAACGGGACTGGAGTCAATACCGAAAGAAAACTGGTGGACTGAAATATTATTGAAATCATTACGCTCCGAAAAAATGAGATTGTGTTATGTACTGGTTTGGCGAAATGATGTCCGAAGCCCGACTCATTTTTATGCTCCGTTTCCCGGGCAGCTAAGTGAAGCTGATTTCAAAAAATTCTATAACGATCCATACACTTTATTTGAAAATGACCTTAATAATATTTATAAAACAAAGAAGTAACTTTTTATGACAAGGTTATCATTCATTATCCCCCTGTTTTTTTTGGCGGCAATGACCACCCAGGGACAGCCGGTGAAGACTCATGGTGCTTTACATGTAGAAGGCACCAGGCTGGTCGATAAGAAGGGTAAGACAGTTGTGTTACGGGGAATGAGTTTCGGCTGGCACAACTGGTGGCCCCGATTTTACAATGCCGGCGCCGTCAAATGGTTGCACGACGACTGGAAATGTTCGGTTGTCAGGGCTGCTATGGGTGTTGAACCTGATAGGGGTTATATAAAGGATTCGACTGGTTCCATTGCGAGTGTCAAAGCAGTAGTAGATGCAGCAATTCAGGAAGGTATTTATGTGATCATTGACTGGCACAGCCACAACATCAAATTAAACGAGGCTAAAATATTTTTTAGTCGAATGGCCGCACAATATGGGCGGTATCCGAACGTGATCTACGAGATATTCAATGAACCTGACTACGAGACATGGCCGGAGGTAAAAGCTTATTCAGAGGAGGTGATCAAAACAATAAGGGCGATTGATCCTGATAACATTATCCTCGTGGGAAGCCCTAAATGGGACCAGGACATCGATTTGCCCGCTACGGATCCAATTAAGGGTTATGCGAACCTTATGTATACCGTACATTTTTATGCGGCCACTCATAAACAATGGCTGCGCGACAAAACAACAGAAGCTATAAAAAAAGGCCTTCCCGTTTTTATTTCGGAATGCGCAGGAATGGAAGCAAGTGGCAATGGTCCGCTGAATTATGAAGAATGGCAAAAATGGATCGATTGGATGGAAGCCAACCAGCTAAGCTGGATCACCTGGTCCGTTTCGGATAAGGATGAAACCTGCTCAGTATTGAAAACAAGCGCTGCTTCTGATGGAGGCTGGACTCAAAAAGATCTTAAAGAATCGGGAGTGAAGATCAGGGAGTTTTTGCGAAAGTATAATGAAAATCCATAGTCTGGAGTCACTAGTCGTTAGTCGATAGTCCGCAGTCGATGCTGGATACTTGATGTTGGATTCAGCATCGCGATCTGCCGAAGACTCACTCTCACATCAGTGCGAGCGAAGCGAAGCAATCTAGAGGAGTTGAAGGGTGAGGCCCGGCTCAGTACTCAGTATTAAACCGGTTAAGACGGTAGTTTCCGCAGACTGCTTCATCAGTGTATTTACCTGAAAATCAGGAGGAATTTCAGGCGGGATTGTTATTATGTAGTTGCTCGCAGACCGACTATATTAGTCTTATTAAAATCAATCCCGATGAAAACAAGACACATTATCTGGGCACTTATTATCCTGGTGATATTTGAATCCTGCAACAGGGCCATTTCACCCTACGAGGCCGCCAATAATCCAAGAGGCAGACACTGCAGAACTATCAAATAAATTATGAGTTACCGAAGAGATTTCCCACTGCTCCTTCCAGCATGGGAAATTTCTCTATTACATAATTCTTGACTGCTTCTATTGCTTTTTTAGCCTGCTCATCCGTCAGACCGGCTTCAGCTTTCAGTTTTTCTACAAGTTCATGCATGGATAAAGTTTTAAGACGATAAATGATATGCAAGTTATGACAACCGGCATTCTTAAACTTTTGGATTTTTCTTACGCGACTTTCAGCAAGCTTAGCTTGCTCTTATCAAACTTACGTCTTGCGTAGTCGATATCAAGTGTGAAGTGTGTGTCTTTAGAAGAGGGTAATTCAAACATAGCATCAGTAAGTATTCCTTCGCAAATACTGCGCAATCCGCGGGCACCTAATTTATATTCCACGGCTTTTTCTACCATGAAATCAAGTACCTCATCTTCGATGCTGAGCTGTATTCCTTCCAGTTCAAACAACCTGCGATATTGTTTGATCAGTGCATTCTTCGGCTCAGTAAGAATAGCGCGAAGGGTAGGGGCATCCAGGGGATCAAGATGAGTCACTACCGGTAAACGGCCAAGCAACTCAGGTATGAGACCGAATGATTTAAGATCCTGTGCGTTGATGTAACGCAACAGGTTTTTCTTCATGCTTTCCTGTTGGTCTTTGTCGACATTAAACCCGATCGTATTGGTCTGAACGCGACGGGCGATGATCTTGTCGATGCCATCAAAGGCACCACCGCAAATGAAAAGAATATTTTGCGTGTTGATCTTGATAAGCTTTTGCTCGGGATGCTTGCGTCCACCCTGTGGCGGTACCAGTACATCCGTTCCTTCCAGTAACTTCAGCATGCCCTGCTGTACACCTTCACCGCTTACGTCACGGGTTATTGAAGGGTTATCTCCTTTCCTGGCGATCTTGTCGATTTCGTCGATGTATACAATTCCACGTTCAGCTGCACTTACATCATAATTGCAAACCTGTAAGAGTCTTGTCAGGATGCTTTCCACATCTTCGCCCACGTAACCCGCTTCGGTGAACACTGTAGCGTCGACAATTGCGAATGGCACATTCAGCATGCGGGCAATGCTTTTTGCCAGCAGGGTTTTGCCCGTACCGGTTTCACCCACCATTACGATATTGCTTTTTTCAATTTCAACATCGTTGCCGGAGTTGTTGTCGTTATTACGTTGCTGGAGACGTTTGTAGTGATTATAAACAGCAACTGCCAGGACCTTTTTTGCTTCGTCCTGTCCAATTACATATTCGTCTAGGAATTTTTTGATTTCCACGGGTTTCTTTACCGTGAGTTTAAAGGAGGATGGCGTCTTCTCATCGCGGACCATTAGTTCCTGTTCTATGATCTCCCGGGCATGCTCTACACAGTTTTCACAAATATGGCCTTCCTGGCCGGCAATCAGGATCTTGACCTCATCCCGGTTGCGACCACAAAATGAACAATGCAAAGGATTTTTCGCCATGATTAATTTAAGGATATGAGAAAACGCTACTAATCAATTCGTATTGCAAAAGTAAAAAACCGATCCGATAACGGCGGCTTTTTTTATACAGTTATTTTACGATTAAGGACAAATACTATCTAATCATTTACTAGCTGTAAATCAGCGTTTTATATCTTGTCGACTATCTTATCGACTATTCCGTATTTGATCGCTTCCCCCGCATCCATCCAATAGTCCCGGTCGAAGTCTTTCAGGATCTGGTCAACCGTCTTCCCACAATTCTCCGCCAGGATCCTGGCGCCAAGGTCTTTAACCCTTTTTGTCTGCTTCGCCTGTATTTCAAGGTCGGCACTGACGCCACGGATATAACCTCCCAGAGAAGGTTGATGGATCATCACTTCGCCGCTTGGATAGATAAATCGTTTGCCCTTCTTACCACCACTCAAAAGGATACTTCCCATTGACGCTGCAAGACCCATACAGATCGTGCTGACAGGGCTTTTCATCATTCGCATGGTATCGTACATCACCATTCCACTGGTGACAACTCCACCCGGGCTGTTTATATAAAACTTGATTTCTTCGCCTGGCTTATCGGCATCCAGTAACAGGAATTTGCTGACCACATCCTTGGCAGTTTTGTCATCTACCACGCCCCAGAGGTAAACACTGCGGCTATCAAAAAAATATTTTTCCAGCTTTTTGCTGAACATCATCAGGTCTGACTTGGGCTGCTCTTCTTTTTCTTCCTCTTCATCATCATCTGATCTCCAGCCGCCGTATAAAAAATTCTTGCTGTTCATATATACCCTTTTTATCGTTTCTGATTAATTTTTTTTGTTCTCTTTAACGAGGGGAGGTTAACTTTCTTTTTTCTGTTTCCTGGGATTGGTCAGGAGAACTTCGTCAACCAACCCATATTCTTTGGCTTCGATGGCGGTCATCCATTTATCGCGGTCAAAATCCTGTTCGATCTGCGAAACAGGTTTGCCTGTATGGTTATGAACGATATCATACAACTCAGTTTTGAGCTTGCGGATTTCGTTTACGGTTATTTCAATATCGCTTGCCTGGCCACCGATAGCGCCGCTGGGCTGGTGCATCATGACACGGGCATGTTTCAATGCAGCTCTTTTGCCTTTTGTTCCTGCTCCGAGCAAAACACAGGACATCGAGGCCGCCATTCCGATACAAATGGTGGATACGTCGGGACTTACAAACTGCATAGTATCATAAACTCCCAACCCTGAATAAACGCTGCCTCCGGGGCTGTTGATGTACATATTGATGTCTCTCATCCTGTCAGTAGAATCAAGGAACAGGAGCTGTGCCGTTACAATATTGGCCACTTCGTCATTGATAGGGTAACCTAAAAATATGATACGGTCCATCATCAACCGGCTGTATACGTCCATTACAGCGACATTCATCGGGCGTTCCTCGATAATGTTCGGGGTAAGGGCGGTAACGAGATTGGAGGCGTAGCTATGAAGTGTATTACTGGAGATGCCGCGGTGTTTTACCGCATACTTTTCAAATTCCGAATTAAAACTCATAATTGATCTTTTAGTCTTTGACAGGATTTCAAGCCATCAAATATCCGTCCAATTGATAAAACCACAAAATCAATGACAGGAGAATAAGAATTTAAGACGAAATGGCACTCAAGATGGATGCGGGATGCCGGACGATGAAAATGCATAAGGTGTCCAGTATCCAGCGACCAGTATCGGAATCAAGCTGCCCCAGCTTCGTTCAGGAAGCAGTAGGCTACTGATGCATGCCCGCTTTCACATTGGATCATTTCAATGATACCGCCGCTATTTTTTGCTTTCAGGCTGGCATGGCCCAATTCTTCCGGGAGTCCGGGGCTGATGGTGCCTTTGCTTTTGACATGTACCAAAATTGTCATGCCATAAACCCGTGCGGAAATAAGTATGACGCTGTTTTGGGCGTGACGGAAGACTGTATATAGAAGTTTGTCAAGCACCGATGATACCATTACCCCGCTCGTTTCGACGCGCAGGTCTGCTGGTATATTGTTGACGATATAGTTGCGATTGAGAATGGCGAGAGCTGCCGATTCCTGGATCAGATCATTGGTCAATTCATGAAGTGTTGGATCTTTCGGCGTGGTAAGACTATTAATAACCTGTTGTATTTGCATCAATTTCTGTTTCATGATTCTCGCCCACTCAGGTCGAGGATGGTGATCTCAAGGGTACGGGTGGAAAAATGGTTGTAAAAGGGTTAATCGAGTTCTTCAAGGATATCGATTTTCATATATACTGGTTGGTTGCATACTGAAATCGACAGCACAAAGAAAAGACGAAACCTCGCCGTGGAAAATAGTGCGGGAACCCATTCACATGTAATAAATGGGAAATCCAGACTGTAGAATTTGCACTACACAAATAATGACTGTTATGATAGGGTTTTGCAATAAAAAACACTTGAGATGTCAACGATCACAGTCTTAATGCAACTGCTTGGTAAAGTGATAATATCAAGCAAGAAACAGGAGGAGAGTGAGATACGGATCAAAGCATATTGTACTTTCCAGTACGCTCTGTTTCTCCGATCTCTTTATTCTTGCTGCCGGTAAATTCTTAACAAATGTAAATTTAATGGTGGTGATGCTGATGGGCTTCAACCATTTTGGTAAATTCATCAGCAGTGATCTCTTTTACCGCCGGTTTCACCTGTTTTTCCGCCCACTCGAATATTTTTTGCGTTTGTATCCTGTTATAAGCATCTTCCATGTATTTCCTGTCCTTCATCATTTTTTCAATATAATCGTTCACCCAGGGCTGATCCTCGGCATTTGTACCCATATTACCCATGTAGCCTAGCAGTTGTTGTTTGGCAAAACTGCGGATTTCTTCCGGTTGCACCTCGATAGCATTATCCTGGACAATCTTATCGGTGATCAAAGTCCATTTTAACTGGTTTAGGAAGGTTGGAAACTCCTGTTCAACCTGTTCATCCGATTTGGGCTCTTCCTGTTTTTCAGCAGAAGTATTTTGGGTCTTCAGCCATTTCTTTAAAAATTCTACAGGAAATTTTATTTCGGTATTGTCTACCAGCTGGTGAAATGCCTGGTCATGGATCTGGTTCCTTGCCTGGCTTTTCCAGTAGGCTTCGATTTCTTCTTTTATCTTATTACGGAAATCGGCTTCTGTTTTTACATCTTGCCCTGGATATAACTGGTTGAAGAATTCCTCGTTCAATTGTTTTTTTTCCAGCAAGCCGATCTTGGTGATCTGTATTTTAAAACGCCTGGTTAAAGACTGCGGATCATTTTTATCAAGTCCAAGGTCACTCAGTATAACATCAAGTTCCTTTTCATCAAAGGCATCACCCAATTGCACTAGCACGTAATCATTGGTAACCTTTCCCACCAGGTTGCTGCGGAATGACTCTTTAAAATATTTTAGAAGTAGTGAGTTGTCTTTTTTAATCCCATTCTGCAGGTCGTGCCCATTATCATCCACCTCAGAGAAGATCACGTTCAGTACATTCTCTTCTGTCGTGACGCTGCCGACATCCTGCATATTGCCGTAACGGTTTTGCAGGCGGGTGATCTCATTATTGATCATTTCGTCTGTCACTTCTACTTTGTATTCTGTGATCTTTGCCGCGCCCAGGTCAGGTAACTGAAATTCCGGTTTCATTCCCACTTCAAAATGGAAAGTATAATCAGCCGGATTATTGACGTCGAGTTGGCGGATATCTGTTTCCAGCGGCAACGGTTGTGCAAAGATGTCCAGCTTGTCGTTTTGCAGGTAGCTGACCAGCTCGCGGTCGACCGACCGTAATACCTCATCGGTAAACAGGGACGGGCCATACATTTTTTTGATGAGCCCGGCAGGCACCATGCCTTTGCGGAAACCAGGGATGTTGGCTCTTTTACTGTAGTCCTTCAATGCTTTTTCGAAAGAAGGAAGATAATCGGTCTTTTCCAGTTTCACGGTCAGCTTTTCATGCAGCAGGCCGATGTTTTCTTTAGTAATTGTTGCCATGATTTTAAAGTTGATTAGTTGGTTAGTTGATTGGTCAATTGGTATAGACTAATTAACTAATAAACCAATTAACCAATCAACTAACGTGTCCGGATGGAGGGACTCGAACCCCCACACCTTGCGGCATCAGATCCTAAGTCTGACGTGTCTACCAATTTCACCACATCCGGGTAGAAAATTTCAAGAACTAATCCCGTCAACTGGCGGGACCAAAACCATTTCAGGTTTGGGGCTGCAAATGTATGGCATTTTAATAGAATGCCAGAGTTGGGTAATAAGTAAAATCCCGATAAAATATAGATCGGTTAAAATGTTAAAATTTTCTTTCGTTCAGGAACAAAAAATGCGTACGTTTGAAAACTACCTGACCTGTGCATATCCATCCCTTTAAGAACCTCTAACGATCTGTTTTCTTTCCATTTTAATCTCTGAGAAACCCCCAATTGCGGACAGTTGAATGTTCCGCAGCGATCGTTCACACCAAAAACACACTGTTGATGAGAAGACTATTTTTACTCATTCCCATTACCATTATTGGCATTTCAGTCATCGCCCAAAATCCCGCCACTGTTTTCACGATTCCAAACCGGAACATCTTATTACCCTGCGGGACGAATTGTACGGCCATCAATGTCTCTGTGCCGCACATCAAACAAACAAATAACTATGTGATCACCAACCCCGCTTATTTGCCTTTCGCGTACACAACGCCGGGTGGTACGGTCGTGAGCAGCGTTTATAACGATGATACATGGAGCCAGAAGATTGCATTGCCTTTCGCCTTTTCGTTTTGTTTTTTTGGAACAAATTATCCTTCCCTGTTGATGGGATCCAACTCAGCGATCACCTTTGATACGAGCAGGGCTGGTATGGGTAGTGGGTATTCTATCGCTTTATCAGGCGGAGGTATTCCGAATACCGCGTATGCTCCAGCTATGATTTTCGGTCCTTATCATGATATAGATCCGAGCCTGACCAGCTCACCTAATAAAAAGATCGAATATCGCGTGGAAGGAACGGCTCCAAAAAGAAGGTTCATAGCCAGCTATAATGAAGTGCCATATTTCGGGACTTCGTGTACAACTCCTCGGGCTACCCATGAAATGGTATTGTTTGAAAATACTGGCGTAATCGAAGTTTATATTCACGACAAACCTTATTGCACACTTTGGAACGAGGGCCTGGCCATCCTTGGAGTCCAAAACCAGGCAAGAAATGTTGCGGTGGCTGCCACAGGTAAAAACGCAACGGTGTGGGGCGCTGCCGCCATGGACTCCTGTTTCCGTTTTATTCCGAGCAGCGGCACACCTATGTTCAAGAGAGCAGAGCTGGTTGTCAATAACGTGGTAGTGGCTACCAACAATACAGACACATCATCCGGAGCACCGGGTGTACTGAATATTAATTTTTCCAATGTTTGTCCTACTCTTGACAGTACAGCTTACATCGTCAGGGTAGTTTATGGTTCATGCAGTAATCCTGCACTGGAAGTTTCATTTACTGATACGGTGTTTGTAAAGAAAAATACACTGGCAGCTACTACTGCAAAAACAGACGCCAGCTGTTTTGTCAATGGAAACATAACAGTAAACGCTACCGGTGGGGTTGCACCGCTTCAGTATAGCATCAATGGCGGCGCTTATCAAAGCTCTAATTCGTTTCCCAATTTGCAACCGGGCACTTATACCGTTACAACGAAAGATGCTGCTTTGTGTACTTTTTCGAACCCGCCAGTTGTCGTAGCCTTGCAGGGAGCCATTACTGCAAGTGCAGGAGTCGATACTTCACTTTGTTTCGGCGCTTCGTTCAATCGCGGTGCTATAAGTGCTGGTACAACTTATAGCTGGACACCCGCCATAGGTGTAAGTAATTCGTCAATTGCTAATCCCGTTTTCACACCACAGGCGACCACTACTTATACTGTAACGGCAAGTACCGGCAATTGTACTGCACAAAGCTCATTTAAAGTAACTGTCTTCCCCGGTGCAACAGCCAATGCAGGACCTGATGCAGTCATCATTACTGGTGATGTTTATACACTCGTGGCGACAGCTTCACCGGGATCCTATTTGTGGACACCGCCCACCGGTTTAAATTCAACTAACACATTGAACCCGTCGGCCAGCCCCTCGCAAACGACAACCTATAAATTGAAGGTGACAACTCCGCAAGGTTGCGTGGCAACGGATAGTATGGTTGTGAACGTGGTTCCCTATTGCATCAAACCCATGGAGGCCTTTTCTCCAAACGGGGATGGTATCAATGACCTGTGGCTTGTTACCAACGGTACAGGCTGCCTCGATAAAGCCAAAGCTGAAGTATTTAATCGTTATGGCGCCAAAGTATATGAATCCAATGATTATAAAAATAACTGGAACGGTACCTACAACGGCAAGCCTTTGCCGGATGGCACTTATTATTTCGTGATTACTTACCGCCTTATCAACGGCAAGGATCAATACCTGAAAGGAAATGTGACTATTATCCGATAATCATCAAAACCCTGTAATTATGAAACATTATATATTCATCCTGTTTTTTTCAATCAGTGCTATAGTGGTCTCTGCTCAACAGATTGCAACTTCATCCATGTACGATTTGCAGGGATCATTTCATAATCCGTCTGTTGCCGGGGTGCAAAAACATGGTGTGATCGGCGCAACTTATCGAGCGATGTGGGACGGAATTGACGGGGGTCCCCGCACAGCTACGGTTTTTGGGTCAGGATATATCCCTTCGATCAGATTGGGACTCGGCGGCTATGTGTATAGCGATGTAACAGGTCCAACCAAACGTACAGGCATGCAAATGGCATATGCTTATCATATACCGATGAAAAACGATGCAGTGTTTTCTCTCGGTATTGAGGGAAGATTTCAACAGTTCTCATTTGACCGCGCCAAACTGCAGGCATCTTTGGGGAATGACCCGGCGATTGGCAGCACGAGTAATAAGGTAACAGGTGACGCCGGTTTTGGCATGAGCTATACTTCTAAAAAATTCCAGGTTGGTGCTTCGGTGAGTCAGTTGATCCAGTCAAAAATGGATTTCTACCAGACCAACCTCGGCGGCGGCTCGGCAGCTTTACCCGGCCGTACGCAACAAGCACAACTATATCGTCATTATTTTCTGCATGGCTACTATATCTGGAACGTAGATGATCATACCACGATCACTCCGAATGCAATGTTCATCTATCTCCCGAACGCACCGCTGGAATTCCAGGGTGGCGCCCGGGTAGAACATAATGAATTGTTCTGGTGGGGCCTGGCCTTGCGGGCAAAACAAAGCTGGATGATCTCAGCAGGCTTACGAATAAACAAGGTATTTACTGTGGGATACTGTTTTGATATCTACACCACACCACTGAGCGTATATGATAAAGGCTCCAATGGACACGAGATCCTGTTGAAATATGATTTCGCGAAGAAAAAAGACTAAGAGATAAAGAGAAAAATTGCGAAAGTCTCAAAGTTGAGAGATAAAGAGAAAAGGAGGCAGGTTTTGAACTTTGCTTTCTTTTTTTTGTTTCTGGCCCTCTCTTCCGATTACTTCGCTCGCAATGACAAGGGAAAGATAGCGACATTCAGGCACTCGCATTCGCAGGGACGAGAAGTGCAGGCGGCATCCAGCATCCATAATTAAACTCTTTTTCTAAAAGGGAAAAGGAGACCGGGGTTCAAAGCTTAACGTTCCCTTTTTTTGTTTCAGACGCTGCGATTGTCAGTCTTGGAAATATCTTTCCTGATGTTCTTTAATAGGAGAAGACGCCTGGACCCTAAACTTATTGCCTCTTTCTTTGTTTTATGTGAGGTAAGAAATTGCTATTTACACACAGTCATTTCTTCTTTCAAATGAATGAATCCTGGACGATTCTCCAGGTATAATTAAACTCCTTTCTCCTTTTCTCTTTTTTCCTCTTAGCAGCTCTCTCACTTCCTCCTCTTAGCAATTTTCAGTAAATTCGTAATTCTATGGAAACCGTAGCGCAGACTCCCAAATATAACCTCAACGAAGAGCAGGAAAGAAAACTGATCTTGCGGGAATACCGCTCGCTATTGCGTTCCCTGAAAAATAAATTAAAGCCCGGCGACAAGGACCTGATCCGGAGAGCTTTTGAAATGTCGGCCGAAGCGCACAAGACTATGCGCCGCAAGAGCGGGGAGCCTTATATTCTTCATCCTCTTGCCGTGGCCAAGATCTGCGTGGAGGAGATCGGACTTGGCGTCCGTTCCACCATTTGCTCACTGATGCATGATACCGTCGAGGACACGGATGTTTCCCTGGAAGATGTGGAGCGGGAATTTGGGAACGAGATAGCGAGGATCGTGGACGGTCTCACCAAGATATCCAACGTCATAGACGTAAATGCTTCAGCGCAGGCTGAGAACTTCAAGAAAATATTACTGACTCTTACAGATGATCCCCGCGTGATACTGATCAAGCTGGCCGATCGCCTGCATAATATGCGTACACTGGAAAGCATGAAGCGGGAAAAACAGTTAAAGATCGCTTCGGAAACTGTATATGTTTATGCTCCTCTTGCTCATCGCATGGGCCTGTACAATATCAAGACGGAAATGGAAGACCTGGCCATGAAATATATGGAGCCGGAAACCTATAAAGATATTGCCCAGAAACTGGCGGAAACAAAAAGAGAACGCTCCAAGTATATCAACGAGTTTATCAAACCTATAAAAGATAAGCTGGAGAAGAGCCAGTTTAAATTCGAGATCTATGGACGGCCGAAAAGCATCCACTCCATTTCCAATAAGATGAAAAAGAAAGGAGTTGACTTTGAAGAAGTGTACGACCTGTTTGCTATTCGCGTCATCCTTGATTCGCCCCCGGAAAAAGAAAAAGAAGATTGTTGGAAAGTATATTCAATGATCACCGATGAATATACACCTTCACCGGAACGGTTGAGAGATTGGCTGAGCAACCCCAAGTCAAACGGGTACGAAGCGTTGCATACAACGGTGATGGGTCCACAGGGTAAATGGGTGGAAGTGCAGATACGTACCAAACGGATGAACGAGATCGCAGAAAAAGGACTGGCCGCGCACTGGAAGTATAAAGAAGAAACTTCCGACGAAAGCCGTTTTGACAAATGGTTTCACCAGATCCGCGAAGTGATCAGCAGCCAGGAAACAGACAGCATTGATTTTCTCCATGATTTTAAGACAAGTTTTCTTGCCGAAGAGATCTATGTATATACACCCAAGGGTGATGTAAAGATGTTACCGATTGGCTCGACTGCGCTGGATTTTGCCTTTGCAATCCATAGTGCCATTGGCGTGAAAACGATAGGGGCGAAGGTGAATCATAAACTTGTGCCCATCAGTCATAAGCTGCGTAGTGGGGACCAGGTAGAAATTATTACCAGTAATAAACAAAAGCCTTCGGAAGACTGGCTGGGCTTTGTAGTTACTGCAAAGGCAAAAGGAAGGATCAAGGATGCACTGAAAGAAGAGAAGAAAAAGATTGGGGATGAAGGTAAATATACGGTTCAGCGAAAACTGGAAGGCATGGGTGTGCCGATGAACCAACACAATATTGAGGAATTGGTGCAATGGTATAAGCTGCCGTCCAACGTAGAACTTTTTTACCAGGTGGCGGTAAAGAATATTGATCTGAAAGAGCTGAAAGAGTTTTCCGTGATCGGGGATAAAATAGAAGCGCCGAAGCCAATCCGCATATTCGATCCCAAACCTGAATACAATCCCAATCAACCAGGCACTTCAAAAAAAGATACGGAGCTGATCATATTTGGTGAGAGCAGCGATAAGATCGTATATAATCTCGCCAACTGTTGTAAGCCTATTCCTGGTGATGATGTGTTTGGGTTTATCACTACAGGTAAAGGCCTGACCATTCACCGCACCAACTGTCCTAATGCAGCCAAGTTACTGGCACATTATGGGCATAGGGTAGTAAAGACCAAGTGGGCAAAGAACAAGGAGATCTCCTTCCTGACCGGTTTGAAGATCGTAGGTATGGATGACGTGGGTGTCATTCATAAGATCACTAACCTGATTTCCGGTGAGATGAAAATAAACATCAGCGCACTCAGTGTTGAAGCAAGAGAAGGATTGTTCCAGGGAAATATAAAAGTGTTTGTGCACGATAAGGAAGAACTGGAAGATCTCGTTGTACAATTGAAAGGTCTGCCGGGTATTGAATCCGTAGAGAGATATGATACGGAAGATCTGGCC
Source organism: Bacteroidota bacterium (assembly GCA_005884665.1). GTDB lineage: Bacteria > Bacteroidota > Bacteroidia > Chitinophagales > Chitinophagaceae > VBAT01. The sequence continues at coordinate 21,314 of VBAT01000048.1, forward strand.
TGATACCAAACATTGTAACGCATATCATAAGCTGCAAAACTCCGCAGAATCAACACCCGCATTGAAACCACGACCAGCATCATTTCGGAAATGAAAAACTGAACAAAGAACTCAGCCCGGTTGTGTTTGGAAGACGCGACAAATAGTAATAATACGTATTAGAAAGCAGTGAAAAAATCAGCTTTTTACGGGTGAGGTTGGGTGTTTTTTCTTAACTTGTCGCAGATTGATTGCCGTATATCACCCAAACTACTTTTGGCTCATATGAGATCTGCTTTGTTAAGGATTTTTATATCCTTCTGTTGCACTATTTATTTTTCCACTCATGGCACTGCACAAAACTGTTTCAACACCGGCTTGAATGGAACTGTCATTAACCTGCCATGTAACCAGAATTGTGTGAATGTTCCGGTTCGCATCCCGCACCTGAAATCCTCGTCCGACTATATCCTCAACACGATACCATATGCCCCGTTTGCATATACCACGCCAACCGGCAACGAAGCGCCGGCGACTGTATATGCTGACGATCATTACAGCCCAGCGGTGGCTTTGCCTTTTTCGTTCTGTTTTTATGATTCGCTTTATACCAGTTTTGTTTACGGATCCAATGGCCTTATAACCTTTGATGTTGCCAATTCAGACTGCGACAATGCATGGCCAATTACCGCAACAATACCATCCGCCGCCGGAACTATATGTGCAAGTGCTACGCAATATTATCCCAAGGCATCCATAATGGCTGCATATTCCGATCTTGATCCCAGAACAGCATCTCCAACCAATGCCAGTCCTTCTGATAGAAAAATAGAATGGCGGGTCGAAGGTTCCGCCCCTTGCCGGAAATTAATTGTAAGCTATTACCATATCGGTGTATTTGGCAGCACCTGCGGTCTTACAACTCCTAACACATTTCAGATCGTTCTGTATGAATCCACCGGTGTAGTTGAAATATTTATACAACAAAAAGCCTGTGTTGCAGGAACAAGCGCTGGCAGGGCTATTTTGGGAATTCAAAACTGGATCAGAGATAAAGCAGTAGCCGCTCCCGGAAAAAATAATACAGTTTGGAATGAAACCAATACAGGTTACCGGTTCGTGCCTTCCGGTGGTGCATCCCGTTTTGTTAGTTGCCAGGTACAAACCTTAAGCGGAACTTTTATTGCCAACGGTGATACTACTACTACCACACCTGGAATACTTGATGTAACCTTCCCGACTTTGTGTCCGACGGGTACAACTTCACAGTATGTTATCAAAACGACTTTCGCTGCTTGCGACAATGCTACTAACCAGGTAGTGAGCTACGATACTATAACTGTCAATAAAACAAATGATCTTACTGCTGCGGCCGCAGTCACGCAAACAGCTTGCGGTGCAAACGGCTCAGGCACGGCCACTGTAACCGTTCCGGCGGGTATTGGGACTGCGCCGTATACTTTTGTTCTCAATCCTGTGGGTACTACATTAACCGGTGGCAGCCCTCAGCAATTCACTGGTCTGAATGCCGGCAGCTATACTATTATCGTTTCTGACGCAGCTGCCGGTTGCAGAGATACCATCCCGATAACGATTACTTCAACAGGAGTACTTTCCGTGAACTATACGGTTACAAATACAGCTTGTGTCGGGGCAACTAACGGAAGCATTACCGTTAATCCTCCAAACGGCACGCCACCTATTACTTACTCTATCAACGGCGGACCCTTTACAACTAATAATGTGTTTAACGGTCTTGCCCCAGGTACCTATTTCATAAGTACGCATGACGCTGCAGGTTGCCAGGCCAATTTTATTCCTGTAACAGTTGACCCGGGTGCGTCTATCACAATGACCACATCGACGACTCCGACATCGTGTCCTGGAGCCGCTAACGGAACGATAACTGTAAATAGCGCTACCGGTGTCGGACCTTATGTATACTCTATCAATGGAGGCCCCTATCAGTCCAGTAGCACATTCACTGGTTTGATTGCCGGCACTTACTTTATTTCATTGGCTGATTCAAGAGGATGTACTATTTCGTTCATCCCGGTTACAGTCAATGATGGACCAGGAACGGTGACAGGTACGGCCACTTCCACACCACCTTCGTGTTCGGGTGCATTGAATGGAACTATCACAGCAACACCTACGAGCGGAACTGGTCCTTACCTGTATTCATTAAACGGAGGGCCTTACCAATCAAGGGCTTGCACCAGGCAACTATACCGTGGTTATAAAAGAAGCCGGTCTTTGTACATCGGCACCTATACCGGTAACTATAGGTGCGGGAGGAGCGTTACTGGCTAATGTTACGCAGGCAGCCACATCCTGCAATGGTGCCGCAGACGGAACGATAACTGTGACCCCAACAAACGGTTCGGCTCCTTACCAATATTCCCTGGATGGCGGTCCAAACCAGGGGACCAATACATTCACCGGCGTTTCGGCAGGCTCACACAATATTGTTGTGAGGGACGCGGCAGGTTGTGTATCCGCCTCGATCCCTGTCACCGTTGCTGCAGGAGCTACACTTACAGGCTCTGCAACATCTACTGCCACGGCCTGTGTTGGAGTGAACAATGGTACCGTCACCGCGACTGCAACCAACAGCACGGGTCCCTATACTTATTCACTGGATGGTGGAGCGCCGCAAGCAGGCAATGTATTTAGCGGTGTATCTGCCGGAACACACAATATCGTTATCCGCAATACATTGGGTTGTGCTTCTGCCAACATTCCTGTTACTGTTGCCGCCGGCACCACACTAACAGCAACAGCGACGTCGACCTCTACAGCCTGTGTTGGCGTGAACAATGGTTCGATAACAGTGACACCGACAAATGGAGGAGCTCCATATCAATATTCACTGGATGGTGGTACAAATCAAAGCAGCAACGTATTTACAGGCGTATCAGCGGGATCACATAACGTTGTAGTTACCGATAATTTTGGGTGCATTTCTCTTCCACTCTCTGTCACGGTTTCTGCAGGGACTGCATTGACAGCTACTACTACTTCAACTTCTACAGCCTGTGTCGGCGTAAATAATGGTTCGATAACGGTAACGCCAACCAATGGCAGCGCTCCCTATCAATATTCACTGGACGGGGGAGCGAACCAGGCCAGCAACCTGTTCACTGGTGTATCGGCAGGACCGCATACAGTAATTGTAAGAGATAACTTTGGTTGCATCTCTGCTGCTATAACCGTAACGGTCGCTACCGGATCGACATTGACTGGCACCGCCACTTCAACAGCTACTACCTGTAATGGGGCAAGCAATGGTACGATCACTGCTACTGCCACCAATGGCAGCGCTCCCTATCAATATTCACTGGACGGCGGGACGAACCAGGCCGGCAATTTATTTAATGGAGTATCATCTGGACCTCACAATATAGTTATCAGGGATAATTTTGGTTGTATCTCAGCGCAAATACCGGTTACTGTTGCAGCAGGAAATAATCTCAATGCTACTGCAGTCTCCACATCTACTTCGTGTAGCGGAGCAAGTAATGGATTTATTACTATAACGCAGGCTACTAACGGTACAGCACCTTATCTCTATTCATTAAATGGAGGTGTACCTCAGCCACCAGGAGTATTCAATGGGCTGGCTGCCGGTTCCTATACGATAGTCGCAACTGATGCAGGAGGTTGTACTTCCGGTCCCATACCAGTCACAATTACTGCCGGTCCCCCAATCAATCTTTCGCTCGGAAAAACCGACGTTACCTGTTTTAGCTCAGCCAACGGCCGGATAACAGCTACGCCTTCGGCTAATGCAACAGCACCGGTACAATATTCTTTAAATAATACTACATGGCAGGCAAGCCCGGATTTTACCGGGTTAGTCGCGGGCAGTTATACAGTGTACATCAGGGATGCCGTTGGATGTTCGAACTCGGCTACGATTGCGGTTGGTCAGCCTACCCAGTTAACGGCATCGACCTCGCAGCAAAGTGTTTTGTGTAACAGCGGAAATACCGGAAAAATATTCGTAAACGTTACCGGAGGAACTCAGCCTTATTCTTATTCGCTTGATAATATCAACTTCCAGCCAACCAATGTATTCAATGTGGTAGCTGGCACTTATACAGTATATGTCAAAGATGCCAATGGTTGTGTGATCCCGCCAATCAACAATGTGAATGTTACTGAACCCGCATTGATAACAGCGGCATCAGTTAGCAGCAATGCAACCTGCGATGGAGGTAATGATGGGACGATCACAATAACTCCGGCAGGTGGTGTATCACCTTACCAATATGCAATAACAGGCAGTTCCTTCCAGTCAGCCGGCTATTTCAATGTAGCACCGGGCACCTATGATATCACCATCAAAGATGTCAACGGCTGTACATACCCGGTTACAGGTATCGTGGTAGGCCTCACCAATAATCTCACTTATACTCCAATGGTTGATCCCGCACCAGTGTGTGAAAGCAAAAGTGCGTCTTTGCAGTTGACGACGAATGCCAATCAATTTGCCTGGACAAATGCTGCAAGCCTTTCAAATAGTACGATCGCGAACCCCGTCGCCACCCCGAAGGCAACAACATTGTATATTGTTACCGCAACACTTGGACGTTGTACGATCACTGACGATGTTTTGGTTTCCATCATGCCCGCGCCCATACCAGATGCAGGACCACAAGGGGATATTTGTTATGGTAAATCCTACCAGCTGCAGGGAACGGGTGGGGTGATTTATTCCTGGACACCTTCCACTTATCTGAATGATGCAACTATTTATAATCCTATAGTCATTCCTGACAAAACAGTAACCTACATACTGAGCGTAAAAGATGCGAATGGATGTTCTTCGCTGGTGACTGACCAGGTGACCGTCAAAGTGACGCCGCCTATAAAAGTTACCATTTATCCATCCGACACGATCGTTCAGCCAGGTGCGCAAATTCCGCTACATGCTTTCTCAGCAGCTACTGATTATACATGGACAGTGGCATCAGGAATTACCGGTCTTAATAATTCTTATATCGCCGATCCGGTAGCTATTGCACCGGCGGAAGGAGATGTGGTAGTGTACAAAGTGACGGCGACTACTTCAGCAGGTTGCCAGGGCGATGCTTATGCAAGAATTCAGGTATACAAAGGTCCTGACATTTATATGGTCACTGCCTTTTCACCCAATGGAGATGGAAAGAATGACGTGTTTATCCCCTTCCCCGTAGGTATCAAGCAGATCAAATATTTCAGAGTGCTTAATCGGTGGGGACAGCTCATCTATTCAACGACAGAGCTAAACAAAGGCTGGGACGGAAAAATAGGCAATACTGAGCAACCGAGTGGTGTTTATGTGTGGCTGGTTGAAGGAGTGACAATGGATAATAAAATAATTACCAAAAAAGGAACTGTAACGCTGGTACGTTAAAAAAAGACTTGCCTTTTAGCAAAAGCCACTGGAAATCCAGTGGCTTTTTTGGTGGATGCCTGGTCCTAATCGAAGAGCACCAGACAAATTAATGCGGCAGGAGCATTTCTTTGCTAACAGATAAATTATTCGATGGCTTTTTATGTTTGAAAGGTTATTTTTGCCACCGCTTTTGGAACGGATAATAAAAAGTAAGAGAAGTTGAATAGCTAACTCGCCGGCGCTGCTTAATGGAAGCAGGTATGCTGCGCCTTCGCGTAGCTACTACGGAGCAAGGCAGGCAGGCGGCATGTACAAGTTTGAGCGGGAGGAAGGGAGTAACAGGAGAGCTTGTACCAAAAATTAAAATATCATGATTGATGTAATTCTTGGCCTGCAATGGGGCGATGAAGGAAAAGGAAAGATCGTTGATTATTTTGCCAGAGATTATGATGTAGTTGCAAGGTTCCAGGGAGGACCCAATGCTGGCCATACTCTATACGTCGGTGACAAAAAAGTGGTGCTGCACCAAATCCCTTCAGGAGTTTTTCAAAAAGACAAAGTCAACCTCATCGGCAATGGCGTGGTATTGGATGCCGTGACTTTAAAAAAGGAATGTGATATAGTAGCTGGATTTGGCGTTGACCTGAAGAAAAATTTATTCATTGCTGAGCGTACCCACCTTATATTACCTACTCACCGTGCGTTGGACAAGGCGGCTGAATTGTCCAAAGGCAACCAGAAGATAGGCTCCACTCTCAAAGGAATTGCACCGGCTTATATGGATAAGACAGGAAGAAATGGTCTGCGGGTCGGAGATCTCCTGGATAAAAACTTTACCACATCTTATATCAGACTGAGATTAAAACATCAGAAGCTGCTTGATAATTTTTCATTTAGCGAGGATATCTCTGTCTGGGAGGAAGAATTTTTTGAAGCAGTCGATTTCTTAAAACAGCTTAATATCGTCAATGGCGAGTATTTTATCAATGACAAAATCAGGGAGGGCAAAAGAATTTTAGCAGAAGGAGCGCAGGGTAGCATGCTGGATATAGACTTTGGCACTTTTCCTTTTGTGACCTCGTCCAACACGATCTCGGCCGGCGTGTGCAGCGGGCTGGGGGTCGCGCCCCAATTGATCAGGGACGTTATCGGCGTTACAAAAGCTTACTGTACGAGGGTGGGCAGTGGACCTTTCCCAACTGAGCTGGAAAATGAAACGGGAGAGGAGTTGAGAAAGATTGGAAACGAATTCGGGGCAACCACGGGCCGTCCCCGACGCTGTGGATGGATAGACCTCGTAGCCCTTCAATTCGCCTGCATGATAAATGGTGTGACCAAGATAGTCATGACCAAGGCTGACGTCCTCGACGCTTTTAAAGAATTGGAGGTATGTACCAGCTATAAAATAGATGGAAAAGAAAGCAAACAAATACCATTCCGCCTCGACCGTTCCAAGGTAGAAGCGGTGTATAAAAGCTTCAAAGGATGGAATACTACGACCAGTACGGCAAAATCCTTTAAAGAGTTGCCTGAAACCATGAAAAACTACGTAGATTTCATTAATCAATACCTTGGGGTCAAAATTTGCTATATATCAAATGGTCCCGGGCGAGACCAACTCATAAGTATCTAAGTGTTTATCGAAAAAAGACCGGATTTTTCCGTAATGTGTATATCTAGAAAAAGAAAAAAAATTTTTTTAAAAATTTGGCGGATTAAAAACTTCGCTGAAATTTTACAGCCATAACCCTATCAGACCTATGGCATCAAAACCAGTCAAACCAAAGAACTCAGGAAAAACTCCTGAAAAAGAATCTGCCAAGAAAGAATCATCCAAACCGAAGAAGCAAATGGACGGAGAGGAAGAGGAAGATGATCTTGAAGAAGGAGATGATGATGTGAAGCCTGCTAAAAAAGTGGGCAAGACAGCTATTGCAAAAAAAGGTAAAGAGGATGACGATGATGATGACGATGGAGCAGAGGATGAGGTCGACGATTGGGACAAAGTAGAAGAGGAAGAAGAATGGGATCCAGATTTTGAGGAGTTTGATATTCCTAAATCGAAAGGCAAGAAAGCACCTGGTACTGCTAGTAAAAAAGGAGCTGATGAAGAAGAAGATTTCAAAATAGATGACGAATTCAAGGATATGTTTAACGACGGGGATTCGTTTGAAGAGGAGGAGGATGACTATTAATCGATCCAGATAATTTGAACAATACTATACTTACCAATTCTTTTCCCGTAACAGATCTCGGGCAAATGAAAAAGAAAGTGTTGAACTGGGCACAACGGTTCAACACTTTTTGTTTCCTGGATAATCATCAATACCATATCGAACCGCATACACAGGAATGTATGTTGGGGGCTGGTATTAAAAGGAAGATAAATGCAAACGGGCTTAACGCATTGGACGGTCTGCAGAAATTCATTGACGAACGGAGATCCTGGTTATTTGGTCAGCTTTGTTACGATCTTAAGACCGGCAATGAACAAGTGTCCTCGATTCATGCCGACGAGGTGCAGTTTCCCGATCTTTTTTTCTTTGAACCCGAAATCGTCATCAGGTTAAATGAGAATGAACTGATCATCGATTCGGAAGAACCAGCTGAAATTTTTGCCGAGATAAATTCCCAGGGCGACGAAAGAAAAAGCCAGTTACGCTCATCGCCGGTTGTTGAAGGAAGGATCCCGAAGAACGAATATCTTTCAATCATTCGCCAGCTCCGGAGACATATCCTTCGCGGCGATTGCTACGAGATCAATTTTTGCCAGGAATTTTTTGCGGAGAAAACGATTATCGACCCCGGTGAAGTATATAAAAGACTGGTGAGCATTTCACCCAATCCTTTTTCAGCCTTATACCGCGTGGATGACAAATGGCTGATCTGTGCCAGCCCGGAAAGATTTCTGAAAAAACAGGACAGCAGAATACTATCTCAGCCGATCAAAGGCACCTCTCGCCGGGAGCCGGGAGATCTCATTCAGGACGAACTGAACAGGGAGGAATTATTGCACAGCGCAAAAGATCGTTCAGAAAACGTAATGGTGGTGGATCTTGTCCGCAATGACCTGGCCAGGGTTTGCAGGGAAGGAACAGTAAAAGTTGATGAGCTATATGGTATTTATTCTTTTCCGCAGGTTCATCAGATGATATCCACTGTGAGCGGCGAACTAAAGAAGAATGTTTCCTTTAATGAAATTATCCGCGCTACTTTTCCAATGGGTTCCATGACAGGAGCGCCTAAGAAAAGGGTTATGGAGTTGATAGAGCGTTACGAAAAGACAAAAAGAGGCATCTTCTCAGGATGCCTGGGCTACATTTCGCCAGACGGCGATTTTGATCTGAACGTGGTGATCAGGAGCATCATGTTCAATGCTCTTTCCGGTTATCTTTCATTCCAGGTGGGTTCAGGAATAACCTATTATAGCGATCCGGAAAAAGAATGGCAGGAATGCATCCTTAAAGCAGAAGCAATTCGACAAACACTTTCTTAATTAAGACGGGAAGTTTCACCATTCGCATTGCCTGTAAGCAACAACTGGATGGATTCATTTAATATCGAGGGCTTTTTGGAGATAAAGACGTCCATTTTATCAACCGGTAACCGAAGGTCATAGTTATTACCGGAAGCTACCAGCCTGTCAAAATCGGGATTCATTTTATTAAAAGCCGAAATATCCATTTCCAGTTGTTTAGCAATTACCAGCGAGTTGTAGCGGCCGCTAATGAATTGGGTCTTTGTATTGGCCAATTCTTCTGCGCTTAGCATGGAAGCCGTTGCCATGTTTTTTGCTTCGTCTTTGGTCACCGTGGCAATGCTTCCCTGGCCTTCCAGCAGGTAATGAGTCGCAATGAATTTCTTTACGTGATTTTTTGATTCAGTAGGAAGATAGCGTTGCAGCGTCCAGAAATCTTTACTCCCACTTTTCTTGATAGCTGCATTTACGCGACCGGCTCCGCCATTGTAGGCCGCGATAACCAATAGCCAGTCGCCATAGATATCAAACAGGCTGCTCAGGTATTTAGAGGCAGCATGAGTGCTCTTGGTCATATCCTTTCTTTCATCGTACCTGGCGCTGACCTTCAAACCCATTCTACGTGCTGTCTCGGGCATAAACTGCCAGGGTCCTACCGCACCTACTCCTGAACGGGCCGTAGACTTCAAATTAGACTCGATAACAGCGAGGTATTTTAGCTCTTTGGGCAATCCATGCTGGACCAGGATATTCTCCATGACGTCAAGATAGGGTTTACCCCAATTCCTGATCTCAGTGATGTCTTCCCGGTTCTTTTCGATGTAATCTTCGACAAAGCTGACCGCCTGGGGATTAAGCTGGCTGTAGTTTACGCCGCCTGTAGAAGCCTCAGCGACGAACAGTTCCTTGAATTCCTGCTTTGCGTCCTTAGCTGGCTCATTAGCCACCAATTCTTTTTTATCGGCGCTGTCGGAGAACTGTTTAGATGTTTCAAATTGATTGCCTTTTGGGCTTGCTGCAAATGACATTAGCATTAAGACAAAAAGAACTGTAGTGCTTCCCGCAATAAATTTCTTAAGCATGTTTTTAAATAGTTTTAATAGTTAAAAACCAAGGATTTGGATAGCAGGAAGTTTCTATAGGTTGGATTTTTTTATTCTTTGCATAAGCTCATTTGAAAAGCCGAGCAAAGGTATCTCTTTAAATTGATCAGACAGCACCTGCAAGCCAAAAGGCATGCCAGAGATTGAATGCTGAAAAATTGGGACAGAAATAGCCGGAGACCCGACCAGATTTGCCATAACTGTATAAATATCAGCTAAATACATGGCTATCGGGTCTGTAGTCTTTTCACCCGCTTTGAAGGCAATTGCAGGACTTGTAGGTAAAATGATAAAATCAAACTGCCTGAAGATCAATTGTATTTTTTTTGTTAAGAGATTCCTTACTTGTTGCGCCCGGGTGAAGTAAGCATCATAGTATCCCGAGCTTAAAACGAAAGTGCCAAGCATAATCCTTCTCTTCACTTCTTTCCCAAAACCTTCAGATCTTGTTATTTCATAGAAATCACCCAGGTCCGGACCTTTTTGCGCCGTTCTGTAGCCAAACCTTACTCCGTCATAGCGGGAAAGATTGGAAGAGGCTTCGGCTGTGGTCAACACATAATATGCGGGAACTATATAATCCATCAGGTCAAAATTCACAGCCTCAGCGGTATGGCCTTCTTGCCTTAATTCCTGCAGTAATTCCTTTAGCGAAGCCGAGATCTCGGGGTCGAGGCTTGGGTGATCCAGGGCCTCATTAAAGTAGGCCAGACGATATTTTTTTCCCTTTTGTCCCCGGCCTGGATAATGCTCCAGTTTTTGTGATGAGACAGTACTGTCATAGTCATCTGGCCCCGACATTACCTCAAGGGCGAGAGCTATATCTGGAATGTTTATGCCGAATATCCCTATTTGGTCAAAAGAAGAAGCATAAGCGATCAGGCCATGACGGGATATCCGGCCATAAGAAGGTTTCAGCCCGATGATGCCACAGAAATCGGCAG
>VBAT01000056.1:0-1938 GCA_005884665.1 Bacteroidota bacterium
CAGCATAATGGACATTTATATAGTCGATGACAAAAATCCCACCTGGCCTCAGGGCCGCGCCGATGCTTCGCATGGCATCATCATGTTCGCGCCTTGTCGCGAAATATCCGAAGCTGGTAAAAAAGTTAAATGCATAATCAAAATAGTTTATCCAAAACGGCAAGCGTATGTCGTGCTGGTAAAAGCTTAAATTTTCCTTTTCAAATTCCTTTGCATACGCGATGCTGTTAGGGGAGAGGTCAATTCCTGTGACGTCAAATTGCATTTCAGCTAAGATTCGGCTGTGACGGCCTCTCCCACAAGCCACATCGAGCATCCGGCTTCCAATGGGTGGCTGCAAAAAATGAATGAGCTTGTCAATAAATTCCTTTGCTTCCTGTTCATCCCTTTCAAAGTAAAGCCGGTGATAAAAGGGTGAATCAAACCAATCGCGATACCATGCTCGTGCACTAATTCTTGCCATCGAAAGATTTTCCTTTTAACAAATATCATTGATTTTAAAAGACCATTTTTCATTTTATTACAGCTAAAATATTTGCTTAACTGTCAACGTTAGCTTATCTATCCTTATTTTTGTTCCCCGCAATATAAATTAACCGAACAGAACCGTAAACCTTCCGAATTCACGTGGCATTGATCAAGAGTATTTCAGGAATCAGGGGCACCATAGGAGGAAAACCTGGCGAATCCCTTTCTCCACTCGACGTGGTGAAATTCACGGCCGCATTTGGGAGCATCTTAAAAATCAATCACTCCGACAAAACAAGGTCTCCAAGGATTGTCGTCGGGCGCGACGGAAGAATGAGCGGTGAGCTGATCCGAGACCTGGTGATCAATACTCTGCTTGCATTAGGAGTTGATGTGATCGATCTCGGCTTGACCACAACGCCCACAGTGGAAATCGCGGTAAGTATGGAGAAGGCCGATGGAGGACTCATTGTCAGTGCGAGTCACAATGCAAAAGAGTGGAATGCCCTGAAATTATTGAACAGTGAAGGCGAATCCATTTCAGCAGAAATGGGCACAAAGGTTCTCGAGAAGGCCGCCAAGGAGGATTTTATTTTCACCTCGGTCGAAAGATTGGGAATCGTAAGTCAGAATGATACGTATCTACAAAAACACGTGGACGCGGTGGCGAGTTATCCCCTGGTAAATGCGAAAGTGATTGCAAAAAGGAATTTCAAGATCGTAGTAGATGCTATCAATTCCACAGGTGCCATTTTTGTTCCTGCCTTGTTGAGATCTCTTGGCGTAAATGATATCATTCTCTTGAACAAGGAGGTTAGTGGCCAATTTGCTCACAACCCCGAGCCATTACCGGAGAACCTGGTGACGTTGAGTAAAGAAGTGGTAAAACTAAACGCCGATCTCGGGATCGCGGTTGATCCGGATGTTGATCGCTTGTGTTTTGTGTGTGAAGATGGAAGCATGTTTGGTGAAGAATATACCCTGGTGGCGGTTGCAGATTATGTGCTAAACAAAAAACCAGGTAATGCCGTTAGCAACATGAGCAGCACGAAGGCCCTAAAGGAAATTACTATTAGGCATGGCGGTCAATATTTCCCATCTGCAGTAGGAGAGGTGAATGTGGTGAGTAAGATGAAAGAGGTAGATGCAGTGATCGGTGGGGAAGGAAACGGAGGTATCATCGTGCCTGACTTTCATTATGGTCGTGATGCGCTCATTGGTATAGGCTTGTTCCTTTCACACCTCGGCATACAGAAAAAGACAATCAAATCGCTGCGCAAATCATACCCCGATTATTTTATTTCGAAGAACAAAATTGAAATGGAGAATGGATACAATGTGAAGGATATTTTTGAAAAGATTAAAAAGAAATACAAGAACCAACCGGTCAATACCGAGGATGGGTTGAAGATAGAATTCGATACCGACTGGGTGCATCTTCGTACGTCAAATACTGAACCCATCATCCGC
>VBAT01000056.1:2003-8743 GCA_005884665.1 Bacteroidota bacterium
TGATGCAGGATATTAAGGAGTTTATGTGAGGGTGAATGGTCAATCGTCAATAGAAAATAGTCAAAAGTGAAAGCTCAATATCTAAATATCCTAATATCTAATATCCCAATGTCTCCCGATTTTCCGCTAGCCAAGAATTCTTGAAACAAAATCAGAGTGAAGACTAATCTTCATGAATGCGGCCACCCCGAGAATGATTCCAAGCAAACTTACTGCCGAGGCAAAATAAAGAAGCCATTTCTTTTGAGTTAGCGAAGTAATTCCGAACATAGCGATTGAAATAGTGAGCAATGCTTCGGTCATGTCGAACTGATCATCAAACAGGTTCTTGCCGTTATATTCTTTTTGGTATCCCTCTGCCTGACTTTTTATTTCAGCCTTTTCTTTTTCATAGCGATTAATTTCGTCCTCATATTTTCTTACGGCTTCAGCATTGGTCTGGGTATTTTGGAGTTTCAGCAGCCCAAGACTATTTTCTGCAATGGCTTCTTTGGTACTTTTTGCCTGGAAATATGACCATGCATCAATACTGTGTGCCTGCGCCTCTTCCATCGCTTGCACAATGTTTCCGTCCTTAACATTGCATAGTGCCATGAACGTAGCTGCTATGGCCACAAATACAGCAACAAGCGAATTGATCTTGTTTTTTGCTCCCCCTTCAAGCTGTTCCTGGATTGTTTCATTGATTTCAGGCATAGTGACTGACTTGGAATGGGAATAAAATTATAGCGTTAAAGTATTAGGTCGACAGTGCGTTTGTGAATGATATGTTATTGCGATTTCTCAGTTTCTGTCATGCGTTATAGTTGATATACCGCGGCCTCGTATGGCCGGAGGGTGGATGCTGAAGACGCTTTCCCGTAATTGTCCATCAGCAGCCTGCCGTTATCTATATTTATTCCTGCATTGACAGACGCGGGCTTGCTGGTAAAATTGAGTAATACAATAACTTTCTTCCCATCCATTTCCCTGGTATAAGCATACACGTTTGGATTGTCTTTGTCAAGCAATTGATATTTACCATAGACAAACACAAGGTTTTCCTTTCGCAGCTTGATTAATTTGCGAAAGTAATTCAGGCAACTCATGCTGTCTTTTTCTTCGCCTGCAACGTTTACGGTCTTGTAATTGGGATTTACCTTGATCCAGGGAGTGCCGGCAGTAAATCCAGCATTATTGCTATTGTCCCACTGAAATGGTGTTCTGCCATTGTCTCTTGCCGTAATTTTTTGATCATTCAAGAATTCCCGTAGGTCGCCACCGTTATTTTTTATTTGCTGATACATGCCGATGGACTCTATGTCTTTGTATTCTTCGATGCTGTTGAATTTAATATTGTTCATGCCAAGTTCGTCCCCGGCATAATAATACGGGGTTGCACGCATAGTAAGTAAGAAGGTTGTAAGCATTTTGGAGGAAAGTTCTCTCCATTCAGGGCTGTCGTTGCCCCAACGTGTAACCATCCTCGGCTGATCATGGTTGCCCAAATAGATCGTTCCCCATCCTCTTTCTTCAAATATACTGTCCCATTTAGAGTACAGATTTCTAAATGCAATCAATTTGATTCCGCCGGGCTCAATCTCTTTGAATTTGCCGGGCACAAACCCAAGACTTACACCTTCGAAATGATAAAGCATATTCAATTCGTGCCTGTCTTCGTCAACAAAATCGTGCGCGGTGGCCGTTGTCACCCCGGCGCCTTCAGCCACGGACATACAGTTATACTTGCTAAGCACTTCTGTGTTCATTTCTTTTAGATAATCGTGCAGGTGAGGCCCCGAGGCCATATAGTGATCCCACGCACCCCCGTATTTTTCGTCCAACTCCTTCTGAGTAATCACTGGAAATGTCGTATCCTTTGCTATAAACGGGATGACATCCATCCGGAATCCATCAATCCCTTTATCGAACCAAAACCTCATCATGCGAAAAATTTCCTGGCGGACTTTTGGATTTTCCCAATTCAGATCGGGTTGTTTGTATGAAAAATAGTGCAGGTAATATGCATTCGTCAATGAATCGTATCTCCATCCGCTGCCATCCACCTCAAATGATCCCGGACGAAAGGCCGGCTTACCTCTTTCAGCATTCCACCAATGATAATAATCCCGGTAAGGATTGGTTCGGCTGTTGCGGGATTGCAGAAACCATTTGTGTTCATTACTGCTGTGGTTCACCACAAGGTCCATCACGAGCTTGATATTTCGTTGATGAAGACCGTGGAGTAGCGAGTCGAAGTCCTGCATCGTCCCAAACTCCTTCATAATGTTTTCATAGTCGCTGATGTCGTATCCGTTGTCTGCATTGGGAGAAGCATAAATGGGGTTCAACCAGATCACATCAACACCAAGACTTTTTATGTAGTCCAGTCTTGAAATTATACCCTTGAGATCACCAATTCCATCGCCGTCGAAGTCTTTGAAACTTCGGGGATAAATCTGGTAAACCACAGCCTCCTTCCACCATTTCCTGTTTGTGCTGTCGACGCTGGCAGCTATTACCGGTTTCGAATTTGGCTGGCAGGAAAATATTGCGGACGAAATGATGGCCGCGGCAAGAAGTAACCGACGCATTTGAGACATGGTAAGAGTTTTAATTTTTGATATGCATGATGTAAGATTATTGCGGCTCGGGGCGATGTAACTAAAGATACGCCGCAGGGCATTCTTTCGGGAAAACTTAATTTTCAATTTGAATTTGTACAAACAACATCACAGCGCAGACCATGTTAGAAAAAATATTATCTTGAGGATAAAATGAGGAAACATGCCTATTTACATGGACGTTCATATAGTTCCTGGTGTGAAAGCGAAAGATGTTGCTGAAGCCCATAAGAAGGATCTGCTTCACCAACAAGAATATGGTTGTAAAGCCATGACGTATTGGGTGGATGAGAAGCGAGAAACTATATTTTGCCTTGTAGAAGCTCCCGATAAAGAGGCCGTGGAAGAAATGCACAGGAAGGCTCATGGATTAATCCCTAATAAAATAATCGAAGTAAGCAGTACAGTGGTAGAATCTTTTTTGGGAAGGATATATGATCCTCCAGATGCACAAATTTCAGATGACGGCTTAAAAATTTTCAGTGATCCTTCCCTTCGCATTCTCCTTGTCACTAAAACAGATGATCCGGTTTTGCTGCGGTATAAACTCGGCGTAGAAGAGGCGAATGAACTCCTTAGCCGGCATAATAATATTGTAAGAAAACACCTGGCGCAGTACGGAGGCAGTGAAGTGGAGCATGGAGGAAACGGGTTTATTATTTCGTTCGCTTCGGCGGCCAAAGCAGTTTCATGTGCGTTGGCTATTCAAAAAGAAATGCAGGATGCCGATGTTGATGCAATAGGATTCAGGATAGGTATCAATGCCGGTGAGCCCGTGGGGAAAACTAACAAGCTGTTTGGCGATACTATACAATTAGCGGGATACATCTGTGCAATTGCTAAAAATTTCCAGGTCGCTATTGCTTCATCTGTTAAAGACCTTGTAGCAAAAGATCATTTGCAGAATAAAAGAAATAATTTCTTAAGCTTAGCGCCCCAGGATGAAACCTTGCTGGAATTATTATTCAATAAATTGGAAGAGAACTGGCAGAATGCTGATTTCGACATCGATGATTATGGCAAGGCCATGGCCATGAGTAAATCACAGCTTTACAGAAAAACAATAACGCTCACAGGGTTATCTCCTAATATATTTTTGAAAGAATTCAGGCTTGAAAAGGCAAAACAGCTAATGAAAAAACAGCGTTATAATATTGCTCAAATAACATTTGATTCAGGATTTACCAGTCCATCTTATTTCACCAAATGTTTTAAGAACAAATTCGGCCTGCTCCCAATGGCCTACCTCGACCTCCTGCACTGATCTTTTTTCCGCGACTCAATTTTACTATTTATTGAATGATTTGTTCTATGCCATTTACCATTCATTGGATGATTTGTTATAGCCTTTCGCTGTTAGACACTGGTAACTTCAGTTATCTCTTAACTTTTTAAAAAAAATGTTATGAAAACAATCACCAACCGATGTCTTCTCATGGCAATTATGCTCTTTACTGGTTATGCCTCCATCGCTCAAAAGGCAACAACAGCAACCAATTTAAAAACTACAGACGCAACACACATGAAAACCTACCTCATTGAAAGGGACATTCCCAATGCCGGTAAACTAACTCCTGAACAGTTAAAGTCGATTTCACAAACTTCTTGCAAGGTATTGAAGGAAATGGGACCAAAGATTCAATGGATCCAGAGTTATGTAACAGGCGACAAGATCTATTGCGTTTACAAAGCCGAAAACGAAGAACTGATAAGAGAGCATGCTAAAAAAGGTGGCTTCCCCGCCAATGCCATCATTGAAATTTCGTCAGTAATCAGTCCTGCGACTGCAAATTAACTCACGGCAATTCCCGGTGGCATTAACTCATTCCTTTTGCCCGCGGGTTCATTATTTCTTCAATCTTAAAACCAAAACAAATGAAAAAGTCATATAGCAGTGCCACGCGCTGCAACGAGAAATCCTTTGCTGCAACTCGTTCAATTCAAGGGATCATCAGTAACATTATTTTTTATTTTAGCTTATTGACTTTGATTGGCATTGTATTCACTGCGTGTAAGAAAGAGAATGCAAATACTCCTGCAGAAGAAGCTCAAAGTATAAATAGCCATGCGGCCAATTCAGAAGGCGATGTTCTTGCAAATTACACAGGACTTTCACCACAAACCATGTGGGAGTTACAACAAGTCCGTGCGGCAGTCGCCAGGTACAGGGATATTAATAATGCAATAAAGGATGGCTATTCGAATATAAATGTTGATGTTCCAAACATGGGGCATCATTTTATGAAAACTTCATTAGTTGACGCCACATTCGATATTCGGAACCCAGAAATACTAGTGTACAACGGACTTGATACTGGAAATCCTGAATTGGTCGCCGTGGAATACGCGGTGCCACTTACATATCCAAAGCCGGAAGGTTTTACCGGCTCAAGTGACGTATGGAACGGTACTTCTGGCTTTCCTTTCTGGCTAGTGCATGCCTGGGTTTGGAAATATAATCCCGATGGTGTTTTTAACTGGACCAATCCCGCAGTGGATCTGGACTAAACAACTTTATTTTTCATGTTCCCCTTCAACTGCTTCGAAGAATCGGAGCAGTTTTCTTATGTTGAATTTGGAAACGGTTTTTCAGCACCATCATTTTGTTCCGCTTACCTTTAGTCCGTATAAAAAGAAAAATTTCTTTATGAATTCGGCAGAATTAAAAAAACTACAAGCCCCTTTGAAAGAAAAATACCGCGATGGCCCTGAATCTGCATTGATTACTTTAAAGGCCAGAGGAAAGATCGGTGAAAATATTTCCTGCAAAATAGATACCGGGCGTGCGTTCATTGAGGCAGGTCTTCATCCCGCAACGGGCGGCACAGGCATGCTGGCTTGCTCGGGCGACCTGCTTCTTGAAGCCCTGGTCGCATGTGCCGGCGTTACCTTAAGTGCTGTGGCCTCAGCAATCGGAATTGAAATAACCGACGCCAACATTCACGCAGAAGGGGATCTTGATTTTCGCGGAACATTGGGTGTATCAAACGAAGTTTCTGTCGGCTTTATAGCAATACGTTTATTTTTCACTTTAGCCACACGGGCGACAGCCGAACAAATAAAAACATTAATTAAACTCACAGAAAGATATTGTGTCGTTTATCAAACCCTAAGCAAGGGCGTTCCGGTTGAAATTTTTTATAACGAGTGACGCAACTTCACTGCCATTCGCCCAGGATGAATCCTTATCTTTGCGCCTCTTGTGCCTTATCCCTTGTGCCTTGAGCTTCTTTATGAACAGAATTTATTTTGACAACGCGGCCACAACACCACTTGATAAGGAAGTATTGGACGCTATGCTTCCCTACATGACCACTCATTTCGGAAATCCGTCTTCGATTTATTCCTACGGTCGCGAGACCCGGCTGGCCATTGAAACCGCACGTAAGACAGTCGCTAAATTATTGAATGCACATCCTGGTGAAATTTTTTTTACGAGTGGTGGAACGGAGAGTAATAATACAGCTATTGCGTCTGCTGTCCGTGACCTCGGATGTAAGCATATTATTTCTTCACCCATCGAACATCACGCTGTGTTGCACACTGTAGAACATTATGGAAGCGATGATGTAAGTTATAGTTACGTAAAGCTTTTACCTGATGGGCATGTTGACCTGGAAGACATCGGAGAGCAACTGGCGTCACATGAGGATCGCTGTTTGGTCACATTGATGCACGCCAATAATGAGATCGGCAACTTGCTTGATATAAATGCTGTCGGGAATCTCTGTAAAAAATACAATGCTATTTTTCACTCAGACTGTGTACAAACAGTCGGGCATTATCCGATCGATCTGAGAAAAACTCCCGTGCATTTTATTTCGGGTTCCGGTCATAAATTCCATGGGCCAAAAGGTTCGGGTATTTTGTATGTAAATGATAATATAAAGATCCACCCATTTATTTTGGGAGGCGGGCAGGAGCGAAACATGCGTGCGGGCACAGAGAACTTGTATGGCATTGTTGGTTTCGCCAGGGCTCTTGAAATAGCTATGAAGGATTTTGAAAAAGACAGTGCCTATATTCAGTCGTTGAAAACCTATATGATCGACGCGCTTCGCAAGAATATGAAGTGTGTATCACTTAATGGAGATGCGGAGGGAAAAAGCTTATACACGGTGCTGAGTGCATCATTTC
>VBAT01000056.1:8801-9032 GCA_005884665.1 Bacteroidota bacterium
TGTTATTCGGAGCATCAACAACAATCCTAATCTTGTTACTGTTCGTTTTTCCTTCAGTAAATACAACACGAAAGAAGAAATTGGCACCGTAGTGGAAAAATTAAAAGAATTAATATAACAATGTAAGCGGTGAATTGTCAATTGTGAATGTTGAATTCGAGTTTCATTGACAATTGACCATTGACCATTCACAAATTATACCAGGGATTTCTCCTGGCCGCGTTCATATAC
>VBAT01000008.1:0-3452 GCA_005884665.1 Bacteroidota bacterium
ACCAATGCAGCAGGTTGCGATTCAGTTGCGACTCTTCACCTGACGATCAACAGTGCTACTGCTTCAGATACTACAGCAGTTGTCTGTAACACGTTCAACTGGCATGGTAACGACTATACAAGCTCGGGCAATTACACCTATACGACGACTAATGTTGCCGGATGTGATTCTGTGGTAACCTTGCACCTGACAATTAACCATGCTACTGCTTCCGATACAACAGCAGTTGCATGTAACACGTTCAACTGGCATGGTAACGACTATACAAGCTCGGGCAATTACACCTATACGACGACTAATGTTGCCGGATGTGATTCAGTGGTAACCCTACACCTGACGATCAACCATTCCACTGTTTCTGATACAACAGCAGTTGCATGTAACACGTTCAGCTGGCATGGTAATGATTATACTGCTTCGGGTAACTACACCTATACGACGACTAATGCAGCCGGATGTGATTCCATGGTGACATTACACCTGACGATCAGCCATCCTTCCAGTTCAGATACTACAGCTGCGGCCTGCTCCAGTTTCGTATGGCATGGTAATACCTATAACACTTCCGGTACGTATACTTATACTACTACGAATGCGGGAGGTTGTGATTCGGTTGTAACCCTACATTTGACAATTAATCCGAGACCAGCAGCTCCGACGATTAGTTTAGGTGAAGGATTATTAACCTTCTGTCAAGGTCAGGGTTCTGCTACCCTACATTCTGATTCGGTAGAAGGAAACCAATGGTATAGGAATCTGGCAGCAATAGGAGTTGACGATGGCGGGAACGACGGAAACTATACAGCTATTACAGCTGGTGATTATACTGTAACATATACCGGTCCTAACGGTTGCGAATCTCTGCAATCCAATGTGCTCACGGTTACCGTAAATACTCCACCAGTGGTCGCACCGATAACAGGACCAGCTACAGTTGAGATAGGATTGACCATTCAATTGGCTGACGCGACGACTGGCGGGACCTGGGTCTCGAATCAGCCGGCCTTTGCAACAGTAGATGCAAACGGTGTTGTGACGGGAGTTGCCGCGGGAACAGCGACAATACGGTATGTAGTGACTAACACATGCGGTACAACGACTGTAACCAAAACGGTGGATGTCATTACAACTCCGGGAGGCAGGGTTATTATTGTTCCAACGGAGCCCGTTGTCGCCAAGGTGAACATAGAACTGACAGCGATGCCTAATCCGACAACCTCTTATATTAATCTTAGTACCAAGAGCAACGACAAAACACCAATGACCGTTAGAGTATACGATGGTTCGGGTGTGGCGATCGAGAACTTCCAGAAAGTAATACCCGGAACTGTGCTGAGGATGGGTGACAAATGGAGAGGCGGCATTTACGTCATCGAAGTGGTGCAGGGAACCGAAAGAAAAACACTAAAAGTTATTAAAACTAATTGATAGGTCGTTTACATCTCATTAACCCGGAAAGCCCTGGCAAAGGGCTTTCTTTGGGTTGATGAACAAGAAGGTAGAAGAACTACTATACCGGAAAATGGTATATTTATTTTTCAACACAACAGCGATTTATATCCTTTAATTACGTAATTTTCACCCTTGTAACCGGAATCCTCTTGAGCTTGCCGGACTGCGAAAACTCCGATAAATAATATCCTTCTTAAGCCTCGAAGCATAATATCCTTTCTAAAGAACTACTCCTGGGAAGCACCTCTGATTGATTGTTCATTTATTTATTAAACCATGCATTCATAATGGTACGCACCCTTTCATTTTCTGATTGCAGAAAAAAAATGGTTACTTTTTTTTCTGCCTTGTCGTTATTGAGCATCACCTATGCCCAAAATCCCATTGTTACCGAAAACGCACTAACAGGTACTCCCAAATCGACCTGGGATATCAGCGGCGCTGGTGATTTAACCATTCAAGGTTTTGCTACCGACATAAGTGTTAATAAAGGCCAGACAGTACATTTCAAAATTGAAACGGAACCTGTAGCCTCATATACAATTACTATTTATCGTCTCGGGTATTACCAGGGAAACGGTGCCAGGCAGATCGCGAGCCTGGGTACTATCGCCGGTACAGATCAGCCCGATGGAAATTATAATGCAAGCACAGGTTTACTCGATTGTTCCAATTGGTCCGAATCAGCAAGCTGGGCTGTTCCATCTACAGCTGTTTCCGGTTTATATATTGCAAAGCTTACTAAAACAAGCGGGGGCGGGTCCAGTCATATACCATTTATTGTCCGCGATGATGCGTCTACAGCTGACATACTTCTTAAAACTTCCGACAATACATGGCAGGCCTATAACGCTTACGGCGGAAATAGCCTCTATGTGGGTTCTACTTCTTACCCCAACGGGCATGCTGCTAAAGTAAGTCTCAACCGTCCTTATATTACCCGTAATGGAGGTGGTGGCGGCGGAGTTATGGAAGACTGGTTCATGAATGCCGAGTATCCCATGATCCGTTTCCTCGAAAGAAACGGGTATAATATGGTCTACACCACCGATGTCGATATGGATCGTGACGCAGCACCGATAACACCGGCCAATCATAAGTTAATCATATCATCCGGGCATGATGAATATTGGTCACTCAACGAAAGAAATAAAGTGGAAGCAGCTCGCAATGCAGGCGTTCATCTTGCTTTTTTCAGTGGGAACGAAGTTTACTGGAAAGTGCGATGGGAAAATAATAACAGGACTCTGGTTTGTTATAAGGAAGGAACACTGGGGGAGAATGTATGCGGTAATAAATGTGATCCTACCTCGGCATGGACCGGTTTGTGGAGAGATGGTGCAGCTTATGATGCTGGTAGACCGGAAAACAACTTAACAGGGCAGATCAGCTGGAGCGATGTGATCGGTGCAATAACAGTGACCGGGGCATTTAAAAATCTTCGTTTCTGGCGTGGCACAAGTGTGTCAAGCCTCGCAGCCAATGGCTCAGTAACTTTTACCGCTGGCACATTAGGCTACGAATGGGATTTTCAACAATACCCTGAAGCAAATCCTCACGGGCAAATTCCGTTATCCAGTCAAACGGTAAGTGGAAAGGTTCACCAACTTTCACTTTACCGGGCACCGAGTGGTGCATTGGTATTTGGATCTGGTACGGTGCAATGGTCATGGGGTTTGGACAATATACATGATCGTGGTAGTGCGGCTGCAACGACGGCCATGCAACAGGCCACAGTAAACCTGTTTGCAGATATGGGTGTTCAACCCGCGTCCATAATGGCGGGTCTTACAATAGCAAGCGCCTCTACTGATTTTACTGCACCTGCTGTTAATATTACTTCGCCGGCAAATGGAGCGACTCTGACAAATAATAGTCCTGTAACTATCAGCGGCAATGCCAGCGATGTTGGTGGACAGCTTATAGGAGTAGAAATTTCTGTTGATGGCGGAACGACCTGGCAGTTAGTCAATGGAACATCGAGCTGGACTTACTCATGG
>VBAT01000008.1:3481-3941 GCA_005884665.1 Bacteroidota bacterium
TTCGACGACAGCGGCAACATGGGTGTACCCGGTGCTTCAGGATCATCAAGCAATATTAATGTGACGATCAGCGGTTCAATACCTACCTGTCCCTGCAGCATTTTCCCTGCGACAGTAAGCCCAACACTACCAAATGACCAGGATAATCAGCCGATAGAATTAGGCGTTAAGTTCAGGACTTCACAGGCAGGATACATAACAGGAGTCCGTTTCTGGAAAGGAAGCGCATCCAATACGCCAACGCATATTGGTCATTTATGGAGTAGCACAGGTACTAAACTCGCTGAGGCAAATTTCGGCAGTGAAACCTCTTCAGGCTGGCAAACAGTAACGTTCTCATCGCCTGTAGCCATCAGTGCTAACACAACTTATGTAGCATCTTACTTTAGCTCATCTGGTTATTACGCAAGTACCAATCCTTATTTTAGTACGGCAACAACCAATGGTTATCTCACAGCCC
>VBAT01000008.1:4011-38321 GCA_005884665.1 Bacteroidota bacterium
GGTGGATGTTATTTTTACTACCAGCGTAGCGCCCGATACACAAGCACCGACAGTTAGCATGACTGCACCCGCAGCAGGTAATGTGTCCGGTAACGTAAACGTAACCGCAACTGCATCGGATAATGTCGGAGTGGTAGGAGTTCAGTTCTTATTAAACGGAGCAAATCTCGGCGCAGAAATTACAACTGCTCCTTATACATATGCATGGAACACAACTTCGGTCGCTAACGGCAATTATACATTAACAGCCCGTGCCCGTGATGCTGCCGGTAACACAACGACTTCAACAGGTGTGGCGGTAACAGTTAATAATGTACCTGACGCGCAAGCTCCAACTGTAAGTATTACGTCTCCAGCTGCAGGTGCAGTTTCAGGTGCAATCAATGTAACTGCAAACGCATCAGATAACGTTGGGGTAGTAGGAGTACAATTCTTACTGGATGGTGTCAGTCTGGGTGCTGAAGATCTTAGTTCACCATACAGTGTATCATGGAATACGTTTAGTGTTGCCAATGGTAATCATACGTTGACAGCCCGAGCCCGTGACGGCGCCGGTAATACGACTACATCAGCAGGCGTGATCGTTAATGTAAATAACAGCAGCCTTCTTACCGCAGCCTATCCTTTGAATGAAGGGTCCGGTACGACTGCAGGAGATATATCCGGGAATAATCACCCCGGTACTTTGACCAATAGCCCAACCTGGGCAGCGGGCAAGTACGGGCAGGGATTAACATTGAATGGAACGAATAATTATGTAAATATTCCCGATCACGCCGACTTTAGCCTTGACCCCGCTCAAAGCTATACATGGAGTGGTTGGATAAAAAATGCCAGCTTTAAAGAATGGAGCACAGTTTGGAGCCAGACTTTAGATGGCAACAACTTCTTCTACTTTTATGCGCATACATCGACAGATCCTGATGGCGGACCGGTAACAAATGGTATCTCGGCATATTGGTGGACAAACGGTGGAACGGATAAAGTAGGCGTCCATAGTAATAATAATGTTCTTACAGCGGGCACCTGGAGTCATGTTGCAATAACATATGATGCTACCCAACCGCAGAATAACCGGTTTACTATTTATGTAAATGCGGTTGATGTTACAAACAGGACCGATATCAGTTCAACTGGTACACTGGCGGCGATCAACCCTGCGAATATCCGCATTGGATCTAATGCACCTTTTGGTGAATACCTCAACGGATCAGTGGATGAATTCAGGTATTATAGAAGAGCTCTTTCACAATCGGAAGTTCAAACAGATATGAATTCACCGTTGGCTCCTGATCTTACGGCTCCTGCGGTTAGTGTTACTGCGCCTGTAGCAGGAAATGTTTCTGGCACGGTCAATGTAACGGCCAACGCCAGTGATAATGTTGGAGTGGTTGGAGTGCAATTCCTGTTGGATGGGGTTAATCTCGGAACAGAAGACCTTACGTCTCCCTACAGTGTATCATGGAATACGACCACGGCAACAAACGGTAACCATACGTTGACTGCCAGGGCTCGCGATGCAGCCGGTAATATCACTACATCAGCTGGCGTGATCGTCAATGTAAATAATGTGGCTGACACCGAATTGCCAGTGGCAACCATCACCGCTCCGGCCGCAGGTGATGTTTCAGGAACAATTAATGTAAACGCCAACGCAACTGACAACATAGGTGTTGTAGGTGTACAGTTCCGGCTGGACGGCGTCAACTTGGGGACTGAAGACCTTATAGCTCCTTATTCGATAACATGGAATACGTCAACAGCATCCAATGGTACTCATAATTTGACGGCAATAGCCCGTGACGCTGCCGGCAATCTTGGCACCTCGGCTGTAGTCGTTGTTAATGTTGTGCCAGATTCACAATCGCCAGTTGCTACTATTACTGCGCCTGCGGCAGGAAATGTTTCGTTAACTATTAATGTAACAGCCAACGCGAGCGATAACATAGGCGTAGTGGGCGTGCAGTTCCTGCTAGATGGTGTCAACCTGGGTGTAGAAGATGTTGCTGCGCCGTATTCTGTTTCGTGGAATACATTCACCACTGCAAATGGCAGCCATACACTGACAGCCCGTGCAAGAGATGCTGCTGGTAATATAGGTACTTCATCGCCGGTCATTGTCAATGTTAATAATTCGGCTAACCTCATCGTTGCTCTCCCGTTAAATGAAACTACCGGTACAGCCGCTTCGGATATATCCGGAAGCAATCACCCGGGTACGTTGACCAATGGTCCTACATGGGGAGCTGGAAAATACAGTAACGGCACAAACCTGGATGGCACCAACGACTATATTAATATCGCAGATCATGCGGACTTTACACTTGACCCCACGCAAAACTATACATGGAGCGCATGGGTGAAGAATAATAGCTTTAAAGAATGGAGTACTGTCTGGAGCCAGACACTCAACTCATCGAATTTCTTCTATTTCTATGCACATACATCAACCGACCCTGACGGCGGCCCGGTCACAAATGGAATATCAGCATACTGGTGGACCGGTGGTGGTACCAATAAACTGGGTGCACATAGTTTGAATAACGTTTTGACATTGGGTCAATGGAGCTATGTTGCAGTAACGTATGATGCCAGCCAGCCACAGAGTAACCGTTTTACTATTTATGTAAATGGGGTTGATGTTACCGATAGAACAGATATTGGCTCAACCGGTACACTGGCATCGATCAATCCTACCAATATACGGGTGGGATCTAATCAACCTTTTGGTGAATACCTGGTTGGATCGGTGGATGAGGTCAGGTTTTATAAAAGATTACTTTCTTCGACTGAAGTGGTAAATGATATGAACACGCCGTTGGCGCCGGTGGGAGGAAGGATAGGTGGCACAATAGTCCAGGCTTCGCAGCCGCAACAAACAAATGAAACGCAGGCAGCAGGGTTTGAAGTGAAAGTAACGCCTAACCCAGCTTCTTCGCATTTCGATTTGATTGTTACCAGTTCAAATAAGAGTCCTGTAGTTCTTAAGATCGCTGATTTGTCCGGAAGATCGGTAGGAGGTGAGCAGAAGATTTCGCCTAACAGTTTCGTAAGGTTGGGTCAATCGTGGAATGCCGGTACTTATTTCATCGAAGTGATACAGGGAAATCAAAAGAAAGTAGTGAAAGTCGTTAAGATAAAACGATAACTGTTTTTAATGTAAGAAACCGTGCCGAGGGATTTCAATACTCGTGAAACATAGAACATCTTTAATATCCTTATAAAAAACTCCGTTCGTTATTTATTTATTTATTGTTACTAAACCACCGGTTTTTAGCCATGGCACGGAAGTTTTTTTATTCAAATTGGAAGAAGCATTTGGGATTGGTGTTGATTGGATTGACGAGTAGTTTCTTTTCATTTTCGCAGACAAGTATTTTCCCCGCAACCTCTACTCCAGCAGTTCCAGCGGATAACGATGGGCAGCCGATAGAGGTAGGGGTTAAATTCCGCTCATCACAGGCGGGCTTTATCACCGGCGTACGTTATTATAAAGGTGCGACCAATACCGGTACACACATAGGACATTTATGGAGCAGCACGGGTACTAAGCTGGCTGAAATCACTTTCACCGGTGAATCAGCTTCTGGCTGGCAACAAATGTTGTTCACCACACCAGTTGCTATTGTTGCAAACACAACTTATGTTGCATCCTACTTTAGCAGTGCAGGTTATTATGGCTATACCAATCCTTATTTTACTACTGCCACAACCAACACCCCGCTTACCGCATTAGCCAATGGCACTGATGGCGGGAATGGAGTATATACATATGCTGCGACTTCTGCTTTTCCCAACAATACTTTTCAATCGGCCAACTACTGGGTGGACGTGTTGTACGTGACATCAATAGGACCGGATTTAACTGCACCAACAGTGAGCCTTACGGCACCAGCAGCAGGCAATGTTTCCGGCACCGTCAACGTAACGGCAAATGCAAGTGATAATTTCGGTGTAACAGGAGTTCAGTTTTTACTGGATGGTGTCAATTTAGGAGCGGAAGACCTCACCTCGCCTTACAGCACATCATGGAATTCAGCAACTACTACAAATGGGAGTCATACTCTGACTGCCCGTGCCCGCGATGCAGCAGGGAACACAACAACGTCGGTCGGTGTAGTGGTCACTACCAATAATGATCTTACAGCCCCAACTGTTAGTGTAACGGCACCTGTTGCCGGCAACGTCACGGGTACAATAAGCGTAACGGCGACCGCAGCCGACAATGTAGCCGTAGCGGGTGTACAATTTTTACTGGATGGGGCAAATTTGAGCTCAGAAGACATTACTTCGCCTTATAGCATATCCTGGAACTCAGCCACCACTACCAATGGCAGCCATATCATAACAGCCATCGCACGTGATGCAGCAGGGAATACAACAACATCGGCGGCGGTTGCTATTACAGTAACCAATACACCCGATGTTACACCGCCTGTGGTAAGTATCACCGCTCCGGCGGCAGGAAATGTTATCGGAACAGTCAATGTAACTGCTAGTGCGAGCGATAATATCGGGGTAGCAGGGGTTCAATTCCTTTTGAATGGTGTGAACCTCGGCGCTGAAAGTCTTAGCTCTCCTTACAGTGTTTCATGGAACACACTGACAACAGCCAACGGCAGTTATACTTTAACGGCACGTGCACGCGATTTTGCAGGAAATATAACAACATCGGCCGGTGTAATTGTTACGGTAAATAATTCCCTTACATTATTTACAGCCCTTCCGATGGATGAAGGCTCAGGAACAACGACAGCCGACGTTTCTGGAAAGAGTCATCCTGGCACGTTGACCAACAACCCGGCATGGGGAGCAGGTAAATATGGGCAGGGCCTGACATTAAACGGCGCAAACAATTATGTAAACATTGCCGATCACAACGACTTTTCATTAGACCCTGCACAGAGCTACACCTGGAGTCTCTGGTTAAAAAATACAAACTTCAATGAATGGAGTACTGTTTGGAGCCAGACGGCAAGCAACAGCACGTTCTTCTATTTCTATGCTCATACAACCACTGATGTCGATGGGGGACCTGTGACAAATGGCATTTCCGTATATTGGTGGAATAGCAACACCGTCAAACTGGGTGCCCATAGTGCTAATAACGTATTGACAGCTGGCACCTGGAGCTATGTCGCAGTAACTTACGATGCAACCCAGCCGCAGAATAACCGGTTTACCATTTATGTAAACGGAGTGGATGTGACGGTAAGGACCGATGTAAGTTCAACCGGTACACTGGCAGCTATCAATCCCACCAATATCCGCATCGGCTCTAATGCACCTTTTGGCGAATTCCTCAACGGATCAGTGGATGAAGCGAGATTTTATAAGAGATCATTGTCGGCCGCAGAAGTACAAACCGACATGAATACGCCGTTGGCGCTAGACGCCATTCCACCGACAGTAGCACTTACTGCACCGGCGGCTGGAAATGTTAGCGGAACTATCAATGTAACTGCCAATGCTGCGGATAATATAATTGTATCAGGAGTTCAGTTCTTACTTGATGGTGTCAATCTCGGTGCAGAAGATATCGCGGCACCTTATAGCGTGTCATGGAATACGGTTACCGCTACAAACGGTAATCATACATTGACGGCAAAAGCCCGTGATGCTGCCGGCAATATCACCACATCTGCCGGAGTGGTTGTTACAGTTAATAATGATCTAACGGCGCCTGCTGTAAACCTCACCGCACCAGCGGCGGGAGTTATTTTAGGAACGACCAATGTTGATGCCAGTGCATCGGATAATGTTGGCGTCGCAGGCGTACAATTCTTACTGGATGGAGTCAATCTGGGTGTGGAAGACATTTCTGCTCCCTATTCTATCTCGTGGAATACAACTACGACCACCGATGGTAATCATACACTGACCGCGAGAGCCCGCGATGCTGCAGGTAATACAACCACATCTGCCGGAGTAATCGTTACGGTAAGCAACGACGGAATACCACCAGCAGTCATCCTCACAGCTCCGGCGGCGGGGAATTTTTCTGGAACAATAAACGTTACAGCCGATGCAACCGATAATATCGGGGTTGCCGGTGTTCAATTTCAACTCGATGGAGTGAACCTGGGAACAGAAGATATCAGCTTTCCATATAGCATATCATGGAATACCGCTACAGCAACCAACGCCAATCATACATTGACAGCCCGTGCCCGTGACGCCGCTGGAAATATTACTATCTCAGCAGGCGTTATTGTTTCGGTCAACAATGATACGCAGGCCCCCACGGTGAGCATTACAGCTCCTGCGGCAGGACTGGTAGCAGGAACTATTAACGTGGATGCAAATGCCGCCGATAATACCGGAGTTGTGGGTGTACAATTCCTGCTGGACGGAACTAATCTCGGAACTGAAGACCTTGTTGCTCCGTATAGCATATCATGGAATACAACGACTATTGCCGATGGTAATCACACATTGACGGCAAGGGCCCGTGATGCTGCAGGCAATACCACCACATCTTCTGCTGTGGTTGTGAATGTTCATAACGATGTTACTCCGCCAACTGTCAACATTACCGCACCGGTAGCAGGAAATGTTTCCGGTACAATCAGCGTGACGGCAAATGCCACGGATAACCTAACTGTAGCCGGTGTCCAATTCCTCCTGGATGGCGTTAACCTTGGTGCAGAGGATGTCAGTTCGCCATATTCGGTTTCATGGAATACAGGGACAACGCCAAATGGTGCACATACATTGACGGCACGTGCACGCGATGGCTCAGGAAATACGACAACATCGCCCGCAGTAAGTGTCGATGTGTTTAATGACCCTGGAATTACTGCTGCTTTTAACCTGAATGAGGGAACCGGAACTGCCGCTTCTGATATTTCAGGCCATAATCACAATGGCATTTTAGCTAACAACCCGACATGGGGAACCGGAAAATATGGGCAGGCCGTAAACTTTAATGGAACAACTAACTATATCGGTATTCCAGCCCATCCTGATTTCAATCTTGATCCTGCACAAAGCTATACCTGGAGTGCCTGGGTGAAAAACACCAACTTCAGTGAATGGGGACCAGTTTGGAGCCAGACAGCGGATGCCAATAACTTTTTCTATTTCTATGCGCACACTACAACAGATGCCGACGGAGGTCCTGTAACAAACGGTATATCCGTTTACTGGTGGACAAACGGGGGCGTCAATAGAGTGGGAGTGCATAGTTCAAATAATGTTTTAACAGCCGGCCAATGGAGCTTTGTTGCTGTTACCTATGATGCCACTCAACCTCAAAACAACCGTTTCAGCATTATTGTGAACGGGGTGGATGTTACAGTTAGAACGGATGTCAACTCCGCTGGTACATTGACCGCAATAAATGCTACCAATATCCGAATTGCTTCCGATCAGCCTTTCAGTGAATACCTGAATGGCTCGATCGATGAAGTAAGAATCTATAAGCGGGCGTTATCGATATCGGAAATACAAACCGATATGAATATGCCGCTGGCGGATGGTATCGCCCTCAGCGTTACACCATTGAACACTGCAACCAATGTCAGCCTGAACGTTGGCCTGACAGCTGTGTTCAATATTAACATGACCGCCTCGACCATCAACAGCACAACGTTTGAACTGCGTAATTCGTCCAATGTGCTGGTACCGGCAACAATAGATTATAACAGTTCGACACGAACGGCTACGTTAACGCCTTCTTCCCCATTGCAAGGCTCATCCGTGTATTTTGCGAAGATCAAAGGAGGATCGTCAGGAGTGAGAGATGCGGGTGGTAATACCATGCCCAGTGATTATAGCTGGAGCTTCACCACGCTGGATCCGACTTCATTACCGATAACGGAAGGACCCGGCGGTCCTATACTTGTAATCAGCAGCGCTTCCAACGCATTCAGCCGCTACCCGGTCGAAATATTGAGAGCTGAAGGTTTGAACGAATTTGCCGCCGCAGATATCTCAACAGTCAATTCTACCATGCTGAATAATTATGACGTGGTGATACTGGGAGAGATGACGGTTAATGCTTCACAGGTTACTATGCTTACAAACTGGGTAAATGCTGGAGGTACTTTAATAGCCTTTAAGCCCAGTGCATTATTGACACCGTTGATGGGATTGAATAGTTCCACTGGCACATTAAGCGATAAATACCTATTGGTAAATACAAGCTCAGGACCCGGGGTAGGTATCGTTAATCAAACGATACAATATCATGGATCCGCGAACCTGCACACATTGAATGGCGCAACAAGTCTGGCCACACTTTATTCAACATCAACCGCTGCCACTTCCAACCCGGCTGTTACCACAAACAATGTGGGCACAAATGGGGGACGAGCCGTTGCTTTCACCTATGATCTGGCCCGGTCAATTGTCTTAACCCGCCAGGGTAATCCTGCTGTTGCAGGAACCGAAACGGATGGACAGTCTCCCGTCAGGCCGGATGATCTCTTTTTCCCTAGCTATGTTGATTTGAATAAAGTGGCCATTCCGCAGGCGGATGAGCAGCAACGACTGTTGGCCAACATTATCATCCAGGGAAACCTGGCGAAGAAACCGCTACCGAGATTCTGGTATTTGCCAAGCGGGTATAAAGCGGCGGTCATCTATGCGCTCGATGACCATGGGACAGCTTCAGCAACACCCGATATTTTTAATAAGATGATTGCCAATAGTCCTGCGGGATGCTCGGTCGATAATTGGGAATGTTTACGCGCTACTTCCTGGTTCTATGTTGGTATACCGATGACAAACAGCCAGGCTGTGAATTATAACGCGCAGGGATTTGATATGGGAGTACATGTGCAGAATGGTTGTGCAAACTTTTCAAATTTCTCCGATCTGAATTCATCATATACCGCCCAACTCCAGTTCCTGGCCAATAATTATCCGGGGTTACCGGCTCAGACTGGTCATCGTTTCCATTGCCTGGTATGGAGTGATTGGTTGACGCAGGCAAAAGTTGAACTGGCGCATAACATGCGGATCAGTCTGGATTATTACTACTGGCCTCCTTCCTGGATCAACGGTCGTCCAGGTTTGTTTACCGGATCAGGCATGCCTATGCGTTTCGCTGACGTTGATGGTACCATGATCGATGTGTACCAGGGAGTATCACAACTTGTGAATGAAAACGGTATTAACTATACCACTGATATAAATACTTTACTTGACAACGCTTTGGGAGCACAGGGTTACTATGGGATGTTTGGAACGCATGATGACTACAGGGATGTTACCTATTCGGATGTTACGATCGCGCAGGCCAAGGCCCGCAATGTCCCTGTCATTTCAGCCAAACAGGCATTGACCTGGCTCGATGGAAGAAACAATTCCTCTTTTGGAAATATGTCCTGGAACAATAACCAGTTGACCTTTGATATCACAGCCCGTAGCAGTGCGAATAATATCAGGGCAATGTTACCGGTCAACTCGGCAACCGGTGCATTGGTTTCCGTTACACGAAATGGAACCCCGCTTTTGCTCACCATTCAAACGATCAAAGGCATAGACTATGCATTCTTTGCTCCCGTTACCGGCACCAGCACGTATGTAGCAACTTACGGTTCTGGCCAAAGAGTCGCCAGCCCGCCTGTCACTGACATAGCGCCGGGAGCAACGTCGGTAACAATCGGAACTGCAAAGACTGTTTCAATGTCGGAACCCGAAATAATAAGACCAGGCAGGTTGAGCGTGAATATCCAGCCCAACCCAAGCACTAACAACTTTACGATAATGATCAGCAGTAACGATGATAATCCTGTCAGGGTAAAAGTTACTGACATGTTTGGACGGGTTATTGAAACACATGATAAAGTAACCTCGGCAGGTATGTTGAAACTAGGGCAGAACTGGACAAGCGGGGTTTATTTCGCTGAGGTGGTGCAGGGTGAACAACGTAAACTGATCAAGATGATCAAAACAAACTAATAACAAGATGTAATTTTTTTTTAGATAAATCTCCTTGAACAAGAACTAACATTCTCCTTGAACGACCCGTGCCACAGGGCCTGATATCCTTTTTAGACCTGGACTATAAATCTTTTTAAAGGGACCCTTTAAAAGGAACATTAATCATTTAAACCGTAATTTTTTATGGCTCAGAACTCTACATGTTTCAGGAGAAGAAAATTCGTTTTGCTGGTAGCTGTGTTGGTCTCAATCGGCTTCTCTGCAAAAGCAGATGTGATCCCTCCAACTGTGGTATCGACTACACCTGGCAGCTGGTCAATCAACATCAACGCCGGGACAACTGTTTCCGCGGTATTTAGTGAAGCAATGAATGCGGCTACCATTACCGGAACAACGTTCCAGCTGCGAAATGCTCTCACCAATACACTGGTGCCGGCCACGGTGACCTATAATACCTCAACACGAACAGCAACGCTTTATCCCAATTCAGTGCTCAATTCACTTGTGTACCTGGTCAATATTGACGGGGGCACTGGGGGTGTAAGAGATGCGGCGGGTAATGCTATGACCAGCGATTACTCGTGGTATTTTATCATGATTCCGTTGATCGATCTCACTCCTCCAATTGTACTTTCTGTTTCCCCGGCAAATGGTACCACAGGTGTCAGTATTAGTACCAACGTGCAGGCAATACTCAGTGAAGAGATGATGCCTTCCAGTATAAATACCACTACGGTAGAATTACGTAATCCGGCGAATGTGTTAGTTGCGTCAACCGTTTCTTACAATAGCTCCACACGGACAATAACATTGGACCCGGGCACATCACTTTCCCCGTCGACAGTTTACCGGGCAACGGTGAAAGGTGGCGCCAGCGGTGTGAAAGATGAAAATGGCAATCCATTACAAGCCAACTATACCTGGTCATTTACTACCATGGCGGCTGATAATACTCCGCCAACGATAACAGGCGTATCGCCGGTAAACGGTGCTACAAGCGTTGCCGTTAATACAACCGTATCGGCGATTTTTAGTGAAGCGATGAATACGGCTACTATCAGCACTTCAACATTTGAATTACGAAATGGCAGTGCTTTAATTGCTGCTACCGTGAATTATAACGTCACAACAAGAACAGCTACATTAATTCCTTCTTCAAGCCTGGCTTCCACCACAGTTTATACAGCCACGGTAAAAGGCGGCCTGACTGGCGTAAAGGATGTCGCAGGAAATGCAATGGTTAATAATTATACATGGTCATTTACAACAGCGGATGTTGCACCCCCGGTTATTTTGTCTGTTTCGCCGACAAATGGTGCTACAGGCATAAGTGTGAGTACAACAGCTTCGGCAGTCTTTAACGAAGCGATGAATGCGTCTACTATTGGTACCGCGACGTTTGAATTACGCAACTCATCTAATACATTGATACCGGCAACTGTCAGTTATAATGTAACTACTAAAACGGTTACGTTGACCCCATCTTCATTACTGGCACCGGCTAACGTTTATACAGCAACAATAAAAGGCGGAAGTTCGGGAGTGAAAGATGCAGCAGGTAACGCAATGGTCAATAATTATATCTGGAGCTTTACAACTGGTGCAAGCATTTTTGACCCGGACCTTTTACCTGATAACCCGGCAATCATTGATCAACCTGTTGAGGTAGGACTCAGGTTTCGCAGCAATGTGAATGGACAGGTAACAGGACTTCGTTTTTATAAAGGTCTTGGTAATAATGGAACACATATCGGCCACCTCTGGACAAATACCGGAACTCTGCTAGGGTCGGTCACTTTCACCCAGGAATCCCAATCGGGCTGGCAACAGGTTATGTTCTCTTCACCTGTTACCATCAATGCCGGTGTGACTTATGTGGCTTCCTATTATAGCGTTGCCGGCATCTATGCTTATACCAATTACTTTTTTACCCAATCTTATACTAACGGGCCATTAACGGCATTGGCAGACGGAGATGATGGTTCAAACGGCATTTACCGGTATGGACCTACATCATCTTTTCCTACAGATACATATCTCTCCAGTAACTATTTTGTAGACGTTATCTTCTCATCGAATGCTGGTCCGGATCTTACTCCGCCTGCTGTCGCTACGGTATCACCATTGAATGGCACTACGGGTGTAAATATCAGCACAACAGTGAAAGCAACCTTTAATGAGCCGCTTAACGGTTCTACTGTCAACAGTACTTCATTTGAGTTGCGCAATGCGGTGGGTACGTTGATTCCGGCAACAGTTACTTACAGTCCTACTACGTTGACGGCTGTGTTAACTCCAACAAGCCCGCTTGTTTACTATGCCGAGTATACAGCGAAAGTGAAAGGTGGAAGTACAGGTGTAAAGGATCTTGCAGGAAACCCACTTGCCAATGATTATAGCTGGACATTCAGGGCAGGCGATCCTCCATTTATTTCACCGACTGAAGGACCAGGTGGCCCGATATTGGTGATCAGCAGCTCTTCAAATCCATTCAGCCGTTATGCTGTGGAGATCCTTAGAGCAGAAGGATTGAATGAATTTGCGGCAGCTGATATTTCAACAGTGACGCCATCAATGCTCGATAGTTATGATGTTGTCGTACTCGGAGAAATGCCGGTGACTGCTGACCAGGTCCTGATGTTTACTACATGGGTTACTAATGGCGGTACATTGATCGCATTCCGGCCAAGTACATTGCTTGCTCCATTGCTTGGATTAACACCTGCGACGGGATCGCTCAGCGATAAATATATGTTGATAAATACTGCTTCAGGACCAGGTTCCGGTATTGTTGGACAGACCATTCAGTACCATGGCCAGGCAAGCCTTTACCTGTTGGCTGGAGCAACCAGTATAGCCACTTTATATTCCAACGCATCCAACGCCACGATCTATCCGGCTGTGACAACAAGAGATCTCGGTATAAGTGGAGGCCGGGCTATTGCATTCACTTATGACCTGGCAAAATCAATAGTTTATACAAGACAGGGTAATCCTGCCTGGGCTGGACAGAAGCGCGACGGTCAAATTGATCCTATACGTTCCGATGATATGTTCTTCCCTGATTGGATAGATTTTAATAAGATAGCTATTCCGCAGGCGGATGAGCAACAGAGGCTGCTGGCAAATATCATTTTGCAAGGCAATCTTCATCGTAAGCCGTTGCCGAGATTCTGGTACCTGCCGAGAGATCTGAAAGCCGCGATTGTAATGACTGGAGACGATCATAGCAATAATGGAACACAGGCACGCTTTAATCAATACAAAACACTTGGACCGAATACAGTTCAGGATGTAGCAGACTGGAAAGCGATCAGGGGCACTTCTTACATGTATCCCGGTACGCCCATATCCAATGCTACTGCCGCGGGTTTTGAAGCGCAGGGATTCGAGGTGGCCTGTCATCCGACGACAAGTTGCCTGAATTTCACGCCGGCTTCTTTACAAAATGATTTTACTACACAACTGGCTGCATTTGCTTCTAGCTATCCATCCGTTTCAACACCCGTTACAAACAGGACACACTGCCTGGTATGGAGCGATTGGGCCTCACACCCCAAGGTAGAATTGCAAAAGGGTATACGCCTGGATGCTACCTATTATTACTGGCCCGAGGTATGGATGCAGAATCGCCCGGGTATGTTCACCGGGTCAGGAATGCCGATGCGTTTTGCCGATGTGGATGGATCAATGATCGATGTTTACCAGGCACCCACGCAAATGACGGACGAGACCAATATGAACTATACCGCTTTTTGTAACGCGGTGCTTGATAAAGCCATTGGGCCTGAAGGATACTATGGGGTATTCACAACGAATATGCATAATGATTCCGCTACAAGTGCAGGTGCAGATGCTATTATCGCATCGGCGCAGGCAAGACAGGTGCCGGTAATATCGGCAAGGCAGATGCTTACATGGCTGGATGCAAGGAACAATTCTTCTTTTGGTAATATTAGCTGGAATAATAACCAGCTGATTTTTACAATAACAGCCCGCAGCAATTCCACTAACCTGAAAGCAATGCTTCCAATGTTTTCGGCATCAGGGCAATTGATTTCGATAACAAAGAATGGTAGTTCCATTCCCTTTACATCACAGGTGATCAAGGGCATGCAATATGCTTTCTTTGCCACCACTCCTGGTATCAATAACTATGTTGCTATATATGGCACCTTGACTACCAGGACAGCTAACCCGCCTGTACCGGAGCAAAATCAGCCGCAAACGGAAACGGTTGCCAAGACTGAAAATGCACAGGATCCGGCCGCAAGAGTAAAAGAATCATTGCCTGTATTGGGTAAACTATATGCAAGTGCATTGCCTAACCCCAGCTCGAACTACTTCAATGTTGTCATAAGTAGCAACGATCCTACACCGGTAACAGTGAGAGTATTCGATATGTCAGGACGGGTAGTGGAAGTACACGAAAAAATCGCCGCAACCGGTATCCTGCGAATGGGAAGTAACTGGCGGGGCGGAATTTATTTCGCTGAAGTGATACAGGGAGAGCAACGAAGAATAATAAGAATGATCAAAGCAAATTAAAAACTTATTAGAAAAACTGTGTTCACGGGTTTAGTAACACGAGAGCTCCGAAAGGG
This sequence comes from Bacteroidota bacterium, assembly GCA_005884665.1. Taxonomy (GTDB): domain Bacteria; phylum Bacteroidota; class Bacteroidia; order Chitinophagales; family Chitinophagaceae; genus VBAT01. Next base: position 18,507 of record VBAT01000008.1, read on the forward strand.
GCTCTCTTCTTTTTAATAATAACCAGAATCCTAAAAAAAAAAATATATATAATGATTTATTTATGGGTTTTTTGCTGAACTTAGAGTCATCCAGTTATATTATATACCCTCCTGAAATCTCTCCACAACCTTGTTCCCGTAAATAAGAATATCCTTCCAAAAAGCCAGTGTTAGACCGGTGTATCTGGTAAAATTTTGTCCATTATAACTATTAAAACCATCGTGCAATTGCAGAAAGCAATTGTCTTGTTCATCGCAAACCTTCCGAAAGCAAATTTACACAAGCAGTGAGCCGGTGTAGTGAGTAACAACGGTACACCTGGTGGATTTTATTTTTTTCGAATATCCTTTTAAAGAACCTCGAAATACCTGTGATATTAAAAACGTAAAACCCGGTAATCCAAAGATGACAAGGAAAAACTTACGCCCGGAATTATTGGTGCAGGTCCTTATTTTGCTTTTGCTGATACCCGCTATAATTGTAGTCGGCAGGCCACGTAATGAGGCGAACACGGCCTCATCGTCTTTGGCTATCTACTCCGATATTCAACAACGGAAGAATAATGCGGGCGAAAATAATGTACCAAAATTTCCTGCAGGAGGTCCAGGCGGTCCCATATTAATTATCAGCTCGGCTACTAACCCGTTCAGCATTTACTTAAGTGAAATATTGAGAGCTGAAGGATTGAACGAGTTTGCCGTTCGCGATATTTCCGCAATCTCCACGCCGATGCTCGAGAAATATGACGTGGTATTGCTGGGTGAAATAAATGTTTCGGTCGAACAGGTGAGAATGTTGACCGGGTGGGTGAATAAAGGTGGCACTTTCATCGCATTTAAGCCATCGCAGCTTTTCAATTCTTTATTTGGGATATCAAGAGCCGGGGGTACACTATCAGATAAATATTTATTGGTAAACACCAGGCAGGAACCGGGAGTGGGTATTGTACCTGGGACAATCCAGTTTCATGGAAAAGCTGAGCTGTACGGCCTCAATGGAGCTTCGGAGCTCGCCATGTTTTATTCATCTGCATCAATTGCAACCAGGTGTCCCGCGATAACATCCCGTAACATTGGCTCAAATGGCGGAAAGGCCATTGCCTTTGCTTATGATCTTGCACGTTCCGTTGTTTATACACGCCAGGGCAACCTGGCATGGGCAGGTCAAAAAAGGGATGGGCAGATAAATCCTATACGTTCAGATGATCTATTTTATCCAGACTGGATCGATTTCAATAAGGTCGCTATACCCCAGGCGGACGAGCAACAGCGATTATTAGCGAATATTATTCTTGAAGGTAACCTGCACCGCAAACCATTACCAAGATTCTGGTATCTGCCAAGAGACCTGAAAGCCGTTATCGTTATGACAGGAGATAACCATACCAATAATGGAACTACCGGACGCTTTTATCAATACCTGACATTAGGTCCAAACACTGCACAGGATGTTAGTGATTGGAAAACGGTAAGGGCTACATCTTATATCTATCCTGACCGGCCTATCAATAATGAACAGGCAGTTTTTTTTGAAGAGCAGGGTTTTGAAATTTCCTTACATACTAACACCGGCTGCTTTGACTACACTTACCCGTTGTTGCAAAAAGATTTTGGGGAGCAACTTGGGCGGTTTGCAGCAAGCTATCCCGGCGTTTCAAAACCTGTTACCAACAGATCTCATTGCCTCAATTGGAGTGATTGGTCTTCTACACCAAAGATCGAATCGCAGAATGGTATACGGCTGGATGCAACATATTATTACTGGCCGGAGGCATGGATGAAAAACCGTCCTGGTATGTTTACAGGTTCGGGAATTCCAATGAGGTTTGCTGACATAGATGGTTCAATTATCGATGTATACCAGATGCCTACTCAAATAACAGATGAAACAAACATGGATTATAGTGCATTTTGCAATGCCATCCTCGATAAAGCAACAGGTCCTGAAGGATACTATGGAGTGTTCTGCGCCAATATGCACACCGATATTAAATCGAGCGCTGGTTCCGACGCGATCATAGCATCAGCCCAGGCCAGGGACGTTCCCATAATTTCAGCACGTCAAATGCTCACATGGCTGGATGCAAGGAATGCGTCTTCCTTCGGTGATATAAAATGGGAAAATAACCAACTGAGTTTTTCAATAAACATGCAAAATGGCGCCAATAATCTCAAGGCGATGTTACCACTCTATACAGGATCTGGCCAGTTAAACGCAGTAACCTGTAACGGAGCCAATTTGCCATTCACAACGCAATTGATCAAGGGTATCCAGTATGTTTTTTTTGCTCCTGTTGCCGGTGTGAATACTTATGTCGCAGCTTATGTCAACAGCGGAGAGACCGCTGGCAATAATGCCTCGCCAATTAAATCTCCAGTTGAACTTCCGGGTATCGAAGAGATTTACGTTAATATAATGCCCAACCCCAGCATGAAGTATTTCAATATGGTCATCAATAACCGAAGTGCAGAAGCTGTGATGGTAAGAATATCGGATGCCTCAGGAAAACTGGTCGAAGTACACGAAAAGGTTGCGGCCACAGGCATTCTCCAACTTGGACACGCATGGAAGCCCGGGACTTATTTTGCGGAAGTGATACAACGAAACAGCAGGAAGACGGTAAAGATGATAAAGGTTAATTAGAGATGATGCTAGACGCTAGCTGCTGGATATTAGATGCTGCCTGGAGAGGGAGCCGGAGGGAGAGGCCTTAGCTTCCTTTCAAGTGATACGCTTTCGGTTTAGTAAACGCCCGTAGCCCCGCATGGGAAAGGGTAACACCAAAGCCGGAATGTTTTCTTCCGCTCCAGGGTAATGCTGCGCTAACCCGGTCGCAACAGTTCCAGTAGCCTGTTCCCGCATTGATCTGTTGTAAAATCTTTTCCGCCCTGTTTTTATCAGTGCTATATACGGAGGCGGTCAATCCATATTCAGTGTCTTGCATCAACCGGACAGCTTCTTCATCATCTTTGACTTTCATAATGCCGATAACGGGACCGAACGACTCATCTTTCATCACGGCCATATCGTGAGTTACATCTGCCAGCACGGTAGGTTCAAAAAAATATCCTTTTTGATTCATCTTTTTGCCGCCTGTTAAAACCCTTGCGCCTTTTTTTGCAGCCTCATTTACCTGCTGTTCCAGGACTTGCAACTGTTCTTTACGGCTAAGAGGTCCTATATACGTTCCTTCCGTAGTTGGCTGGCCAATCTTCCATGATTTGACTTCCTTTACAAACTCATCAACATATTTTTCATATACTTTTTCGTGTACATAAATTCTTTCAACGGAACAACCTTTGACCATTATTATAAAATGCGCCGTCTGCCGTACCTGCCGCTACTGCTTTAATATCTTTTATATCGCTGGCAATGTACAAAGGGTCCTTTCCTCCCAGCTCGCATTGGCACGGAACCATCTTCGACGCGACTTTTTCATAAATGTATTTGCCTGTTTTATGAGAACCTGTGAAATAATAACCATCAAAAGGAAGATCAAGCAGGTTTTCGCCGGTGTCTTTTCCACCGATCGCGATATGAAAGAGATCGGAATGGATACCAGCCAGCTTCAGCAGTTTTTCGATTTCCAGCCCGGTTAATGTTGCATATTCGGAGGGCTTATACATAACCGCGTTGCCGGCCAGCAGGGCAGGAACAAATACATTTACTCCCACCAGGTAAGGGTAGTTCCAGGCGGAGATATTACAAACAACTCCCAGCGGTTCATAAGAGATTTTTTCTTCCATTTCTTCGTTACTTCTCATGGCCTCATCGGATAAATATTTGTCTGCGTTATCAGTCAGCCATTTTATCCGGGCCATTGCTCCTTTTATTTCGTTGTGCGACTGCTGCAGTGGTTTCCCAACTTCTGAAGTCAGAATAGCCGCAAGTTGTTCAATATTTTCTTCCAGTAAAGACGAAAATTTTCTGATAGTAGCAGTTCTTTCCGAAAGCGGCAGTTTATTCCATCCTGGTTGAGCTGTTTTCAATGATTCAAACTTTCTGTGCAGGCTTTCTCTGTTGTCTTCATTCAGTTCGGCTATGATGTCTTCGGTAGCCGGGTTAGTAACAGTAAGCTTTTTCATACTGGTTTCCCGGATAGCTGCCAGGAATTGTCTTTTAAGGTTTTCGGAAAAAGGATTCTCTTCTTTGTCTTTTATTCTTTCCGGGTGCCATTGCACGCATAACATAAATGCCTTGTTACTCTTGTCGGCAAACTCCAGGCCTTCGATCATCTTTTCATCATCGCTGTCAAAAGCATTTGGAACAAGGTTATTGCCGATTGCCTTCGGATCAATTGCCTGGTGATGCGCACTGTTTACATGGCCGCCTTCCGCGCCTGTGATCTTACCGAGCAAACTATTGTTGCTGGCAAAGACATGATGTTCCTTATCGGATTTTTCTTTTCGGTGACGTTCATTTTTATTGTCAAGATCCTGTATCAGTTTTCCGCCCTGTAATACATTTACCAGTTGCATGCCCCTGCATATGCCCAACAACGGAAGCTTGTTTGCCTGCGAATAGCGATATATCTTTTCTTCAAAGTAGTCCCTGCCTGGCTGAAATAGCGCAGGACTGTTTTCATAGTTTGCATTTCCATTATAAAACGAAGGATCGACATCTATTCCCCCTGTCAAAAGAAAGCCATCACAACGGTAGATGTCTTCTGTATTATTTTTTTCAAATGAAAGCTCAACCAGTTCCACGTCGTTTCCCAAATCTGCCGGCGTGAACCAGTTCCAATAGTTCTCAAAAAAAGTATGTGTGAAACTGATCCCTATCTTTTTCTTCATACTCTTAACTTTTAACTCTAAACTGTCAACTCAAAGCGCTTTAGAGTACAAATTTCTGAAATCTTCCCGGCTTACGGGCTTAGGGTTATTCGGGTGTGCAAAATCCGCTATTGCAAGATCGGAGAGAGGTTCTATATGCTCATTTTTAACACCGATATCTTTCAGCTTATGCGGAATATTGATCTTCGAATTGAGTTCAAATAGATAGTTCACCACGGCCGGGCCCGTTTCTTCCTTTAACTCCAATGTCCTGGCTATCCGTTTGAATTTATTTTCAAATCCTTCAATGTTGAACTCCATGCCGTACGGAATATTAACGGCATTGGCCAATCCATGATGGGTATCGAGTAATGAAGAAAGGGGATGTGCGAGCGAATGTACAACACCCAGTCCTTTTTGAAAGGCAATAGCTCCCATCATGGATGCTACCAGCATTTTACTGCGCGATTCGATATCGGGTTTGTTTACCGCTTTCTCGAGAGAACCGCTGATGAGAGAGATCCCTTCCAGCGCAATTCCTTCACAGATGGGGTGGGGCATTTTGGCAAGAAATGCTTCCATATTATGCGTCAATGCGTCCATGCCAGTAGCGGCGGTAATGAAAGGCGGAAGTTCCATGGTCAGCAATGGATCCGCAAAAACAATTTTCGCGAGCAGTTTGGGTGAAAAAAGAATTTTCTTCTGGTGTGTTTCGTCATCTGAAATGATAGCGCTGCGCCCTACCTCGCTCCCGGTTCCGGCTGTTGTAGGTATGGCGATAAAATGAGGGACATCGTTTGTGACATACACATCGCCCCCGACCAGGTCGTCATATTTGAAAAGATCATCGCGATGATTCACTCTTAACACAATGGCTCTGGCTACATCCAGGGCCGCACCGCCTCCAATTCCAATGATAGAATCTCTTTTCGTGTTATCATATACATCGGTCCCTTTGTATACATCGGATTTCACCGGGTTCTTATGTATATCTGAAAATACTTCGACCGAAATATTTTTCTTCTCCAGGCTGCTGACGATTTCCCGGAAAAAGCTGAGCTGTGACACATTCGGATCTGAAACAATGAGTGGCTTTCTTAAATCGTTCTTTAAAAGATAATCTCCCAATTCCCCACTGGCACCTGCTCCAAAACGGATCGTTGTTGGAAAGTTGTATTGATATATTTTATCGAAAACCATTTTTTGTAAAAAATAAAAACCGAAGAACCAGACAAATCAAAAGAAGAACCAAATTCAAGAAACAAGAACCAAATAAACTACAAATAAAAATATTCAAACAGAAGCACCCCGATATAATATTCGAATTTCGAATTTCATATTTCGAATTTATTTGGTTCTTGGATCTTTATTTAAATTATTTCAAAGTATCTATGGTATTCCCAATCCGTCACTGCCTTCAAATGCTGTTTCCATTCCCATTCCCTGGTTTGGGTAAAATGATCAACAAAACTGTCGCCAAAGAGTTCTCTTGCAATTTTGGAATTCTTCATTTGCAGCGTTGCCTCGATCAGTGTAGCCGGCAACACTCCGTTCGAATAATCCCGGTAACCATTACCGGCAGTTGCAGCCTGTTTTAATTTCAATTTGTTTTTAATTCCATACAGACCCGCCGCCAGGCAACCCGCCATAGCCAGGTATGGATTGACGTCGGAACCAGGTACTCTTGTTTCCAACCGGCATGAGCGGCTGCTTCCTGGAATGATACGTACTGCAACCGTCCTGTTATCGATTCCCCATGTAAGCGTGGTAGGCGCCCAGGCTCCTTCAACCAGTCTTTTATAGCTGTTGACGGTAGGAGCAAACAATGGAAGTACAAAAGGCAAACAATAGAGCTGGCCCGCCACATAACTTTTCATCTGCTCACTCATCTTCATTTTATCCTTTTCGTTGTGGAAAAGATTCTTCTTTCCTGCTTTGTCCCAAAGACTTTGATGAATATGACCTCCGCAGCCTGGCAGGTTTTCATTGACCTTGGCCATAAACGTGGCCATGATGCCATGCCTGTAAGCGATCTCTTTTACAGCCGTTTTAAATAACAAAGCCCTGTCCGCTGCTTCCAAAATATCGGAATAAACGATGGCTGCCTCATAAGTACCCGGCCCGGTTTCGGTATGCAGGCCTTCGATAGGAATATCAAACTTATTAAGCAGTTCAAACAAGTCACTGAAGTATGGATTCTCCATAGATGAACGGAGGATCGAATAGCCAAACATTCCCGGTGTTAAAGGAGTAAGATTCCTGAATTGCTTGTCATTGGCCGATTGTGGCGTTTCAGCAAAATTATACCACTCGAATTCCTGGGAAAAAATGGGAGAGTAGCCTTGTTTATTGGCATCGTTTAATAACCGTTTCAAAAGCTGCCTGGGACAAATATCTGCAGGGTTGCCTTTTTCGTCCGTCAATTCACTTAAGAAAAAAGGAACATCATTTTCCCAGGGAATTTTTCGGAAACTATTTAGATCCAGTACAGCCGGGGCATCAGGATAACCGGTATGCCAACCGGTATATTTTACATTATCGTAAGTGACATCTCCTGCATCCCATCCAAAGATCACATCACAAAATCCCATCCCGTTGTCAACAACAGACAAAAATTTTTCAGTTGAAATATATTTGCCTCTCAGTATCCCGTCAATATCCGCAATTGCTACTTTCACTTTCCCGGAAGGATGGTCTTTTACATACTGGATAATTTCTTTTGTAGTCATACAGATCAAAAAAGTAAAATGTAAAAAAGTAAAAACGCTGTTCCTGTTTTTAACTCGTTTTTTGAGGCTATAAAATACTAATTATTTGCCGTGTTTTTGTGAAATAGTTTAAAGCCAATATAGCATCCCGCAATAATACACAGAAAAATCAGCGCCGGCTTTTGATTGTAATAGGCCATTGCAATAATGGAAACAACTGCAATGACCAGCGCTACGACAGGAAAAAAGGGATACAGCGGAACTTTAAAAGGTCTTTCCAGTCCCGGCTCCGTTCGCCTGAGGCGTAATAACGAGATCATGGAAATAATATATAAGGTAAGGGCGCCAAAAACAGAGATGACAATTATATCGAGAGTCTTTTTGTTCAACAGGAGCAGTGTAACTATCCCAATCGCCGAATTTACCAGGAGTGCCATAGCAGGTGTTTTGAATCGCGAATGAATTTTCCCAATGAATGAAGGACCATATTTTATCCTTCCAAATTCAAAGCTTGCCCTGCCTGCAGCAAGAATAATTCCATGAAAAGACGCAACGAGGCCGAAGAGTCCTATCGTTACCAGCAGCTTAAAAAGAATATTTTTTTTGTCGACGATATGACCGAGGGCCAATGGCAATGGAGAATCTGATGTTTCCCCCGGGCTTTTATAAACGATCGCTTCCCAGCCCGCTACCCCGATCGAACTGATAAAAACCAACACGCATAAAATAACCAATGTGAGAATAGCTGAGCCAAACCCGAGGATCATGGTCCGCTTGGGATTGATTGCCTCTTCCGCTACATTTGCAACTCCTTCTATCGCCAGGAAAAACCAGATGGCAGAAGGGATAGCCGCGAAAATTCCCTGCCACCCGTTCGGGAATGCATTATGGCGGAGATTCTTCATTTCGAATTGCGGCAATGAAACTCCTGCAAACAACAACAACTCACCAACAGCAAACACGGTTATCAGAAGTTCAAAAGAAGCAGCTGCTTTTACTCCGTAAATATTTAAGGCGGTAAACACAACAAATGCTGCAATAGCAATTGCGAGCACAGGTATTTGGGGGAAAAACAAATTAAAATAGGCCCCGATAGCAAAAGCAATGGCCGGGGGCGCGAAAATGAATTCGACATTCTGCGCCATGCCGGCAATAAATCCCCAGTCTTTTCCTAAAGCCCGGTTAGCATAATCAAATCCACCGCCCGCCCTTGGAATAGCACAGGCCAGTTCGGTATAGCTAAAGGTGAATGTGACATACATGATAATGATAAAGACTGTCGCGATCGCCAGCCCCAGGGTGCCGCCTTCTTTTAGCCCGAGATTCCATCCGAAGTACATGCCGGAGATGACATAGCCTACTCCTAAACCCCATAGCATCAGAGGGGTCAGTGTCCGTTTGAGTTCGTTGGGTGCCGACAAATGGGAAATTTTATTTGTAAATATCTTAAAAGACGGGAATTGTTCTTATTATTTTAAGACACATACCTGAATATCGCCATTGTGATAACAGCGATGGCCAGGAGAACAGCAACAAACGTGGTGGCAACGAAGATCCTCTTTTTTAGTTTGGTTACCTGTTGCAGTTGCTGTTCAGAAGGACGGTTTCCCTGTGCAATCGCCTTGTCAATCCTGTTAATACGGCCGGCAGCAGGACGGTTGAACGTAAAACCGATCACGAATGCGATGATGGATGCTATCATTCCCAGGCACAATACTTTTGAAGATGCGGCGGTAAACCATATTCGTTCAAAGCCATTTGAAAACTTCCAGATCAGGAATAGCCCGGATACTATTGTTACGATCCCGGTGATCGCCGCTGCGATAGGGTAACCTGTTTTGGCGAGCTGTTGGATAAACTTTGTTCCTTCCAACTCTGAATTTTTTATTGCAGGGAAAACAAACAATACCACGTAGAAAACACTGCCGGCCCAGAAGACTCCGCAAATGATGTGCAGCAGGCGGAAGATGATTATATAGGTTGTTTCGTTCATGGTCTGCTTCGCTTCGCTTGCAATGACTGTCAACGGTGAGCCTGCCTGCAGGCAGGTACAGAGTTTGCTACCGCAGGATCACTCATCTTTCACCCTCAATAGCGGCGAAGATTCTTTTCCTTTCAACACCCTGATCAATTTATCAACATTACTCATCAAAGCCTCATCCGTCTTCAGGTTATTCAGATAGCGATTGATTTCCTTTTGTCTTGACGGCGCCAGTCGTGTAAATATATGCAGCAATTTATGCTCTTTCAGTTTCCTCTTAAATGCCGTGGGCATCGGATGATTTTTATTTCTTTCCAATGTGTCCTGCTCTATATTGAAATACGCGGTTTGACCGACCTTCAAATCAGCGCCCTTCAACATCGGACCGTTTATATACAACCTGTATCCTTCATCTTTGACAGGTACAAGAGTTTGCTGAAAAAAATGTTTATTGATAGTGCCTTTCACCGGTATGTATCCTTTGGTCGCTTTTAGTTTGTCGGAGATACGATATGGCACTTTAACGCAAGGGTTAACACCGACCCTATAGATTCTCGATTTGAAAGAAAATTTCATTAGTAAGAGATAAGCACTTCACCAGTGACTGTCAACGGTCGGACAAGATGAATTCCACTAAGAAGATCAATGAATATTCTGTTGTAAACAGAAGCTGCTTAATTCAATAAGCCTTTTGATTTCCCCTGGAACAGATCATTTACCAGTTGCTGGTTAAAGTGCTTGTCCAGGTCACCATCGATATTGTGATAAATGGCACTGACAAAGACTGTCTGAGCAGCGCTGATAATAGAAATTACCAGGAATACACCTACTACCGCCAGAGCAATACCAGCAACCGGGTGGACGATTGATCCAATTAGAAATAAGGGAAGACCTACGACAATGATGCCAATGAACTGTACCAGTCCAAAACTGAATGTAGCTGCAAGACTTTCACCCCATTTTTGCTTCATCAGTTGTGATGAACGTTTTACTGCCTGGAATGGGCCTACATTTTCATATGCGATAACAGGTACAGCAAAAAATACGGCAATGCTCCATACCACGCCGATCAGGCCGGTTATGATCTTTCCCAGCCAGCCCAATTCATCCTGTATGATCTTCAGGATAAGACCAACAGTTGCCGCCAGTAAAGCCCAGGAGAAAATAACACCTATGCAGCTCATGCTGAATTTCAGACCATCGCGAACACTGACTTCTTCCCCTCTGAAATAAAGCCGCGTGCAATGAATCAGCGCCATATTGAAGAATACTACCACGAAATAGTTGATGACATAAAAAATAAAAATCAGGAAATAATACAGGGGTGAATTATATCCTTCCAGTTTATCCATATCCCAATCAATGGCAAAGCCAAAGCCGGTGAAGAAAGAACCTGCGATCAGCAGGATCGAGAAGCTCGAAAGGATTGGAAAAAGTACAAGGTCTTTTTTTTCTTTCAGTACTTTGAAACTGCTCATGGCTATATTCCAGCCATTCGATAAACGGTCAAGGAAGCCCATAGTAAGGTGGTTTTTTAGTTATTTAAATGTAATTAAAAACTGCGTGAAATTAAAATCCGTCAAAGTCCTGCCAAAAACTGGCTGCGTATATATTCAGCCACTTTTGCAAGGCTTTTTGTCTGGATAAATGAAGACAGTTGCCTGTCAGCGCCAGTACCATGATCCAGCATCCGGTGCACATATGCAAGGCGATGGCGGCTCCCCAATTCATCTACCACATCGTCCACGAAATCGAGTAATTCATAAATGAGTACCCTGGTGTTTACCTCTTCTTCTTTTCCGAAATCAATCAGGCGGCCATCGATACCATAGCGGCTGGCCCTCCATTTATTTTCATTCAGCAGGGCCCGGGAATACTGGATGAAGTTCATGTTTTGCGACTGTAGCTTATAGATCTTAGCGCATACTGCCTGGAACAGGGCTGTAATGGCAATGGTCTCATCCACTGTCATTGGCACATCGCAGATGCGGAACTCTACCGTATTAAAGAATGGGTGTACGCGAAGATCCCACCATATTTTTTTTGCATTGTCAATGCAATTGGTCTTTATCAGCAGCTTTACATAATTATCATATGCTTCGATACTGTCAAATGCGTCGGGTATACCTGTACGGGGAAACTTGTCAAATACTTTTGTCCGGAAAGATTTATAGCCTGTAGACCTTCCTTCCCAGAACGGGGAGTTGGTGCTTAATGCATAAATATGCGGGAGGAAATAGCGGGTTGAATTGGCAATATGATTAGCCATTTCACGCGTTTGCATTCCCACGTGAACATGCAAACCGAAGATCAGGTTGCTTCTTGCGGCCTCCTGTAGTTCATTCACGATTTCATTATAACGGGCATGGTCAGTGATCAACTGGCTTTCCCAGTGACTGAAAGGATGTGTGCCTGACGCGCCCATGGCAAATCCCAGGCTGTCGGCAATGCCTGATATCGTTTTCCGCAAGGTGCTCACGTCATTGTAGGCTTCGTCGATATCCTTGCAGATATCGGTCCCTACTTCCACCACTGCCTGGTGCATTTCGGCTTTTACCTTGTCCTTGATCACTTTTTGTCCTTCCTGCACGATCTTTTGTTCATGGCTCTTCAACTCAAGTGTCGCTGGGTCCAGCACCATGTATTCTTCCTCTACACCAAGCGTAAAAGTCTTATAGTTCAAATTCATTGCAGTTATTTGGTATTGCCATTAGTTGGTAAAGATATCATTGAGCTCAATTGTAAATCCTGGAATGCATTTGGCCTTGACAGCGTCGTTGCCGGCATAAAAAACCGCAGGGCTATACTTGTTATTCTCATTCAATGTAAACACAACTACATTTTGTTCTTCCGGGTAAATAATCCAGTATTCTTTCACGCCGGCTTCTTCATACAATTCATATTTAAGCTTTACTTCTTTTTTTGTGTTACCGGGAGAAAGTATTTCAATAACTAGGTCTGGAGCTCCGCAACAACCCCTGGCGTCTATCTTGGAATCATCGCATACTACACACAGATCTGGTTGAACGACAGTCGTCACCTCGTTATCTTTTTTCCGGTTCTTTACCGGCAACCTCACATCAAAAGGGGCAATGAACGCCTGGCATTTTTGTTTTCCAAGAAAGTTCTTAACAGCAACAAAAATGTCACCTGCAATAACCTGGTGCCTGGTATTTGGTGCAGAAAGCTTGAATATCCTTCCACGAAAAAGCTCTAAACGTTCTTCGAAATCCCATTTCAGGTAATCCGCATATGTATACGTAAGCGACGGATCCGGTTCCTCTACCTGCGTGAACTCATTCTTATTTACATCGTATACAGTGAACATATTTTAAAAACTTAAACTTTGAACGACTTGAACCATTAAACTTTTCAACCTTTAAACGTCTCAAACCAACTGCAATTTATTCGACCCCCTCTTTACATACTCTCCCCACGTGAGATTATCTCCTCCATTACTATGAAGAGCTTTCTCAATCGCAAAATTGGCTGCGGTCTCCACCACCCATTCAAAATTCTCCTCACCTACACTGGTTCGTTCGGCATCGGGAGCAGGATTGCAAAAATCAATTGCATAGGGTACACCATCACGTATGGCCAGTTCAACTGTATTAAAATCATACCCCAGGTATTTATTAATGGCCAAAACGATATCCGTCATCAATTGCAAACGCTCTTCGCTGGGTTTAAAATCGGCCACATAGCGGAGATGATGCGGGTTTCGAGGTTCGTAGGGCATAATGCGAACATATTTGCCACCGATGCAATAACAGCGATAGTATTCGTCAAATACGATCTCTTCCTGCAACAGCATTACCAATTGTCCCGTTTCGCTATGCTTCTGGAAAAAATCTTCAGCGCTATTTAATTTATAAACATGCTTCCAGCCTCCCCCGGCAAAAGGTTTCATGTAGGCAGGGAAGCCGACATAACTAAATATGGTGTCCCAGTCGAGCGGGAATGCGAGGTTGCTGAACGAGTCCTCGGAAGTATCAGTCGGCAAATCCCTGGATGGAAGGATTGCCGTCTTCGGAACCGGTACACCCACTTTTGTCATCAGGCAGTTATTGAAATATTTGTCATCTGCACTCCACCAGAATGGATTATTAATAACAGCAGTTCCTGTCAGGGCTGCATTCTTCAGCCAGGTACGGTAAAAAGGAACATCCTGAGATATGCGATCGATGATCACAGCATAGCCTGTTGGTTCGTCCTGCAATGCCTTATCGATACGCACTGGCTCAGCAGTTATGCCGGGTATATTTTTGCTGTTTACCCTTGCTACAAACGCTTCCGGAAAGGAACGTTCCTTACCGTGAAGGATCCCGATTTTTTTCATATACATTGTTTTAGATGATTGCAATAAGCCGGGAAAGGAGGGCGACCGGCTTTATCAAATTTATTTTTTCACCAGCATATGGCCAAATCAGATGCTGGATGCTAGATGCTGGATGCTGGACACCGTCATTGTGAGGATTGGAGCACTCGCTCTCGCTCTGTTTCTCCGCTCTTCTTCGAGGAGTTGCAGGGAGAGGCCACATTTTCTTATTTTTGGACCCATGCAGCCCACCATTGTATCCGGTATTCTGGTTGAAAATACCCACCTCTTTTCCGATCATTTGCGACGCGAAGTAACCATTGATTTTTTCCTCCCAAAAAATGTAACCGATCCTTCGTCCATGAGCCTGCTGCTGATCAATGATGGCCAGGACATGAAAACCATGGGATTGGAGGCTATTCTCACAAAACTTTATGCAGAAAATGAAATAGAACCCCTGCTTTGCGTAGCTATTCATGCCAATAAAGAAAGGAAAAAAGAATACGGGATCGCCGGGCATCCCGATTACCTGGGAAGAGGCAGTAAAGCTGGTCTTTATACCTCATTCATCTTCGAAGAGCTTCTGCCATACATAAACAAAACCTACGTTCTTGAATCATTTAAAGAAAAAGCCTTTGCCGGCTTCTCCCTCGGCGGACTGATGGCCCTGGACATTGTTTGGAAGCACCCGGATCAATTTACCAGGGCCGGTATTTTTTCCGGTTCTCTCTGGTGGCGGAGCATCAACCAGGAAAATGAGAACTACGACGACGATAAGCACCGGATCATGCAGCAACAGGTCAGAGATGGGATCTATCATCCGGGGCTGAAATTCTTCTTCCAATGCGGTAATATGGACGAAACCAAAGACCGTAATAACAACGGCATCATCGATTCCATTGACGATACACTGGACCTCATTAAGGAGCTGGAAACAAAGGGCTACCAGCGGGAAAAAGATATCTTTTACCTCGAGTTGCCGGACGGCCATCATGACGTAGCTACCTGGGGAAGGGCAATGCCGGTGTTTTTGAAATGGGGATGGGGAGGGAGACGATAGTCCGTCATTGCGAGCAGAACAAAGCAAGTCAATAGTTTGGATACTAGATACTGGATGCTTGATGCCAACCTGGAATAACCAGCGTCCGGTATCTGGCATCAGTCGTTGCGAGAGCGGCAAGTCGATAGGCCGTAGCCTTAGCTGGTAGCCTGGAAAAGGTCAAGAGCCAAGGGATTGACAGTGTTGCGGTTTTCCTTTTCAATAAATAATAAGATGTAAAAACAGTCTTTGTTTATACTTTTTTGTACAAATGATGCTTACCTTTGTGGCGATGAAAACAGAGACCGCACAACCTCCCCATAACAATGGTATAAAAGCCGAACTCAGCTCAATAGAAAGCGCTGTTTTGACCGATTATAAATATGGCTTTGTCACCGATATTGAAGCTGATTCAGCACCAAAAGGATTGAACGAGGACATCGTTCGATTCATTTCTGCAAAAAAGAATGAACCTGAGTGGATGCTGGAATGGAGGTTGAAAGCCTACCGGCATTGGTTAAAAATGGAAGAACCCAAATGGGCCAACATTAAATATCCCCCGATAAATTACCAGGACATCATTTATTATTCGGCTCCCAAGCAAAAAATAAATCCTAAAAACCTGGATGAGATCGACCCGGAACTGAGAAGGACCTTTGAAAAGCTAGGTATCTCGCTAGACGAACAAAAACGCCTGAGTGGCGTAGCCGTAGATGCTGTCATTGACAGTGTTTCTATTGGTACCAGTTTCAAAGAGCAATTGGCTGAACTGGGTATTATCTTTTGCTCGATGAGTGAAGCTGTCCAGGAGCACCCGGAACTGATAAAAAAATACCTGAGTTCGGTTGTACCCATTACCGATAACTATTTCGCTGCATTGAATTCAGCAGTCTTCAGCGATGGGTCATTCTGTTATATACCCAAAGGCGTTCGTTGCCCAATGGAACTTTCCACTTATTTCCGTATCAACGCAGAAAATACCGGCCAGTTCGAAAGGACGCTGATCGTAGCCGAAGAAGGCAGTTATGTAAGTTATCTTGAAGGCTGTACAGCACCAATGAGGGATGAGAACCAGTTGCATGCAGCCGTCGTCGAACTGATAACAATGGATAATGCGGAAATAAAATACTCTACCGTTCAAAACTGGTATCCCGGTGATAAGGAAGGCAAGGGAGGTATTTATAATTTCGTTACCAAGCGCGGAATATGCAAGGGATATAATTCCAAGATCTCGTGGACACAGGTGGAGACAGGATCATCTATTACATGGAAATATCCTAGTGTGATCTTAAAAGGAGATAACTCTGTTGGCGAGTTCTACTCTGTCGCCGTAACTAATAATCATCAACAGGCAGATACCGGCACCAAAATGCAACACCTGGGAAAGAACACCAAGAGCCGTATCGTCTCCAAAGGAATTTCTGCAGGCGTCAGTAATAATAGTTACAGGGGCCTTGTGCATGTGGGCAAGAATGCCCGGAATGCAAGGAATTTCTCTCAATGCGATTCACTGTTGTTAGGCGACCGATGCGGAGCGCATACATTCCCATATATCGAAGTAAAAAATAAATCAGCGATCGTAGAGCATGAAGCCACTACGTCGAAGATAGGTGAGGACCAGATATTTTATTGCAACCAAAGAGGTATCGATACTGAAACGGCTGTGGCGCTTATCGTGAACGGCTTTGCTAAAGAAGTGATGAACCAGTTGCCGATGGAGTTTGCCGTGGAAGCGCAAAAATTGCTGGCAATTAGTCTCGAAGGAAGCGTCGGTTAAAAGAAAGAGCGGAGAGCCGAGTCCAACTCTCAATTCATAATTCATAACTATAATTCATAATTATAACTCATGCTGAAGATTCAGAATTTACATGCAAACGTGGAAGGGAAGCAAATTTTAAAAGGTATTAACCTGGAAATAAAAGCGGGTGAAGTACATGCTATCATGGGACCTAATGGTTCAGGTAAAAGCACGTTGGCATCCGTGCTTGCAGGAAGAAAGGAATACGAAGTGACGGAAGGCACTGTTGAATTTTTAGGCAGGGACTTGCTGGACCTGGATCCTGAAGAAAGGGCCGGCGAAGGATTATTCCTGGCTTTTCAGTATCCTGTAGAAATACCGGGCCTGAGCACGACGAATTTTATCAAGACAGCCGTCAATGAAATACGCAAATACCGGGGACAGGAGTCATTGGACGCGGTCGCGTTCCTGAAAATGATGAAAGAAAAGATGGCCTTGATGAATATCGATCAATCCCTGTTGAGCCGTCCCCTGAACGAAGGGTTTTCCGGTGGTGAAAAGAAAAGGAACGAAATATTCCAGATGGCAATGCTTCAGCCAAAACTCGCTATACTGGATGAAACAGACTCCGGCCTGGATATCGACGCGATAAGAATCGTTGCCAACGGGGTAAACAAATTGCATACAAAAGAAAATGCCGTCCTGGTTGTGACACATTATCAGCGTTTACTGGATTATATCATTCCTGATTTTGTTCATGTATTGTATAATGGACGTATTGTAAAGTCGGGCACAAAGGAACTTGCGCTGGAACTTGAAGAGAAAGGATATGATTTTATCAAAAACGAAATAGACGTAGAGGAACAGGTATAAGAAGTCACAATAAAAAAGGTAATGAACAATTTAGAATACTATAAAGAAAGATTCGACCGGTTAAAATCGGCAAAGACCGTTGACAGGTTTGCTGATATCAGGCAAAATGCGTTCAATGATTTCAGCAAAACGGGTATTCCCACCAGTAAAAATGAAGAGTGGAAATACACCCGTATCGGGAATATATTCAACAAGGAGTATAGATCTCTCATCCCTGATGTGGTTTCTGCTGCGGCCGAAGAAGCATTGAGTTCAGTGCGTTTGCCCGGGTATGAACAAGCTAATGAGCTGGTGTTTGTTAACGGGTTTTTCAATCAGCCTCTTTCTACTATCCGTTCCTCAGACCTGGTTATTCTTTCCCTGGAGGAAGCGGCGGTGGCTGATGAGTACAGGGAATTCGTTAAGAAGAACCTGGGGCATAGTCATCATTATTTGAAAGACGGGATCAATGCGTTGAACACAGCCTTTATGCAGGGTGGTCTTTTTATTCATGTCAAAAAAGGATATGCAGTAGAGCACCCGGTATACATATATAATATATCTGATGCTGGCGCCGGAAATATTTTCTGTCAGCCACGCAGTCTGATGCATGTTGCTGAGAACAGCCAGCTACAAATGGCGGAAACATATGTTACGATCGGGGGCTCCGATAGTTTTACCAACCAGGTCATGGAAGTCGTTATCGAGAAAGACGCGGTTGTGGAATACTACAAGATCCAGAACGATGCAGCCAATGCAAGCCTGGTGAGCACTACGCATTTCAGGCAAACTGGTAAGAGTTATATTCACACTGTTACTATTTCATTGAACGGGGGGATCGTTAGGAATAACCTGAATATAATAATGGAATCAGAACGGTCGGAAGCACACTTATATGGCTTGTATTTCCACGGTGGCACCAGCCATATCGACAACCATACCATTGTCGACAACGTAAAGCCGAATTGCTTCAGCAATGAATTGTACAAAGGCATCTTGAACGAAGACTCGACAGGGGTTTTCAATGGGAAGATATATGTGCGGCAGGATGCCCAAAAAACAAATGCCTACCAGTCGAATAAAAATATCCTTCTTTCAGATAATGCCAGTGTCAACACAAAACCTCAGCTGGAAATTTTTGCAGATGATGTAAAATGTTCGCATGGGTGTACAGTCGGACAGCTGGATGAAGAAGCGATGTTCTACCTGCAGTCGAGAGGTATCAGCGAAAGCACTGCAAGATCGTTGCTGGTACGTGCCTTTGCAGAAGATATCCTGGAGCATATTAAACTCGATCCCATACATAAGTATATCGAAAAACTGATAGTGAAGCGTTTGAAAAAAGGTACAACATGATCAAATCTGTGGCCATACAAAACGAGTTGGATGTAAATGCCATCCGTCGCCAATTCCCCGTATTAAGCAGGAAGGTGAAGGGCAAACCATTGATCTATTTTGACAATGCGGCAACTGCCCAGAAACCGCAGGTAGTAATAGATGCGCTTGTAAATTATTATACGGGTTATAACGCCAATATTCATCGTGGTATCCATACGTTGGCGGAAGAAGCGACTGCCGCATACGAAGCTACCCGCGATGCAGTGACCGGGTTTATCAATGCTTCTACAAGGGAAGAAGTGATTTTTACCAGGGGGACCACGGAAGGAATTAACCTGGTCGCATATACCTGGGGCCGGCAAAATGTAAAAGCGGGGGATGAGATCATTATATCGACCATTGAGCACCATTCCAATATTGTTCCATGGCAGATCTTATGCGAAGAGAAAAAAGCGGTATTAAAAGTAATCCCTGTTAGTGATAGCGGGGAGTTATTGATGGGTGAATATGAAAAGTTGTTGAATGAAAAAACAAAGCTGGTTTCAATAGTACATGTATCGAATGCTTTAGGCACGGTTAATCCGGTAAAACAAATTATAGAGCTGGCGCATAAAAAAGGCGCTGTGGTTTTCGTGGATGGCGCTCAATCATCTGTGCACCTCGATATTGATGTGCAGGATATGGATTGTGATTTCTTTGCTTTTTCTTCCCATAAAGTGTATGGACCGACCGGCATCGGCGTTTTATGGGGTAAAAAAAATTTATTAGAGACAATGCCTGTGTTCCAGGGTGGGGGAGAGATGATCAAGGAAGTTACATTCCAGGGTACGATCTTCAATGACCTGCCTTATAAATATGAAGCAGGTACACCCAATATCGCGGATACTATCGCTTTTAAAGCAGCGCTGGATTTTGTAAGCGAGATCGGCAAAGAGAAAATACGAAAACATGAAGACGAGCTGTTGGCCCATGCTACGATGCAACTGGAACAAATACCGGGGTTAACGATCATTGGGCGGGCGAAGGAGAAGACAAGTCTTGTCTCATTTATAGTCGATAAAGTTCACC
>VBAT01000008.1:38384-114855 GCA_005884665.1 Bacteroidota bacterium
TGATCCGCTTTGATATCCCGGGAACGGTCAGGGCATCTTTTGCGATGTATAATACCAGGGAAGAAATTGATGAACTGATAACAGGATTAAAAAAAGCGATAAAAACATTGTCCTAAAGCTTGAGTGAAAATAAAACGATACAGGAAACAGAAAAGGAGATAGTAGAAGAGTTTTCTTTATTCGATTCATGGGATGATAAATACGAATACATCATCGATTTAGGCAAAAAGTTGCCGCCCCTGGAAAACGAATTTAAGAAAGACGAAAACAGGGTGAGAGGGTGTCAATCGACGGTGTGGCTGGTAGCGGATCATAAGAATGGGAAGGTCTTTTACAAAGCGGAAAGCGACGCGGTGATAGTAAAAGGATTGATCAGTTTATTGATAAGGGTGTTGTCGGGTCATACGCCTGATGAGATCATAAACGCGAAACTGGATTTTATACAGCAGATCGGCATGACGACTCACCTGGCACAAACCCGTTCAAATGGATTACTGGCCATGGTGAAACAGATGAAGAATTACGCTTTGGCGTACAAAATTAAAAGTTCAACATCCGCCTAATGGAAATGGATGAAAAAATAATGAAGGAAAAAGTGATCGCGTGCCTGCACACGATCTTCGACCCGGAAATACCGGTGAATATTTACGAGCTCGGATTGATCTATGAAATAAATATTCTTCCGATCAATAACGTTCAGATCGTAATGACACTGACATCACCGGCTTGTCCGGCTGCTCAGACCATACCGGTAGAAGTAGATCAGAAGGTGCGGCAGATCGAAGGAGTAAATGATGTGCATGTTGCAGTGACTTGGACGCCGCCCTGGGACAAGAGCATGATGTCGGAAGCGGCGCAGTTGGAACTAGGAATGCTTTAAAAAGAAACCTATAAGATTTCAGGGCGGATATCCCAACCTGGATGAAACATAAAAAATCTTATAGGTTTAAAAAAATAAAAAATATGGCACAGATAAATCTAAAAAGCCTGATGAATAACAATGCTCCCACTTATGATCCTGAATTGGTTCAGCCTTTTCGGGATGAGCTGACAGCGGTCGGTTTCAAAGAATTGCTGACCCCGGCCGATGTGGACAATGCATTGAACAAGCAGGACGATAAAGTGGTGTTGACAGTATTGAACTCCGTTTGCGGTTGTGCTGCCGGTAAAGCTCGTCCCGGCGTAATGGTGTCGATGCTGAATGGGCTGGTACCCGATGAATATGTTTCGATATTCGCTGGTATGGAGAAAGAGGCAGTGGAACATTTTCGCACAAAATACCTGGCAAGTGTTACCCCATCTTCTCCAAACATTGCGATTTTTAAGAACGGGAAGCTGGTACACATTCTTCAACGCTACCAGGTCGAAGGTAAGTCAGCCTGGGATATAGCGGAAGAACTCACCACTGAGTATGACAGGGTTTGTACCCGCAAAAACACAGAGGAAGAAAGAGGCAGTATTAAAAACTATGTTGAAAAAAAATACAACGTCACAATCGGCTAATCCAATATAAACGGTATGAAGATAACCTCACAGGAAGAATATGGTCTGCGAATATTGATCCGCATTGCCGCCTGTCGCAATGAAGGTGGGATGAGCATTCCGCAACTTAGCGAGGCGGAAGGTATTACTCCTCATTATGTCGCCAAACTGACCCGCGTGCTTCGTATGGAGGGTTTTATCAATAGCACACCGGGAAACAGGGGTGGTTATATTCTCGCAAAACCCGCACAGGAGATTGTTATCCGCAATGTATTAAAAGCCCTCGGCGGCACTATGTTCAACAATGAGTTTTGCGGTACACATTCCGGGGCATTGAACCTTTGTACCAACTCGGTAGATTGCTCTGCCCGCTCGCTTTGGAAAATGGTCCAGTTTACTGTCGACAATCTTTTGGATAAAATTACTCTCCACGAATTGGTGACCACAGAAAAGGAATCTACGAAAATCTTAAGCCAGATACTTGAGCAGGCTAATACTAATGCTGCTACCTCATGATAGCACGGTAGCAGGATGCTAGATGTTTGATGCTGGATATCAGATTTCCATAGCTTCTTCTGTAGTTCCTAATGGAACGCGGATTGTGATAATGATTAAAATATCTTAAAATATCATCACAATCATGATAATCAGCGTTCTCACTCTTATCTTAAAAATCTGTACGTGCATTTGATCAAAAATATACTCCTGCCCTGCTCATTGTTAAATGCATTGTCAAAAAGGCTGCTAAAGATCGGGGTATCCAGTTCATCGGCAACAGGTGGTGTATTTCCCTTTGACCATACCAGATAAAGTTCTGAACCTCGTTTGTATTCCCAGCGAATGACAAGATTTGAGCGAAACTGCACAAAATTGAAATCAGGTCTTGCAAAACTGTAGTCAGCGGCTCCATCGTGATTTTCATCCACTACATAAGCTGCGCTGTTGTTGTCATAGCTGATCTCGTTTGCAGAATAGGTATGAAAACGATCGTTGTACTCCTTTGCCATAGGACTGGATACATAGGCGAAATTGCCGTACAAAGGCCTGGTGATATACGGCTGACCGTAGTACTGCAAAGTAAGATCGGGAGTGATATTGAAATTGATCCTGGCAACGAACCGGACAGTCCTTTGTTCTACGGAAGCTACGATTGAACGGGTAGTATTGTTATAAAATATATTTTGAACAAACTGGTCCTGCCGGCGCCAGTTGTAAGAATAATTCCCGCTAAGACTTACGCTAAGCGCATTCAGCGGCTGGAAGTTCACTAAAAGGCTAACGTTCCGATTCGTCACCGTATTTTCAAATCCGTAGAAACCACCAAGGTTGAGATTCACGTAAGCTTTTTTGCGGGTGTCACTTGTTACATAGATATTAGGCCCTACACCGATAGGTCTGCGCATGGCCGATGCTCCTCTTAATGCATTATTGGATATTTCAAACGGGTTGTAAGTAAAGCCGAAACCTGTTTGCCAGTTATTTTTAAATGTACCATGCATATTGGTATTCAACAGGTCGAAAAGAAAGCGACCGCTGCAATCCCATTTTGCCCAATGGTTCAGGTTGATCCTCGCAGTACGGAAAACTGAGAATGGTTTTTGAAAATGCCATCCTGCCCAGGTAAACTGGTTGATCTCGTTGGCTGTTTGCATAAAACCGATATCGTTTAATTCCAGTTCCGGTGAACGGTAGGTAATACCTGTTTCAAATTTGAATACCTGTCCATGCTTTCCGGATCTGCCGCCTGATTTGCCAAAACGGATAGTTCCTGAGGTTCCCGTCAATGAGGTCCTTGCAGGATCTACCGAGACTTCTTTTGCATCGGGTCGCTGGAACAGATGTTCAAATGCAGTTTGTGTGTTCAGGATCGCCTCTTTAGTCCCATTTACATGGCTGAATATTACATTGCCGCGAACATACCAGGTGCGATTTTTCCAGAGATGGATAAAATCAAGGCCCCCGGAGTAGGCATTGCGGTGAAGGATATCGTCCAGTCCTTTTGCCCTGTTCACACCGGTAAATATGCCTCCAACAATGGTATTGCCTTTATCAAAGTCCTGCTGCAGGCGGGTTGCCATAAAATTCGTGAACGGTTCCACCAACTCTTTTCTTTTTTGACCCTGGTAATCGATGGTTGCCATCTCGCGTTCGGTAACGCTTTCCAGTATTCCAATGCTTAATCCTTTTTTTGTTTTACCGCTGAACTTGGCTGCACCCAGTATTGAGGTGTTTTGCGGGTAGTCGACATATTCACCAGCCAAAGTATTGGGATAACCATGTGGTGCGCCTCCAATTCGACGAGAATAGAATAGCAGGTCGGCGTCATAGTCACCGCCCAGCTCAGAACCGGTAAGCTGGTAATCAAAAATATTACGGCTTTCAATGAAGAAAGGTCTTTGTTCGGGAAAGAAATTTTGGAACCCGTCTATTCGCACCTGCGATGGATCGGCTTCGACCTGTCCGAAATCGGGATTGACGGTAAAATCGAGAATAAGATCATTAGTAACTGCAAATTTACCATCGACGCCTGCGGAAAGTTTTTTATCAAAACCCGTAGCGAATGGATTACCCGGCTCTTTTTTATAGACGTCTGCCTGTGCCGTCACATAAGGTGCGATCTCCACCTGTTTGTGCATAGGAATATCTTTCAATCCATGCAATTCGCCAAAACGGCTGACCCATCCGCCTGAATTCTGCGGAATGTATTGCCAGAAAGATCTTTCTTCTTTCCTGAACAGGCGGCGTGTCACCTGGAACCCCCATACTTTTTCCTTTTCATTGCCGTAACGTAACTGGCTAAGAGGGATCTTTACTTCTGCGGTCCAGCCATTACTGTTGATATGAGTTTTTGAATACCAGATAGGATTCCAGCTCGCATCCCAGTTATTACCATCGTTGGATACAAATTCATCACCACGAACACCGGACACCGATAGTGTAAATGAAAATGCGGTGCGCAGATCATGATAGCTGTCGATGTTTATTTCTATCCAGTCACCGGGAAACTGGTCTCTGCGACTCATACGTTTTACAATGGAATCCGGGGAGGCATCCTGGCATTTGTATGCGATATAAAGAAATTTATCGTCGTATAGAATTTTAAAATTGCTTGGATAAGAAGGCTCCTTTCCCTCGTTTGGCTGCCATTGTATAAAATCACCTCCCCATTCCACGAGGTTCCAGGCTTCTTCGTTGGGTATACCATCCAGCGTAATGGTGCCGTGCAGTCGGTTGGTAAAATATTTTTTACGGGTAATGGTAGAATCGGAGGGTGTATCATCGGCAAAAGCGAAAAGAAAAACGAAGTTGGAAAGAATAAAAAATAAGCAGGGTTTTCTCATGAGGCAATAATACAGGCTGTTTTAAAAAAAGTAACCGTAAAATATAACAACGGCAATTTTCCGGAGATATGCGGCTTGACAGCTCTTATTAAAAAAATTTGCCTGCTGTTAACAAATCAACAGCAGGCAGAAAAAAATAAGAAATGAACTTTATAAAAAAAGAACATAAAGCAGAACTTATTTCACCTCAACAGGAACCTTAAGGTTTTCCCAGTACAAAGCAATACCGCCCTTGTCCACCATATAGGTTAAACGTTCGTTGAATTCCGACGACTTTACGGGCTTCACTTTTACCCTTAGTACATCTTTTGCCGGGTCTTCCGTTGTCGTTCCGTCGCGATTGATGCCCCATTGACCGGTAGCCGAATTTAAGATGATGGTCCATTCTTTTTCTCCCGGGATCGCATACAGGCTGTATTTTCCTGCCGGTATTTTTTTACCTTCTATTTTGACTTCTTTGTCAAATGTGATCAGAGTGGCTTCATTGGCCCCGGCTCTCCATACCTGGTCGTAAGGCACCAACTCTCCCCAGATCTTTCTTCCTTTAACAGCGGGACTGCTATAATTAATGGTGACGGAAGCACCATCTTTTGTTTTACCGGAGGCAGTTGCTGCGGGACTTGGCCTTGTATTCTGGGCAGTTATTGTCGACGATATCGTTATACCTATGAGGGCAAGAACAAATCCCTTTGTCGTTAATAGTTTTTTCATTTCATGAAGATTTAAAGATTAAAGAAGTCTTTTGGGACACTAAAATTAGGGATTTCCCCGCCCTGGTGACCCGGGTAAACAGGATGAACCGCAAAAAACAAGGGGTATAAGGCAGGAAAATTATGCACAGGGTCTAAAAAAGGGAATTCCGGGAGCTGAACTGTGGCAGTAAGGATAGATTGGTGATCGATGAGAGCCTAGCCGTTTGAAGTTTCGCCCCAGTCCGGCCCGTAATCATCCCGCATAAATGAAATATTGGGTGATTGCTCCGGTTCTATATCTATTACTTTTCCCTGGTTCACGGGGATCTGCCATTGCATCCGGTTACAGATCTCCAGCCACAGATTATTGTAGTAGATAATTGCCTTGCACTCCTTTGCCTGGTGAAAAATGGATTCCTTGGTCAGGGTGATTAATTCGATATCGGAATAAAAAGGTATGTAGTTATGGAGCATCCAGGATGCATGTTTGCGGTTATCGAGATATTGTTTGTGAAGGACCTTATGCACCTGTACCATGTTATAAAAACTAAGTGTTTTCTTTGACAGGGCAGCATCCTCCTGCAATGAATCCATCAGCATGTTGTTACAATAAATAGAAAGCGGCGCCGGCAGGTTAGGGATCAACAGCAGGTCAGCTGCATTGAAAATATTCTCATGGACCATGAACCGGCCGGGGGAACAATCCACGATGCAGACATCATAATCCTGCTCTACTTCGGCCAGCGTGATCTTTATTAATTCATTATTCCCGAAGTTCAGGGTTGTCATCTTTGAAGCGTGTGTCATGAAGTGATCGGAAAACAAAGGGTCGTTGCTGATAACATCTATCTGGTAACTGGCGGTTGAATGGATAACGTCGTAAATGGTAATATACCTGTCGAATAACCGGCTATGTGTATTGGAATTGTGATTTTGCCGGTTGAAAAAGAAACTGCTGCCTCCTTGCGGATCCAGGTCCCAGAGCAAAACGCTAAGGCCGCTTTTAGCCAGGAAACAGGCCAGGTTAACGGAAGTGGTGGTCTTTCCTACGCCACCCTTGATATTATATACAGCGATCTTTTTCAGAAATTGAAACTAGTCACCAAACTCCGCCTCTAATAACATTTGCAGGAATTCCATCCCGGTTCTGCAGGTAGTCCGGTAGGGGGACAGGTAAAAAGCCCCGTTGTTATCGGAAGGATGCGTGAAAGAAGGGAAAGAGCGAGAAAACAGAGCGAGAGCGATGATTCCTACATTTCGGTTTCCCTCCGCTCCCGCCTGCCTGCCGGTAGGCAGGCTCTGTTTCTCGCTCTCCTTTGGCGGAATGTTGAATGATCGGGTGTCTTATTCAATGTCAACCAAATATTTACAAGTTTTGGTAAAGAAATTCTCCGCCCTACTATCTTATATTGTAACGGCAATAATTTTTTGTGGGAAAATAGCAGCGCAGCAAAGCGCTGAAGAAGTTGCCAAAAAGCTTGCTAATCCTGTAGCAGGCATGATCAGTGTGCCATTTCAGAATAATACAGATTACGGAATTGGTGATGCGAAGGGCACTCGTAATACGATGAACCTTCAGCCTGTTGTTCCTATCAAGCTATCAAAAAAGCTGAATGTTATTACCCGGTACATAATACCAATTGTTACCCAATACCACATATCATCAACGGATGACAAACAGAATGGCTTGGGAGATGCTGTTATAAGCGCTTTTTTTTCTCCATCAAACAGTAAATTTATCTGGGGCGTTGGTCCGGTATTCCTTGTGCCCATTGCTACCGATGATCTCCTTGGAACAAAAAAGTTTGGTATTGGGCCGACAGCAGTTGCTCTCAAACAAACCGGACCTTGGACATTTGGAATGTTATTTAATCAAATCTGGTCAATTGCCGGCGATGATACAAGGTCAGATGTAAATCAACTTTTTCTTCAGCCTTTTATTACTCACAATTGGAAAAGTGGGGCAGGTGTTGGACTTTCGGCGGAGATCACGCAAAACTGGGAGACCGGCACAACGGTAGCTTATATTATTCCAACTGCGTCCGGCGTAACTAAACTCGGCAAACAAACAATCAGCCTTGCAATAGGGCCACGATTCTCTTTGGCGCCGAATGATTTGCAGGCGGATTGGGGCTGGCGCGCAGCCGTGACATTTGTTTTTCCTAAAAACTGAAAAGACATTGCTACTTACTCCGCACTTTCTTTATCTCACTTGCTGAGATCTTTAATCATAGTGAACAGCATTCTGGAGATTTAGTCACATAAGGACGTCATTTCCTCCTTAAGCTCAATAATATCAATGACGATATTTAAATAATAGTTCGTCCTGATTTTTTCCTGATTCGTCCTGTATGATCATTTACTATCGAAATAGAGAAATACTTTGAGTAATAAATACCAAAACTTAACTTATGAGTAAAAGAATGAGCGAAGAAGCCAATGATTTAACTCAAACGGATAAATCATGAGGGCTAAAATAATTTTAAGAGCAGCGGCCATCATCATCTTTCTTCATGGTATAGGACATACAATGGCAGTATTAACATGGAAAGATGATCCCGATCCGAAAAAAATGGAAGTGGTCAGACAAATGACAGAGAACAAATTTCCATTTATGGGAACTTCAAGAAGCATGGGAGAATATTTCGAGGGATTCGGCATTCAGGGTACCTTGTCTTTACTGCTAATCACACTGATCTTGTGGTACGTTTCAGATGTAAGGGAGAGCAATAAAAATTTAAACAAGAAAATTATTCTTACTGTTTCCCTAATTTTATTAGTGTGGGGAATCATCGAATTGATCTACTTTTTTCCTTTTGCTGCATCTTTTAGTTTGATCTCAAGCTTACTCGGTTTTTATTCACTTGCGTTATTGAATAAACCGGGTAATGTAAGAGGAAAAGATAAACAACCCTCCAGGAACTGAAATCATTTGGCAAGAGAAAAAGCCCAGGTTCAGAGTGAGAAACAGAGCGGGAGCGAGGAGAAAGAAAACATAGGAAGCACCGCGGTTCGTACTGTTTCTCCGCTCTTTTCTTTGACCGGGAGCGAGAAACAGTGCGGGAGCGAGGAAAAAAAAGGGAAACATCAACGCGCTTCGCTCTGTTTCCCCGCTCTTTTTTTTGTGCCCGGGACTGGATTACTGCATGATCCAGGTACTCCCACGAGGGGCTTAGTCAAAGACCTTGCCCCGCTATCGCGGGCCTGGGGTTTTTTATTTGTCCGCGTCCACGAGCAAGCTCGCGCCGCTCCCGAATAAAAAACCCCGACACTTTGTGTCAGGGTCTTTGTGCCCGGGACTGGATTCGAACCAGCACAACCTTTCGGATGCTGCCACCTGAAGACAGTGCGTCTACCAATTTCGCCACCCGGGCTTTTTGAGTCGTTAGTCGTTAGTACTGAGTCTATAGTCTGGTTTGTCTTTGGCCGCTAGATACTAAACTATTGACTCTTGACTCGAGAGTATGGACTTCCTCAAACGGCTGGCAAAGATAAGGGAACGAATTATTTTTTCATGCCCCAGTTATGTGTCTCTGCAACATAAAATTCAGCCAACAAATAAATATTCACATAAGGGTTTAATCTGTAAAAATACTAACGGGTGTTAGCGAAAATATTTTATATTCGGCGGCAATAATTTTTACCACGTTAAAACCAACTTCAAAACTATGAGAAGGATTGTACTCTCCGCAACGTTATTGTTGTGCGGTTCGGTATTGTTTGCACAGACCTATTGGTCGTCACATACCGATGCTGCCCGCATCACTACCGACAAGGCTGTAGCAAGACTATCATTCCCAACGGAATTCAAATTATTTGATTTGAATAAGGCTCCATTGCAGAATGAATTGTTCCGGGTCGTCAACAATGGCACCAACCATTCAACCATCATCTCTCTACCTAACGTGGACGGACAAATCGAACAATTCGAAGTAGTAGAAGCTTCCAACTTCGAACCTGCATTGCAGGCACAATTCCCGGAGATAAGAGCATTCTCCGGGCGTGGCATCACCGATCCCTATGCTACGCTGAAGCTAAGCTTATCGCCCCAGGGCATTCAAACCATGGTCTTCAGAACCGGAAGAGAAAATGAATTCATTGAACCTTATTCCCGCGATCATACAGTCTATGCTGTATTCCGGTCGCAACGTTCACCTCAAACTCTACCCTGGAGATGCACCACTCCCGATCAACAGCTGGAAAATGGTTTGAATAAGCAGGTGACCAATGTTACTGCGAGGTCAACCGGCGATCTGAAAACGATGCGGCTTGCTCAATCTGTTACCGCTGAATACTCCAATTTTTTTGGAGCAACCAGTTCTTCACAGGTTTCGTTAGTTCTCGCTGCAGTAAATGCAACTCTTACTCGTTGTAATGGCGTGTATGAAAAAGACCTGGCCGTTCACCTTAATCTCATCGCGGCTACCACCAGTGTTTTTTATTATAATCCTTCAACGGATCCTTATTCTCCTGCAAGCACAGGCGCAGGCGGCGCATGGAATAGTGAATTACAAAGCACGTTGACATCAGTCATTGGAGAAGCGAACTACGATATCGGGCACCTGTTTGGAGCTTCCGGTGGCGGTGGTAACGCAGGTTGTATTGGTTGTATCTGCACAAACAATCAAAAAGGCAGCGGTTTTACTTCTCCTGCAGATGGCATTCCCCAGGGGGATAATTTCGACATCGATTATGTAGTGCATGAAGTAGGCCATCAAATGGGAGCCAATCATACTTTTTCCATGAGCAATGAAGGAACAGGAGTAAACAAAGAACCCGGATCAGGTATTACCAACCTCATTCAATCGATATTTATCACCAGGCTTCTATTGCCCAGATACAGTCTAATCTTGGGACCAAAACCTGCCCGGTTACAACAAGCATAGCTGCAAACAACGCCACACCGGTCGTGAATGCTGGCAATAATTTTACAATTCCCATCAGCACACCTTTTGCTCTTACTGGTTCGGCCACAGATGCCAATGCCGGTGATGTGCTCACGTATTGCTGGGAACAGAACGATAATGCATCTTCTTCGCAAACCAACGCTAACAGCGTAGCCAGTGCAACTAAAGCGACTGGCCCCAACTGGATTTCTTTTAGTCCAACCACATCGCCCACAAGATATTTTCCGAAAATGTCAACTATTCTTGCAGGCGGATTGATATCAGGTCCGTTACCTGGCGGTGACGCAGGTGCGAATACCGAAGCGTTGAGTTCTGTTTCAAGAACATTAAACTTTCGCCTGACTGTAAGGGATAATGCAGTATTCAGTTCTACCGCCCCGGTTAGTGTTGGCCAAACTAATTTTGATGATGTGGTAGTTACGGTCACAAATAGTTCAGGACCTTTTTCTGTAACTGTACCGAATACAGCCGTATCATGGGCTGGTAACTCGTCCCAGACTATCACCTGGGCTGTAGCAAACACGACAGCTGCTCCTGTAAGTTGCGCCAATGTTAAGATCTCCATTTCTACAGATGGGGGAAATAATTTTTCAACCCTGGTTGCCAGCACAACCAATGATGGCAGCGAAGTCGTAACAATTCCGAATACGCCTACAACGACGGCCAGGATCAAAGTGGAAGCGGTCGGTAATATCTTCTTTGACATTTCCAATACGAACTTTACGATCACGTCGGGCAGCGGTTGCGGAAGCCCCGCAGGATTGACCTCATCAGCCATTACTACTTCATCGGCTACCGTGAGTTGGTCGGCTGTCAGCGGTGCGAACTCGTATGATGTAGATTATAAATTAAATTCTACAGGTACATGGACAAATGCAGCAACTGGTACGACATCATTATCAGTTAATCTTTCCGGTTTAACATCCGGCTCACTATACGACTGGAGGGTAAGGGCAAATTGTTCAGGCGGCAGCAGTGCTTACACCCAGGCACAATTCACTACACAGTCGACAGTTACCTGCAATGCTCCAACGGGCCTTGCATCATCTGGCGTTACTGCATCGGCAGCTACGGTTAGCTGGACGGCAGTAAGCGGCGGATTGTCGTATGATGTGGATTATAAAACAAATGCATCAGGCACATGGACCAATGCTGCAACAGGAACGACTGCAACTGCGGTCAACTTAACTGGCCTGGCAGCCTCAACATTGTATGACTGGAGAGTTCGGACCAATTGTTCCGGTGGAAGCAGTACTTATTCCCAGGCACAGTTCACCACACAGGCCGCATCTGGCTGTGCTACCGCATTTGAGCCAAATGAAACACAGGCAACAGCGGCAGCGATCTCAACAGGCATTGCTAATTCTGCAGCAATTACAACAACGACCGATGTTGATTATTTCAAAATAACCACAACATCCACGTCGAATAATGTATTCACACTGGCGGGGCCCAGCGGTAAAGATTATGATCTGTATATCTACAATAGTGCAGGCACACAGATCGGCTCCGGTCTTAGCAGCACCGCTAATGAAACTGTTACGTTGAATAACCAGGCAGCTGGCACTTACTATATCAAAGTGATCGGTTACAACGGAGCTAACAGCACGACCTGCTATACTATCACAGCCACGGCTACAACGGTTACCAGTTGTCAAAGCAGTTATGATGTATCGACCAACGGTTCTGCAAGTGGAGCAGCTTCCATTCCGTTTAATATGGATATCAAGGGTCTTATCAGCCCGAGTGGTGACGTTGATTATTACAAGTTCGTGATCACTACCGGCGGTACGGCAACCGTTACCTTAACTACATTGCCTGGCGATTATGATATACAGTTGCTTTCCAGCAATGGTACGACCCAATTGGCGATCTCGCAAAATGGAGGTACATCAAGTGAAACGATCAGTCGGACTTATACGGCAGGTACTTATTATTTACGCGTTTACGGGTACAATGGCGCCAACAGTGCAACGAGCTGTTACACTTTGAAAGTTCAATTGGGAACAGCATCGAGAGAGGAGAATTTGATCGTCAGCGACAAGATCAGTGTATTCCCTAACCCGGTCAGCGGTGTTCTTACTGTTCAATCGGATGGTATTTCCGGAATGGCTGAAATCCGCATATTTGATGTTTATGGCAAGATGGTCATGCAACAGAGAAGCGCTTCGATCAAAACACAGCTGGATGTTTCAAAGCTTCCGGCCGGTGTTTACATGGTGAAGGTAAAAGACGATAAAAAGGAGATAAGTACGAAGATTGTAAAAGAGTAAGTTTTAGTGTTTAAATAGATATGACAAGCCCTCCTGTTATTGGGAGGGCTTGTTTGGTATAATGAATTGCCACATTGAAACCGGGTGCGACTTAAATATCTTTTGTTTTTCCGGGATTGTCGGTTAAGAAATTATCCAGCAAATCTGCTTTAACCTTTTTTTGTTTCGCTTTTCTTCGAAGCCTGTATCCAAGCAACAGTAAGATAATTGCCATGATCAACGGCATATTATACCCAATGTAATAAGCTATGATATCAGTTGTTGTCGGATCGGGTGTAGAAGAGGGCCGACCCGGTCCACCACCCAGGTATGAGAGGACATTGAGAGCAAGTAGCAGCCAGCCCAGAATAATCAATATTAAACCTGTAATCTTCATCAAATAAATTTATACAGAAACATTAAAATCTCTCAATGCCTCATTCAAACTTGTTTTCAGGTCTGTGCTTGATTTGCGCTGGCCAATGATCAGGGCGCAACTCACTCCATATTCGCCGGAAGGGAATTTTTTCATATAAGAGCCGGGGATCACAACACTTCGTGCCGGTACCCTGCCTTTGTATTCTTTAGGTTCACTGCCGCTTACATCAATAATTTTTGTCGATTGGGTCAAAACAACATTAGCACCCAGCACCGCTTCTTTTTCTATCCTTACTCCCTCTACCACTATACAGCGGCTCCCGATAAAACATCCGTCCTCTACGATGACCGGTGAAGCCTGAAGCGGCTCGAGGACACCACCAATACCAACACCACCGCTCAGGTGAACGCCTTTGCCTATCTGTGCGCAACTGCCCACGGTAGCCCAGGTATCGACCATTGTACCCTCATCCACGTAAGCGCCTATGTTTACGTAAGAGGGCATTAGCACAACATTCTTTGCAATATAGGCGCCGTATCGGGCAATGGCATGTGGCACGGCACGAACACCGAGTTCTTTATAATTTTTTTTCAGTAACATTTTATCATAAAACTCGAATGGCTCCAAACTCCAGGTCTGCATTTGCTGGATACCGAAATACATCAGTATGGTCTGTTTTACCCATTCATTGACTATCCACCCGTCATCGGTTGGCGTGGCTACACGCAGTCTGCCTTTGTCTATTTCTTCTATCGTAGTACGAACGGCGTCGGCATATTTATTTTGCTTCAGTAATTCACGATTGCTCCAGGCTTCCAATATGAGTTCTTTCATGTTGTCATTTTGCTGCGAAAATAGTTTAAAGTCGGAAAGTCAGAAAAATCCGTAAGTCCGGAAGAATCCTGCTATGTGTTCGAGCCGACTTTCGGTCTCCCGGACATCCATCTGTTAAAAGCTTTTCAACGTCGGCGTTTCATTGCGAAAGACTATACAGGTAAGGCGATATTTTTTTCCAATGCGCAGGTGAGGATAGTATGTATGCTGCAGAAGCTTTCCAAAAAGGAACAGCGCTGCACCGATAGCTAAATTCGGCAGGTTCTGTTTGGCAAAGGGCGGAGAGTTGTGAGCCAAATCATTAATAATATTCAATGTGACATAGCTTGCACCCGCTATCTGGAATATATCGCCTCTTTTGAGCCATACAAACGACTCGTGACCAAGAGTAACATAGACCTGATCGTTGCGATAAACCGTATGTTCCTTTTTGGTAGGTAAAGCATGGACATCTGAGAGTGCAAATGCGAAACCGCTGAAATGTATGGTGTCATTTCGGATAAGTCCGTAACGTATGATCTCTTTGGTCAGGTAAAAAGAATCCGCTGTGATCCTTTTAATGATACCCCTTATCCATTCTTTATCCTGTTGCTGAAAAGTGATATAAGAGTCTTTCCAGAAATACTGAACACTTCTGTGCTTTTTTTTCAGCACCATGACGATGTCCTGTGAATACATTTCACAGCTGAATAGCAACGCCAGTACGATCAGTGTTGGCCGGTTCATTCATCGTCAAGGTAAAAAAGCAATCGCAAAAGAAGTGTTAAACGGATAGTCCGAAAACCCGAAACAAGCCTCTTCTTGTCTTGAACATTCTTCGGTCTTTCGATCTTCCGGACTTCCCGACTATCTTTACAACATGAACATCGGCTTTGATGCAAAAATGGCTTACCACAATGGCACCGGGCTGGGTCATTTCAGCAGGACACTTATTAATTCGCTCTCTCAGTACTACCCGGCTCATGAATATTTTTTATTTAACCCGCAACCATCTTCATTATTTCAGATGCCGGGAAAAAATATTCATGAAGTGCAGCCTTCCTCATCCATTGACAGGATTTTTTCTTCAGCCTGGCGGGACAGACGTATCAAAAAAGACCTGCAAAAACATAAGATCGACCTCTATCATGGGCTAGACCATGAGCTGCCCAATGGTATCGCTCAAACCGGGATAAAAAGTGTTGTTACTATCCATGACCTCATCTATGAACGATATCCCAAACAATTTTCTGCCAGGGACATAAAAAGATTCTCCGTTCTTTTTCGTTATGCTTGTGAACAGGCAGACAAGGTCATAGCAATTAGTCAGCAAACCCGCGAAGATATCGTGGAATTTTTTAAGACGCCAGAGGAGAAAATTGTGACCTGCTATCAAAGCTGCAACCCGGCCTTCGGGAAAGCCATTAGCCAGGAGGAGAAGCAAAGAGTACAGAAAATGTATGGACTTCCAGATGAATTTTTCTTATATGTCGGCTCGATTATTGAGAGAAAGAACCTTTTAACTATTTGCAAGGCCGTTTTTATTTTACGAAACGAAATAGCGATCCCATTAGTTGTGATCGGAGATGGTAAAGTCTACAAGCAACAGGTGAAGGATTATATCCGCCAGAATGGCCTGGAGAAAAAAGTAATTTTTCTTTCGGATAATGCGGTGTTGCCGGCTTCCCTTTTTCAAACGGTTGCAGACTTTCCCGCCATCTATCAGTTGGCCATGGCCATGATCTATCCTTCATTTTTTGAAGGATTTGGTATACCGGTACTTGAAGCGTTATGGAGCAGGTTGCCGGTTATCACTTCTGGCGTATCTTGCCTGCCGGAAACAGGGGGTGATGCTGCCTACTACGTCAATCCAAACAGTGCCGGGGAAATTGCAGAGGGTATGAAAAAAATTTGCGATGACCGTCAATTGAGAGAAACGATGAAAGAAAAAGGATGGAAGCATGCCCAGAACTTTACACAACAAAAATCCGCAGCGGCAGTAATGAGAGTATATGAAGGGCTCGTGTAGACCTTAAACGGGAACTGTATTTATTCACAACACCGGCGCTTATGCCGGGAAAACAGGAAATCAAATGGGCATTGGCCCCGATTGCTATGAATTTTGAAAAAGACATCGAGTTATGCCTGCAGGCACTAAGAGGCGGGGGTATCATTCTCTATCCCACGGATACCGTTTGGGGTATCGGTTGCGATGCCACAAACGAAAAAGCAGTGGATCGTATTTATAAATTGAAAAAGCGTACGGATAACAAAGCAATGATCGTGCTGGTGACCGAACAACGTGACATATTGCAGTACGTTGCAAACCCCGATACAAGAGTATTTGAATACCTGGAGAATGTTACCAGGCCAACCACCGTGATTTACAGGGGAGCAATCGGACTGGCAGAGAACGTGGTGAGCAAGGATGGAAGCGTTGCTATGAGGATCTGCCAGGATGAATTTTGCCGCACCCTCATCAAGCGGTTTCGCAAACCACTGGTTTCAACATCGGCCAATCTTTCCGGCAAACCCATTGCCGCCACTTATGACGAGATAAGTATCGATATTAAGATCGGGGTAGATTATATCGTCACTCACCGCCAGGATGATAAGACACCGGCTGCGCCCTCCACATTGATCAAATGGGAGAAAGGACAGCCGACAGTTATCCGGGAGTAACTACCAACATGCAAAGGTTCCTGATCATACAGACAGCGTTTATCGGTGACGTTGTATTGGCCACATCGATTATTGAAAAACTACATTTCCATTTTCCGGAGTCACAGATAGACTTTTTACTCAGAAAGGGAAATGAAAGTTTGCTCGCGGGCCATCCTTTGCTGAATGAAGTCATGATCTGGGACAAACAAAAAAATAAGTTCCGCAATCTCTGGAAGACGATCCGCATGGTGCGGAAAAGAAAATATGACAAGGTCATCAATATCCAGCGATTCGCGGCCACCGGTATTTTAACGGCGTTATCAGGTGGAGGGGAAAGAATCGGGTTCGACAAGAACCCTTTTAGTTTTCTTTTCACAACAAAAGTGAAACACATCATTGGTGAGGGCGGCCTGCATGAAATAGATCGAAACACGGAGTTGATCCGGCATTTTACGGATGCTCCTGTTTTCAAACCGCGGCTATATCCTTCAACACAGGATGAAGCTGCTGTGGTGAATTATAAAAAAGGGGATTATATCACGATCTCGCCCTCTTCGGTCTGGTTTACCAAGCAATTTCCGAAGGAAAAATGGATAGAACTAATCCGGATATTGCCGGCTCAATACACTATTTACCTGCTGGGTGGTGCTGCCGATATTGAACTGGGCGAAACGATAAAACGTGACGCCGGTCATCCCTCAGTCGTAAATCTGTCGGGTCGCCTGAGTTTTCTGCAATCAGCTGTTCTCATGAAAGATGCCGTGATGAATTATGTAAACGATTCTGCGCCGATGCATTTTGCGTCATCAGTCAACGCCCCTGTTACTGCAGTCTATTGTTCAACACTGCCATCATTTGGCTTTGGTCCTTTATCCGACAGCCAGAGGATTGTTGAAATCGACTATCATTTATATTGCCGCCCCTGCGGTTTGCATGGAAAAAAACAATGCCCGGAGGGACATTTTAAATGTGCTTATGATATAAAGATCGCTCAGCTCAGCTCTTCATTACCTTCTTACCAGGACAAATAGTCTGAATCATCTTCACCAATCTCTTTCTTATTTTTGGGTAGTTGTCTCATCCGATGGCTATCGGATTTGAATTTGCCCACTGAGGACCGCTGAGAATAGTCGGGGGCCGCAGGGAAAGACGATTCCGTGGCTCTCTCTCCTGTTGCCTTGGTGTCGCCATGTCGAAGCAAGGCCGGCAAGGCACGATTTGTTTCTCCCTGTGGCTGTTCTGATTTTTCAAACAGGGACACTACATATTTTTGTATTTCATGAATGTTCAATTTTCAGATACGGAATCATATATCTTTCAGCAAATTGGCAATGCTGCTGAACAGGTCAGGGTGGAAACTTATTTGATAGGTGGATTTGTGAGAGATAAGATCCTCGGGCGACCCACAAAGGATGCAGATATAGTTTGTGCAGGCGATGGTATTGAATTGGCAAAAGCTGTCGCAAAAAAATTCCATCCCGTTCCACAGGTCAGTTATTTCAAAAATTTCGGAACTGCGCATATCAGGATAGAACCTTCCACGCAAAACGGGTTCCCGATACACTCGGGGGAGAAGGAGCCTGGCTTCGACATTGAATTTGTTGGCGCCCGTAAGGAAAGCTATAGTTCGCATTCTCGCAAACCTGCAGTTATGCCTGGCTCGTTGGAAGACGATCAGAAACGGCGGGATTTTACAATGAACGCACTTGCCATCAGTTTGAATAAAGATGACTATGGCAGGCTGGTTGATCCTTTTAACGGACTTGAGGATATCAGCGATAAGATCATCCGGACCCCGCTTGATCCGCTACAAACATTTAGTGATGATCCCTTGCGGATGATGCGGGCGATCAGGTTTGCCACGCAACTCAATTTTAGCATTGAAGAAAAAACGCTAAAAGCCATTAGCGATGATGCTGACCGGATCAACATTATTTCACAGGAACGGATCACGGATGAATTGAACAAGATCATCCAGGCAAAAAAACCTTCGATTGGGTTTGATCTTTTATACAGGACTGGTCTGCTGCATATCATCTTTCCACAAATGGTGGAACTGGCGGGAGCCGAGTACAAAGATGGGCACGGGCACAAGGATAATTTTTATCATACACTACAGGTGTTGGATAACGTTGCCGAAAGTTCAGATGATATCTGGTTGCGCTGGGCCGCAGTGCTTCATGACATAGCCAAGCCGGTCACCAAAAAATTTGAAGAAGGACATGGCTGGACATTTCATGGGCATGAAGTGGTAGGAGGGAGAATGGTGCCAAAAATATTTGCAAGGCTAAAGCTTCCGCAAAATGACCGCATGCGCTTTGTAAGAAAACTGGTTGAGCTTCACCTGCGGCCGATCAGTTTGACAAAAGAAAACATTACCGATTCCGCCATCAGGCGCCTGCTCTTTGATGCAGGAGAAGATTTTGAATCATTGATGCTGCTGTGTGAAGCAGATATCACATCCAAGAATAAAGTAAAAGTAAAAAAATACCTGGAAAACTTTAAGATGGTAAGAGAGCGTTGCAGGGAAGTAGAGGAAAATGATCATATCCGGAGCTGGCAACCCCCCATAACCGGTGAAAAAATCATGGAGATGTTTGAGCTACCTCCTTCCAAGCCGGTAGGTATCCTTAAAAATGCTTTAAAAGACGCAATATTGGATGGTGAAATACCAAATTCTTATGAAGCGGCACACGATTTTCTTATCACAAAGGCAGGTGAAATGGGTTTAAAAGCAATAAAATCTTAAATTTGTGTATGGCAATTCTGAGATTCAGGATATATTTTGAAGAAGATGAGAGCGTGTACCGTGATGTCTCTATCCGTCACACCCAATCTTTTCTCGAAATGCATGAAGCGATACTTAGAGCTTACGAGTTTGACAATAAACATAAGGCTACTTTTTACCGCAGTAACGACCATTGGCAACGGGGTCGCGAGATCAGCCTGGAACAATATGAAAAAGAGTACAAGGCTGCTCCTTTATTAATGAAGGATACAACGATCGGGTCTGAGATCAAAAACCCCAACCAAAAGTTTATCTACCAGTACGATTTCAATAAGAACTGGACATTCCTGGTAGAATTGATCAATGTGTCAAAAGAAGAAAATCCCAAAATAAGTTATCCTTCGACCATGCGCACTGAAGGCATAGCGCCGAGCCAGTATGGGACCAAGGGTTTGCTGGGAGAAAAATTCGCCGATGTAGAAGAGAAATATGATCTCACTCAAGGTGCCGATGGTTTTGTTGAAGAAGGAGAAGGAGAGACGGAAACGGAAGGCAGTGATGTTGCCGGTGATGAAGCCGGCGAAGAAAGTACCACCGAAGAGATCTGAACAGGTGATTGCACTCCAGATGATCCTAAATTGATATATTATTAATGACCCCGGTTTCGATTGTCGAAGCCGGGGTTTTTACTGACAATGCCAGCCGCAAAAAATAAAAAAGTAATAATTGTTGAAGGTCCAACGGCTGTTGGCAAAACGGCTGTGGCCATTGCCCTCGCGGAACATTTCAAAACCGAGATCATTTCGGCAGACAGCCGGCAATGTTACAGGGAATTAAACATTGGTGTGGCAAGACCTTTACCGGCAGAATTACAACAAATAAAACATCATTTCATTGCCTCGCATTCGATAAGAGATGAAGTAAGTGCGGCCGGTTTTGAACAGTACGCATTGAAAAAAGCAGCCGAATTGTTTGAGCAATATGAAAATATTGTAATGGTCGGTGGGACCGGTCTTTATATTAAAGCGTTTAGTGAAGGACTGGATGAGATCCCGGAAACAAATCCTGAGATCCGCAAAGAGATAATTTCTAAATACGAAAAAAATGGGCTTCCCTGGTTGCAGCATGAAATGAGTGAAAAGGATCCGGAATTTTTTAAAGTAGGCGAAATACAAAACCCGCAACGTATGTTAAGGGCCCTGGAGGTTATCGAATCGACTGGCAAATCAATTCTTTATTTCCGCAAAGGAAAAAAAGCCGAACGGGACTTTTCAATAGTAAAGATCGGGTTGGAATTGCCCAAGGAGCAATTGCATGAAAACATCCATCAGCGAACCGACAAAATGATTGACGAGGGACTTGTGCAGGAAGTAAAAAGTTTACAGCCCTATTATAAGCTTAACGCGTTGCAAACGGTAGGCTATTCAGAAATATTTGACTATCTCAATGGTAAAATATCTCTCAGCGAAGCGACCCGAAACATAAAAACCAATACACGACGGTATGCCAAGCGGCAGATGACCTGGTTCAGGAAAGATAAGGAGGTGAAATGGTTTGCGCCGGAAGAAATCGATATGATCGTTTCTTATATAGAGAACGGTTAAGGTGAGTGATGAGTGGTGAATACTCAATAGTCAATAGTCTATAGTCTATAGTGAGTGCTCATAACTTACAACCTGCCAGCCAGCAGGCTTATAACTTCTCCGCAATCCACGCAGCTAACTCCCTCTTTATCGCTTCGCCAATTTTCTTTCTTCCTTCCTCACTGATCAATAATTCACGGCTGATAGCATTATCACCTATTTCCATCAGCACCCGATAAGGAGCGGTATTGATATTCTCATCCAGGCTATAAAAAGAAAGTTTGCCGGTAACCTGGCATCGATAGTCATTTCTCCC
The DNA here is from genome assembly GCA_005884665.1 of Bacteroidota bacterium. Classification (GTDB taxonomy): domain Bacteria; phylum Bacteroidota; class Bacteroidia; order Chitinophagales; family Chitinophagaceae; genus VBAT01. Next base: position 59,542 of record VBAT01000008.1, read on the forward strand.
GGTAGTGCTATCGAGCCACACCCCCCGGTCTTCGAGACCGACCGCTACAGAGATAGCTTTTGCCAATCTCCCGGCCAGTTCCCTATTCTCGGCTTCGTATTTGTCGCCATAGTGAATATATCCCCAGACCGCATTTCTTTTTGTGCCCCCATTGTTATGTACGGCGATAAATACCGTGGGATGAAGTTTGTTTGATTCCTGCAATTCATACGCATAACCGGAAATTTTTCCTTCTTCGATTGCGGTCGTATGGGATATCTTGGTATTGCTTCCTGAGTCAGCATGATGATATTCACTTTTGCCCAGGCTCCATACTTTATATTCCTTATACTTTGGTTTCGTTTTCATAGCCGCGTCAATAATAGCTCCGCAGGTAGCGGCCTCGCTGAAATCTTTGCCCGTATCTGTTTGGTGAGAAGGCTGCCATACAACAATGATCTTCTTTTTCGTAACCGAACGATGGAATGACTGTGTCAATACAAACAAAAGCAACACGATCGACATTAAATTTCTACTCATAAAGGGTTTGATTTTCGTGTTTAATTTTTTTAGCCGGCGACTCAAGGTTAGTTAAGAAGCGGTTGATAGACTTTTTATTAAATCGGGCGACCCGGAATTCTATGCTGTTAAATTTTCCATTGACCCGTATAAGGAGGCGCCTTGACAGCAATAGAAAAATAAATGATATTGTGAGCGGGAATAGTGATGCAACCAGCATGTAGTTCTCGTATGCGACCAGACTAAGAATCCATGGCACTTTTCCCAAACTGTACTCAAACGGCCAAAGTCGATTATAGCCTTTTGCCAGCAGTATAAACACAGTGATGGTTGTAAAAATAACAGTAAGAATTTTATAGTTGCCAATATGGTAGTCTTTTAATTCATAGTTTAAAAAATCTTCCAGCATCACCTGCTGTTTGTCAGAACCCGCATGATGAATGACCCTGTGCGTTGTCAATACCACAGAGTGGTCATCTGAAAACATTAGTGTTTCTTCATTCTTTAATTCAAACATGCTCAATCTTTCTTGTACAATACCCAAATATCGTTGATCGTGTTTATTTTTTTCGAAGCTAAGAACTCGTTGATATTCCACAGTAGTTTTGAGGAATAAAGGACTGGCTTATAACCAAGACTGTCGAGCATCGGTCTTCCCTGTTTCAGGTCATTGTAAGTTACCGCCAGGTAAATATTATCGCCAAGCAGCCTTCTCACGGAATCTGCATATGCAATTTTCTTCAGGTCGAGATTATTAAATGATCGTTTGTAAAAAATAAGCGGTGAACCTCCCGGCGTTTCAAACGGACTTCGTAATAAATAATAGACTGTGGAGGGCCTCCTGCCAAATTCTTTTTTTAGTTTGGAAGTAAAGTGAACCGACTGCGAATAGGGGATAACCGCAAATAATATCAACACAACAGTATTCAATACGATGCTTATGACCAATGCGAGCCTGATCAGCGATGCGATCCATTTTTTGCATTTATGATAATAGTCGAAGAGATCAGGAAGTGCAAAGCCGATCACGATGGGTAGTGCGTTGAATACCGGGAACAGGAATCTCTCCTCTTTATGCCCTACGAGACAATGAAAAAGGATAAAAAGGAACACAGCCAGGACGACGGGTTGCCTGAATTTTTTAATGACGGCTTTACAGCCATAATAAAATAAAATCAGGCTGAAAGGTGGGGCTGTGATAACGGCGATAAGCAGGCTGATATATCGCAGGAAACTGGATGTTCCGAACTGGGAAGCACGCCCCTGGGTAATATTGGCGGAAAAATATTCGTAGGGAATAAATATCCATTCCCCGTAAAAACGACTATCCATATAAACATTCAACGCGGTCGCTAATAAAAATCCCAGGATCATAGGAAATATGTGTCGGTATCTTTTTTCTATAAAGAGCAGCCACAAGCCAAATCCTACGATGCAAAATCCCATTTGAAACCGGAAAAAAAATGCAAGTCCTAATAAGAACCCTGTCAAAGCGGGATACCACCAGCCGGGTCTTTGTTTTTTTACCTCGTACAAATAAAGGGCGGCGAAGAAAAACAAAGACGATACGATCTCCGAGCAAAACAGTGTTCGTGTATAGGGCAGCATCCAGGAAAAATCCAGGATCAGCAACACGCTATATAGGACCTTCGGGTTTTTATTTTTAAAATAGAAAAGAGCGAGAAGATTGAAAACTGTGAACATCGCCAGTCCAAGCACGATCCTTAATAGCGTCAGCTGTGTGTAAGGGTCGTCTATATTTAAAAACGTGCAGAGTTTGTAATAACCGGAAAAAAGATAGATCTGTAAGCTGGCTCTTACGAAATGAGTAAATTCCCAAACATGGCTTACCCCGGATTCTTTTCCCAACTGCCAGGAAGAAAACTCTATGATCGAAAAATGCTGGTCGGGATGATAAAAACCGGTTGCCGTGATGCAGGTAACAAATTGAATAATGAAACCACCGGCTAAGATCATTTGCAATTTCCGGTCCTTTTGTATCAATTTCTTTACTTCAGCGAGCATGCGCTAAAGTAATGGATAAATCAGATTGGTATTACTCTTAGTGCAAATAAAAAAGGGTGTCGGAGGACACCCTTTCGTCGTGGTACTATTCCGTTATTATATCTTAAATCCAATGGTCAATACGGCATTGCCTCCCGTTTGCTTTAAGGTTGCGGCTGTAAACGGTGAGCTTTGCAGGCGATAAGGGAAATGAACATCCTTTCCCATAGTGTGCATATAAGCTACGTCTATAAAAAACCCTTTGTTGCGATAACCCAATCCGCCAGATAACTGGAAGCGGCTTCCTTTTTCCCCAGCAAGATTTTTATAAGGATTTCCATAATAAGCGCCGCCCAGGCGGACCATGAAGGTGGTAAATTTCAATTCACCGCCTAACCGGAAATTAAGCGCCCCTTTATAGGCATTGTCAATGGCTGTATTTAACGACTTGAGATAATCTTTTGTAGTCTGTGTGTTGTCTCCGTCGTTTGAGGTACTATAGGAGGAAGCCTTGTAGTTTGTGTATTCAATATCCGCGGTCACAAATCCTTTTTGTTTCCTGACATCTTCTACTTCGCGGAATACATAAGAGCCGCTGATCATGACACGGTAGGGTGTTCGGAGGTTATATTTAAACTCAGCATCTTTACCATCATTAAAATCATTTGAACTTTGCGTCCATTCATGCTGATAGTTCTCGGTATTTGTCGTCACGGAAGAATTGTATTCGTCGGTCAATGAATAGAATGTTGGAGTATGAATGGCCAGCCCCAGCCTGATATATTCTACTGGTTTGTAGATCGCGCCCAGTTTCACATTGAAGCCCGCCCCACTGGTAGTAAGATTTTCGGTAATGGTACCGAAATCAAAGTTATTGTCATCGGTGGTTGGGTCGGCTTCTAGGAATGTAGATTCTTTTCTATAATGAAGGAAAGGAATTCCAATTGCACCACCTATTAGAAATTTTTCGTTGTAATTGAATGCACCGGCCAAAGAAATTTCCGTGATACCACCCCTGTTCTTCACAGTTTGTTGCTGCAACAAACCTCCGTGAGCCAGCAACGGCGTAGCCAATGACACAAATTGTTTATTGCCACCTGTCCATCCATTGGCGGTATCAATCCAGAACGTGTTAAAGGCCAGACTTGTTCCAAACGGGTAGTTTATTGCCACCGAACTTGGATCATTATCCTTATTGTTAGCTATCTCTTCGAGGAATTTTTGCGAATAGGATGATTCATTGTTAAGACCCCTGTATAAAATATCGCTGTTAAAGTTGGCTGTCTGGTTAACTGCCAACGCGATCGCGGAACTCTTGTTCTTACGATCACTATTGCCAAATACTACCCCCGATGTACCAAAGGAAAAAACATCTCTTCCCTCTTTTTCAGTTCTGCCAAAATAGGAAGCTTTGTTAGTTGAAAACCGGTAAGCCGGGGTCAATACAAAATCGCCTGTTTTATAAAAACCAAGGCCTGCAGGATTAATAAAGGTGGCTGAGATATCGCCGCCTAACGACCCTCCAGCTCCTCCAATCGCCTGTTGCCTGGCGGTTCCGTTCGGAGCATACCATGAAAATCTAAGAGCATCGGCCGGTTCCTGCGCCCGGAGGTATTGCATCGAGGCAATACTGATCAATATGAAAAATATCTTTTTCATTCTATTGAAAGTTATCGGTATTAATAAAAGTTGTTGCCTGAGCAGCCTGCCTACCGGCAGGCAGGTCGTTTCATTTTAAAAACCCTCTTGCAGTTTCCTGCAAAAGGGCTTAAAAGTATTAAAATCTTCTTACAGGTGCATGGCCACCGCCACCGGATGAACCTGAACTTGAACTGCTGGAAGAAGAGGAAGAGCTGCTTGATCTCGGGCTTGAAGAACTTCCAGAAGAACTGTTGGAACTTCCGGAACTGCCACCGTTAAATACATTGCGTAAGAAATTTCCGGCGCCACTGTTACCGCTATTACTATTATTACTGCTGCTATTGTTGCTGTATGAGCTTTGATAGGGTCTTACACCACCTTTGGGGTGATTAGGATTTGAATACTGGCTATTCGTCAGCATATTGTTGTTGTAAGTATTCAGGTTCACAGTTCTCGGATGATTAAAAACGGGACTCTTGGGGGTAACAATAACATAGCTTTGATAATAGGGATTGTAATGACTGTTCCAGTATGTGCAGGGCGAGTAAGGATTGCTCCAGTAAAAACCATTGTAATAACTATAGTCATAACGGTTGCCATAATAGTAGTAATCGTCGAGAGCCGACCACTGAGTCCTGTTATGCACTCTCATCCGCAGGTAACGATCATCATAATATTCTTCCCTGCTTTGATAGCGTGGCTGTTCTCTTTTTTCTGTACGCACATATTCATCTTGCGGGCGCGTAGGAGAAAAATAAACATCATCGGGAGTTTGGCCGGTCTTGTACGCGGTGGTGCAGCTACTCAAGGCGGCAACTACTAATGCCAGAAGTAAAATTTGAGATTTCATGGCAAATGGTTTTAGAGGTTTAAAATTGAAGTTACTACTTTTGTCCGGATTTCACCTTACACAAACGTTTGTGTAACAAATTTGCGAATGTTGTTTGATAAAAGTATGTGCGACATTGTTAATTAAAATAAAAAGTTCACGGTTGCGGCGTAAGTCAACCCGGATTGGTAACCAGTTATGAGCAAGGAAATAACTTCAAGAGCACAGGATTATTCTCAATGGTACAATGATCTTGTCATTAAAGGCGAATTAGCAGATTATTCAGCAGTGAGAGGTTGTATGGTAATTAAACCATATGGCTTCGCCCTCTGGGAAAACATGAGGGACGCAATGGATAAGATGTTTAAGGACACTGGCCATCAGAATGCTTACTTTCCCTTATTTGTTCCAAAAAGCCTGTTCGAAGCCGAAGAAAAGAATGCTGAGGGTTTTGCCAAGGAATGTGCGATCGTGACGCACTATCGGCTGAAAACCGATCCTGACAAAAAAGGAAAATTGATGGTTGATCCGGAAGCCAAACTCGAGGAAGAGCTGATCATCCGTCCTACAAGCGAAGCCATTATCTGGAATACCTACAAAGGATGGATCCAATCTTACCGCGATCTTCCGCTGTTGATCAATCAATGGTGCAACGTGGTCAGATGGGAAATGCGGACAAGATTGTTTCTCCGTACTGCGGAGTTTTTATGGCAGGAAGGACATACCGCTCATTCGACTTCAGAAGAAGCCGTTGCTGAAACCAGGCAGATGCTGGATGTCTATGCGGACTTCGTGGAAAACTGGATGGCTGTGCCAGTGATCAAAGGAGTAAAAACGGAAAGCGAACGCTTTGCAGGCGCAGTAGATACCTATTGCATCGAATCGTTGATGCAGGATGGTAAGGCATTGCAGTCGGGTACCTCGCATTTTCTCGGACAGAATTTCGCAAAAGCATTTGATGTAAAATTCCTGAATAAAGAAAATCAGCTGGAACATGTATGGGCTACGAGCTGGGGGGTAAGCACGAGGCTGGTAGGCGCATTGGTAATGGCCCATGGAGACGACCAGGGACTGATCTTACCGCCAAGGATCGCTCCGCTGCAGGCTGTGATAGTACCGATATACAAAGGTGATCAGCAGAAAGCAACCGTTGATGCAAAGGCAAAAGAAATAATAAAGCAATTGAAGGAACTTGGGATACGGGTAAAATATGATAACAATGATAACGCGAGACCGGGTTGGAAATTCGCGGAATATGAAATGAAAGGCGTACCGGTAAGGATCACGTTGGGAGCCAGGGATCTTGAAAACAATGTCGCCGAGATAGCCCGGCGTGATACCAAGGAAAAAAGAAACGTCTCCCTTGATGGCATTGCAGCCTATGTAAACGAACTGCTGGCTGAAATACAAAAGAATTTATTTGACAGGGCAAAGTCTTTCCGTGATGAACATATCACGCCGGCCGATACCTGGAATGAATTTGAAAAATTGCTCGATGAGAAAGGCGGGTTTATCTCCGCTCATTGGGACGGTACAGCTGAAACGGAAGAAACCATTAAAGAAAAAACCAAGGCGACGATACGTTGTATTCCTCTCAATAACCCGCAGGAAGATGGCAAATGTATCCTGACAGGCAAATCATCCAAACAAAGAGTATTATTTGCAAGAGCGTATTAATTCAACTAAAGCACCAAGAACCGAAGAACCAAGAACCAAGAACCAAGAACCGAATAAGCTCCAAAACAAAATTATAAATCAAAAGGCGGTGTCGGAAAGTAGTTTTTGATATTCTGATTTATTATTTCCAATTTATTTATCCCACCAATTGGCGGGATTGGTTCTTGGAATTTGGAATTTCTTCCATCTAAGAGTGTGGCTTATTATTTTTTTCCGGTTAAGATCAATTAACTATTTTCGAAACCCGTATTTATTTCAATACGAAACCAACCTATGCTGATTTGTCCCAACTGCGGAGCCAGGAATATTGATTCGGCGAAGTTTTGCGTCAATTGCGGTGCTGAGTTACCGGATGCAAGCAAAGAAAAATCTCCGGTTTCGCAAACTTCAGAGACTCCAGCTGTTTCCCGCAGTGGAGCCTCGCTGGTGACGGTAACTCAATCTCCCGCACCCCGTTCACATAACTATTCAAAGACACCTTTTTTTACGCACCTGGCATTCTGGGGAAGCCTGATGATCATAGCCGGATTTTTTTTAAACTGGATCAATTTCGGCGAAGGAAATATTACAGGCCTGAGCATACTTTCAGCGGCCAGTAATGTTGCAAAGGAAAACGATCCGGCGAACCTGGGAATGGGTATGTTAATAGTCGTGTCGGTCATACTTCTTTCAGCAGTCATTTGTTTTTTTTATGTTATCGGGGTCAGGATAGGAAGAGGCGTTTTTGCTTTTTTCAAAATCATACCATTGCTGGTATTAATTGCTCTGGTTGCTTATGTCCTAATACAAATCAGGCAGTCGGGTAAGAGTAGCGAAGAAGGTGATTTACTGGATCCGGCGAATTTTAGCAATACGTTTGAATGGAAAATGCTGGGAGTAGGCCTGTATCTCACGCTGGTTGGATCGGTGCTGATGGCGATTTCACGAAGCAGGCGATAAACTTTATAGTTTACTTTTTTGCGATAATTGTTTCAATCGACGCATAACCTGGCCGACAACAAACTAAAACCAACTAATATGGAACAAAATGAAAACAAGTCCTTATTTGGACTGAATATCGATCTCAATTCTAAAAATCATTTATCGGCGGCAGCCGGTTGGGCCAAATTCCTGGCGATAGTCGGATTTATTGGCTGCGGCCTGCTTATCTTGTTCGGAATTTTTGCCGGATCAATTTTTCAATCCTACAATTCGCGCTATGAAGGCTTCGACAGAAATCCCATGATGGGCACAAGAGGGTTTGGCGCTTTCGCAGCTACATTTTATATTCTTATCGCGTTGCTTTATTTCTTTCCCTGCCTCTTCCTTTTCAATTTCGCGTCGAAAATGAAATCGGCGCTGCTTGCCGACGACCAGGACCAGCTGAATTCTTCTTTTCAAAACCTGAAACGGACATTCCGCTATATGGGTGTGCTTACGATTATCGGGTTATCGTTTTATGTGCTGGCAATACTGGTGGTGCTTCTCATGGCGTCTTCATCACGGTAACCGAAGTAAGGGAATTATTTTACAGAAAGATAGTTGTAGTCTTTTAGCAATACATCCAGGAAATCAAAAGGCGACATGGAGGAATTGATCTTCAGGTGAGCTTTTATTTTCTCGCTGGCTGTTGCTGCCATGTTGAAATCTCCTTTTCTCTTCGCCGTTTCCAATATGCTTTTGATGGCGTTGATATCCTTATCGCTCAGCTGCATGATCTGGGGAAAAACGGGAGTATAGGTATCAGCTACTTCCTGGAATACCGTTTCTTCGATATTTGCCCGCGTATTGGTGCGAATAAGAATGGTATGAGCCAGTACGTCTCCGATGCGTTGTCCTTTTTTTGAAGAAACCACCAAAACAATATCAGTGATCAGGAAAGAGAGCGCTGCCAATACGATGAATGTGGCCTCAGCATCGTTCCAAAAACCTACGCCAAAAGCAAGGATCAGGACAAGCACCGCGATCCATACATCAGATACTCTTAGCAGCCAGCGGATCAGGAACTGACCAATACTCGCTCTTCCCCCGTTTTCATGCACCACCTTTATTCCCATTATCTTTTTCCCAATACTTTGACCATTCATTGTTAGCTCCAGTATGATATGATATAACAGGAGAGGCAAAAGTAGCATTAGCCATACAGCTTGCATATTATATGGGGTATCGTCAGAAAGGGGATCGGTGCTCTGTGCTATTTTGTTCGCTATCCAGATCGCCAGTAATAAATACAGGAACTCAAGCACCATATCGATCAGCAGCGATAGCAGCCGCCGGTAGAATTCGGGCACTTCAAATTCAACATCAATATTGAAACTGGTAGGTATTTTTATTACAGACATAAGGCAGTTGCATATCCGGCCTCAATTTCGGGTATCCGGTTTGCAAATCAAAATCCCCTGTCTGGAATCGTGCTGTTTGAATCAGTTCTCGTTCGTCCAAGAAGACAAAATTGATCTGTATCAAACCACGGATTGAATTGTCATTAATACAAACAAACACAGATACATAAGGATCTGGCATTAACTGGCAAAACCCTTTACCAGCTGGGATTTTCCATGCAGAAAATAATTTCTCTGGTAAAGAAAACCTTCATCATTAAATCTGAAATTTTCCAGTATTTTACAACCAGAAACTATTAACCATTGAGGGAAGCCTTATTTATTAAAAAGAACCGTGACCGCTGGCTGCGGAATCAGCATATGCCTGCTGAAGATGCCGATGAAATGGCCCGGGATTTTACCCAGTTGGTCGACGATCTTGCTTATGCAAAAACGTTTTATCCTTCGGGCAAGGTGACCCAGTTTATCAATGCCCAGGCTTCCAGGATCTACCTGAGTATTTACAAGAACCGGAAAGAAGAATCGAACCGGCTCGTGACATTCTGGAAATATGATCTTCCGCTCACCATCCGCAAACACCATGGCGCCATACTGTTTTGCTTTATCATTTTTATCATTTTCTGGACTCTTGGGTTTTTTATTACCAGGCAGGATGAAACTGTGGCCCAAAGTCTGCTTGGCGCTGGTTACATTGAGCATACCCAGCAAAACATCGACAAAGGCAATCCCTTTGGTATTTACGAACATGGCAATCCTATCCTCAGCTGGATATGGATCATGATCAATAATATAAAGGTGTCCCTGCGTTATTTTGTAGAAGGAATATTTTGCGGGCTTCCGTCTGTTTACGAGTTGTCAAAAGAATCTGCACGGCTGGGCGCATTCCACGAATTCTTTGCTGCGAGAGGACTGGGGGTCCAGGTATTCCTGGTGGTTTTCGTACATGGTACGCTTGAGCTGACTGCCATTATTATTGCCTGCGCAGCTGGGTTGGTGTTGGGAAAAAGTTTCCTGTTCCCGGGCACGATTAAAAGAATTGACGCATTTAAGAAAGGAGCTAAAGATGGTGTAAAGATCCTTATCGGGCTGATGCCGGTTTTCGCTCTTGCTGCTTTTTTTGAAGGGCTGTTTACCCGGCTTTACAACGATATCTCGATATTGACCACTGCGATCGTTTCCCTATCTGTTCTTTTCGTGATTTGGTATTTTATTATTTACCCGATCCGAATTTCAAGAAAATTAGCTGTTCAACTAAATGAGGAGGACGTATAAGTGTTACCCGGTCTAAAAAATATCGCTGCAAAAAAGATCACACTGTTTCTTTCTCTATCGCTGCTATCATTGGCTACAATGGCCCAGGATGATACTTCCGACAAGTCGACCGTTGAACCAGTGGATACAACCGACCACGAAGCCTATTATCAACCTTCCGAGGATGGGTCTGCTACCACAACAAAAAATAATTATTTTCTTGAAAAGCAGGTACACGACGAAGGGCCCGATTCTTTTTGGGCGCGGAACCTGCCCGATACCGTTGTCAGGAGATTACAGAACAGGGATGAATTCTGGTACGTGAATTATCCTTTTGAAAAGGAAGAGGAGAAGGCGAACGATGCAGATGAACCTTTTATTGAATCAGATATTTTCCAGGCCCTGCTATGGATATTGATAATCGCCGGCTTTGCCTTGTTTGTGGCGGTTTACCTCTCAAACAGCAATATTGGGTTATTCAGGCGATCGGGTAAATCGATTGCTTCGGAAGATGGAGAGCTGCAGGAAACGGACAATATTTTCGAGATCAACTACCAGCGCGATATCGATAAAGCTATCAGTGCAGGCAATTACCGGTTAGCCGTCCGGCTGATGTTTCTCCGCGTGTTAAAAAATCTTTCCGACAAAAACATTATCCAGTACAGGCAGGATCGTACCAATTTCGATTACCTGATGCAGATGGATGCCACAAAATATTACCAGGATTTTTTCCGCATTACCCGCGAGTATGAATACTGCTGGTACGGCCGATTTGATATCGAGCCGGAAAAATTTGCTGTTATCAAAAACGATTTTGAAAATTTTGGCAATAACCTGAATCGTTGAAGAAGATTTTACCATACATCCTTGCCGGAGTCATTCTGGCCGCCGTTATCATCCTTGTCTACACCAGCAGGGGTGACAGGAAGAAGACTTTGAATGAGCGGTTGTCCTTTCGTAAAAAAGATAAGATACCGTATGGCACTTACGTGGCCTTTGAAAATCTTCACTACATTTTCCCTGCTGCCCGCATCGTTACGAATAAACAGGAACCCGGGTACTGGGATTCGTTGGACACCGATAAGCCGGGCCAGGCACTCATCATCGTGTCACCTATCTTTAATGCCGACGAATTCGAGATAAAAAAGCTGATCGGTTTTGTGGAACAGGGAAACGATGTTTTTGTGAGTTCGGCAATCATTTCGGACGATACAAAAGAAATTCTTGGTTGCGGTATAAGCTATGTCGATGTATATGACCTGTATCCAGGGGCTGATCTGTTAAAAGACACCTTGCAGGTTTCGCTAACAAATCCTCCCTTTCAACGCAGCTTTAACTATACTTATCCCGGAAAGCGGTTGGACTCTCATTTTTTCAAGGTTGATTCTTCCATTACTACTGTCTTAGGAACAAGTCGGGGTGGAGACCCGAATTTTATCAGGCTGAGAGCAGGCAAAGGGAATTTGTATGTCCATCTTGCTCCCATGGTATTCAGTAATTATTTTTTGCTCAGGAACAGGAATATCAAATATTATGAAGACGTCTTATCGGTGATGTCACCAAAAACGAAAAAGGTGGCCTGGGATGAGTATTATTTAAATAAGCGATGGTCGTCGGGGAGTGGTTCTGATGATAGATCGGGAGCGCAGGATAAAGGATGGTGGGGAACATTATTCAAATTCAAAGGGCTTCGATGGGGTCTGTGGGTTTTCCTCCTGCTTTTACTGTTATACACACTTCTTGAAATGAGAAGAAAGCAGCGGCCAATACCGGTGATCGCCAAACCGCGGAATGATTCGCTGGATTTTGTAAAAACTATCGGGCGGCTTTATTATGACAAGGGAGATCATGGCAATCTTTGCCGCAAGATGGCATCTTATTTCCTGGAGCATGTCAGGAACAGGTATAAATTGCCAACAGCCGTCATGAATGAAGAGTTTATTAAACAACTCCAGTTCAAGACCGGAGTTAGTGAAGAAGAAATAAGAGGCATCGTTTATTTTATCAGGGATATGGATATGGCTCCGGCCATCACCGACCACCAGTTGCAATTTTTTCATAAACAATTAGAATCTTTTTACAGTAAAGCTTAATGCCTCATCCCGGAGCGATGAATGGCTTAAATCATCAGTATGGAAGAACAATTATTCAAACAGCGAACCGATCTGACTGCCTTAAATGAAGCAGTGTTAGCTATCCGGAATGAAATCAGGAAAATCATCGTTGGCCAGGATGAAATGGTAAAATTGATCATGGCCGCGTTATTGGCCGATGGGCATGTTCTGATCGAGGGCGTACCGGGAGTAGCCAAGACATTAACCGCGAAACTGGTTGCCCGTTGCCTGGATACCGGTTTTTCCCGGATCCAGTTCACACCTGACTTAATGCCTTCCGATGTACTGGGTACGCCGGTTTTTAATCCCAAAGAAGCGTCCTTTGAATTTAAAAAGGGACCTGTATTCAGCAACATCGTACTGGTCGACGAGATCAACAGGGCGCCTGCAAAAACACAGTCAGCCTTGCTGGAAATAATGGAAGAACGGCAGGCTTCGGTCGATGGTAAAACGTACCCGATGGCGACACCGTTCATGGTTCTGGCAACGCAAAACCCGGTTGAGCAGGAAGGAACTTATCGCCTGCCGGAAGCACAGCTTGACCGTTTCCTGTTTAAGGTCATTGTTCCTTACCCCATCGAGCAGGAAGAGCTGGCCATCCTTACAAAGTTTCACCAGATGGGAAATGCGCAAGTCAATGATGTCGTGAAACCAGTTATCAGTGGCCGGCAGATAAATGACCTGAAGCAGCAGATCAGGGGAATCCTGATGGAAGAAAAATTATTGCAATTCATCGCAAGACTAATTCACCAGACAAGAAATCATAAATCCATCTACCTGGGTGCATCGCCGCGAGCGTCGCTTTCGATCATGAATGCGGCCAAGGCTATTGCTGCCATGCAGGGCCGGGATTTTGTTACACCGGATGATATCCGCGAAGTGGTGATCCCTGTTCTCCGTCATCGTATTATTCTTGCACCTGATAAGGAAATGGAAGGTGTTACGGAAGATGAAGTGATAAGGCAGATTATTCAGAGTATGGATGTACCGAGGTAGGCGGAGCCAGTCGATACTCGATAGTTAGAACCTGGAACTATCGACTATCGACTATCGACTATCGACTATCGACTATCGACTCTTAAATAGGGGATCTCAAAATTTATATGATTAAATCTTTTTACTTAAATAGGATCGTCTACATCATCACTGGTGCTGCAGCCGCCGTCTTTATGGTGAGCTATTTTTTTCCTTCGCTCTTTCGGATAGCGAGCCTGATGTTGCTGCTTCTTGGTATCGCTGTGGTGATTGACGCATTGCTTATTTACAGCAAGGGAAGCGGATTTAGTGCAACACGCAGCACTGCTGGCCGGTTCAGTATCGGAGATGAGAACAGGATCGAGCTGCACCTTCACAACAAATATCTTTTCCCGGTAAGGATTAGTATAATTGACGAATTGCCCATCCAGTTCCAGGACAGGAACTGGCTCCGTAAAGCAAAGCTTGCCAGCAACGAGAAAAAAGAACTCGAATATTTTTTACGCCCTGCTTCCCGCGGTGAATATATTTTTGATAACATCAACATATATGTGCACGCACCGCTGCAGTTGGTAAAACGGCGGTATACATTCGCTGCCAGAGAGGTCGTCAAGGTCTATCCATCCTACATTCAAATGCGGCGTTACCAGTTGCTGGCCGTGAGTAACCGGCTACAGGAAGTGGGAGTGAAGCGGGTGAGGAGACTGGGTCACAGTATGGAGTTTGAGCAGATCAAGGAATATGTGAGAGGAGATGACTATCGTACCATCAACTGGAAAGCTACGGCCCGCAAGGATGCACTGATGGTCAACAACTACACGGATGAACGCAGCCAGCAGATCTATTGCCTCGTCAATAAAGGACGGGTGATGAAAATGCCTTTTGCCGGGCTTACACTACTGGATCATGCGATCAATGCCTCGCTTGTGTTGTCAAATGTTGCATTGGTAAAACAGGATAAGGCCGGTCTCATCACATTCGCCGAGAACCTTGACACGTTTGTACTGGCTGATAAGAAGCCAACACAGATGAGCATTATCCTGGAGACCCTGTACAAGCAGCAAACGCGTTTCCTCGAATCGGATTTTGAAAAATTATTTTCCGTTATACGAAACCGTATTACCAACCGCAGCCTGCTCATTTTATTTACCAATTTTGAATCGTTGGAAAGCCTGCAAAGAGAAATGCCGGCGCTTAAAAAGATTGCTCACTATCACCTGCTGCTCGTGGTATTCTTTGAAAATACAGAGTTGAAATCGGTGATAGGAAGCAAAGTCAGCAGGATGGAAGACATTTATATCAAGACCATCGCCGAAAAGTTTGCTTTTGAAAAAAGATTAATGGTAAAAGAACTGCATAAAAATGGTATCCCTTCTATCCTAACTACGCCCGAGAACCTGACCGTGAATACTGTGAATAAGTACCTGGAATTAAAGACCCGAATGTCTATTTAAATCCGAATTAAGAATATCGAAATCCGAAATTAGCGAAGCACGAATTTTCGAGTTTCGTGTTTTAAGATTCGAATTTTAGCATCATCTTGCAGCATGAATAATTTTGAAGAAGGCCGAGTGTTACTGATCAACAAACCCCTGCGCTGGACCTCGTTCGATGCTGTGCGGAAGATCCGGAATCTTATTCGCATCAAAAAAGTGGGTCATGCCGGCACCCTCGATCCGTTGGCAACAGGTCTTCTTATCATCTGCACGGGTAAATTCACAAAGAAGATCAATGAATATATGGCGAGAGAGAAAGAGTACACAGGAAGCTTTACCCTGGGCGCTACTACGCCAACTTACGATCTGGAAAGCGAGCCGGTAAATTTTAAACCGTTTGAACATATCACTTCTTCACTTATTAAAGATGCGGCTGCCCGGTTGACCGGTGAGATCATGCAGGTGCCGCCTGCCCATTCGGCAATAAAAATTGAAGGGAAGAGAGTGTATGAACTGGCGCGACAGGGAAAAGAAGTAAAAATAGATCCGCGCAAAGTAACGATCAAAGAATTTGAAATAACCGCGATTGAATTACCATTAGTGCATTTTCGAGTGGTATGTTCAACAGGTACGTATATCAGGAGTTTGGCCAATGATTTTGGAGAAGGATTGGGTTGCGGGGCCCATCTCAGCAGCCTGTGCCGGACGCGTATCGGGGAGTTTAAACTGGAAGAAGCGACTACGATAGAGGAAATGGTTGAAAGTTTTAAGTTGTAATCTCGGCGGCCGCACGCCCTGGCAACTGGCAACCCACACCTCAAAATATAAACGGATATCCAATACCCAACTGGAACTGTGCTCCTTTGAAAAACCGGTAAGCAAACCATTTATTTTGCAGCGCCGCATCACCTTCATTAGGGCTTGGGTCTTTTACTTTATACGAATAATCCAGCCGGATCACGAAGAACCCAAAGTCAACGCGTAAACCGGCGCCCGCGCCGATAGCAATGTCATTTAAGAAACGATTGAACTGAAAGACCGCTTCAGGTGGCCCTGCTTCCTTTTTCAACAGCCACACATTACCCATATCGATGAACCCGGCTCCGGATAGTTTAAATCCAAGCGGTTTGCCCAACGGGAAACGATATTCCCCATTCATTTCAAACTGTATATCGCCATAGCGATCCGACGCTCCATCAGGACCGGTGAAATTCTTGATGATCGATCCGGGTCCCAACCTTCTCAGGGCCCATGCCCGCATGCTGTTAGGGCCGCCACTAAAGTATTGTTTAAAGAAAGGCAGTGCATTTTTCTTCTCAGGATTTACAGTTGTATGAAAAGGGTCTGCGATCCCGACACCCACGAAGAATCGAAGGGCAATGGCGGATTTTGGCCGGCGTATCAGTCTCGCGCCTTCCACATCTGCTTTTATAAAACGATATACCTCGGTGTCGAGAAAAGGACTGTGAAATAACGCCAGTACGGTGGGGGCGCCCTCAAAGTTGACATGTAGAACGTTCAGGTTATTTTTCTTTCCACCTGTTACTGTGTAGTTGACGACGGCCGAAAGTACGAGTCCATCTGTGAATATATTTCTGAGTGCAGGATTAAGCGCGATTAAGTGGTCAAGGCTATCGGTCTTGTTGAGAAGCGAATACTCAATATTGGGAAATTTAAAGGTCCAGATCTTATTTCTTCGCTGGTACTCATAAGCCCAGGAAGCATTAATGGTGGTTTGGTCGTACAACAGACGTCTCAATGTATAAGTAACATTGCCGCTGATAATCGTTCTCCAGTTATCTTTCCGGTTTTCAGGTATCACCTTATTCAGCAGGATCGCCCTCGGAAAAACGATATTACGGCCCAGGCTTATCGTCTGTGTTTGTATGAACTGTTTACTTCCACTTCCGCCAAACTCGATACCGTACCGGGCATTCCAGCTGTCAAAGTTGGCGGCCCTGGCAAAGTTGCGGTTCTGTACTCCCACATTTACGCCCACTCCAAAAAGCCTTCCTGAAGTAGCAGTCTGGTTGATGCTTCCTTCAAGGTTGGTTGTAAAAGAAAACTTTTTAGCCGGCGTGAGGCGAATGGTATAATCTACCGTGTCTGTATTGCCACGCGGTTTTTGATCAATATTTACGAGACGCCAGGTGCCGATCAGGTTCAGCCGATTGACTGTCCTGATATATCGGCGAAGCCGGTAGAGGCTGTCATGCGGCAGGTAAATATTGGGAGAGAATATCCCGGGCTTGAATTGACGATTGTATTGAATAACCGTTATGTGATGTGTTGTATCGACCGTTGTATCTGCTACCAACCCTGCAGGATCGGTAGTATAATTGGGATAGATCGTTACTTCTCCATTATAATACCTGTTGAGCTTGACGCTATCTATTGTACGCAGGCGGATCTCCAGCTTGGCAGTAGGACTTTGCTTTCGTTCCTTCAGGCGCTGCAACACGCGAAGTTGTTCGAAAGGATCCAGCGTGGGCTGCAACAACGACACATCGAGCGTATCCCAGACGCCGATAAGTTCATCACGGTTGAAACGCAGGTAGCCGTTATTGCGGAACAATTCGGTCAGCCTGTCAATTTCCGATGAAATAGGTCCTTTGGCAAATGGGTCACCTTTTTTTATTCGTGCATCCCTGCTGCTGGATTCGACCAACTTTTGCAGGCCGGAGTCGCGAAGATTATAAACAACGGTATCAAGCCGCCATAAACGTCGTGGTGCTACATCAAATGTTATGATGGCCCGGTACTGGTTGGTGCCTTTCAGGATGATAGTATCACGATGGCCTATCGAATCATCAAAATATCCCAGTGAAACCAGCAACGCTTTCATGAAGATGATCGATTTGTCCGCATTGGCACTGTCGTATACTGGCGGGTGTTTCATGACTGACCATAGCAGTTTATCAAGCTTTCGCGGGCGCATGCTATCATCGAGTTGAGTCTTTAGCCCACTCAGGAGTATTTGCCCCTCTTCGTTTGAAAAGTTACCAATTAGGTTGATATTTGTTTCGTAGACAAAAGGCTTCTGTACCGGGTACTTCTTTACAATGATGGGTATTTTGCACGATGAAGCTGCTGCTGCCAAAAAACATCCGGCAATGAATGTCTTCAAGAGGTTGGAGAAGGAAAACAGGCGGGCAGCTGACATAAATTTTTTAAACGAACAGGATGTTGGTTAAAGCGAAGGCCAAATATATTCAAAGTTTAGGCCAGAAAAAACACAGGGACTCAGAAGGGCGATTTATTGCTGAAGGCCCTAAGATAGTTTCTGAACTTCTGGACGCTGCACCGAATTACATCGATGAGGTGTATGCTGTTAAAGAATGGCTAAAAGAATATCCATCACGAAAGGATTTTATCGAAGTAACGGAAGAGGAATTGGAAAAGCTTTCGCAGTTAAAGACCCCGAACCAGGTAGTAGCAGTGTTGAGAAAATTCAATAACGATCATCCAATTGAAGTCAAAGGAAGATTATCGCTCGTGTTGGATACGATACAGGACCCCGGAAATTTGGGTACCATCATCCGTATCGCTGACTGGTTTGGTATCGAGCAGGTCATTTGCAGTAATGACTGTGCGGATGTATACAATCCAAAGGTGGTGCAGGCAAGTATGGGAAGTATTGCCAGAGTGAAAGTTTTTTATGCGGAGCTGGAAGAATGGCTTTACAAACAAAAAGATATTCCGATCTATGCTACTGCGCTGGAAGGAAAAGATTTCACAAAGATGAGCGCAGTTGCAGAAGGACTGATTGTTATCGGTAATGAATCAAAAGGAATTCATGAAAGGATACTGGCAATGACCAACGAAAGGATAACAATTCCCAGGAAGGGTAAAGCGGAGTCGCTGAATGCAGCGGTGGCTGTTGGGATTGTGTTGTCGAGGCTGGCAGGGTAAAATTATTTTAGGACGCGGGATGCCAGATACCGGATGATGGTTGCTAATAGTTAGATCAGATTATCTGGGATTAATTCTGTTAAGAGGATGGCAGAGCCGGTCTGTCGTTTCATTAATTGAATATCTACCTGAAATGTATCGCTTTCACCGGTTGTATCCTTCTCACAACGATTGAAGGGATCATTAACACAAGGAAACATACCAGTAAAGTGCCGGCACAAATGATCCCGATCTGCCACCAAACGATTTTTACAGCAGCTTCGCTTAGATAATAAGCATCTTCCTGCAATTTGATAAAACCTGTCGCCTGTTGCAGGTATAAAACCCCGAGCGCAACAGCCGCACCGATTATGATACCGGTGATCGTAATAAAAACTGAATGCTGGAGAAATATTTTTTGAATGGTCCAGTTAGTAGCGCCCAAAGATTTAAGTATGCCGATCATTCTCACCCTTTCGATCACCAGCACGATCAGGCAGGTGATCAGGTTGACGACGGCTATAGCCACCATGATCCCGATCAGTACATTACGGGTTACATCCTGCATGTTCAGCCAGTCGAAGATATTGGGAGAAACGCTGGTCACTCCCTGGGTATCCCAGGTTTCAGGGAAATCTTTGAGATTGTAGATCTCATCGACCCCCTTATCTATCTTCTTATAATTTTTTAAAAATATCTCGTAGCCGCCGATCATATTTCTGTATTCTCCATTGTCCAATGTTGTGCTATCCGCATTCATCCGTTGAATAAGCTGGATATCTGCTATGGCAAACAACTGGTCATATTCGGAAATACCAGTCTTGTAAATCCCGGACACAATAAGTCTTCTTGCCCGGGGCGGGCCATCCGGTTGAATAAAATAAATAGACAGGGTATCGTTGACCTTTATTTTTAGCTGCCTGGCCGTGTAATCCGAAAGCATGATCTCCTTGCTGTAGGTTGAATCATTGTATTGTATCGGTCTGCCTTCCTTAATGAAGCGGCGGATATGATCGAAATTATATGAGCTATCAAGTCCTTTGATCAGGACGCCTTCGATTTCGTCTTTTGTTTTCAAAATGGCACGGCGCGTAGCAAAAGCATAGATATCGTCAACCAGCGGGTTTTTTTTGATTTCGGTGACCAGGCTGTCACTTTTACGGATTGGGATGTCTTCGGCGATCAGTGACTTGAAATCCTGCTTTTCCTGTATACGCATATGCCCCAGGAAACTGAATATTTTCTGGCTTACGGTTTCCTGGAACCCATTGGCAAAAGACAGCGTGATGATCATTATCGCCACGCTGATCACAGTAGCGGCGATAGAAAGCCGGATGATAAAACGGGAAAACGACTTTTGCTGATTAAATGCTATACGGTTTGCTATGAAGCCTGCAACCTTCAAATTGAATTATTTGTCTACGTTTTGATAACTCGTTCGGACAAAAGTAAGCCGCCTGAAATATTTTACCTGTTTTTTTAATCAATTTTCGCAAATTGCATAGAATACAATAAACTGAAGGTGCCTGATGAAAAAGATTATAACGTTTCTTTTGCTGTTTAGTACGCTGGTGGCGCGCCCGCAATTGCCAGATCACGTTTACAAGCCCAATATACGGACGGTTAAATTGTACAAAGCCGGCGATATCTATAGTTATCCCGTAATGGGGCTTAATAGCGCAGACCTGCTGGAACTACATTTTGATGATCTTGATGCAAGTGCTAAGAATTGTTATTATACTTACCTGCTTTGCAATGCTGACTGGACCCCTTCTGAGCTTCAACCTTTCGATTATATCCGGGGCTTTCAGTCCATGCGAATTACCACATATCGCTATTCTTCGCTGAGTTTTACCAAATACACGCATTACCAGGCCACTCTTCCTGACAAAAACTGCATGCCGTTCAAGTCGGGCAATTACCTGCTGAAGGTTTTCCTGAATAACGACACCTCGGATCTCCTTTTTACCAAAAGATTCATGGTCGTGGATACAAGGATATCTATTGGCGCGCAATTACTGAAGCCATTTAACCTACAACTGGCATTGAGCAACCAGCGCATCCAGATAGGCGTGAGCACCACAAATGCGCAGATCAATGCTTTTTCACCGCAGGACCTGAAAGTGGTCGTCTTGCAAAACAATACCTGGGCAACGGCTATGATGATAAACAAGCCTAATATCTATCGCGGCAATTATTATGAATACAACGACGATGCGATCTCTTTCCCGGCCGGAAAGGAATGGAGGTGGGTCGATCTTCGTACTATGCGACTAAGGAGCGACCGGGTAGCAAAGATCGTGGATACTTCTAAACGCGTTGACATATATGTGCAACCCGATGTCGAACGAAAAGCACAGATGTATGTTTACTACCATGACCTGGATGGAATTTATACGGTTGAGAATGCAGATGGCAACAACCCCGACTGGCAAAGCGATTATGCATATGTACATTTTACCTATGTACCTCCTGGCAACCAGGCCTATCCTGGGAGTGATCTTTATTTATTCGGCGAGCTTACCAATTATACAGCCGATAATGCTTCCCGCATGACATTTAATCCCGATAAAGGTGCATATGAGGGGACACTTTTCCTGAAGCAGGGATACTATAACTACTCGTATGTAATGGTGGCTCCCGATGAAGACGGACGGAACCGCATTACACTGGCCAACACTGAAGGGAACTATGACGTTACGGAGAATACCTATACGATCCTTGTATATTATAAGGCATTTGGCGCCCGTTACGATGAGTTGTTGGGATATACACAATTTAGCACCCTCGGGTCGCGCAGGTAGTCAATAGACCAGGGATATACATTATAAAAACGTGGCAACTCTTACCCATCGGGGCATAATAAATTAGATGGTTGCTTTCTTAAAGTTTTTCATTACTTAAATCTTTTAATAAGCGAAAGCTTTACCTTTGCGGCCGGCAGGTCTTACACGACCAGCTCCTGCTGAACCCTCCCAGGGCCGGAAGGCAGCAAGAGTAGGTGGTTGAGCGGTGCGATGTAATAAGCCTGCCTTTTTTTTACTTTAAAAACTCCGCCACGGGAGATCTCTATATGAAATTCTTTATCGACACAGCCAATCTTGCACAGATCAAGGAAGCCAACGAACTGGGAATACTCGATGGGGTGACCACCAACCCTTCGTTAATGGCAAAAGAGGGTGTCAGGGGACATGATGCGATTGTCAATCATTATAGGACCATTTGTGAAATGGTGGATGGTGACATCAGTGCCGAAGTCGTTTCCACCGTTTTTAAAGATATTGTCGAGGAAGGAAAGAAACTGGCGGCTATTCATCCCAATATAGTCGTCAAGGTCCCGATGATCAAAGATGGTGTAAAAGCGATGAAATGGTTTACCGATAATGGTATCCGCACCAATTGTACGCTTTGTTTTTCTGCTGGCCAGGCTATTCTGGCTGCTAAAGCAGGCGCAGCCTATATTTCTCCGTTTATCGGCCGTATTGATGATAGCGGTTGGGATGGGGTGCTTCTTATAGAAGAGATCGTAAAAATTTATAAGGTGCAGGGATATAAAACGGAAATACTTGCTGCTTCTATCCGCAGTCCCAATCATATCATTCGCTGCGCCGCAGCCGGGGCACATGTATGCACCAGTCCGCTCGAATCTATTCTTGGATTATTAAAACATCCGCTGACAGATATTGGGCTAGCCAAGTTTTTAGAGGATGCCAAGAAGTCGGTTTAAGGGCTAAGACGTTAAGGAGGGAAAGAGAAAAGGAGAAGAGTTTAATGGTAACTCACTACGAATTGCGGGGACAAACTTATTGCTGTGCTCTGTTTCTCGCTCTACCGCAATGACTCGCTCGCGGTTCCGATCACAATTACGATCCCGCATTCAAAATAATTGTTCAAATACGCAGCATTCAGCCCTCATTCAAAATTCATTGCTTCGCTCCGCTCGCAATGACGAACATTCAAGATAATTGTTCAAGTTCTTAGGGTGCCGCATTCATTCAACATTCATCATTTAACATTCAAAATAATTCAGGAACTTCCGTAAAAATATGCTGTAATGCGTCGAACACTGCTTGCTGTCCTGGTTGCTCTGTCTATTTCTACTTTCTCATTTTCCCAACGTTTCGGCGGTAACCCGCCTTCGTTGAAATGGAAGCAGGTAAATACCGATACGGCAAGGATTATCTTTCCCGAGGGGCTGGACAGCCAGGCAATGAGAGTTGCTTCGTTGGTTCATTATCTTGCCGGGCAACCTCTCGCCGGCCAGGGATTGGCGCTCGGAAATAAGTTGTATAAAATAAATATTGTATTACAGAATCAAACTGTCATTCCCAATGCTTACGTGGGCCTGGGGCCTTATCGCAGCGAGTTTTTCCTGACGCCGCCGCCGGGCAATTTTGACCAGGGTACTATCTCATGGCCCGATCAACTGGCCATCCACGAATATCGCCACGTTCAGCAGTTCAATAATTTTCGGAGAGGACTTAGCAAACTGGTGTATATTTTATTTGGGCAGGAAGGGTATTCTGTAGCCATCAATGCATCTATCCCCGACTGGTTTTACGAAGGTGATGCGGTATACAATGAAACCATTTTATCAGAGCAGGGCAGGGGAAGAATACCACAGTTCCTGAACGCCTATCCATCTCTCTGGCAGGCCGGGAAAAATTATTCCTGGATGAAACTGCGGAATGGTTCGTTGAAAGATTATGTACCGGATCACTATCATTTAGGTTACCTGCTGGTAAATTATGGCCGGGAAAAATATGGCCTTGATTTCTGGAGCAAGGTCACGGCAGACGCGGCAGCCTACAAAGGATTGTTCTACCCGTTTCAACATGCTATAAAAAAAGAGGCGGGCATCAGCTACAAAACTTTTACTGCTGATGCGTTTGCATACTATAAGAGCCTCCCCTCAGCCCCCTCGAAGAGAGATCTCCCCCAAACTCCCTCCCAAGGAGGGGGCTTAACGAACGGAAAAAATATTTTTAAGGTCAATAAGAAGGTGCTTACAAGTTACCTGTTTCCTTACCGCATTTCTGCCGATTCATTGATCTATTTAAAAGCAAGCAATGACCACAGACCCGCATTTTATATAAAAGACCAGGGAGGTGAGCATATGCTACGCGCAAGGGATATCTCTGCCGATCAACAGTTCTCTTATCGCAATGGTAAGCTGGTCTACACGGCGTATGAAACCGATCCACGCTGGGCCTGGCGTGACTACAGCGTAATAAAATTGTTGGATATACATTCAAATACCCAGCGGGCTTTTGGTCACAAGACGAAATATTTTTCACCCGATCTTTCCCCCTCTGGTACTAAGATAGCAGCAGTGCATGTGGATGAAAATGGAAAGAGTGAGATACATATTTTAGATGCGGAAAGTGGTGGGGTGACAAATACGATCAAATCCGCCGATATAACTTTATTTACTGATCCAAAGTTCATCGATGATGCTTCACTGGTTTGCGTGGTCCGTTTGAAGGATGGAAAAGCGGCACTGGCCATAGCAGATATCGCTTCGGGAAATACAGAAAGACTAACTACTCCATCCTATAATGTTGTCGGCTATCCCTGTGTAACCGAAGGGAAAGTTTATTTTACTGCATCATATGGTGGGAACGACGATGTGTTTGTATTGCAGTTGAGCAATAAAAAGATATCACGGGTTACCAATAGCTCAATGGGTAATTATTTTGTAAACGCAGGTAGTGGTAAAATAACCTGGTCAACATTTACTGCCGAAGGTTATCAACTGCAGGAGGTTGATGAAAAGGATATCAAATTGATCCCGGTAGATGATGCTACCGTGGAGAAAACGGCAATAGAGTTTCCGGTGAGTCATGCCAATGAGATCCCGGATGTGTTATTGAACCCGGTGGTAAACCGGCAGTTTCCTGAGAAAAATTACAGCAAGGGAAGGGGCCTGTTCAATTTTCATAGCTGGCGACCTTATTATGAAGATCCCATCTTTACATATTCAATATATGGAGAAAATATTCTAAATACTTTTCAAAGCGAATTATATTATCTCTACAACCAGGATGATAAAACCAATGCCGTGGGCGCCAATCTTGTCTATGGTGCCTGGTTCCCTTACCTAAGCATCGGAACACAATACACATTTGACCGCCAGGTAGTGGTCAGCAACAAGGTGAAACAATGGGACCAGCTCGATTCGCGGATCGGTTTTAATATCCCTTTGAGCTGGGTAGTCGGTAAAGCCTTTGACCGCCTAAACTTTGGCAGCAGCTATGTTTACCGGAATGATTTTAATAAGGGAGTTAATAAAGACCTGTTCACAAAGATCAGTTTCAGTTACCTGTCTCATTTTATCACCTGGGCACAGGAAGCGCAAATGGCGCCGCAACATATTTTTCCAAGACTTGGTTATAATTTGACCTTTAATTATCGACATGCAATAACTAATTATAAGAGCTGGCAACCATTGCTGACTGGTAATATTTATCTTCCGGGTGCATTGCCTACACATAGCCTGGTGATATCCGGCGCTTTCCAGGAAACAGATACGTTGAATACTTTATTTGCCAATCGCTTTCCCTATTCAAGAGGATTTAATGAAGCTTATTTTGCCCGGATGTGGAAGATAACAGGTGAATATCATTTCCCGATCCTGTATCCGGATTTTGGATTTGCCAATATTCTGTATTTGCAAAGGTTCAGAGGAGACCTGTTCTATGATCTCACCCGTGTGTATTCAAGGGACAAATCGGTCACCAGGGACCAGAGAAGTTATGGAGCGGAAATTTTTGTTGATACAAAATGGTGGAATCAATACCCCCTAACTTTTGGCTTCAGGATCTCTCATTTGCTGGACAACGATCTCCTGAACCGAACCGGCATGCCGGCCGGGACCAATGTTTTTGAATTTATATTACCTGTTAGCATAATCCCGAGATAGCCATGCGGCCCACAGAGCGCGACGGGAATACACGGAGAGCCGCTGAGATGGATTGAATGAGATAGGAAGTAACTCCGTGGAACTCTGCGCGCCCTCAGTGGCCTTTACAGGCTTTGCAGGCTTTCTTCTATTGCTTTGATCTTTGCTTCAGCATCGGCCTTTTTCTGCTTTTCAACTTCCACCACTTCCGGCTTTGCGTTTTGAACAAAACGTTCATTACCTAACTTTTTCTCTACAGAAGCAAGAAATCCTTTTTGATAGTCCAGGTCTTTTATCAGCTGGTCTCTTTGCGAAGATGTATCCATTAAGGCTGTAGCGGCAATAAAGAATTTATCCTTACCAACAACAACCGTTATGCTGTTGTTGATCGCTGCATCGGTAAAAGCAACCTCTGCATTTGCCTGTTTGACCAGTATGGATTCAATGGACTTATATTGTGCTGCATTGTCAGAAAGAATATGCAGTTGTATAGGGTCCCTTGGTTTTAGTTGCGCTTTGACCCTGGCATCGCGAATGGCTGTGATGACTTCTTTCAGGAGTGCTCCGAGATTGGTGATCCCTGGTTTTATGGATCCCGGTTGTGCAAGCTGTTTTACCGTGAGATCGTCAGACCTTTCCTTTAATTGGTGATAGATCTCTTCAGTAATAAAGGGCATGAACGGATGCAGCAATTGCATCAGTTGTTCAAAGAAATCAGTCGTCTTTTCATAAACGCTTTTATCGATGGGTTGTTCAAAACCGGGTTTCACCCATTCAAGATACCAGCTACAGAAATCGTCCCAGATCAGGGAATAAATCGTTTTGAGAATTTCACTTAAGCGAAAGTCTTTGTACAACCCATCGATCTCTGTTTTGGCCTCATTCAGCCGGTTTTCAAACCAGTCGACTGCAAAGTTTGCATCCGCCTGCCCACCGGTAGCAGCTTGTCGGCCTTCCCACATTTTTACGAGCTTCAAGGCATTCCATATCTTATTATTGAAATGTGACCCCTGTTCATTGCTTGCTTCATCCCATAGCAGGTCATTACCAGCAGGTGAGGAGATCATGATGCCGAACCGCACGGCGTCGGCGCCGTATTTATCGATCAAAGCGAGAAGATCGGGCGAGTTGCCGAGACTCTTGCTCATTTTTCTTCCCTGCTTATCGCGAACAATACCTGTAAAATAAACGTCGTTGAATGGTTTTTCGCCCTGGTACTCGAAACCAGCCATGATCATCCTGGCTACCCAGAAAAAAATAATCTCGGGAGCTGTCACTAATGTATTGGTGGGATAATAGTATTTGAGATCCGGGTTTCCGGGATTACTGTATCCATCAAAGACTTCGAACGGCCAGAGCCAACTGGAAAACCAGGTGTCGAGGCAGTCTTCGTCTTGTTTGAGATCGGCAATAGTCAACGGTGTCCCGATAGCCATCGGCACGTGAATGGAGTCTCCTGATTGACCATCGACCTCCCGATGGCTATCGGGAGACGATTCATGAACAAGTAGATTGAAGGCTTCTTCCTTTGTAGCTGCGACTGCAAAGCGCCCGTCCGGCGTAAACCATGCGGGAATGCGATGTCCCCACCAAAGCTGGCGACTGATGCACCAGTCCTTTATGTTCTCCATCCAGTGGCGATAGAGATTCTTGAACTTTACGGGATAGAACTTGATATCATCGTCCACCACGGCTTTCAGGGCCGGACCGGATATTTTCTTCATATCCACCCACCATTGAAGACTTAGACGAGGCTCTACTACTGCATCTGTTCTTTCGCTATAGCCGACCTCGCTGGTATAATCTTCGGTTTTTACGATATACCCTTTGGCATCGAGCTCCGCAACGATCTTTTTTCTCGCTTCGAAGCGATCTTCGCCGATATAGATCTGCGCTTCTTTGTTCAGCGTTCCATCTTCATTAAATATGTCCACGATCTCGAGCTTATGTTTTTGTCCAAGCTGATAGTCGTTCATATCATGAGCAGGTGTGATCTTCAATGCACCGGTCCCGAAATCCATCGTTACATATTCGTCGGTAATAATGGGAATGCGGCGGTTAATAAGTGGTACAAAGGCAAACCTGCCATGAAGATGCTTGTATCTCTCGTCGGCGGGATGTACACAAATCGCTGTGTCTCCCATAATAGTTTCGGGTCTGACAGTTGCAATGGTAATAAACTCTTCCGAAGGACGGGAGGATCTATCTTCCAGGAAGTATTTTAAATAATATAATTTCTGCTGTGTTTCTTTCCGTATCACTTCTTCATCACTCAACGCAGTTTTCGCCTTCGCATCCCAGTTGATCATTCTCTTACCTCTGTAGATATATCCTTTGTTATAGAGGTCTATGAATACATCGATGACGGCCTGGTAGTAGTCTGGGTCCATGGTGAAGGTGGTCCTCTCCCAATCGGCGCTGCATCCCAGTTTCCTTAATTGCTGGAGAATGATACCACCATATTTTTCTTTCCATTCCCAGGCATATTTTAAAAACTCATCGCGGCTGAGGGAAGACTTGCTTATTCCTCTTTCCCGGAGCATCTGCACCACTTTTGCCTCGGTGGCTATGGAAGCATGATCGGTTCCTGGCACCCAACAGGCATTCTTT
Organism: Bacteroidota bacterium; assembly: GCA_005884665.1. Lineage (GTDB taxonomy): Bacteria > Bacteroidota > Bacteroidia > Chitinophagales > Chitinophagaceae > VBAT01. The sequence continues at coordinate 87,690 of VBAT01000008.1, forward strand.
CCCTGCATTCTTGCGCGGCGGATCAAAATATCCTGGATGCTGTTGTTGAGACAATGGCCCATGTGTAACACACCCGTAACGTTGGGAGGGGGCATCACGATGGTATAGGGTTCCCGTCCGTCTGGCTGGCTGTGGAAATATTTTTTGGCTAACCAGTGCTGGTACCATTTCTGCTCGGCCGCACTATGCTCGAAATTCTTTGAAAGGCTCATAAGGCGGCAAATTTACCGGCTTTTACGAAGATTTAGAAAGGACAGATGCTAGATGCTGGATGCGAGATGCTTGATAGCAGGAAGCAACAAGCTGCCGCTAAGGGGTGAATGGCGAGGAAACTTAGCGAAGCTACGAATTTGGTGAACAATGTCGCTATCACTCCCTCTCCTTGGAGAGGGAGCCGGAGGGAGAGGCCAGCATCTGCACTACTCCCCTTTCGCCTGTAATTTTTTTCTTATCTCGGTGCAGATATAATTTTCACCTTCGTAGACTCTTTCGATCGCCATGGTCAGTTCGGAAAAGGCCGAGGTCTTTGTTACGAATCCTTTTGCCCCATGGTTGATCATCTTTGTTGCATACTTTGGGCTGTTGTGAATGGAGATACCAATGACTTTTACCGCGGGATTAATATTGGTGATCCTTTGGGTGGCTTCAAACCCGTTTATAGGTGACATGTTGATGTCCATCAGTATCACATCGGGAGCCAATTTTTCGGAAAGCTCGATAGCCTCGGCACCGTTATTACAATGGGAGATGATCGAGAAGCGGGCGTCTTTTTCGAGTAACATTTTGAAGGATTCACGAACGAGGTCATGATCATCCACTAAAATAATTCTAATAGGGTACGGCATGTAATAATTTAGGCGTGACGAAGGATGGTTTACGCATTCTCTGGGTTTGATCTGTGGTTTGCTAATGAAAAGGGATGGTGGCTCTCCGCGGGTAGGACTTCAATGTTAGTAAAAATACTGTATAACTAAAGTAATACTACTTGTGTAAATAACCAAGTAATTTTACTGATCTTTTCGTGAATTAGGGGTTAATATAGAATTAGAGGGCGAGAAACAGAGCGAAGAAACAGAGCGGAGTGCCCCAGAAGACACTGAATAGGGGATGCCGTCATTGCGAGGAGCGAGGAAGCAACAGCATCCACCATCTGTCTTTACCTTCGCATTATGACAAAACAACTCACATCCTGGTACAGCCCATCCCTGAATAAAGAAATGCCGATCGCCGTCTATGGCGACTACGGTTTTGCTTTGTTGTTGATACCGACAGCCGCAGCGGATTATCTCGAATATGAACGGTTTCAGCTAATGGATCACCTGGCCCCGTTTATTGATGGCGGTAAAGTGAAAGTGTTTTCCATCGACAGCATTAACAATGAAAGCTGGATGAATAATACTATGGACCCCTGGCAAAAATCGGTAAGGCACCAGCAATGGAATGATTATGTCTTCAATGAGGTCATACCATTCGTGCAAAACAATACCAGCGGGGAAACGCCCATCATCACCTGCGGCGCTTCATTTGGCGCTTTGCATAGCATGAATTTATTTTTAAAACGCCCCGATATTATCGATGGTGTAATTGCCATGAGTGGCGTCTATGATCTTACCGAGTACACCAGGGGGCACTATGATGATAATGTATATTACAACAGCCCTATGCATTACATACCCCAGCTGACCGATCATTCTATCCTTGAACAAATAAGGCAAAGCCGGCATATCCATATAGTCACGGGCGGTGGCGCTTATGAGGACCCCGCTGCGAGTGGACATTTTGCCAAAGTACTTTATGATAAGGGCATCTGGTATGAGCTTGACCAGTGGGGACCCGAATGGCCGCGTGACTGGAATACATGGCGGGCCATGTTAGCGCACTATCTTTCTACACGGTTTAATTGACCGGGACCTTTAGCAGCGATAAAGGTGGGATCAGTTCGTCCAGCAATCGTACAAAATCGTCGCGTAGGATCATTTTGGCCCCGAAACTTTCAAGATACTCGGTGTAGACCTGGCAATCTATCAGTTCAATGCCTTCAGCCGTTAATTGCTGGATGTATTTGATAAATGCATAGCGCGAGGCGTTGCTTTCTTTGCTAAACATACTTTCCCCGAAGAACACTTTTCCCATTTTGATCCCATATAATCCTCCTGACAACTCACCGTCCCTCCATACTTCGGCGCTATGGGCATAACCCAGTTCATGCATTTTAATAAATGCTTTTTCTACTTCATCGGTTATCCATGTGCCTTCCTGTCCAGGGCGCCGGATCTTTTTACACAGATTGATCACCTTTTTAAAAGCCTTGTTGACGGTAAATTCAAACTCATCTCTCTTCAGCAGCGGCTTCATGCTTTTATGAATTTTCAGATCGTCCGGGAAAAGGACAAAGCGCGGATCGGGACACCACCATAAAATGTGATCGCCCTCGTACCAGGGAAAAATGCCATTGCGGTAAGCTATTAATAGTCTTTCAGGAGACAGGTCACCGCCCATTGCAAGAAGGCCATCGGACCCGGCCAGGTGAACCGGCGGAAAGTTCAGGTCTTTATCCAAAACAAACAGGGGCATGAAAGGGAGGAGAGGAAACGGGTTATGCCATTACTTCGATAGTAGCGCCAATACCTCTTTCGGTAATGGCGTCGCACTGGGGTTTTAACTCATCATACGAGCCTTCTTTCACGGCATATTTTCCTTTATAGTGAATAAAATAGGAACATTGTTCAGCCTGCTCCGGGCTATGACCGCATACTTCGATCAGGGTTTCGATCACCCATTCAAATGTGTTTACCTCGTCATTCCAGACAACGAGGCTACAAGGCTCTTCATAACCTGTAAGAAGATCGGTTTCTGAATGACTTTGAGTAAGAGTATTGTATTTGATCTGTTCCATGTCTGACGTCCTTCACAAAATTAAAAAGAATATTCTTTGTGAGCGAGTTTTGTGGGGTCTCTTTCCTAAATTACTTTAAAATAATGAGCATGAAAAAGATAACCGGGCTCGGCGGCGTATTCATCAAAGCCTCAGACCCTAAGGCGCTTGCGGCCTGGTACCAGGAAGTTCTCGGTATTGGGTTTAATGGTAATGTATACGTAGATTTTCCATTCACCGATGAGGAAGGTAAAATTACGCCTGGTTCTAATGTGTTGTCTTTTTTCAAGTCCACCAGCGATTACTTTGATCCCAGCACCAGCCAGGTAATGCTCAACCTGCGGGTGTCCGATCTTCTCGGCTTACTGGATGAACTAAGAGCAAAGAACGTAACGATAACTGGTGATCCTTTGGTCGAAGACTACGGCAAATTCGCCTGGATCATGGATCCCGAAGGACATAAGATTGAATTGTGGGAGCCACCGGTGAAGTCGTGAATGGTGTCCCGATGGCAATCGGGAGGTGAGAAGTCTTCGCGAACAGTTTTGTGTCACTTCGTGTCTTGGTGTCTTAATGGTTCCCTCTTTGCGCCTCCTATATTTCCCTATCCTTTCTTTTATCTTACAATTCATCAGAAACTTTTCGCAATCCATTCCTCTGTTGTTATTAAATGTTTTTTCTGCGTTGCATATTCGCCACGCAATTAAAAACACTGTATGAAATCAAGACCCTCAACCTTAGCCTCAGCCTCAACCTTTATCTTAACCTTAGCCTTAACCTTATTAATTAGCACTAGTTCCTTTTCCCAAAACATCAGCATCAGCAGCACTGCAGCATCACCTGATCCCAGTGCTATGCTCGACATACAAAGCACCAGCAAAGGTCTGCTTGTTCCGCGTATGTCCCAGGCACAACGAATTGGTATCAACAATCCTGCTACCGGATTATTGGTTTACCAGGTTGATACCGACAGCGGATTTTACTACAACGGCGGATCGAAAGCACTGCCTAAATGGATCAGTCTTCAAAACCAGTCGGGCGGCTGGAGCACCCGGGGCAATGCCGGGACAGATACTACTATAAACTTTATCGGTACCACAGATGTGGTTCCGCTCGTATTCAAACAAAATAATGTGAGGGCAGGTTTGCTTGATTCCATCCGGGCTGAGACGGCGCTCGGCTACAGAGCGATGGGCTCAACGACTAGCGGCTCTCATAATTCGGCTTTTGGTTACAAATCGCTCGAACTAAATACAACCGGTTTCAACAATGTTGCCATCGGATCAAATTCAATGCGATTCAATACTACCGGTAATGATAATACAGCCGCCGGTTTCCTGTCTTTGCGAGCTAATACAACCGGTATCGATAATGTTGCATTCGGAAGTAATGCGCTTTTATCCAATACAACTGGTAGCTATAACCATGCAAGCGGGTACGGCGCCCTGAATCAGAATACTACAGGTGCTTTTAATACTGCTGTTGGAAACATTGCACTGTTGAACAACACCATTGGGAGCAGCAATTCAGCTTTAGGAAGTGATGCGCTGAGATATAACATCAGCGGGAATAATAATGTCGGAATGGGTTATACTGCGTTATACTTTAATAACACAGGCAATAGCAATACCGGTATCGGTGTAGGTGCACTATTCAATAATAACTCCGGGTATTCGAATGTTGCCATTGGGATGAATGCGTTGTTCAATACAGGTAACCGTTCCAACCTTGTCGCTGTGGGTGATTCCGCATTGTATAATAATGGAGTCGGAGTTACCCAGGGGACACAGGCGACCTACAATACTGCCCTTGGTTCCAAATCACTTTATGCAAATAATATCGGGTCTTATAATACGGGACTTGGCAATGGAGCATTAACCTCCAACACCAATGGTAACTGGAATACTGCTGCAGGAGTGAGTGCAATGGCATATAATACCACCGGTGCTTCCAACACTGCATTTGGAGGCTCCGCTCTTTTGTCTAATTCAACAGGTAGTTTCAATACTGCTATCGGATATAATTCTGGTACATTAGGTGATGGCATTAGTTATTCAACGGCTGTAGGAGCGTTGGCGACTGTTGGTTGCAACAATTGTCTGGTGCTTGGACATTCACAAGCTAAAGTAGGTATTGCCACTTCTTACCCAGCTGCAGCCAGGCTTGATGTTGCCGGCGCCAATGCCTGGGATCTTGTCAATTCAGAAGGCGATGTCCGCATAGGCGATGCCAATTACAGGTTGAAGATCGGTGTAGCATTAGGTGGTGGTGGTGCGGGCGCTGTAGGCCTAATGCAATACGGTACTAATGGCGGATACAATGTAATGATGTTGGGCTCACAGGGAACGGGGATACTTTATTTAAATGGAAACACCGGCAGGGTCGGAATTGGTACCGATAATCCTACACAAAAGCTCTCCGTGAATGGAAATATTTGTTATACCGGTTCCATCGGTGCCTGTTCAGACATACGATATAAAACCAATCTTCATCGCATCGAAAATCCTTTGCAGAAGATTCTTTCTCTGAATGGTTTTTATTACAACTGGGACCGCAAAAAATTCCCTGACATGGAATTCAGCGATGATCGGCAGCTTGGGTTCTCTGCCCAGGAAGTAGAAAAGCTTTTCCCCGAGATCGTTCAGACCAATGATAAAGGATATAAATCGGTGGACTACGGAAGGCTGACGCCGGTATTGGTAGAAGCGGTCAAAGAACAGCAGGAGGAAATCGACGCGTTAAAAGAAATAGTAATGGATTTACAAAAGCAGGTTAAGAAGCTGAGAAATAAAAACTAAGGCAGTTCGGCCGGGCTTTTAGTGGGGCAAAAAAATTTGGCTAAAAGCTATTCAGGACTATCTTTGCACTCCTAAAAATGCAGACCGCGTCGCGGCGCTCGCGGGGAGTTTAGCTCAGCTGGTTCAGAGCATCTGCCTTACAAGCAGAGGGTCGGCGGTTCGATCCCGTCAACTCCCACAGTGAAAGGTTTCAGTTAATACTGGAACCTTTTTTTTGGAGTTTAGCTCAGCGGTTCAGAGCATCCCGACTACCAGTCGGGAGGGTCGGCGGTTCGATCCCGTCAACTCCCACAGTGAAAGGTTTCAGTTAATACTGGAACCTTTTTTTTGGAGTTTAGCTCAGCGGTTCAGAGCATCCCGACTACCAGTCGGGAGAGTCGGCGGTTCGATCCCGTCAACTCCCACAGTGAAAGGTTTCAGTTAATACTGGAACCTTTTTTTTGGAGTTTAGCTCAGCGGTTCAGAGCATCCCGACTACCAGTCGGGAGGGTCGGCGGTTCGATCCCGTCAACTCCCACCCAATCCCAGCGAGGGTTTCAGCCAATGAAGCCCTTTTTGGTTTTACCCATTTGCATACAATTTGCATACATTTGCATACAAATACCTTTTTAGCATCATTTCTCCAACCGGATTTGCAGCATCATTTTATCATACCTTCAGCCTGTATTAAAATTTATAGTCACCACCATGGTTAGTTTTCCGAAGGCAACTTTTTTTATTGTGCTGACATTTGCAGTCATCAGCCTGATTTCTTGCACCAACAAGTTTTTTCAATACCAGGTTACAATGACGCACCCGGTCAAAAGCAAAGTGTTGGAATATGAAAACGATACCTTTTACATTTCCTTTGCCATCAGATACCAGTCAATCAAGTTTCTTATCCTAAATAAGCTATACGATGGCATGAAAATAAATTGGGATGAAGTGTCTTTTTCAATAAATGGAAAGGCTCAACGTGCTGTTCATAAAGAAACCGGTGTTTTAAAAGTAAACGATGTGCAACCGCCGACTACAATTCCACCAAAATCGACACTCGAAGATTTCCTGATCCCGACCAGCAGCTTGCATTACGCGACTAATTCATCAAATACTTATACGATCGTTGGCTACATTTTACCTTATGAGGAATCCGGCAAATCAAAACAACAGGCCGTAATAAACAGGTTTAAGGGAACACGAATTACAGTGTTTCTGCCGTTCTATTTGGGCGGCATTTATCACTCCAAGTATTACGATTTTATGATCGACGACGTAATCCTCATCAAAAATAAACCCGACCCGATTGAGTTGCCTGCCCGGCGCTAGCCAACATGGGGCTTGGTGCTATGGCTGGCTGACGAATATAAGCTTATCGTTCCGTCGATACACAGTGTCAGTTCCGGTTGATGAATAAGGTCGGGCAAAAGAATATAACATCAACTACATTAACTTTACTCAGCGGCGGTTCGGGCTTAAAGTAATGCGGAATATCAGCACAGCAGAAAGCCCTGACCGTTGTATGTAGTGCTAAACGACCACTTCAAAAAAACAGTGCAACGGTTGCTAACAAAAAGTTGTCATCATTAAAACGAATTGTCATGAAAGTAAGAGCCTTAACTATAATAATGCTGTTTGTGCTGACTTTTTCAAGTTGCAAAAAAGAAGCGGCCAACTATCAAATCATACCAATTCCAAACGGTGACTTTGAACAGTGGGACAACATGCCAAATTTGGCGATTTGGCACACAAACAGTTGCCCTGCTTGTGTGCCACCTTACGAGACTTACATTGTTAAGAAAATAACAGAAGCTGAAAACGGCCAGTTCGCAGCTAAGTTTGTGTACAATAATGTTTACAGTAGTTATGCAAACAATAAATTCGCTATTTCTTTACATCCAACTTCATTGATAGGATACATAAAATCTAATATTGCAAGTGGCGACACCGCAATTATTCACATAGACTTGTTTTCAGGAAATAATATAGTTGACAATGGGGTTTTTTATGAGACATCATCAAATGCCAACTATAGAAAAATAAATATTCCAATTTCACAGTCCGCAACAAATGTTGACTCGGCGTTAATAAAAATTGTTGGTGGGAAAAAACAAAATACAGAACTGTCTGTTGACAACTTGGTGTTTCTAAAGAACGACTAACAAGAAGCACTACATACAACATGGGGTTTTCTGCTATGCTGGCTGAACCTGCCGGCAGACAGGTACACCTGATCGACATATCGATGCCATCTGTCGACCTGCATTGCAACATCAATTGAAGTTTACTGGAACCTTTTATATTGGGTTTAGCTCTCCAGATAGCCATCGGGATGGTTCAGAGCATCACGACAAAGTCGGAAGGCTGGGTCCCAGAGCTCCAGGATCAACTCCCACAGAATAGAAGATTTAAACTTGGTTGAAGCCTTTTTTAATTGAGATTGATCTTATGTCACTGCATCTATAAATAGTCGGGGTGGAGTAAAAAAAAGAGGCCATCTCTCTGGACAACCTCCTTTCATTGTAAATACTTAAAAGGATAGCCGGATCTAACCAGCAATTACCTCAATCCAATTAATTATTATAAGCATTACTACTAACATACGCCGCCAGTTCATTCTTGCTCGCCTGCGATGAAAGTAGATTATATAACTGGCTGAAATTTTCGGGGTCAGTAATATTGTTGTAAGATAATTTAGCCAGCTCCAGCCTGTTTTTTTCTGAGCTCACTAGTTGAATCAGCTGCTTTGCCTGGGCTACAGTGAAATAATTCGTTTCGGTATTAAAAATTTGCGTAAGCCTGCTATATTTTGCGCCAAAACCAAATGTCAACTCCACCTGGGTGTACATGTCTCTAAATGTCGATTCAGGCATCGCAATCTTTGCCGTTGTCGTAGTTCCATTTTGCATATTTGCGGCAAAAGTTGTGAGATCATTCTTCATTGCAGTAGAGGTGAACAAATCAGATAACTGCGAATAATTTGCCGGGTCTACTATATTATCGTAGGCATTCTTTGCCAACGGAAGCCTGTCATTCTCTCTACTGAGGGTCATCAATAATTGCTTTACCTGGGAAGTTGTAAAATAATTAGTACTCTTATTAAATGCGTCCGACACCAACTGTACTTTTGATGAAGACGACCAGGCGCTATTGACCGTTCTATATAAATTATTGAAATCGGCGTCGCTCATGGCGACATCGCTGCCGCCTGTTGATACATTCTCAAAGTCGTTCACATATTTTTTTAGATCATTCCTACTGGCGGTTGTGTTGAGGAGATCATTAAACTGCTGATAGTTGGACCGATCGACCAGGACTCTATAGGCTGCCTTTGTCAACAGCAGCCTGTTTGCCTCACCACTTACCAGCGAGATAAGTTTCTTTGCCTGCGCAGCGGTAAAATAATTTCCGGTTGTCGTAAACGCGGCATTAATGGTGTTATAACGCGATGTCGAACTATAAGTATTGCTAACCGATTGGTACAATCTGTCAAATTTCGCTGTTGTCATTGCTGTACGTGGACTGGTATTTTCATAGCTGTTGATGTAGGTTTGCAAGGCTGACCTATTGGCGTAACTGCTCAACAAGGGATAAATAGTATTGTAGTTCTCCCTGTCAGTGATGCCCCTGTAGGCCGCTTTTGCGAGGGCTAACCTGTCCTCTTCTCCAGATACCAATTCGATAAATTGTTTGGCTTGTGCTGAAGTGTAAAAATTAAAATCGCGGCCGAAAAAATTGTTGAGATAATAGGTTCTGTCATTAACCGTTGGCTCAGCCAGTACCTCATTATAAATAACCCTGAATTTTTCATCCGTTATCGCTGCCGTTGTATTATTGTTTTGCGTTTCATCATTTGTCTCAAGAGTGGTGGTATAGGCATTTAATTCGTTCCTGTTATTCGTGCTGTTCAGCAGGTTACTCACCAGGCTGAAGTTGGTCTTGTCAGAGATCTTTGCATAAGACAGCTTAGCCAGTTTGAGCCTGGAACTTTCGGAGTTCACCAATTGTATCAATTGACTTGCCTGTTTGGCCGTCATTAGTCTTGTCGAAGTGTTGAATTCGGTTTCGAGGAAGGAAGTTCTTGTAGCAGAAGAGGTTTTGGCTTTTGTCTGCGAATACAATTTATTGAATGCTGTTGTAGTAATCTGCTTATTTCCATTATAAGTATTTCCATTATAAGTTTGTCCCGCGGATCTTGTTTCAGAAGTACTGATACTGCCATTTGAGGCTATGTTTATGGTCAGATCATAGCCGCTCCTTACTGTAAAACTGGTTTTTGTCGGCTGCCTATAGCTGTTGGAATTACTTCTTGTCAATTCCAGGGTATGCAGCCCCGGCGTCACGTCATTGATCACAATTTCTTTTACATCCGTAGTAGTAGTATTGTCGATCGTATAACTATTGTTATCGACGATAATCTGTTTGTGTCGGTTGCCAGTTGCATTTATGGTAACGGTGGATAGGGTTTGAGTAAAGACGGGACTGGCTGCGATCAGCAATGCCAGGCTAATAAGTAAATTTTTCATATCACGAGAATTTTATTATTAACCTAATCAGGTACCAACGCTGTACCAGCACATAAATCCATCTGTGTCAGAGCAAAGCGATTTGGAATTAATTCGCATCGGTAATTACACGAGGAACATGGGGGAGAAAAAGCCCCAATTGGTTGGATCGGCGTCTGAAATCCTGTGAGCGATTGCTATCGGGATCGGGCCGGCAATTCTTATCGGGTCTCAGGATTTTTTACTTCGATTGTGTCGTTAGGAATGTCCGTCGGAATAAATTTTCAATCAGGAAATATTCTAAAGCAGAATTTATGTTCATCAATTTTTCTTTAATCAAATCTAACTATCCTGTTTCTTCATTTCTAAAAAAGAAGATCTACATTGGTTAGGTTTGCACCTTGTCTGAAGGTAGATAGTAATTAAGCAGTTGAGAAAAATCAAATTTTCTTGTCTGCTAATACAACCCCGAACAAACCGACACATCCTTGGCATTAATTTTGAATATGTTTTTGTCTTCTTTTGACGTCCTTCTAATCCGCACCCCGTAATACATAATCCAACAAAAATAAGTTTCGTATTCAAGCCATTGTTCTTCACCGAAGGGGATTTTATTATCCAATAATATCCTATATATGAAACAGGTACCACCCGCTATGAAAAGCATTTTCATTCAATGTTATCGTCGCTTTTCGGTTTTAGTAAGAGTTCCCGATAATCACTTGGGAAATAGTCAACGGATCACTTCAATGAAAAATTGGTTAGTGAATTTGTTTTCGATCAGCATCACGGATGCAATTGACGATTATGAAAAAAGAAAAATTGGCATTTTTAACAAGCTAAACTTCTTTCAGTTTATTACTGGAGCAATCGTTCCGGTTACGGGGTTGTTTTATACTTCAAAATTTTCTTTAACGGCATGGCTGATAAGCTGCCTTCCCTCTGTAATAAGCCTGCTTGTAATGATCCTGAATAGCCGTCAAAAATTCCAGGCCGCTTTTTTTTGTTACTTTATTTTTTATCCCGTGCTCACCTGCCTCGTTTATCTTAATGGAATAAATACGGGATATGAATTGTCATTTATACTTTACGGTATCCTGTCTGTTTTCTTTTTGCAGAATATGGGTTTTATGCTTTTCGCAATCAATCTTTCGATGATCAGCTATTTTGTGATGTTCATTCTCTGGAAAGAAAACTCTTACCTGTTGAAACCCGTCAACGATGCTGTCTACCTCGCAAACCAGGTGCTGGCTATCGGATATATATTCTTTGCATTGCATCTCATAAAACGGGAAAACAGCGGCTACCAGCTGAGCATACTCGCCAGGAACAGGGAGCTTCATGAAAAAAACGCAGAGATCGAAAAACAAAAAACAGAAATTTCCGAAAAAGCCAGCCTCCTTGAAGAGCAAACGGTGAGGCTGAAAGAAAGTAATCGCGTAAAAAGCAAACTTTTTTCCATCATCTCTCATGATCTGAAAACTCCCGTGTTTGCTTTACGTGATGTTTTCAGGCATGCAAAGGAAATGAATGTTTCAACTGAGTACATCCGGGCAATGGTGCCAGAGATACTGGATGAGTTGAATGACTCATCGGTACTGATCGAAAATCTTTTGCAATGGTCCAAATACCAGATACAGGATAATAGTGTAAGGAGACAACTACTCGACCTCGGCAGGCTGGCCAATGAAGCTGTGCGGGCTTTACATCTGCCAGCGAATGCCAAACAGTTATGCATCGAAAAAAGAATAACGTCCCCCGTCTATGCTTATGCTGACAGGAACATGATCAGCATTGTCCTTCGGAATTTATTATCGAATGCAATCAAGTTTACTCCCGAAAAAGGTCACATCACCATTTGTGCAGTACAATCCTCTTTTTGCACGGAGTTATATGTACAGGATTCCGGGAAAGGCATCAGCCTGGAAGAAATGAAAAAAATTAATGCCAGCATTTTTTATAGTACCAGGGGTACCGGGAATGAAAATGGCACCGGGCTGGGCCTGATGCTTTGCAGAGAATTTATATCAAAAAATGATGGCTGCCTGATGATTGAAAGCGAGCCGGGCAGAGGTAGCAAATTCTCGTTTACACTGCCTCTTGCAGCAGAGTTTGAAGAAGAGGTGGCCACTGATATCTTTTAATCCTGTGAACCAACATATCCGGTCCCTGGAAAAGAGCCGCCGGTATTCCCTGCCCTCAGTTGTTCCCGCCTATTATTAAGCCTTGCTCCACCTTGAATGCAAGGCTTTTTACTTTTTTTTGAAAAAGGGCGATACCGCCTTTAAAGAAATTTCACCTCTCCGGTCTTCAAATCATAATACGCGCCCACAATCTTTATCTCACCTTTGCTCTCCATGGCTTTTAAGACAGGACTTTTTGACCGTACCATTTCCATTGTATTACGGACATTGTTTTTGACGACATATTCTACGTATGGGTCGTTCTCCGGGGTTTTTTCGCCTGTGAAATCTTTCGATTTAACGAGCGCCGGTTTTATTTTCGAGAGCATAGCTGTAATATTTCCCAGGTGGACATCTTCGATAGCTGCTTTTACGGCGCCACAGGATTCATGACCAAGGATCACGACAAGCTTCGCGCCTGCTTCCGCGCATCCATACTCCAGGCTGCCCAGGATGTCTTCATCGACAATGTTACCTGCTATCCTTGCAACAAAAAGGTCTCCTATACGGGCATCGAAGATGTCTTCTACCAATACACGACTGTCTAAACAAGAAAGGATAACCGCCTCGGGATGTTGGGAGACCAATGCATCGCGAACAATAGAAGAATGATCCCTGGCGGTGATACCACTGCTTGTAAAACGTTTGTTCCCTTCTTTCAAACTGACAATGATTCGATCAGGCGTCAATGCATGTTGCTCTGCAGCTGTCAGCACAGTTCTTGGAGGCTTCTGCCTTGGAGATGTTATTGAGTCGTTTTCAGGATAAGGCTTGGAATTGGTTTCAGATGAGCTGTGGCAGGAGAGGAGCAATGCAGTAAATCCTACTGCAATACCAATAGGGAAGATTAAGGATTTCATTGTTTTAATAATTTACTTGTAAATCGAATGATTCAACCGTAGTGCGGAGACAGAAATGCCAGATGCTGGTCGCTGGATGCTGGATGTCGTCATTGCGAGAAGCGAAGCGACGAAGCAATTGGATGCGGCGTAATGCAAGCCAAAGGTAATCAGTTTGCTTTAGCCGAGGGACAATAAATATAAGCAGCAAGAATCGGGTTCCAGCCACGCTAATTGCGGCACAAAGAAATTCGAAAGCCGATAGGTTCGAATTTCAAGTTTCTGGAGATTGCTACAGGGATCTTTTAAAACTGTATGATAGGTAGATCAGGCGGAAGGCCAAAATATACCTGGCCCGCTGTTTCATAGCGGTTTTCATTCATAAACCCATGCTGGCGGAGCACCTGCGCATCTACCAGGTAATGGGCCAATTTGTTCTTCATATAAATGCCAGTGGTTCCCGAGGCGGTATATACCAGTTCAATCGCTTCAACACAACTTTGATTGGCGTGGGTAGCCGCTAAGAGCAAACCGGCTTTTTCTTCTAAGGAAATCGTTTCGCCCCCATTAACCCTGTTCCAGCATTTCCTTATTGTGTGATGCAGGTATGCCCTGTTCCCCTGTACAAGGGCTTCAGCTCTTCCCAATTTTCTTTGTATAACACCTCTTTCCCTGATTGGCACCATTGACCCCAGAGGTGTTTTCTTATCAGCCAACGTTTTTAGTTCGTTGATTGCGTTGCGGGCGACACCGATTGTTACCGGCGCAAGAAGACATGCGATATTGGACCCCGCGGCTGGAAACCGGTAAAGGACCCCGGTGTAATACTTGTTAGGTTGAAAATCGGGAATCAACGGGAAAACCAGATGATCGGGTACAAACACTTCTTTAGCTTCCGCATCATTGCTGTCGGTCGCACGCATTCCCAACGTATTCCAGGTGTCTATTATCTGGCAATCGGTTGCTTTCATGAAAGCGGCGATTACCTCGGGATGGCCATTAGTCATTTTTGGCTGTTGACCTTCCATTATCAACGCCGTGGTAAAGATCCACTGTGCCTCATGAATATTACTCAGCAATGGATTTCTTCCATTAATAGCGAAACCGCCCGATACCCGGTTCGCCCGCATCGGCGGATGAATGCTACCTGCAATAAAAGGATCGGGGTTGTTGTAAAATATTTCCTCTATGCCTTTTTCGGAGAGATGTCCGCCCATAGCAAAGCCGGTATTAACTACCATCAATGACCAGGCTGCGGCCGTGTTGTGCCTTGCGATTTCTTCAACCACTTTCGCAGTGGTAAGTGGATCCGCCTCAAGACCTCCTAAGGATTTTGGCGTAAATAATTTATAAAAACCAGCTTCACGAAGAGTTTTTACCACGGTAGATGATATTCTTCCATTGTTTTCTTCTTCAGTAATATGTTGATTCAAAGCCGGACCCAAATCCCGGGCAAGTTGCACAAGATTTTTTTCAGCGACGGGAGTAGCAGTAGCGATCATTGATTCCATATAAAGATGTTTTAGATGGTGAACCCATGGACCTTCAGTAAAACAGTTTAAGGCAACTCCTATGTGCCATACAAGACATCGGGATGCTTGACTGAAAAGATCCAGGGAAAATTAACGGGCTAATCTATATTCTTTTTTCGCCGGTGCCTATAGCATGTTTGTGCTGTTTTGCGATCAATTCGAAGAACCAGGAACGAATCCCGTCAACTGACGGGACTACGAGTGCCAGGGCCAGGTGAAAAAGCAAAAGTTCGCTGTAAAAAAGCATGGATACTTGCGTACTGGTATTTTAATTTAAAATTTAGTGCTTTTAATTTATTTGGTTCTTGGATCTTGGTTCTTAGATTATAATTTCGTGCTATCATTCACCTCAGGTAGAAATTATGGCAACATCCTATTGCGATTTTGTTCAAAACTCCGGCAGAGACACCGTTCACCGTCATTACCACGACAATGAATATGGCTTTCCCCTCAAGACCGATGATGAACTATTTGCCAGGTTGGTGCTGGAAATTAACCAGGCCGGTCTGAGCTGGGAAACGATCCTGAAAAAGAAAGACAATTTCTTTAAGGCCTTCGACAATTTCGATATTGATAAAGTGTCACGGTATACCGGGAAGAAAAAAGAAAAATTAATGGAGGATGCCGGCATTATCCGCAACCGGCTTAAGATCGAGGCTACGATTGACAACGCAAAAAAAATAAAAACTATCCAAAAAGAATTCGGATCATTTAAAAACTGGTTGGACAATCATCATCCAAAAAGTAAAGAGGAATGGGTAAAATTGTTTAAACAATCTTTCCGGTTTACCGGCGGTGAAATAGTCAATGAATTTTTGATGAGCACGGGATATTTGCCAGGAGCGCATGTTGAATCGTGCCCAATCTATAAGAGAGTGTTGAAGTTAAAGCCGAAATGGAACGATGGTTAAAACTCGAAATCAAAAAAAACGAAATCCGAATTCTCAATTTACTTTCGAGTTTCGGTCCCGATAGCTATCGGGATCTAATTCGGATTTTTAATTTGGCTGAACCGCGGGTAAACGGTAGTGCTGCCCATCCAACACAAACAATTCATCAATCTCAAACCGCCAATATTTGAAGAGAGGAGATTTTTCCAGCAAACGCTCGATTTCATTTCTTCCCTTTGCATTGAGTGTGATCCAAACCCTACTCGTTTCCATACTCACTGCATATTGATCAACGATCTCTTTGTTGATAAGGTAATTGATGTAAGTCCTGTGAGGGGGCACCAGCTCCATAAACTCATCATCCATCGTAAACTTTATTGTAACCTGGTACTTTTTCATCGTATACATTCCTAGCAATTTAGACCGAATTGCCTTCAGACCATTAAAATAATTATCCTCATACGGTGGAGAAAAAAAGTTCGATCCGGGCTTTTATTTTTCCAACATTTTTGCAAGACGGCCGTCTCTTCCATACACATCATTGCGAAAATTCAATTCACCCTCGTGCCGAAGATCAACCCAAGCTGTTAGATAACCAATCAGTACCGGCACCGGTTGTTTTAACGTCACATATTGCTCTTTGCCGCTATTCATTGCCGCATCAATTTTTTTATCTGTCCAGAGTGCCTCATTTTGCAAAAGGTATCGGGCCAGTTTCGCTGGCTCCCCCACGCGTATACAGCCATGACTGAACGCACGCTTGTCTTCTGAGAACAACGATTTCGAAGGCGTATCATGCAAATAAATGCTATAGCTGTTTGGGAATAAAAATTTCACTTGCCCAAGCGAATTCCAGGGCCCGGGTTTTTGCCGCACAGATTTTCCATTCCATTCCATATGATGTTTTGCCAGGTAATTTTTGTCTCGCCTGATGCCCGGCAACACTTCCTTGTTCAAAATACTTGTTGGTACATTCCAGTAGGGGCTAAATACCACGTACTGGAGATTGCCCGAAAAAATGACAGTCTTATTCGCTGTCTTTCCCACCACCACGTTCATACTCCATAACAGGGAATCTCCACGGCACACATGTAACCTGAACCCCGGGATGTTAACAGCTATATAGTCACCCTCCATTTGATCAGGAAGCCAGCGGCTGCGTTCGATATTTACAATGATCTGTTCAATTCGTTTTTTGAGCGGCACATTTAATTCATTGATCAGCGGCTGATCGATAATTCCTGTTTCTTTCATGCCAAAGCGTCGCCTGAATTTGTTAACTGCTGCCAGCAGAGCCGAATCGAATATTGGCGTTTCGGAAATAGCGGCCATATCTCCCAGCAAATACAGTCTTTTTTTGATGATGGCGATAGCGTCTGCCGAGTCTCCTTTGGAAAACGATCTTTTATTTGTTACAATGACCGGCCATTCATTGGCATTTGCAATGGCCTTGTATTTTTCCAGGGCCTTTTTAAGGAGTCCATACTGCCGGTATACGGGTTCACCGGGTTCAGAACTTCCCACAGGCACCCGAAGCAGGGAGTCGAGCCTGGCTTCATAGTTGATTTTTTTGCGAGGCAGGTACCAGTTGATCTCTCGTACGCTGGCTTCGCTTAGCCCACCCCATACTTTCTCGGCGAAATAAAAATACATGCTGGTCAGCAAGAGATCCGTCTGTGTAAGGGATCGGCGATCGGACGGATCTTCGTTCGACATAAGGCTGTCCGCCGCTGACAGGTAAGGCACCTGCAACGAGAGCCCTTCAGCCTGCACGTTTTGCATCCTGTTTAGGAGGCTGCCTGCCTGTTCAATAAGCCCGACGCTATCATGCCAGGCTAACGAAAAATTTCTTCCTCTGTAAAAGCTGCCCGCACTTTTCCTGGAAGACCGGAGTAAAGGATATTGAGTGAAAAAACTATCTAACAGGGAACTGTCTATTTTCAAAGCAGACTGGCTGCTGAAATTTCCAGCGATATCAGCGGCAGTTATCTGTAAATCTCTGGGAGTGGAATCTTCGGCAGTCTTATGACCTTCAGAGCCTTGGTCCCTGCAGCCGGCAAGTAGTAAGGAGAGAAGGATTAAAACAATGAAGCTTTGTTTTGGATTATGGGATGTTATCATGACCAAAAAGCCTCAAAAAAAATGCTATGCAATAAAAAACACCCATCAAACAGGCCTGAAAATAAAAAACGGGCTAAATTTGCCGCCCCGGAACGTTAGCTCAGTTGGTTCAGAGCACTACTTTGACAGAGTAGGGGTCACTGGTTCGAGCCCAGTACGTTCCACTTAATAGCATTACTTCAATCATTTCTTTGGTACGTTAGCTTAGTGGTTCAGTCCCGCCTATGGGCGGGATTGACAGAGTAGGGGTCTCTCGATAGCTATCGGCAGGTTCGAGCCCAGTACGTTCTACTTTATTACTTTAACAGGAATATTACTTCTCGGCAATTACAGCAACCACTGCGAGAACACCGGTATTTTTCATACCGATGACCAGATGCAGAAATTTATGGATCATGATCAATAAAATAGAATTACTTCTACAAACAATTCCTGTTTCATATATGATCTTGCATCCAATTCCTGCCACTACTCTCTTGATAAAGCGATAACTGACGATTTAACTCATCATCCGCAAGCAAAACCTGCAGAAATGCACATTTTTAAAACTGCTGTTTTGGTAGTTGGTGACCATATTTTGTCTATTATGAAACGAAATGATGAATATTTCTTAGAGCAAAGCCTTATTGAGAAACAGGTTCAGAAAATAATTTCTTGCAAACCTTTCAGGGACCTGGAGTTATTTTCTGTTTTTCTTAGGTATGTGGTCGAGGAAACGTTGGCCGGACGTTCACACCGGCTCGAGGAGCATGAAATTGCAGTAAACATATTGACACATTCCGGTGTTTTCAATTCCCGCTATGCATTCGTGCAAATACACGCGGCGAGGGTCAGGCGATTGCTCATCGAATATTATGAGTTGGAAGGACGAAACGATAGTGTTTTGATTACTATTCCTGAAGGAAGTTATATTCCCCGTTTTCAAATGCAATTATAAGAATGAGCAAGCCGTGATTTAACGACTGTAGCTTTGCATACTGAGAAATGATTTGATCCCTTATTTATATTCTACCCGGTGTTTTATTTTTCTTTCGAGAAACACGGGATCACATCTTCTCTAAAATAAGGTTCCTGGTTTACCCAAAACATGTATCGTACTCTCAAAAAATCTTTGGCAAACGCATGCAGTAAAGGCACAATATTCGTTCGTGATCTTTTACCGGTATCCTCATTGTAATCCAGGTCGGCACCTGTCTTGCCGGTATAGTTGCCATCCTGTACAGCAATTCCAATCGGAACGGTATATTTCCCTTCGTGCATTAAGGCAAGAGGATTGTTGAGTTGGGGTTTCCTGGTTACCATTAAGTCCGGACCTCCAAGTCCCACACCTATCTTTTCACCGTACTGATAGATACTTCGAAGGTAGCCTTTATCAGTCCAGGGTAACAGTTCCCCGGGCATAAAATTCGCATATATCATTGTCGTTGAAAGAGGGAAGGCTTTCTTCAAGGCAAGCATATTTTCCTTTAATCCATTTAGATACCCTTGTTCGGAAAAACTTGGATCTGTTTTATGTCTTACTCCAATCGATGTTTCCTGCAGATTAATTCCTTCTATTTTTCCATCAAATTCTTTTCCCAATGCCTGGAGAAGCAAAGCAAATCGCTCTCTTAGTTTTTTATTCCAGCGTTTTGCAACCCAGCCCTCAGGTTTCCCCTCATCGTTGTATTGTAATACTGCCCCGCCTTCGTATTCATTAGTAAATAAATATTTGGGAATGGCTTTATATTTTGGGTCAAATGTGGCATCTTGTAACTGCACAAAAATCTTCTTGCCATATTTTTTAAGGTATTCATAATCGGCTTTCAATAGTGAAAAGTCGTAATGGCCTTTTTCAGGCTCAAATTCTTTCCATGAATACATGATTTGAGCTCCTTTAAACATTGGATGCTGAAGGAGGGGATGGTTGATAATTGACTGACGATCCCGAGCGAAATATACGAAGTGCTGAATGCTGTCTTCGACGATCGGACAAGTGGCGCTTAGATATTTTTTATAAGCATCCTTGTATTTTTCGGCGGGATTTTGCCAATCCTGGGAATTAGCAGAGGTATATAATGTGACAAATAAAGCCAGGAAAGCACATTTCGTTTTGATTTTGAAATTTGTTATTGCCCATTTCATAACCAATTGTTGTTTCAGTTTGCTGGTTAATTGGTTAAATGTTGGTGCTATCATCAGCGGCAGCGGATTAACTGATTAACGGATTAACCAATTTTCCATTCGACCACCTCATTCGCCCATTCCTGGCGGAACGGAGTCGTAATACGAATATAATTGTCGGTATAGCCTTCCATCATTCCGTTCTTGTTGTGGCCCTCAAATAATACCTTGCGTGTTTGTCCAACGTGTTGACCGATGAAAAATTGCATCTTCATGTAAGAAAGATTCCGCAAAGTCTTATTTCTCTCATGGCGGATATTTACTGGAACAACTGGTTTTAAGTCCAGCGCATGAGTGTTATCCCTTTCCGAATAAGTGAACACATGCAGGTAAGAAATATCGAGGGAATGAAGATATTCGAAGGTTTCGGTAAAGGTTTCGCTGGTTTCGCCGGGAAAACCCACGATCACATCGACGCCTATTGCGCAATGCGGCATTAATGTCTTGATCAGCCGGACCCGCTCAGCATACAATTCTCTTTTATACCGGCGACGCATTAGTCCCAGCACTTTGTCGCTGCCACTTTGAAGCGGGATATGAAAATGCGGCATGAACTTATCGCTGTTGGCAACAAATTCAATGATCTCGTTTGTCAATAAATTCGGTTCGATAGATGAAATGCGGTAGCGCTGAATGCCATCGATCTTATCGAGCTCTTTTATCAACTCAAAAAAATTCTCCTCTCTTCCACTTATACTTATTGATGCACCAGCTCCATCAGGACCTTTTCCAAAATCGCCGAGATTCACACCCGTCAGCACGATCTCTTTTACACCATGGTCAGCAAGCGCCCTTGCATTATTCACTACATTTATTATGCTATCGCTCCTGCTTTTTCCCCTGGCCATCGGGATGGTACAGAACGAACAATTATAATCACAGCCGTCCTGCACTTTTAAGAAAGTTCTTGTGCGATCGTTGACCGACCAGGACGAATGAAAACCGGATACCTCCTGGATGTCGCAACTACAGATCTTTGCTGAATCACCTTTCGACAGTTCGCGGATATGTTGAGCGATATTGAATTTTTCGGCGGCGCCCAGGACAAGGCTGACACCGGGTATTTCAGATATCTCTTTTGGTTTTAACTGGGCATAGCAGCCGGTAATGACGACCAGGCTGGCAGGGGCTTTTCGCTGAATGCGGCGGACGATCTGGCGGCATTCCTTGTCGGCATTGTCCGTCACCGAACAGGTATTTATGACGTATACATCGGCCAGGTCCTCAAACTCCTTTTTTTCAAACCCTTCGTTCTCCAATATCCGGGAAAGCGAAGAAGTTTCTGAAAAATTAAGCTTGCAACCAAGCGTGTGAAAGGCCACTGTTCTGGATTCCGCCATAGAGGCGGCAAAGATAAATCATGGAGCCAAGACCTTGTGAATTTCACCGGATTTTTAAATTCATTTACTTTTAACCAAATATCAGATAGTGAATAGGAGATGGTACACGTTTTTACTGATTGTTATACTGGGAGCTGCTCTTTTTATCGTAAAAAGATGTAAAAACGATGTCTCGAAATCCGCTGCAACCCAGGATAGGCAAGATCCGGCCTCTGAAATCAACCGTAACCACGGATTTGACCGTCGCATATCTTTTATCGAATACACCGAGCACGCCAAATGCCGGATGGAATGCCGGCACATATCGCAAGCCGAGGTAGAAGAGATCATGCAAGGTGGCAAGATCAATTATAATAAATCAAATGTGAAGGCGAATCCATGTCCTGCTTATGCGCTGGAGGGCGTGACAAAGGATAATCAACGGGTGAGGATTGTCTTTGGCCAGTGCGATCACAAAACAAAAGTGGTCACGGTGATCGACCTCGATACTGAATGGAGTTGTCATTGCCCTGGCGATGATAGGGACGAATCAGGCTCACCTCAAAAAAACCGGAATTGATGAGGGTGTTGCTGAAACCTTTTCACTGGATATATTGTATCTACGCATTTACGCTTTTCGTTGTGATCATGCTTATTATTTTTCCATTTGTCATCATCGCCAGTTTTTTCGGGCGCATTCGCGGAGGAAATATGATTATGCTCCTTTGCCGGTTTTGGGCGGATAGTTGGTTTTTTCTAATATTTATCTATTTCAAAAGGATCTATGAATCTCCACATAATAAAAGCAAGGCTTATATTTTTGTCAGCAATCATATCTCTTATCTCGACTCTGCAATAATTCCAAAGGTCTATCATCAACCAATACGGCCGCTCGGAAAAGTGGAAATGGCAAAGGTGCCGGTATTCGGATTTATTTACCGCAAAGCAATAGTGACGGTTGACCGAAGCAGCGCGGACCACCGTTTTCATAGCGTACAGATATTGAAATCGGTCCTGCGTAAAGGAATTTCGATCCTGGTTTTTCCAGAGGGAACTTTTAACATGACAAATCAGCCTTTGAAAGAATTTTATGATGGAGCATTCCGTATTGCGCTTGAAACAGGAACGCCAATCAAACCGGTGTTGGTACTTGATGCCTATAGCCGCATGAATTATAAAACAGTTTTCTCATTAAATCCCGGGCGCTGCCGGATCGTTTATCTCGATGAAATTTCAGTGGAAGGGTTGTCCTTAAAAGATGCTGCGCAACTTAAGGAGAGAGTATTTGTTGTTATGAAAGAGAAATTGGAGGAATATGGAGTTGATTGGATAAATGGTGACGGTTGAGAGTTGATGCCGGATGCGTCATTGCGATCCGCCGGCTTGCGGAGAAGCAACTGGATGTTAGATGCTGGATGCGGATTGATGAAAATAGAAAGCTGTGCCGTAGGTACAATATTTTGATGGCTACTTTGACAGGCGTTTCTATTCGCGCCGTAAGGTGCGAAATGCACGATGCTTGATGCGGAATGCTCAATGCCCGAAGGAAATGAAAACTGTCCTGTAGGGACATAATATCGGTAACAAACGAAAAATCAACAAATGGATAATAGGTGTACGCAGAGATAATCATACCATTGGCTCTTCCGAGGAATTACACATGGTCAGTGCCTGAAGCATTACAGGATACTGTGCATGTGGGTTGCCGCGTGGAAGTGAACCTGGGAAAAAATAAAAAATATGCTGGCATAGTAAAACGCCTTCATGAAGAGAAGCCGGAGTTTTTTGAACCAAAAGATATATTAAACGTCCTGGATGTAGAACCCGTGGTCTTCAGCCAGCAACTGGCACTGTGGGAATGGATGGCATCCTATTACATGTGTTCGGAAGGAGAAGTAATGGCTGCAGCATTGCCCTCCCATTTCAAATTATCGAGCGAGACGATAGTGGTGTATAACGAGGAGTACGGGGATGAGTTTTCAGCATTGGACCACGACGAGTTCCTGGTTGCAGAAGCATTGCTCATAAAAAAGGAACTAAAGCTGACCGAAGTCCAGCAAATATTGGATTCATCGCATGTATACCCCGTAATAAGCCGGCTGATCTCCAAAAAGGTCTGTTATGTATGGGAAGCCCTGAAGCAAAGATATTCTCCCAGGAAAGAAAGCTACGTGTTGCTTAATCCTCAATTTGACAATGAGGACGAGTTATCCAGGCTGCTGAATGAAGACAAAAAATTGCAGCGGGCGGAGAAGCAGATGGAACTTCTGTTAAGCTATCTGCACCTTGTAAAAACAGAAGGTGAAGTGACAAAGACGGAATTATTAAAGAAATCAGGTGCATCGGATGCCCAGCTAAAGGGACTGGTAGATAAAAAGATCCTGTGGATAGAAAAAAGAGATATCGATCGGATCAAGTACCTGCCCCGCGATATCAAAATAGATTTTGAACTGACCGATGCTCAACAAGCCGCGTATGCCACAATAAAAGAGTCATTCCAATCCAAACAGGTTTGCCTTCTTCATGGTGTGACATCCAGCGGTAAAACGCTTATATATGTCAAATTGATCGAAGAGATCATACGCCATGGAAAACAAGTACTGTACCTGCTGCCCGAGATTGCACTGACTTCGCAGATCATTCGCCGGCTGCAGAAACATTTTGGAGGATACATTGGCATTTATCATTCCCGGTTTACGCAGAATGAAAGAGTGGAAATATGGAACAAGGTTAAAAGTGGAGAGCTGAAAATTGTATTGGGTGCAAGATCATCTGTCTTTCTTCCTTTCACCGACCTGGGCCTGGTTATTTGCGATGAAGAACATGATTCATCTTTCAAACAGTATGACCCGGCTCCAAGATATAATGGAAGAGACGCGGCAATTTATTTCGCATCGTTGTTTAACGTCAATGTAATACTTGGAAGTGCGACACCTTCGCTGGAAACTTACAGCAATGCTATCAACGGAAAATATGGCCTGGCCGAATTAACTCAACGCTTTGGTGATGTTCACCTGCCTGTCATTGAATTAGTGGATCTCCGAACGATCGAGAGAAAGGATAAAACAAAAATTATCCTTTCACCGCCATTGATCGACGAGATAAAAAAAGTAATTGACCGGAACAGGCAGGTCATTCTTTTTCAAAACCGGCGTGGCTATGCGCCCTACCAGGTTTGTAATGTCTGCGGGTGGATTCCCCAGTGTAAGTATTGCGATGTTTCATTGACCTACCATAAGTTTACGAATAAACTGGTTTGCCATTATTGCGGCACTACGTACCCAATAGTTCAGATCTGTCCGGCTTGCGGCAACCATGATTTTGCCCAGCGAAATTTTGGAACTGAAAAAATTGAAGAGCAATTGCAGGAGATCTTCCCCGAAGCTAAAATAGCCAGGATGGACATTGACAGTGTAAAAGGAAAAAATGCACATGACGTTTTGATCCAACAATTCGAACAAAGGCGGATTGAAATACTTGTAGGAACGCAAATGGTAGTGAAGGGGCTGGATTTCGATACCGTTGATCTTGTAGGTATTTTGGATGCAGATGGATTGCTCAGCTTCGCTGAATTCAGAGTGAATGAACGGGCATTTCAACTAATGGAGCAGGTGAGTGGGAGAGCGGGACGAAAAGAAGCAGGAAAAGTGCTGGTGCAAACCATGAATCCTTCCCACCCGGTGCTGCAACTTGTGCAACAGCATAACTACAAAGGAATGTTTGAAGAAGAACTTGTCAAGCGTAAGCAATTTTCTTATCCTCCTTTTTCACGGCTGATACAACTGACGTTTAAACATAAGCTAAAAGAAGTTGTTGAATCCGCGGCATATCATTTTGCCAATGCCATGAAGAGTAAATATGGCAATTACATTGTTGGACCGGCCGAACCGGTAATCAATCGTGTCCGCAACCAGTTTTTGATTGAACTTTTGCTGAAGTTACCACGAGATGGCAGGTTGATCGCTCAATGTAAAAAAGACCTGCTTGAGCAAATAGCTATCCTGCACCAGGAGAAAAGATACAGGAGCGTGGTGATGGTGCCGGATGTGGATGTTGTTTAATCGATGGTCTGGATGATGGATGCTAGATGTCGGATGCTAGTCATTGTGATCCGCCGGTTGGCGAAGAAGCAACTGGATGCCCAACAGTCCCATAGGGACTAAATCTCGGTGGTAGCAGCATGTGGTATGTTGCCATTCGCGCCGTAGGTGCGGAATAAACCTAGGAATGGAAATGACAGATGTCAGACACCGGAGCCTGCTATCAAAACTGTTCAGTAACGGACCAGGTGTTGAAGAGTGCGACCCCGAGTTCCGTCGCTTCGCTCCGCGTCGGGGTAGGCGCAAGGGACGATCATCCGTGTTACAGGTGCTGGCAAAAAAATCAATTCACTTCCAGTTCATCCTTTGTCAGCATTTTCGGGAAAGGTTGATGTGGTTCGGACTGGTACCAGAATACCGTTGAACTGATATCCGACTGCTGGACGAGATAACGGCCACCACTTTTCCAACCGAGATCCTGGATGGTTACTTTCAGGCTTTTTTCAAAACGAATAGGATCCATGATATGCCAGCGATACATTCCAAAGCGCTGCATCACATTGTAATGACCATCGCCACGGACCACCTGGTGCAATCCTGTATAAGCGGTTGAAAATTCTGTGTAGTTCACTTCGTCAATTCCCGATGAATTTTTTTTACGTGTATCAAAATCATAGGAGCCGCAAAAATAGTCTTCCGTGCCGGTGCCATTGATGGTAGGAAACTTTGTATCTCCATCCATATAGAATTTTATCTCTCCTTCACCCCACCAGCCATTATTGCTTACACCCCACGCAAGATAGGTGCCGACATACTGGCCCTTTCCCTTAATGCTGTCAACAAGAGTGCATACACCATCTTTTACTTTATTAGCTCTACGGTATTGGGCATGAAAATAAGCCGCATCAGCCGGCACCTCGGTCAATGTATAGTCTACCTGGTAATACAGGGTCATCGCTTCTGTATTGATATTGGTCATCGTGATCCTGCATTTTTTGCGGAATGGCATCACCCAATAACAATTGAATGCGCTTCCCGGATTGATCGTCACCGGTTGCGAGTTGAGATGCGCGTAGCTTCCCCAGCCGGCGCCAAAAAAATCACCTACCGGGGTTTCTACTGAAGGTTCTTTTTCATCATCCCAGTAAAAGCGGAAGATCGAATAACGCCAATTGCCGGTTGGCGTCATCCAGATATGCTGGATCGCACCGGGGCCGGAGATCTCCGCCATTGTAAACGTTTCGCCGGGTTTTATCACCACGAAAGGATTCACCTTCCATCCCTGGCCAAGATCCCTGGCGGCATATTTGGCATTGCCGTTTTCAAGTGTAGTCATTCCTCCTTTACCGGGTTCACCGGTTAGATTTTCCGGACTAATAGACCTGGTCTTTGCATCACTGAGGCGGAAAAGATTGCCGAGGTTCATATCAAGGCCATTGAACTTTGAATTGCTCTGTGCAGAGGCCTGGAAAAAGCAAATAATCAAAAGCAAAAAGTAAGAAAGTCGTTTCATGATGAAGGGGTTTGAGGGAGAGGAAGATAATGAATAATGGTGAATGGTGTTGCTGGTTAGTATAAGTTGGCGCCAGCATCCAGTATCCAATATCCAGCATCTACCTTCCGACTCACCTCACCGGTTCGGGTGCATCTTTGAAGTGCTTGTACTTTCCCAAAAACTTGCCGATATAATAAGTGGCAGGGATAATGATCCGTCTGACTAATTTCGGGATCTCGTTCATGTCGTATTCGGATGAATAACGGGTCAACAGATAAGCGGCGTCAAACTTTTCCGGTTGGGCATTGCCGGATTTATTTTGAGCTGCAAAAATTGAAGAAATGAAATATGGGAAGGTGTTGGCAGGATTTACCCAGCAGGAGCAATGAAGGATAGTCGATCCCGCATTCCAGAACCGGTGGGCCACACC
>VBAT01000008.1:114885-193659 GCA_005884665.1 Bacteroidota bacterium
CGCTGGCAAATTGTTCGGGTTGACCCAATACCTGGTAGCCAACCCGGCCTTTGATTACAGTGAAAGATTCGTCCTGGAGAAAGTGCGTGTGCATGACGGGCCCATTGCCAGGCATGACAAAAGCTTCGCCAACTAATTTATCGCCATCAAGCCCATGGAAAATTATTTTTTCACCGATACAATTTTCGATTACGTGAGGATAAGTGATTTTCATTTTAATAATTTATTGTTGATAATTGATTTGATCTTTATTTCTGTTTGAGCAAATAGATTCGGTGCAATGAGACCCAGGAGAAGCAAACCCCGACACAGAGAATGCCCGTACGCACCCAGTTCATTGTATTCCATTCCGACCATGTTTTTTTCAGCAGATCAACATCGGTCAATTGCGCATTGCGGAACATGATATCATTCCTGGGAAAAAAGTATCCGAATGTGAGCCCTTCGGCTAAAAGATAGAGAACAAGTGCAATACCCAGCGAAAGACGGATTACCGGCGAAGCTTTCCAGAACAGGATCAGTGCAACAATTCCCAAGCCCTGGTTGATTGGCGAAAAGATCCGGAAGAAATTCCCGGGATTAACAATTTTAAAATACTCCCTGGCTGCGGCAATCGAATTGGGAATATCGGCCCCCCAGGACCTGGCATCGATCAACGAGGTGTAAAGATTGGCAAACAGCAGACCACTGGCGAGGCTGATTGACGAGAACAAAACAATTTTTTTCATGATTTTTTTTCACAAAGATGCCTTGCATATCATGCGAAAAATTGTATTTAACGGACATTCTCGAAGACATGACCTTTTACAAATCCCTTTGTTTTTTTGTATTCGCCCGGAGTCATCTGCGAGTAGTTTTTGAATGACCGTATAAAATGCGACTGGTCGGAAAAATTACTTTGATAAGCAATGTTTGTCAGCGAAAGATCGGTATGATGAATTAAGTGAACGGCATGAAGATATTTTTTATAAAGAAGGATCTCTTCTGTATTCATGCCTGTTGCCTCAAACATTTTTCTCGAGAGATGCCTTGGCGAATAACACAGCGAATAGGCCAGGTCCTTTACCGAAAGATCGTGTTGATCTACGCCGGATAAGAACTGATTGACCATTTCGTCCTGCGGTTGCCATACAGGAAACTTCTTTTGGATCCAATTAGAAAAAACAGAAACCCGGTTATCAAAATCTGGTTGTTCCGCGAGTTGATGCCAGAGTGAATTGGCGCCTGAATCCACCAGTGTGAGATCGACGACGATATTGGTAAACTCACCCGAAGCAACGCCGAATATCTTCTTTACCGCGAGTGGCTGAATGCGTACCCCAAAGAACTTTTGTTGCTTCGGCAGTTCGAGCCGGACGGGGACAGTGTTGAATCCGTTAATGAAACAATTACCCAGGCAGTACTTTTTACCGGGGAGATGGGCTGAAATTGGGGGACTATCACTGAAATTAAAAATGATCTCAACCATACCCTGAGGGATTATGTGTTCCCGGTTATAACGCGGCGAACCTTCTACCTGCCAGAAAGAATCGACGACTGTTTTGACTGGCGAAGCATGTGGTATATATAGGTTGTTGTTCAAGTTCCCGTATTATAGAGAGAAAGATAGGCTGTCATTACTGGCTGGCAGCCTGTAAACGGGTACCCTAAGCCGGTTCAACGACAATTGCAGTTTCATTCCCCGATTTAAGGTCTTTCTAATTTCAGGTCTTCATTCGGGACAGGCAACTGCGAAAAACAATACACGTGTCTGTGCAATCATTGCCTCATAATGACAAGCCTTGCAGTTTCACCTATCGCCGTGCAAAATTTTAAATTCGCCCAACTATCATATGGCATATATCTTGAAGTTGTAACGGCGATACAAGATTTTAAACCTTCAGATATGAAAACAACTTTAGCAGCCATTGCATTTATCGCAATGATTATGATGGCTTGCGGTCCGTCAAGAGAAGTCAACGTTGAAATGGTCAACGCCCAGTTAGTAAAAGTTGACACAATTTACCGCAGTTCCGACAACCCCAAACAACAGCTTACCTGGAGAGATAGTGATAATATCGAGTACATCAGCATCGTATCTATGAACAGGAGTTACCCGCTTGGTGTAGTGATGAGTATGTTGAGACCCAGATAACGGTTTCGCTGGCTTTCGATAAATATTTTTAGGTTGTATGACGATCGGCACGCAGCTAACTTGGTTATTCATCCTGGCCATTCCTGTGGCATGTATAGCCTGGACTGTTACACATGAGGAAATCTTCAGAGAGCCAAGAGAGTATTGTGCGAGATGCTCCAAAACCAGCCGGAATATTTTCAAAAGAAAATTCTTTTACGTTTTTACGTGCGAATATTGTTTCAGTCACTACGTAACAATTCTGATGCTTGTCATCACCCGGTATCATTTACTATTTACTGATTGGAGAGGTTACCTGGTCTCCGGTTTTTCGTTGGTATGGATTGCCAATCTTTACATGAGTCTTTATAATCTAATCAGGCTTGATGTGAAAAAGGAAAAAACTGATATCAGTATCAAAGAGGAAGAGAAAAAAAGGATTTCAGAGGACTAGTCGCAGTGAATGGTCTCCCGATAGCAATCCGGAGCTGAATGACCCCGACCCTTTGGTCGATACTTTATTTATATGAAATGTATTCAGTCATATGCCAATAGGACCTGTTCAACCATTAGCAAAAATTTTTATGTTTATATCTTTTTCTGTCAGGCAGCAAGCTGGCATAGTTTTGTTGTCTTGATAATTAAATTCGACCTTATGGTACATACTTCTACTTCCGAGACCTCGAAAAAGCTGGTGATGCGTTTTATCCTTGAGAACATAGACTACCGGAAAAGATGCCAGTACTTGCAGGAAATCATTTCATTAAGCCGGATAAAGGATGTTTGGAGACAGGCGCTCATTTCTTATTTTGACTCACCAATGAATCAACTCTCGATCACTGAATTCAGCCCGAATTAATTTTCCTGGCTGCCAGCTCTAGGGGTATTCATAGGCCGATACCTCTATTTTATTTATTGGCTTTCTTTTATTTCCTTCCCTGTTGACGATAGCTGTTAATGCTTTCACTAACACTTTTTCGCCCGAGGCTGACCTGGGGGTATTTATGGTTTCGAAGGGGGCCTGCGCCATGCAATGCACATAAAGATAACAGCAGAAAGCCGAAAGTAGTTTTTTCATAGTCTAGGATCAAACAATTAAGATACAAAGGATGCTGGTTTTAAGCAATCCAATCGGAACAATTCCGACAGCAGCCGTTTTGAGCCCGTATATTCACTTGTGAAAAATACCAATCTGCATCTTTTTGAAAACAAATCTTTAAGAAGCGGGTTAATAGAAATTGGTAACCTATGTGGATAGCGTGTTAAAAACCTGCGAGCCGCTCACTAAATTTTAAGACTCCGGATGCAGCGTTTGAGGGCTCGTACCTCTCATTTTTAGTAGACTTTGCTAATATAAAACTTGAGAAAATGAAGGTTATCTGTATCGACGATAAAGAACGGGCCGGTGATTATCCCGGTTCCCCCGAGGTCAGGGAAGGATCCGTTTATACCACCCTGAGCACCTGCAGGGGATACGGAAAGGACGGTTCTGTTGTATTATCTTATAAACTGGAAGAGTTTGAACAAAAGTATTGTTGGGACTGCGATCGCTTCATTCCCCTTTCGGATATCTCCGAAACTGCCATGGAACGTAATTATCTTATACTCCAGGACGTTTACTAAGAAATCCGAAAAGAGAACCCCGAAACCTGAAAAAATTACTTAGGTCGAATCCTGCTGGTATTTTACGTAACGCCAATGACCTTCGGAAAATGGTTCTGAATCTATAAACGATAGATTCCTGTGCAGGTTTCGGATTTCGTGCCTTAAGCATTCGGATTTTCAACTTCCGCATCTGAATGATGATTTTTTCTCACTTAATGATGATTTTATCTGTCTAAAGATCAGGTGCATTGTCCTAACTTTTGTTATCAAAATTATCTGCATGAAATATCTCCTTATTTTGTTTTTGATTGCTTGCATTAATTCGAACTCCCTGGCCCAGGGAAAATCTATCCGGGTAAAAGCTGGGGAAGACCTGGCACAGGCGTATTCGCCTAATGGGTTTTATAGATTCCCCCAATTTTTAAAGGCTGTTGTCTATTATAAAAATGGAGGCCCGAGTTCCGGGCCCTTATTTAACTACAATCTTCTTTCAGGCAACATGCAATTCATCAACCAAAAGGGCGACACACTGGATATAGGAGATCCCGGGAATTTCGATTCACTTGTATTTGATAAATCTGTCTTCGTTTATAAGGAAGGGTTTATGGAAATGGTAGCATCGAGTGATTCAGTCAGATTATTAAAGAAACTGGTGCTTAGAACCCAGGCAGAAAACATCGGGGCCTATGGCCTTCCCAATTCCACCGCCTCCATAACGAACATGAAGAATTTCACAACCGGCACAAGTGTGTACAGTCTTGTAATAAACCAGGATGTCATTTTAGATGAAAACATAAGCTGGTTCTTCAGTAGTGGCGGCAATACTGTAAAAGCCAGTAAGTCTAACCTGCTTAAAATCCTCCCCGGCGACAAAGCCGCAAGAGCGGAGGCCTACCTTCGGCAGAATAAGACCAGTTTTGAAAAAGAAACAGATCTGAGGAAACTTATGGCTGCAATTGCAGGCTAAATTCTATTCTGAACCTGCCTGCCCGCAGGCAGGTGTTAAACGCTGGCCATCCTGGCTGAAGCGGCCATGTTGATTGCCTGATCGGAAAATTGAAATCCGTTAAAATTTAGTGGTTACAACTTATTACTTATAACTAACTTTGCTTTTCAAAGACAAGTTGTTTTCCCCATTCTATGGTCTACCTAGCCTCAGAAAGTGAGATGCAAACTCCCCGAGATATTTTGCCGGGTTTCTATAAGCAATATCAATTAGGTGAAGATGGCGGTCAAAGCAGTCCCCATGTAAAGATCGAGGTCACAAAAAAGATTTCCCTGTACTTTCCCAATTTTCCCGCAAGACGCAAAGCCATATTCAAGCATGATGTCCACCATATCGTTACCGGCTATACCAGTACGTTTAAAGGCGAGACAGAGATCGGCGCCTGGGAGATCGCATCGGGTTGCAGACATTACTGGGCAGCATTCGTTTTGGATATGTCAGGCTTAATGACTGGAATTCTCTTTAATTTCCTGGGAGTTTACAAAGCATTTGTCAAAGGCAGAAGGACCCGGAATCTATACAGCAATTCGCTTACCGACGCCGAAGTAATGGATATGTCGGTCGCTGAAATAAAAAATAAATTGCTGCTTACAGGGTACCCGGAAAATAATTACGGCGGTTTTGTTGACATACTTCTCTTTGCGGGACTTCTTTTGTTCGGAGTCATTTATGCAACAGTATCGCTTTTGTTTTTACCATTTACTCTCGCTTATACTTTTTATGTTCTGATCCTGCAAAAGAAAACAACAACTGCCCGTATAGATCCTTTATGAAATTCAGGTTGAACTATTTATTTACTCTCGCTGCGATATTATTTCTGTGTTCATGCGACTCATCTAACCAAAAAGCGGGTACAGAAGAGAAGTTTTTTGATAGTTGTTCCGTGGCGGTAAAGGATGAAAACACAAAGCTGGCTGAACAAATGGTCAGTCCCGGCTACACTGGCGAATTAAATAACTATTGGGGTGATGACACGACAAAGCTGGATTTTAAACATGTTTTTGACATGGGAAGGATCGTCAAAAGCATATTTTATTATGAAAATGGGAATGTCCAGGAAGAGTATACCTATAAATGCGGCTCGCTCCACGGCGTGCGAAAGAGATATTATAAGGATGGCGCACTGTTTCAAAAAATACCTTATCGCTACGGTCGAATGGAAGGAGTGGGAGAGGAGTTTTCTGAAAAAGGTGTATTAAGGATCCGCATCGTATTCAAGGCCGATTCAATAATAAGCAAACAAGAATTTTGAGACCGGCCTCTTATTTTACTATAGTCCGGCTCATTTGTAGTACACATTGTCGAAGCAATGGCCATTCGAATTGAGCAAGCCGATGACCGCGGTTTTTTACAAACTTTATATCGAGCGAAGGCACAGCAGGCAGGCCTTTTTTAACCCTTTAAACCCTCTTTCCGGCTCTGTTTCTGTTACTCATTCTGCGGTGCGGCATAACGATTTAAACCATTAAACGTTTTAAACCTTCTTCTCAATCAATCCAGCCATTACTTGTCAACCAGTTCTTCAGCCTTTCCATCCAACGATCGCTGGTTGTTTTGTTGTTCATGCCAAATCCATGGCCTCCTTTGGGATAAAGATGAAGCTCGGCTCCTATGTTATTTTTCAATAATGAAAGATAATACTGGATGCTGTTCTCCACCTTCACGGTTCTATCATCACCTGCATGCACAAGAAACGCGGGAGGGGTTTGCGGTGTGACCAGCAGCTCACTGGAATACTCGATTACTTTTTGGGAAGTAGGAGATTTACCAATAAGGTTAGTCCGGCTACCCATGTGTGCAAGGCTGTCGGTAAAACTGATGACCGGGTAAATAAGGATCGAAAAATCGGGTCTCAGCGAAATATTGGTGGGGTTGTCGATCACGGCATTATTAAAATGCGTGGAAACCGTCGAGGCAAGGTGACCACCGGCCGAAAAACCCATGATTCCGATCCTTCCGGGATCGATGTTCCATTTCGCCGCATTCTCTCTTACCAGTTGTATCGCCCTTTGCGCATCCTGCAAAGGGCCAATGGATTTATCGATCATAATAGTGTCGTCGGGCAAACGATACTTCAACACAAAGGCTATAATGCCCCAGTCATTGAATATTTTGGCTACATCCGAGCCTTCATGAGTGGCGGAAAGACGCACATAACCACCTCCAGGGCAAATAATGACCGCGGCTTTCTTCGCATTTGGGTTAGACGGGATGTACATGGTCAGTGTCGGCACCGACACTTTGCTTATCCGGGTCATGTTATCCGTTGTAACGCTTTCTTCCCGATTGGGCGAAGGCCTGCTGTTCGGAACTTTTTCATATAAAGGGATTACCGTCTGGGCCAGGAGAAATCCACCCGGAATAAGAACTAGCGACAGCAGCATAACTTTTTTCATATGTATTCTTTTAGTAGAATCATTTATTCATTCAATGCTTTTTCAATGTTACGATCAGGTATCAGCCAAATAAACGCTACGACGACAAACATTGCCGTTGACAAAACTGGATGTAGAAATGCGGCCGGGATAGCTAAAACATAGATCACGAGCGAAATGGTACCCTTCGTAGACTGTTTTTCCAGCGATTCATGAACGCGAGATTGATGCGAAGGACTGCTGATGATTGACCTGAGCAGGATGTAATAGGCGATACCGCAAACGGCCTGCAGCCCGGCATAAACGGCAACTGGGACGGCACTAAAATTTTCACCGACCCAACTGGTTGCAAAAGGGATAAGAGAAAGCCAGAAAAGGAGGTGGGTATTGGCCCAGATTATTTTCGTGTTTACATGCGATACGGCATGAAAAAGGTGATGATGATTGCCCCAATAGATGGCAACCAGGGTAAAGCTTAACACATAGCTAAGGAAGGAAGGCAACACCGCCTTTATAGCATGCCAGTCCGTGCTATGCGGCGCCTTTAATTCAAGCACCATGATCGTTATGATGATGGCAATAACGCCATCACTAAAGGCCTCCAGCCTTGTTTTGGTCATCGGGAATCTTTGTGGTGTTCTAAATTAGCAATAAAACATTCACTATAATAAACCAGCCCGGTATTTGTGATACACTATTTTTTTGTTTCTTTGCGCCAGCCCAACTATAAACGATTATCATGAAAGATGTAGTTATTCCTGTCGATTTTTCGGAAACCTCGTTGAATGCTGCCCGTTTTGCTGCCGATATGTTAAGCGGTAAAACGGATACCCGTGTGATTTTATACCACATGTTTGCTGACAAAGACGAGTCGGATACGGCCTCACAGTATCTTGATAGCCTGAAGGCCGAGTTACTGACGAAAGGAGTTCATGAGAATATCGAATGCGTTAAGGAATACGGCGAAGACCTGATCGATTCACTGGGAAGGCTCGCTTATCAGAAAAGCGCTGAACTGATCGTGATGGGAATTTCTGAAAAAGACGAATGGAGACAGTTGCTGACAGGAAGCAACACACTCAAAATGGCCGAACAAAATGTTTGCCCGGTTATGATCATACCGCCTACCGCAAAATACAATGGGATCACGAACGTGGCCCTGACATCCGATTTCAAAAATGTGGTTGAAACAACACCTGTGCTGGCTATAAAGACAATACTTGAACTATTCAATTCAAAGCTTCATATTGTCAACGTCGATAATGAACATTATGTTTCGCTGAGCGAAGAATATCTTTCCGAGCGGGGAAAAATGCAGGAGATGTTCAGCCAGTTCAACCCTGAATTCTATTTTATCGGTATGAATGATTTTTACGACGCAGTCGAACAGTTTTCAAAAGACCGGAATATCGACCTGCTGATCGTGATCCCCAGGAACCACTCCTTTATCAACAGGATGTTCAGTACCAGCCATACCAAGAAATTGGCCTTTCACAGCTCGATCCCTATTCTCGCAGCACATGAATGATGTGCTGAAATCTGAAGATCTAAAGCCGGAAATTCGAAATACATGTAGGTAGAACCCTATTTATCTTTTCGAATTTCGAAATTCCTGCTTTCGGATTTCAAGCTTCTTTTTATTGCCTTACTTTTGTACCACGATTGCAGGTTTATGTGCTACTCGTTCAAAATAGTCCGCATTAGTAAGTTTGCCGATATGCTGCCGGCCAATTTTTATATTCCGGATTGATATACCTGCTCCCAAAATCCGGATGAGCTCAAAATTTTTTACCTGAAACAGGATTACATGGCTAAGAACAGTAATAAAATATCAGTCACTTCCGAAATCGGCACCCTGCGAAGACTGCTTGTACATAGCCCGGATAGCGGGTTGGGAAAAGTGGTCCCTTCAAAGGCACAGGACTGGCTTTTTGAAGATATCGTTCATCTTGACACGATACGGCGTAAAGAGTATGATTATTACACGAAGCTGTTATTGTATTTCCTCGACCCTGATAAAATAAAGGGAAAGCTTGCATTCATTGACGATCCTGTCAATAACTATAATTTTTACAAGCCGGAACACCCGCAATTCTTTCGCTCAGATAAAGTGATAGAATTGCAATGGCTCCTCAGCGATATACTGGAAGATCGTGAAATAAAATTGAAACTGATCGCTTCAGTTTGCGCTATAGAGAACTGCTCCTACGAAACACAAAACAACCTGTCTTCTCTTTCTTCCATAGAACTGGCAAAAGTTTTTATCAGCGGTTCGGTAAACGAAGAAGAAATGCTTTTTCCTCCCGTTCCCAACCTCATCTTCACCCGGGATATCGGTATCACTATCAATGAATATATCCTGCTGAACAAGCCGGCAAAAAAGGCCAGGACCAGAGAAGCTTTACTGGTAAAATATATTTTTTATAATCACCCAATGTTTGCGGCATACCGTAAGAACATTATCGAGATACCCGATACCTCTCATCATTTCCTGTTGCCCCGTGAAGCAGACGATAAAAAAGTAACGCTCGAAGGAGGCGATATAATGGTTATTACGGAAGATCACCTGCTGATAGGCTTAAGCGAGCGTACCAGCCAGGAAGCCGCTCATCTTGCGATCAATGCACTTTTTGAAAAAAATATTGTCAAGAAGATAACAGTCATCAAGATTCCCAAGAAAAGGGATTACATGCACATCGATACCATTTTTACCCAGGTAAAGAAAAACGTATGGGTAATGCTGGGACATTTTTCCAAGAAATCCATCAAGAAAGAAGACGCAGATCCCGTTCAGCGAATACTTGAAGGGAAAAGAAAGGAAGAAAAGATCGAGATCACCCAGTTCAGGAAAAAAGATCCTTCGGACCCTACGCGATATGATAACCTGGAAGAACTGTTGACAGATATCAGTGAAAACGATCTTGGATCGAAGGAACCCACACAGTTTATTTATTCCGGCAATAACGAATTCCCTTTTGACGCTCGCGAGCAATGGACCGACTCCTGCAATTTGCTGGCCCTGAAAGAAGGCGTGGTACTTGGTTATGACAGGAATGACAAGACGGTTGAAGCGTTCAAAAATGCCGGCTTTACAATCATTCATGCACATGACCTGATACCACTGCTGGAATCTGGTAAGGTCAGGGCAGAAAAAATGGAGGATACTTTGATCACCATGCCCTCAGCGGAACTGTCAAGGGCCAGGGGAGGATTTCATTGCATGAGCATGCCCCTGTTGAGAGACGATGCCGGTTGACAATGATGTCACAACAACACTTCAGAACAGTATAATGCAAACAACTTCACATATACTGATGATTCGTCCCGTGAAATTCGGCTTCAATGCTGAAACTGCGGTCAACAACGCTTTCCAGGTAAAGAATGACGAAGCTGATGTACAGGATAAGGCGGTAAAGGAATTTGACGCCTTTGTCAAACTATTACGGGAAAACGGGGTTGATGTAACAGTCGTAGAAGATACAGTGGAACCTCATACGCCCGATTCTATCTTTCCCAATAACTGGATCTCATTTCACGATGACAGTACTGTATTGTTATACCCGATGTATGCCGAGAACAGACGAAAGGAAAGAAAACAACATGTGATAGATAAGGTTTCAGAAGAATTTTCCATTGACAGGACTATCGATCTGAGCTTATACGAAAAAGAAAATATTTTCCTGGAAGGTACCGGTAGCATGGTGCTCGACCGGGATAATAAGGTTGCCTATGCATGTCTCTCGCCGCGTACCAGTGAAAAGGTATTACAGGATTTTTGTGAACAAACGGGCTATATACCGGTTCTGTTTCATGCAGTGGACGGCAACGGGCAGCCGATCTACCATACCAATGTAATGATGTGCGTCGCCGATAAATACGTCGTTATTTGTTTCGATTCCATCCAGGACGATGAAGAAAAAATAAAAGTGATCAATGCCATTTTGCAAACAGGGAAAGAGATCATTGATATAAGCATTGATCAGATGAATCATTTTGCGGGTAATATGTTGCAGGTGGAAAATGGGCAGCGAGAAAAACTGCTCGTGATGTCGACCCAGGCTTATCAATCGCTGACGGATAAGGAAAGACAAAAATTGGGGTCATTTAACCGCATTTTACATTCATCATTAGAAACCATAGAGGCAAATGGCGGTGGTAGCGCCCGGTGTATGATGGCTGAAGTGCACCTGCCCAGGCGATGATCTATGAGAGTGAGAAACAGAAACAGAGCGAGAGCGAAGGAAAAAACAGGGTTAAGATAATTTGCGGAATATGAAAAAGCTTACATTTTTAGCTATAATGGTATTCACTTCCATTGTTTGCAATGCGCAATCGTCGTACAAGGATTCGTTGCAATTATTTATTAAAAATTATGTGGACAAGCATGAGGTGGTGACAGGGGATGATAAGAAATTACTGGATTTTTATCCAGTCAACAAGAACTACCTGGTAGCGGCCGATTTTGAGCGGGTGAGAAATGGGAAATGGTTTTCAATGGAAACATCCGGCAGCTCAAAGCAAACTTTCCGTGTATACGGCATCGTTCGTTTCAAAATTAATGATACGATCATCAGTCTTAATCTCTACCAGTCTCAAATGCTGATGGCGGTTCCTGAATACAAGGATAACCTGTTCCTGCCTTTT
This sequence comes from Bacteroidota bacterium, assembly GCA_005884665.1. Classification (GTDB taxonomy): domain Bacteria; phylum Bacteroidota; class Bacteroidia; order Chitinophagales; family Chitinophagaceae; genus VBAT01. The sequence continues at coordinate 126,629 of VBAT01000008.1, forward strand.
ACCGATCTCACCTCCGGCCATGAAACCTATGCCGGGGGACGTTACATCGATCTTACATTTAACGATATCGTCGGTAATAAAGTTGTAATTGATTTCAACAAGGCCTACAATCCTTACTGCGCCTATGTTACCGGCAAGTACAATTGCCCCATTCCACCGAGAGAGAACAATATGAAAGTAGCGATAAGAGCAGGGGAGAAGATTTATGGGAAGGCTCACTAAGCGTACGATGGATGCTAGGTTCTGGATGCTGGATCCATTTATTGTGCAGCTGGGACTCGACCGCAAGACCCACGCGGTTAAGTCGGAATGCCCATCAATGGAGCTCCGCCTAATAACATTGACTTTTTGTCTATGAGCTACTGAATACTCTTCCGCAAGGTTTTTTCAATTCTCCCTTGTACATTAATTGCCATAGAGTTTCAAGCTTGCTAGTTTATCTTTTTAATCTCCTATTTAGAACGAACTGCAAAATGGCGGCGGTGCTTTAAAAGTATGTCAGTGTAGGTAGATGAATTCGAAAAAAGAAAAGCTACTATTTTTGTAGCATTTAGTTTAAAAGATGATACTTTAGAACCATCGTCTGGAAAAAAATATTGATTAACACAAATATTTGGCGATGTTAAATGAATATCAAACAGAAGAAGATAAATCTCGGCATTTTATTATCGCTGAGAAGATTGTTACACAGGAACAAGTGGATCAGCTAATTGAATCATTCTCCTTTTACGACGGGGGAATCTGGCGTGGGATATGCGAAAGTAAATATCAGCATTACACCTCATTACAACGCTATTGGATTGGGCACGATTTACCCAAGAAAGCTGAGTCAGTATTGCAGTACATACATCATATCGTCAATTATACTAGGCATTGGAATGGAAGATGCTTGGAAAAATTGCACCGAATTCGTGGGCAAGAAACCATCTCAATATATTCAGCGCTCAGTATGCTGCGACATCACGGGTCACCAACGCCGATTCTCGATTGGTCAGTGAATCCTTTAATAAGCCTCTATTTTGCCGCAGCGAGCGTCAAGAATTATCCAATAAAAGCAGAAATTGACAATTATTTTTCCCTGTACTACATGCCAAGTGACCATGCCTTTCTCGAAAAAACGGTCTGTGGTGATAAAAATAGTTATGAAAAGATGGCTGCTAATTTTAGGGAATATCGAGTCGTTTTTGACACGTTCATTAAGCATGCACGAACAATTGAAGAAGTGGAGACCCAAGCTAAGAAATTGGAAATATTCCAGAAGGTGACTGGATCGGCTGAGGGATTTAGAGATTATATGTTGAGCGACGAAAATTTTTTTGCTAACGCAAAGAAAAGGGCCGCATGGATAATTACGGACGCACCAGGGAGTTTTGTACAATGGTCTATCAACAACAATTACAACATAGTAAATCAGGAAGGACTTTTTATTGTCAACGCTCATCCCAATGACCCATTTGAAGAGATTCTTTCAAGCCAAGGTAGTGATAAACTTTATTGCTATGAATTTCATAAATCCTTACAACATTACATATTGAATCGGCTTCTAGATTTTGGAATACACAATGATTTCATTTATCCAAATCTGTATAGACTGGCAGAAAACAGCCTGACTTCTTATTTCGAACTACGAGAATCAGAGGTTCCGGAGTTCTTCGAGCCGTTCAGCTTTAATTTTTGACTTTTCAAATGCAATCTCGCCTCTAGCGACGAATGCCATCGCTATGGCTTGTAAGAATGTGTATCGGAAAGTTTTTAGCTTATTTTGGCGCTGTCCTTAGAAGCTCGTATTTAAAGGCTTCTAAATCTATCTCGTTCACCACCATTTTATTTTGAATTGGATGTTTAACCACCTGTTTTATCGGGATTTTTAAGTTCATCAGCTGCACTAACAGAGGAAAGTCAGCCTCATTGATTTTACTTCCAATGTAAATACAAGTCGCTTTAACGTTATGTTCCTTCCGAGGATTTTTATCAATAATCATTATGCGCCATTCTTGTTCATATTGCAAACGCTTTGATTTCGTAAGCGCCGACATTTTCACGTTAAATGATGCTGCCTTCGTAGCGTTCATTTGGTAGGCTTCGACCGTATAAATCACCGGCATAAGCGCATAAATCGTGTTCTCGGAGCGGCTAAAATCATATTCTATACAAATTCCTCGATGTTGATCGGCATAATCGGACCACATTTTGACAGAATCAAGTCTTTCAGTAAGGCAGCATATATTCAGGTTGCGTTGCTGATCTAAAATTGAGTCCGCCCACGTAGTATATTTGCTACAAAAGTGATCTTCAGAGGTGGTAATCAATGCACCTTTCTTTTCGCAGAGAAAAACGAAAACGCGATATGGGTATGGACTTTCCAGAATACGACAAATTTCTTTTTCTGTGAATTCTACTCCATAGGTTTTCTTCATATCATCAAACCATTTTTTTTGAGTCATGCATGCGATAACGTAATCGCGTTTAGTTAATGCCAAAGAATTTTCAAAAGGTTCATTTAGTAAGTTAATCGGTGCTAAATATAGATATTCGTTTTTGAGCGAATCCAACGCGTAATCGGTCAATCGCGTAAGTTTAAATAATCGGCCGGGAAACTGGCGGCGTTTAATTGTAATTGCTCGTTGTTCGTCAGCATTTAAAAGCAGGTGCCAAAATTCTGCTTTCCAGTCTGGCGCAGCTTTATGTTTCATTTTTGTGGGAAAGTACAAACTATGACGGGCATTCATTGATATTTTCTGCGGCCGTCCGCGTTTTTTGGGTCAGTACAATAACATGATAAAGAATTTCTTAAATTTAAAATAAAATTTTGCGCTCTGATTCTTGATAATAACTTTAAACGGTTATAGAATTACTATCCATAGGTTACATTGAAAGGTTATATTCAAGTTCTGATCCCATGCTGGACAACTCTTCCGGTCCAGTTCAAGCAGGAAGGGTGCAGTTTGGGTTTGCTCGCTCGAATTACGTGTCAGAATTTGAAGAGTATTGGTATTTTCTGATAAATTAAAAAAACAAAAATCTCTGCAATATTTAATTTGCGCCTTTTGCGAGGCCTAATTTGGTGAACCGACTGGGACCATATATGGGTATCAACATGTGCAATGTTGCCATTGGCGGCCGTGTCTTCACGATGACAGCTTTGGAGCAAGAGTAAGGCGCGAAATGTTAGATGTTTGATGGGTCATCAAGAGTGAAGTGAGGCACGAACGATGCTTGATTAGCCAAAAGTCTTTTTCAATCCTTCCTCAAACGATATAGGTTCGTAGTCCAATTGTCTTTTGGCTTTTTCAATAGTAAATCCTGTTTTAGCCGGCCGCTTCGCCGGTTGTGAAAAATTAGCGGCAGTAACTTTATTGATCAAACTGCTGTCCAGCTTGAGATAATCGGCTGCCCTGATCGCCATTTGATAAGGAGTCAGTACCTCTTCGCCTGAAAGATGAAAAATTCCCCTTGCTTTTTTTTCAATCACCGAGATAATTCCAGCTGCCAGGTCCCCGACGTAAGTGGGAGTGCGCACCTGGTCGTCCACTACATTATAGCTTTCTCCTTTTTCCAGTTTCTTTTTTACTATCGTTAAAATATTTTCTTTTCCCGCTTGCGGTTTGCCATAGACCAGCACCGTCCGGACGATCGCCCATTGATATTGATATTCTCGTATCGCATCTTCAGCCTCCAACTTTGTCTTTCCATAAAAATTTACCGGCTGTGGTTGGTCCTGCTCACGATACATTCCCCGTTCGCCATCAAAAATGAAATCGGTGGAGACAAACACAAAAAAGCTTTTATGTTCCTCTGCATTTACCAGAAGCGTCACAGTTGCTTCAGTGTTGGTCCGGTAAGCCTCCCATTGATCCAACTCGCAATCGTCCGGTTTGCTCATGGCGCCTGCATGTATGACTACCCCAGGAGAATGTTTTTCAAAAACATCATGCACCTGGAAAGGATCTGTGAAATCCATTTCCTGGTAAATAAAATTTTTATGTTGAATGAAGGGAAGCCGGCATTCGCCCCTGCCCGTTGCAATAACGGTAAATTGTCGATTCAACAATTTTTCAATGAGATAATATCCCAGGAAACCATTAGCACCTGTGACCAGGACCTTCATCAGCTAAAATGCTTTTTTAGGCGGAACTGGCTTTTCGCCCTTACCACTTCTTGCTTCGATTGCTTTTTGGATGGGCGAAGGTTCACCGCCTTTCGGTGAGTTTTGTGCTTTTGATGAAGGGTCTGTTTTTGACGATGGAGATTCAGTTTTTCCCCTGTCTGCTGCCACATCTCCCGGGTTATCCTGGAATTGCATTCCGAGGTTTTGCATCACGAAGCTCCAGGTATCGGCCGCTTCATCTATTTGTTTGCTGGTCGGTTTTCCAGCGCCATGGCCTGCGTTTGTTTCAACGCGGATCAGGACCGGGTTGCTACCAACATTGTATTCCTGCAATCGTGCAGCAAATTTGAATGAATGAGCCGGCACCACCCGATCATCATGATCAGCTGTCGTCACCAAAGTGGCGGGATAGCTGGTACCCGGTTTCAGATTATGATAAGGAGAATACTTGTATATAAATGGAAATTGTGAAGCAGAATCTGCATTGCCATACTCAACCGTCCAGCCCCAACCAACGGTGAACTTATGAAAGCGAAGCATGTCCATTACGCCTACTGCCGGTAACGCTACTTTAAAAAGTTCCGGGCGTTGCGTCATCGCAGCTCCTACCAGCAAACCGCCGTTGCTACCTCCGCGGATTGCCAGCTTCTTGCTGTTGGTATAACGGTTTTTGATGAGCCATTCCGCTGCGGCAATAAAATCATCGAATACGTTTTGTTTTTTATCGAGCATTCCATCCTTATGCCATTTCTCACCATATTCGCTGCCACCGCGAAGATTGACCACTGCATAAATACCGCCCTGCTCCATGAAGAAAGCATTACTGATGCTGAAGGAAGGAGTCATCGGGATATTGAAGCCGCCATATCCATAGAGTAGCAGGGGATTCCTGCCATTCATTTCAAGTCCTTTTTTATAAGTTAGGAACACGGGGACGCGTGTGCCATCCTTGCTGTTGACAAAGACCTGTTCGGTAATAAACTGATCGGTATTCATGTTTACTTTCGTTTTCCTGAACAGGGAAGATTTGCCTGTTTTAATATCATAACGGTAGATAGCAGGGGGTGTATTGAATGAGTTATATGAATAAAAAAATTCCCTATCCTCTTTTTCTCCATCGAATCCCGAAGCCGTACCAATACCCGGTAGTTCGATGTCGCGGATAAAATTGCCATCATAACTATATTGATATACTTTAGTAGAAGCATCTTTCAGGTAATTGGCAAACAGGAAACCGCCACCGGTGCCAACACCTTGCAATGCAAATTCTGCCTGGGGTATGACTGTTTTCCAATTGCTGCTTGCCGGATTTTTAGGATCTACCAGTACCACTTTATAATTAGGTGCATTGTCATTGGTGCGCAGAAGAAGGTTGCCGCCAATATTGTCTATTACTCCTGCCTGCGTTTTAAAACCAGGAACCAGCATTTTAAAATCTTTTTGAGCCGCATCTTTCATATCCATGTAGCGCAGCTCAACACCACTTGTGCCTTCCGAAATATTCAATATTAAAAACCGTCCATCCTCTGTCAACCGTACACGATGATAACGTAATGGGTGATTCCTGTCCTCAAATACTAACTTATCTTCTGATTGCGGGGTACCCAGTTTGTGATAGAAAACTTTATGAAACTGGTTTTGCTTGCTCATCTTTGACGCTTCATCGGGTTTATCGTAACCACTGTAATAAAAACCATCTTCCCCGTTCCAGCTGACACCGCCGAATTTTGTCCATTCGATCTTGTCGGTCATTTTTTTACGGGTAGTAGCTTCCATTAAATAGATCTCCTGCCAGTCACTGCCCGCTACGGCTACCGAATAGGCGAGATATTTACCATTTTTGGTGAACTCAAGGGAGCCAATGGCTGCAATCCCTTCTTTGCTCAATGTATTGGGATCAAGGAATAATTCAGGTGTGCCACCCAGGCCTTTTTGCCTGTAAAGAACAGACTGGTTTTGCAGGCCATCATTTTTAAAATAGTAATAATATTCGCCCTGTTTGAAAGGTGAGCTGTATTTGGGATAATTCCAGAGCTCTTCCAGTCTTTTCCTGACCTTATCTCGGAAAGGTATCGTCGCCAGGTAACTAAATGTCACTTTGTTTTCAGCCTCTACCCATTGTTTCGTCATGTCGCTATTATCATCTTCCATCCACCTGTAGGGGTCGGGCACTTTGATCCCGTTGTGCATGTCAATCACATCCGACTTGTTTGCTTCAGGATATTTTAATTGAGCGTGGATAAGAACTACACTCAAAAGAGAAAGCGATAAAAATAGTTTCTTCATACTGGGCTGTTTTAATCCCGATAAAGATAAATGAAAACTAGATGCTGGACCCTGGATACTGGATGCTGAATATTAGATTCAGAATACTGGATATTAGGTGTTGGTCGCTATCTAGTGATGAGAATCCAGTATCTAGCATCTAGGCTAACACTTATTCGTGTAAAATCGTTCAATAGATTGTGTCATTGAAACATATAATCGGAAACAAAATCTTATTTTTGGGACTTGATATTGCTAGATTGCTTGCTGCATACTGATTTATTCAAAAGTTATTTGTACCAATAAATGGCTAAGAAAGTTTCCCGGATCGGAGTTCTTACTTCAGGCGGTGATGCACCCGGCATGAATGCAGCTATCAGGGCTGTTGTACGTACCGGCATCTATCATGGTCTTGAAGTATATGGTGTAATGCGCGGTTACCAGGGCATGATAGAAGAAGACATTGTAAGAATGGAAGGTCGTTCAGTGGCCAACATCATCCAGCGCGGCGGTACCATTCTTAAAACAGCAAGGTGTAAGGATTTTTATGAGGTAGAAGGGCGCAAGAAAGCTTATGCAAACCTTCGCAAGAAAGGTATTGATGGGTTGGTGATCATTGGTGGTGACGGATCTTTCCGCGGTGCTGTAGCGTTTAGCCAGGAATTTGATATCCCCTGTATCGGCATTGCCGGCACCATCGATAAAGATATCTATGGAAGCGATTTTACCATCGGGTTCGATACAGCAGTCAATACGGCCATCCAGGCTATTGACAAGATCAGGGATACCATGGATGCCCATGACCGCATTTTCATCATTGAAGTAATGGGACGCGACGCAGGCTACATTGCCCTGCACAGCGGTATCGCCACCGGGGCGGAAAATATTCTCATCCCGGAAAGAAAGACAAATATCAAAGACATCATCGAATCCCTGCAGGAAAAAGAAAGAAGAAAAAAGCTGGTCAACCTGATCGTGGTGGCAGAAGGCGATGATTTTGGCGGCGCGTATGAAATACAAAAGATTTTGCAGGAAAACCTTCCCAAAGCCGAGATAAGGGTAGCCATCCTGGGCCATATTCAAAGAGGTGGCTCGCCTTCGGCGATCGACAGGCTTATCGCCAGCCGCATGGGCTATCACGCAGTAGAATGCCTGATGGAAGGACGTCACAATGTTTTTGTAGGTATCTTAAACAACAAGATGCACTACATACCACTTGAGAAAGCAGTAAAGAATAAAGGAAATATAGGAGGCGAATGGATGAAGATCGTTAAGATACTGGCATCTTAACATCCAGCATCTGGCATCCTGCATCCAGTATCCACAATTTAATAACCCCTAACTACTATCAACATCATGGCCCAAAGCGCTGAGAAATATTTTCACAAAGAAATGGATAAAGCGGCCGGATTGGTTCATACCCATCACCGCACCAAGATCGTAGCCACTGTAGGACCGGCTTGTGATACCTATGAAAAATTGCTCGAACTCGTAAAGGCAGGAGTGAACGTTTTCCGACTCAATTTTTCACATGGCACTCATGAAGACAAGGCAAAGATCATTGACCATATACGCAAGATCAACAAGACCGAACCTTATAATATCGCTATTCTCGGCGACTTGCAGGGTCCCAAACTCCGCATAGGTGAGATCATCAACAATTCACTGCCGGTTATTCCCGGAGATGTATTGACTTTCACGAATGAAAAACTCGTAGGTACCAAGGACAGGATCTATGTTTCCTATCCCAACCTGCATAAAGACGTACAAACAGGGAATATCATCCTGATCGATGATGGAAAAATAGAAGTAGTAGTAAAACAGATCTTGCCGAACAACGATGTGCAGGTAGAGGTAACACTGGGAGGCACTCTTTCATCCAAGAAAGGCATTAATCTTCCCGATACGAAAATCTCGTTGCCTGCCCTGACCGAAAAAGACCTGGCCGATCTTGATTTTATTCTCGCCAAGAAACTGGATTGGGTAGCTCTTTCCTTCGTTCGCAAGGTCGAAGACATTACCGGTTTGCGCGAGATCGTGAACAAACATAAAAGCAAAACAAAGATCATCGCTAAAATAGAAAAACCGGAAGCGTTGGTGAATATCCGGGAGATCATTCTTGAATCCGATGGCATCATGATCGCTCGCGGCGACCTGGGAGTCGAATTACCGGTGGAGCAGGTACCCCTTATACAAAAGCAGATCATTCGTAAATGTCTTCATCGTGCAAAACCGGTGATCGTTGCCACGCAGATGATGGAGAGCATGATCGAAAGAATAAAACCAAACAGGAGCGAGATCACGGATGTAGCTAATGCCGTGCTGGAAGGAACCGACGCTGTAATGCTTAGTGGTGAAACAGCAACAGGTCTGCACCCAACACTTGTTGTGCAAACCATGCGCAAAATAATAATGGAAGTTGAAAAGACCGACTATCGATATAACCTGGAAGAAGTATTGCAGCCGCAGGCACATTCTCCTTCTTTTCTTAGCGACGCGATCTGTTATAATGCCTGTAATCTTGCCAAGGATTGTAATGCCGATGGTCTGATAGGTATGACGCAGAGTGGCTATACCGGTTTTATGCTGAGTAGCTATCGTCCAAAATCACCGTTGTATATATTTACAAAAGAGAAAACACTGGTAAACCAGTTAAGTCTTAGCTGGGGAGTCCGCGCTTTTTACTACGACGAAGAAAACAGTCTTGACGATATCTTTTTTGACCAGATGAATATTCTCAAGGAAAGAGGATTTGTAAAACCCGGCGATATTCTTGTAAGTACTGGCAGTACTCCGGTACATCTTCATCTTCCAACAAATGTTTTGAAGATTACTAAAATTGAGTAGTGATGTTGAAAGGCCTGCCTGCCGGTAGGCCGGTTTAACGGTTTAAAGGTTTAACGGTTGTTGAGACTTGAGAGCCGCCTATACCTACTAACTAACCTTTAAACGTCTTAAACCCTTAAACGTATTAAACGTTTGTCAGCGCATGGAGTATTTAACAGGTTCGGCGGCATTTTTATCTTTCGGATCATAGACGAATCTTACTTTGGCGCTTTTTGTTTCTGTTGAATTCAGCACCAACTGGTGTCGGTCCTTGCCTGCATGGATAATAAGTATTGCTGTGTTGGGAGGGATGGAACCGAGGTTTTCGGCCACCATTTCCACTTCGTGAAAAGTGGTATTCAGGTCGATCTGCACATACGTTGTCAAAGGATTTGCGGTAAGGCGCTGATGGGAAAACACTACCTGGTTATCTACCAACACCGTAATTGAATCCCCGTCAACAATCGCATTATCATAAAAATCGAGGCGGATGCGGCCGGTGTCGACTTTTATTTCCGGTATCTCTTTAAACGCCGATTCTTTTATCCTTGTCAGAACAATGCTGTCGCCGTTGCCGCAGGGTGCAGGCATGTTTTGTACGGTCCCATTCCAAAGGCCCCGAAGTATTTCTGTATTGCCCACCCGGCTGTAGACCAGGTTAAATTGTTTGATACATATCACGCACCGGCGGGGAATATGATAAGTGGTCACCATTCCTTCCTGCAGCGATAGTTTTTTCTGGGTAGGATCGTAGCTGCCTGCAAATTGTTTTTTTACATAATTGTCTACGTCCTGGTAATGATAAGAGTCCCCTGAAGCTTTCCCGTCTTTTAAGGTTATTTGCAGTTCTATGTTGTTGTTTGGAAAACAACCCTGCATATTGAAAGTGCCTTTCCAAAAGCCGCTGATGTCCTGCGCATGGATAACGATGCACTGCAAACACAATCCTATGGCGATTCCTGCGCTTCTTTTCACACTAAAAAGTTACTGAAGAATCTGCAACCTAAAATGTGAAAGTTTTAGGAGCGGCAAATTCGATTTGAAAATTGTAATAGAACCGGCTTGAAGCAGCAAATTCTTAGCCAGCCATACCCGCACGATCATCTATTACGGGGTAACTGGGGAAAATTTATAAACCTTGCCGCGTGGGGGGAATATTTTCAACAATGCGCATAGCCAAGTAAGAAATACACTATCCCAAAGACGACAATGAATCCAAGGCAGCCTCCGCCCCATTTTTTGCCGGCATATCCGGCAATGATCGTTCTCCAGAAATTATTCATAACAAATAGTTGAATCGTTTAATTATTCGTTTTTTTCCCTTTGTCTTCTTTTCCTGCTTCTTCCTTTATCTTTTGCATAGTAGATGAAACGGGTCCCTCCATATGTTCTTCGGGATCGGTTGTATGCAGCGTTTCAGGATCGGGTTTCAAAGGCGATTTGCTTTTACCCTTGTCTTTTGCTTTGTCCTTATCATGTTTACCTGCCATGTTGAATAATTTGGGTAATACAAACAAATCTCACGCCACGGAATTGAAGAATGGCCACGGATATACGGGTGACTTCTTTTTTTCGTGAATCCGTGTCAAATCGCAAGAGCAAGCCATCGTCCCGCCCAATTGCGGGATGAAATCAAATCCAATAGCTATCGGATGAAACGCAACCTGGATTTGAATCTGCATTGTTATCCGTATTTTTAAACCATATCACCCGCGTCTGTGTTATATGACCCTACTAAAATTTTTTCTTACGGCTTTTTTACTATTGTCTATCGCCAAACCTGTTTTCGCGCAGCGAAAATATTTTTTCAGCAATAGTGAAACGGAGACCAATGCTCTTTCAGATGGAACCAGGCTACATCCCTTTCATGACCCGGCTCTTGTTTCTACACTTCAACTAAAACCAGGGGATACGGTTTTTTTTCATGGAGGTGATAGTTTTAATAGCACTATCACGCTGGATGGTTTAAACGGTAAACCGGGAAATCCGATAGTATTTGCATCTTATGCTAAGGGAAAGGCAAGTATCTACGCAGGCAATAAGGAGGGCTTTTTGATCACCCTGAGTAAAAATATTTCCATCGCGAATCTTATTATAGCCGGAGCGGGACGTAAAGACGGTAATACAACGGATGGAGTAAAACTGTTGAATTGCCGGTCTGTAAAGATCAGGGACCTGGAAATAACAGGTTTTCAAAAATCAGGGCTTCTGCTGTTTAATTGCAAAGACGTTGAAGCGGATCGCGTGATCGCTATGCAAAATGGATTAGCGGGTATTCTCGTGGAAGGCGATTACCAGAAGCGCCTGTCGCAAAATATCCATATCGTTAATTGCCGGGCAGAAAATAATCCCGGCGATCCGACCAATCTCAGCAATCATAGCGGCAACGGAATACTGGTTGGTAATTGCAGAAATGTGTTGATCGAGTATTGTACAGCTACCAACAATGGCTGGGATATGCCAAGGATCGGGAATGGCCCGGTAGGAATCTGGGCTTATGAAGCCGACTCGGTAGTCATCCAGCATTGCATTTCATACAGGAACAAAACAGCCAAAGGCGCTGCCGATGGTGGTGGTTTTGACCTGGACGGGGGGGTCACTAATTCAGTCATCCAGTATTGTCTTTCTTATGAAAACCAGGGAAGTGGTTATGGTATTTTCCAGTACTGGAGTGCAGGTAACTGGAAAAATAATACGCTACGCTATTGCATCAGCATCAATGATGGGAAAATAACGGAGGGCGCATCGGGCATGTATATCTGGAACGGCAACAATCCCGACTCGAGCTTTATTAATTTCTATGCACACAATAATTTTTTTTACAACGATGCGAAATACACATTCAGTTTTGCTTCGGAGAGCCGGCATCGCAACTTTCATTTTTATAAAAATTATTTTATTGCGTCCGACACCAGTGAGATTTATTTTGGAACAGATAGCAGCACAACCGATGTTTTCCTGGATAATGTATGGGCAAGAAGGAGTGGGGGATTTTTCCAGGATGGTTACAGCGATCTCGGGCAATGGGCAAGAGCAATGGGATATGAGATAAGGAATGGAAAACTGGCGGGGACTACGCTTGATAAAAAGATTTTTGTTTTTCCTACCAATATTAATATTACAGATCCATACCGCTTGCGCAATGAACCGCTGCTAAAACCAATCTGGAAACGCCTTAAGAATTGAACGACTTTAGAAATAACAGTTTGTAATGATCAATTTACCCCGTAGGGGCAAAATCTTTCGTTCGACAAGACTAAATAATTCGTAGTCATTTTCAATCCCGAATTGTTTTAGCAGAAGATACGCCAAAATAGCGACATGATGTCTCCATAGTATTTTGCCCCTATGGGGCAAGTGAATCATATGTGAATTTGGCGGCTTCCGATATTACGTCCCGCCGGGACGAATACAAATTATTGCAAAGCTTGGTTTGTCCCAGAGGGGCAGAATACCGGTGGCATAACAGGATCGTAATGATCAATTTGCCCCATAGGGGCAAAATCGCCTATGAAAAAAACAGATCATTGGGATCGGTATAAACAGCAGCATATCGTTTCTCTGATATTTTTTTGCATTCAGTATCAATATCCGCGGTTTCTAATCCATTTTTTTTCTTTGCGAGTATAGTTATCAAGTTTCGAATTTATCACCTGCTGAATTTCTGCATCTTTATTTTCCGGCAGGTTGGACATGAAAAGCAAGAATTCTTTTAGATAATGAAATTCTGTTGGATCATTATCAATAGCCTTTTTAAAATAAAATATTGATGAATCTCTAAAACGACCGACTTTAAAATTTGGTTCAACTGGACCGAGAAATTCATGAGGACTTTCTATTACTCTTCGATCTCCCCATTTTAGTGATGTCAATTTTCGCCAGTCGACTATTTCACTGCCGTCATACGTAGCCTTTACATAGCCAAGCCTTCGTGCTAAATTCTCCATCATGCTATCCCGAAAATAGAGGGCGAGCATATAAAAATATTTTGCCGAATCAATATTGTTCTTGAGTAGAAAACCTACAGAATCCAGAGAAGATCTTACAAGATGTTGTTTGAATTCCCATTCTAACCGGATTCGCATTAGCCGGTAAAAAAGAATATCGTTGAGGAGATAAAGCCGGTTGATAACCCTGGTGGCAAGTAGCGTGTCTTTCTTTCTGTAGCCCTGGAGACCTAAAAAAAGCGAATTGTATTGAACAGAAAATTCGGGTGATGGATTAAGTTTCTTCCGGAGATAGTAATTGGCTGCTTTCCGTACATTCATCCGATGCTCGTGGATATCCTTTTTTTTATGGGTTGTTTGGGAAAAAATAGCGAGGGAGATTCCAATGAATGCAAATAATAAGGTTAGAAACTTCATGGGATTGGTTGTGTAACTAAATCTAAAAAATGCCACAACAGTAACTACAAGTCAATACCTACTTTAACATAAATTTTTTTATATGATGGTTCGTGGGGACACGAACCATAACCACGAACCATAACCACGAACCATGACCATGGAATTAAATGTTGAGTAGCGAACAGGACGTCGAAGAGTGCGACGCAACATGAGACGATAGTAGTATTGCAGCTAGGCCCATAATCACTAATAAACCAATAAACTAATCAACTAACGAACTAATTAACTAAATTTGCGCCTATGACAACAGAAAAATTAAATGATATGCGGTCCCGCATTGCCGGGATAAGGAGGTTTCTTTGACGTCGCTAACAGACAACAGAAGATAGCCGAAGACAAACAACTTTCCCTCAGTCCCGGTTTCTGGGACAATAACAAAAGAGCTACCGAAATTCTCAAGAACATCAAACTGAATGAATATTGGGTAAATCTCTATGAACAGGTAAATTCTGCCGTGGAGGATTTTGCCGTGCTATTTGATTTCTGGAAAGCTGGGGATGCGACTGAAGAAGAGACAAAAGAAGCATACGATAAAGGCATAACGCTGCTGGATGAAGCCGAGTTTAAAGCTACCCTGAATGAACCGGAGGATGAATTACCTGCTGTATTGCAGATCAATTCGGGCGCAGGCGGGACGGAGAGCCAGGACTGGGCGGAAATGCTGGCGCGCATGTATCGTATGTATGGAGAAAAGCAGGGATGGAAAGTAACCGAAATGGATTGGCAATGGGGCGATGGCGCCGGTATTAAAACGGCTACCTTACAATTTGAAGGACCTTTTGCTTATGGTTTCCTGAAAGCGGAAAGCGGGGTGCATCGTTTGGTGCGGATTTCTCCATTTGACAGTAATGCAAGAAGGCATACAAGTTTTGTAAGTGTGTATGCTTACCCGCTTGTGGATGATACGATCAATATTGAAATTAATCCTGCGGATGTAAAAATGGAAACATCACGAAGCGGTGGCGCCGGTGGCCAGAATGTAAATAAAGTGGAAACAAAAGTGCAGTTGACGCATATACCCACGGGTATTGTTGTTGTTTGCCAGCAGGACAGGAGCCAGCTTGGCAATCGTGAACTTGCAATGCAGATGCTGAAAAGCCGTTTGTATGAAGAAGAACTCCGCAAACGTGAGGAGCTGAAGAACGCTGCCAATGCCAGTAAGAAAAAGATAGAGTGGGGAAGCCAGATACGTAGCTATGTTTTTCATCCTTATAAAATGATCAAGGATCACCGTACAGACTTTGAAACAGGAAATGTGCAACCGGTAATGGATGGAGAGCTGGATGGATTTATTAAAGCTTATTTAATGAGTGAAAAGGAACCAAGCTCCTAAGGAGCCAGATGGTCGATGCTAGATGCTCGATGCTTGCTGCTAAATCCAGGCTGCAGATTTCAGTAGGGTGCATCCAGCATCCAGTGACCAGCATCCAGTGACCAGCATCCAGTATCCAGCAACCACTATCCTCGCTTTCTTGAATTAACAATTATAAACGATCAACATGATAGGAACATTTTCATATCCAATGCCCACTAATGAGCCGGTGTTAAGTTATGTACCTGGTTCACCTGAGAGAAAGAGATTAAAAGAGGTCCTGGGGGAATTGAAAAAGACCGAGATGGACATACCTATGTACATCGGCAGCAAGGAAGTGAGAAGATCAGGCATACCCTTGGTTATTATCATGCGGGAGAAGAGAAGCATGTGACCCAGGCGGTCGAAGCTGCACTGGAAGCCAGGAAGAGTTGGAGTAAAACAAGCTGGGAGAACCGGGCGAATATTTTTTTACGGGCAGCCGATCTTATGGCCACGAAATACCGGCCGTACATGAACGGAACAACGATGTTGGGTCAAAGCAAGAATGCTTACCAGGCAGAAATTGATTCGGCCTGCGAATTGATCGATTTCCTGCGTTTCAACGTTCATTTTCTTTCCGAGATATACAAGCAACAACCAATTAGTGGTCCGGGTATGCACAACCGAATGGAATATCGCCCACTCGAAGGATTTGTATTGGCGGTAACACCATTCAACTTTACCGCGATCGGGGGCAATCTTCCAACTTCTGCAGCTCTTTGCGGCAATGTGGTCGTATGGAAATGCGCCAATACGCAGATCTATTCCGCTCAAATGATCATGCGGATATTGAAAGAAGCTGGTTTGCCAGATGGAGTTATCAACCTTGTATATGTCGACGGTCCCACTGTCGGGAAAGTTTGTTTTAATCACCCGGACTTTGCAGGAGTGCATTTCACCGGGTCAACCGGAGTGTTTAATAATATGTGGGAAACCATCGGGAAGAACATGGCAATGTATAAATCTTATCCTCGGATAGTGGGAGAGACCGGGGGCAAAGATTTTGTGATCGCGCATAAGACCGCAGATCCTGATGTGGTAGCGACGGCTTTATTGCGCGGTGCATTTGAATTCCAGGGGCAAAAATGCTCAGCAGCTTCAAGAGCTTATATCCCATCCAACCTGGCCGAAGAGATTAAAAAGAGATTAGTGGCGGGGGTAAAGAGTTTCAAAATGGGAAGCGTTGAAGACTTTACCAATTTCATCAATGCTGTGATTGACGAAAAGAGCTTCAATAATATTCAGCGATACATTGAGAATGCTAAAAAAGATCCGAAGGCGGAGATCTGGGTTGGAGGGAAATGTGATAAGAAAGAAGGGTATTTTGTTCAGCCTACGATTATTGCAACAAATAATCCCAAATCGGTGACTATGTGTGAAGAGATTTTCGGCCCCGTGCTGACCGTCTATGTTTACCCTGCAAACAGCTTTGAAAAAACGTTGGAGTTGGTTGATTCGACCTCTCCATATGCACTCACTGGTTCTGTAATTGCACTCGATCGTGCAGCGATTGAACTGGCAACGGATCGCCTGCGGAATGCTGCGGGAAATTTTTATATAAATGATAAACCAACCGGCGCAGTGGTCGGCCAACAGCCATTTGGAGGAGCAAGAGGAAGCGGTACGAATGATAAAGCAGGAAGTATCCTGAACCTGTATCGCTGGCTGAGTGCACGAACTATAAAAGAAACTTTTAATCCACCGGTTGATTATCGTTATTCACATATGGTAGAAAAATAATTCGTCATATTGTCTTCGAACAGTTAAAGAAAAGTTCAATTTTTTTTGCTAAGTTCAACTGGATGAGTAAATTTGGCCATTAATCAATTAAACCCACTATTATGAGAAAAGTTTTATTCCTTGGCACTGCCATGCTCCTATTCAGTGCTTCTTTCGCGATTTCCAATGTAGAAGTTCCCGTATTAAAAGCTGACCAGGTTTTCATTCCAATCGGTAAAACCGGCCAGAAAATTTCTTACGCTCAATTGGCTACCATCAGCATGACTGATCTCCAGGCTTTGACAGGCAGGAAAATGAGTTTCATCGAAAGGATGAATTTCCGCATGGCACAGTCTAAGATCAGGAAAAGCATCGCAACTGATGGAACAATTAAGAATAAGAAGATCGCAAAATTCTTTACCAAGAAAGGCGGCGCTGGTGATTCAGGCTTCCATCTCGGTGGTTTTGCGCTGGGTTTCTTCGTTGGACTGATCGGAGTACTGATTGCTTATCTGCTTAACGACGATTACAAACAGAACCGCATCAAATGGGCATGGATTGGTTTCGGCGTATTCGTTGTATTATGGATTATCCTCGTAGTTGCTGTGTTCTCAGCTGCAGCTTCTACCGTACCATAGTAGGTTCAACTTTTTGAATGGAAAAGACTGTCGCATCCGGCAGTCTTTTTTTATTGGATAGAGGCTCCGCGGTCTTAAACAACCTTTCAGCGTATTATACTGTACTTATCGCCTGAACCTGATCCTTCAATGCATGATCATCAATCATAAACCGTATTTTCTGTATACTCTTTGTTTTGTATTATCACGCGGCTCCATTTGAAATCTACGATTTGAGTCGAGTTCTTTCACTCGATTTATGCTATAAAGACAATTCAAAGCTTTGATAAAAGTCATCCGCTTTATACGTTTGATCTCATTAAAAAAAAAGCCACTTATGAAAAAGATCTACTTTCTGCTTTTAGCAGGCACTATTCTCTCAATGTCCGCCTTTGCGCAGGATTTAAAACCCTTTAAATGTGACGTGAGCCTTGGATATGCGATTCCTTCAGGCTCCGGTTCAAAGGGTGGTATGTTATTCGTGATTGAACCCAAGTACGCGGTAGTTCCTCAAATTTCTGTGGGGTTACGCATGGAGGGAACTATCATGGCCCGTTTCGGTGGGTATGACGCTGATGGTTATCCGATGGATGCCAGCGTTAAATTTTCAAGTTCTTATCTCGCTACTGGAGATTATTACCTCACAAACAATTATAAAGTGCATCCTTTTGTAGGCGCTGGTGCAGGTGTATTCCTTTTAGCAGGTATAGAATCTAACCAAAGCTCGGACAATGTGTCCAGCGGTTCTAAATTTGGTGGAATGATCAGGGGAGGTATTGAATTATCACACTTCCGCCTTGGGATCGAGTACAACCTTGTTCCTAAAACTACTTTCGTAGGCGTTGACCAGGATGGTAACACTGTTACCGGAATGAGTTCAAAGAACAGCTACATCGGTATCAAGATCGGTGCATGCTTTGGCGGTGGTCCAAGATCAAGATAATAACAATTAACCCATAAATTCTTAAGAGAGGCTGTCCTGATACAGCCTCTTTTTTTATGGATAGATAAGCGGATGCCTGGCGTCAAAAAATTCTTAAATATCGCAGAGTCTACTACAGAATTTTGAGCTTTTCGGGAATATTGTTTTATTTGCGCATTAACCAATTAAACCACTTCTGCTATGAGAAAGATCTTATTCCTCGGCGCTGCCATTCTATTCTTCAGCGGAACCTTCGCAAACACAAATTTCGAACTGCCTGTTTTAAAAGCTGACCAACTTATGATTCCTATCGGTAAAACCGGTAAAAAGATTTCATATGCAGAGTTAGCAACTATCAGCCTGGCGGATTTCCAGGCTATGACTGGTAAAAAAATGAATTTTATTGAGCGATTGAATTTCCGGATGGCTCAGTCGAAAATCCGGAAAAGTATCGCAGCCGATGGTTCCATTAAGAATAAGAGAATCCTGAAATATTTTTCAAAAGGCAGGGGCGGCTCAGGTGAAACTGGCTTTCACGCGGGAGGATTTGCCCTTGGTTTTTTCATTGGTCTTATCGGAATAGTTATTGCATATGTGATAGACGACGAGTATAAACGCAACCGTATAAAATGGGCCTGGATCGGTTGGGGTATATGTGTTGTATTATATCTCGCATTAATCGTTATTTTTTTCAGTTCCGGTCCTTATGACTAACAGTTACGAATGAAGCTGCCGACTGTAGAAGGAGATGGCAGCAATGACTCCCGGGCAGTAGTGATGGTCAGGGTGGAGTACTCACTATTCACCATTTGACAATTGTGGTTATTATTCCCTGTGCGGGTCTGATTCTCTACCAACAAATGTGTATTAACCATTCATTTATCCGGGCCATTCCCGCCTGGTTACGTCCATTTCATACACATCTAATTGCTTTGGCATGGTTTTTAAACAATAGGGTTAACTAAACTTTTTTTTATGAAAAAGATCTTGATGATTGCTGTTTGTGTGTCAGCAAGCGGGTTTCTATTTGCCCAAACTGCACAGTTTGGTATCAAAGGGGGAGTAAATGTTGCAAGTTATCACTCAAATGATAACACAGACTTTAACTCAGTAACATCATTTCATGCCGGTGGATTGGTTCACATACATATGACCAGTCGCCTGGCTATACAACCGGAGCTATTATATTCGGGGCAGGGCGCAGAAAACAAGCCTGCTGATCTTAAAGCAAAACTGGGTTACCTAAACGTGCCAGTGTTGGCTCAATACATGATTGGGGATGGTTTTCGGTTGCAAACCGGGCCACAGGTAGGTTTCCTGCTTTCTGCAAAGCTCAAAAGCGGCGAATCGGAAACTGATGTGAAAGACAGTTACTCGGGTGTTGATTTTGCCTGGACATTTGGTGCCGGTTATCTGTTTCCAGGTACGGGTGTTGGGGTCGACGCCAGATATAATCTAGGACTAAAGGACATCAACGAAGGAGGCCCGGCTAAAGTTTACAACCGGGTGTTTGCTGTTGGTTTGTTTTACCAGTTCAAACATTAATAAAAACTGAACACACATATTCTCTGAATAAAGTAAAGCCCTTTTGAAAGGGCTTTACTATTTTTACCAAAAATTTTTTTGAAATCGATTCTTACCGGTCAGCAACTCACCATCACCATCAAAAGACTGGCACACCAGGTGCTTGAAAATAATATTAACCTGGAGAATACCGTGTTGATCGGCCTGCAGCCCAGGGGTATTTTTCTTTCTGACCAGATCGTTGCAGAAATAAAAACAGAATTTCCTTCCGTTAATATACAGTATGGCAAACTGGACATTACATTTTACCGCGATGATATCCGGCGTGAATTACATCTGGCCAATCAAACCGATATCCCATTTTCCATCGAAGGGAAAAAAGTAGTACTGATTGATGACGTATTGTATACTGGCCGCACCATACGTGCTGCGCTGGATGCTCTTCTTGATTTTGGCAGACCTGAAAAAGTTGAATTATGTGTCTTAATAGACCGCCGCTTCAGCCGCCAGTTTCCCATTCAACCCGACTATGTAGGCAAATCCATCGATTCTATTATTTCCCAAAAAGTCAAAGTTTACTGGAAAGCAAAAGATGGTAAGGAAGAAGTTACTATTCTTGATGCGCTTGATGCTTGATGCCAGATGCTTGATGCTGGAAGATCGGTGCGAAGTGCAGGCTGCAGATTTCAGTAGGATGCATCCAGCGACCAGTAACCATCATCGGTAGGGTATCGTCTTTTCCATTATCTTCGCCCTTTAATGAGCCTTTCTGCCAAACATCTTCTCGGTATACGAGACCTTTCCAGGGAAGACATCTCGGTTTTTTTACAGACAGCTGAGCAATTCAAGGAAGTTTTACAGAGACCCGTAAAAAAAGTGCCATCGCTTCGGGATATAACAATCGTCAACCTGTTTTTTGAAAATTCTACCCGGACAAGGATATCCTTTGAACTGGCCGAAAAAAGGCTTTCAGCCGATACGATCAATTTTACCGCATCTTCTTCTTCAGTTTCCAAGGGAGAAACGCTTTTGGACACCGTGAACAATATTCTCTCCATGAAAGTGGATATGGTAGTGATGCGGCATAGTGCCAGTGGAGCCCCACATTTCCTGGCTAAACATATTCCTGCAGCCATTATCAATGCAGGCGATGGCATCAATGAACACCCTACCCAGGCTCTGCTCGATGCTTTTTCGATCAGGGAAAAAACCGGTAAGCTGGAAAAAGTAAAAGTGGCGATCATCGGGGACATCATGCACAGTCGCGTTGCCCTTAGTAATATCTACCTGTTAAAAAAAATGGGTGCGGATGTAACTGTTTGCGGCCCTCCAACGCTTATACCAAAGTACATCAGCGAAGCCCTGGGAATACAGGTCAATTATAATCTGAAGGAAACGCTGGAATGGTGCGATGTGGCCAATGTGCTGCGCATACAACTGGAGAGACAAAACCAGGTACTGTTTTCTTCCCTGCGCGAATACAACCTGACCTACGGGATCAGCCGCAGGTTGCTGGATGAACTGCACAAAGAAATAATCATCATGCATCCCGGCCCCATCAACAGGGGAGTTGAACTGGATAGTGATGTAGCAGACAGCAAGCAATCTATAATTTTGCAACAGGTGGAGAACGGGGTGGCAGTGAGAATGGCGGTGCTTTACCTTTTGTCGAACAGGAATGCTATTAGTAACTGACGATTTTATTTGCAGCATAACGATCTAGGTCCTAAAAAACAATCATGCAACGTATTTGCCTTTTTCCCGGCACATTTGATCCTGTAACATTGGGTCATACCGATATTATTGACCGCGCTCTTCCATTATTTGACAAAGTGGTGGTGGGTATCGGTCTGAATGCTTCCAAGTCTGTGATGTTTTCACCCGAACAGCGGCTGCAATGGATCCAGGAGATTTATAAAGGCCGGCCCAAGGTGGAAGGGGCCATCTACGAAGGATTGACAGTTGAATATTGTAAAAAGATCGGGGCCAGGTTCATCCTGCGCGGGATCCGTTATGTAAGCGATTTTGAATACGAAAAAACGATCGCAGACGCCAACCGCACCCTCGATAAATCAATAGAAACGATTTTTCTTACCGGCGAACCGAAATATACCTCGGTAGCATCTACCATTGTAAGGGATATTATACGTAACGGAGGAAATGCCAGCCCGTTTTTGCCGGATGCTGTTTTTCAATCTTTGAAGAAATGAATACTATGAAGATATGGTTCAACAAAGAGTTGTCACTTGATGACATTAAGCCCCTGGGAAAAGGAACCATGGGCGAATATATCGGCATCGAGTGGATGGAACTCGGAGAAAATTTTATCAGGGCAAGAATGCCCGTGGATCATCGCACCAAACAACCATATGGGTTATTACATGGGGGCGCTTCCTGTGTGCTTTCAGAAACGATCGGCAGCGTGGCTTCAGCTATGGTAGTGGATCACTCCAAATATATTTGTGTGGGCATGGAAATAAACGCGAATCATGTACGCAGCGCCAGGGAAGGTTTTGTGACAGGTATCGCTACACCATTACATCTTGGATCGAACACACATGTTTGGGATGTCAGGATCTATGATGAACTGGAAAAACTGGTGTGTGTGAGCCGGTTGACAGTAGCCGTCATTCCCCGCAAGGAATCATTCCGCCAGACAAGTCTTTAATATATCGGTCACAGAAGGGAAAGAGTTTTTCAAATACTCATTCAATGCCGTTTTTGCTATCCATTTTATTTCCAGGATGTCTTCTTCCGTCTGTGGTACAAGGGTCTGCTCGCCTTTCGCTTTCATTTTGTACCAGTGGGATTCCTTTAAAATGAATTTTGACCCTTCATGGTAAGTATGATAAGTCAGGGCAAGAGGGGAAAGCAACACAATGTTTTTTAACCCGGTTTCTTCCTTCACTTCACGAACAGCGCAATCCTGCAATTTTTCTCCCGGATCCAGTTTTCCTTTGGGTAGATCCCATTTACCCCTGCGAAATATGATCAATATCTCTTCTTTTTCATTTTCTACCAAACCACCAGCTGCCTGCACCAGTGTAAATTTTTTAAAAACGGCTTTTGTCAACTCATCCAGGTCAGGATGGTAAAACACGCCGGCATGTACCTGCGGTTGTTGCATTTCATGAATAATGGTCTTCACCGTATGCGCATTGAGTTCATCGATGAATATAGCATCATCATGATGAACAAAAGGCTCAATGGCCTTATCAATCTTGTCACAAAGAAATAGTGGCTTATTGTCAAAGTAGATCTTCAGGAACATAAAAACGAGGAAGATGAAGGTACTGAAAACCTCTTAGACGTTGGATGCTTGATGCCGGTCACTGGATATTGGATGCTCCGGTTAATTGTTCAGCATCTAGCATCGGCTCCTAATCCTCATGAGATTCAATACGAGGGACTATCGACTACAGACTACCGACTATCAACTATCTTCGCGGCATGACTGACGCTAAAGTTGTTGCGGAGAAATTGCTCCAGGTAAATGCCGTTAAGTTGAACCTCCATAATCCATTTACATGGGCGAGTGGATGGAAAAGCCCGATCTACTGCGATAACCGCAGGGTCTTATCCTTTCCTTTTATCCGGGACTTTATAAAATCTGAACTCTGCAATATCGTTTTTGAGCGGTTTCCCGATGCGGAACTGCTGGCTGGGGTAGCAACAGCCGGGATAGCCTGGGGCGCTATGGCTGCTGACCAGCTAAAGCTTCCTTATATCTACGTTCGTCCCAAACCTAAAGAGCATGGGCTGGGTAACCAAATAGAGGGTAATTATGAAAAAGGGCAAAAGACGATCGTAATCGAAGACCTGGTTTCAACCGGTAAAAGCAGTTTACAGGTAATAGACGCACTAAAAGCGGAAGGTCTTGATGAAGTGACAGGCATGGTTTCCATTTTCACCTATGATTTCCCCGTAGCCTCGGCTGCCTTTAAAAATGCCGGGATAGAGTATTACCCGCTAACCAGTTACCCTGAACTCGTAAAACTGGCCATTGAGAAAGGGATAATTTCGAATCAACAGGAGGAGATTTTGTTAAAATGGCGCGATGACCCGGCCAATTGGAAGGGAGTTTTGTAAATTGGCTCCCAAATCTTCCAGATGAAAAAGATCCTGTTGTCAGTGGCTTTTGCCGGCCTTTCTCTTATCGCCTTTTCCCAGGTAAAAGTCGAAAAGGCAAAGATCAAAACACCAAATGCACTCTGTGAAGCCTGTAAAACAAGGATAGAATACTACCTAAAGAGGATGGATGGGCTTGTATATGTTGATGTGAACTATCGCAGGGGCGAAACAAATGTCAAATACCAAACAGACCGGACCGATATAGAACAGATCAAAACGGCTATTGCCAATCTCGGCTATGATGCCGATGACGTTACGGCTAACGAAGAAGCCTATAAAAAGTTACCAAAGACCTGCAAGAAATTCGAAGATGGTGGAGGGCATCCCAAGCCTAAAGCGCCCGTCCCGGCTGAGCCCAACCAGTAGTTTATTAGACATAACCGGAGCATCACAACTGCGGATCCAATCAATGATCAATTTGTTTACTTTACCAACAGAGCCAGGTTTTGCCGGCCTTCGTAATTGATCGGGAAATTCTTGTAAATGCCTCCTTTGCCCACTTTCGCCGTGCCTTTTACCGTCACGAGAACATCTTCATTTTTGAGTCCTGTCAGAGAGAATTGCAGCACATATTTCATATCTACATCCAGTTTCACCGGAATGATAAAGTTGGCATTTGCCGGGATATCTATCAAACTATCGACATGAAAATGCCCGAGAAAATTGCTGTCTAGCCAGGCATCGCCACTGGCTTCTTTTAGTTTGCCGCTTTTATTGTTCGGGTTGAAGTATTCCACGTCAAATCCGACCTGGGAACTGCCCAGCCCGAGCTTACCAATTTTGACATTCGTGACCCGGTTAAAAACGGGGTCCTTGATTTTTTTGCAGGAGGCGAGAAGGAGGCAAAAAAACGGAGCAATGATAAAAAGACGACGCATCCTGCAAATTAGGTAAATGCAAATTTGTTTCTACTCAATGGTTGTTAAATCGATCCTTTGCGGCCGGGTTAAATCCTCGTTCCTCATTCTCGCTCTTTTGCTCTCTGTAAATTGGGTGGCCGTTAACCGGCTGTTAATCCCGCGAATTTTCATTTGTCTTTTTTGTCTGTTCCATAAATCAAATCGGTCATGCTCGGAAAAAAGGTGAGGTCCCGGAGCCGGTTTTTGGGTAACAACCTCCCAGATTAACGTATATAGTGGTAGCCATTTAGTTATAAAAGAAAATTTGTTGATTTTCAGTAATATAAATCGGTGCTATTGTCTAGTCGTTAGTGGCTGAATGTTGTTATCGCTTCACCTTTGTAAAGAACTAACATAAAATGTTAATCGAATACGTTATTGGCGATAGAATATTAGAGACCTCTTTATCCAAAATTTGCAATTTAAGTCGACAAGTAATAGTAACTGATGGAGACTGGTGTAATAGTGGAGGCAGAGTTATTTTTTGGAAAAATAGGAAAGGTAATTTCAAGATTACCGAGAACCCCAAAAAAATGTGGAATGTTTATTTCGGCCTTCAATTCACCCCATCCTTAATAAAGGACAATTTGACTTCCATAGATGACCTCAAGACATTATATTTATTACTCGTCAATGAAGAACTTTATTAAAGTTCGGTATCTACTAGGCCAGGCAATTTTCCCAAAGCATAAGGCTTAAGTAATGGGATAAGGTTATTCCAATTGTATCTAATTTCTTTGCCATAATGCTCTGATTGCAGAAAATTAAGCCAAAATAATTCCGAGTTTTTAGTGTCGAAAGTTATTGAGCAAAAGGCGCTTTCTGCACTCTCTATTGTATTTCTAAGATGGGAGGTTATAATATCATTGTTATCAAAATTATTTATCATTAAAATAGCGTGTATATTGTTTAATATCAATTGCATTCTCATCCATTGTGGGGGATGTTTTGCTAATTTATTCTTGTCATAATTAAACTCAGTCAAGAGAAATAATCTAAGTAAATTATAGATGACAAATATCCAATGACTATAAAATGTTTTAATATTCTTATTTATTATTTTAAATATACCCGGTATCATCTCAGGATGATTTATCTCCACAATGGCACGAAGATGTGAATGATTTGTAGCAAAGCTATCGGCATCCATTTCCATAGTTTGCCTATCTATATATTTTATTTTTCCATCTTCATTATTTGGTGATTCAATTTCACTAAAAGCTGAAGCATAAGTATCATCTAAGTATCCCGTGTGTCCCCTTACTATGTGACCTAATTCGTGAAAAATTAAATACCTCACTGCTATAGCCGTATATGCCATCGCAAATTCTCCACGAACTTCATCAATTGGGTTGCATATTCTTGTATTATATAAATCAAAAGCTACGTATCCATCTATTATTATCGCACTCAAATTTTTCCTCTCATCTGTTTCCAATGCAACATTCCCGATATCATTAAGAATTTGTTGGCTGGCAAACATTTTTGAAAACATATCATATAGAAGAAGGAAGCACCCATAATTTATCCCTATATAATGCTCTCCTTTATACCTACATGCTGTTGCATTAATGATTGGGCTATTGATAAAATCTAAATTTATATACGGTAAGTTAGGATATGTGAGTTTCAGATAATCGATAATTGAACCAGCATCAGCTTTAATATCATCGAACATTTTCCTGGTGGATAGGGCCAATGTTCTATCAGCATCAAATAAACCGCCTCTTTCTTTAAAAGTGGTGTCAAACTTTAATTCTCTTTCATCCATTTTTTCTCCCATTATTTCTTTTTCTTATTGGCCAGTGGCGTATTAACAGCCATTTTTAGGAGTTCTTCAAAGGAAAGATCAGTGGAGATAGTTATATCCTTAATGTCCTTTTTTTTGGGCGGCTTTGGTGATTGTTTATCTTTCTTTTTCGATGATTTTGCCACAATGCAAAGTACCAAGTTGAACTTATTTTACTAAATCTTTATTACATGGCATTTATTTTGGGATTATTTGTAATATATTTTTGTATTTTTAAATGACATTTTAGCCACCCTCCTCACAATTAATCCACCAAAATACCCTTAAAAATAGTGTTTTTGCTATTGACTTCTAATCTGTTACGATGAATTTCACTTTTAAGTGAAATTTGAGCAATTTTTACTAATTTTAATCGTCTTAAAGTGAAGTTTAGACTTATTGAGATGGATATATCAGGGGATAAAACTAAAATTTATTCGCCTGAATTAATTGGAGAGACGAAAACTTTATATGAGAGATTTGTTGAAGAAAATGTTGATAATCACGAAAAAGAAGTTTTAAATCTAGACACAAGGTTAGAAATAATAGGGCACGAAACAGGTTTATTCGAAGAGTCATTTGATTCTAAAGCGGGCAAATTTGGTGAAAACCTGTGCACTTTAAAAGATAAACCAAAAAGAAAATTGAGATTGTTTTTTATCGAATACCTTTTGAAAAATGCAATGATTGTAGGAGGAGGAGGAGAAAAACCCGCATCTGCTAGAGCAACTCAAGACATTCCAAAATTAGACAGTGAGAATAGGCTATTAGGGGAAATTTCTTTGACAATCCAGGCTGCAGAAAAAGCCGGAGTCTTTGAAATTAATGACGATGGAACAATATATCCATCTGATTTTATTTTTGATACTGGCAAATAGAGATAAAATCTGTGAAAAGAAATAGTAAAATATTAAGCGAACTCAGGAAAAAAAGGGATAATCGAGAGTATGAGCGAACTCGTACAAGTATGTTATTGGCTGCGTCGATCTCTAAGGCTATCAAATCTAAGGGATTAACAAAAAGTGAATTTGCGGAAAAGATGGGAAAAAACCCTTCTGTAGTAACCAAATGGTTAAGTGGAGTTCACAATTTCACTTCGGATACTTTAACGGATATCCAGCAAGTGTTAGGGATTAGCCTTCTTAATTTAGGAAGTGAAACATCGCCAATTCTTACTGCAAGAGGGAATACGTCAACAACATTCAACGTATTCATTATGCCTGACGAATACAAAAAGGTAAAAAACGAGGGTTTAAATCCAATCTCCTTTGCGACACTATCCAATACCCAGGTAATATCAAAAAGAGTAGTAGAAATGCTTTCATCACATGACTGAAGAAAAAAAAGCGCCGGATATTCTTGTATCTCTTACTCTCTCTATTAAAGAATGTAAATGCTTGTCTTTTTCATTTACTGATTACGCACTTAAAAACAAGAAACAAATTGCATTGGATCAGTATGAATTTACTTTTACTTTGACGACCCAAATTTTTGAAAACGAAAAATTGTTTTCTGTAGTAATCGAAACTAAGCTTTTTGAAAAGCAAAGTGAGAATGTGAAAATAGAGTTAGCGGAGTTAAAGGCCAAGTGTGCAGTTGCTGTCATAAATTTTGATGAAGTAATTAGAAAAACAGATGACAAAAGCCAACTATTAATACCTGACCAACTATTTCTTTTGTGTAATACTCTTACTGTTTCTGCTGTTCGTGGGATGTTTAGTATCAAATTAGACGACACTATTTACTCTAACGCTTTGCTTCCGATTGTTGACCCTAATTTGTTTTTACCGACTAAGATTATTGCTTAATTTTTGCATCAAATTTTATATTTTGATTTCTCTTCTTATACTTTAGAGTATTTTTTATTATTTTGATAACATAAAAAAAAGAAATGAAAGCTGTACTAATTGTGAAAGGTATGATTCATGAAGATGGCGTTGATAAATTCACTCTAGAAATGTCTTTTACAGGGAGAAGCGATGGCCCGCATGGAACGAACATTATAGTTAATCCAAACCTAACAGCGTCTCAAACAAATCAACAAATGACCGATGCAGTCAAAAATTTCGCCTTAGAGCAGTTCGGGGAAACACTTTCAAATAATGATATAGTTGCCCAAGCTTTCAAATAGACAAGATTATTTCCTTTCTATTAGTTGTTTATAGGTAAGCCTTCCGTTAAGGTTATTAAACACCTTTACAAACCTATCAACGTCCTTTATTTTCCTGCTGTTAAATCTATAAGTAAACTCTGTACAGTATTGCTGAAGGTGTTTCTCGCTT
Organism: Bacteroidota bacterium; assembly: GCA_005884665.1. Classification (GTDB taxonomy): domain Bacteria; phylum Bacteroidota; class Bacteroidia; order Chitinophagales; family Chitinophagaceae; genus VBAT01. The sequence continues at coordinate 155,471 of VBAT01000008.1, forward strand.
ACCTGATGGTAGATACCAAAAATCATTCTGCTAAACAGGCTGAATATACCTTCCACGCTATTTGTATGAACATCTCCCTTTACAAACTGTCCCTGACTATGGTTTACGCTGTCACGGTCTGCAAATTCCCGGTCTAAGCCTTTATATCCGTTATGCTCGTCTGTATTTATGTAAGCGTCAGTAGATACGTGTTTTCTTATTACGTCCTTCAGGCTGTCTTTCCCAATCATTACCAGTTTAGCGTCCCCCTGGCGTTCCAGGATGCCCATAATAGCAACCTTGTTATCCTTCCCTGAAGCTACCAGCTTTGCCCTCTTTTTCTTGGTCATATTTGACCATTTGCCGCCAACATAATGCTCGTCTGCCGCTATTCTCCCTGATAGCATGGTCATGCCATTATCCTTAAACATCTGCCTCAGTCTCATAAGCAGGAACCAGCCAGCTTTCTGCCTTATCCCCAGATCACGGGCTAACTGGTAGGAGCTAATCCCTTTTTTATGGGCAGATAGCAGGTACATAGCCATAAGCCACTTTTGAAGGGGCAGTTTTGTGTTTTCCATGTACGTTCCAACCGTGACTGTAAACGTAGCCCTGCAATCCATATCCTTGCATTTATAACGCTTGCCATCTGCCATTCTATAGGCATCCCGAACGCCACAAATAGAGCAGATAATACGGCCATCAGACCAGCGCATTTTCTCTAAAAATGACCGGCATTTATCCTCTGAATTGAAGTAGTTGGCTACGTCCTGAAGGCATTTAAACTGTGACATATTATAAGATTGTATCTTGTGAATTAGTGATTAAAAAAATAGGGTTAATCGTTTTCGTAATCCCGAATGCCATCCAGCAATAAATACAAACCCCATATCATTAAGCCTACGCAAACCAACAAGCGAAGGAATTGGATGAGATTAATTAAAATTTCGGCAGGTGTCATATTGTTTGCTTGTGGCGTAATTGGAGCGTTAGCAGTATTTATTCCCGATACTCTCAATTGTAATAAGCCCAAAAAAGAAAAGGCATTGCTTGAATGTTCTTATTTCAATTTGGCCAAGTTTGAAGCAGGTCAGCCCGTGGGGGTAGTTATCTATCTGGCTAATCTGGGTAGATCTTTGGCGAATGTGGGAGTAATGAAAGCGGTTTATAAATTGAGTTATGACACCTTGAAAGAGCCAACGAGCGAGCTTTATAGTATAACAGGAAAATCCTTCAATAAGCACATAGCACCATTGACGCAAATTGGGATTGGTCAACAGTTCGGGCAGCTTCTGGATAGTGCTAACATGGCAGCTTTTTACAATGACCGTATATTCTTGTACTTGGAAGGAATAGTTTATTACACCAGCCAAGGGGATAGTGAGACTCAATCCTATACTTTTTTGTGTCGTTTGCTGCCGCCAACGGGCTATAAATTTGTTCCTATTTACAGCAAACAAACTCCCTAATTGCATCCATTTCTCTCGTCCAAATTCCTTAGCAGGGGACTCTCTTAACCCCTCATCACCTTTTGCAGCTTTCTGCCGCTTGCCCCTCAATCCCCGCCAAACCTTACTAAAGAAACAAGTTACAATCCCGTGAATCTCGGATGTCGTGACCGGGTTTTGGGTAAAATCTCCTGCTAATTTAGTTGGGATTCCAGGCACCTTGATGCATTCAATTAATTACTAAAAAAAAGGGGAATGAAATTAATATTTAATTATAGATAGCCAGTCATTTAGATGGCTTTATTAAGAAATAATGTTTAAAATATTTTAAGCAAATATGGTTGGGAAATGCATTTTTTAAGCTGTGTTAGCTTTTTAGAATCATTAATCGTAGAAATACTGGTAACTACCAAGTTATATCTATCACCGGATATTTCATTTTATAAACGAAAAAATATACTTTTATGAGCGAATGTGATATCCTTCAGAAACTCCCCTCCCGATAGCCATCGGGATCATTTCGATCCGAAAGCCAATCACCCCTTATGAAGATCCCCACGACATATGGCGAAGGCATTATCACTGTCGATGAATTTTGGAAGAAGCTTTTCAGTAAATTCGTCGTACCTAAAACTGGCCCTGCACTCAATGAGAAAGTCATGCTTATTCCCGTCCCTGTTAATTGTTTTATTAGCGACGACGGCGACCCGGGTTACTGCCCAGGATTTTTCAAATAAGGGAAAGGAATTCTGGCTGGTTTTTCCAAGCCATGTTCCCTCCAGCGGCCTTGCCAATATGGCACTGTTTATTACCTCGGATAAGAATTCAAAAGGAACTATTACTGCAAACGGATTCAGCACTACTTTCATCGTTACCGCCAACCAGATCACCGGACCAATAGCCATTCCTTATTCCAACGCTTATGTTTCCGATGCAGAGTCGGGCACTGTTGTCAATAAAGGCATTCATGTAATTGTAGATCCGGGCCAGCCACCCGTGGTTGTGTTTGCTCACATCTATGCCGGCTTTCGCTCCGAAGCCTCACTCATTCTGCCGATAACCACCCTGGGAAAAAAATATTATTCATCGAACTACTATCAGCTTAGCACCTCCGGCTCAAAATCACAATTTGAAATTGTTGCGACTGAAGACAATACAGTCGTTCAATACCAGCTTAGAAGAAACGGAGTGCTTAACCCTACTGTCAGCACCGTGACCTTAAACAATCCTGGAGACGTATTCCAGGTGCAGGACGTTCAAGACCTCTCAGGTAGTGTAATTGAATCTATCGCTTCGGGAACAGGTAGCTGTAAAAGGATAGCGGTATTTTCCGGGAGCTCGGCTGTCGCGATCGGGCGGGCGGGATGTTCGCCTTCATCATATGATCCCCTGTACCAGCAATGCTACCCTGTGAATTCCTGGGGCAAAAATTTCGGAATAGTGCCGCTTGCTAATAATTCAAGTGGTTTTCATGTGCGGGTGACCGCTTCAGAAAATAATACAACGGTTAATTTTAATGGCACCAATATCACCCTGAATGCAGGAGAATATTATCCCGCCAGTACTTCTGCCGCCACCCCATATGTAGCTGCTATGACCATCTCGGCCGACAAACCAATTTCTGTGGCCCAATACCTGATGAGTGCGAACTGCTCCGGTTCGGCACCGATCCTCGGTAATGGAAATGCACAGGGAGACCCGGAGATGATCATCCTTAACCCCGTTGAACAAAGTATCAATGATATCAGCATTTTTTCCTCCAACCTGCAGGCGATCCACACGAAGTTTCTCTGTGTTTATATGAAAACGACTGCGGCGCCTTCATTCAAAATAAATGGGGCCGCACCGATTAACGCGTTTACAGCCATGCCTTCGGGCAATGGTTATTCCTATCTCGTCGAAGATCTTACCAACTATTCCACTCAATTTTTCAGGCTGAAAGCAGACAGCGGTTTTAACGCAATAACCTACGGAATGGGTGATGCAGAATCGTATGGGTATTCCGCGGGTACCAACGTGAAAGATCTTTACCAGTTTGTTTCTATTAACAACGGGTATGCGACCGTTGATTTCCCGGTAGCATGTAAAGGATTGCCTTTTACTTTTTCAATGACCTTCCCTTATCAACCGACCCAGATCCAATGGCAGTTCAATGGACTGTTCCCGGATGTTACGATCAATAGCCCCACCTTTACTTCCTCTTATGTAGTTAACGGCAGGACCCTTTATAAATATGACCTGACTGGTTCCTACTCTATTCCAAATGTTGGAACCTATCCCATCCGCGTGGTTGCACAGAACCCAACGACAGATGGTTGTAGCGGTGTTCAGGAGATAGATTATGATCTCGAAGTATTCGGTCTTCCTGTAGCCGATTTCAATTTTGCAACGAATGGCTGCGTATCCAGCGCCGTCAGCTTTACCGATAATTCATCAGGTACCAATGGGAGGCCAATCGTTCACTGGCACTGGAATTTTGGCGATAATAATGTCGCAAATGATGTTACGTCAACAACCCATACATATGCCGCGCCTGGTTCTTATAATGTAAAATATACAGTCATAACGGATGTTGGCTGTAAAGCCGACACGATGATTCATGCTGTCGCATTGAGTGATCCACCAGTTGCCGCCTTTACTCCTTCAACTCCGCGTTGCGCAGGGAGAACGGTCACTTTTACTGATAATTCAACTATAGCTTCCGGAGCTATATCAAAATGGTACTGGAACTTTGGAGACGGACCTACGACCATGTTCACTACCGGTACTCAAACGCATAGCTATGCTGCTGTTGGTACATACCGTGTTAAACTTTATGTAGAATCGGGACTTGGTTGCATGAGCATTGTTGACAGCATGGACATCACTGTTAGTCCGAACCCGGTAGTCAATTTTACTTTACCGGGTAATGTGTGCCTTCCAGCTGGAACTGCTCAATTTAATAGCACTTCAACCATCAGCGATGGCTCAGAAGGCCAGTTTAACTATGTGTGGTACTTTGGAGATGCCACAGCTGCAGTCGGTGGCCCGGGCACCACTCATAATTATGCCGCTACCGGTCCATATGATATTAAACTCGTCATTATTTCCAACAACGGCTGCGCTGATTCACTGACACGTCAGTTGACAACTATTTTTGCTGAACCGCAGGCAACATTCACCGCACCCCCTGAAGTGTGTGTTGGTTCCAGTTTCAGTTTTAGCGATCAAAGCACTGCACCGGGTAGCACGATTTCCGAATACCACTGGGATTTTGGTGATCTTACCTCATCGACCCTTCAAAATCCAACGAAGAGCTATGCAACGCCGGGAACTTATACGGTCACTCTTACCGTTACTTCAGCTGCCGGCTGCCAGACAATATCCAGTTCACACATTGCAACGCGACAAATAGTTGTTAATCCATTGCCTTCCGCCAATTTCAATACTTCATTGCCCGGATGCATTGGGCAGGGTGTTACATTTACCGATGCCTCCGCTGCAAATGCAGGTACGATCGTAAAATGGACCTGGGATTATGGAGACGCGACAAATGCGATACTCAACTCAGGAGCTGCTTTTGTTCACACGTATTCCGGGATTAATTCCTATAATGTCACGCTCAAAGTTGAAACAGATAAAGGATGCATCAGCACCCTGGTTCCCAAAACCATAACGATCAACCCGGTGCCTGATGCAGGATTTATTGCCCCCATAATTTGTGTAAACGATGCACTTGCTCCATTTACCGATACTTCCCATGGATCTGTCACTGCATGGCAATGGAACTTCGGCGATGGCAGTGCAACACCCGGAAACCCCAATACTTCGGTAATACAAAACCCTACCCATCATTACACAGTTGCCGGCACCTATACCGCACAGTTGATAGCGACTAATAATTTTGGTTGTAAAGATACCACTTCGAACACGGTTACGGTGAACGGAGGAATACTGACACCCAACTTCACAGTACAAAATACCGCGGCTCTGTGCAGCAATAAGAGCATATCAATCAAGGATGCTTCTTCTATTGATGCAGGCAACATCCTGAAAGTTGAAATATTCTGGGATTATACCGGTGATCCAACCAACAAAATAACAGACAACGGCCCGACGCCCGGGAAATTGTATTCGCATACGTATCCCGAATTTGGAACACCCGTTTCTAAAACTTATACGGTAAGATATGTAGTGTATTCAGGAATTACCTGTTCCGTATTTTTCGATAAACAACTAACATTGCTCGCAACACCTCAACTGGCCGTCAATGCTGCGTTACCAGCATGTACCAATTCACCGTCATTTCAGTTGTCTGCACAATTGCAAAATGCTTTACCTGGCTCCGGGATTTATTCGGGAACCGGGACTTCGCCTACCGGTAATTTTGATCCGAAGACTGCAGGGGCCGGATCGCACAATATAGTGTACACCTATACCGGAGATAATGGCTGTGCCAGTTCAATTTCTCAAACCGTGATCATTAACCCGACGCCTGTTGCAGATGCAGGTCCCGACAAAACCGTGTTGGAAGGAGGATATGTTGTGATGTCTCCCACATTGGTGACGGGGATTCCTGTGACTTACACATGGTCACCGGCTACCTATCTCAACGATGCTGCTATTGCCAAACCGCAGGCCTCACCGCCGGCTGATTTCACTTATACGCTGACCGTGACGTCTGATAAAGGTTGCACTACCAGCGATGATGTATTTATAAAGCTGCTAAAGGATCTCACGATACCAAATATTTTCAGTCCCAATGGCGACGGCGTTCATGATACCTGGGTGATCGAGCACCTGGATAGCTATCCCGGTTGCGTCGTTCAGATTTATAATCGTTACGGACAACTTGTGCAGCGCTACGTGAACTATACCACTCCATGGGATGGTAGGATAAATGGGAGAGAAGCGCCAGTGGGTACTTATTATTACATCATCGATCCGAAAAATGGGAGGAAACCAAGAACAGGGTTCGTAGATATAATTCGTTAATTATGAAAAAAAGGAATTCGCTGTTACTGGCAGTTGTGTTTGTGGTCAATGTTGTTGCGGCGCAGCAGCGTTCTCATTATACACAATACATTTTAAATAATTTTATTCTCAATCCTGCGTTGGCTGGTATTGAGAATTATACTGACGTCAAGATCAGCGCAAGGGACCAGTGGGTAGGCTTCGAAGGGGCGCCACGAACGGCATACCTGACAATCCAGGGCCCATTGGGTAAAAAGGATTATAAAACCTCGGCAACATCTTATAATATACCAGGTGAAAACCCCAGAGGCAATTCTTACTGGGAAAGTTATACAGCTTCACAGCCCCATCATGGCATCGGTCTGACGGTGCTGGATGATAAGACCGGGAACTTCAACCGTTTTACTTCGAATGTCAGTTATGCTTATCATTTGGGAATAAATGCCAGGACCAATCTTGCGGCTGGCTTTTCTGCCGGGATAACAGTTGTGGGATTGAATGCAGATGGTAAAATTAATTTTGGTAATAACTCCTCTGATCCGGCTGTAGCAAGTGTCAGTGGTGAATTGAATAAAGTAAAGCCCGATCTGAATGCCGGTCTTTGGCTCTATTCAGCCGATTATTTTGTGGGACTTTCCGCCCAGCAGATCATTCCGCAAAAACTCGCTTTCGTGGATGATGCTACCTTCAAAGCCAAGGGAAGGCTTATTCCTCATGTGTTCTTTACAGCTGGATATCGCTTCCTGGTCAGCGAAGATCTCAACTTAATACCGTCCGTGATGATAAAGTATATCAACGGAGAATTTACCCACAACTACCAGGTTGAAGGCAATGCTAAACTCCAGTACAGGGATCTTGCCTGGATAGGGGCCAGCTATCGGCAATACACCGGTTATGCGGCGATGATTGGACTGAATGTAGGTAATACGTTTAATGTTGCCTATTCTTACGATTATACAAAAACCAATCTCGATACTTACAGCCATGGTACCCACGAGTTAATGATCGGATTCCTGATCGGTAACCGCTATGGCGATACCTGCCCGAGAAATGTATGGTAACTGATCCGTTGTGTAATACTAATTAACGAATTAAAGGATCAGCCACTTAACTAATTTTGATGTCGTCTATAAAGGAACAAAAGCCATCCGACAGCTGTCGGATGGCTTTTGTCATTCATATTGTAAGTGTATCACATTGCTCCGAGTTGTTTCAGGAATTTTTCCGAATTGGCCCTGACATTGGCTGGCGGGTTCATGCTAAGTGATTTCTTAAAACTGGCGATCGCGTTCTTTTTATCTCCCTTTGTAGCATAAGCTTCTCCAAGACTGTCAAATGTATTGGCACTATTGGGAAACCTTTTCGTGTTCAGTACAAATATTTCGATGGCCTTGTCATGCTGGCCTGCGTTCATCAGGTTATATCCATAAAGGTTCAATTCATTCTCATTGGCGATTGCGATAGCCTGTTTCATTATGGTATCGGCTTCAGCCGTCCTACCCATGGCTCTGAGTAAGTTTGCTTTTGTGCTCAGCGTGGGGAATGCCTTGTTTTGTGCAACTGCCTGATCTGCCCATACCAATCCCTGGTCGTAACCTGTCTTATTTTGCAAGGCATAGTTAGCGGCGCTTGCAAATCCCTGCCAGTTAAAACCTGTCGGACCTTTAAGTTCTTCCTCAGCATTATTTAAAACGATGCGGTCGACATCAAACTCGATCTTCACGGGGAACTGTTTTTTCTCCCAGTTAAGCACCAGCTCAGCAGAGGTCTTTGTGGCATTGATAAAATCATAAGTCAGCAGTTCGGTCATAGGTATTGAGCGCAACTGGATCTTAGACCTTAACAGGTCGTTGCCGGCCTCATAAAAAAAACTGCCCCAGGAGCGATGATCTTTAGACAGGACCACTTCGCCTGTATTGTCTTCATTGACGACGAAGAACAAACCATATTCACCAGGCGGTACGTCTTTACCTTCCAGTTTGGCAGCATGAGAAAAGGTAATAGTGGTGTTCTCATTGGCACCGGCCCGCCAGGGGGCGGATTTACCATTACCGAAATTTTGAACATTCCATCCATAAGGTACCAGTTTGCCCCAGATTTCGCGTCCTTTTACAGAGGGCCTGGAATAGTTTACAGTGACTGTCGATATCCCGATCTTTTGGGATACAATAGCTCCGGGGCTTGGTGTTCGGGGCGTTGTGATCGCCTGTGTTTTTGCAGTTATTGAAATAAGTAATACCAACAATAACTGGAAAAACCGTGTTGCATGCAGTTGTTTCATTTTATCAGTTTTTTTGGTAAGCAATATTATTGGCCAATAAAATGTACGAAAGCCCTTGCTGTGGCAGGTTGAATTATATGCGGGCGGTAAAAGAAGATGCCGGAAGGTGAAGGGGACCTTGTTACGGCGGAATTCATTTGGCAGAATTACGGCTTCAGCGACATTGTTGTGTATTCCGGTGAGAACCCGGAATAACCAATGCCATTAGTTTTTAATAAGTTGTTTTATATACATTCTTGTAGAATAAATTCCCCGGTTTAAAGCCAATAGCTATTTCTGCTTATTGTGAGAATTATCTGGCATAGTTATTTCAATAATTACATAAACCAATTTTTAAAACTAAAATTTAATATTATGTTACGCTGGACAGTTATTTTTTTGATAGTCGCAATTATTGCTGCAGTGTTTGGTTTCGGTGGTATCGCAGCCGGCGCCGCAGGTATTGCTAAAGTTTTGTTTTTCGTTTTTTTAGTTTTATTTATTATCTCATTGGTTTCCGGAAGAACGACCAATGTTTGACGAGCTAACCCTTGATAGATACTAAAGAAGTCTGGAAAAACGAAAGACTTTAGGCTATCGCTATATGCGATAGCCTTTCTATCCTTAACTATACGGGAATGCCGGTTATAAGCCGGCATTCATTTTTACAGCTATTCTATATAAAATTGCAAAGTCGCCGCACACTATTCGTTTACACAGTTAATAGATATAGAGTTTCGCAACGATCTCCCCTGGCATAACGTCATTGAGTCGCAGCCGGAACATTCATCTAAGAATTTACATGCAGCAAATAAAATAATTCTTAGATTGCCTGTAATTCGGGCACTTTCCCTGCCATACTTCTCTAACCACAAAAACAAAAGAAATGACCGACTCCAGAAGGACTTTCATCAAAAAGACAACGATGGCTGTTGCCGCCTCCGCCTTTTTTTCCAACGAATTGTTTGCTGCAAAAAAGGAAGCGCAACTTACCGGTGTGCAGTTGTATTCCGTGAGGGACGATATGAAAAAAGACCCGTCGGGAACACTGAAACAGCTTTCCAATATGGGTTATCGTTACGTTGAGCACGCTAATTACATCGACAGGAAATTTTATGGCTATGAGGCCAAAGATTTCAGGAAACTGCTGAATGATTTGAACCTGAAGATGCCCAGCGGGCATACGGTCATGGGTAAACAGCATTGGGATGATGCAAAAAAAGATTTTACTGATGCCTGGAAGTATACTGTGGACGATGCGGCTGTGGTAGGTCAAATGTATGTTATCAGTCCCTGGCTGGACCAGGATCTTCGTAAAAACCTGGACGACCTGAAGCGGTTTTTGGAGATATTTAATAAGAGTGGCGAGTTGTGTAAAAAGTCGGGGATGAAGTTTGGCTATCATAACCACGATTTCGAATTCAGCGAGAAGTACGGAGATGTGATCATGCACGATGTGATCATGCAAAACACGGATCCCAACCTGGTGATCCATCAACTGGATATCGGTAACTTGTATAATGGCGGCGCAACGGCCCTGGAGGTAGTTAAAAAATGGCCTGGAAGATTTCAATCTATGCATGTAAAGGATGAAATCAAAGCGACGTCCGGAGATGAGCGTTTCGAAAGCACCAAACTGGGAGCCGGTATAGTGCCGGTCAAAGAAGTGATCGATATTGGGAAAAAATCAGCCGGGACTATTCATTTTATCATCGAACAGGAATCATACCAGGGTAAGACTCCGTTGGCAAGCGTTGAGGAAGATTTGAAGATTATGAAAGGATGGGGGTATTAATTATATTTTGAATGTTGAACCTGGGTGCTGCGCCTTCGCGTAGCGGCCATTGAATGTCACTATTGCTCCCTTGGAGAGGAAGTTGGAGGGAGAGACCCGGTGCCTACAGTTTTTGTTCGCGCCTTTATCTCTGATTGTAGCAGCTCGATTTTTTCCTTGCATTCATTGAACTGATCTCTGGAAACACCCGTTTTAACCATAGTTATATACTGAGAGGTCGATTCGGCAAGCATGTCGATAAGTTCTGGTAGTTCCAGTTGCTTTATTGGCTGAACCATTCCAGCAAATTTCATGCAATATGTTATCGGTACATATAGGATTTATACGCGAATTGTTGGGAGAATTGGCAATTAATAATAAGCGAATTAAAATTCAATAAGAATAATCTGGTTTCTTTTTTTTAATTTAGAATAACCATTAACGGATGGCAAGTGACTGACGATCTTTTTGGTAACCGGGCCATCTAAAACTAACTATGCAGCAAACAACTGCGACCTCATCGCCCTTGAAACGACAGGAGATTTCCGCCGAGGAAATGAAGAATTTTTTTATGCAGGCTCCTGCCGCAATGGCAATCTTCAGTTGCCCGGAGTTTCGATATACAACTGTTAATTCATTTCACGAAAAATTATTCAACCGGAGCGCTTCCGAATTGATCGGCCGCACATTGAGAGAGGCCTGGCCTGAATTGGACGGACAGAGCGTCTTTGAAATTTTTGAAACGGTATATAAATCCGGTGAGCCATATAGGGCCGATGAATTCCCGGTTCGCATGCAGGGTAAAAACGGTAGAACAGCCTATTACAATTTTATACTTTATCCCACAAAGGATGAAGCTGGTAAGGTCATCAATCTCATGGCGCATATTTATGAAGTGACAGCCCAGGTTATCGCCAATAAAAGAATACAGGAGAACAATCGCCAATTACAGCTTGCAAAGGAAGAGCTGGAAATCACTTTCCAAAATATTCCTGTTGGGGTTTACCGGTTCAACAGCAAAGGACAGATAGAATATGTGAATCAGAAAGGCGCAGAATGGATGGGATATAATTCGCCCGAGGAAATATTGAGAGCGCCGGATATGGCACAGCTCAAAGACCATATTAACAGGAAATTCATTTTGTTTGATGAATCGGGTAATGAAATGTCGGCGGTACAAGGATCTGCCCATGCGGCTTTAACAACCGGAAAAAAGGCCGAAGTGCTTGTCCGGTTTCTGGCTAAAGAGACAGGGGATTCATTTTGGGTTCTGTCGTCTTCAACGCCCGTTTATAATGAAAAAGGAGAGCTTTCGCAGGTTCTTTCGATTGGAACCGATGTCACCCGTCAAAAACAGGCGGAGCAGATCGTCCGGGAAGGCGGGGAAAGATATAGGCAGCTTTCTGTTTCCATCGAGAACCAGGTAATCCAGCGGACATCCGATATGCAGGATATCCATAAATTCCTGGAACAGATAATAGATGCTTCAGACGAGTTTGTGGTTGTGCTTGACAAAGGTCTTCGCTTTATCACCGGGAATAAAAAATGCGAGGGTATATTAAATGCCGAAAGGAGCAAGCTGGCAGGAAAATATGTATTCGATATCATACCCGGCGGGGGCGAGGGGACAGCCCAACATGAAAGCCTGCTGAAAGCATTGGAGGGAGAAACTGTTTCCCTCGAAAAGGTTCAGTCATTGGCACGACCTGAGATTTTTACCAATTGTTTTTTTATACCCCTGATCTTAAGAGACAAAGTAGAAGGAGTCATCTTCATGACCAGGGATGTGACGGATGTAGTAAAGACCGAACTTGAGCTGGAAAAAACGAACAGGCAGCTAAATGAAGCCCAGCAAGTGGCACAACTCGGCAGCTGGGAATGGGATGTAGTCAACGATAAGCTCACCTGGTCACGGAATATGTATCATATGTGCGGCCTGAACCCGCTCGACTATATTGATATTAAATATGAAACATTCATTTCCTGCGTTCATCCTGACGATAGGGAAATGGTGGACAAGCATGTGTGGTCGAGCTTTGAGAAAAAAAAGTTCGATGATTATTATCATCGCATTATGACCCCTTCGGGCGAAGTAAAATGGCTGCATGGCCGCGGTGATGTTGTTGTGAATGATAAAGGGGTCGTGATTAAGATGATCGGAACCGGCCAGGATGTTACTGAAGAAAGACGTGTCAGGGCAAAACTGATAGAGAGTAACGAGATATTGGAACAGCGTAACCAGTTCGTTGAAAAATTGCTGGATTTCTGATAATCGTGGTAGATAAAGAGTTGCGTTTTATATCCGTTAATAAGAAGGCCGGATCAGTTATAGCGGAGTATTATCCAGGGGAGCTGACCGGCAGGAAAATAACAGAGGTAAATCCCCGTTTGCTTGACTCCCGGTATTACGAAGACCTCCTGAAAGCCTTTGATGGAAAATTGATCATTAGGGACAAGGTAAAATCATCTGTGTCTGAACAGTACTATAAGCATAATTACATTCCCCTGCAAAATATGGCTGGCGAAGTGTATGCCGTGATGACGATAAGCCATGATATTACTGATAGCGTGAGACAACTCGAACAACTGACAAAACTGGCTGAATCTGATAAGCTGAAAAGCGATTTCATTAAAATGGCAAGCCATGAATTGAAGACACCGGTCACTTCTATTAAAGGCTATGTTCAATTGGTGTTATCGGCTCTTCATAAAAACGAAGAGGAAAAACAACTATCCCCTTCGCTAATCAAACTTTCGCTGGCGAACATTGATAAACAGATCAACCGGTTGACAAGATTGCTGTCAGAGTTGCTCGATCTTTCAAAAATAGAAACAGGTAAACTGGAACTGAACAGGGAGGTGTTCAATCTCAATGAGCTGGTGATTGATACAGTACAGGATGTTCTTTATTCAGATACAAGACACACCATCAATATCTTTCACGATTTTGGCTGCAATATCTATGGCGATAAAGACAGGATAGGACAGGTACTGATCAATTTACTGACCAATGCTGTCAAATATTCTCCTGGCTCTGATAAAATCGAAGTATGGGTAAAGCAGGCAAAAAAGGGAAAAGTATCCGTAAGCATAAAAGATTACGGCATTGGCATCGCTAAAAAATACCAGTCAAAGATATTTGAGCGCTTTTACCGGGTGGAAGAAAAGATCGAACAAACCTTTCCTGGTTTTGGGATCGGTTTGTTTTTGGCCAAAGAGATAGTTGAACAGCATGACGGCAATATTCATTTTACGAGCGAAAAAGACAAGGGCTCCACGTTTACGTTCACCCTGCCCATTGCTGGCTGATACTTTCTAAATAAAAAAAACTGCCACCTTGCGTACATCGCCATAGACTATGGCCGCCGGGGGTAGCAGCTTTCCTTCTGTAATATCAATCTATTTGTAAGCGATAAACTTCTGTTCCGCTTTTACAATCTTTTCAAAAAAGGCTTTGAAGTCAGCATACTCCGCAGCCGGGATGTTTTGCCGGTCGCTGGAGAATTTTCTGACGACCACCAATTTGTCCGGCGCTTTCAAAGTGTACTGGATCGTGAACTTCAGGTTCTTGTAAGAAAGTGTCTCGGTTGCTGGCAGTTCCGTGAACTTCTTACCAACTGGAAGACTGATGTTGACGATAGTCTCATAAGTATCCACATCTTCATAACTCCAGTATTCAACCGGGTAGGTTCTTGTATCAGAAGAAAAATTATTCAGTGAAGCGACGACATCGGGATATACGATCCGGAATGTCTTTAATGATCCGATCTCCGAAATTTCATTTTTCACCTTGTAGGTATAAACGTATTCAACAGAATCATTTAACTGGTCCAGGTGGCTGAATTTAACGCTCTGGATCTTTACATTATTCTTGTAGCCGCTGGCAACTGTTTTCTCCATTTCTTTCATTTGTTTGTCATTGTCCAGGTTGCCATAAGTATATCTTGTATCAGAAGAAGGCTCGCCAAAACGAATAGTCGTCACAGTGATATCCAGGTCAGGGTCGGTGGGTTTGATATCCACGATCCTTTTAACGACATCGCGGGCACGGTTTGTTGCCTGCAGGAATTTGACCTCTGCCTTGTCGACACCCTTACCGCTATTGGGGATCTCCAATATGGTAGCGCCGTTAAGGTTGTTTGGCAAACTGGAAAACGGAAGGTAGTTGTCGGTGAGTTCTATATAATAAGGCTTGCCATCCAGTTCAGCCTTTACAATGCAATGGTTAAATTCAACGCCGGGTAAAAGAATATCTTTTTGACCGTTGTCCCGCGTATCTACAAGCACCAATTGAGCTGTGATACCTGCCATATGAGCCAGTGTGGAGAACAGGCTCGACAGGTCTTTGCAATCACCCAGTCTCGTTGTCAATGTGACGGATGGACGCTGGGGCACGTAGGCGCTCTGCCGGAAGGAAACGGAGCTATAGCGGATATTCGATTCAATGTAATCGTAGATGATCCTTGCTTTTTTAAACTGGCTCATCGGTTTCGTACCATCGGGGAAAAGTTTTTTATACAAAGCAATGATCTCGAAATCTTCTTCGGCTTTGTTGTTGGAGATATCACTGTACCAGTCTGCGATGTCCTTCCAGGAAGGTATTGTTGATACATGTAACACCTTCGATACATCGACCAGTTCCGGCATCAGCGGCTCGTCTTTTTCAGGCTCGTCCTTCACCAATTCCCAGCTGTATTGCTTAAAATTCTCAACATCCTTGATGACCGGTTTGGCGTCAGAGCTACTGAATACATACGATATTTTTTGTTCAGCTGGAACCAGCAGGTTGTACCGTGCAATGGCGGTATAGATCTGTCCGCCGAAATAATATTTATCCCAGAACTCCTTGGCCAGTCTGCCATATACATAATTGCGGATACGGTATTTGAATACTACGATATCACCGGGTTCAAGGTTGGTGAATACAATTTCATTATCATTTTTTTCGCCTTCGATCTTTGCTCCGTTCTTCTTGATCACCTGCGCTTTCTCGATCAACAGGGTTTGGTGGTTATCGTAACCGATGCTTGATTCCTTGTATTTGTCTACTCCTTTATCGTTGGTGATACGAATGATGTACGTATAATTTTCTTCGGCTGCACCACCTGGATAGAGTGCCACGTCTTTTTGATCGAGGATGTAGTAATAACCATAGTCGGTATTTTTTGCTTCCTCGAGCTTATCTTTTTTTATATAAGCATCGATATCGATTTCCGGGAACAACTTCTGGATCTCTGGCTTGCCATTCAGCTTACGTATTTTGTTAATGATGATATACTGCTTGGGATCGTATTTCAGTGACATATTGTAAGCGTCCATGGCTTCGCTGACATTCTTTTTTTCATTCTGGATGTCACCTAGCTGCTCCCAGTAGTTTTCATTGTAAGGAGAGAGTGCCAGGCATTTCCGGATATTCTCCTCGGCTTTGTCGTATTGTTTTGTGCCATAATAGTACTTGGACAACCCGTAAAACTCATTGGGAGAATATGGAAACTTATCAGCCAGCTTTCGTTTTATATCCAGGACTTTTGAATTATCGCCCTGCTCAGACAGCGCATCGGTGTATTTATTCGTTACACTGTAATTATAGTTCGACTTCAGGTAATTCTCATACACCCGCATTGCAGCTTTTTTATCCTTGTATACTTCCTTTTTTATCGCGTACATCATTTCCAGCACCTGCGAATTGTTCGGGTATTTAGCATACATTTTTTCCACTTCCTTGATCAACTCTTCGTATTTCTTTTCCTGCACCAGCAGCAGCAGTTTGTATTCTGCCGTGCTTTCATCTTCGCCATATTCGTTGATCCTTTTTTCGAGCTCGTTGCTGGCATCTTCATATTTCTGGTTGCCCAGGTATTCTTTTATGTTCAATTCCATTACCAGTAGACTTTGTGGGTCCAGCTGTTTGATCTTTTCTACTTCCTCGAGCAACAATGTCCTGTTTTCTTCTTTTGTGAGTATTTCCGCCATTTTCATTTTGAAGAGGCAATTGGATGGAGCTTTTTCGACTGCTTCAGTAATTAGATTTCTCGCCTCAATTATCTTCCTGTTCCTCATATAAACATCAGCAAGCAGCAGATAATTAACCAGGTTGTTCGGTTTGCTTTTAATAGCATCCAGGAAATATTCTTCGGCGAAAGGTTTTATCATCTCATACTTTCTTGTGCTGCCTGTTACCTTGGTATAAGAAGTGAAACTGGCCGAACCTGTGATATCCGGGATAGCACGCAATTTTTCGTCTGTGAAGCGAACGCAGAAATTGGCGTAGGAATTATCGGTGTAACCCATCTGGATCAATACCCGGTTAACACCTTTCTTTAAATGACATTTTGTAATATAAGTATCCAGCTCGGTGACTCTTTCTTCGGATTCAGAGATCACCAATTCATCATTAATCCAAACTTTGATAGACCCACCGGCTCCCACACAGCAATACACATCCTGGTCGGAGGGAGAGCTAACGAAATTCTGCGCATACGAAACGGCTGTGTGTTTATTGATCTGGTAGGCGACCGGCGTCCAGCCATCCCTGATCTCTGAAGAAGGTACAAACCATTTCACGTCTGCATTGGTGACAGATTTGAATACGGCATCGGGTCCCGGCTGATCGTAAGGCCCATAATTCTTATAATAGCCGCTTTTCGATAAATTTTCAAAGGGGCCAGTGTATTGCCAGTTACGGATATTGCCGACATTGGAATAGTAGCGGTCCGCTTTATCAAAATCATTTGAATACAGGTAATGCATACCCATCTGGTAGTTGGCAGCAGCAACCAATGTGCCGGGAGCTTTGGGGTCGCTGAGCAACTGGTTGAGCAGGTCGAGTTGATGGTCCGATGTTTTTTTGCCATAATCACCTGCAACAGCCGGGTTGAACCACAGCGCATAGATATAGGGATAAGGGTTATCAGTGGCTGGGGAATAAATGGTTTTGTAAAAATCTTTTACTTCTTTGTCTTTTCCTTTATATGCATCGAGATAGAGCCGGGTTATATAGGCGTCCTTGGCAGATGCTGGGTCTTTCTGCGCTGCAAGAAGCAGATTGGATGCTTCATCCCATTTATTTTCATTTAATCTTGCCCAGGCTTGCTCGTAAGAATTTTGTCCGAATGCGTGGTAAGAGGCCAGGGCGAGGAGGAAGAGGAGAAAT
This sequence comes from Bacteroidota bacterium, assembly GCA_005884665.1. GTDB lineage: Bacteria > Bacteroidota > Bacteroidia > Chitinophagales > Chitinophagaceae > VBAT01. The sequence goes on from VBAT01000008.1 coordinate 173,038, forward strand.
TTTTTCACTTGTTTAAGGTTTTATGTGCGAAAATTAATCTGATGCCGCGACATTTTATAAGAAAAAACCCCAGTTTTTGTCATTTTTTGATTTTGATTTATTCCAGGCATTAAAGAAACATGAGAAACTGACATAGCAAATGAATGTGATATGAAGCAACGAAAGAAAAAGAGCGAGAAACAGTGCGGAGCGCGGCGTGCGCGGGGATTGTTTTCTCGCCCGTTCCCGCTCTGTTTCGCCGCCCTGTAATTTTGTCTGGCGGGTTTTTTGTACAGGAAAGGGCTGTTAATTCAAGACTTATGAATTGGGTAGACCTGATCCTTCTCCTTGTGATCCTGCTGTCAGCGATAGTAGGGTGGCATCGCGGTTTCATCATTGGATTTATTGATCTTATCACATGGACGGGTAGTATCGTGATGGGTTATCTTTTTTATCCTTATACCGCTGATCTGATGGCTAAGATCATTAAGATGGGCCCCTGGCAGCTACCTGTCGCTTTTATCCTGACATCCCTGGCTGCGAGGATATTGCTTGGTATTATCGCCAATTACATCATCCGACGTGTTCCCTACGAGGCTAACGAGAACCCGGCTAACAAGTTTCTTGGAATCTTGCCCGGGCTTGTGAATGGCTGGCTTTATGCAGTCCTGCTTTCCGCACTTTTATTAGGAATGCCGTTGAGTGACCGGCTTAACGCCGAGGCACGTGATAGCCGAATAGGGTCCAGGCTTGCCATGCAATCGGAGTGGGCAAGCAGCAAGCTCTCGCCGTTGTTTGATGACGCAATCAAGCAGACCATCACCAGTCTTACGGTCAAATCGCCGGAGTCGGGAACAGAAATGGTGAAATTGTCTTTCACCTATGATAAATCGAAAGCGCGGCCCGACCTTGAAGCAAAAATGCTTGAGTTGGTAAACCAGGAAAGAACAAAAAGAGGTCTGCAGCCCCTGCAGCCTGATCCCGAGTTGACCCTGGTAGCAAGAAATCAATCACAGGACATGTTCAGGAGAGGTTATTTCGCTCATATCAACCCGGACGGTAAAGATCCTTTCGACAGGATGAAAGATGCCCACGTGGAGTTCAGGTCTGCCGGTGAGAACCTGGCCCTGGCGCAAACCATGGAGATAGCTCACAGAAATCTTATGAATTCACCGGGTCATCGCGCAAATATCCTGCAACCTAAGTTTGGCCGCCTCGGCATCGGTATAATGGATGCCGGATACTATGGCCTGATGGTGAGCCAGGAGTTTAGGAATTGAAATGGCTTGACGGGTGCCCGTCATCACGAGCGGAGCGAAGTGACTGATGCAATCATTGTGGCCGCGAGCGTAGCGAAGCAACCGGATGTCGCTATCACTCCCTCCCCCTGGAGAGAGAACTGGAGGGAAAGGCCGAAGCAACTCCGCTATATTTTCAATAAATTTATCCTTTAATCATTTTTGCAGGGTTATGCCTATTTACATGGATGTACATATTGTCCCAGGTGTGAAAGCAAAGGATGTTGCCGAAGCCCATCGCAAGGACCTGCTTCACCAGGAAGAACATGGTTGTAAATGCATGACCTACTGGATTGATGAAGAAAGGGAAAATATTTTTTGCCTTATCGAGGCCCCGGATAAAGCTGCTGTCGAAGAAATGCATAATAAAGCCCATGGCCTGGTCCCGAACAAAGTGATAGAGGTAAGCAGCAACGTCGTGGAATCGTTCCTGGGAAGGATATACGATCCGGAAGAGGCGAAATTATCCGAAGATGGATTAAAGGTCTTTAGTGATCCTTCTTACCGCGTGCTGTTGGTAACCGCGATCACTGACCCTATTTTATTGCAAAATGTGTTGGGCCGGGAAAAAGCTACAGAACTGCTGAACCGCTATAATATAATCGTAAGAAGAAATCTTGCAGCCAACGGCGGAAGAGAAGCAGAATATGGAGGAACGGGGTTTGTTATTTCTTTTTCATCGGCGTCCAGGGCTGTCACCTGTGCCCTCGGTATACGGAAAGATATAGAAGAGGTAGAACCTATCGGTTTAAAGATTGCCATTAACGCCGGGGAACCCGTTGAAAAAAGCAATAAGCTATTTGGGGATACTATTCAATTCGCGAATTACCTGTGTACACTGGCCACCGATAAACAAATCGCGATCGCTTCTCCTGTAAAAGATCTTGTATCGAAAGATCATTTTCAAAATAAAGAAAAGACATTCCTGGCTCTGGCGCCGCAAGATGAGATATTGGTAGACCTGCTTTTTAATAAACTGGAAGAAAACTGGCAGGACCCTGATTTTGACATTACTGATTATTGCCAGGCCATGGCTATGAGCAAATCCCAACTTTACAGGAAGACCATTTCTCTTACGGGTTTATCGCCGAACATCCTTTTAAAGGAATTCAGGCTTGAAAAAGCAAAAGAGCTGATGAAGAAACAACGCTACTCCATTTCCCAGATAACTTTTGAATCTGGTTTTACAAGCCCTTCCTACTTTACCAAATGCTTCAAAAAGAAATACGGCCTGCTTCCCATGGCCTACCTTGATCTGTTGCATTGATTGTTGATCGCTTTTCACAAGGAAAGCATGCCACGGATTCACGGATTTTGCTGCGACAAACGAATAATATATCCGTGGCGACAAAATGAATTCCTATAAAGTGTCTTGGCGCTCTTTACGTAGCCCTTGTGCCCTTTTTTGCGATAGTTCTTGTATCGCAAGGGGGCGAAGAACCGCAAGGTTCGCAAAGTCTCCGACAGTATCCGTGGCAAAAAACGCTGAATGAATTTTACCATTTATTGAACGATTTGTTCCATATCCATTACCATTTATTGGATGATTTGTTACATGCTTACGGCGATAGCTGATATTATCTTTAACTCATCTTCTAACTTTTAAAAAATAAATGTATGAGAACCCTTACCAATCGCTGCAACTTACTTATTGCTTTCCTGTTATTCGCCGGCACAAGTATTATGGCACAAAAAACAAACTCAACCAGTAATTCAACAACCACAAACCAGACGACGATGAAAACCTACCTGATCGAAAGAGAAATTCCGGATGCAGGCAAATTGACTCCGGCACAATTAAAATCCATCTCGCAGACTTCCTGCAATGTCCTGAAGGAAATGGGCCCGAAGATCCAATGGATACAGAGCTATGTTACGGGAAATAAAATATTCTGCGTGTACAAGGCAGAGAATGAAGAATTGATAAGAGAACATGCCAGGAAAGGCGGTTTTCCTGCTAACAAGATCACGGAAATTTCTTCGGTGATAAGCCCAGAGACAGCAAAATAGTAGTGGGCGGTATTAGGGAGCAATAATTAAACCTGCTTAGCGGCAGGTTTAATGCTTTACAGCATTGTATCATTATGAATTATGAAACATGGTTTCGACGCTAACTCCCTTCACCAGGGTTTGATAGACCACGCAATATCTTTCCGTCAGTTTTTTAAGGCTCTCCATTTGTTCTGCTGTAGCGTTGGAAGCAAGATCAAACTCCAGGCGAATTGTTTTAAATCCCACCGGTGAATCCTTCGATACCCCGAGAGTTCCCCTGAAGTCCAGGTCTCCCTCAGCTTTCACAGTTCCTTCTTTTATCTCAACACCGATAGCGGTAGCCACTGCTTTTATTGTTACACCCGCACACGCCGCCAGTGCTTCCAGGAGCATATCGCCGGAACAGGCAAGCATTCCGGTTCCCCCGGTCGCAGGGTGGAGGCCTGCTACGACCAGCGCCTTGCCCGTTTCCACTTTACAGGATATGCCATCGCCGATCTTGCCTTCCGCTTTTAATGTTATGATCGCGGAAGCCGGCTCTGTTTTGTATTTTTCTTTGAGAGGCGCCTGTAGACTTTTTAATTCTGCGGAATTCATGATTGTAAGATCAGCTTTAGAAGATTTTTGTTGAAAAATGGCACGAATAATAATCTCCGGTCCATTGGCTAAAGTACAGAAATAAAAAGGACCGCCGCAGCGATCCTTTTTCTGGTAATGGATCAATTTGAATTTAGATAACCCTTTTTTAAAGCGTGAACCACAAAGGCTCAAAAGCACCCATAAAGCAATCTTCGTGAATCTTTGTGTCTTACTGTCTTCGTGGTTAAGACCCTAAGTATCCATACTGACCTACTACCCTTTTTTCTCATGTGATATAAGGCTAATGGTTACTTATCAAATGCAGTGATCTTTATTTTTTTCCCATGCGATTTAAGAGTACGCCCGTTTGTCTCCAGTACTTTGTCCTGCCTGGCTTCACTGGCTAAAAGGTTGTTCAGGTACTTTGCTACTTCTGCGTCTGAAATCGTCACAGGTTTGCCCTCATATATAGCTTCTGAAATATAAGAATTGAGAACGTTACCTGCATTGCTTCTGAACAATTGCGGGGTGGCATAGATATCGCACCCGATGATCCTGTCACCAGTGACTGCTAAGACACCGACGATCGTTGAATCGGTTGCGAGCTCTTTCATGAATACATTTTTATATTCGTTTACCTGGCTATTATAGTTGGCAGATTGCGTTACAGCAGTATAGGTGCCCGTGCTGTTGGTTGTACCGTTGCCTTGATTGTACTGGTCAACCTTTTTCCAAACCGCGCTTTGACTTTTCTCTTTTACGATACTTTTCCGAATCGAGTTTTCAATGTTACCATGATAGGTATTGAATGCACCACCACTGTTTCCGGCAGACCACCGGCCATGCTCTACGCAATACACCGAAATAACAATGGTTTTGCCAGGAGCGATCAACGTATCTTTTTCAATGACCCTGTCCTGTTGGCCACCTTTGACCACGTCGCCCATGCTTACCAGGATCGTATCTTTTGAAAAATTACCAAAACGGAGTTCATTGACCGAACCTCCTTCTCCCATCTCAGTCACCTTTATTTTTTTTTGCTTGATCGCTGACTCGAGCGTTGTGTAATTTCCCATGTTCCTGAATTCCCTGGACAGCGAGGGTTTTGCTTTGATATAATAAAGCCGGATCTGTTTGTGTTCGCTTGAAAATCCCTTTTTCACTTTTGCAGTGGAATCATTGATGGGGACATACAGGTTCGTCGAGTTTAATTGTGCGCCTGCCTGAAAAACGATCAGGATTGCAAACAGGGCGAGACAGGTTTTGATCTTTATCATAAATGGTTTTTTATGTGATGAAAAATGATTAGTGAGTCGTAACGTCTGTGCTGATGGTTTTCAATTTCTATACTGCTATCGGAATATCGCGCCTGGTACATATAGTTGATATTACCGCAGGATTGAGCAGTACAAAGACCGGGAATAGCGAAGGCCAGGAGACGGGATATGAGCTGTTTCATACTTATTTTATTTCCTGAAATTATAATCGCCTGAAGGCTGAATGGACTCAACTTGGTGAAACCTGGATTTGACTTGGTAGGTAACAGGGAAATCCTTTGCAAATGATGTTAATTTGTAGGATAAAGAAAGAGACGTGAAATGCTCCGCCAGTCATAGGCAACTTATAATTATCACGCTGCTATGCTGTATACCGGCTATGGTTACTGCCCAGGCTAACATCGGCAGGAAAGTAAAAAGGGCTTCAGGTAAGATTGAATCAGGTATAAAAAAAAATAACCCCGATACACTTGCAGGAGGATATTTTGACCTGGGAGAAAGTTATTACCAGAATGGTGAGATGGGAAAAGCCGAGACATATTACCAGAAGGCAAAGAGCCTGTTCGAAAAAATGGATGATGCAGCCGGCATCGCTAAAAGTAGCAGGGCCTTAGCTAAAGTGCAGGAAGACCTGAAGAAAAATAAGGAGGCGTTGGGCAATTACAACACCGCCCGGGACAATAGTCAGAAAACGGGGGACATTACCTTAAATACTCTTAATGGCAATGATATCAGCCGGCTTTCAAAGCCCGATTCGGTCTTGCTCCAGGAACGCCTTATCCAGAGTAATATCGATCTCGGGATAAAAAAAGGGGACACCGGTGAGATCGTTACAAATTTTTCCCGGATGGGTGAACTGAACCTGAAGTATAAAAAGACAACCGGCGCTATCAATGCATTTAAGCAGGCTTACCAGTTCTCAATAAATAATCCCGGACAGGCGATGAAGTTCAATGATATCATCACTGATGTTTACCTGCAGAATAAGAACTTTTCAAAAGCGATCGAAACCAAAAAAGATTTTTTGGGGCAGGGCTATGTACAATCTTCTTCGCAATTAAAGGCAAGAGAGATCACCTCGCTGGCAGATATTTATATTCAAAAGAAAGAGGATACAACCGCGATCCAATTGCTCAATGAGTCATATGATCTGTCGGTGAAGAATGGCCATACATTAGAGGCCAGGACGTCCATCGAAAGGCTCGACAGCATTTTTCAAAGCAAAGGGCGAAGGGATTTGAGTTTACAACTGTATAAGAATTTTCTCCAGCAACTTCCTGCCATCATTGCACGTGACAGTTCGATAGCCGATAACAGGATAGTAGCCGAAACTGAAACCAGGGTCAGACAGCTGGAGACCGAAAAGAACCTGAAAGATGACCTGATAAGAAGAAAAAATAATTTCAATTACTGGCTGATTGCCTTTATTGGCATTCTCGTGGTTTTTATTGCCATCATTTTGAATATGGTTAAAAAACTCCGTCTCCGCAACAAGAAAATAGCCCTCCAGTCATTGCGGCGCGAAATGAATCCTCATTTTATTTTTAACAGCCTGAACAGCATCAACCAGTTTATTGCAAATAATAATGAACTGGAAGCAAACCGGTACCTGACTAAATTTTCTACGCTGATGCGAAGAGTAATGGAGAATTCAAAAGAAGATTTTGTTTTGTTTTCGCAGGAGATCGATTTGCTGCGGAACTATCTGGAACTGGAGAAAAGCAGGTTCGATGATAAGTTCGACTTCAGTATTGAGATTGATGACCCGCTTTTTGCCGATGAGCGGCTCTATATACCGACCATGCTGGTTCAGCCTCACCTGGAAAATGCTATCTGGCATGGGTTACGGTACATCGCCGACAAAGGCTTTTTAAAATTAAGTTTTACCAGGACGGGCCCGGGCGTCGAAATAGTGATCGAGGATAACGGCATAGGAATCGCGGCCAGCAAAGACAGTAAGACTGCAAATCAAAAAAAGCACTCCGGCAGGGGAATTACAAATACTATGGAGCGGATAAGTATTCTGAACGAGGTATATCATCAAAACATCATTTGCGAGGTTGAGGACAAAATGGCGCCGGATAGGGGAGTACGGGTGAAAATAATAGTTCCTGTTCTAAAAGATTTCAAAGCATGAAGATCAAAACTGTTATTGTTGATGACGAACGGATAGCCAGGAACGTACTGGAAGGCTATCTAAAAAAATATTGCCCGGTAGTAGAACTGGTTGGCCAGGCCGAGCATATTAAAGAAGCGGTGCCGATGATACAATCGATGCAGCCCGAATTGGTGTTCCTGGATGTTGAGATGCCATTTGGAAATGCTTTTGATATTTTGGAAGCTTGCGGACAACAACGTTTTGAAACAATATTTGTGACCGCTTATGCCGAATACGCATTGAAAGCATTGAACCGGAGCGCTGCCTACTATTTGTTGAAGCCTATCGATATCGCGGAGCTGGTAACAGCGGTGAACAAGGTACAGGTGTCCATTCTTAAGGCCGAAGAATTTAACAGGACACGGATTCTCCTGGAGAATCTCAAACTGAAGCCCGAGCAACAACAGATCATATTACCCACTTTGCAGGGATTTGATGTGATTAAAACGGCAAGCATCACCAAATTGCAGGCGAAAGGCAATTTTACCGAGGTTTATTTAACGGACGGTTCGTTTAAGCTGATCTGTAAATTCCTGAAACATTTTGACGATGTGCTGGAAGCTCCTTTTGTCAGGGTTCATCGTTCATTCATCGTTAACCTGAATTTTATCAAATCTTACTCCAGGGGTGCCGGCGGATATCTCACCCTGCTGGATGGATCGGAGATCGAAGTTTCCGCTTCCTATAAAGAAGAAGTGATGAAAGCCCTGGGGGCCTAATAGACCTATGAATATTTCTTTAGAGCCCTCCCTTCTTATTTTTATCAATAAACTTTTATAAATAAGATTTGTTGTTTTTACTGTAAATAAAATAAACAATGAATAATCTTACTGACAAGGTCGCATACATTACCGGCGGAAGCAAGGGAATCGGCTATGGCATTGCAAAAACGCTTTTGCAGAATGGAATGAAAGTAGCTACAACAAGCAGGAGTCTCAGTGCTGCAAAAAAAGCAGCTGAATCCCTGGATAAAGATCGATCACGAGTGCTGGCACTGGAATCGGATGTAAGTTCGATGGATAGCGAAACCAGGGCCATTAAAGCAGTCATTGATCGGTTTGGCCGGCTTGATCTGCTTGTGGCAAATGCAGGGGTTGGCCATTTTGCCAATATTGAAAATTTGAGCGAGCAGGAATGGAAGGAAACCCTCGACACTAATCTCACCGGAGTTTTTCATAGCGTCAAAGCCAGTCTTTCCGAATTAAAAAAATCCAAAGGTTATATCATTACCATTGCCAGCCTGGCCGGAATCAACTTTCTTGAAAATGGTGCTGCTTACAATGCAAGCAAATTTGGCCTGGTTGGCTTTACACAAGCGATCATGCTCGACCTCAGGAAGCAGGGAATTAAAGTAAGTACGATCATGCCTGGCTCTGTGGCCACACATTTTAATAATCATACTCCCGATGCTGCTGACGCCTGGAAAATACAGCCTGAAGATATTGGCGACCTGGTTCTGGACCTTTTGAAAATGAATCCACGCACATTGCCAAGCAAGATAGAAGTAAGACCCACGATACCGGTGAAATAATAACAGAGCGAGAGCTAAGGAGAAAACAAACATAGGAAACTCGCTCATCCCCTTTTTCTCTGCAGCTCTTTAGAACAGAGCGAGAAAGAGAGCGGAAGCGAGGAAGAAAACAATCATCGCTCTTCGCACTGTTTCTCCGCACTTCTTTCGGTCTCTGGCACAGTTTTTTTACTTCTTACATGTAGAAGTCTATTTTCTAACTATTAAAAACTTTAATCATGGACAAAATGGAAGCTAAAGGCCAGATCAATGAATGGAAAGGAAAATTGAAAAAGCAGTATGGACAACTGACTGATGATGATCTGAAGTATGAAGAAGGGAAAGATGATGAATTTTGGGGAAGAGTGCAGAAAAAGACTGGAAAGGCAAAGGATGATTTGGTGAAATGGTTGAAAGGACTGGGATGAGAAGAAGTTGATAGTCGTGAGTCGGAGTCTTGAGTCGATAACGTCGTTGTGTAGATACATTAGCATACTGAATGGTCTCAGAGGGACCGTATGTCGGTGGCAACATATTATGATGTTGCCTTCGCGCCGTAGGTGCGAAATGTGATGTTAGTAACGAGAGATGCTAAGGCTCGTGGTACGCAGGAGTAAACGACTATAGCATCAGCCTGTTAATCGTCTCGTACAGATGCCCGCGTGTAAAAGGTTTCTCCAGAAAAGCATCAGCTCCATTTTCCATTGCAATGTCGCCCGCGGACGGAAAACCTGAGATCATGATGATTTTAATAGCCGGATATTTTTTCTTTATAAAACCGATAAAGTCAACACCGAACCCGTCAGGAAGACGATTGTCAAGTATAACCACAGCGGGCTGCTCATTCTCCAGGTATTCCTCGGCATGCACAAGATCTTGTACATAATCCAGTTCAAAATCCTTCTCATCCAGAAAAAGGTTAAGTAATAAGCCCATTTCACCTTCATCTTCAACAACCAGGGCTTTTTTTACTGCCTTTTTTTGCAGTGCAGTTGTGTTTGACATAAACATTTTTTTTAATAATAAAACAAGTTATAGTTCGATATGAGTGAGATAAACTCCTAAGGCAAATTGCTTGCCGTTAATAAGTTTATTACGACAAGGAAGTTTTTCCTGCAGCTTAAAACAACATAGGGATCAGCAGGGTAATTAATTCCCCGTCCAGGTGCAAATATCTAAACACTACTCAAAATTTATATTAAGAGCTTTCACCTATTTCTTAACCTCGATGAGCTCTACCTCGAATATCAACAATGCGCCGCCTGGTATTGAAGAATAACCATTGGCTCCATAGCCAAGGTTGTACGGAATCCAAAACCTGTACTTCGAACCAGGAGTCATAAGTTGAAGTCCTTCGGTCCAACCGGGTATGACTCCGTTGAGCCCAAATGTAATAGGCTGACCCCGTTTGTAAGAGTTATCGAACTCGGTCCCATCGAGCAGAGTTCCTTTATAGTTGACAGTAACCTGGTCGGCGGCTGTGGGATTGGCGCCGCTTCCCTCAGTCAGGACTTCATACTGCAATCCGCTGGCGGTGGTTTTGACACCCTGTTTTGTTTTGTTTTGAGCCAGGAATTTTTCTCCTGCAACGATGTTTGCATTTGCCTTTTCGGATTTCTTAGCACTCAGGTAATTACTCAATACCACCTGGCTCGCTCCCTCATCCAACGCATAAGGCTTACCAGCAAATACATCATTCATAGCCTGGGTTACCATCGCAGTATTCACAGTGCTGATTCCCCTGCTTTTATAAAAGCTGGCGACACTCATGCCTATGGCATAGCTTACTGAATCAGAGATATTCTTACACGCCACGGCTGGCGCCTTGGGAGGCGTTTTTTTTACCTTACCGGTTTGAGCAAAGGAACAAATCGCAAAGGCAACAAGGAGGACAGACAGAAGAATTCTTTTCATTATATAGCTTTTGGCCAAAAATAAATAAACGGGCTGATTTTTACGAGCATTCCCAAAATCGTAACGAATCCTTTGGATTTTGTCACGGTCCCGAACAAGTCATAAAAAAACCAGGGACGAAAGCTTTTAAAAAGAAATCATCTGGATTGCGGAAGCTTGATCACGCCGGCATCTGTGAATTGATTTTCCTGGACAAGGATATTGTCCACCGTTACATTTTTACCTGGTTCTACCGCCTCGACGGAAATTCTCCAGGTCCCCGGTTTTGTTTCAATTGAAAATTTGCCCATCACCGGCACGGCGGAAAAAGAATCGTTTCCACTTAATGCCCACACTTTTTTAGCACCGTCAGCCGGCTCGATGCTTCCAAATATTCCGGATTTGTAGTTGTCGCGGGAAATAAAACCATTTATTATAAAGGCGGCAAAGGCAAGAAAGATAATTTTTTTCATAACTGTATTCTTTAGGGTTATGAATATGATATTAGCCAAGAACCAATGACAAGAACCAACTAACAAGAACCAGGTTGTCTTCAACCTGGAACGACAAGTATTGTGCCTTCGGAGTTGATGTGAGAAACTTTATTGGTGAATGGCTGGATGCAAATGTGCCAGAATCCGGTATCCAGTATTTGGTATCATTCACTATTGACCTCGCGATAGCTATCGGGACACCATTCACGTTAATTAACTCGCTTGAAATCCAGGTCGTGGAAATCATAGCTGAAATCCGTCAATGGGGATATGGCTCTCATTTTAATACCGGAGGCTTTACCCTCCTCGTCCAGGGTGAAACTAACGAAAGCATCCGCATCCATGCTGCGATCTCTCCATTTAACGACGAAAGTATTGCCCTTATAATAAAACAGTTCACCGGTGAGCTTGGGAGAACGTTTCGAGTCGAACCGGGGCTTTCCATTTTTCACGCTGATAATGATGTCGCCGAGCCATACGTCACGGTACGTGCCGGTAAATAAATTAAAGTCGGGTTTTGATGAGGCTGAATGTTGGGCTGTTTCGATTTCTTTCCAGATAGAATCGGTTAGGTGAGTGGCAGAAGCCAACTGGAGTCTTCGTCCTGCTGAATATTCGGCGACCCGGTCAGTATTTTTAATTCCGAAATAGCCATCCTTTATCTGGTTGGTGATGGAGGCAAATGCACCTCCTTCCTGTTGGTTGGTCAGCACAATGATGCCGAGGTTCAATTCAGGAAACATGGTGATCTGTGTAACCATGCCTTCCAGCCCGCCTGTATGAGTTACCTGCTTGTATCCTTTTTGATCGCTTAAGAAAAATCCAAGCCCATAGGCGGAAAAATGCGTGTTGTACGGGCCCGGTCCGCCAACCTGTATGATCGTTTGCGGAGAAGTCATTTCGCGGTAAACACTCTCAGAAAATATTCTTTTTGAAAGACCCTCTCCATATTTCCCATGATTCAGCCACAGTTGAACCCATTTGCAGAGATCGGTGATATTTGAATTGATGCCACCTGCCGGATGTCCCACTTTTACCGTACTGCGTGCGATTACCTGTACTTTACCATTTACCGGGGCATGTGCATCGATGACATCGGACTTATCTTTCAGTCGATCAAATGCAGTGGCTGTTTTGTTCATGCCCAGCTGTTGTAAGATTCTTTCGTCAATGAAATCATCCCAGCTCTTACCCGATACCCTGGCTACTACCTCGCCGGCCACGATATAAAGATTGTTATCATAATCATACTTGGTGCGAAAACCAGAAGCCTGCTTTAAAAAACGCAGGTTATAAATGATATCCTTCAGTTCAAAATCGCTGGAATCCGGGAAGAACATCAGGTCGCCGGCGCCGAGCCCCAGTCCGCTACGATGACAGAGAAGATCACGGATCGTGAACTCTTCAGTGACATATGGGCTATATAGCCTGAACTCGGGAATGTAGTCTCTCACCTTATCATCCCATTTTATTTTTCCTTCATCGACCAGAATGCCCAACGCTGCGCAGGTAAATGCCTTGCTATTGGAAGCTATACCAAACAATGTATTTTCATCGGTTTTTTGCTGCGTATTTAGAGAACGAACGCCATATCCTTTGGCAAGGACAATCTTCCCGTCCTTAATGATGCCAACAGCGATGCCCGGTACATCAAATGCTTTGAGTGCTCGCCCAGCTACCGAATCGATTTGTATTTCCGTAAGGGGCTGTGAATATGCACAGGTAAAGCAGCAAACGAAAAGGATAACAAGCAATTTTCTCATAGCAAATGTTTTGGGTAAAAATAAGGGATAGAATTGGATGCTGGATGCAGTCATTGCGGAGGGGGAAGCGACGACGCAACTGGCTGCCAGATGCAGTCGTTACGGGTGTACAGCAATCTCTCCAGGACCAGTCACTGCGAGGCAGCAGAAGGCTTCTGCGGTTTGGATATTGGCTGGTCAATCCGGGCGGACAGCAACCTCCTCAAACCCGTCTCTGGGAGGCAACAGAAGTCCTATTAAAAAAAGCTGGCAGTTGCCGACGCAGTCTAAGAAAAGCTCGATCGCTGGATAAGCGCGCGTGTGCCAGTTTGAATGCTAGAGATAGTTTCGTATTTTCATATACTAATTCGGTGTGGTAATTAACGGAATAGTCGGACTATGAAATTGAAACTTCTTCTTTTTTTCAGCCTTGCACTTGTTTTATTTTCCTGTACAAACAAAACGGAAGAATTAGTCACGGATAAACTGAGTGACTATATGCCGCTTCAGCCGGGGAAATTTATTATTTACCGTCTCGATTCGCTGTCCTTTACAAGTTTTGGAACAGCTTCCGTCATTACCCGCTACCAGGTGAAGCACGAAGTAGATGCGCAAATCATGGATAGCCAGGGAAGACCGACCTATCGTGTGTACACCTATATACGTGATTCGGCTGGTACGCAGCCCTGGAATCCTCTTGGAACAATCCTGGTTACGCCGCTGGCTTCGCAGATGGAAGTGACGGAAGATAATTTTCGCGTTATCAAGCTTCACTTACCGATCACCGAAGGCTATCACTGGCCAGGCAATACTTATTTACCCGATGATCCGTATTATCCACGCTATGATCTCCTGAATGATAATGATATGAAGTTTTGGGATTTTACTTATGATGTTTTTCAACCTACCATCACTTATAGGGGAAATACTTACAAAGATGTGATCACCGTGTTGGAAGAAGATGATCATCAAAATGCCCCGGTAACAAACGTCAACCAGTTTGGTTACAACACCCAGTCAATTGAAAAGTACTCGAAAAATATTGGCCTGGTTTATCGCAAGTATGAAATATGGGACTATCAAACCGACCCAACTAAACACTATACCGGTTTTGGGATCACGATGTGGATGATCGATCATAACTGACAATGACGGTCAGTGGTTAATTTAAAGCCAGGCTTTTGATCATTTGTCGCAAACGGCCCCTAATTTTTTCGCTTTTACACATCTTTTGTAATTTCCAGATGGCTGATATTTGTGTCGACAAACAAAACTATTAACCAAAAACATGTAAAATGGCAACGCAGGAAAAAACGATCATCACGGTAGAAAACACCATCGATGCCCCGGTAGAAAAAGTATGGCAATACTGGATACAGCCTGAACACATCACAAAATGGAACAGCGCCAGCGATGACTGGCATACTCCGCGTGCAGAAAACGATGTTCGCGAAGGAGGAAAGTTCCAGATCAGGATGGAAGCAAAGGATGGCAGTATGGGATTTGACTTTTTCGGTGTGTATGATAAAGTAAAGAAGAATGAATACATCGAGTATACCATGGGTGATGGAAGGAAAGTACAGGTTTCATTTAAGGGCGAAGGAAATAAAACGAAACTCGTAGAGAGCTTTGAAGCAGAAAGCACGAACCCTGTCGAATTACAAAAAGGCGGCTGGCAATCGATACTTGATAGTTTCAAAAAACACGCTGAAAATAATTAGCCGAGGAACAGAGTGGAGAGCGATGTGTCCTATCATTTTCTTCCTCGCTCTTCGCTCTGTTTCTCCGATCTTCTTCTCATAGTTCAAATTCCCATACCGTTCGGTAATTCCCATGCTTCTCGACATAGCCCAAAAATGCATTATAAAAAGGATCGGCTCCGATTGTGGCGCTATCGCCGATCACAAATAGCTGTTCTTTGGCGCGGGTAATGGCCACATTCATCCGGCGGTAATCTTTCAGGAAGCCGATGTCTCCATCGTCATTGCTTCTTACAAGAGATACAATGATATTTTCTTTTTCCTGTCCCTGGAAACTATCAACGGTGCTTATACGCAAAGATGTTGGCAAAGATTCTTTTGCGGCTACCGCCTGCCCCGAGTAGGGGGAAATAAGAGCTGTTTTTAGCGGGTCGAGCTGTTCCGTTTCCAACAGCTTCTGTACAATTTGCAATTCACCTTCATTTTGCAAGCTAATGCCATCGGGGCCATGTGTTTCCTGGTGACCGGATCCGGCTGTATCGATAAATGTAAGATGCACACCGGTATTTTGTAAATGTTCTGCAGTCAGTAAAAGATCATTGTAAAAATAGTTGCTGCTGAAGCCTGCGATGGCCTGGCGCATCCTGTACTGGGTATTTAACAGGAAAGTATTTTTAACCCTGGTAACCGCCACCTCCAGGATTGAACGGTTAAAACCTTTCAACGCCGCTTCATTGCTGAGAACCGTAGGAGGAAGCTGCCAATGATCTCCCGCTAACACAATTTTATCGGCAAGCGGGAAGATAGACCATGCCAGTGGCTCTATACATTGACCCGCTTCGTCAACGACCAGTGTTTTGAAATGAAGATGGTCCACGTCTGCATCATACAGCCCGATAGGAGTGCCGGCGATCACTTCCGCTTCGGCAAACAGTTTCTCTTCGTTATAAGCCTGCAATTTTTTTATTTCAGTCCGGATATTTTTTACTTCTTTAAATAAAAGATTGCGCTGTTCCCTTTCGGCTTTTCCAAAACTGCGCTTATACTTTAATGCCATGCGGCGAAATTCTTCAGCCCTGATCTTTAGTTGTTTTATCTCCTTTTCCTGCCTGCTGTTGCTAAGCCTGCCTTCAGGCGTATGCGCAAAAATGGTTTCATCTACTTTACTTGTATTACCTACCCGCAATAAATTAACTCCCCCCTTGATCAATCCCTTGGCAATATTATCAACTGCGGTATTGCTGGGCGCGGACACCAACACTTTTTCTCCAGCTTTAATAAGCTGGATGATTGCTTCGATCAGTGTTGTAGTTTTCCCGGTTCCCGGCGGTCCGTGCACGATCGTTATTCCCGGGTTTTCTGTGATCGCCATTACAGCAAGCTGTTGGCTCTGATTTAATCTTTGATTATGAAAATGAAGCGGATTATTTGTGACCCCGTTGCCGTCAAATGACGCGTCACCGTGTAATTGTTCGAATAATTTATATAAAGGTTTATTATTCTCCAGTTCATTCAGCACTTTCTTCATGATGGTGGTAGTGCGGGTATCGGGCGCCAGTTTAATACCGACGCCATCATCTTCGATCCAGTCTGGGAAATCGGGAGCATACAAACGAAATTCACCGCTTTTGCCTTCCAGGCTAATCAATATCCCTTTTACCGGATCTTGTCCAGCGACAAAACATTCGATTGCCGCACCGTCCCGAAACATATTAGCCTCGGGAGGAAACGCCAGTTTAAAGCTGATCTCAGGATAATCGGCATACCCGAAATTCTTTCTGATAATAATAAGAGGGTGGAGGGCAAGTCCTTCGGCTTTTAATTGCTTTAAGGTATGCTGCTGGTCCAGCCGGTATCGCTGCGACTGTTCCTTTTCTTCAAGCTCAATGCATTTTAATAATAACTGTAAATGAGGATGCATGCGGTGAAAGTAATGTGGTAGCCACTAATAAAAAAATAGGATGAATGCACCGTTAATAAATGATGTGTTTAAGCGTATTATAAAGATACCACATTTGTTGTATTGACTTCTCCTTTCGAATGTGGTAGCTTCGACTCTCTTTCCGATGAAGACGAGTCCGCAGTTAATGAAGAAAAGAAAGATAGATAGATAGTGTTTTTAATCCGACGCCCTACTATTCATAACAAAGTGCCTTCCTCGCCACAGGAAGGCACTTTTGCAGTAAGAAAATATGTTATCAGAACAGTCTTTCTTCCGGGGGTTTGATGCCCTGCAAGCGAATATAAATAGTCGTTTGACCGCGATGATGTCCCTGGTGTTCAAATGTTTTATTCATTAAAGCAAAACGTGTTTCTTCAAAGACATTGAACATTTTTGTTTTTTCTCCCCATTTATTGACATCGAAAGTTTTGACCGCATTGATGCAATAATCATAACTGGTCGTTACATAATACATCACAGAATCTTTTTTCTGGGCTGAAGCCCTGTGTTCAGGATTCGACATAAGCCAGGGGAGAGGCTCACTGCCGGTAGCATTTGACATCAGGAATACATTTCCAGCCGAAAGATGAAGCATTTGCATGGCAAAGCTGCGAAGGCTATCAACCGCTTTGAATGAATATTTGCCAGCAGGCATAGTGTTTAAATAATCGATGGTATACGCTTTGGCCCTTTCCCAATCTTTGACCATCTGCCCCTTTATATCTTCGGAGCTCAAGTTCTGCGAATGCGACTGGTAGGAGAATGTAAAAAGAAAGATCAGCTGTAACAATCCCGATAAGAGAATCATTTTTTTCATAAACCTGGTTTTAATTCAACCTAAAATAGGGAAAATAGCCAGATGTGCAATATTGTTTATTTGTTTCCCCTTTTGCCAATAATCAATTTCATTCTCGCTGTTTCGCGTAATTGCGTGAATAAGAGAAATAAAATTCAATACGACCCATTAATTTTTTTTAAAACTAAAACTGTAATATTGAAATATCATCTTACCAAACATCAATCATCATTCATGCGTCAGCTTTTAATCATCCTGGCATTTCTTCCGGTCATGGCTGCCCGGGCACAAAGTGGAAGACAACCGATGTCTGTAACAGACATGCTCAAAATAAAAACAGTAAATAATGTGACATTGACGGACGATGGAACGATGGCAGCGTTTGTTGTTACAGCAATAGAACCAGAGGCCGACAGCGCCAAATGGGATTATAAATACATCAACCAGCTCTGGGTGGTTTCAACCGAACCGGGAGCTGTTCCGCGACAGCTTACTTTTAGCAAGGAAGGCGCTTCGCAACCGGCATGGAGTCCGGATGGGAAACAGCTGGCATTTGTAAGAACAGCAGATGGTAAGCCACAGGTGTTCATATTATCGCTGGCAGGTGGGGAACCGATGCAATTGACAAAATCACGGTATGGCGCTTCTTCGCCCAGGTGGACAACCGATGGAAAACAACTCATTTTCTCTGCCGCCGTGAAAAGCAATGAGCTTATGAAAGATTCATTGATCAATCCTGGAAAAAGAGTGCCTTCCTGGTGGATGGAAAAGCCGGGCTAAACTGAATTTCCAGAGCGAAACCGATGTGTCAGCTGATATGACCTTTAACCATTTTTTTATAATAGATGTCCAGCCTAATGCGAGTGCCATTCCTTTAACACACGGCTTTTATCGTTTTAGCAACCTGGAGCTTACACCGGATGGCAGGCAATCGATCATAACTGCCGATGTAGATTCATCGCAGCATGCCGATCGTGCTCTGGAATCAGAGATATATGTTGCGGATGCCGACGGAAGCCATATGCGCAAGCTGATCGGTAAAAAAGGCATGTCGTATGGAGGTACGGTGCTATCGCATGATGGAAAATGGATCGCACTCCGGTATAATAAAGTTGAATATGTATCTGTACCGACATTGGCGCTTTTGCCGGTGAACGGCTCGGAAAAAGACCTGGTCAATATTCCTCTTGACCGGGGTATCGGCAATTTGATTTGGAGTAAAGATGATCAATCTATTTATTTCACTGCGCAAAGCAATGGTGGCGCTCCCCTTTATAAGCTCGATATAAAAACCAAACAGGTAACACAATTGACGGATGTGGACGCTGGTGTATTAAGTTTTGATATAGCTGCCGGTAAACTGGTCTATTCACAAACAGCCATTACCAATCCATGCGAGCTGTATGCAGCAGACATGAATGCAGCTAATCCAAAAAGAATTACAGGGTTTAATGAAGGTTGGTTGCAACAAAAACAAATTTCAATTCCTGAAAAGCACAGTTTCAAAAATGAACTGGGACAAACAATTGAATACTGGGTGATGAAGCCGGCCGGTTATGAGCCAGGCAAAAAGTATCCGTTGCTGCTCGAGATCCATGGTGGTCCTGCCGCTATGTGGGGGCCTGGAGAATTATCCATGTGGCACGAATACCAGTTCTTTTGTGGCAAAGGATATGGCGTTGTATACTGCAATCCGAGGGGCAGCGGCGGATATGGAGAGAAATTTTTGCGCGCCAACATCAATGACTGGGGCAAAGGTCCTTCTGGAGATGTCCTGTCAGCTTTAGATAAAACAGTTGCCGAAGGTTGGGCCGATACTTCCAGGCTGCTGGTCACTGGCGGTTCGTATGCCGGTTATCTTGTTGCATGGATCATCAGTCATGACCACAGGTTCAAAGCCGCTTGTTCGCAACGTGGGGTCTATGACCTGGCTACATTCTTTGGGGAAGGCAACGCCTGGAGACTGGTGCCGAATTATTTTGGGGGCTATCCATGGCAAGCTGAAACAAAAGCTATTTTAGAACGCGAATCACCGATCAGTTATGTACAAAATATCGCGACGCCCTATATCATATTTCACGGCGACAATGACAGGCGAACCGGATTTGTAGAAGGCGAGATGTTGTATCGCAGCCTGAAGGTTTTAGGACGCCCTGTTGAATATGTCCGTCATCCCGGCGCTTCACATGAAATAACACGCAGTGGGAATAACCGGCAGCGTATTGACCAAATGCTGCGAACCTGGGAGTTTTTTGAAAGATGGATACATTAATGAGGAGTTACCTCGCAAAGGCATTAAGTCCAGGGCTTATCTTTGCCGGTTTTGAGATCTTTTCCTTCGGATAGGCCCGGACCCCTGGACCTTTGGTTTGCTCTCCTGCTTTCTATTTCAACCTGGATATGGGTCATTAGGCCACGACAAATTTGTAGTTGCTCTTTGCTGGCTCCGGCTTTCAACATTTTCATATAATCGCCGGTTTGCAGGGCAAGAAGATCGATTAATTCAACTAGGGACAGGTGTTTTAGCTCTTGCATGATGGTTTTGGTTCTTGGGTCAGGAGAAATATCCACAAAAGCCATGCAAGCTTGTTCAAACGTTTGCGTATATCTAGTGGTAATTCCTTAGGGCAAAAAAGTCCACATACAATTGTTTAGGTGCACCTTTTTTACCTTTTCAGATTTCCGCACTCGGATATTTACTATAAATCTCAAGCAAATAGTGAACAGCAATAGGCGCTTTTCAAGGCATTACGGAAAATCTATTTTTTCAAGGACCTGTTTATACCGCGGATCCTCCCTAAGTATGGAAGGCACCAGTGGCTCATACCTTAACATCAGCAGCACCGGATCATGATCTTCGTATGCTTTTTCAAGATAATCGAATGCTGTATCTAAGCCTTCGAGTAAGGAGGCAGCCAGTGCAACAAACGTGTTGGCAACGTAACCAGTTTTTGATTTTTCTTTTAGCTCGGCCATCAGTGAACGGGCACTGTCGAAATTACCAGTGATACAATGAGTGACGATCAGCGGACCTAATGCAAAATGATGCCTGTTTGAAAGTTTCATTGCCATCTCATATGATTGTATTGCTTCCTCATACCTGCGCAATGATGTATAGGCGCTACCAGCGCTCAGGTGACAAAGAAAAGAATTAGCATCTAATTCAATCCCGGTTTGGCACGCCGCAATGGCTTCTTTAAATTTTCCAGCAAACGATAAACTCAGCGAATAATTAGCATAACAAATTGCGCTAAGCGGCTCC
>VBAT01000049.1:0-8203 GCA_005884665.1 Bacteroidota bacterium
TGAAACGAGTGATTCAACTCCGGGTGTTTGGAATAAACCGAGCCGAGCGTCTCTGCATTCATCTCATCATTGCTGTAATAGGCGAGGGAACGCAACTCCCTGCCGCTTTTATCAGTGATGGCAAAACTAAAATGCTTCTGCCCTATTCTTAGTGATAATACGTTTTCCGTTGCATCTTGAGTTTGCTGCGCCTTAATATGAAATAGTTGCTTCACGATTTATTGATTGCCTGCAAAAATAACACCGATTCGGATTAAAGGCCACATAGATTTTACCCGGTAATAGTCTAAGTCTGCCACGGAGGTTTTGCCACGAATACACTAAGACACCAGGATTACTTGTGTTTGATTTTATCGCCACGGATTTACGGATAGATTAAATAATCCGGTGTATCCGTGGCAATTTTTTTCGGTCTGGGCCTGTCCACTTACAAAATGCTTTTTAAAATGCGTACAATCAGGCCTAGCTTTGCACACTTTTTTGGCAATGGCAGGATCAGCAACACATAGCTTACAGGTAGAGGTCAGCAACCGCCAGATCTTCAGGATCGCTTTGCCGATAAGTCTTGCCATCCTCGTACCCCAGGTAAATTTCATTGCCAACAATATTTTCCTGGGCCACCACAGCCAGCATGCACTTGCCGTCGCCAGCATTGCCGGTGTTTATTATCTCATTTTCGCAATGATCGGATACGGGTTGAATAGTGGGCTGCAAACTCTGATTGCCCGCCGTGCAGGTGAAAACAGGCCTGAAGAAATTGGAAAGATCTTCGGACAGGGCGTTTTCATTTCATTGATCATCGCCTCGGTCGGTATACTCCTTACCTGGTTTGTGGCGCCGGTTATTTTGCAAAATGTGATCCACGAAAAAGAAATCTCAATCGATGCTATCCGGTTTTTGAAAATAAGGATCTGGGGTCTGCCGTTCCTGTATATCTACCAAATGCGGAATGCTTTGCTGGTAGGCACCAACAACAGCCGTTATCTGGTTGCAGGCACCCTGGCCGAGACCATTACCAATGTGGCGCTTGACTGGATGTTGATCCTTGGACACCTTGGGTTCGCGAAAATGGGACTGGATGGAGCTGCTATTGCTTCGATCATAGCCGAATTCATCGGTATGTTCGTAATTTTTGTTGTCATACATTACAAGGGGATCAGCCAGCGCTTCTCTTTATTTAAACATTTCAGGTGGAGCAACGAGAATGCAAAACTTATTTTATCGATCTCGCTTCCGCTGGTATTCCAACTGGCGATCAGCCTGATCAGTTGGGAATACTTCTATATCCTCATCGAACATCATGGTCAAACGGCCCTTGCTGTTTCAAATGTAATGCGGAATATATTTGGCCTTGTAGGTTGTATTACCTGGGCTTTGGCTTCGACCACTTCGGCAATGGTGAGCAATATCATTGGACAGGGCAAAAGCGACCAGGTGATCGGGCTCATCTGGAAAATCATAAAGATCAGCACAGGGTTCTCCACGGTAATCGCCGTGCTTATCAATCTCTTTCCGGAAATGCTGCTTTCAATTTACGGGCAGGACGAAGCATTTACGGTCGCCGCTATGCCGGTGGTCAGGGTCGTCACTTCGGCCATGGTGTTGATGTCGTTCTCCGGTGTTTGGGTAAATGCAATTACAGGTACCGGCAATAGCCGGGTCACCTTTCTCATTGAACTAATCACCATCATCCTGTATTGTTTTTACGTATGGCTGGTACTCGAAAAGCTGTTTCTTTCTATCACCATCGGCTGGATGAGCGAGTGGCTGTACTGGTTAAGCCTGTTCACCATGGCTTCGCTTTACATGAAAAGCGGGAAATGGAAAAATAAAGTAATTTAAGGCCGGCGGTCTTCTATTTATGGATTTCTTATAACAAGATCATCATAGTCATACAAGGAATTGTGTATTTTTAAAATAGTATGAAGTTTCAATTCAGGATAATATTGTTTTGTTTGCTCAGTCTCGCCTTTATCGGTTGCGACCGTGTTACAAAGGATATTGCCAGGGAACATCTGAAAGATAAACCGCCCGTTTCTTATTTCAATGATAAGCTCAGATTGCTTTTTGTCGAAAATACGGGGGCATTTTTAAGTCTTGGAGCCGACTGGTCAAAAAGCAAGAGTTTTTGGCTGCTTACTATCCTGCCAATAGCTTTCCTGGTTGGATTTTTGGTAGTGATAATGCGGAAGGCAAAACAATTCAGCGTCTTTGAAATGGTGGCGTTCATCCTTGTCTTCTCCGGTGGAATAGGTAACCTGGCCGACCGGGTTTTGTTTGACAGGCATGTCACCGACTTCATCAATATTGGGATCGGTAATCTTCGTACCGGAATATTTAATGTTGCTGATATATATGTGACGACAGGAGTGATTATGCTCTGTGCTAACTATATGAGAAAGTCGTTTATTAAACCCGAAATCTAAGGTACGAAATCCGAAAACTTTCTTTCGACTTTCGGGTTAAAGACACTCGGATTTACTCCCGTTGTACGAAATTTGTTATCTCAATTCTCAATCATGGACCAGAAACTTTTTGAAACCGTCGACGAATACATCAACGGGCTTCTCGTAAAAGAAGATGAAGCATTGACAGCTACTGAAACTTCTATCAGGGAATCGGACATCCCCCAAATAAGCGTATCCGCCAACCAGGGAAAATTCCTGCACATTCTCGCGAAGCTTTGCAATGCGAAAAAGATCCTGGAGGTGGGTACACTTGCCGGATACAGCACTATCTGGTTAGCCAGGGCGCTTGCCCACGACGGTCACCTTATTACACTGGAGTTTGACCCCAAACATGCGGGCGTAGCTCAAAAAAATATAGATCGTGCAGGATTAGGCTCACTCGTTGAAATCCGGATAGGTAAAGCGCTTGAGACACTGTCGCAACTGGAAAAAGAGAATGCCGGTCCATTTGATATGATATTCATCGACGCAGATAAATCTCCTTACACCGAATATTTTGAATGGGCTCTTCGCTTATCGCATCCGGGAACTTTAATTGTAGCTGATAACGTCATCCGCGAAGGCAAGGTGCTTGACCCGAACAGTTCTGATGAAATGGTCAAAGGAGTGCAGCGATTCAATGAAGCCCTCGCAAAAAATAGAAAGGTAACCGCAACCATCATACAAACGGTTGGCGCCAAAGAACATGATGGCATGGCAATCGCCATCGTAAATTAAGCCTGGGAAAAAGATTATTTATCTGGTATGAATTGTGGAGATCGAAAGCCGAACCTAAAAAGTAAAAGTGAAAAATTATACACGCCTAGAGGCGATCTTGATATATCTCCTTTCCTCTTTTTCTCGTTTCAGTCTTAGCTCTTTCTTCTATTCATTTACCACAACCGCCAGTTTGGTGTTGTCGGCACTAACGGCCAGCCTACTCACTCCTTTCAACATTGAAGAATTGCCTTCGACAACCATCGGCGTCCAGACCTTATCCTTAAATTCAGTTGCCGAATAATCCTGGGAAAAAAACAGCTTACTGCCGTCACCGGCCAGGAGAAATTTTTTCTGATCGGCCGGATTCGCCTGGGTCCAGCAAAAGAAATCCTGGCCAGGCACGGTAAAAATGATCGGGCTGCTGACACCCGTTGCTATCACATATCTTTTTATAACATTCTGCTTATTGACCAGTTTCTGAACATAGCTCAAAGCCTCTTCGGCAGGGATCGGTTGAAGGCTTCGCCCGATGTTTTCTGCAATTACCGTATCTATATTGGTACTGACCTCATAATTATGCAAGGAGGTATGAATGCTGTCATCCAGCACATACAAAAAAACTTTCTTTTCTCCCACCCATGCATGATAACCCACTTTCAAATGCCAGACCAGCACTTCAGGCTTACCGCCTTCGATGGGATACCTGACGAGGTCCTGTGCCCCATTGTCCCTCTGCAGGATGCAGGAAATAAACCTGCCATCGGGCGTCACAGTTGGTGAATATTCGCGTTCGTGTGTTGTAGTAAGATTCTTCGTTTCCTTTGTTTCGTAGTTATAATACCTGATATCACTGCGGCTGCTATCGTCAAACGATGAATAATAAATAATGGGCCGGGAAGGATGAAAAAAAGGCTGATTGTCGTAACCTTTATGATTGGTGATGTTTTTACCATTGGATATAATGACCTGTCCATCGGCGATTTTCAGATCGAAAAGATAGATCTCCGAACCCGTCTGACCGTAAGAGAAAAAAAAGAGGGACGTAAAGCAAAGAAGTAAACCCGTTTTCATGTTACCAAGATAGCAAACGAAACTAATATTTCTTAGTGTACTTTACTTCCACGCTACCAGAAAATTTATCAATCGGGGGATTGAGTTTTTCTACGGCCACAGTGATGGTTTTTACCTGCGGAAATTGCTTATGCACCTTATTGGCGATCGTCTGTACAAGCGTTTCCAAAAGATCCACCGGTTTTTGCATTGTGACATTGATTATTGAAAACAGCGATGCATAGTCGATGGTTTCTTTCAGGGAGATAATAGTTTCTTTTTGCGGGAGATATTCTATCTGCATGTTTACGACAAAATCATTGCCCTTTTGCCGTTCTTCCGGATGTATACCATGAAAGGCTCTGAAGCGGACATTATTGAGGGAGATAGTTAACAGATCGGCCATTCGTCGTGATTAAGATTGAATTCGTATTATTCAACGTCAAAATATAACATTCAACACAGCTTCCTGCTTTGGCCTCACCCCTGTCTGCCGCAGGCAGGCTCCAACTCCCTCTCCTTGCTTCGCTCCGCTCCGCTCGTAGTTGCGATAACGATTTAATGAGCTCCTTTTGCGCTTAAATATCTTTCGGCATCCAGCGCTGCCATACAACCGCTTCCTGCGGCAGTGACAGCCTGTCGATAGATTTTGTCCTGTACATCTCCCGAAGCGAAGACACCTTCAACATTTGTTTTGGAAGTGCCGGGGACTGTTTTGATATATCCCGCTTCATCCATTTCTACCCAGCCTTTGAATATCTCTGAATTAGGTTGGTGACCGATCGCCACGAAAAATCCGTTTACAGGTATTTCCTGTTTTTCCCCTGTTTTGTTATTAGAGATTTTTACCGCCGTTACATTTTTGCCACCAATGATCTCTTCTGTATCAGTATTCCAGTAGACCTTAATGTTCGACGTTTTAAAGACCCGTTCCTGCATCACCTTGCTGGCCCGCATGGCATCACGACGTATCAGCATATGAACGGTGGTGCAAAGTTTCGAAAGGTATAAAGCTTCCTCGGCTGCGGTATCGCCTGCTCCGACAATAGCTACCTCTTTTCCGCGGAAGAAAAAACCGTCGCATACGGCACAGGCACTGACGCCGTAGCCATTTAATCGCTGCTCACTTTCCAGGCCCAGCCATTTGGCTGAAGCACCGGTGGCAATGATTACTGCATCGGCTTCAATGATCTTCTCATCATCAATCCATACTTTATACGGCTGCTGCATGAAATCTACTTTTGTTGCTAACCCAAACCTGATATCTGCACCCATACGATGAGCTTGTTTTTCAAAATCAACCATCATTTCGGGACCCTGTATGCCGTTTGCATAACCGGGATAGTTTTCCACCTCGGTTGTAATGGTCAATTGTCCTCCTGGTTGAATTCCCTGGTATAATACTGGTTTAAGATTAGCTCTTGCAGCATAGATGGCGGCTGTATACCCCGCCGGCCCGCTGCCGATAATTAACACATGCACCCTTTCCGTATTTCCTTCTGCCATAGCGGTGATTATTCCTTTTAAAAACAATTATTGCAAAAGAAAGTTTATTTACGCAAAACGCCAAGCCTCTGAAAGTTCAATGCTTTTGGTGAAGAAGTGAGAGGTCGGATGTGAGACGTGAGATGTCAGACATACACAACTACAAACTGAACTAACCAAGGCGCTCATCGATGATCTTTTTATCCATCTCTTCTTCTTTCTGGTGTTCTTCCTGGAGTCGCTTTAACTTTTTACCGTAAGACAACTTGGTGATCAATGCAAACAATACTGGCACAACAAATATCGCGAGTGTGGTTGCAGCCAGCATCCCTCCAAAAACAGTCCAACCAATGGTTTTCCGGCTTTCTGCTGCGGCTCCGCTTGCAAAGGCAAGTGGCAATACACCGAAGATAAAGGCCATTGATGTCATTACGATCGGTCGCAAACGCAAGCTGACCGCCTGGAGAGTCGCCGGGATGATCTGCATCCCGCGGTCTACTCTTTCTTTGGCAAACTCAACGATCAGGATAGCGTTCTTTGCGGCCAGGCCGATCAACGTGATCAACCCGATCTGCGCATAGATATTATTTGTAAGGCTTGGAATAAAAGTCAGGGTCAATATAGATCCGAAGGCACCGATCGGTACAGCAAATAATACAGAGAAAGGCACCGACCAACTTTCATATAATGCCGCAAGAAATAGGAAAACGAAGACAAGCGAAATGGCAAAGATCTTTGCTTGCTGGCCTCCTGCCGTGATCTCTTCACGGCTCATGCCGGCAAATTCGTAGCTGTATCCGGCAGGTAATGTTTGGGCAACTTCCTTTAAGGCTTCGATTGCCTGGCCACTGCTGTAGCCGTCCTTTGGTGTTCCATTTATTTCTACCGAACGGTAAATATTGTAATGCGAAATAACGGCCGGGGCTTCTATCAGCTTTGTCGTGACCAATGAGCTCAATGGTATCATGCCTCCCTGGCTGTTGCGTACATAGTATTTCCCAAGGTTGGATAAGGACCCCCTGAAAGCAGTATCAGCCTGCGACATCACCCGGAAGTTTCTACCGTACAGGTTAAAGTCATTGACATAACTGCTTCCTAAAAAAGTGGAAAGCGTAGAGTATACATCTGAAACCAGCACACCCTGCTTCTTGGCCTGTTCGCGATCGACATCAACCTGGTAACTCGGTGTACGGGCATTGAAAAATGTAAATGCCTGGCCTATTTCCGGTCTTTGCACTAAGCGACCAACAAAATCACGCGCTACTTTTTCAAACTGCTGGATATTATCGGAGGTGCTTGTTTGCTGGATCTCGAAGGTAAAACCGGAAGTGGCGCCCAATCCCGGGATCGCCGCGGGTTTAATCGGAATAACTCTCGCTTCCTTTATATCAGCAGTAATTGCACGTATTTTAGCAACTATAGTGTCTACATGATGTTCCTTTCCCTTCCTTTCATCCCAGGGTTTCAGCATCACGAAGATGGTCCCTGCATTGGATTTGGTAGAGAAGGTTACGATGTTCAACCCCGCAAGCCCGCCGGCCACTTTAACATCGGGTAGTGATCTTATTCTTTGGCTTATCTCTTTAAGCATGGCAACGTTGCGGGTCGTCGAAGTAGCCTCCGGCATTTCGTAAGTGACTAACAGGCGGCCTTCATCTTCCGTGGGAATAAACCCGCCCGGTTTATTTTTAAAGAGGAAAAACAAACCTACGAACAGGGCCACGAGCATTACCAACACCAATGGCGTTCTTTTGATCCAGCCGGCCACACCTTTTGTATATCCATTGTTCACCCGGTTGAAGCCCCGGTTGAACGCCGCAAAGAATTTCTCTAAAAAATTCCTTTTTGCCGCCGGATCTTTCGAAGGCTTTAGCATCAATGTACACAAAGCCGGTGTCAGCGATAATGCCACGAATGCAGATATCACTACTGAAGCAGCTATGGTGATGGCAAACTGCTGGTATAAACGTCCTACGATCCCAGGGATAAAACCGACAGGTACAAACACGGCCGCGAGTATCAGCGCGATCGCGATCACCGGACCAGATATATCCTTCATGGCCTTTTTTGTCGCCTCCTTCGGAGACATCTTTTCGTGATCGATATTATGTTGCACCGCTTCTACCACGATGATAGCATCATCTACCACGATCCCAATTGCCAGGACGAATGCGAATAAGGTGAGAGTATTGATGGTAAAGCCAAGTGTATTGAAAAGGATGAATGTACTGATCAATGACACTGGAATGGCCAGCACGGGAATAAGAGTTGCTCTCCAGTTTTGAAGAAAAAGAAAAACTACCAATACAACCAGCAGCAAGGCGATAAGTAATGTATGGACAACTTCATTGATAGAGACCTGTACCACGGTTGCCGTTTCAAGCGGGACAAGAAAATCTATGTCTTGCGGAAAACTTTTTCTCAGTTCCTCCAGTGCATTATTTACACCCCTGTAAGTATCGAGCGCATTGGCGCCGGGTGCCTGGTAAACCAAAACAAAT
>VBAT01000049.1:8252-41252 GCA_005884665.1 Bacteroidota bacterium
TAATTCAACTCTTGCCACATCCTTGAGATAGACTATACTTCCTTCTGAAGGCCGGTTTCGCACAACGATATTTTCAAACTGGTCCCTTGTATTGAGCCGGCTATTTGTTAGTACACTGTATTCAAAAGTTTGGATGCCGGGTTGAGGATTGCCACCGATGGTGCCTGCAGCTACCTGGAGATTCTGTTCCTGTAAAGCCGCATTCACTTCAGCAGGTGTCATTCCCAGTGCAGCCAGTTTTTCCGGGTTCATCCAAATACGCATGCTGAAATCATCGGCACGGGTAAACACATCGCCTACTCCTTTCACCCTGGATAGTGCATCCTTCACATAAATATTTACATAATTGCCAATGAAAGTCGGATCGTGAGTTCCATTAGGAGAATAAAAACCAATTGCCATCATGATGGCCGGGTTCCTTTTACGAACGGTAATCCCGAGGCGTTTCACCGCATCAGGCAGAGCAGGTTGGGCCACGCTCACCCTGTTCTGTACATCGAGTGTAGCAATATTGATATCTGTGCCGACTTCAAAGTTTACAGTAATTCCACTTGCTCCGCTGCTAGTGCTGCTGCTGGTCATGTACGTCATGCCGGGTGTACCATTCACCTGTGTTTCGATGGCGGTAGTAGTTGTTTGCTCTACTGTTTGTGCGTCCGCACCTACAAAATTACCGGCTATACTTACAGTGGGTGGTGAAATATCAGGATACTGTGCGACGGGAAGACTAACCAGTGAGATAAGCCCTATCAACACCAGCACTATTGAAATCACTATCGCGGTGACTGGTCTCTTTATAAAAGTATCTGCTATCATAGTGAATGGTGAGTGGTGAGCGGTGAGCCTGCCTGCAGGTTACTCACCAGGTTCATCACTATTGTTAGTTCATTTGTGATTTTTAATAAATATAAACAACCATTATTTCTTTGCAGGCCCCGGCTGTTGAGGTGGTGCCGTAGTTATCACGGAGCCCTGCCGCAAGTTCTGCACGCCCTGTACAACAATTGGCTCACCAGCTTTTAACCCGTCTCTTACGATTACGTCCGTTCCGATTTGTTTGCCCAACACTACTTTTCGTTGTGCTACTTTGTTGCTATCTCCCACCACATATACAAAGAATTCTCCCAACTGCTCGGTGATTGCTTTGTAAGGGATTGTTACGGCATTTCCGGTGGCCCTGTTCAAAACGCGAACGGTTGTACTCATACCCGTTTTTAATACATTGTTTACATTGGGAAAAATTAATCTCGCTTTAATTGTTCCTGTCTGCGGATCGACGGCGCGGTCGATAAGGTAAATGCTTCCGGGGAACGGGTATACTTCATTTCCTAAAGCAATTGTAAAAGTAGAATCCTTTGGCCTCTGTATTTGTTGTAATTGGGTGAAGCGATACACTTCCTTCTGGTCAACTGAAAAATCAACTGCCATCGGGTTATCGGATGAAATAGTATTCAAAACAGTTTGGCCTGCCACCACTGACGTACCGGGTTTTACAAGAGATATGCCGATAGTTCCGGTAAAGGGCGCAGTAATTGTGGCAAAACTCACTGATGTTTTCACTGCATTCACATTCGCTTTGGCTGCATCAACCTGTTTTTTTGCTGCTTCCAGCGCTGCATCCGCGTAATCTACCTGTTGTTTGGCAATGGCGTCCTTTTTATCCAGCTCATGATAACGATCCGCGTCTTTCTGTGCTTTGTTCAAATTAGTTAACTGCACCTGTAGGTTGGCCTCGGCCTGTTGGTAATTAGCATTGTACAACTGCTGGTCTATCGAATAAAGGCGTTGACCCTGGGTTACTTTTGAACCGTCTTTAAAATAAATCCCGGTAACATATCCGCTGACCTGGGCTCTTATTTCGGTCTGGTTCAAAGCAACAAGGGTGCCCGGGTATTCATCATGATAGGAGGCATTTGTTGACTGTACTTTTTCGACGGTCACTGGCACTGGTGGAGGCGGTCCCTGCTGTTGCTGTTGTTTATTGCTACAAGCTGAAAACAACAATGCGTAAGCGGCCAACACAACAATCTTATTTAATCTGTCTTTCATAATCATTAATATCTTCTTTCACCCAAACTTTTTTGCACATCAATCTTACTGCTCATTATCTCATACAAAGCGTCATAATAGTTTATTTCTGCCGTGCGTAGATCTGTTTCAGCCGCTACTACTTCAAGATAGGTTTTGACACCAGATCGGTATTGCAGTTGAATAACATCGTATACTTCCCTCGCCAATACCACATTTTCTTTAACCGAAAGATAATTGTTCAGTGCTGATTTATAGTTCGCCAATGCTGCGCTATATTCGGTGTTGATACTATTTTTTATTGCTTCCAGGGCCAGGTCCGTTCTTTTTATTTGCCATTCCGCCTGTCGTATGTCGGCCTTTCTTTTTCCTCCCTGGAAAATGGGAAATGCCAGCGTCAATCCCGCAAATGAGTTGGGATATGAATTATCATAAAGCTTTCCGAACTCGTTATTCTGGTAATTGAGGTTATAAGCACCGTTGGCAGATATTGACGGAATATAACTCTGGCGATTGTATCGCAGGTTTGCCTCGAACAATTTTCGCTGTGTCTGCAATAACTGGTATTCGATGCGTCTTGCATAGTCTACCACGCCCAGTGTATCGACGATTATATCATTTTCCAGCTTCGTGCTGTCATAAACGATATCCAGCATGGCCGATTCCGGATAATTCATCAATGATTTAAGGTAGTCTGTTTTTGCCTTCAGGGCTTCCTGGTTTGACTTCAAGAGTGCTTTGGCATTGTTTAAGGCAATCATCGCCCTTTTATAATCGATCTTGTCAACAATACCGGCTTCATATCTTGCCGTTGCATCCTGCAGGCTTTTTTCAAGCCGGACGATATTCTCCCGGCCCACTTTGATCTGTTGCCTCGTAGCCAGCACATCATAAAACGCTTTGGAAACATTTGCCACCAGGTCGATCTTGGTGTTTGCAGTTTGCTGCCTGGCTTGTTCCAGCACTGTTGACTGTGTCCGGCTGGCCAGGAACATGTCCCGGTCAAATATTTTTTGAGAAGCGGTGAAGAGAAGGTTCGAAGTATTATCGACACCCAGTTTCACCGGGTTTCCGCCGATGACACTCGTTTGAACCAGGAAATTGTGCTGGATCAGGTAATTGAAGCCCACCTGCGGATACCATTCAGACAATTTTGATCTTACCTGCAATCTTGTTATTTCTTCATCAGCCAGCGACTGCCGGACCAACGGTTGCCGCTCTAGTGCATACTGGATGACGGCAGGTAATGTAGCCTGTTGTAATAAGCTGTCAGAGTTTTGTTGTGAAATTGCCTGTAGTGAATTAAAAAAGATCAGGAATACAACAGTAATGAAACAGCTAGCCCTTCTTATTATATTATCTCCTGGCATAATAAATACTATTTTCTAGGGCAGAGCAACGTTAATGTATACGTTTGTGTTACAACACAAAAAAAACGTGTTTGTTTGTAGGGAAACCTGGAATTATTTGGATGGCAAATGTAAGAGTAATTACCTGATTGATTCGACCGTTAGTAAATTTTAATAGTGCCCGATAATGGGGATAAAAAACAAAACAGCTTCAATAAAATGATTGAAGCTGTTTTCTTAATAAACCCACCAAATTTCCCCCGCAAGTGCGGGAGACTGCTATTTTAATTAGCCCAGGTACGCTTTTAAAGCGCTACTGTAACGGGCTTTTTGTAATCTCTTAATGGCCCTTTCCTTGATCTGGCGAATACGTTCTTTGGTAAGATCATATTTCTGCCCGATCTGTTCGATGGTGACACCTTGTTCGCCATCCAGCCCAAAATAAGCGTTAACAATTTCTGCTTCCCGGGGGCTGAGTGATTTTAATACGCGACGGATCTCATTTCTCAAAGAATCTTTCATTACATCATCATCGGTATCATCACCGCCTTCGAGCAAATCACCCATTGCAACATCTTCCGCCTCGTGAACCGGTGCATCCAATGAAGTGTGACGGGTATTACTCTGGAATATATTGTTGATCTCTGTTTCACTCATCTCCAGCAACTCTGCTAATTCTTCTGTTGATGGCTCTCTTTCGTGTTCCTGCTCGAAAGCCATGTATGCTTTGTTTGCTTTGTTGTAAGTGCCGATCTTATTTTGAGGAAGACGTACCAGCCTGCCTTGCTCGGCTAATGCCTGAAGAATAGACTGACGGATCCACCATACTGCGTAAGAAATAAATTTAAAACCCTTCGTCTCATCGAAACGTTGTGCTGCCTTGATCAACCCAAGATTACCTTCATTGATAAGGTCACTCAGGGATAAACCCTGGTGCTGATACTGTTTCGCTACAGAAACCACGAAACGCAGGTTAGCCTGTACCAGTTTATCCAATGCTTTTTGATCTCCCATCTTGATACGCTGAGCCAGCGTGGTCTCTTCTTCCGGGGTGATCATTGAAATTTTGGAAATTTCCTGCAGGTACTTTTCGACTGCCTGAGAATCTCTGTTGGTAATTTGTGTTGCAATTTTGAGCTGTCTCATAATTAAAATCTATCTGTTTAATAAACAACGAATAATAGACAGTCTTTGTTTGCAGAATGTTGCAAAAGGGTAGTTAAATAGAACCGTCCGAGTCCGTCTGCAAAAATACATACCAAAGCTCAGAATTCATAGCTTGTGTTGATAATTTATTTCCAGGCAGTTGGCAGGCATCCGGGATCAAATGCCCTGAAATCCGCTACAGGAAAGCGTTTCAGCGGATGTATGATTGAACTAAAATAAAACACTTATGTGAATTACTCTACTAACTTAATTGCGTTTGACCTTCCGTTTTTGCCTTTGATTTTTGATAAAGAAATATCCAAAGAAACAGGCCGGCGAGGAATAATAGAGTTGAAATAACTTCAGCCTGGGTAGGTTGAAACCCGGAAGAAAAGTTTATCCGCGTGTTTACCCTTATTTTTTCTATGAAAAATCTTTCTAAACCGTTAAGCATTAAGTATAAGGCAAATAATCTTCCCGGCACCTTGATTTTTTTCCGCACTGACCACAAAATAGCGAACAATACAAGACACATGATGGTCTCGTAAAATGGCGTGGGATACACTGGTTGCGATAATTCAAAACAAAACCGGTCGGTGCAGCCCGGAATTGGGTCACCCTGGCGGGCAACGTTGTGGGGATAAGTATAAGCCCACATCCAATCGGGCAACCATGAAAACGGCTTTGGCTTTGTATTGACAATGCCCCAGTCACCATCTCCGGCCACCTGGCACCCGATCCTGCCCACGGCATAGGCCAACATCAGGGCCGGCGCAGCCGCATCATTCAAATGCCAGAACCCGATCTTATGCCTTTTTGCATAGGCCCAGATAGCTAGCGCTGCGCAGATCAGGCCTCCATAAAAAGTAAGCCCTTCTGCCGAAAAAATATAGTCCTCGGGCCGTTTCAGGAAATCGCTCCAATTTTCAAAAATGTCGAACAGTTTGGCACCCAGCAATCCAAAAACAAGAGCCAGGATCGTCATTTCCCCTACCCTGTCTTGTGGCCAGATCCTCACGTTCCTTTTCTCAGGCTTCGCCAGTTTTTGTTTGTTCTTGTCATACCATTTGAGACCGGCAAATAATAGCCCGATCCCTATTCCAGCCGGCCAGCTACCAATAGGAGAGAAAATAAATTCCTGTGGATCGGCTGTAGTGTGGTTATCCATTATAAACAAACCAACGATCTTGTAGCCAAGCAAAAAACCAAGAATGAAATTGAGCAGTAATTCACCCGGTGAAGCGGGTTTACCTACCATTACCTGCATTTCTGTAGGAAACAACAGTCCCTGCTTACTTTTCCGTCTCAATTCCATAGTGAGGAAAATAGCTGCCAGGATAAACGAGATAGCAACAAAAAAACCAAATGAATTAACGAATCGTAGCGTGCTCCATT
This sequence comes from Bacteroidota bacterium, assembly GCA_005884665.1. Classification (GTDB taxonomy): domain Bacteria; phylum Bacteroidota; class Bacteroidia; order Chitinophagales; family Chitinophagaceae; genus VBAT01. The sequence continues at coordinate 14,171 of VBAT01000049.1, forward strand.
CTAATCCAAACAGGTCTTTGAAGGCATAATAAAGATTGGGATACATTCAGGAAAGTTGGTTGATTTATAAGAATGGCGAATATACTGATAATCTACTTCCCGGTTTGTTCCTTAAACCAATTGACGGCAATGTTCTTCAAAAACAGAGATAAGATGATTAGCGATCATTTGAGGTGATTTTCTTTCTATCTGGTGCCTTTCCACGAAATGCACCAACTCCCCGTTCTTGAATAAAGCAATAGAAGGTGAAGATGGAGGATATGGTAGAAAATGCTGGCGGAGCTTATTGACGGCTTCTATATCATAACCTGCAAAACTGGTGGTAAGAAAGTCAGGTTTAACGGTGGAATTGGCAACAGCCATCAAAACGCCAGGGCGGGCTGACCCTGCAGCACAACCGCAAACAGAATTGATCATTACAAGCGTTGTCCCCTGTTTGGCCAGTTGGGCTTCTACCTCCGTCGGCGTTACCAGTTCAGTAAAACCATTATCGGTCAGCTCTTCTTTCATGGGTACTACAATTTCTTTCGGATACATAGTAGGTATTATTTGTTTTTAGCAACGCAAAATTAGCTAAAAAGTTCAGTAAGATTAGAATGAAGAAAATATGGCATACTTATTAACGGATTCCGGAAATTATGTCTCGCCGTTAACCCGGTTTGTTTCATTATGGCATTAAAAAAACCAGTGGTATGCACTTTGAACATACTTCTGCAAATTCAAACTTTCTAAATTAAAATAACTATGACACAGGTAAAATTTAGCCGCAGACCGCTCGAAGCGAGTTTTAACAATCTGGTGGATGATCTGTTTGCAGAAATGCCCGGTCTCTTCAGGAACGGTAGTCAATGGAAAGGTTATGCTCCTGTTAATATCAGGGAAACCGAAAAGAGTTATAGTATAGATGTGGTGGCACCGGGGTTCAAAAAAACAGATTTTAAAGTAAACCTGGACCAGGACGTTCTAACTATCTCAGCTGAAAAGGAAGAAGAAGAAAAAAATGAAACCGGGAAAGAAATCCGTAAGGAGTACTCTTATCGTTCATTTAAAAGATCATTCACACTTGACGAAAAAATTGATGGAAATGCTATCGAAGCAAAATATGTTAATGGTGTCTTAACATTAAACCTTCCCAGAAAGGAAGAAGTCAAAACAGCGTCTAAAGATATAAGTATACAATAATTCAAAGATTTTTCTCATAAGCAGTTGGTTTTGGTTTACACCCTGCCGTTTCCACGGCGGGGTTTTTTATTTATATCCCGTAGTTTTCATGCAATAATTTTTTATTTATGTCCTGGTCGGACTTACAGGCAATTACAGCTAAATTTGGCCGTTTACCAAACACACTATGTTGAAAAAGCTGGTCACACTTCTGGTGCTCTCCTGCGTGTCTTTTTATTTTGCAAGCGCCCAAACGAGCGTTGATACAGTGGTTGCCGCTAAAATCGATACAATGGTCGTTCGCGAAAAAAGTGATTCAATTCTCCGAATCACTAATCTCAACCCTTATTTTACACTCCATGTTGACTCGGTGCTATCATACCAGCTGTCAATTAACAAGGATGCCGGGAGTTTTCATTGGTACCTGAAAAATTCTCCTGTCGGTTTGCGGATCAACAAAGACAATGGGCTGCTTAGCTTCAAAGCCGACCGGTCCTTTTTTCTTTCCGGGAAACTGAAATTTGACATTCCTTATCCCGTGACGCTGGGTGTACAAAGCCTGGTTGATCCCGAAGAAAAAGTTGACACCGGTTTTACAATAGTTTTTTACAATACCGAGGTGATTTTGCCAAAACTTAAACCGACGGTGATCTCGCCCTTAACTATTGAAGAAGGAGAACAGGTTTCATTTAGCGTACAATGCGAGGCCGGCAATTTCCCCATCGACAACATTTTATTCTCGAGCAATATCACCATTCATGATTTTAAACCAGTCAGGTCCTGCAATGATGAATTCAGGTGGACACCTCCCTATGATTTTGTAAAAGAGACAGATTCCGCGAAGGTCAGGATACTAAACCTGAGCTTTGTTGGTACTTCCAAATTCCAAACAAAAGATACCACTACAATACGTCTGGTCGTTAAAGACGCTTTGAACTATCCCCTTGCCAGGCAGGAATATGATATGGTCGTTTCAAATGTAAAAAGTTATGTGCTAAGACTGAAGTATACGTTTCTTCAACTGGATAAGAAACTGAAGAAAACAAAAACAACCCGTACGGCATTTGATCTCACTTCCGCTTCTACAGCCCTTACCGGAACGATCCTGTCAACAACGGGTGGCGAGTCGGGGCAAACTGCGGGAAAGATACTTCCAAGTGTAAGTATAGCATTAGTACCTGTGAAAGAGGCCACCGCCCCGAATAAAACGGTCGAACAAAACCAGGCTTCTCTTATTCGTTCCTCCATCAAGCGGCTGGAGTATATGAGTTATGATTATTCGTTAGTGGGTGACAAAGACCCGGCCATCGTTTCAAAAACAGCTAAATTAAAAGAAGAGCTGAAGCAAAGCCAGATGCAGCTGATAGACGTCCCAATAGATATCAGCAGCGAAATGACGGAACAACAGTTGAACGATTATTTCAATAACCCGAAAGTGAATAAGAAGTATCGCCTCACCGGGAAATAAATCATTGGCATCCCTGTCGCCGGCGGGTGTCTATCAGGTACTGTATTTTCCAGCCACTACTGAATCGTACGAGATGAAATGAATTGACACCACAGTGGCTGAACTGGCCGTTGTGATAGAAGTTATAGGGCGTCCATACTATTGCCAGCGGCCCATCGATCTTTATTGTCTCAAAGCTGATCCGTTCATCCGCCGAATCTTTTTTCAGTTTGCCTACAAACTCTGCAAACTCGCCCAGGCTCTCGTTGCGCACGACCGTATTGCCGTCCCGGGTGCGGCTTATGGTCTGCATGATAGCGCTATCACTGAAAGCGGTCCTAAACAAAGCTGCATCCGCATTCTTCATCCCGGCAAACAGCGTATTTACGACAGCTTTCACGGAATCTTCGGTGGACTGCGCACACGATGCAGAAACGATAAAAATGACTGTTAATAGAATGAAAAAGGATCTCATATTAACAAAGTTTAGTGCTTTAAGGTAAAAAAATTGCCGTCCTAATATAAAACCATTAAAAATGAAAAAGACAAGAATTTTACAGGCGGCTGTATTAGTGGCTGCCGTAGTCGTATTTGCAAGCTGCGGTCCCAGCCGGGATTACCAGGGCGGTTATTATCCGCGTACCCAGTCAAGCGTTTCTTTGATCATGGGTCCTGCAGGTCTTGCCATTGCCCGTGATCCATATGGCAGATATTACTATAGGGATACATACGGACATGTTTACTGGCGTGGATATGACAACCGGTATTATCTTGACAGGAGATATGTGGGCAGGTCTTATTATCAGCATAACCAGTATAACGACTGGAGACGCTATCATAATTATAATGGACGCAGGAGATAATCGCGGATTATACGATGAAGTCGCAGGATTAATTTCGCGCTACGGCGCAAAGACGCCATGCTAGGCAATCAATTTATCCATTGCATGAGAAATACCGATGTATTTATCGTTGCGTCGTAGCGTGAGATAAAAGATATTCACTACGAATATTATTTGGGAGCGGTTATTTTGCGTACCCAAGGATCTTCAACATACTCTGGGCAGTTTGCTGCTTGGCATATAACCAGTCTACAAGTTTCCCATTGCGGTCATAATTAACTATGACATGCTTTGGTGAAGGGATCAGGCAATGTTTAATACCCCCGTAACCGCTGATCTGGTCCTGGTAGGCTCCTGTATGAAAAAAGCCCACATATAGCGGTTCCCCGTTACCTGTTTTAGGAAGGAAAACCTCATTGATATGTTCTTCCGAATCGTAATAGTCATGACTATCGCAGGTGATGCCTCCTAATACCACACGCTGATAGTCTGCTTCCCATTTGTTGATCGGCAGCATCAGGAATTTTTCACCAATTCCCCATGTATCGGGCAGCGTTGTGATGAACGAAGAATCGATCATATACCAGGTTTCCCGGTCATTTTGCACTTTCTCTCCTGTTACGCTATAAATATGAGCCATGCTTTCTCCCACTGTGAAACTGCCAAATTCCGTATAGATATTCGGCATCGGCACCTTGGATTTTTTACAGGCGGTTTTAATGTTATGAACGATCTCGTTGATCATAAACTGGTAATCGTATTCAAATCCCAGCGAGTGCTTGATAGGAAAACCTCCCCCAATATTGATAGAATCCAGTTCGGGACAGATCTTTTTCAGCTGGCAATAGAGGTTGATGATCTTATTCAATTCACTCCAGTAGTAAATATCGTCTTTGATGCCTTTGTTGAGGAAGATGTGAAGCATCTTTAACTGGAACTTGCTTTCATATCCTTCAATACGATCCACATAAAATTCGAGTATATCCTTGGCGCGGATTCCCAGGCGGGACGTATAAAACGGAAACGTGGGTTCTTCTTCGGCTGCAACCCGTATGCCCAATTTGAATGGAACCTTTACGCCCTTTGCGTATTCTTTGAGTTCGTCTTTATTATCCAGGACAGGGATCACATTTTCGAATCCCGTATTGAGCAGGTTGGCGATGCGGCGGGTGTATCCTTTGTCCTTATAGCCGTTGCAAATGATGTGTATCTCTTTATTGATCTTCTTTTTTTCATACAGCTTCTTGATTATCTCGATATCGTAAGCATAGGAGGTTTCGAGGTGTATCTCCTGCTTTAACGCCTCCTCTACTACAAAAGAGAAATGAGAGCTCTTGGTGCAGTAACAATAGAAGTACTTGCCCTCATACCGGTATTTTTTAAAAGCATTGGAAAACATGGTCTTCGCCTTTTTTATCTGCATGCCGATCTTGGGCAGATAGCTAAGCTTTAGCGGGGTTCCATATTTTTGGATGAGGGCTTTTAGATCGAGACCGTTGAACTGTAAATAACCATCAACTACTTCAAATCCTTCCTGCGGAAAATTGAAAGTTTGCTTGACCAGGTCGTTGTACGAATTTGTCATTAATGGATTAGTCGGTTGTGCTGCCACTGTTTTAATTTAATGTCTACAAATGTATACGATTGGTAATTTTCTGAGCATATTTTTTTGACCCTTTTCACCGCTGCTTTTTGCCAGCGTTGACAATGTTAACCACCGCCAACTATTTGTTATGGCCGGTTAAGCCGGCGTTAAGCAGAATAAGAGGCGAAATAATCAAACGAGCGCTGGCGTCTTACTGGCAATCCATTTTTCATCATCAAAAATTAAAAGCTATGAAAAAGGTTTTACTGGCAGCCGCTATTACCCTGTTCACCGGTCTGGTTTATTCGGCCAAAGCAGGAGATCTTACCAACAGGAAGGAGTCGAAGAAACAATTGCGAAAGGAAAAAAGGGAAAAAAGACGGGAGGAATGGCTGCATTCGGCGAGCAGGGCCACCGAAGACCAGTTCTATCAAGATTTTCCCGGCGCCAGCAACATAAGCTGGAATGAAGCGGCATTTGCCGAAGCAACTTTTAATGACGGGACGGGATTAAAGACCGCCTATTACGACTTCGACAATGAGTTGGTCGGCACAACTGCTGAAGTAGACATCTCGATGTTACCGGCTGGGGTCAAAGAATATATTGCTAAAAAATATCCCGGTTATTCAATTGAAAAAGTAATACTCTTTGACGACAACGAAGCCAATGAGACGGATATGTTTTTATTCGACAGTTCGTTCAGCGACGAGGATACTTATTTCCCATTGCTGACCAATGGAACGGATAAAATAATTCTGAAAGTGAATGCAGATGGTGCTGTATCCTTTTTTAAGGAGTTAAACTAGCAAGAACCTGGAAAAGCTACAAGAACCAAGAACCAAAAAAGCACCAATATTTAAATAATAAACCCGAATCATCGCGAGGCTTATTCGATTTTCGTATTTATAGATTCGAATTTATTTGGTTCTTGTTATTTGGTTCTTTTCAAAATGGGGTTTCCTACGGTTAGATAGCAAAAAAAGCCCGTCCGCCAGCTGGCGGACGGGCTTGCTATTTTTTCAGGCAGAGTTATTTTACTGAAGCAACCAGGTTCTTGAATGTTTCCGGGTTGTTCATGGCCAGGTCGGCCAGTACTTTACGATCCAGCGTAATTCCTTTTTTCTGAAGTTTGCTGATAAACTCAGAATACGTGAGACCTTCTGCGCGGACTGCCGCGTTGATGCGGGCGATCCATAATGAACGGTATTCTCTTTTCTTGAGTTTGCGACCTACGAACATATAGGTCATCCCTTTCTCCACTACGTTTTTGGCAACTGACAATACATTCTTGCGTTTGCCATAAAAACCTTTGGCTTGCTTTAATATTTTTTTTCTGCGTGCTTTGGAAGCAACTGCATTTTTTGAACGAGGCATATTTAGAAGAGTTTTAAGTTATAAGTAATAAGTCGGAGGTCTACTTCAATCTCAGGAGACGCTTTACAAAGTCAACATGAGATTTTGCAACCTCGCCGTCTTTGCGCATGTTACGCTTGCGTTTCTTAGATTTTTTTGTCAGGATGTGACGTTTAAAACTCTTTTGATGAGTGATCTTCCCCGTCGCCGTTACTTTAAAGCGTTTTTTGGCGCTGGAGTTTGTTTTTACTTTAGGCATTTTACCCAGTATTAATTATTATACCCTTGAGGCATTCCCCACAGGGGGACCTTTGTCGAACCTCTTCAGGAAATCTGTGAAGCCGCTAGTCATTAGTTCCGAGTCCGGAGCCAAAGACGGGCTATCATTTTGAAGAACTGCCGTTTTTAAACGGGTTGCAAAGATAAGTGAGAGAAGCTTAGCCACAAAAGCCGCGGCAAACAAAATGAGTTTTATTTAACGAGACCTATGAAAGCGCTCACTAACTCTCAATGATATAATAATCAACAAATTATGAACAGAATATATGAACCGTGTTAATGAGAAGGGGCATCCTGGCTGGATGCCTCTTCAAAAATTTATGAGCTAAAACGGTTATTTAGGATCCAGTATCTTCTTCAACCTGTCGCTCAAATCCAGTAAATGATACTTTGAAGCTTTATCCGAGGTTCCTGCAGCTGCTGCATCACAAAGAGCTTTCAGTTCCCTTGCATGCCCTTTCAGGTACGACAAGAGATCAGTCTTTTTATTATCTACAGAAGGGGCTCCGCCTCCAATGAAGATAATTATACCGGACGCCGGCGGTGGATTGATCAGGGCTCCCAGCCTTTCCACGTAAGCTTTTTGCAGGTTACGACGATAGATATCAATCGTTCTTTTCGTAGCAAGCTCTGTAAAGACATCCTGCTTCAGGTCAGTCAGGAGATCATTGGCTGTATAAGCCTGGCTTCCATTTTGAGCTTCCGCATTCAGCATTTTGTTTATCGTGTTCGAATTCAGCATTCTTGACAGGGCTGTTTCCTGCAGACTCAATACAGTGGTTGTTGGCAGGGTGCCTGTCTTTTCAATGATGTCTTTATTGATCAGCCAGGTGGGAGTCGTAAAAATTTGTTTATTGATAAACTCCATTGCCTCTTTTTGAGTGGCTTTGCTTACATACTCATAAACGGCACCATCCTGGTCGTTCTTCTTTATTGTTTCATAGATGCCGCCAAAATTGTAGCAAACATGTCCGACATATCTTCTCAATTGGGTTACGACCTCGCCATACATATCTCTCAAATCGCTATAGTCTTCGTTTGGTTGTTTTGTCCACGTAGTAAGGTTAGGAAGGATACGTTGCAGGTTTTTAATTCCATACGTTGAAGCTTTCATGGCGTTATCACCAATGGCTTCGCTTTGATCACGTGGATCATCCGGCTGTCCCTGGCGCCCATAATAATATCTCTTGTCGCTGGCTTTAGCTTCTATCCATTTGTCAAGAATTGGAACTTCGGCTTCGGCTGTAGGTGCTTCCGGTATTAATTTATAACCCCACTCAATCGCCCATTTATCATACTCACCAATACGCGGATAAATTCCTGCGGGCCCGACGTTATCTTCCGGTTGTGCAACATAGTTGAACCGGGCATAGTCCATGATACTTGGTGTGTGACCGTTGGCCTCTACCCATGCTTTATTTCTCAAATTCTCGACAGGCACGCCCGAAGAAGAACCGAAATTGTGAGGCAAACCCAAGGTATGACCCACTTCATGGGATGATACAAAGCGTATAAGCTGACCCATCAGTTCATCGTCAAATACCATTTTATGTGATCTCGAATCAATAGCGCCAGCCTGGATCATATACCAGTTCCTTAAAAGCTTCATCACATTGTGAAACCAACCGATATGGCTTTCCATGATCTCGCCACTACGGGGATCGGTCACACTCGGACCATAGGCATTCAACACTTCAGATGGTTTATAAATGATAGCGCTGTTGCGTGCATCTTCCAGGCTCCAGGTACTATCCTGTTGCCAGGTCGGCGCTTCTTTGCCAATGATTGCATTTTTAAAACCGGCTTTTTCAAAAGCAACCTGCCAGTCATTTATCCCCTGTATAAGATAGGGTATCCATTTCTTAGGTGTCGAAGGATCTATATAAAACACGATGGGTTTGACAGGTTCAACCAGCTCACCGCGTTTATACTTTTCCATGTCTTCCGGCTTCGGTTCCAGTTTCCACCTGGCGATCATGCTAATATCCTTTACCCCTTGCGGGTTCACGTCGTAGTCGGTATAACCAGTGCTGAAATAACCAACGCGGGCATCCTCATAACGGGGCTTCATTGGTTTTTCAGGAAGCAGTAAAAGTGAACTGTTCATTTCCAGCGTCACCGTTGCCTGGCTTGCAACAGGAGGCATACCAGGTACAGGTCCTGCTGATTTCAAAAACGTTTTAACGGTTGTTATCTCGACATTGATCGGGTAAGGTCTTACCGATACGATGTAGGACTTATCACTCTGAAAGCTTCCGGCCTGGAATTGCGATTTTGCAAAACCGGCAAAGCCGAATATCTCGTTATCGGCAGTAATGTTATCTGTAACATCAATCACTACTCCGCCACCAAGGCTATCCGGTACATTGGACTTGACGTCATACGCAAAAACGATCGGCTGGATGTTGCTATTCAATACCGAGCGGTACATAGGCTTTGTACTATCGGTGGGATTTACCCTGTAAGAAATATTTTTGAGAAATATTTTATTGTTGGGACCTCTCTCGTACCGGATCACATTCTGACCTATCTGGTCGCCGGCATAACCATAGAAAGCTTTTGGGCTTTCAACAGATGATTTGGAGACGCGGTTCACTACCAAAATATCGCGACCCAATAATTTTGAAGGAAGTTCGAAATAATACCTTTCATCTACTTTATGTATTGTGAACATTCCTTTGCGGGTAATCGCTTTGTCGGTAATAACTTCTTTGTAAGGTCTGGGGCCTGTTGTTGGTGGTCCACCTCTCCTGGTGCTGGGTTGTTGGGCAAGAGTTACCGAAGTGATAAAAACAGTAATGGCTAATGAAAAAAGACGGTTGAAGACTTGTGGCATATAGTTTCTCTATTTGGTGAAATAAATGGGGCAATATACGGAAAGCAATGGCTTGACCTTATTTGCACAGTTATTTTCTACCAGCGGTCAATATTATTAGATAAACCACTGACAGATATTAAATTTTTAAAATCTCTGATAAGGCTGTGGAACTGGTTTAAGAAAAAAAGGAAAGCGTGAGCTATCCTTTTTTCTTTCCTTTTGGGGCGAACATTGCAAGCATTCTTCGGCCTTCCATTTTAGGCATATTCTCAAGTATTGCCACTTCCGCGAGGCGTTCTGCAAATTTCAGCAGCAACAGCTGACCTCTTTCCTGGAACTGGATAGCCCTGCCCTTGAATTGCACATAGGCTTTTACTTTATTGCCATCTTTTAAAAAGCTTTCAGCATGCTTGGCTTTGAAATCAAAATCGTGATCGTCCGTATTGGGAGTAAAACGAATTTCCTTTACTTCGGAGACTTTGCTTTTCGCTTTCATCTCCTTTTCCTTTTTCTTCTTATCGTAAAGGAATTTATTGTAGTCGATAATTTTACATACCGGGGGATCTACAGTTGGTGATATTTCTACAAGATCCAGCTGCTGGTCTCTTGCCATTCTCAAGGCATCCTGCAGCGAGTATACACCTACTTCTACATTTTCACCCACAAGCCGTACTTGCGGCGCCCTGATAAATTGATTGATCCGATGTTCTGCTTCCTTGCGGGGAACAAATCTGCCCCTGAATCCGCCCTTGTTAAAACCTCCTGGTTTTTGAAATCCACCCTGTCCTGGTGGTCTGCTGAACCCGCCTCCGGGTTTTTGTGGTACTGCCATTTACTGTTTTTCGTAAAATCCCGCCCTGGCCGGGACAATTGTCTTTAATTAATAACTCCTCATTCCGGGTTAAGGAGGTTTTTTTTTATGTTTCCAGCGACATTAACACGGATCATCATCCGTTGCGTCGCACTCTTCATCGTTCTGTTCGCTGCTCAACATTTCGCATTCTTATCGAGCTTCACAACATTCATTGATCAACATCTGCTACCGATATTTTGTCCCTACGGGACAACAGGAAAATATTCTATAATTCCTGTCATCGGTATTTCGTCCCGATGGGACGAGCATCCAGTTGCTTCTCCGCCAGCCGGCGGATCGCAATGACTGCATCCGGCATCCGACTCACTCTCCTCTCCTTTCTTCAATCTCTACTGCAATCTCTTTCAAAAATTCTTCCAAACTTTTTACACCCGCATCACCCTTGCCTTGCCTCCTGACCGCTACTTTATTTTCATTCATTTCCTTTTCCCCAACCACCAGCATATAAGGGACCTTCATCAACTCCGTGTCCCTGATCTTTTTGCCGATCTTCTCGTTACGGTCGTCAACTTCCGCACGAATATCTGCTTTTTTCAGTTCACGGGAAATTGTTTTAGCGTAATCCAGGAACTTATCACTAATCGGCAGCACTTTTACCTGAACGGGGGCTAACCAGAGGGGAAATTTACCGGCATAGTGCTCCAGTAAAAAGCCGATAAATCGTTCATGAGTTCCCAAAGGCGCCCGGTGTATGATTAGCGGTGTTTCGGGTTTATTATCATGATTGGTAAATTCTAATTTAAACCGGCGTCCCTGAGCGAAATCAACCTGGTTGGTAGCCAGCGTAAACTCGCGGCCGATAATGCTCCATATCTGCACGTCGATCTTGGGGCCATAAAACGCTGCTTCATCCGCTACTTCAACAAACGGTGTCTTTGTTTTGATCAATACATCACGCACCAGTTCTTCAGTTTCTTTCCACAGCTCGGGCTCGTCCACATACTTTTTTCCCAGCTTCGCCGGATCGTGAAGCGAGAGCCGCATCACATATTTATCCACGCCGAAGATCTTAAAATACTTCAGGTACATCTCATTGACCGCCTTGAACTCTTCATAGAACTGCTCCTTGGTACAATAGATATGCGCATCATTCATATGTAAGCAACGCACCCGCATTAACCCGAATAGTTCGCCGCTCTGTTCATATCGATAACAGGTTCCATATTCTGCCAGTCTCAGAGGCATATCCTTATAACTTCTCTGCTCTGCAGCGAATATTTTATGATGATGAGGACAGTTCATCGCTCTCAGGTAGTACTTCTGCCCTTCCAGTTCCATGGCGGGGAACATGCTCTCCTTGTAATAGGGAAGATGTCCGCTGGTGAGATACAGGTTTTCCTTGGCGATATGCGGCGTAACAACCCGTTTATAGCCGCCCGCCAGTTCAGTTTCCTTTGCCAGCTTTTCCAATTCTTCTATGACAACGGTTCCATTGGGCAACCACAAAGCAAGACCGGGACCTACATCATCATCCATGGTAAAGATGCCCAGCTCTTTTCCCAGCTTGCGATGATCCCTTTTCTTTGCTTCTTCGAGCATCAGCAGGTATTCATCCAGTTCCTTTTGCGCGGGGAATGTGACGCCATATACCCGGGTTAGCATTTTATTTTTTTCATCTCCCTTCCAGTAAGCGCCCGCGATGCTTGTCAGCTTGATGGCCTTGATAAATCCCGTATTTGGAATATGAGGACCGCGGCAGAGATCTGTAAAATTGCCCTGCGTATAGAATGTTATTTCGCCATCATTGAGATTACTTAAGAGATCCAGCTTGTATTCATCACCTTTATCCGTAAAGTATTTCACCGCATCGTTCTTCGGCATTTCCTTTCGCACGTAGCTACTATTCTTTTTTGCCAGTTCATTCATCTTTTTTTCCAGGGCAACCAGGTCTTCCTCGGTCATTTTGCGATCGCCAAGGTCCATGTCGTAATAAAACCCATTCTCAACGGGCGGGCCCACCCAAAACTTTACCCCGGGAAATAATGATTCTACAGCTTCCGCCATCAGGTGCGCGGAAGAATGCCAGAACGTGCTTTTGCCTTCATTATCACTCCAGGTAAGCAGTTTGATCGATGCATCCTCATTGATTGGGCGTGTAGCATCCCGTACCTGGCCGTTGACACTTGCAGCAAGTACCTTCCTGGCCAGTCCTTCAGAAATTGATTTGGCTATGTCTAATGCAGTACTTCCTTTTTCGTATTGCCGGGTTGCGCCATCCGGAAATGTAATATTGATCATTGTGGTTGTGTCCCTGTTTTTTGCTAAAATTCGTCCTGAATTTTCAGGCTGCAAATCTAACAAAGCTATGTTGAATGATGAATTTTGAATGTTGAATGACAGACATCCTTTTCCACAATGGACAGCGAAGCAGGGCCCGCATTGAATATTAACAAACTATTGCCCGGCTCCGCTAAAGCCATTATTAACTTATTCTTATTTTTGAACTCCAATGAAACGAATTGCGCAATACGCCTCTTTAATCCTTCTCTGTTTTTTGTGCATTTCTTTTAGATCATTTTCACAAGATATCACCGGCATCTGGAAAGGCTATTTTATCTCCGATGATGGTCAGCATTACCGTCTCGAGTTCCAGGTAAAACAGAATGCCAGGGGTGAAGTGTCGGTTTCAGGTGTCTCGTACTCGTGGCAGGACGATATCAAATTCTATGGCAAGGCAACGATGACGGGCAGTTTTATAAGATCATCGAAGAATTTCCGCATAAAAGAAATCAAGACAGTAGAGGTTAAAAGCGGTAGCGGTTTCGGAACCTGTATCATGAACTATAATCTCGTGTACAGTCGCTCGGGCAAAGAGGAGTTTTTAGAGGGAACTTATCTTGGTAAGCAGGAAGTGAAAGGAAGACCCAATCCCTATCAATGGGGCGATTGCGGTGGTGGCAGAGTATCACTTCGCAGGGTGACCTCTTCCGATTTTTATATTGAACCTTTCCTGCGTAACAGGAACATTTCGATTCCTCCGCCTCCAAAAGACACAGCGAAAAAAATCACGCCCAATACGGTGACAAGAAGGCCGACCGTCACAACAAGACCCAATACAACAACCAGGCAGACAACCAGGCCTAATACTACTACCACTACAAAAACCAACCCGCCAGTACAAAGAGTCGATTCGAGCCTGAAGGCAGATATACCATTTGTCAAACCTCCTGTCAAACCTGTGATCAATGCTCCTGCTGTGCTCAAGGAAAGAAGCAATGAATTAATGAAATCCCTGGTAGTGAGTACGCAGGATGTTACGGTGAGGCTCTATGATAATGGCGAGATCGATGATGATACCATCTCAATTTATTATGACAACAAACTTTTGCTTGCTCATAAACGGCTAAGCACAACCCCGATCACCGTGAAGATAAAAGTGGACGATGAAAACGAGGTGCATGAACTGGTTATGGTAGCTGAGAATCTTGGACGCATACCTCCTAATACTTCACTAATGGTGGTAGATGCAGGTGATCAGCGCTTCGACGTTCGTATTACTTCTACGGAGCAAAAGAATGCCCTCGTACGTTTCCGGTTTGAGAGACCAAAATAGTTTTTAACCGTTTCTGTAATTTTTTAACCACTTCGGGCATTTTCCTCTATTTTCAATATTAATGCAGCGAGTAGTCACATTATCAAGCCTCCTATTAGCCTGCTTGTTTACCTCCGCTCAGAACGTTAATGGTATCTGGAAAGGTAAACTTGTAATGGAACCCGGCGGCTGTTTTCCTGTCTACAATATAGAGCTGCAAATAAAAATAGACGGTTCTAAGATCACGGGTAACTCCTATCACTACTCGGATACCACCAATTTTGTAAAAGAAGTTTTCGAAGGTTTATACGACAGCACTGCGAAGAGCATGCTGATTGATGAAAAGAACGTGGCTACCTTCCGCATCCCGGCTGATTGTATTCCCTGTATTAAAAAATATTCACTCAACTTTCATACGGATGGAACGGAGCACCAGTTGCGTGGTTCCTGGACCGGTAAGACAATGGACAACAAAAATAGTTGCCCGCCTGGGACTATCGTACTGACCCGTATTGAAAAATCCGCTTTCAAACCTGACCTGCCGCCCAAGCTTGAACAAAGAAAAAATGAGCTGGTAAAGGAAATATATGTAGATACCGGCAATATACGCCTTGATTTTTATGACAATGGGCAGATAGATGGCGATACCATTTCAGTCTATGTAGACAATATGCCAATCGTTTCCTACCGGATGCTTACCGCGAAACCGATTACAACTAGTGTAAGAATAGATCTCCGCAGAACCATACAGGAGGTGATCATGGTTGGAGAAAACCTGGGTTCTATTCCTCCAAATACGGCGTTGATGATTATCACTGCCGGTGACAAACGCTATCAGCTGTATCTCACATCGGATGAGAAGAAGAATGCGATGGTGAGGTTTATTTATGCGAGACCGAAACCGTGAGTGGTCAGTCGTTTACAATGGCCTGACCACTCATGGCTTAAAATCCACGTTGATTACCGGCCGGCGCTGCCAATTCCTTTCTCGGCAACTTTTCATCCCGCATCGCGGCATTGTAAACAAACGACGCAACGATCACCGCTGCCTGTTTCAAATCTTCGGGCACCAAATGATCATAGGTATCCATATTCGTGTGATGGGTTCGGGTATCGTATTCTATCTCATCCTGGATAAACTGGAAACCGGGAACTCCTACCCTGTCGAATGATAAATGATCGGTGCCGCCAGTGTTATTAATGGTAAGCGTTTTTGCTCCTATTTCATTGAAGGGTTCAAGCCAGGTTGTGAAGATCGGGCGCACTGCCTCATTGCCCTGCAGGTAAACGCCTCGTATTTTACCAGTGCCATTGTCCAGGTTGAAGTATGCTGATATCCTGGGTTGATCTTTGAACACCCATTTGCCGGCGGCTGTATCGGCCACGTGATTTTTTACATAGTTGCGGCTGCCGAACAATCCCTGCTCCTCGCCGCTCCATAATGCAATCCTTATTGTGCGGCGTGGCTGTACTCCTAAAGCTTTTAATATCCGTATTGCTTCCAGCATAACAGAACATCCAGCTGCATTATCGGTAGCGCCGGTTGCTGCATGCCAGGAATCCAGGTGACCGCCAAGCATTACTACTTCGTCTTTCAATGCCGGATCTGTCCCGGGTATTTCAGCTATCACATTGTATCCTTTCAGATCATCGTTATAGAATCTTGTCTTTACGTTTGCTTCGATTTCTACTTTAATGCCGCCTTCTATCAATCTTTGCAATCGCAGGTAATCGTCACTGGAAAGTGTTACACTGGCCGGGGCTTCTGCAGCATCTTTTGTGTAGCTGCCGCCACTGCTTACAAAGAGAGTTCCGTCGTTGCCACTCGCGTTCATACTTAGGACCAGCGCGGGTTTTTCTTTCAGGAAGAATTCAGTCATTTTACGTTGAACAGCACCACGATTTATAAAAGCTGCTCTTTGTGCAGAGTCGCCCTGGAAGCGGTTTCCGCCCTGTCCGCCACGACTCCCGCCGGGCTGCCTCATTTCTGCTTTTGCCATTTTCTCCAGAGAAGTATCAGCAAAACGGTGACCGTCGGCATCAAATGATGGTTTCAGTTGCGTCGGTGACCATGTCATTATGATCTTGTCTTTGATCTTGCCTGCATATTTTGCCAGTTCAAGTGTATCGTTGGCTTTTATTAAAACAATTTCTCCTCTCAATTCTTTTTTTCCCCGCGTACTGCCTGTCCATGCGCGGGGCATGGCGATCAATGGCTGATAATAAGGAGCTGTCATTGCTACATAGCAGCGTTCCTGGCGCCAGCTTTTTCCGAATTCGCCCCAGGGCTCCAACTGTGCATTTACCAGGCCCCATTCAGTCAGTTTATTTTTTGCCCAATTGGCTGCATTCATAAATCCGGGTGAAGAAGTGAGGCGGGGTCCACTTACATCGGTCAGGTAAAATGCAGTCTCCATTACTTTGGAGTTGTCCGTGCCTTCTTTTTTGATCTTATTGATCATGTCAAGGTTGACTCTTTCCTGCGCGAGCAATGAGCCTGCGATAATGACAAATAGAAAAGAGATGGTCGTTTTTCTCATGTTTGTGAATTTTGGAATTGGAAGATAATGTATTTATGTCCAGATACTAACAAGGAACATGAGACGTTTTTTGCAGGACAGGGATTGCGGGGGTAGAAAAAATCCGAAAACTGAATCACGAAATTCGAAGAAAGAAATCCGAAAAGCTGAAATGACGAAATCAGAAATTGCAGTGGCCCATGTTATGTTTTTTCGAATTTCGAGCTTTAAAATTCGAGTTTACTTCGTCTGCCCTGTGGTATCTACCGGAATAAAATTGATCGTGTCTTTAGGTTCGCCGCAGGTCAGCATATCATCATTATGGGCCGGGTGTTTATTTCCAAGGTAAGGATTACGGACCTCTTTTGTTTTACTCAGCCAGTAGCCCGGCTTGTCGTCTCCAAAGGCCATGGGACATTCCTGGTAATATATTTTCGCCCGGTCATATTTGACGGTGATAAATAAATTCCGGAGATTGTCGGTTAACGCATTCAGTGCTTCTCTTTTTTTATCCAGCGAAGTTTGTTGCACTACATTGGAGGCATCGGTTTTCGCATACCCGGCCATGTCAACCGTTGTCAAATAGATCGTTTGAGCATCCCTGGTTGTATCGTTTTTCAATTCTTCCGTCTTCAGGTCATCAAGAGCATTTACGAGTTCAGTACCATGTTTATTGACACCCACCGAATCCCAGTTAACGAATGCTTCTGTCATATTGTAATAGGCATCCAGCACGTTGCCGACCGAGTTATTGAACAGGTCGCTGTGTTTGCTTACCTTGATCGGCAGGGGTTTGGGGCCGGACGCATGCGAGCCGCTACTGCCGCCGGGAAAAAAGAAATAGCGAACACCGCCAATCAGCAGCAGGACGACGGCGATCAGCATTGTAAGGCCGTTAAGGGTTTTTATCCTGGTGGAAGCTTTGGCTGCATTCTGATCTCCTGCCCGTAAGAACCCGAAAATGATAAGAATGAGGGGTAGAATAACTGCCAGTATATCAAGAATCTTCATAAGCCGTTAAAAAAAATTTTTGCAAAGATAATAGCCATAACGGCAAGTGGTAATGCTTTATTTTTGCAAATTCTAAAAGTCACACAAGTCATTAATGTCAAATAGGTCATACCAGGCATCTCTTTCTGGCCGATGTGACGTTTGTGACTCATGTGACTTATATGACTCATATGACTTAAATGACTCCAGATGTTAGCAGGCTTACAGAACGTAACATTCGAATTTGGCGCGAGGGTAATCGTGGAAGATGCCACCTGGCACATCCAACCCGGTGAACGCATTGGGCTGATCGGCTACAATGGTACGGGCAAATCCACCTTATTGAAATTACTGGTTGGTGAATACATGCCTTCCGCTGGCACGGTTGAGCGTAGCCGCAGCACCACTATCGGTTATCTTCACCAGGACCTTCTCAGCTTCGATACCCAGGACTCCATTTTACAGGTAGCGCTGGGTGCTTTTGAAAAAGTGCTGGAACTCGAAAAAGAAATTGAAGAGCTAGGTAAGGAATTGGAAAGGACGGGCGACGAAAAAACACTGCACGATAAAAAACATTGCATGATTATTCGGACAAACTCCACGAGCTGGAAACACTTGGCGGGTACAATATCCATCACAGGACGGAAGAAGTGCTGCAGGGCCTGGGATTTGCGAACGCGGACCTGAAAAGACCCTACAAAGAATTCAGTGGAGGCTGGCGCATGCGTGTATTGCTGGCAAAGATGATCCTGCAACAGCCTGACCTGCTCCTGCTGGATGAACCTACCAATCACCTCGATCTTCCCTCTATCGAATGGCTGGAAAAATATTTATTGCACTACCAGGGCTCTGTCGTGATCGTCAGCCATGACAAATATTTCCTAAACAGAATGGTCACCAAGATCGTCGAAGTGTACCAGCAGCAGTTGCATATCTATAACGGCAACTTTGATTATTATGAGAAAGAGAAAGCGATAAGGATCGAATTGCAGCAAAAAGCTTTCGAGAACCAGCAGGACTATATCCGCCAACAGGAACGCCTGATCGATCGCTTTAGGGCCAAGGCCAGTAAAGCTGCCATGGCGCAAAGCCTGATCAAGAAGCTGGATAAATTGGAGCGGATCGAGGATTCCGAACTGGAAAGACCAAACATGCGTATCAATTTCCGGGTAGACAAAACGCCGGGAAGAGTGTTGGTCGAATTAAAAGATGTCTCCAAGTCTTTTGGCGATAACGTGATCATCGAACATGGTTCAGCCGAGATAGACCGCGGAGATAAAATTGCGCTAATCGGTGCCAACGGAAAAGGAAAATCCACCCTGCTTCGCGTGATTGCTGGTGTCGAAACTTTTAACGGAGAAAGAAAATGGGGTCATAACGTGGAAGAAAGCTTTTATGCCCAACATCAATTGGAGGCTTTGAATCTCAACAATACAATTTTGGATGAGATGAAAGAATGCGGGAGCCAGATGACCGAGCTCGAGTTGCGGTCTTTACTGGGTTGCTTTCTTTTCAGTGGTGATGACTCTGACAAGACCATCAGGATATTAAGTGGGGGCGAAAAAGCAAGGGTAGCGCTGGCAAAGACCATCATCAGCAAAGCCAATTTTTTAATGCTCGATGAGCCGACCAACCACCTCGACATGCATAGCTGTGACCTGCTGATAGAAGCTTTGAATAAATATGAAGGCACTATCATCCTGGTAAGCCATGACCGTTATTTTGTTTCCAAAACCGCTAATAAGATCTGGGAGATTGTAGATCATGAAATAAAAGAATTCAAGGGCGGTTACGAAGAATATGTTGCATGGAAAGAGAGAATGGCAAGAGCTCAGAAATCCGAAGCCGTAACTTCACAGAAGTCTGAAAGTAAAAAGTTAGAAAAAAATACGAAACCCGAGAAAAGCGACTCCAAAGTGAGTTTGAACAAACCAACAGCGGTAACTGTGCAGCACGGTTCAGGGCCTATCAACAAGGAGGTCAAGAAAGAACTGCAGAGGCAGCAAAAGATATTTCAGCAACTCGAAGAAAAGATCGCGGCCCTGAACAGGCAGAAAAAAGAGTTGGAAGCTTCATTGATTGACCCTTCGACTTATTCTGATAAAGCGAAGTTTCTGCAGGCGGAGACAGCATTTAAAAAGGCAGAACAGGAACTCGGATTATTGAACCGCCAATATGAAGAAGTATTTGAAAAGATCATGAAGTTAGAAAATCAGTAATCGCTATGGTTAGTGTGACACTAACCATAGCGGCTCTATAATATTCTCCTGGAACGATCAGCCATTCATTGCCTTTACAAAATCGCTTACCAGGTAACTGATCAGTTTGCCACTGGTAGCATCTGTGCGGCCGTCGGATAACCTGGTGGCCCCTTCACAAATATGTAGGTAGGCGGGTTTGATAACAGCTGCAGCAAAAGAAACAAATTGCCGGGCGTGGACAGGTTGAATACCGACAGGAGTCATGGCACTGCTCAGCGTGTTCTGGACGCCATCCAGGTCAATATCCAAACCTGTTAATGTATCTTCCGTAAATTCAGTAGCATGCGCGATGGATTGCCGAAACGTTCTTTTTTCATGAATAAAAATATCTTCAAACGTGATGCAGTCAATGAACGGGTTGTTGACTATATCCACCCAGACATTTTGCTGAATATAATTTTCATGTAAACCGATCACGCAATATTTCTGGAGATAACCATCCTCTTCAGCATAACGGAAAGCATTACCACTATGTCTTCCTTCCATGGCGCGGTAATCAGCATGAGCATCCAGGTTGATACAATTCACCTGGGCCAGCGGCGTCACCCCTGCCTTATGCCATCCCTTGGCTGTTCCTTTGATAAGCGGGTAAGAGTTATTATGCCCGCCTCCGATTACGACCGGTATTTTTTTATTCTCGGCGATCATTTTCATTAATCGCTCTACTTCTTCGTCTATCGTGTTCACAGCGTGACGGTAAGCTTCTATCTTTTCTTCTTCCCCTTTTGCCGTGGTGTCGATCAAATACTGTATGTCACCGAAATCGAAATGACCCAGCAGGAGGATTTCGGCTCCGTCGAGAAAATCATTGCTTTGAACATTCAGAAAACTTTGAAGAAACGGGATCCATAACGTGTCGGCACCACCCAGGCCATAGTTCCCTTTGGCACCAAGGTCTTCAGGAACTCCTACCAGCACAAATTTCGCGGTCGTTGAAGCAAGCGATTTTTCAATCTCATTATTATCTATCAATACCTGCATTCTTTCTCCCAGCTTGGTCTCAAAACGGCGTAGCCGGGTCAGCGACAATATGTCCTGCTTGTTATAGGTCTTCAGGTGGCTAATTGTCCTCGCCTTCTGTTCGGCTGGTTGAATTTTAGCTTCTAAGTTTTCCATGATAAAATTTATTCTTGACTAAAGCTATGTCATTATTTTATTCCAACCGCATCAATATATTCTTAAAATCTTCCCGCCTCTTCCATGGTATTTTCTTAGATCCGAAATCCAAAATAGCGAAATCCGAAAATAAAATTGATAGGCTGTTACCATTATTTCGGATTTCGTAATTAAAAAATTCGGGTTTCCTCAGGTGGCTATTTTTTCATTGACGATTTTTACAATCTCTGCTTCCATAGCAACCGCATTGTTCTCGATCTCCTTCCCTCTTGAAATAATATCCTGAACAAAACTTTTATCATCGTATCCCGAAGCATTGATGCGCACATTCATGAACGCACCCATTACCGCGCTTCTTGCACACAAAGCCCCTACCCCAACGTCGGAAACGGAGTTGGGATTACCAGTCTCAGCCATTGCCTTTATTATCTCCATGCTATTGTAAGAGGCCTGCATTACTTTGAATGGAATCTCGATGGCATTCCGGGTGGCATTCTGTATAGCTTGTTTACGTACTGACTTTTCCTGTTCCGTGCCTTTGGGAAGCCCCATTGCATGCATGATCTGGTTGAATGCTTTGGTGTCGGCGTCTACCAGTTTCAACAGTTCATCCTTGTATTGCTGGCCGGCCTCCGCCCATTTACTGAATTCTTCCCATCGTTCATCCCATCCTTTTTTATGCGAGGAAAGGTTAGCTACCATCGCCGCCAGCGAAACACCCAATGATCCAACATAGGCGGCTATCGAACCGCCACCTGGCGCCGGGCTTTCACTGGCGGTTTCATCGGCAAATTCGTTCAATTTCATATTCACCAGTTTACTATCTGCCTGCGATCGCAACCTGTATTCAATGATTTTCTCTTCCGGCTTAAAAGGATACAGTTCATCCAATCCCATTGATTTCACGGCAATCTTTGTCAATTCCCTTTCCGATACGCCCGTTGATCGTTTTTGCTTTCTTAAAAAATATTTACCTGCATCCAGCATGGACTTCAGGGGTATCAGTCCCACCAGTTCGCTCCCGGTGACCCGTATCCCCCGCGTTTCTGCTTTCCTGCAAACTTCATCGAAAGCAATGTGGACAGGCGTTATATTGATATTGGTAAGATTGATGCTGATCTGAGCTATCCCGTACTCCTCGATATACCAACCAATCGCTTTCACGGATTTTAAACTGCCTGGCACTGTTTTTTCCACCTCATTTTCATCCTTAATTTTTCTTCCTGCTTCGCGTACGTCAAAAGCGATAGCGTTAGCTCTTCTTGTTGAAGTTGTATTGAGATTAACGTTGTAGGCTACCAGGAAATCCCTGGCGCCGACCACGGTGCCGCCGCGTTTAGGATCAAATTCAGCGGGACCAAAATCAGGTTGCCATTGTGGTTCTTTAATTTTTTTGAAAAAACCTTCATACTCGCCGGCTCTTATCACTGACAGGTTGTTTCGGCTTTTATCAGGTTGCGCCGCTTCGTACAAGTAGACGGGAAGTTTTAATTCATCGCCGACCCGCTTGGCTAATTGTTGCGCATAAGCCGCGGTTTCTTCCATTGATATATCAGCGATCGGTATTAATGGGCAAACATCGGTGGCGCCCATCCTGGGATGAGCTCCTTTATGCCTGCTCATGTCGATTAATTCACCCGCCTTCTTTATCGCTAAAAATGCAGCGTCAACCACGGCCTTTGGTTCTCCAACAAATGTAACCACGGTCCGGTTTGTAGCTTTGCCAGGGTCGACGTTCAATAACCTTACACCCTCAACTGATTCGATCTGGTCCGTTATCTGTTTGATGATATTCATTCAATTAGCTGCTGCATGTCTATTTAGTTTAACTGATTCAAATATGAATCGAGCCGCTAAGATATTGTTTGCGCTGTAATTCTGGTGTCGGATGCCAGGTGTCAGGTGCCGGACTTAAGATTTAAAACTTAAAATCTGCAGGCAGGCTTACAACTTTTTTATAAATTAGCGATGGAAATTCCATTAAACCCAAACAACTGTCTATGTCAATTCACAAACTGGTTTTCATCTCCACTATTCTTATCGTTTGCAATTCTTTTGTTTCGGCCAATGATTCTCTTCCCTGGAAAAAAAATATTGTCTACTCGTTGAATGCCGGTTATACCATTAATACCGTCTATGGTTCGATGCATGACAAGGACCAGAAAGAAAACTACCAGGCAGGTCTTGGTGAGATTAAAATGACCAACAAAGGAGGCATATCAATCAATTTCCGAATAGCCCGCCGAATCTCAGATGCGGCTTATTTCAAAACAGGGGTCAGCTTCTTATATCGCCAGGTCAATCCGCAAGACAATACAATTAATGTATACCGCGATGAATTAAGTACAGGTTATCTGTCCTTTCCACTTCTCGCAGGTGTTAAGGCATCCCCGGGTAATGGACCGTTCGGCTTTTTCCTGGAATTTGGGCCTTTATTTAATGTCAGGCTCTTCGATAATTCCATGATCGGCCCCGACAGGAGCGATTTCAAAACTCATTTGGCATCCGTCAGCCTTTGCCCCGCTGGAGGGATAAGCTGCTCATTCCCCCATTCTACACTAATGCTGCAGTATACATTGGTGTACGATGTTACCAATGCCTATACTGAATACCTGTACTGGACTTCATCGGAACCGAGGAAGCCATTCTCCTATAAATACAAAACTCATTGTTTTTCTTTTGGCTTTCAATGGCACCCGTTTTGACAGAGCAAGGTGTCGGTTGTCAGGTATCGGCTATTCGAATGTTTTACTTAAAACTTTTCACTTTTGCAGGCTGCCGGTTGGAAATTTTCCAATGCCGATGGGAAAAGCGTTTCAAGAATCGCATTTGACTGATTATACCTTGCTCTTGCAAACGCCGCAAGATCTACTGCTGGATCTGCCGGCATCCTTAATCATTAATCATCGAAAACCTTTTTTATGGAAAAAAACGGATCCAACAACAATCCGCGGCGTCAATTCCTGGGCGCAATCGCCAGCGGGGCAGCTGCTCTCGGTTTATCGTCTGTCATTTCTCCACTTTCAGCACACGCAAAAACAAATTTTTCACACGGCAATGGTGATCCTGAACAATGGTTTAACCAGGTAAAGGGCAAGCACCGTATTGTATTTGACGTGCCTCATCCCAACGATATCTTTCCTTTTGCATGGCCCCGGATATTCCTGGCTACGAATGCAGCGACCGGTACGGCAGAAAAAGATTGCAGTATTGTCGTGGTGTTGCGACATACAGCCGTCGCATATGCCATGGAAGACCGGTTATGGTCCAAATACAAATTTGGGGAAACATTCAAAGCAGATGACCCCAAAACAAAAAAACCGGCTACCCGTAATCCTTTCTGGAAGCCCGCGCAGGGGGATTTTAATATTCCCGGTGTAGGTGTTGTACCCATTGGCATTAATGAACTCCAGGATAGCGGCGTGTTGTTCTGTGTATGCGACATGGCACTTACAGTTTATAGTGCCGCCATAGCGCAAGCGATGAACCTGGATGCAGCCGAGGTAAAAAAGGATTGGATCAGCGGAATTCTTCCGAACGTTCAAATAATGCCAGCCGGTATCTGGGCCATTAACCGCGCCCAGGAACATGGCTGCACATATTGTTTTGCAGGATAATTAGCAGTTGAGGTTTAATTGTTGCCACGTCTGCCTGAATGTATACTCGTCAACCATCGGTCATTCAGGCAGGCGTGGCATTGTTTTAAAAGCGAGTGATGATCACGGAGAGCAACCGGGCTTTTACAAAACGTGACACTACTTAAAAATCATTTCCACGAATCATAATAACTTCGGGAAGCTATGACAACCGGTGAATCCAATGGCTCCCCTTCCCATGCAGAGCCCATACTTGCAGTGCCTAATGTAATGAACACCGTTCAGTACTGGCATGAAGTGCTGGGCTTTCCCGACAAATGGACCTGGGGCGAACCTCCCAACTACGGAGGCGTTGCCTGGCATGGCGCTTTTATACAGTTCTCACAGGATCCTGCACTCGCGGCGGTCTCCAGGGGCAACTCAATTTTTATAAGGGTAAAAAACCTCGAAGCGATGTATGCCTTCCATCAAAAGCAACATGCCGAAATAGTCGAACCCCTGGAAAATAAACCCTGGGGAATGGCGGGATACACTGTTCGCGAGATCAACGGTTATTATATTGTTTTTGCCGGTGCCACGATTTCGGACAAACATCAACAGTCAGAGGAATTACCGTCCACTATAAAAATCATTCCCAGGACACCTTCAATAAAGGAGTACAAACTACTCGCAACCTCCGTTAACTGGACTTTATTTTTGGATGAACCGGTCGTAGAAAAATTGCTTCAGGCGCCATTATTTGCAGTTGTGGCAGAAGACACATCCTGCCATCAGGTAGTAGGCTGTGCATTGCTGCTTGGCGATCATGCGAGTTTTTATTATGTAAAAGACGTCATCGTGGATCCAGGCTGGCAATCCAAACATGTAGGAACTGCTCTCATGAAAGCACTCATGGATTGGTTGAATGCGAATGGTGCAGTCAATGGATTTGTGACTCTCATTACCGGGGAAACCCTGGCCTCATTTTATCAGCAATTTGGATTTGCGCCGGCATTCGGAATGGTGACGCATATTCGGCCAAAAAAAAGTTGAACCATTTAAAACAAAATGAACCGGGATCTTCAACTGTTATGAATAAGCTTCCTTGGATATTAATCGTAGTTTTATCACGGGTATGATTATTTTATTACTGCCCGACAACTCTCCCCCTGCGATAAGACTGAATGAACAACATGGCCCTTCCTTTGTTGACCTGGCTGGCTTATCATTGATATTGCTGAGTTGGCTTGTGGCATGCGCCGTAGTTATTTACCGTTGGCGAAGAGTGACCGGCAAATTTGGTTCTGTAAACGCTTATTTAGCAGTCGTTCTTTATTTGCTTTCGCTTTCAGGCATCGGGGTTGCCCTGGCAATTCCAGCCGATTTATTGCTATGGTCCTCTGCCATTGCTGCTTTCCTCATAAATATCGCATTGGTGATCGCCGCTTTTACCGGGTAATTGGTTAATCCATTAATTTGTTAAGTCGTTTGAACCAGTCCACCAATGATCGTTTGACAAATAACGATAGCCTTTAAAAAATTGTATTGATACCTACCTGGAATATCTTCGACTCTTTTGCTATGCCGTAGCTAAATGTCAGCGATAGTGCATTGAAAGGTGCAAACAGGAAAGCCGGGCCATAACTGGTATGAAGAGTAGTTGAATTTTCACCTGGCATCCAAACCCTGCCATCATCAAAGAATAACATAAACCCGGCTTTAGCATTCAACCAATGCGTTCTTATATTGGTTATGTAGCGCAGCTCATTGTTATTAAAGAAAGCGGATTGGCCCCAAAACCGTTGCCACCTGTAGCCACGTAAATTGATAGCTCCACCAATAACCGAGTGCTCGTAGAATCTTGCCGAATACAATACTGCATCTTTGCAAAGGATTGTTGTACCGCCTGCATGGACCGCCACTGAAAATTTTCCGCCAAGTGGAAGATAAAATTGCAGCTTCGCCAGGTATTTTTGAAAGTATTCACCCCTCGTAATGTTCCTGAATACAGAAGCATTCGTCAGGAAAGAAATACCGCGTGTCGGTACTAGCGAATCGTTCACATTCAAAAAACTGTATGACGCCTGTATACCGGCATAGTTGTTATTTTCGAATGCAGTTCTATCCTCACGGAAAAGCGCTGTGACATAACGATCCTTATCGTCAATGATCTTCACACACTGGAAAAAGCCGCCGATAGAGACAGTGCTTCTTCCAAATTGCCGGTTGATGCCTGCAGAAGCATACCATTCTCTTGTACGCAACTGGTAAAAATTACGGTGATAGACAGGGATCATGGTCTCATTGCCAAGACCAAAGAAGTTTGTCCAGCGGATAGCGTCAAAATTTCCGTTTAAAGAAAGATTCCAGTGATGGATAAGGTTAGGAAATTCTCCCGTATATCCCAGGCTGACAGATTTTTGGGAAAGCGAATAATGCAAGTCGATGAAATGCCTGGCGGCAAAAGGGAGTCGTTTCCATTTATACCGGAGGATTTTATAACCGATGCCAACATATACCTGGTCCTCGTCGGTAAATGAGATCGATGGCATAAGCCCGCGCTTGTTGATCTCGTGGCCGTAATAATTAAATACATGAATAGTTGTATCCGATGAAAGATGAAGCCGTGTACGGTTCACCTGCAGTGAATTGTCTTTATTGTCGTAGATAAAGATCTTCCCACTACCCGGCTCCTGGATAATAGAATCCCTATCCGGGCCGCCAATGATG
>VBAT01000049.1:41312-81644 GCA_005884665.1 Bacteroidota bacterium
GGATCTTTTTTGTTTCACCTGCTTTAAAAGCCCGCGAATAAAATGCATCTTCTTTTCTTTGACCATTGCCATCCAAAGCAAACACCTTTATCACGAGATATCCCGCATCGTTTGTCCTGATTTCAAAATATTCATTCTTTTTGCTTCCGATGATCTCGACGTTTCTTGCGAGGAACTGATAATACTGGGTTGCATATTTCACAAGATGAGAACGGCGGGATTTTAACTTGTCTGTTAACTCCTTTCCTGAAACAGCTACTATTTCGGGTGGCAACTGTGCAATAGATTGCTCAATTGCTTCATCGGTCAACGAATGCTGAAGATCCTTTGCAGCCCTGTTCCAATCTTCCAGCGACAGCCCGTTGGTAAAAAATGGGTCTATATTCCTTTCTTCATAATTGAGACGTGAAATGTCCTTGTTGTCATAGTCGAAATTCAGCATGTACCCATTTCCAATAGCAGACAGCATCTTGTCGATCAGGAAACCATTATGAGTATAAAAAACCTGGTCGCGGTCTCGCGGCACAGGTTTATAGATCGATTCTCCACTGATTTTTACCTTTCCCCATTTCCACTGGTCTTCGTGCCTGTCCCAGTCAGCCAGCAGCATATCGAATAATCTCGCTTTCGCAAACGCATACTGGTCGGCGCGGTTATCGTTATCCTCTTTTAATTTTTCAACAACTTCATCTGTACTGAAAAAATCATTGAAATTGCCCAGGTTGTCAGCTTCGCTCCAATCACAACTCAACCGTTGTTCAATCATATAAAGATCATCGCCATATTTTTCATTCAATGAGTCGAGTGCCGGTTGCTTTGGCAAATAAACGAGGCGCGGCTCTGTGTGATAAATGCCCGCGTGTTGTTCCATTACCGGTAATGCGAAAGCTCCGTAAGGGTGCGACATCGAAACGCCATCCTGGATCAGGTGCGCGACAAACGTGCCCTTATATGGTTTTGGCACGACATCATTCCTGGATTTGTTGATGGATCGCAATGCATATTCTTTTCCATTGGCGGATTTCAGTTTTAACCCTTTTGTTTCATTACCGCCGTTTGTTTCGGATGGTTTCAGTCCTCCATCTATTTTATCGAGCCATAAGTAGGGAACTTGCACAGGGGTTGACCATTCAACCCGGCGGTTGCGGCCCCAAAGCTTTTGAAAAGATCGCGGCTTTTTATATTCCGGACCTGCAGTCACCAGTTTTAAAGATGCGTTTCCGGTGGTTTTATCCTGGGCGAAACAGTGGCTGGTTAAAACCGTGAATGATAAGACTAAGCATGAACAGGTTAGGCGCTTCATTTATACAGGGAAGTTTGCAAAGTGAGTGCCAAGGCGGAGGTTCCATTTTCCTAAGGTTTTTCTGTCTATTGGCCATCTAAAACGCATTTTAAATGGCGCAGTGGGTAAAAACTTTCTCATCCCACATTAAAACGGGTTATTTACCTTACATCCCTTAAGTAATAACATGAACCGGTTAATCGTTTTGGCCCTGTATTTAACAGTCAATTTTAGTGCCTGTCGTTCACAACCGCCTGCCATATCATCGACAACTCCCAGGGAAGCAGCCGTTAATTTCTTAGGCAGTCTTTCAGCCAATCAAAAAAAACAGGCTCAGTTCCTCTTCAGCGACGATGAACGATATAACTGGCATTTCATTCCTAAAAGCCGTAAAGGCATTCCTCTAAAAGATCTGAATGCGGCTCAACGCAATACCGCTTTTTCCTTGTTGCGTATGACAATGAGCGATACGGGTTATCGCAAAGCAACCGCGATCATTGAATTGGAAGATATTTTACGTGAATCAGAAAATCGCCCTGTCGGCGACGAATACCGTGATAAAGGCAAGTATTATTTTTCAATCTTTGGTGATCCCGCTGTTGATTCGATCTGGGGATGGAGACTGGAAGGGCATCATGTCTCGCTAAACTTCAGTTCTGAAAATAACAGGCTCATTTCAGGTACACCAGGTTTTTTAGGTACCAACCCGGCTATTGTTTTATCAGGTCCTGAAAAAGGAAGACAGATCCTGCAGGATGAAACGGTGCTTGGTCTTTCATTGATCCAATCCCTGGACGAACAACAAAAGAAGAAAGCCATAATCAGTAGTGAGGCGCCAGGAGATATTATTACGAGTAATTCACGCAAGGCGATGATCAATGATCCGAAGGGGATCCTTTACGGGGAATTGAACAGTACACAACAACGGTTGTTCATGCAACTGCTAAGTATCTATATTCATCGCTACACTAATTTGCTGGCAAAAATTATGATGAATGAGATTGAAACTGCGGGATTGAACAATCTTCGTTTTGCCTGGGCAGGTGACCAGCAAACGGGCGTTGGCCATCCGAATTATTACCGCATCCAGGGACCCACACTGATTATCGAATATGATAACACCCAGAATAACGCAAATCATGTTCATACCGTCCTACGTGATCTGAAAAATGATTTTGGCGGTGATGAGTTACTGGAGCATTATAATAACTCAAGGCATCAATAGGATTTATAGTTTGATCTGGTCTACACCTACCCCGAACAGTTTCATTGCAATCTTATCCAGATCTTCTTTGTTCCCTTTCAAATGTATGGTCCGATGCATGTGATAAAGTGTTTTCCCCGGAGCCAGCGCCGCTGCAGGGGATGAACTTTCCACCTCGTAAAATTTTCCCATTTGCTTGCCGTCAATAGGTCCATCGTTATAAGAATTAACCGCATCTCCCCTGAATGGATTGTCCTGTATCTTCCATAGCGAGTTGACATAATCAACTACGCCTTCATGCAGGCTGAATTGAGCTACGGTTAACACATTGTTGGTAGCATCATAACTTCCCGCCAACGGCAGTGCCCTTTTGGGCGAGATACCGATCTTGCTTCGATGACTGGCATCGGCCTTAAACAAGATCAGGCCATTATTTATCTTCAACCTGTCGGCAGGCACTTTTCCGAAATAATCATCAGTGACTATCGGTCCGAGCCTGGCTGTATCACCGTCTTTCACATAGGGTACAGCGACAGTTGTTTTTTCTGAAGCGTTCATCATGCTCAATATCCATATTGAAAGCATGCCCGTTTTTTTATCCCATGTTGTCGCTCCTGTATTAGTAATGAAATTACCTGATTCGAAAGCTACTACCTGCACGGCCGGGGGAACTGAAATTCCAAGTGCACTGTCGATCGCCTGCCGGTTCAGTAAATGAATGTCGCGCTGTACCCGGACATCAAACCTGTTGCCCGAATAATTTTCAAGATGTATTTCTTTTTCAAACTTCGCTTCCCTGTCGTCAGCAGATACCAGATTAAAGGGTTCCGAATCTATTTCTTTTGGGACAAACCAGTTGTCGAACTTAAACTCCACTCCTTTTTTGAAATAGATGGAAAATTGTCCACCCTCCGGGCCCAACCAGAATCGTTCTTCGCCGCCGAATGCGTTGATATGTTCAGCAGGTTTACCAGAAGCAATCAGTTCATGATTGATCCAGCCGAAACTCAAGCCCTTCTCCCCTTCCGTGGTACTGGTCATCACTCTTCCCTGGTAAGCCGGTGCAATGATCACCTGTGCTCCACCACTGTCGCCCAGTACAACCAGGTCCTTGTGATATTGCCGGAGAAATTGAAGATCGTCTCCAAAACTTCTTTTCACAGAGAAATCCCCAGCATCTTTTTTTGCTTCCACAGTATCAGAATTATTGCATGAAATAATGGTACAGGTAAGGAGAATAAATAAAATCCGGCTCATATGGAATTGTTGACGTATTGATCTAAAGATAAACCGGATTATCATAACTTTAGTTAAAACGCGTTGGCCGTATGCGAAAAATAATTCTCGGTCTGGCGGTGAGCCTCGATGGGTATATCGAAGGACCCAATGGTGAGATCGACTGGTGCTTTACCGACCAGGACTATGGTCTGAGTGATTTCTTCAAACGCATCGACACTGTATTCATGGGACGAAAATCGTATGAACTTGTCCTTACCATGGGTGAAGCGGCGACCGCCGGTTTTCCAAAAATGAATGAATATGTTTTCTCCAAAACACTTACTGGGGCAAAAGGTGATATCATTATCGTCAGTGGTGATTTGAAAAGAGAGGTCGAAAAGATCAGGAATAAAAAAGGTAAAGATATCTGGCTATTTGGTGGGGCAAGTTTGATCTCTTCTTTTGCCAATGCGAATTTGATCGATGAGTACTGGCTATCTGTTCACCCGGTGATCCTGGGTGGCGGAAAACCATTATTTGAAAATGTAAAGAACAGGATTGCTTTAAAGCTGGTTGATTCCAAAACGTATTCCAGCGGCTTGATTTCGCTTACCTATTGTCGTAAGGAATCAGGCTAAATAGATCGAACCTTGTCATTCCAGTCTCACCATAGTCCCAACAAGCCCTCTGCCTCCCTGTTCATGGCATGCGCAACCATAATCATAACTGTCATTACTGTTTACCCGGGTGATCGTGATGCTGTATACATGCCTGTTCCATTTTCTTTTTGCCTTGCTGTTTGACCATACTTGAGTAAGCCGGTATTCACATTCAGCGGTCCATCTGATCTTAAACTTTGTAAGTATCTTATCCGTTTTGTCATACTCCTTCTGCCTGTTTCCCCTCCTTGTGACTTCAATGATATGACCGGCACTGTCGCGGTAAGCGAACCTGCCTGTTTTGAAGTCACCGCAACCAACATTGCCTGTTTGAGCGGAACAGGTTATTCCGAGCGAAGCGAAGGAAACTACAAACGCTAATAAAGAGAGAAAAAATATCTTTTTCATATGAAGCTCCCTTGTATCATTACTTTATCGACCAGGTTGGACCCAAATGCGTAGGGCAAATAGGCCAATGAAGGGATTGGTTTTGTAAAAATCAGGTTTGCTTTCTTGCCGACGGTGATACTTCCCACCTCTCTCTCCACTCCCATGGCATAAGCGCCATTAATGGTGGCCGCATTGATGGCTTCTTCAGGAGACATCTTCATTTGGATACAGCTCATGGCGATCACAAGGTTCATATTGCCTGATGGCGAAGACCCGGGATTATAATCGCTGGCCAGCGCAACCGCGCATCCCGCGTCGATTAGTTTCCTCGCGGGCTGGAAAGGCATGCGTAAAAAGAATGCCGCGGTTGGAAGAAGCGTTCCTATTGTATCTGAGTCTGCCAGCATATTGATGGTCTCTTCATTCATTGTCTCCAGGTGATCCACCGAAACCGCACCGAGCTTCACTCCCAACTGCACACCACCAGATAAACTAAGCTGGTTGGCATGTATCTTTGGTTTCAGACCGTAGCGAATACCCGCTTTACAGATAGTTTCTGTTTCCTCCGGTGAAAAGAAACCATTTTCACAAAAAACATCAATGTAATCGGCCAGCTTTTCATGGGCAATTACGGGAAGCATTTGCTCAATGATAAGATCAATATATCCCTGGTGATTGTCTTTATATTCCAAAGGATAAGCGTGAGCACCCAGGAATGTTGCTTTGATGGACACGTGTGATTTTTCTTTTAGCTTTTTGATCACCCGCAACATTTTCAATTCACCTTCCACGCTGAGACCATAACCGCTTTTTATTTCAACGGCACCCGTGCCCAGTTTACTTATTTCATCCAGGCGATCACAGGCAAGATGGAACAATTCGTATTCGGAAATCTCGTTCAATTTTTTTGCAGAATTGAGAATGCCACCGCCCTTTGCCGCGATCTCCGCGTAGCTCGCTCCTTTTATTTTATCAATGAATTCCGTTTCCCTGCTACCCGGAAACACGAGATGGGTATGTGAATCGCACCAAGTGGGTAAAACGATCTGTCCTTTTGCATCAACCTGGCGGCTGAAATCTGAATTCCGGTATACAAAATCATACATTCTTCCGTAAGCGGCGATTGATTCATCCTGTAGTATCAGGAAAGCATCGTCGATCGTAGAAAGCTTGGCCATTTGCTTTCCTTTCAGCAGGAAATTATCATCCCTGACCCCGGCAAGCAGCTTGATATTTTTAATAAGTGTAGATGCCATAAAAATCAGAAATATCTCACGCCATCCCGTCAAACGGCGGGACAAGGGCGACGTATGGGGCCCTAGTGAAAAGATCGTTGCGTCGCCGCGCCGTGGCGTGAAATCAAAAATATCAAAGATTCTCCGTTAATTGACCTACCTCTTTGTAGTAGTCGTGCTGAAGGTCTTCATGCAGCGTTTGTAATACAGTACCTATTTTCTTTACCTGCGAATGATAAAGGTTATTGATAACCGGGTTCCTGGTGATCGGTATACCCGAATCTTTTATCTGCCTGCAAAAATAGATTCGCAGTTCAACTTCGGTAGTTTTAGACCCACTATAACGGCAGTATTTATTGATAAGCCTCGCGATCTTGCGTAAGCTCTTTTTAGCAAAATATAATTGCGAAAGATTGATACTGGCAAACAACTCATCTATTTCGGCCTTTATCCCGCGAATATAACCCTGTTCATCATTCGCTTCAAACAGCAGATAAGTAAGCAACTCCTTATTTTCTTTCTTGAACCGCGCCAGGCGAAGACAGAGCTCAACCAGTTCGGCAGGCTTGGCGGTGGATAATTCCTGTTTTATTTCGTTGATAGTGGCGGATTTCATGGGCATGAAGATATTATTTTACAGTCAACCTTCCACCAGGAAGCAAATAGGACACAGAGAGCCAAGAGTTTTCTTTTTCTCTAAATACAAGCAACAGTCGAAAATCGACAATCACTACTAAAAGAGGGGGAATGGGCACAGAGAGCTGCGGGGTTTTTCTCTGTGGGCAACTTGATTCTTCAAACTAAGTTGCACCCCGAACCCGGTTTGGATCATATTTTGTAAAGCTCTTTCAATCGTATGCCCCATAAACTACGTCACGGTTTATTATTTATTTGCATTGCTGTTTTTTTCGGTTCCTGTATTCGCCAGCCCGATGAGCCGAAGCAGCCCTCTCCCGCCAACGGAGCCGCTGTCACTTCAGTTAATCCCCTTCTTTGTGCAACAGTCGATGAACCGAAAGGAAGAACGTTGCAGGTAAGATTTTTTGGAAGACAAAAAACGGATAGTCACTCAAAAAAATTCACCATCATATTCTTACCCGACACTCAATATTATACTGAAGAACCACAGGGCAATCGCGGTGCAAGCATAGATATGTTCAGGGCGCAAACGAAATGGATTGCCGATAACAGGGTCTCCAGAAACATCGTTTATGTCGGTCACCTGGGTGACTGTGTTCAAAACGGGGACAGTATCCCCGGTTCAGCTAAAGATATCGAATGGCAGAGAGCCGCCACAGCGATAAAAACCATCGAGGACCCGGCAGGGACTGGTTTGCCAGAAGGTATACCATTTGGCATCTCCGTGGGTAATCATGATCAGACCCCGAATAGTTCGGCATCGGGTACAACTATGCTCTATAACCAGTTCTTTGGCAGCAATCATTTCGGCGGTCGCAGTTATTATGGCGGGCACTACGGATCCAACAATGATAACTTCTACGATCTTTTCAATGCCAGTGGCATTGAATTTTTGGTGATCTCGCTCGAATTCGATCAAACGGGATCCTTTTCGTCTCCGGATGGAGCGTTGGACTGGAGTGAAAACCTGGTCCGGAATAATCCAGGTAGAAAAGTGATCGTGATGACGCACTATGCCATGAATGAAACAACCAGTTTCAGCCCGCAGGGCCAGGCCATTTATGACCGGCTAAAAGTATATCCCAATTTTTGCCTGATGATTTGTGGTCATCGCCATAGTAGCGATGGAGAAGCGAACCGTACTAACATATACAATGGTAACAGGGTCTATACGCTGCTTTCAGATTACCAGGGCAGGCCGGGTGGTGGCGATGGATTGCTACGCATCATGGAGTTTGACCCGGAGTTAAATAAGATTTTGGTAAAAACATATTCGCCATATGCAGACCGCTATGAAACTGATCCCGACAGTCAATTCGAACTCTCCTTTAATATGCTTCCGCTGATAGGGCAGGTAAACGGTGTCGGTCCAGGTATGAAAGCTTGTTTGAGCTGGAATAATCTTGAACCCGCCAATAGCTATGAATGGAATATGGAGGTATACAACCGAGAGAGTGTCACGATTGGACCGATTTGGAGTTTCAGGGTACCTTAACTTACGGATGCCGGATGTCGTGATCGCAAGGACCGAAGCGACGAAGCAAGTGGATGCTGGATACGAGATGACGGATGTTCGTGCAAGATTTAGACAAGTTCTTCGTTATACATCTATTCCACCTGTTTTATACATGAAGAAATTACTCCTCGTCACTCTTTTGGCCACCTCATTCATTGCTAAGGGCCAATTGATCGATTCTTTGAACACTGCCAGGAACTGCAGTTATATGAAAGCCGAAGAAAAAGAAATGATATACGAGATAAACAGGCTGCGAAGCAACCCGAGATCCTACCTGCAATACATCGAACCGATGTTATCCAGGGCCAGGAATATTTTGAAAAACTATGGGAAAGGATCAAAAAACTATAGTCTTACCTATACGATGCGGACCGTCGGGGGCAAAGAATCCAATACGATCGATACCACCTGGCATTATACGAATGAAGAAGAGGTAAAAGCTTTATCAACCCTGGTTAACGATCTTAAAAAATTAAAAAAGCTTTCGGTATTACAGCCTGATAGCGGTATTAGTAATGCCGCTCAAAAACATGCAAGGGACCAGGATGCTCATGAATGGAAACTGATGCATACAGGAAGCGATGGTTCATCGCCCTGGGACAGAATACTCAAGTACTCCCCTTCGATGTCCTTTGGAAATGAAAACATCGCCGGGCGTGGCGGAATGTCTGCAACGCCCCGGGATTTTGTCATCCAGCTATTAGTTGATTCTGGCATTCCCGGCTATGGCCACAGGTATAACATTCTCGATCCCCAATGGACACATGCTGCCTGTGTTATGGAGGATTTCAACGGAATGAACTGGTGTATTCAAAATTTTGGACAAAAAAGATAAACTGAAATTACCCTGCACTTGGCTCCCACTCTTCGTTCTCGCTCGGACTCCATCTAGTCATTCAACGCCTGGTAGACCAATACTCTAAAATTGTCCGCTAATCCACCTCGGGTAGTGCGCTGCAACTGGCGATAAAAGAGCATGACCATCTTCTCTTTTGGATCTACCCAATAAGATGTGGCATAGGCGCCGCCCCAGCTATAGGATCCAGCCTGAGCCGGTACATCTCCATTTTTTTCTGAAACAATCTGGAATCCCAAACCGAATTTATCATAACCGCGGTAAGGAATATCACCGATCTGGTTCATCGTCATTAACCGGATGGTATTGCGACTTAATATCCTTTTGCCGTTGTATTCGCCCCCATTCAACAACATCTGAAGGAATACCGCGTAATCATAAATCGTAGAAGAAAGACCCGCTCCGCCAGAAAAAAACTTTTTTTCCAGCAAAGGATAGTCGGGAGCCACCGGCCCGTTAAGCAACCCTCCTTTCGATCTCACGAGCTGCCCTAATGAATCTTCGGTATACATGATCACTAACCGGCTGGCCTTTTCCTTTGGAATAGTAAAATAGGTATCCTTCATGCCCAGGGGTTCGAAGATTTTTGTTTTGAAAAACTGGTCGAGCGTCATACCAGAAATAATTTCCACAAGACAGCCCAGCAAGTCTGAATTCAGTCCGTATGTCCATTTCTGACCTGGCTGATGCATCAGCGGCAGGGTGCCCAATCTCGTCATTGCCTGGAGCAGCGATTCATTTTCGCCACCGATACCGGCGGTCAGCTTATTCTTTGCATAGATCGCATTGGATTCCCTCGAACCGATCATTGCATAACCAATCCCTGAAGTATGTGTCAGCAGGTCCTTGATAGTAACCTCTCTTTCGGCAGGAACAGTCGTATAACTTGTATCTGCTGCATTGAACTTATCCAGCACGCGCTGGTTTTTAAACGATGGAATGTATTTTGAAACCGGGTCATTCAGCATCAGCTTTCCCTCTTCAAATAATATCATTATTGCAGTACTTGTGATGGCTTTAGTCTGCGAAGCAATTCGGAAGATGGCGTCCTTTTGCAAAGGAGCTTTTGAATCGAGGTCGTTATAGCCCGCGGTTTTGTAATAAGCTATCTTACCATTGCGGATAATGATTGCTTCACAGCCCTGCATCCATCCTTTTTGCACCCACTCATTCATCGTATTGTCGATGCGCTTTAAACGTTCTGACGAAAAACCAACCGTTTCAGGCGAGGCAGGTGCAATTGGTAAGCTTTTCTGCGCAACTACAGGAAGAGCCGCTACGATCAACAAAGCGAAGATTAATACTTTTCTTTTCATATTTATTATTTGAGTTGGATGCTGGATGCTGGATGCTATATCCTGGGTAGTCCACAATGGACACTGATGCATCTAGCGACTAGCATCCCGCATCTAGCATCCATCTTTATCTCTCTACAAAATCAAGATCTTTTCCAAAAGTTTCTTTTGTATAATAAACAGCTGTCCATGAGCAAGCCATTACAATTATCCCAACTACCCATGCACCTGTTATATAATCATTGAAAACTGTTTTACTTCGCAGGAACTGGAATAAAAGAGACATCAACGGTAAAAAGCCTCTTACCAGGTTGGGTATGGAAATGGCGGCCGTGGCCCGAAGGTTGGTGCCAAATTGTTCGGCGCTCATAGTTATATATAAAACTGATATCCCCGCTCCAAAGCCAAGTCCCATGCAAAGCAGGTACATGGAAGCGGCACTGCCACCGCCTTTCGTTATAAAAAACAGAGCGATAAAAACCGTTAGTATACTGTAAAAAACATATAAGGTCTTTTTTCTGCTTTTTAAATAGTTGGCTAAAAGGCCCGCACCCATGTCACCAAAAGCAAGAGCCACGTACTGAAGCATCAATGACCTGGGTTGATCAAAATCTTTGATGCCAAATTCTGACGCAAACTTGTTGGAAAAAAAGATCAGGATACCGATAACATACCACACCGGTAATCCAATAATTATCCCGCGGAAATAACGGAAAAATCTTTCCTTTTTATTTACGATCATCATCAGGTTACCCATTTGCACCCCCCCTTCCTTTACCGTACTGTACATGCGACTATCTAATACGCTCATGCGTAAAAATAGCAGCGCCAATCCCATTCCCCCGCCAATAAAATAGCAAAGACGCCAATCACCGTGACTCAATTTCTGCACGTAATAGGCGACTATCGTTCCCATGACTCCACTGGTGGCTATAATTGCAGCTGCAACGCCGCGTTTCTCCTTAGGTAACATTTCACCAGTAAGAGTTATGCTCGCACCTAATTCACCGGCAAGCCCAAGTCCTGCAACAAATCGTAAAATCGTATAGGCAGTGATGTCGTGGACAAACCCATTCGCAATGGTGGCAAGTGAATACAAAAGGATCGAACCAAACAACACGCTTTTTCTTCCTTTTTTGTCGCCCAGTACGCCCCAACAGATGCCACCGATAACCAGTCCAATCATTTGCCAGTTCAGCATGTTTTCTCCGGCGTGAGTGGCCTCATCACCGGTTAGGCCAAGTTCCTGGAGACTGGCAATACGCGTAATTCCGAAAACCTGCAGATCATAAATATCAACG
Organism: Bacteroidota bacterium; assembly: GCA_005884665.1. GTDB lineage: Bacteria > Bacteroidota > Bacteroidia > Chitinophagales > Chitinophagaceae > VBAT01. The sequence continues at coordinate 52,908 of VBAT01000049.1, forward strand.
AAGAATCCAAGAGCGCCTACGATAACTGGAAGAGAAAAAACTCCATATTGTTTTGGCTGCATGCGTTAGAAGTTATTCACTAAAGATATTTAAAACTTATTCTCAGGGTGAAAAAATATCATTGCTGCAGTTGCCATTCTTCCCGCGTCATTTCAAATTTTATTTCCCCCTTGCCATGCGTACCTGCTTCTCTCCACCCAGCTTTCCGGTAAAAAGCTTCTGCTCTTGTACCGGGAGCCGTGCCCAGCCATATCTTTTTATCAGTCTGGCTGAAATACCAGCTCATCATCTCATCATGAAGCTTTTTGCCTATACCTTGTTTATCATGACCGGGTTGAATAAACAATGCCCACACATTATAATCGGTTATAGATACAATTGCAAAACCGGCGATCTCACCATTTATCTCACATACCCATCCCCTCCCGCGATTGTTGATATAGTCCTCCACATCTTTATCAGGTACCAGCGAAGGATCCGAAAGCATATTCTCTTTTACGGAGTTCCTGACAACCTGTATTTGCGGGATATCTTCTGTTCTGGCCTGTCGGATCAACATGACGATACATTGATAATAGCAAATATAAGCGCCAAAATAAAACCGCCCCGGCTTTTGCCGGGGCGGTTATGTGATTTATTCTGTTAGATTAATAAGGTCTGATGACTGTGATACTATTTCCGTTGGGTCCTGTCCAAATTACCTTGAAATAATAAGTCCCTAAACCAGGACAGGTCGTTGGCTCCCCATTGGCATTAAGACCGAAAGTAACCGTGGCTGTTACCAGGCTGGTAGTGTGTTTTACCCGGCCACTTGTCAAACGGAAATTACAATCCTGGCGAATGACCAGCGGTTCTGTAATAGCCGTAGCGAAGCTTCCACCGAAACGGTTGGTTCCCCATTCAGCAATACCAGTATTATTGCCATCTGTATGAGTACCTGTGGTAGTGACGACAGCAGAATTAGTTAAATAATTACCAGTAAACACTCTTTGTTTAGCCACCTGCCATGTCCTTTGCGTATTGTTATCAAAAGTCACCGACAAACCGCTGCTGGTAATAGCGTGGGTAATACTGTTAAGGTTAGGCAGGTTTACCAGTAATCCGCCGCTTACGTTAGTATAAGTCTGGGCTCCGTTGATCGTAATGCTTTTGTTATCCCTTAAACGGGTAATCTTCAGGTTTTGGAATGTTACAGTGACCGCTGCACCCGCATCTTTCCATAACACACCCTGTGCCATCGAAATCACAACAACCCCCTGGCGTTTGTGAAAGGCTCCCGGGCATACTGTACCATCATAGGTAATCGTGATAGTTCTCGGGTTGGCGGCAAGATCCAATGTAACAGATGCGTCACAAATAGTCCCCTGGATACCTTCAAAACGACCTGTAACGCCGCTACCTGAAGATTCGATGGTAAGATCGGCATCATTAGCTATTCCGTCGATCTCTGATGAAAATTGCGACTGATCATCGGAGTGAACCGACATTTCATCGTTATCCTTTTTGTCTGCTTGTTTTTTACAGGCTGCAAAACTTATCAGCAGGGTAAAAGCGAATAAATAATGTAAGAGAGCGGTCTTTTTCATAAATGTTGATTTGTTTAAACCGGTCATAGACTGTGGCATCTTTCCGGGGTTTAAAAATGCAAAAAGTTTTTTCCGCTTTTCAACACTGAGCGGTATAAAAGGCTATTAAACGCAATTAGCTGGCGTTTATTACAGTTTATGATGAGAATTTATACGATTGCAGCTGAGGATTTTTACTATCCGGCTCGTTTAGCCTGCATAATGTGTCAATTTGAGAATTTGAAATTCCGAATTGCCGGAGTCAGCTCATTTTCAAATTTTCAAATTACCTCATTTTCAAATTCGTTCAAGAAGGTCCCAAAGATTCCCATAAAGGTCCTTAAACACAGCAACGGTTCCATAACTTTCCTTTACAGGTTCTCTTACGAACACAACTCCTTTTTCCAGGAAATCTCTATGGTCTCTCCAGAAATCATCCGTATAGAGAAAAAGAAAGACCCTTCCGCCGGTTTGATTACCTATCCGACTCCGCTGCTCTTCATTAGCAGCTTTCGCCAGCAAAAGACAGCATTGCCCGCCACCTTTCGGGACAACCAGCACCCATCTTTTCGTTTCGCTGAGTATTGTATCTTCTACGAGTTCGAAACCTAGTTTTTCTGTGTAAAAAGCAATGGCTTCATCATAATCCGCCACCACCAATGCCAAATGTGCGATATGTTGTTTCATTACGAGAATGTGTCAATTTGAGAATTTGATCCCGCAAGCATGCGGGAGAAAATTACAGGAGTTTCCCCAGTGTCATGCTATTTCATTTTCAAGTTACCACATCCCGCCCGCAGGCGGGATCAAATTAGTGTCATTTTCAAATTATCTTTAGCGCTCAATTTAAATTAACGATATGCGAGCCTTAATCAAACTGTCCGTTATCCTTATCACAACGGTATTGTTCATTTCAGCCTGCAAACTGATGCCAAAAGAGGAAGAAAAGAAAGCAGGTTTTATTGATGGTCATCCCGCCTGGATCATGCAGGGAAATGTTTATGAGGTAAATATCCGCCAATATACACCGGAAGGCACTTTGATAGGTTTTGAAAAACATCTTGGCCGTTTAAAAAATATGGGAGTACAGACGCTCTGGTTCATGCCGATCAATCCTATCAGTAAAGTGGACCGTAAAGGTGCGCTCGGCAGCTACTATGCTGTTTCCAGTTATACCGGCTTCAATCCTGAATTCGGGACTATGGATGATTGGAAAGCCTTTGTGAAAAAAGCTCATGAAATGGGTTTTAAAGTCATTATCGACTGGGTTCCCAATCATGCTGGCGCCGACAACGTGTGGCTGACTACACATCCTGATTTTTTTGTAAAAGACAGTACAGGAAAAGCTGCTGTTGCATTTGACTGGTCGGATACACGCCAGCTTGATTACAAAAACAAAGAAATGCAGGATAGTATGATCGCGGCGATGAAATACTGGATGAATGAAAGCGATATTGATGGTTTCCGTTGCGATGTTGCCTGGAATGTTCCCGGTCCTTTTTGGACAAGATGCATTGGTGAATTGAAAAAGATAAAGAAAGATATTTTCATGTTGGCCGAAGGCGATAAGAATTACCTGCATCCAAGCGGTTTCGACGCCACTTACCCCTGGGCAATGTTTCATAAGATGATACAGGTAGCTAAAGGCCAAAGACCGGCTTTTGCACTGGACAGCGTAAAGAACTATTATGATACCCTGTACCCAAAGAATGCGCTGGAATTATATTTTACAAGCAACCATGATGAGAACAGCTGGAACAAGGCCGATTATGCCACAATGCCCGGCCCTGTTCATGCCCCTTTTGCTGTATTCACCCAAACCATGTACCACAGCATACCGCTTATCTATAGCGGCCAGGAAGAACCTTTTCTCGATAGCGTGAGTTTTTTTTATAAAGACACGATCACTTTTAGCAGGTACAACCGGGAAAAATTTTATAAGACCCTGCTTGACCTGCGAAAGAATAACCCTGCGCTTGCTTCCAATGCCTCTTTCAAAAAGGTTACAGTGGGAGACGATAAGGCGCTTTATGCCTTTGTACGCGAAGCCGGAGATAAAAAAGTGTTAGTGATCCTGAACCTATCGGCTGCCGAACAAACCATAAAAGTGACAGACAGTTCCCTGCATGGTCAACCTTACAATGTATTTATGGGCACAAAAGAACCGCTTAGCGACAAAGAATGGAAGATCGAGCCCTGGGGATATGTGATATATACTTACTAAGTGCGGAGAAACAGTGGGAGAGCGATGATTTCTTCTTTTTTCGCCCCTCGCTCCCGCTCTGTTTCTCGCTCTCTTTCATTTGTATTTGCATTTCGAATTATCCGCTTTTATAAAATAGGACTTATAATTAAGAGCGCTTTTATCCATGCACCCTTCGAGGTTTAGCAGTTCAACTTTCCGGAATTCGAGCGGGTGACTTTCGGCTTGCAACGCGATATAACCCGAAGTTAAGGCAGCCCCCTGTTTTTGCATCCAAGACAATGAATCGGCTCCAAAGCCTCCTCTTGTCCAGGTAAGATCATTATTCACAAAACCTCCGCCTACACGCGGTTTCTCATAAGTAAGCACCGTATCGGCATTAATAATATGATAGATCACGGAATCACCCAGCACCACAGCTTCTGCCGTCACCCACTCATCAGCCATATTGTTTTTTGAAGAGGAATTGATACAATGCGAATTCACAAGACTGCCCTTCATGTTTACCTGTGTACCCGGTGTACACAAATTGCCGTTGGTCCTTTTCTGTTTTTCATCACTTCCCAACAACTGCATCTCCAATGAAACAGGAAAAGTCTGATTGATCCCCAAAGAAGAAGCCGGTTGTGAATGCAGCATGACGCCACTGTTGAGCCAGGCATAATCAGGACCGCCCTGTAGCTGCTGTCCATTAAACCGGTATTCGACACGGACCTTGTAATAAGAAAAAGGCTCCTTATAGTAAAGATGTCCAAACTCACCATCAAATTTCTGGAATGCACTATAGTCGATCTTCAAAATACTGTCCTTGACATAGAAATTGTTATTGAAATTATCATTAAGTGGGTGCTTCGCAATCTTTATGTCCCAACCCGACAAGTCCTTTTTGTTAAAAAGCTGGATCCATTCCTCCTTCTCCGGCAGATTTTTTTTGCCTGGTGAACACCCTGCCAGCGCAACAGCGAAAAATAAACAGGTGATGCTAAAATGTTTCATTATTTGGTTTTGGGTTAATGGAAAAATAGATTGACACAATGTATCGTTATGTATTGATGGGTTTATTAAGGTTGAACGCATCGATCAGTTCCATGATCCTTACCCCCTCTTCCCCACTGCAGGGGTTGGGTCCTTTGTCCAGGAAATAATTAACCACGTTTTCGATCATTGGTTGCTGCACGTGCTGTAAAGGTTCAAAGACCAGCGATTCAGTCTTACCACCTATAGTAAGCAGGATCGGTTTCTGTTCAAAAAAACTAAATTCTATTTTGCCTTTATCTCCGACGATCTCGCAGTGATCTTTTTCCAGTTCCGGTGCAACATTGAAACACCAGATGCCGTTGAACAGCACCCCGGACTTAAAAACTATATTACCGGCTACTATATCTTCGGCCGGGTACTGATTCGATTGATTCACCGCAAAACCCGAAGCTTTTACTGGTTCTCCGAAAAAATAATACATCAGGTCGAGTTGGTGTGGGGAAAGATCGTTGAACAGGCCACCGCCTGCTATCTCCTTGTCAACTCTCCATGCCCTGGATGGATTCGCCATTTCGGTATCCGTAACAGCTTTTTTATAGATTGCTGAATGGGCGAACCGCGTTTCGCCGATTGCTTTTTCATGGATCAATTGCCTTACCTTATTAAATAACTGCTGTCCCCTCCGGTAATGGGCCACGACCAGTTTGATGTTTTTTTCTTTTGCCACGCTGGCCATTCTCCAGGCCGATAGCGCGTCGACCGACATAGGTTTTTCTACATATACCGGTTTGCCGGCGCTGATTGCTGCCAGCGTATATTCTTCGTGTGATGAAGGTGGAGTTGCCACATAGATCGCATTGATATCCGGGTCGTTGATCAACTCACCTGCATTGTCGTACCACTTAGGAACGTTGTGGCGTTGCGCATAGTCCTTTGCTTTCTCCCCATCGCGGCGCATGACCGCTATCAATGATGAATTTTTAACTTTATTAAATGCGGGACCGCTCTTTATTTCTGTAACGTCGCCGCATCCGATGATGCCCCAGTTAACTTTGTCCATGAGTAAGTTTGGTTGAATTAAAGATAATCGAAATCTAACAAGCCAGAGAGGAATTTGCCACGGACACGGATTAACAAATTAACTGGACAGCCGCCATGTATTCGCAGGGATTATTGCCATGGATACACTGAATCTATTTATCCGGGAGCGTGGCAACGCTCACCAAATCCCGCGAAGGCATTCAATCCTTTATCCGTGAATCCGTGACAAGCTGTATTTTTGTGTTTTGAAACCAACCACAAAACGTTTCAATGAATTAAAATTTGAACTAATGGAATATTTTGTGGACAAAGGATCTATAGTTAGAAAAATATGGGGCAAGGGTGATACCGTACTCTTTGTATTCGCCGGGGCTTCTGCCGAATTCGCATTGAATAAGGCTGTCGATTGGCTATACTTCACCGGCCGTCTTCCCGCCGATCCTCTTGGAAGATTGTTTTCCACCGTCATGTATGCCCGGCTAATCGTTTTTTCCGAAAAAGCGGCCGCGGAGAAAGCCATTGACAAAATCACATCTATACATACAGCAGTTGAAACGAGTCGTGGCGCCAAAATTCCGGATTGGGCTTACAGGGATGTTCTGTTCATGCTGATACACTATTCACTTGCATCCTATGAATTGCTGGAGAATAAACTTTCGGAAAAAGAAAAGGGAGATCTCTTCGATGTATTCAATCGCGTAGGCGCACGAATGGGTCTGAAAGGATTGCCTTCTACTTACAATGAATGGATGAAAATGCGGGATGAGCATTTGGAGCAGGACCTGGAAAAAAGCTACTACACAACGGATTTGTATAAACAGTATAAAAAGCATCTTGGTTCTTTCCGGTACAGGTTATTAATCGAGTCTCAAAAACTGGTAGTGCCCGGGAGGGTAAATGACCTCCTGCGTCTTGGGCGGTTTTCATGGATCACTCCCATTCTTTTTTTCTACAAACTAAGCCGGAAAATCAAACTGGATTGGTTTTTGAAATCGCTGGTGCTGCCAAATGAATATAAGAAGCAGATAAAGGATTTGGATATCGAACCATCTTGATAAAGCAGCAAGAACCAATCCCGCCATTTGGCGGGACAAGAACCAAATATATTCGAATTTGTAAATCCGAAAACCGAAAAAAGCATCTCGATCATTCGGGAATTTTTAATTTAATTATTTCCCCCTTTCGGGTTTTTGTGCCGCCAGTTGGGAGGAAGGGTTCTTGGATCTTTTTGAAGCCACTGGTGAAAAAAGAAATCAAAATCCAAATTAGATAGCCAGAAAATGCCTGACAACCATTTCGGATTTCAAAATTATTATTTCGAATTTTTTTGGCTCTTGGTTCTTTTTTGAAGCCACTGGTGAAAAAAGAAATCAAAATCCAAATTAGGTAGCCGGAAAATGCCTGACAACCATTTCGGATTTCAAAATTATTATTTCGAATTTTTTTGGTTCTTGGTTCTTTTTGAAGCCACTGGTGAAAAAAGAAATCAAAATCCAAATTAGGTAGCCAGAAAATGCCTGACAACCATTTCGGATTTCAAAATTATTATTTCGAATTTTTCTGGTTCTTGGTTCTTTTTGAAGCCACTGGTGAAAAAAGAAATCAAAATCCAAATTAGGTAGCCAGAAAATGCCTGACAACCATTTCGGATTTCAAAATTATTATTTCGAATTTTTTTGGTTCTTGGTTTTTGTATCTTGGTTCTTTTCGAATCCTATTATTTCCCTGAGTTCTTTCAATGAACGAATGACGAAATCAGGCTTTTGATAGCGGATATCCTGCTCATCTTGTGTACCCGATAAAACCGCTACCGTCATAACTCCCGCGTTCCTTCCTTCCTGTATATCGGCAACGGTATCTCCTACTTTGATCAGCTCATCAACGCCAAGACCCAGTTTTTTCATCATATCAAAGATCATATCCGGATGTGGCCGGCCGTTTGCCATTTCTTCAGCAATACCTATGTAGTCGAAATGTTTTTCATGCCAGCCGAGATAATTGAAAATGGCCTCAAAGGTGTCTCGAGGCAAGCCTGTGCCAAGTCCGATCCTGATCCCCGATTTCACCAGATCATTCATTAGCGTTGTCGCCCCCTCGTTTTCACGAAAGTTATCAAGAGCATTTGCGAGTCGTTCACGGAATGAATCCAGCACTGGCTCCGTTAGATGCAGCGGAAGACTGGCGCCCGATAAAATATCCCCTATCATCTGCTTTTTGTCCTTACCCCGGTTGGCCCTGATCACTTCGACTGAGACGTTCGCATTGTGATCTTTAAAAGCTTCTACAAAACACCAGTTGAGAACAATGGGGTCCTGTTCAATCACCACGGTCCCGATAAAATCAAACAAAACGGCTTTGATGGGCATAATTCATTGACTGGTTTGATCTGGACCGGAAGTTCCTTCTTTTTATTAAAACAGGTCTAACATAGCAGGATTCGACAAAACTCTATTTAATATATTGCCACGGATCCACGGATTATCCAATTAACGGATTAAATTGGATAATCCTCACGAGACATGGGAGCTGAATGCGTTGCTCCTGTTCCCGGCCTTTTATCCGTGGCAATTCTTCAACTCACCAGCGTCGATCTATTTTCAAACCGAAATACTGATATTTTCAGAAAATTTTGAAAATACGAAAATTACAATTAGCTTTACATCGTAACAAAGAGTCAAAGATCAAACCAGTTATATGAACACTCTTGCTTACATAATCTACCTTTTCATCACTTATCTTGTCACGGTCCATGTAGGGCTGATCTTTTACCGGAACGGCAGAGTTTATATCCTGAACCTGCTTCGGGGCGACGAACCCCTGACAGATTCAATCAACCGGATATTGCTAACAGGGTACTATCTCCTGAATCTTGGATATGCGGCGTTGATGCTACGTTCCTGGCAGACGATCACGAACTGGTCCGGCCTGGTCGCCAGCATCGGTTCCATGACAGGAAAAATCATACTAACCCTTGCTGTAATGCATTTCATGAATATGGCTGTCATTTTATGGATCAGCCATCACCACAATCATACTGTAAACACAAAAACTTAAGTATATGAGAACTTCTTTAAACCTCCTCGCCTACTTCATCTACCTGCCCATTGTGATCCTGCTGACCTGGTACGTGGCTCGCACCCTGTTCAGGAACAGCAAGATCTTCATGCTGGATATTTTCAACGGCAAATCAGATATCGCACTTTCTACCAATAAGCTTTTTGAAACAGGGTTTTACCTGCTGAATCTTGGTTTTGCCCTGCTGATCATGAAGATCGCCGTAGAGATCTTTGACAGTCGCAGCATGCTGGAAATCCTGAGCGCCAGGATCGGTGGCTTCAGTATCTATCTCGGCATCATGCTGTTTTTTAATCTTTATCTCTTCTTCCGCGGCCGGCGCATCTCAAAGCAGAGAGCCAGACTGGCTGAAGCACTAAAAAGGATTCCGGGAAATGAGGAAACGAAATAACCGGTTCTAAAAACACCAAGCCGTCCGAATGGGCGGCTTTTTTATTTGCAAGTAAATGGACATCTGCACCCGCACAGGGTTCCTGTCCGACGAATCATCGGAACTTACCTGATTGAAATGGCTTTTTTATTTATCGCCGGCAACGGTGTATGTGATCGTTTTCATGATCGTCTGCTTTTTGCCATCCATATTAGTCTCAAGAACCACGGCGAGGGATTTGGTTGTGGCGGCTCTTTATTTGTCTCCTGCAACAGTATATTCTACAGTCTTCGCGATCATTCGTCTGTTACCATCCCGACCAGTGAATGTAATTTGGACAGGCAAAAAATGTTTCCCTGCTGCTTTGTCAGCCTTAAAGTGATAATACCCTACGCCGTCCGGTTCAATTAGTATTGTTTTACCGGCGATTACAATTTCAGCGTCTGCTGACTTCAAAAACGAAACCACTCCCGCCATGATTTCCATTTTTTCCAGAGGCCTCACATAAGTACTGTTGATCGAGGCAAATCCTCCCGGTCCAAAATCATCTAAAATGAGGTGCGGTAAGCTATTCACACAAAAACGAAGAGCCTGGTTTTCCACTATCCTAATGTTATTTTGAAATCTATTTAGCATGGCCAACGCTGCTACTGTTGAGATATCATCAAAATAATTTTTTGTAAAATCATCACTTGCCTTCCCGCCGGACCCAAAATCCTTTATCATCACTTCCGGACCACGCTCAAGAATAGAAAGCATTCCGCTATCAATTTTTGATATCTCACTTCTGTATTCTTTTAAACGTTTATATAGCTCATTTCCTTTTCCCTGCTTTCTAAAAAGACGCATCACCGCGTTTTTATCATTTTCTTTAAATAATTCGTCTCCATCTTTGATTTTAAGTCCTGCCTCTTCTTTTAAACTAGTTCGCAATCCTTCAACATACCTGGAAACATTCTGGGAAAGAGACTGGATAAGTTGAGCCTTGGAATACCAGATCTGTGCCTTTTGCGCTGTTGACGGATCGGTTGTCTCATCTTTAATACAGGCGATTGCATCTTGGTTTTGGGCGTCAATTATGTCATTTGAACTACCCAACCCTTGATCCAGCGCCTTAAACGCAATCAAATCCGTCTTGACCCTGTCTGCACAGGCACCAAAAAATAAAACGCAAATCATGACTGTGACAGGCAATAATTGCCTGCGGGAAAAGCGAGGTTTCGGCAACATATGATTGGGTTTAGATGATTAACGGGAAAGTTAAACACAAACGAAAGGAATAACAATGTTATTGCAGAACCAGTGCGAAATTAGAAGCTGATGTAATCGAGCAGCGTCGTTTTTTTATTTAGCATGCCCTGTTATTTATTTGCCTGCGCCTCGCAAAAACCTATTGCTTTGTTTTCAATGATTCGAATATTGTTCTGAAACTTACTCAAGACAGCCAACGCAGCAACGACCGGAATGTCATCGAAAAAAAGCTTCTCAAAATCCTGAGCCCTCGCCCCAGATGATTCAAAATAATGATCTGTCACCTGCAGCGAATCGCGAAATGAAGAGTCTATTAGTGGGTCTGTCATGAGGACATTCTTTCTGTAATCTTCCAGGAACTTGTACAATTCATTCGCCCTTGCCTGTTTTCTAAACAAACGAAGAACCGCATTCTTGTCATTTTCCCGGAATGACTCTCGTTCCGCAGTTTGCTTTAATCCAGCTTCTTTTTTCAACTGGGATTTTAATCCGAGGATATAGTCAAACACATCTTCGCTAAGCTTTTCAATTTGCTGGGCTCTTGGAAGCCATATTTGTGCTTTCTGAACCGTGGCAGAATCCATTAACTGATTTTGCAGCGATTTAAGTAAAAATTTACTTTGCTCACCAATCACGTCGTTTGAATTAGTTAAACCTTCATCCAGGGTCCGGTATCCGAGCAAATCTGTCTTTATCTTATCGGCACAACCAAGAGACATAATTATTAATAATAAAAAACAGACAGGTAAAAAAACTTTTACCGTAGTGAAACGATGTAATAACATAAGATTTGTTTTGAAAATACTCCCGGAAGTTACGCCCCAAACAGATAGCATAAACATGCTATTATCTCGATTCCGCCGCGGGTTCAGTTTATTTACGTTACATTTGGTTACATCGAAAATCGCCTTCCTAAATGGAACAAACTCCTGCTGATACTATTGCTTCACCGCAGTTAACAAGGCAACTGGCAGCCATCCTGTTTGCTGATATGACCGGCTACACCGCCATGATGCAGGAAGATGAAAAAAAAGCGAAACTGTTACGCGACCGCCAGCGTTTTGTGCTGGAAACTGTAATTCCCGCCCACAATGGAAAGATCATCCAGTATTTCGGGGATGGCACACTCAGTCTTTTCGGAAGTGCTATTGATGCCGTCAGATCAGCCGTTGCCGTACAGGATGAGTTGAGAAAAGATCCAAAAGTATCCCTGCGCATAGGCATTCACTCAGGCGATATTACGCTTGACAAAGACGGCGTGTATGGCGATAGTGTAAACCTGGCTTCACGCATTGAAGCCTTGTCGCTCCCCGGCGCCATATTGATCTCCGACAAAGTGTTTGATGAAGTAAAAAATCAAAATGAAATAAAGACCACTTCGCTGGGCAGGTTTAACCTGAAGAATGTAAAACGTCCAATCGAAGTATATGCGGTTGCCAACGACGGTCTTATCATTCCCACAGCGGCACAAATGGGCGCCGTGACCGGATCTGAAAAAAGCATTGCAGTGCTTCCGTTCATCAACATGAGCGCGGACCCGGAGAATGAGTACTTCAGCGATGGTATATCCGAGGAAATTCTCAATGCATTGACCCGCGTGGAAGGGCTACAGGTCACTGCCCGTACTTCTTCTTTTTCTTTCAAAGGAAAAAATGAAGATGTCCGGCAGATCGGAAATAAACTGGGCGTCGCTAATGTGCTCGAAGGAAGTGTCAGGAGGGCAGGAAAAAAAATACGGATCACGGCGCAGCTGATCAATACTGCGGATGGTTATCATGTGTGGTCAGAAAACTATGACAGCGATCTTGAAGATATATTCCAGGTACAGGATGAGATATCACTGAAGATCGTTAATCGCTTAAAAGAAAACTTTTCAGTCAATAAAAAGCATGCGCCGATCGTCAAACAGCCCACGGAAAACCTGGATGCATATAATCTTTATCTCAAGGGCCGTTATCACTGGAATAAATCTAACCCGGAAGACATTCGCAAGGCCATAAACAAATTCAGTGAAGCCATCGCCATCGATCCTGATTTTGCACTGGCCCATTGCGCCCTCTCCTTTTGCTATTCATTTCTCGGCTCAACCGGGCTGATGAAGCCCGAAGAAGCATTTGCTAAAGCAAAAGACCATACCTTAAAAGCTATCGAGATCGATCCCAATCATGCGGAGTCGCATCTCTCGCTGGCTACTATAAAATTTTATCATCACTGGGATTTTGAAGGCGCCGGGTTATCACTAAACAAAGCATTGAGCTTAAGTCTAAACTCTTCGCTGGTGAACCAGGTGCATGGATGGCTACTGATCGCCAAGGGTGAATTTGAAAAAGCAATCGAGAAAATGGAGCAGGCCGTCATGCTGGACCCACTCTCTCTCCCACTTATGAGCAACCTCGGGGATGCTTATTCTTTTGCAGGAAGATTTAAAGATGCGCTGGCTCAATACGACAAGATCGTTGAAATGGACCCTTCTTATCGCCGTGGTTTCGAAGGAAGAGGAATGGTCTATCTCGCGCTAAACGAACATGAAAAAGCGATCCGCGATTTTGAGCAATACCATAAGCTGATCGGTCATCCATTGAAAGGATTGAGTTCACTGGCGCATGCTTATGCTGCCGGAGGTCATGCAGACAAAGCTTTGGAGTGTCTGGAAAAAATAAATCAAAGGCAACTGGCAGAACCCGATGTTATCCTGGACATGGATTATGCATTTGTGTATTCGGGAATGAAAGATTTTGACAAAGCGTTTTATCATCTCAATAAAACCTATGAGCAACGGATCGGCATCGCCTGCCTGGGGATGATCTTCTGCATCCGTTATCCAATGCTCAACGAATTGAAAACAGATCCACGGTTTAAAGAACTGACCGGCAAAATGGGAATATAAGAGAGAGTCGATAGTCCGCAGTCGGAAGTCGATAGTGGGAAGTTGCGTTGTGGATGCTAGATGCCGGATACTGGATGCTGATGTTTAATAGTCCCATAGGGATCTGATATCGGCGGCAACATGCACAACGTTGTCGTTCGCGCCGTAGGTGCGAAATATCTAGAAGCGGGATGCTGGATGCAAATGCTAACGATCCCAATTGCCAGGGACGATCCCCGAAAAAACAATGGCATTAAATCGTTCATTTTATAAAAAGGTTGCTTAACTCATTTTTATTTTTTTAAACATAAAAAAGTTGCTCTACATTGATCGGCATGGTACATTTTTAGCAGCTTATCTCCTGCTAATAAATTTTTTACCCATAGCCATTAGTTGATTCTGCCTGCCGGCTACTTCTTCTCTCCTCCTTAAGTTGATATCCCATGTTTTGAATGATTTGACCTGAACATCAGTTTTATTTTTTTAATCTTTTAATTCTAAATCTATTTTATGAAGACTTTTGTGAATAAGACCTCCCGGTTGGTAACAGGAGGGATCTGTGTCGCACTGACCGCTATGGTTTTTACTGCCTGTCATAAAAATAAAGATGCAGTAAACGAGCAAAGTTTCGACCAGGTAAACCTGGTAGCAAGCAACAATACTTACACAGGAGCGAGAGTTGACCCCAATTTTGTCAATGGATGGGGAATTGCTTTCTCACCTACCGGCAATGCGTGGATATCTGCCGAAGGGACCGGTACCAGCGTGATCTATGACAAGACTGGTGCACAGGTGTTGGCAGCAGTTACAATTCCGACAACTGGAGCCACTACCGGTGGTTCCCCAACAGGACAGGTTTTTAATTCGACGACCGAATTCATAGTCCCGGGTAGCACGGCTGCAAAATTCTTTTTTGCCGGTACAGATGGTGTTATCTCAGCCTGGGTCAGTGGTGGCGCAGCGGTAAAAGTGATCGACCGTTCGGTTACCTCTGCATACACAGGAATTGCTTTGGCTTCGGATGGCGGGAATAACTTTTTATATGCCGCTAATTTCAAAACCGGTAAGATCGATGTATTTGATAAAACCTTTACGTTAGTATCTAAACCCTTCACCGATCCCAACCTGCCAACAGGATATTCTCCTTTTAATATTCAAAACGTCGGCGGACAATTGTACGTGATGTATGCTAAAGTTGATGAGGCCAGCGGTGAAGAAACAAAAGGTGCCGGCTTGGGCTACGTCGATATTTATAACCCGAATGGATCATTTGTCAAAAGATTTGCATCACAGGGTGCATTGAACGCACCGTGGGGAGTTGCCATGGCGCCCGCTGGATTTATCAAGGGTACCGGTAGTGTAATATTGATCGGGAATTTCGGCGATGGACATATCAATGCCTTTGATGCCAGTGGAAATTCGCTGGGCAGTATCCGCATGGATGGTGTGCCGGTAGAAATAGAAGGATTGTGGGGAATCAGTTTCGCCCCTTCTACAGCCACAGGTATTGATCCTAACTGGTTGTTCTTTGCAGCAGGGCCCAATGATGAAAATGATGGATTGTTTGGATACATAAAACCCGAATAAATAAATCAAATCACGCTACGACGCGACGCCGCAACGAATCATCTATGTGAGCAGCCTATAGCCAGACTAAAAAAGCATTGGAACAGTCCTGCTCTCCTCGTAGCGTCGTAGCGTGAAAACAAAAAGTTCGTTAAGCACCATCGTGAGACTGTACGGCCCAATTTCTTTTGCGGATAATAACCTGGTCGATCCTGTGTTTTTTTCTATTTATCACTTCGAATCGTTTTTCGAATTTTTCTTTATCCTCGAAATACAACATCGCAAGATTGATCTGCCGTAATCGCCAGTTATAGATCAGCCATTCACCATAGCGCCTTGACGTGCCCTTGGTAAAACCATCGATGAACCGCAGGTAGGAACTTTCCTCCATCAGTTCATCGAAAAAAGGTTGGAAAGCTTTTGCGATGGATCTCTGAAATGACAACAGGTTCTTTTTATAGTACTGTATCTCTTTTGCTGAAAAATTTTTTACCAATCCCTTCCAGATATCTCCATTGATATGCGCATTCACGCCAATCAGTGTCAATTGCCAGGGCTCGGCCTTTGGATTGGAAAAATAGAAATACCACACGGATTCCGGGGACAATGTGCCCTTATTATATTCGATGCAGGCTTCCAGGAAGTAAGAGATAAAACTGATCTCGAATTTGGTGACGAATGCCTGCGCCCCGCTGTCCATGGCGGCCAACTGAACCTTTATATTACTCATGGAGTTTGTATAGATGCTGGCAAAATGCCTGGCGATCCCCGCCGTTCGCGAAATAGAATCTATTTGCCGCATCAGGGTGAGTAAGGTCCGGCTGTTTTCGCTGACAGTTTCTTTCCGGCGCCAAAGGCTCTGCCCGACGGCGTCAGGGGAAATATCGGGAATGGAAATACTTGCCTGCTGGGAATAAATTGTCACGATAATAAATGATGAAATGCAAAGCAGCCATATTTTCGCCATCTTTTGCCGGTTGAAAGGTTTAAATTGTTTAAAGGTTCGTCGTGACCGAATCGAAAATATTTGCTTTTGTTTCGGGAGACAGGGAAAGCAGGTTATACCTTAGTTGATACCTTTCTGAATGGTTAAGTCTATCGAGCAACTGTTTTCTCTCTTTGCGCAAATGAACGCAGGTATTGATCACGTAACTTTTGATGGCCTGCGGAGGCAGGTGAGTCATTTTATCTTTTACCTGCAAATACAGTCGCAACAGGAAATCATCATCGTTGCTAATATGCTGGTCCGCATTTTCCTTATATAAAACGTAATTGTTTTTGAAAATAAGGTAATGCATGATCTTTTGCTGTTCCCAGTTCATCGTCGTGATCTTACTGCTGGCCAGTTGCAGGCAATGTTCCATGCTGCAGGGCATGTACAGTGAGAAAAGCAATGAGCGATTGTCTTCTTTTTCCAACCGCTGCTTATTGGCGCAAAACCATTCCCACTCTTTCGGAAAATAATGACAGGCAATACTAAGCAGTATATTGTCCTGCACTCCATCGTCAATTACCGGGTCATGGATATCATCATAAATCTGAACCACCCGCATAATATCCAGCCAGCCGGAAGCCTGTGTGCTGCTCATCACTTCTTCTTTCCCCACCAGAATACACCTCAGTTCCAGCAATTTTTTTTGCATGTAGGCTGTCTTCAATTCATGAAAATGCTGCACGATCGGAACTTCACGAATGCTGCCTGGGACCGGACAGCTGTTTACATCGTGCAAAAAACTCTCGATACAGGTATTGCAGGCATCGGCAATCTTATAAGCCGCTTTTTCTGCCACTGGTTTTGGCAACCGCCCGATGTATTCGTTTATTAAACGCAAAAAATACTGCAGTATCTCATAGAACCGTTGGTAACTGATCTCATATTTGGGATTAATTTCCTGCATGACGGACGCAGGCACCAGTGCGGGCAGGTTAAAACGGTATGTGAGGATCACTTTCCCAGCTTTTATCTTCACCTGCATATAAAACAACTCTGGATCTTCTTTTACGAGACCGCGGATGAAGGGTTTACCAGCTGTGGTAGCTATCCCATCGATGAATTCATCCCCAAAAAAAAGAGCGAGGGTAGTTATGTCGGCAAGATCAGTTGCTGAACGACGCAGCGGCGTCATCCGGAAGAATAAAGTATTATAGGCAAATGCGCCTTTTTGGATCGTTTTCCACAGATCATAAAATTCCGGCAGCTTTTTGCAGGACAGGAAAAAATCGGATTGGGTGAACCAGCGCTGGCTCGATGTAAAAACCGGCCACCAAAGAATGCTTATGAATTTCCTGGATGTAAGATGCTGCAACTCAGAAGACCATGAAAATTTACCACCACCAGGATAGGCATGGAGATAAGGTGGAACGTAAGCAAGTTCGTTTCGGGGTAGTGGCATTCGGTTTCTTTGGCGGGCTAAAGAAAACGATTGCTGCGGACATGGCCAATAATTTTGATGGTTATTTATGCAAATAAACCTGGGGAAACTTCACGCCCATTTTTCAAATAAAATTAATTTCTTATAGCAGGACCATGGGTCATCTAACCCTAAAATTATTTATTGGAAATCGGGTTTCAACAACCTCCGCACCTGGTTTAAAACCAAGCCAGTATCCTTTCCCTGGCAGAATGATTTAATTGGTGCCAGCAAGTTCTCTGTCGACGATCTATTTGTTGTCATTCACATTTGTCAAATGCGTTAGAACAACCAATTCAACAATGCATTTTTATAAGATCAACAACAATTGATTGGTGAAACTACTTAAGTAAATCTTCCTATTAGAAACGGATTAATTTCTGCTATTTTACCAGGCAAAGCCTAAATCCAATCCATTGAAAAACCTGACCTGCTTTCTCGTCTTGTTTGCCTGCATGCACTATGCAATGGCTCAACCACCTTCGCTGGCCGATACCGGCGCATTAAAGGAGCAAAAAGAAAAGATCATTACTGCTTCAACTATCATTAAAATAGAAAATCTGGGAGCAGATATCAATACCAAGTACTCGGAATTGCGTCCCACGATCTCCGCTGATGGAAATCTTTTGTTTTTTATCGTGGAGAACCATCCCAAGAACACGAACTATCGCATCATCCGCAATTCACAGGATATCTGGTACTCTTTTCGCAATGAAGATGGAACCTGGACCCCGGCAGAACATTTGGGCTGGCCATTGAATACTTATTATTACAATGCTGTATTCTGGGTCTCTCCTGACAATAACCGCATATTGGTGCGTAATGCTTATATCAATGGAGATTATGTGGGCAATGGAGTAAGTATGAGTTCGCTCAAGGCCGACGGCACCTGGAGCAAACCGGAAATGCTCAAGATCAAAAATTACCAGAAGTATGATCGCGGCCATCAGTATGGTGCAACCATGGCACACGATGCGAAGACCCTGTTACTTTATATGACCGAACAAAAAGATGGCTACGACAACGATATTTATGTATGTTTTTTACAAAGGGACGGAACCTGGACAGAACCCAGGAGCCTTGGCAAAAAGATCAACCTTCCCAATTATGATGAAATGACTCCTTACCTCGCTGCTGACGGTGTTACGCTTTATTTTAGTAGTAACCGTCCGGGTGGACTCGGTGATAATGATATCTGGATGACCAAACGTCTCGATAGTACCTGGACAAAATGGACCGACCCCGTTAACCTGGGCGCGCCTATCAATACGCCCGACTGGGATGCATTCTTCACCCTGGATGCTGGTGGCGAATATGCTTATATGACCAACAGTACCGATACCTACGGCGAAAGTGATATTGTAAGGGTGAAATTGCTTGAGAAAGAAAAGCCCGACCCGGTTGTCCTGGTTAGTGGTAACGTTTACAATAAAAAAACACTTAAGCCGCTGAGTGCTTCGCTGGTGTATGAAACATTACCCGATGGTGTAGAAGCCGGAAATGGGTTTTCAAATGCAGAGGATGGCTCATTCAAGATCGTTCTCCCATATGATCAGAATTACCTGATCAGGGCCACAGCAGATCACTTTTTTGCGCAATCGGAAAACCTGAACCTCGATTCGCTGATCAAGGTCGGTTATAAAGAAATCCATAAGGATCTCTACCTGGTCCCTATCGAGATCGGGCAGGTAGTCAGGTTGAACAATGTATTCTTTGATTTTGATAAATGGGATTTGAGATCTGAATCATTTGTCGAGCTGGACCGCGTAGTAAAACTGTTGAATGAGAACCCGGCAATTGAAATTGAAATGAGCGCCCATACCGACAGCTATGGTTCTGACGATTATAATTTTAAACTCAGTGATAACCGCGCCAGGTCCGTCATGGAATACATCATTTCGAAAGGTATCGCCCCCAATCGGATCAAGTCGCAGGGATATGGCGAAACAAAACCAGTGGCGCCAAACGATACACCCGAAAACCGGCAGCTGAACAGGCGTGTCGAGTTTACTATTCTGAAGAATTGATCTCCACTAATTAATAGATTGTTCCTGCAAAGATCCAGCGTTGATGATCTTTGCAGGAAAGGCCACAGAGAGCCGCAGAGGAAAAACAAGTCTTGCCCTGCTCGCCTTTCTTCGACATGGCTACATCAAGACAGCACCAGAGAGCCACACAGTAATACTTAACAGTGAATCTATTTAGACCTTCTATCTTATTCAATTCCATCTCTGTGGCTCTCAGCGTAATCTCCGTGGCTCTCTGTGGGCAAATTCAAAATGACACTACACAATTACGGACATCCCTTTTCCCTGCTATTTTTTTCTTTATATTTGAAACAAGCCATTTCTATCCGTATGTTTTCTTTTAATAATAACTATTACTATATCATTATCGGCCTCCAGGCGATTTGCGTAATACATTGTATAAGCAAAGGACGGCAAAACAACTGGATCTGGCTGCTCATCTTTCTTCCTCTTGTGGGTTGCCTTATTTACATTTTTACAGAGATATTCACGAGACGCGACATGCACAGTGTACAATCAGGGGTGACCTCTATATTAAATCCGAAAGGATCCGTGCGTAAGTTGGAAGAAACCCTGCGCTTCTCAGACACATTTACCAACCGTGTACAACTGGCCGACGCTTACCTTGCGACCGGGAATACGGATGGAGCCATTGAACTATATGAATCAAGTCTCACCGGCAATTTCGCAGAAAACGAATATGTACTGCGACAACTGGTAATAGCTTACTACCAGAAAAAAAGATACAGCGACATCATTCCAATTGCAAAAAAGATCTACCCTTCACCTCAGTTTGCACGTTCCCGGGCGCATATTCTCTATGCTGCTGCACTAGGTTATCTCGGTAACGATGAGGCTGCTGAAAAAGAGTTCAAAACCATGAAGGGCCGGTTCGGAAACTATGAGGCAAGGTATTATTACGCGCTGTTGCTGGCCGGTACCAATCGTGTGGATGAAGCGCGGCGCCTTTTTTCAGAAATGCTCGATGAAGTGTCACACCTCAGCTCACGGGAAAGACGCTACAACCGGCAGTGGCTACAGTTAGCCAGGGAAGAACTCAAAAAGCTAAGCAGTTATGCCGTGACAGGTTAGGACCCGGTTTAACCAAAGTCTTTGATCCGCATCTTTTTCCCGGTTGGCAACCTTCTGTTTCAAAATCAAGATTTAAAGAAAAGAGCAGTCCGCCACGACTATGGCATTTTTTTTCGTGTACTTTGATTGGTAGTTTCCCGTCTTCAAAAAATTTGGAGAGAAGGAATGGTAAACTTACGAAAACGTGCAAAGATTGATGAGGGACTACTCAAATTAAACCTTAACTTTAAGAGACTAAACCAGGGCGATCTATCTCAGGACTTTTAAACGCTTTCCAAGTATATAATATGCGGTTGTGCCATCCCGGATACCCACTATTATTGTTCGCTGCCTTTATAGTCTGCCCTGTATTAATTAAAGCACAGGATTGTCCCCCCAACATAGATTTTGAAACTGGCACCTTTGATGGATGGACCTGTTATACCGGGTTTGTAACTGGTAACGGTTCCAATGTGATCAGCCTGACAGCCGTCAGTGGCCCGCAACCGGAACGACAAACGATGTATTCTTCATTCCCGGGGAATGGCGTTGATCCTTATGGAGGTTTTCCTATTAACTGCCCCAACGGAAGCGGGCACTCGATCCGGCTGGGCAATAACTTCGGCGGTGGTGAAGCTGAAGGTATTTCGTACGAATTCACCATACCGGCCGGCCAAAACTATTACACGCTCATTTATAATTATGCTGTGGTATTCCAGGACCCCAATCACGAAGAATATCAACAACCCCGGATGGAGATCGAGATCAGCAATGTGACGGACAATGAGACTATCAGTTGCTCGTCCTTCACTTTTGTTCCTTATGGTCAGATATTACCTGGTTTTTTTGAATCGCCAAACCCGGGTGGGGACTCCCCTGTTTGGTGCAAAGACTGGACAGCTGTTTCCATCAATTTGGACGGCCACGCCGGAAAGAAGATCAGGCTTTTTTTTAAAACAGCAGATTGTACCTTCCGCAGGCATTTCGGTTATGCGTACATCGATGTCAACTCCGAATGCAGCGGCACTTTTATCGGCGCTACTTATTGTCCCGATGATACAGTGGCTAACGTTGTTGCTCCTTACGGTTATCAATCCTACACCTGGTTCAACAATACATTTACGCAAATATTGGGCAACAGCCAGGTGTTGACGTTTTCACCGTTACCGATTTCAGGAACAACTGTAGCAGTTGTACTTGTTCCTTATCATGGCTATGGCTGCATGGATACCTTGTACGCTCAATTGATCGATACGCTAACGGTTCGAGCAAATGCAGGACCTGATGTCCTGTCGTGTAATCATAATCCTGTTCCGATTGGTGTCCCTCCCCGATCCGGGTTGGTATATCAATGGAGTCCGGCTACCGGGCTAACCAATCCTAATATTGCCAATCCATATGCGGCGCCAGCTGTTACTACAACGTATATCGTAACGACGCGGCACGATGGAGGTGGTTGCATGGTCTCCGACACCGTAACGGTGACGGCTGCAGTCATCGATACCAGTTTACAACTACTCGGAAAGGATACCTATTGCATCGGCAGAGGCGATAGCGCAGTATTCGTGCTGCAACCCAATGACAGTATTCAATGGTACAAGGATGGCGCGGCGATTCCCGGGGCTAACCAGCAAATATACCGGCCGATGCAAACGGGATCTTATCATGCCATGTTGTTTAGCCGTACTGGTTGCAACCTGGCTACGCGAAGCATACAGGTGAATATTGCTACGGTACCGGTTCCGGGTATTGCACCTGGTCTCGGCAGCCAGTGTCTTGTGGGCAATAATTTCATGTTTACCAATACAAGTACCAATGCCATCGGTGGCATGCAGTATAACTGGATATTTGGAGATGGTGGCTCTGCCACAACCAGGGACGCGAACCATATTTTTTCCGCAGCAGGTGTATACGATGTAAAGATGATTGTCAGTAGCAATGCGATCTGCATGGATAGCAGTACGGTGAGAGTAACAATATACCAGAATGCGATCGCCGACTTCACTGTCAAACCTACCTGTATCAATCTCCCGGTCGAATATACCAACCTGACAATAGATACGATGAATTCACCGGTGCATTATACATGGAATTTGGGAAATGGCCAGACTTCAACGGTTCGAATCCCGCCTTCGCAGATCTTTACTTTGCCTGGAAATTATAAGGTGACCTTGTCTGTAAATACAGATCAATGCCCTACCCCATTGAATGTGCTGAACCGGACATTGGTGATTGATAAACCAAAGACCGGTATTAATTATTCCGTCAAATTTGCGGTAGAGAATTACCCGCTATTTGGAGAATCTGCTACCTGGAGCCCGGGCATTTCGTTGGATACGAGAGAAAGCTATACACCAACCTTCAATGGAGTAGAAGATCAAATTTATACTATCAGGATAAAAACGGCCAGTGGCTGTATAACTGTAGATACACAGGCAGTAAAAACCGTCAAGCAATCGGATGTCTATGTGCCAACAGCTTTCACCCCCAATGGTGATGGAATGAACGATTACCTGCGACCGATCTTCATGGGTATAAAAGAACTTCACTATTTCCGTGTATACAATCGCTGGGGTCAACTGATGTATGAAAGAAAGACTGAGTTTCCCGGATGGGACGGCACAGTAGGTGGTGCACCGCAGGGTTCACAGGTTGTGGTATGGATGATCGAAGGTGTCGGCCTTGACAATCGCATTATTACAAAGAAAGGTACCAGCACATTGGTGAGGTGAGTCGTGTTGCTTCGCTCCGCTCGCAATGACGGTCAGTGGTGAATCACGCCAACTCACTTACGACTCACCACTCTAAACTCTTAACCTGCCGGCAGGCAGGCTCTAAACTCCCGGCAACTATTTTGTGCACCCCAACACAAAGAATAACAAATCAGTTATAAACCTTTTTCCGGTTAAATAATATCTTAGCGTAATAAGCCAACTTAGCTCAGCTGGTAGAGCATTTCATTCGTAATGAAAGGGTCGTCGGTTCGAATCCGATAGTTGGCTCTTTGAACAAATTTGGAAACAATGGTCCGCTAAAGCACATCTAGAACAACAAACTGATATTGTATTATTTTTTTCGGCTAATAATAAGTTCCTTGATATCCTCCGAATTTAATACGCGTGAACTATTATTTTTAAAATCATAAATAAAAATATAGCTCCTTGTTCGGCCTAAAAAGATTATCGTGCTATCTGTCTTCAAATTTGGTTCGTTATTTTTGAACACCAGTTCGTAGACTTTATCAATTCTTTTTCGCTTTAACCTTTCAGTTTGCGAAAAGACTGTCCAACAAGTAATACCAATTAAAATTATTAACAACAATAAAATTTCTCGAAAAAAATTGGGAAACTGCATATAGAATGTCTTCTCCAAAAAATCAAACAATACATCTAATAAGATGGGTCCAAAAGTAATCACACCTACTACTAAAGAAATAACTGCAGTGCGTAGATAAACGGGATGCCAATTGGAGACTATATATGTTACAATGGATAATAGTAAAAAGAGAATAAAAAAAATAAAACACATTCGAATCAAATCTTTATTTTTTTCTTCACCATAATTTGCATAGGTGGCACGCATTATAAATGCCAAGGGCACCCAAAACAGAAACATTATTGAAAAAAAGTCAGTTAATAGCGGAGTAAATAATGTCAAAACCTCTCCCAAATCAATATACTGCGTAATGGAAATTCCAAAGGTCTGATAGTAAAAGAAATTATACAGTAACCCTATTAGCGTTAATAACACGTATGATAGTGAAAATATTTTTAAAGCTTGTTCAAAATCCCTCGGCTTGCGTTCTGATTCCATAAGCAGTTTCAGTAAAATTAATGGCTCTCAGTTGAAATTCGATAGTTGGCTCGCCATTACTTCTTTTTCTTTTTAACTACCGTGTTATAATACAGGCAAACATCCGTCATAAAACAGATCTCGCATTTTGGGGTAGGCCTGCAAATCTCCCTTCCATGAAATGACATGGCCATACCCGCATCCCATTGCTTGGGAGGAAGCTCTTCCATGATCTGTTTTTCAATTTTCTTTGGATCGGCGCCTGTAGCGATGCCCAGCCTCGGCGCTACTCTTACTACGTGCAGGTCCACGATCACTCCTTCGGCTGGCTTGCCGGACTCGCGAAGAATTACATTCGCAGATTTTCTACCGATACCCGGCAGTTCGGTCAGTTCTTCCAGCGTGGATGGAATATTGCTGTTCTTTTTTATTTTCTGCCCGATCTCCATCAACCATTTTGTTTTATTGCCAAAATTTCGAACCTTACTAATGAACGGCAATAGCGTTTCCGGCGTGGCTGTTGACAGGGCCTTCATATCTGGAAAGGCTTCAAATAGCTTTGGTGCGATGTTATTGATGTTACGGTCTGAATCCTGTGCCGATAAAACAACCATCACCAGAAGCTGGTAGGTATTCTTATATTCGAGCGGATGTTTTTTGTCCTTGTACGCCTTGAGCAGAGGTTTGATAGCTTCTTTCCAATCGACTTTTGCCATAAGAAGAAATTTGAGGGATAAATCTACAATAAGAATTGCTGATTGCGCTGATTGATGATTTTTTGTCACGAAAAAAAAACATGAATTCGGGATTACGCGGACTTATGCTTTTTTTGCCACGGATTCACGGGTTGATTTTATTCGGTGTATCCGTGGCATCCTCCGCCGAATTACAGTGACAGGGCTAGGCCAATATGCCTTTTTTATCCATGCATTCTTTATGAAAATAAACCTGGTTCAGCATCTGATCAGTGTATCCGTGGCAATCTTTAACCATGTGAAAATATCTGTGTATCCGTGGCATCATTTGGCTGTTCACTGTTGCCGCCTTATTTTTATCGACATTTCCATTAAATCTTCCATCATGAAAAAAGCGCTATTCCTCTTTTCGGTTCTATTCGTAACATCGGCCATTTTTGCGCAAGACAAATATGTGTATTCGGCCGATCTCAAAAACATTGTTGACGACAGGATAAACATTGAATTGCTGACCCCCGCTGTGAAAG
Organism: Bacteroidota bacterium; assembly: GCA_005884665.1. Taxonomy (GTDB): domain Bacteria; phylum Bacteroidota; class Bacteroidia; order Chitinophagales; family Chitinophagaceae; genus VBAT01. The sequence goes on from VBAT01000049.1 coordinate 78,346, forward strand.
AACAGGAAGTGGTGTTTTCTTTTCCCCGCGTGATCCCTGGCTCCTACAGTGAAAAGAACTATGGAAAGTATGTGGACGATTTCCAGGCTCTTGACAAAGATGGCAGGCAACTGAAAATAAAAAAACTGAACAAAAACCAGTATTCAATCAAAGACGCAAATAAGCTGGCCAGGATCACCTACAAGATCAATGACACCTGGGACACTCCAGATAAAGATTTCATTTTTCAACCGGGCGGCTCGAACATCGAAAGCGGCAAGAACGTCGTGATGAACAATCATGCGTTTTATGGCTACCTTGAGGGATATAACACACTTCCGTTTGAAATAAGAATAAAAAAACCGGCAACGATGTATGCTTCCACGCATTTGAATGTCGAAAGAAAGAATGCCGAGGAAGACATACTGACAGCAAAAGATTATGTATATCTCGCCGACAATCCAGTTTTCTACTGTGCACCGGATACCACATCGATTGCCGTGGGCAGTAGCCGCATTTACATCTCGGTTTATTCGGCTACGGGCCAGGTGAAAAGCAGCCAGATCAGCGGTTACCTGAAACCCATGGCGCTGGCTCTCCAGAATTTCTTCAATGGTTTCCCGGTAGAGTCTTACCAGTTCCTTTATTATTTCGAAGATCCTGAAGTAGCCCTCGCCGACAAAGAAAAAGGCGGTGGAGGTTATGGTGCTCTCGAGCATAACTATTCTTCGTTATATTTTTTACCGGAAATAGCATTTGAACCAAGATTAAAATCAATGGTGAACGAAGTGTCCAGCCACGAGTTCTTACACATACTCACGCCGCTTAATCTTCATAGTGAACTGATCGAACATTTTGATTTTATAAACCCGAAAATGTCGAAGCACCTGTGGTTGTATGAAGGCGTAACGGAGTATTTTGCACATCTCGTCCAGGTAAAAAATGGATTGCTCACCGAGAAACAATTCTTTTCCAACATGCGTGACAAGATTAACGAGGCGGAAGATCTTGGCGATTTTTCAATGACTACCATGAGCGAACGGGTACTGGAAGATAAATACCAGAAAAAATACGGCAGCGTTTACAATCGCGGAGCCCTGATCGCTTTGATGCTGGATATATTTATCCGTGAAAAAACAAATGGCGAAAAAGATCTCAAGAAAGTGATTGTTGATCTCACGAAGAAATATGGCGCGGGCCGCCCCTTTAAGGATGATGAGTTCCTGTCTGAGTTTGTAAAAGCCTCTCACCCCGACGTGCAACAATTTATCGATAACTATATCAATGGTGAGCAACCACTGCCTTTTGCAGAATATTTTGGTAAACTGGGTTACGAATATGCACCTAAGAAAAGGATCAGTGTTTATTATGCAGGCAAGATGGGTCTTAAATATGATGAGGACGCCAGGGCTATCGCGTTTAACGAAGTAGACAAAGACAATGCCCTCGGCATTGAGGAAGGTGACCTGTTCCTGTCTGTAGAAAACAACCCGGTTACTGAAGAAAACATTGACGAAATATGGGAAAAATATTTTCAACGGAATGATACCTATACCTCCCTGTCCATTAAAGTAAAACGCAAGGGCCAGGAAAAAACCCTGAGCGGTACCCTGTTTCGCGGACAACTGGAGTCGAAAAATTATCTCGGGCCAATGACCAATCCTACAGCAACACAAAAAGCTTTCCTGAATAGTTTGATCAAAGGATAATATAGTTTGCAAATGCAAGAATAAAACCCGGAGACTGGAAGAACGAAATCCGAGATACTACGCGATGGGCTCCTGCTATTCGTTTCGGGTTCCGAGTTTTAAATATTCGAATCTCGACTTCATGTTTGTCTTTTATCACATCTTCTCCTGATGGAGTTCAATTCATAAAAAATTAAGTACATTTCTTTTTAAACCACCACTGTACATGGCCCAGTCCAGGCAACTTGCCGTCATTATGTTCACCGATATCATGGGCTACACCGCTATGATGCAGGAGGATGAAGAACTTGCCCTGCAGACAGTAAACCATTTCAGGGACCAGCTAAAATCAAGGGTCAGTGAATACAGGGGCGAGATCATCCAGTACTATGGAGATGGCTGCCTGGCCATTTTTACCAACTCTGCAGATACAGTGCACTGCGCTGCTGTCTTACAACAGGATTTCCGCAAGCAGCCGATGGTACCAGTCCGCATCGGCATTCACATGGGAGATATCCTGGTTAATGATGGAAATATTTTCGGCGATTGTGTCAACATCACTTCGCGAATTGAGAGCATTGGCGTTGCGGGCTCGGTTCTGCTGTCAGATTCTGTAAAAAAACAGATCCAAAACAAACAGGGATTTGAACTCAGTTCACTCGGCAGGTTTGAGTTTAAGAATGTTACCGAACCGATAGAAGTATTCGCATTGTCCGGTTATGGTTTGCAAGTACCGGAATACAGTGACGGCAACGGCAAATTCAAGGAACTGAAAACTGTTAAGTCTATTGCGGTATTACCGTTTGTAAACATGAGTAATGATGCCGAGCAGGAATACTTCAGCGATGGGATTGCTGAAGAGATAATCAACTCGCTGGCACATTTAAGCAACCTGAAAGTAGCTGGCCGCACATCTTCATTTCAATTCAAAGGCAAGAATGCAGATATACGAGACGTAGGGAAAAAACTAGCCGTCCGTACAGTGCTGGAAGGCAGCGTTCGTAAACAGGGTTCCCGTCTCAGGATCACCGCCCAATTGATCAACGTGGAGGATGGCTATCATATTTGGTCTGAAAGATACGATCGCGAGATAGACGATTTGTTTGCAATACAGGATGACATAGCCCTGTCAATTACAGAAAAACTGAAACTTACGTTGCTACAGAAAGAACGCGAGCTGATCACCAAAACATATACACAAAACAGGGAAGCTTATGACCTGTATTTAAAAGCACGCTTTTATGTAAGCAGGCGTGGCATTTCCATCCTCACCAGCATGCAGTTCTTTCAGAAGGCCATCGAAATGGATCCTGGTTTTGCCCTTGCGTACGCAGGCTTAGCAGACGCTAATCTACTTGTGGCGACATATGGCCTGGCTCAACCAAAAGAAGCGATGATGCGGGCACGGAAAATGGCGGAAAAAGCCATCCAGTTGGACCCAAGCCTACCAGAACCTTATTGTTCGCTCGGGTATTATTATGCCTGCTATGAATGGAACTGGAAGGAAGCCAAAAAGAATTTTCTTCGTTCCGTTGAAGTAAATCCTGACTATGCCGAAGGTCATTACCGCTATAGCTGGAACTACCTGGCTTGCGTGGAAGGAAAATTTGATGAAGCCGAAAGACATGGCGA
>VBAT01000050.1:0-26783 GCA_005884665.1 Bacteroidota bacterium
TCGGCGATATTGTTGAGTACTGTTTATGGCAGTCATACCAAGGCATCGATTATCACGGAAGCTGTCGACGAACAAAAATTGCACAATGTGTATGCGGTGCCTGCTGATGTCAGGGAATGGGTGACAAGGTTATTCCCGGGCTGCAGGTATCAACACCACTATACCATGGCGATAAAGATGATACCAGCTGATTCTGCCGATCACCTCCTGATTGATTTTACGCCGGCTGAATTTTCTTTTATTGTTTTAAAAGAAAATAAGATTCTCATTGCCCAAACATTATCCTACACGAGCCCGGAAGATATACTCTATTATTTGCTCAAGACCTGTAACCAATTTTCTTTGTCCCGCGATGAGGTGCAGTTATTTATTTCGGGCATGATCGAAAAGGAATCGCAGCTCTACCGCGAACTATATCTTTATTTTATGAATGTATCGTTCCGGGAACCATCCTGGAACCTTTCGGCAGGAGAAGAAAATAAAGAATACCCTTCCCATTTCTTTACCTCTCTTAATGACCTCGCACAATGCGCATCATAGGCGGTGAACACGGGGGGAGAAAATTCAATCCACCGGGCAATATGCCTCATACAAGGCCGACAACCGATATCGCGAAGGAAGGACTGTTCAACATAATTCAGAACAACCTCGAAATCGAAGAACTGAAGACACTGGACCTTTTCGGAGGAACCGGTAACATCAGTTATGAACTCGCTTCGAGGGGAGCGAAGGACCTGACGATCGTCGAGAAAGATCCAGCTATGTATGAGTTTATCAAAAAGACCTCGCAACAACTGAAAATAGACAACCTCAGGGCTGTAAAGATGGATGTGTTCAAATTTATCCAACATTGCACCGATAAATTCGATTTCATTTTCGCTGGACCGCCGTATGCACTGGCGAATATTGATGAGTTGCCAAAATTGATTTTTGAAAAACAGTTGCTCAACGCGGGGGCATGGTTTGTGCTGGAGCATACGCCAAGGAACAGTTATAAGACCTTTGCCGGTTATGCTACCGAACGGAACTATGGGACAACAGTCTTTTCGATCTTTATAGCGCCCAAAAGTGCCGGTACTGCCGAGGGATAGAAAGCAGAACGTTCTCTAAAATCAAATGCATGTTAAAAAAAGAGATAAGAAAAATATATAAGAATAAACGGGCGGAATTGCCGGAACCTGAAAGATCGAAGCTGGATGACCTGATGCTGATTCAATTTCAAACCGCCGACCTTCCCTTTATCCAGTCGCTGCTTTCTTATTGGCCGATTGAGGAGAATAATGAGCCTAACACTCATCTTTTTACGGAGTTCTTAAAATTCAGGAACCCGGAGATAAAAATTTGTTATCCCGTATCTGATTTCAATAATATGGTTATGGAAGCCGTTGCAACGGACATTGATACGCCTTTTGAAAAGGCCAAACTGAACATCCATGAACCAACCGGAGGTCTAAAAGTTCCTGTTACGGAGATAGAGATGGTTTTTGTGCCATTGCTGGCGTTTGATAAAAATGGTTACCGGGTAGGCTATGGGAAGGGTTTTTATGATATCTACCTCGCTCATTGCATGGAGGATTGTATCAAGGTCGGCTTTTGTTATTTCGACCCGGTTGATTCAATCGATGACCGCGATGAATTTGACGTACCTTTAGACCTTTGTATAACGCCGCAAAACGTGTATGTCTTCTAGTTATTTCCTTAAAACCTTTCGCATTATTCTATTCCCCTTGGCGCTGTTATACTGGCTTATCATCGCGGTACGCAATTTCTTTTATAATGCCCGCATATTTAAATCGTCTTCCTTTGGACTTCCCCTGGTCTGCGTGGGTAATTTGTCAGTTGGTGGAACGGGTAAATCACCGATGGTAGAATACCTCGTCGGCTTGTTGAAGGATAAATTCCCGGTAGCTACGCTTAGCCGCGGATATAAACGAAAAACAAAAGGCTATTCGCTGGCAAATCAGAGTACGACGGCCCTCGAGATCGGCGATGAGCCCATGTTATTTCATTTGAAATTCCCCGAGATACCGGTTGCCGTGGGCGAAGAGCGCCTCGATGCAATATCCCAACTGTTACACGATAAACCCGATACACGGGTAATCATTTTGGATGATGCATTCCAGCACCGGGCCATAAAGGCCGGGCTGAATATCCTGTTGACAGATTACAATAATTTATTCACCCGTGACTTTTATCTCCCCACCGGTGATCTGCGTGATCAGAAATCATCCTACAAACGGGCTGAAATAATTGTAGTGACCAAATGTGATCCTTCTTTGAACCAGGATGAAAGGGAACGGATCACCCGGGAGATAGGGCCAAGAGCTGGCCAGTCGGTTTTTTTTACTTCAATTAAGTACGGTGACATTTATCATATACATACAAAACAGAAATACCAGCCTGCAGATACCACCGAAGTCCTGCTCGTTACAGGCATCGCCAACCCCAAGCCCCTGATGAGAATGCTCGAAGAAAATTACAATGGGTATAGCATGCTGCAGTACCCGGATCATCATATTTTCACTATCGATGACCTGAAAGAAATAAAGAAAAGACTAAACCAGTTGACCACGGAGGATAAAATTGTGCTGACAACTGAAAAGGATGCAGTGCGCCTCGTAAAATTTGATACCCAGTTAACAGGCCTACCTTTGTATGTGATACCTGTCAGGCACGATTTTTTATTTGGTGAGGAGGCAAAATTCAATGAGCTTGTCACCAGTTTCATCCGGAACTTCAGGCAATCAGAATAAAATTCAATATGGGAAGAAAAAACTCGAAGAAAGTAAAGCACAAAACTAATACAGGCGCTGGAAAAACATTCAAAGGCAATCTCGATGTCACCCGATCAGGCATGGGATTCGTTATTGTACCCGATCTGAAAATGGACATCATTGTCCGGCCCACAGATTTTAATACCGCGTTACATGGCGACACAGTCCCTGCAAGAGTAAAAAATTCAGGCAATGGTCGGCGTATGCAGGGGGAGGTGGTCGAAGTGCTCCAGCGAAAAAGAACGGAATTTATCGGTCATATCGAATTAAGCGACGATTTTGCTTTTTTTGTACCGGATGTCGAGAAACCCATGCCCGACCTGTACATTCCGCTTGCAAACCTCAACCAGGCAAAGAACAAAGACCGCGTGGTCGCCCGCCTTATAAAATGGGAAACAGGAGGCAAGCGTCCTGTGGGTGAAGTAGTGAGTATCCTCGATGAAGAGAATAGCAATGATGCTGCCATGAAAGGTATCTTACTGGAAAACGGGTTTCCGCTGGAATTCCCAGACGATGCATTGGAAGTAGCGGCGAGGATACCGGATACCATCTCTGAATCGGAAATAAAGAAAAGAAAAGATGTTCGCGGCATTCTTACATTCACCATTGACCCGTTCGATGCAAAGGATTTTGACGATGCTATCTCTTTGCGGCCTTTAAAAAATGGTAACTACGAGATCGGGGTGCATATAGCTGATGTCAGTCATTATGTGGAACCAGACACACCCTTGGATAAAGCGGCTTATCAAAAGGCTACCTCCGTTTATTTACCCGACAGGGTCAATCCCATGTTGCCTGAGCATATCTCCAACGTTCTTTGTTCGCTTCGTCCAAAAGAGGACAAACTGACATTTTCTGCAATCTTCCAGGTATCACCCAAGGCGGAAGTGAAACAATACTGGCTGGGAAAAACGGCTATTCATTCAGATCATCGGTTTACCTATGAAGAAGTACAGGAGATCATTGAATCGGGGAATGGTTTATATAAAGATGAGATCCTTTTGCTGAACGACCTGGCGCAGCGCATACGGAAAAGAAGATTTAACAAAGGGGCGATTAATTTCTCGTCAACCGAAGTCAGGTTTAAGCTTGATGAGAAAGGCGACCCGATCGGTGTCATGATAAAAGAAAGTAAAGAATCGCACCAGTTGATCGAAGAGTTCATGCTGCTGGCCAATCGGTACGTAGCTGAAAATATTTCAAAGCTCAAATTGAAGGGAAAGCCTGTGCCCTTTCCTTACCGGGTGCATGATGATCCCGATGAGGAAAAACTAATACCGTTTGTAGCCTTTGCAAAAAAATTCGGTCACTCGTTCGATACTTCATCGCCGGAAGCCATTGCCGCCTCGTTTAACCAGTTGCTTAAAGATGTTCATGGACGCCCGGAGCAACATGTACTTGAGCAACTCGGAATACGAACCATGGCTAAGGCAAAATATACAACAGAGAACGTGGGTCACTACGGACTGGGCTTTGAACATTATTGTCATTTTACTTCTCCGATCAGGCGTTATCCCGATATCCTGGCTCACCGGATACTGCAGCAGGCATTGGACAATAATATAGTTCCTGACAAAAAACTGGAGGAACAATGCAAGCATTCCAGCGAACGCGAAAGAGCCGCCATGGAAGCAGAAAGGGCCGCCAATAAATACAAACAGGTTCAATACATGAAAAATTACCTGGGCGAGGAGTTTGAAGGAGTGATCAGTGGCGTCGCAAGCTTTGGTTTTTGGGTAGAAACAATAGAACATAAATGTGAAGGGCTGGTAAGTGTAAACAGCCTACTGGAATATGACGAGTTCAGGCACGTGGAATCCGATTATTGCCTGGCAGGGCAACGTAGCGGAAAGAAATTCCGAATGGGCGATAAGGTCTGGATAAAAGTTGTTTCCGCCAATCTTACAAAACGGCAACTGGACTACGAGTGGGTAGTGGCAGAAGAGATTGGAAAAGAAAAGAAAGAATCGAAACTGGAAAAAGGAAAAAAGAAAAAGAAACATTGATGTGGCCCATTTTTTTTACCACTACCAGCGAACTTATGACTTAATTCGATAAAGAGTTATCTTGCCCTATGCAATCTTTTGAAACATTATCTGGCCAATTTACCCGGCATTTTGATCAACCTCATTTTCCTGAACAACCGGCCTCATTATACCAACCGAATGAATATTTTTTAAAGCTGGGTGGCAAAAGGATACGACCGGTACTCTGCCTGATGGGTAATGAATTATTTGACGACATCAAAGAAGATACCTGGAAAGTATCGTCTGCCATTGAGCTTTTTCACAATTTTACCCTGGTACACGATGATATCATAGACAATGCACCATTAAGAAGAGGTCAGCCAACACTGCATGAGAAATTTGGAAAGAGCACTGCGCTGCTGGCTGGCGATGTGATGCTGGTAAGAGCATATGAATACCTAAATAGCATATCTGGAAAATATGTTTTTTCGATAAACAGGTTATTCAATAAAACCGCGAAGGAAGTTTGCGAGGGTCAGCAACTGGACATCGATTTCGAAAAACAGGACTCGGTTTCTTTTGACCAGTATTTAAAGATGATCGAACTGAAAACGTCGGTGCTGTTGGCGGCCAGCCTGAAAATGGGTTCCATACTGGGAGGTGCGGGAGAGAGGAATCAGAACCTGCTCTACGAGTTTGGAAAAAAATTGGGTTTGGCATTCCAGGTGCAGGATGATTATCTCGATGCTTTTGGTGATCCTGATAAATTCGGTAAACAGGTCGGAGGAGATATTCTTGCTAATAAAAAAACATTTCTTCTCATACATACCCTGGAGAATGCTACTGCTTCGCAAAAAAAAGAATTGCGCAAGCTATTGGCGGGAACGGCCGCCGATAAAGTAGAAAACACAATTCGCATATTCAAAGATTGCAAGGTTGACGAATGGGCCCTGGAATTGAAGAACAAATTCCTTGATGAGGCGCACGTACATCTTGAAGATATTGCAGTATTGTCCAGGAGAAAGGAACCGCTGAAGGAATTGGCCGGATTCCTCGTGGCCTGCCTGCCGCCGGGTAGGTCTTTAGTCGGGAGTCGTTAGTAAGCATCCAACATCCAGCATCCTGTAACCAGCAACCGGCAACTTGTAACCAGCATCCTGCATCCAGCATCATCTTCTCTATTTTTCCCTATTTTTATCACTAAACAACTGCTGATGGCTAACTCCCTGTTCAGGACAAAAAAAATTGAATCCATTATTGCCGAAGGAAGTGATGATCCGCATGGTGGCGGCGCCTTGAAAAGAGTGCTCACTGTTCGTGATCTTACTTTCTTTGGTATTGCAGCCATACTTGGTGCCGGCAGTTTCAGTAGTTTGGGAGGTGCTGTATTCAATGGCGGGCCTGGAGTGGTCTTACTCTTTGTCATAACAGCTATTGCTTGCGCATTTACTGCCCTTTGTTATAGCGAATTTGCCAGTCGTATTCCAGTTGCCGGCAGCGCCTATACTTATGCCTACGCATCTTTCGGTGAATTGTTTGCATGGATAATCGGCTGGGCGTTGATCATGGAGTATAGCATCGGCAATATTTACGTGGCATTTAGCTGGAGCGATTATTTTACTTCCTTTCTTGATAAAATAGGTGTTCATATTCCTTACTGGCTTAGCACAAGCTATTTGGAAGCAAAGGGTGCAATGCTAAGTAATGGCAACCCGGATGATGTCGCTGCCTGGAATACAGCGCCAGTAGTGGGCGGGCTGAGAATTATCGCAGACATTCCCGCACTTGTTATCAATGCGCTTATCACTTACCTGGTATATCGTGGTGTGAAAGAAAGTCGCAATTTCAGTAACGTGATGGTGATCTTGAAGATGGCGGTTGTGACGCTGGTTATCCTGGTAGGGGGGTACCTTGTTTTTTCAATGGGTCTTACGCATAACTGGACGCCGCCAAATGATGAAGGTGTACGATCATTCATGCCTAACGGCTTTGGTGGGGTAATGGCTGCAGTGGCTGGTGTATTCTTCGCTTATATCGGTTTTGATGCAGTGAGTGTAATGGCAGAAGAAAGCCGGAACCCGCAGCGGGATCTGCCAAGAGGTATGATCTATTCGTTGGTGATCTGTACAATCGTTTACATCCTGCTTGCGCTCGTGCTTACGGGTGCTGTCAACTACCAGAACTTCGATGGGGTAGGCGACCCGCTTGCATTCATATTTGAAGAACAAAACCTGGACGCCGGGTGGATGCAATTGCTGGTCGCTGTTTGCGCAGTGATCGCGATGACCAGCGTATTGCTGGTGTTCCAGATGGGCCAGCCGCGCATATGGATGAGCATGAGCCGCGATGGCCTGTTGCCTCCTGTGTTCCGGAAAATACACCCGACATTCAAAACGCCATCTTTCGCAACAATTGTTACCGGCCTGGTGGTAGGTGTGCCGATCCTGTTCACCGATAAAACCTTTGTACTCGATTTTACAAGTATTGCTACACTATTCGCTTTTGTGCTCGTCTGTGGTGGTGTATTGCTGATCCCGAAAAAAGCAAAAGCAGCTGGAAAATTTAATCTACCCTACATAAACAGTCGTTTCCTGTTTCCCGCTCTTGTGATCGGGGCGCTCGTGATAGTTGCTTTGTTTGCAAAAAATTATTTCAGCGACATATTTGAAATGCAACTTAACGCACAAGACCAGAGAAAAGCAGTTTACTCGGTCATCGCGAATGCTAAAAGCGATTTCAATGACGGTTACATGCTTACTCCGAATGAACTAAGTATTATCAAAAAAAGAATGAATAATGAACAGCAGTCGGAACAACTGGTTAAAGTTATAGATCATAACAATAAACTATTAAACACCATGATCGATAGTGTCGCCTATGCTTCGATCACGGGAGGGGAAGGCTATAAAAGCATCAGCAGCGGTTCAAATGAAAATGATTCAAGGCCCTTGATTGACTCCGGAAACAGGAGTATCCTCCAACAGGTCAGGCTCAGTTCGGCCAACTACCCGCCTCCGGCACCGCCTGATCAAAATATTATTGGAACAGTGAGCAAAGGACTTTCTGCAGCAAAAGATTCCAGGTTAATGGCCAAATTTAACAACCAGCTATATGTATATGGATTGCTCAATAACGATTCAACAGCTCATGCGGACACAAACTTCTTAAAGAATATCGACAGCAAATTTGCCAACCTCACAGTTAGTGACCTGCGATCGGAAACATCTTCCAAACTGGAAGCAAAACGGACATTAAACGTCTCTACTATCATCTTTTGGCTTATTTGCATCGTACTGGCTATTGTTGCGCTGATGAAAAACTGGTCTCTTATCCCGCTGCTGGGACTTACCACCTGCCTCTACCTTTTAACGGGCATGACAAAGGCCAACTGGCTTTGGTTTGGGGGTTGGCTGCTGCTCGGACTTATTTTTTATTTTATGTATGGCAATAAGAAAAGCCGGCTTGCGAAGCAGTAGGGAATTGCTATCGTGAGTGGTGAATAGTGAGTGCTGACTAAGCATACATATCACTTCCGCTGACCACCTGCCTGCGGGCAGTCAGGCTGACTACTCACGACTTAGCACCACAACTTCCGTAATTTTGCTCATGATTTTTTCAGAAATCCGGGTGCATGAAGTTTCAAATCGGCGATAGGGTGATTGTCCTTCATTCGAATGAAGAAGGCGAGGTGATCGATATCATGAACGAAAAAATGGTCATGATAGACGTCAATGGTGTAAAATTTCCAGCCTATGTGGACCAGCTTGATTTCCCTTATTTTCAAAGATTTTCAAAGACAAGCCTCTTCCCCAAAAAGAAAGAGAAGAAATATGTTGATGATATAAGGAAAGAAAAAGCTTCCCAGGTAAAGAAAGTCGCTGACGGTGTTTGGCTCACCTTTTTACCGGTATATCATACCGACGAATTTGGGGATGAAGTAGTAGAAGAGTTGAAAATACACCTGGTCAACCGAACGGAAACAGCCTATCTCTTTGAATATAACCTTACTTATTTCGGCAAATCAGAATTCGAACTTAAAAACCAGGTTAATTCCTTTGAGGATTTTTACCTGCATGATATAGCTTTTGAAGACATGAATGACAACCCTTCGTTTGAGTTTGAGTTTTCACTCCTTCAACCTGATAAAAAGAAGGCCCCATATTTTGAATCTTTGATAAAACTAAAAGCAAAGCAACTTTTTAATAGGATAGAGGAGATCAAACAGAAAAATGAGGCAACTTTTTCTTACAAATTATTTGATAACTATCCCGATAAGACAGAAGAAGAAAAATTCGACACGGGTATACTTGCAACAAAGGGATACAAGATATACGATGCAAAAAAAGCAAGGCAACACCTGGAATCCCCTCGCAGTGTAATTGACCTGCACATAGAAAAATTATCGGACGACTGGAAGCATCTTAGCAATTTCGAAATTTTAAGCCTCCAGCTAAAGACCTTTGAGAAATATTATGAGTTGGCCCTTGCACATATACAACCATCATTGACCGTGATTCATGGAGTAGGCGAAGGAAGGCTCAGGGATGAGATACATGAGCGGCTCAGGCTAAAACATGAAGTCAAATCTTTCGTCAACCAGTACCATCCTCTTTATGGATACGGGGCAACGGAAATATTTTTCCAATATTGATTATTGGGCCGGAATTTTTGTCCGTTCATAGATTTCCGAAACAGGAATAACGACATCAACCGATGCCAGGACCAGCTGATCTGTGAGTAATTTATATTCTTCGAGTTCCCAATGGCCTTTTTCGTTGATTCGGCAAACAGCGATCCGTATTATTTCGGTGTCAACAATTACATACTCTTTTAACGCTTGAATGTCGCGGTATAAGCGAAATTTTTCGCCTTGATCGTAACTTCTGGTTGAGGGAGAAAGGATTTCAATAAGGATTGTCGGTTTAACAAATGAATCTTCATCTTCAGGTGAAAGTTGCAGGTCGCCACAGACAACAGATATATCAGGATAGGTATAGAGTGTGTTTTCAGGTATATTAATCCTGAGATCAGGTCCATAGGGCTGGCAAGATTTTCCCTTCAGCCGGAATCCAAGACCGGTGAACAAATTTGAAAAAATGATATTGTGATTGATCCCCGCACCGGACATGGCTAACAAATCTCCGTGACCATGCATCCTGAATATTTCACCTTTGTAGAATTCATGTTTTTCGGTAGAAGTCCTCTCGAACTCCAGGTATTCCTGCACGGTAAAGTTCTTTTTACCGTAAGCAACTATGGGCTCGTGAATTTCCATTATACTAAATTACAAAAATACACCAGGCTTTTATAGACAACTAATGGCTGACACCTGAAGTAAACGATCCGGGTATCCGTGGCAGCCTTACAATTCGTATATTCAAGCCCCCAACGCATTTGCATATGAAAAAATCTTTCGTACTGCTACTGTCTGTAGCTATCGCTATTATTTCGATCGGCCAAAAAACAAAGCAGGATAATAAAATGATGTCCGCGGGCACAAACGAAGATGAGCAACTATTTTCCAAAGTGAAATACAGGTTGATAGGTCCGTTCCGCGGTGGCAGGAGCGCAGCTGTAGCGGGCAGTTACAAAAACAAGAACAATTTTTATTTTGGTGCAACTGGTGGTGGCGTCTGGAAAACCACGGATGGTGGAAGCAATTGGACAAACATTTCTGATAAATATTTCGGAGGATCCATTGGTGCAGTCGCGGTGGCTGCCAGCGATGAGACGATCATTTATGTCGGCGAAGGTGAAAATTCCATGCGCGGAAATGTAAGCGAAGGCCTGGGCGGCATGTGGCGCAGCGATGACGGAGGCAGGTCCTGGAAAAATATCGGGTTAAAAGATGGCCGCCATATCATCCGTATAGTTATCCATCCCAAAAACCCCGATATTGTTTGGGTAGCTGTCATGGGGCATTTGTTTGGTCCTAATGAAGAACGGGGAGTATATAAAACGATCGATGGAGGTAAGACGTGGAAAAGAACATTGTTCATCAACGATCAAACAGGGTGCAGTGATCTCGTGATGGAGCCGGGCAACCCGAATGTTTTTTATGCAGGCACCTGGCGATTGATAAGAACTCCGTACAGCCTGGAAAGCGGGGGCGATGGAAGTGGTTTATGGAAAAGTACCGATGGGGGAGAAAGCTGGATAAATATTTCAGCAAAAAAAGGGTTGCCGAAAGGGACCTGGGGGATCGTGGCCGTTGCAGTAGCGGCTTCCAATACCGATAAGATCTATTCATTGATAGAAAATAAAGATGGAGGTCTTTTTGTAAGTGCTGATGGTGGGGAAACGTGGACATTGGCGACAAGCGATAACAATATCCGCCAGCGGGCATGGTATTATACCAAGGTGTTTGTTGATCCCAGGAACGAAAACCGTGTCTATTGTCCCAATGTAAATTTCATGCGCAGCAATGATGGAGGAAAAACCTTCCAGGCTGTTAGTACTCCCCATGGGGATCATCATGATCTCTGGATTGATCCGGAGGATGCCAACAGGATGATTGTTGCCGATGATGGTGGAGCACAGGTTTCTTTTGATGGAGGTAATAACTGGAGTACATACCTGAACCAGCCAACCGTGCAGGTATATCGTATTAGCACGGATAATGCATTTCCTTACAGGGTACTGGCGCCTCAGCAGGACAATGGCGCCTTTCGTATACGAAGCAGGACCTATGGACAGGCCATCACAGCGGCCGATATGGAAAATGCTGCCGGGAGTGAAAGCGGTTACATCGTTGCCGATCCATTGAACCCGGATATCACTTATGGCGGCAACTATATGGGACTTTTACAAAGGCTGGATCATAAAACTGGCGAAAGCCGGTTGATCAATGTTTGGCCGGTTGACAATATGGGCGCCGGTGCGGACGCGGCCAAATACCGTTTCCAATGGAACTATCCGATTTTTTTCTCACCCAATGATCCAAAGAAGTTATATGCTGCCGGCAATCACCTTTTCGCAACGGAAGATGAAGGAAAGACCTGGCAGGAAATATCTCCCGATCTGACCACGAATGATAAAAAAAGACAGGCATCGAGTGGCGGTCCCATTACGCAGGATAATACAAGCGTTGAATATTACTGCACGATCTTTTATGCCACAGAAAGCTGGGTTGAAAAAGACCTGTTATGGACAGGTAGCGATGACGGCCTGGTATATATAAGCCGGGACGCCGGAAAAAACTGGGAGAACGTAACACCGAAAAACATACCGCAGTGGATGATGTGGAATTGCATCGAAGTTGATCCTTTCAAAAAAGGCGCTGCCTATCTGGTGGGTACGAGATATAAATCTGACGATTTCAAATCCTATATCTACAAGACAGAAGATTATGGCAGGAGCTGGAAGCTGATCGTGAATGGAATCAATCCCATGCATTTTGCGCGATGTCTCAGGGCAGATCGCAAAAAACCGGGACTGCTATATGCCGGTACTGAATATGGAATGTATATTTCTTACGACGATGGTATGAACTGGAAATCCTTCCAGTTGAATCTTCCTGTTGTGCCCGTGGTCGACCTGGCCATTAAAAACAATGATCTTATAGTAGGCACGCAGGGAAGAGGTATTTATATTCTCGACGACCTGACCATAATACAGAACAGAAACGGCGACGTGTCGAAAAAAAGTATGTATGTTTTTGCCGCTAACCCCGCATACAGGATGCCGGGAGCTGGTGGGAGGCGTGGTAATGCAACTCCGCCGCGAAATGCCGGGATGAATCCTCCCAATGGAGTTGTTTTCAACTATTACATGAAGGAAGCAGATGACTCAACCAAACTATCTATTCAAATCATGGATAAGAATAAAAAGTTGATCAAGAATTTTTCTACGTCATCGAAGGAAAACAAGTTAGAGGTTGAAAAAGGAATAAACCAGTTTGAATGGGATATGAATTACCCGGAAGCCGAAAGAATAGAAGGCCTGATCTTGTGGAATGGATTTGTGGCTGGGCCGAAAGCAGCCCCGGGAAATTATTTTGCAAAGTTTAAATCAGGTACAGATTCAGCCGAAGTTCCTTTTACAATCCTGGCCGACCCAAATTATAAAGCATCGCAAGCGGAATACGAAGAGCAGTTCGACCACCTGCTCGCCGTCCGTGATAAATTCTCGGAGATCATGAAGGCAATAAGGAATATCCGCGAATTGCGCCAGCAAATGAATGATCTAAGTGCCAGGGTGGGGAAAGAAATCCCCACAGAGGTCAAACAACAAATGGATACTATTGGCAAACAACTGACGGCGGTAGAGGAAGCATTACACCAGACAAAAGCCAGGAGCGGGCAGGATGTTTTGAACTATCCAATCAGGCTGGATGATAAGCTTTCTGGTGTTTACGATGTAGCGGCAGCCGGGCAATCAGGACTTTCGAAGCAATCGAAGGAAGCCTATGCGGAGCTTGCTTTACAGATCGATGTGCAGTTGAATAAACTGAAACAAATCATGACTGAAGACGTAGCAAAGCTAAACCAGCTGATTCATGAAAAATCATTGCCTGTAATAGGAGTGAAGAAAGAAAAATAGGGATAACTTCACTGAGATACAAAGCCCATTAAATTTTTTTTTCATAGCAGATCGTTTTTGCACAAAAATTGCACAGCCGCTATCTTCAAGCGCACTATTGCAATTTAAAGCCATCATCGCATGAAAGCTATTCTCAAAGCACAGACAGGAATTAATGGGCTCGACGAGATCACGTATGGAGGGTTACCTCGAAACAGGCCTACACTCGTATGCGGCGGCCCGGGTTGCGGCAAGACTTTGCTTGCAATGGAATTTATTGTAAAAGGAGCTGTACTTTTTAACGAGCCGGGTGTTTTTATGTCTTTCGAAGAAAAGGCACAGGAGCTTATCGATAACGTGGCTTCGCTGGGTTTTGATATTGAGAAACTACAGAAAACTAAAAAGCTGAAACTCGACTATGTGCATGTAGACAAGACAGAGATCCAGGAAACCGGTGAATATGACCTGGAAGGTTTGTTCATACGACTGCAGCATTCTATTGATAGTATAGGTGCAAAAAGAATTGTGCTTGATACAATTGAAAATCTTTTCCTGGGTCTCGAGAACCAGGGTATACTTAGAGCTGAACTCCGTCGTCTCTTTCAGTGGCTCAAAGAGAAAAACGTTACTGCGATCATTACAGGTGAAAAAGGAGACACCGGTTTAACCCGTAATGGGCTGGAAGAATATGTTTCAGATTGCGTGATACTACTGGATCACCGGATAATTAATCAGGTCTCGACACGAAGACTGAGAATTGTAAAATACAGGGGCTCTCTCCATGGCACTAACGAATACCCTTTTTTAATTGATGACGAAGGGTTTTCTGTGCTGCCGATTACTTCACTAACGCTTGACAAAAAGGTTTCTTCACAGCGTATTTCAACAGGTATTTCTTCACTCGATGCGATGTTTGAAAACAAAGGTTTTTTCAGAGGCAGTGGTATCCTGATATCCGGCACGGCTGGTACGGGCAAGACGAGCATTGCGGCCTCATTTGCCGCGGCGACCTGCAAACGCAAAGAGCGATGTATGTTTTTTGCTTTCGAAGAGTCACCCCAGCAGATCATCCGAAACATGAAGTCGATCAACCTGGACCTTGAACCGTACGTTAAGAAACGGCTGTTGGAATTTCATGCTTTCCGCCCGGGATTACATGGCCTGGAAATGCACCTGACCAGCATGTATAAGCTTGTAAAGAAGTTTAAACCGACTACCGTTATTCTTGATCCTATTACCAACCTGGTATCGGTGGGAGAGCTTAGCGAAGTAAACTCAATGTTGTTACGATTGATTGATCTTTTACAGGGAGAAGGAATCACCGTGATGATGACCGCCCTGACCAGAAAATCCGAGACATCAACCGACGAAGATATATCGTCGCTAATGGACAGTTGGTTATTGGTGAGGGATATCGAGATGAACGGTGAACGTAACCGTGCACTATACATCATGAAGTCAAGAGGCATGGGCCACTCCAAGGAAGTAAGAGAGTTTGTAATAACCTCGAAAGGCCTGGAGATGGTGGACGTTTACCGTGGCCCGGAAGGAATATTGATAGGTTCGGCAAGAATTGCAAAAGAAAAAGAAGTAAAAGCAAACCCCATGTCAAAGAAACACGGTAGGCCTGCTAAAAAAATAAAAAGAGTCTCAAAATAAATATGGCTGTAGAATCAACATTTTGGGAATTGAGGTTATATGTAGCCGGACAGACACCAAAGTCGGTAACAGCACTCAATAATCTTAAAAAGTACTGCGAAACTCACCTTAGGGGTCAGTATACAATAGAGGTAATTGATTTGCTGGTTCAACCTCAACTTGCCGAAGGTGACCAGATACTGGCCATCCCTACTTTGGTACGAAAAGTGCCTGAACCTATACGTAAAATTATTGGTGATCTTTCCAACGAAGAAAAAGTACTGGTCGGCCTGGATATCCGGCCCCTAAAATGATGGAGATACAGAAAAAGCAGGAAATGCAGACCAGATCGGCGTCGCCCGATATTGCCTGTTATTTCTTTCGCCTTTACGTCACCGGGGCATCCCCTAATTCTTCGAGGGCTATCACCAATTTTAAGGCTTTTTTGGAAAAGCATCTGAAAGATGAGTATGAGCTGGAGATCATTGATGTATACCAACAGCCGCATGTCGCGCAAAGTGTGGATATTATTGCCCTACCGATGCTCATAAGGGAGTTTCCCTTACCGAAAATGAGATTGATAGGAGATATGTCAAACCATGAAAAATTAAATAAAGTCTTAAGCCCGGTTGATTACAAGTCATGAAAACAGTGTCTTACGATACGATCCCAGCTGAACTGGAAGAGCTTCGTTTGAAACTCCAGGAGGCTACCGACACTCTCGAAGCTATCCGCACCGGCCAGGTGGATGCGCTCGTAGTAAAAGATGGCGACGGTCACCAGCTATACACGCTAAAGAGCGCTGATCAGACCTACCGTGTTCTTATTGAAAAAATGAAGGAAGGAGCCGTCACCTTAAACTGCGATGAGATCATTCTTTATAGTAACTCGCAGTTCGCTTCCATGATTGGGCTACCCCTGGCAAATGTCACTGGCCTTCGATTCACTGATTTTATTGCAGAAAAATCCAAAGAAAGTTTTCGGGACCTGATAAAAAAAGGATGGGAATCGGATAGCAAGGGCGAAGTGCTGCTCATCAATAAAAACAATGACGAAATTCCTTTTCTCCTGTCATTTACATCTCTTGAACTCGACGAAGGACAGGCATTGAGTATTATCCTGACCGATCTTAGTCTCCAAAAGGAAAATGAAAAACAGCTACAGCAAAAGAATATTCAGTTAGAGGAAGCCCGGTATGCTCTTACAAAAATAAATGAGCACCTGGAAGAACTGGTAACGGAACGAACACGCGAGCTCTTTCTTAGCCGGGAGCATTTCAGGTTCCTGGCCGATAATATTCCGGTTATTGTATGGACTACCCGGCCAGATGGTACTACCGACTATTTCAATAAACAGTGGTTTGAATATACCGGTCTCAGTTTCGAACAATCAATGAAATCCATGGAAAGTGTTATTCACCCGGATGATTTTAACTCTGCGCTTGCTGCATGGGAAGAAGCCGTTAAACATGAAAAAATATTTGAGCGGGAATACCGGTTAAAAAGAGCTATTGATGGCGCTTACCGCTGGCACCTGGGAAAAGGTCAGGCATTCAGGGATGAAGCCGGACATATCATCGCATGGTTCGGCACTTCCACTGATATCGAAGACCAAAAGAAAGAGATTGAAAGAAAAGATGAGTTCATTAGCGTAGCCAGCCACGAACTAAAAACTCCGCTTACAAGTTTGAAAGGTTACATGCAGTTAATGCAAAGCCAGCCCCAGCTGCCCGATGACACAAAATTGTATATATCCAAGGGAAATATTTCAGTCAATAAACTGCAACACCTTATCAACGACCTGTTGGATGTAAGTAAAATAAAAGCCGGCAAACTGGAATTTGACAAAAACCTGGTCGACCTGGACTCGCTCGTGGAAAACTGCGTCGAAAACAGTAATTATATGTATCCCGGATATCGCTTCACCAAGGAAGGGAAAGGTAGTGTAATGGTCATAGGAAATGCGGAACGGCTGGAGCAGGTGATCATGAATCTTGTCAATAACGCTGTAAAGTATTCGCCCAACAAGCACGCAATAACTGTACAGATCGAAAAGACAAATGATTGCGGAAAAGTATCTGTGATTGACGAAGGAGTGGGAATGTCCGCTGCAGACCAGAAGCGCATATTAGAACGCTTTTACCGGTCGGATCATAACAAGTTTATTGCGTCTGGATTAGGCATGGGACTTTATATTTCTGCCGAGATCGTCAAGGAACATAATGGAACTATGTCAGTAAGAAGCAAATTGAATGATGGTTCTGTGTTCTCTTTCTCACTACCGCTGGCTGAAGTCCCGAAAAAAACTGCAAACTCAACTTCTAAGAGGAAATCGTCAATGGACGGCCAGAAGTAGCCCAATTCAATTAAACAAGAAGGATTCTTTACTGGAGCTGATGTTAGATGCTGGAAGCCGGTGGTTATGTAGGTTGCATCCAGTATCCAGCATCTAGCATCGTGTATTCGTATCGCTGTTCTTTAAGCGGTTTGCCAAAGGCCCCCGAGTCTTTTTCTTCCGTTAGCCTGAATCCATGTCTCGTGTAAAGCGAAGCAGCTGCCGGCAATTCATTTGTTGTCCACAAATAAGAAGATGAATACCTGCATTCCCTAAAAAAATCCATATACAATGACATGAGCTTTTTACCAAGGCCAATATTGCGGTAATCGGGCTCGAGGTAAAAATAACGGAGCTGGGCTGAATTGTTTTCGCGGTGCATTAATAGCAGGAATCCGACTATCGTATTACTGTGTTCGCATATCCAAACCCTGTCCTTTGATGGGTCATAAGATTTATAAAATTCAAAAAGACCCGAAGCAACATAAGCTTCAAAGGAAATCCCATAGCCGTATTCTTCGCTGTATAACTTGCCATGGCGATAAGTAACAAAACCGATATCTCCAGGTTGTAGCACTGTTCTTATCCTGATGTCATCAATGCCTAAATTTTTATCTTCCATCTGATTCAGTTGTTTTAGGTTGAGTCAGCAGGCTGCGTATCTCCGCCATATACCCGGTCATTCTCTCACAATCCCCGGAGGACAGTTTTTCCAGGATCTCCTGTATCTGTTTATCCGATTCCCTGTTAAGAGTTTCAAACTCCTTCCTTCCCGCGGGAGTAAGAGTTAAGTGCACGGCCCGGCCGTCGGCAGTAGAGATTTTTTTTGCTACCAGTTTCTTCCTGACAAGTTGCTGTAGCATGCGGCTCAAATAACCCTTGTCCATTTGCAGGGATGATATGATGTCACTGGCAGTAGTATTTTCATTATGATAAAGTTCATAAAGCACTCTTACTTCCGGTAACGAATACCGGCTATTCAGAATGTGCCTGTCCAGCAAGCCGATGATACTGGTATAAAACCGGTTAAATGCCCTTACCTCGGCAATATGTTTTTGTTGCATACCCAAATAAAAACAAATTAGTTGACTTTATCAACTAATTTTCGAATCGCAGTTAAAACGAAGTGCTGTCTTTAATGATTTATCTTTGCACCGCTACAAGCCGGGCTATCGCTTTCTCGCCTTAGGCGGGAGGGAGGAAAGTCCGGACAGCATAGAGCAATGCACCGGTGAAGAGCCGGGCCCCGCTCCACGGATCGGGGACAGACAGTGCCACAGAAAATAACTGTCCCGCCTACCGGCGGGATGAGGGTGAAAATGTGAGGTAAGAGCTCACGGCTTATAATGGTAACATTATTCGCGGGTAAACCTTGCATGCTGAAATGCCACATATAGTACCGGTAAGAGCTGCTCGCTCGGGTCCCGGGTAACCGGGTGCGGTACGGGGTAGGCAGATTGATCCCAACAGCAATGTTGAGGACAGATAAATGATAGTCTTATTCGCCTTGCTTAGGCTTCGGCGGACGAAACAAAATCCGGCTTACAGGCTTGTAGCTTCTTTTAAAATAAAATGCGATAGAGACAACCTTAACTTTTAAACGCATTTCCGATATATCCTCCAATTTCCATCATCCATGCAATGCCCAGGTGAACCATCAGTCCCCCAAGGATCGAACGCGTATGATATACAACTATCCCCAGGATCATACCGCCGAAATAAGAACTGATGCATTCGCCCAAAGGTTTACCGAAATGAATAGTACAATAGAAACAAGCCATTGGCAGGATTGCATCTTTGCCAGCCCATTTCAGGAATGCGACTATTAAAAATCCTCGGAAGAACAATTCTATTGTAATAAAATCACTTCCATACGATAACTCGAAAAGAAATTTTTGCCACCACGTTAAACGATTGACGACAGACACATCGGTTATCAGTTTCAGCTTTGGGTACATAGCCAGGAAATCCGGCTGTGTTGAAGCAGCAGCAATTAGCGGTACCATGATGAGTAACATCAGGAGGTAAGGACGCCAGTCCATGTTCTTTGTTTTGATCCCATAAAATGGCTGATCGGCATCAAAGATTTTCCAGATAATAAACAGGATGGCTGCAGTAATTACCAGGAGAAACGGCCAGTAGAATACATGGTCCCAGAAATTGGCTGTTGTCCAGACTCCCGAAATATGAAAGCTGGGATTTAAAGCCGCCTTGAAGGAAAAAATAAGCGGGGCGATGAACAACAGGACAATAAAGCCAACCCGGTTAAAATAGTTCCTGCCTGTGATTAAACAGGTGGCCAGGTAAGACAGCCCAAAAGCGGTAGCAAAGATCATGGCCCGGCTTAAAAAACGGCATAGGAAACTCTCAGAAGCGCTGATCTGCCTATCAATACCAAAATGATAATTTGCCCAAATAAGCAGGCCCGTAAGAATAGATATAATGGCTAAAACCCGCTTATCCGTCTCGTAAAACCACCATTTTATGTACCCAATTATCGCTTTCATCCCGTCTTAAAGTAAATATTTTTACTATCCATTAAACTTTCCTGCGGTTTTCGCTTCCAAAATTGCGTTAATATTCCCCATAACCCTAAAAGTATAGCCATGAAGTTAATTTCCATCAGTCGAATAATCTTAGCTGTGTGTTTTGTGCTGGTTGCAGCTTTGTATTCGTGCCAGAAAGAAAACAATTCCAATGCCGATCAGGCGGTAACAGAGGAAGATGCTGCTACCTATTCCGATGAATCTACCCAGGCGGAAGCAAGTTTCGACGATATCGAGGATATCGGTATGCAGGCTGCCCAGGAAGAAGCCGTCACCAGCGCAGGCGGCCGCATATTTCCTTTCCTTCATCTTCGGTTGAGACTGGGACCCTGTGCCGTCATTACTGTATCCCCAAGCGACAGCACTTATCCTAAAACAGTTACCATTGATTTTCCCGGTGATGGTTGCTGGTGTGCAGACGGAAAACATCGTAAAGGAACGATCACGCTTTTTTTCACAGGACCTATCCGTCATTCCGGTTCCGTTGTTACGATCACTTTGACGAACTTCTATCTTAACCGTGCTCACATAGAAGGCACAAAGACGATCAGCAATCTGAGCGAAAACGGTGCCGTCAAATTCACCGTGCAGGTGACAGGCGGCAAGGTTACCTTCCCGAATGGGAGAGGCTACCACTACGAAGGATTGAAATACGTAGCCCAGATCGAAGGCGCAAATACCAATGAAATAGCAGATGATGTGTACAAGATCGAAGGGCGTTCAAAAACACAGTTCAATAACGGTATTACCGTTAACCTGAACACAGAATCTCCATTGATCAAAAAAGTTGCCTGTGACTGGATAAGCGATGGTACACTGAAGATCAAGATCAATAGCAGGGTATTGTTTCTCGACTATGGTGCGCCCAATAATGGCGACTGCGACAACCAGGCCCTGTTGACATGGAATAACGGGAATAATCACCGTTTGATCACCTTACCCTAGACTGTATAGTAATAAACCGTATCCCGGAAGATCATTAGCCTGTTGCCATGCAGCAGGCTTTTTTATATTTGTACATGCGTTGGACGTTAATCATAGTCATCGTTGTATTCTTTATCTCCTGTAAACAGATGACCAGCGACGAAAAGAAACACCATGACCTCCAGGGCAATTGGCTGATCGTGTCGCCCGATCATAAATTAAAAAATGGCCGGCAGGAAATAATTTATAGCAAGATCCAGGATTCGATCATAGGACTGACCAGCCTGAAATTAATCTCGCTTTTAGACAAAGGCGTTTTCCGGCAAATGGATAGCGTGGAAAAAACAGGCAAATGGGGGATGAGCGCCGATGATGTTGTTTTTATTGAGGATGGCGGCCAGGGCTTTGATAATTTCAATGCAAAGTTTACAAGCTATGAAGATGGTCTGTTGGAACTGACCGAATTTGTAGAAGCCGAAGGTGAGAGGATTGAGCTGGTATGGAATCTTAAAAAAATAAGCGGCAAATTCTCATCGAAACTTTTTAACGATGCTGGAAACAGATGGAGAATACACCCGGCCCACCCGGAAACCGAGGCACAAATAAAACAACGTCTATCGGATATGCTCAACTACTATTCCGATTATTATTCGCTGGTGACGAAGGAATCGAGTTTTTTTGTTACTACCCGGGTTTTTCTTCCGTTTAAATTCTACCAGCACGGAATGGGAATAAAACCTTTCGATGAACAAAGTTATTTTGCCCGGTTATTTTTTGATAAAGTTCAGGCTGGGCAGGCCTGGAAATACCTGAAATCGATGATCTCTGCGCTAAGACACGATTTTCCCCGGCGAGATGATTATCTCCAGGAATATGCTGCATTCATGCAAACAATGGCGGATAAGATCAAAGATCTTTGAAGGATTATGGTTGTATATCTTCTCCGAACTGCAGGATATACCCATTGCAATCCTTGATCGCAAACTCTCTCATGCCATATGAAAAATCCTCGATCGGGTATACGATCGTTGCCCTGTCCTTCAGATAACCCCACCATGCGTCCGCGTCGTCCGTGCGCAGGTATAACGAGCCTGTGAACTGTGGGCCACTATAGGTTACGTTCGCATTGGGCTTGCTGAACATGATCTGCACAAAATGTTTTTCGACTACTCCCCATTGTGGGTCTTCCGAATAGTTGGCTTCGTCGAAACCGAGTACGGACACATAATAGTCGATCGTCGCCCTTACGTCGTCGACCCAAAGCATTGGCGTGATTTTTTGTAGCTGCATAGATTCAATGTGCCGGTTGTTCTTTTTGCTGGTCCGCACCGGCAATAGGTAACTAAAATAGTTATTTTCCTTTTGTAAAATTCCTGTTTATCCACGTTACAGCCTTCTTCACATAATATTCGTCATCGGTTTCCAGGTTTTTTACCAGTTTTTTTATTTCGGTGTGATGACTGCCATCGCGGGTATACCACTCTACCATTACCAATGACAATCGCCGTTGCCATGGATTTTTTGACCGGTTGAATTCACCGGCAATAGCGAATATTTCTTTGCTGTGTGTTTTTACAATGCCCCGCAGGAATTGCATCCCCAATCCGTCACATACGGCCCAGTTTTCAACTTCTGTCGAAAATTTTTTGAACAGAGAAAGCAATTTCTGTGGATCACTCTTTCCCGTTTTTTCCATGATCTTGATGGCAATGATCTTCTCTTCCAGGGCACCCGATTCCCAGAGTTCACGGGCCAGGTCAAAGGAACCGGTTTTATATTGCTGCACCAGGAGGTTAAGATCTGGTGTCTTTACACCATATATTTTTTGTCGGCCTGGTACCATTTTTAAAAAGAATTCACTGTTGTTTTTATTGGCCTTCGCGGTCAACACCCGTTGTATTTCTATTAATTGCTGAGACATACCTAATCTAAAATACTGTTTTTGATTCCATATTCTTCACATAGCTTCTTTGCCCGTTGCTTCAGCTTATCCTGGTAAGCATACGGGGCGTAAAAATTATTTCCATATAATTCCTTGTATTTCGGTAAAAGTGCGGCATTGTATCTTTCCACGAATTTATAGTACAAAGTTTTGCTGTCTGCCTTTGCATTTCCAAAAAGTGTCAGACCTCCAATTAAAATATAATCAGCCCTATGGTCGCTGGCTGCCGAGATGATCTTTTCGAGTTCTTCTTCGCTGTCTGAAATAAAGGGCAGGACAGGAATAGCATTTACGCCGACCAGGAAGCCCTGTTGTTTCAATTCACTGACCAGTTCCAGGCGGCGGAGTGGGGGAACAGCCCCGGGTTCAAGCATGCTGGCAATTTTTTCATCCAAGGAGGAGATTGATACCGAAAGAATAAGACCACGGCTTAATTTGTCGCTAAGGTCCGCTGGTAAGATAGCGTTAGTATCGATAGCATGCAACAGCTCAAGGTCCCTTGTTATTAGTGTCCGTTTTGTACTGATAAAAACAGGGAAGCGATATTTCAACAACAATCGCAACATACCTTCAGTGAGCCTGTACTTATCCTCGTGGTTTATATAAGCATCCGTTGCAGACCCTACAGCTACAAAACCGTATTGACCTTTTTTCGCTCTTGATGCCAGCTGTTTTTCCAGGATATCCAATGCATTTATTTTTACAGCAAGGCCATCCTCCATGTTTTCCCCGTACTTACTTCCTCTTATATAGCAATAAATGCAATTGCAACTGCATCCTTCGTAAGGATTGACAGAATAGTCATCGAGAAACCAGCTATCTCTTTTTTTATGTTTATTTAAAATGGATTTGATCTGTTTTTCAACCAACATGCGATAAAGATAAAAAGAACCAGTAACCAAATGGCAATCCCGCCAATAGGCGGGACAAATAAATCCGAAATGAGAAATTTGAAATTCGAAATTGATGTTGGAAGATTCTGATTAAAATAATTTACTTCTGATTTCTTTTCACCCGCGGACGAAGGGGTGCATTTTAGGATTTATATCTTCTCGAATAAACTCCGTCGGGAAAAACTAAAGATGCTAAGTCTACGAGAATTTTAATTTAAAATTTAACGCTTTTAATTTATTTGGTTTTTGGATCTTGTATTTTGGTTCTTCGTTAACGTAGATTTGTTCAAAGTTTAATATGAGGCAAATTATTTTTTTCTTGTGTGTTGCTCTACTGGCCGGATGTTCTTCCTCGCATAAAACAGCCGCCGACACAGGCAAAACTGGTATTAAAGAACTTCGATTCATAGACGAATATATTTACCCTGGAGGGACGGAATTAAAAAACACCGTCATTGGTGGCTTATCAGGTATTGATTATGATGCAAAACGTGGTCTGTACTATTTGATCTCCGACGATCCTTCTTCAAAAGGACCGACCCGGTATTACACAGCCCGGATTTCTATCAGCCGTAAGGGTATCGACTCGGTCGCTTTCATTGATATGACGCCCTTGCTGGATCCAAAGGGGGAGCCATTTACAGATATTACTAAAGACCGCGTTCACTCAGCTGACGTGGAGGCCATGCGTTATGATTTCAGGCGAGACGAGTTGATCTGGAGCAGTGAGGGCCAGCGATACATGCGCGACGGAAAGCAGGAGTTGGAAGATCCGGCCATCGTGATTATGGACAGGAATGGACGTTATAAAGACAGTTTTGCATTGCCCGCCAACATGCATATACAGCCAGTGGAAAAAGGTCCGAGACATAACAGCGTGTTCGAGGGGATTGGCTTGGACGAAAACGCTGATCATGTTTTTGTAAGCGTGGAAGAACCGATCTATGAAGATGGGCCAAGGGCTGGCACTGGTGATTCAACGGCCTGGGTACGTATATTAAAGTTTAACCGGAAGCTTAGGCAATGCGTGGCTCAATACGCTTACCAGGTTGATGCAGTACCTTATCCCGCTAACCCTCCAGGCGCTTTTAAAATAAATGGCGTATCGGATATCTTATATCTGCGTGATGATAAGTTTCTTGTTATCGAAAGAGCCTGGTCTACCGGTAGAGTTCCTTCCGATGTAAGAGTCTATCTTGCAGACGCACGCTATGCCGAAGACATTTCATCAATCAATCTTGATATTACTCCAAGCAAGAAGCCAATGTCCAAAAAATTATTGCTGGACATGAGCAGCCTGGGCCGTTTTATTGATAATATCGAAGGGGTCACATTTGGCCCTCCAACGCCCGATGGTCACGTTACCCTGCTGTTTGTAACAGACGATAATTTTGCAAAGACGCAGAAGACACAGTTTTTGTTGTTTGAGTTAAGATGAGTTCAAACAATTGCAAACCCAACAGCCTATACCTGGCACCTTATAAAATTTATTGCAGCATTTTTCTGTTCTTTGTTTATCTTTCGCTGTTATAAACCCTTGGAATGCGAATCATACCTTTTGTTGTATCCACCGTTATTACAGCGGGTCTTGTATTTGCTTTAAATAAACACTGGGGCATCATTCCCCCGATGGGAAAGTTCTTAAGCCCTCAACATGGTTTTTGGCAAAATGCAGAAGCTTCCGATTATGATTATTCCGCTGATCTTACGTTTCCCGCATTAAAAGGCAAGGCAGAAGTCTACCTGGATGAACGTTTGATACCTCATATTTTTGCGGATAACGATGAGGATCTTTATTTTTTACAGGGATATATCCATGCGAAGTTTCGCTTGTTCCAAATGGACGTACAGACCAAGGCAGCTGAGGGACGGGCTTGTGAAATTGCCGGATCCAAAGCCATGGAATGGGATAGGAGCCAAAGACGACTGGGAATGCGGTTTGCTGCCGAGAATGCCGTGAAAGAGATGGAAAAAGATCCTGTCTCCAAAGCTTTGTACACGGCTTATACCAACGGCGTTAATGCATACATTCACTCATTAAAGGAAAGTGAGCTGCCTTTCGAATATAAATTGCTTGACATTAAACCGGAAGAATGGAGCAACCTGCGCACGGCTTTATTGCTTAAAATGATGGCGAAACAATTAAGCTCAGGCACAGAAAGAGACATTGCTTATACGAACGCGAAGAAGATATTTACTCCTGCTGATTTCAATGCCGCTTATCCCCAGGTCCCGGATTCATTGCTACCGATTGTTCCCAAAGGCACCCTGTTTGATCCAGCGTCTATTGTTCCTGTGAAACCTGCTGACGCCGACTCACTCTATTTTGAAAAGAAGGATTCAATGGCATTGACTGAACCAGACAGGCCGGACAAAAATAATGGAAGCAACAACTGGGTTGTGGCCGGTTCAAAGACACAAAGCGGCTCACCTATCCTTTGTAACGATCCGCACCTGGAATTATCCCTTCCGTCCATATGGTTCGAAATGCAGTTGTCGACACCAACGAGCAGCGCTTACGGTGTCTCATTACCGGGAAGCCCATTTATCATTATTGGTTTCAATGACAACATTGCATGGGGAGTAACCAATGCGCAGCGTGATGTAAAAGATTACTACGAAATAAAATTTAAGAACGATAGCCGGCAGGAGTATTGGTACAAGGGGCAGTGGCAGCGGACAGAAAGGAGGAGGGAAACGATAAAAGTTAAAGATGGAGAAACAGTTTATGATACGATTGCCTACACCGTTTTCGGACCGGTGATGTATGATAAAAGTTTTACCGTACCTGGCAATGATAAAGCATTAGCCGTTCGATGGGTAGCCCATGACCAAAGCAATGAGGGCTTTACATTTTATAAACTAAACCGTGCAAAAAATTATGACGATTACCTGGATGCGATCAAAACGTTTAGTTGTCCAGGACAGAATTTTGTTTTTGCTTCCAAAACGGGCGATATAGCTCTATGGCAACAGGGAAAATTTCCTGCACGGTGGCAGGGACAGGGTCTTTACGTAATGCCGGGAGAAAATGATAACTATAGTTGGCAGGGATTTATCCCGCAGGAACAAAATCCACATGCCAAAAATCCAGAAAGAGGTTTCCTGGAAAGTGCAAACCAACGACCTGTTGATTCAGCTTATCCTTATTTTATACCCGGCACATATATTACACCGAGATCAGTTGCGATCGAACATTTCTTATCGACCATGAGCAATATAACCCCGGCCGATATGATGAAACT
>VBAT01000050.1:26797-35609 GCA_005884665.1 Bacteroidota bacterium
TGCAGAATAATTATTTCAGTACGCTTGCCGAAGATGCAAGACCCGTGTTGCTCAAATATGTCAATGAAAGCGCATTGAACAGTGATGCTAAAAGATACCTCGATATTGTAAGGAACTGGAACCTGGAAGCAGATCCTGCATCCAAAGGCCAAACGGTCTACCAGTGCTGGTGGGATAGTCTCGAGACTATGATCTGGAGTGATGAACTATCAAAAAGCGATCCTGTATCTCCGTTACCGGAAGAACAAACCACGGTTGAATTACTTTTAAAAGATTCTTCGTCCCTGAAATTTATAGACAATATCAACACTCCAGCTATCGAGACGCTTGGGGAGCTGGTAACTGGCGCGCTGAATAAAGCCTCTGCCGATCTTGTAAAAAAAGAAAAAGAAGGCAGGCTGGAGTGGGCGAAGTTCAAAGAGCCGGCTATCTATCATTTGATAAAAGATCTGCAGCCGCTGGCCAGGAAAGGACTGAATATGGGTGGAAACGGAACTATTATTAATGCCGTAACGAAAAGTCATGGGCCGAGTTGGCGCATGATCGTTCATCTGACCGAAACCACCGAGGCGTACGGTGTATACCCCGCTGGTCAGAATGGTAATCCCGGGAGCCGGTTTTATGATAGTTTTGTCGATACATGGGTTAAAGGGGAGTATTATAAATTATGGATGATGAAATCCGGTGAAGAAGGAGATAAGAGAGTGAAATGGACGATGAAATTTAATAGGGTCGATAGTCAATAGTCTGGAGCCTGCCGGTAGGCGGATCGATAGCCCGGACACCTGACAACCGACACCAGAAAATAACAACTATGAAGTTTTTTGTTGCTATACTATTAACAGCCCTGCTTGCCTTGGCAGGAGGCTTGTGGTTTGGATGGTGGATCATTGCACCAGCTTCATTTTTGGTTGCATTGCTGGTACACCAGCGGGCCGGTAAAGCATTTTTATCCGGGGGAGCCGGCGGTATGTTATTATGGGGTGGCATGGCCTGGTGGATAGATGCCAGTAATGGAAGTCTGTTATCAAAAAAAGTAGCCGAAATATTACCTCTTGGTGGAAGCCCATTTTTTTTAATCCTGGTGACTGCAATCATAGCCGGCCTGGTCGCTGGCTTTGCCGCTCTTAGCGGAAGCTATCTTAGGAGCATCCGATAAGGGTTTCTTTTGCTTTTCCGTAACAAATACGGGACTATTTTCGTCGAACATTCTGCATTATGACCCGACCACTACTCTGCCTTTTATTTATCCTGTCGAGCTACATTTCTTTCGCCGGTAAAATTTCCGGAAGAGTCACCGATGAGAAAGGCACGCCACTTCCGTACGCTTCGATCAGCATCAAAGGAACCAGCAGGGGAACTAATGCGAATGGTTCAGGGTATTATTCCATTACAGTAAGTCCAGGGCAGTATACGCTGATATGCCAGTATGTAGGATATAAAAAAGAAGAAAAGACGATCGCCGTCGAGAGTGATGAACAGGTGTTGAACTTTACCCTTACCATCCAGCAATTAACCCTGAGCGAAGTCATTGTAAAAAAAGGGGAGGACCCTGCCTACGAGATCATCCGGCAGGCGATTAAGAAACGTTCTTATTACAACAACCAGGTAGATTCGTTTTCCGTGAATGTCTACATCAAGGGACTCGTAAGGTCACGAAATATCCCCGACAGGATCTTTGGAAAAAAAGTAGACCGGGATGACGATGATGGTCTTGATTCCGCCGGTCGCGGTATCCTGTTTCTTTCAGAGTCTCTGACAAAAGTTTCATTCAAAAAACCCGATAAAATAAAATACGAGGTGATCTCATCCCGGGTAAGCGGCAGCAATGCCGGTATCGGGCTAAGCTTTCCCTTCTTTATCAATTTCTACCAGAACAATGTTTCTGTGTTTGACAATAATCTCAATCCTCGCGGGTTTATTTCTCCCATTGCCGACGGAGCGCTGAACTACTATAAGTATCACTACGAGGGAAGTTTCATGGAAGACAATAAAATGGTGAATACGATAAGGGTAACTCCGCGAAGGAAGAATGAACCATTATTTAGTGGCACTATACAGATCACCGAAGACGACTGGCGCATCTATAGCCTGGACATGACCACAACAACAGATTATTCTCTGGAATTGATCGATACCCTTCATATTAGCCAGATCCATTCTTCCATAGCTCCGGATATCTGGAAAACCAAGAGCCAGGTTGTAGCTATATCGGGAGGTTTTTTGGGCTTCCAGTTCACAGGCAATTTTATAAATGTGTATTCCGACTATGACCTGGAACCAGGTTTTGCCAAAAAACATTTTGACCGCGTGATCATGAAATATGACACGGCTTTCAATAAAAAGGACACGAGTTACTGGAACAGGGTGCGGCCGGTCGCCCTCGAACAGGATGAAAGAAGGGATTATGTTTTTAAAGACAGTCTCGCCAGGGTCCATCGTGATTCACTTTATACAAAACGTAGCATAGACTCACTTCGAAAGCATCAGAAGCCAATGTCTGTTAAAGATATTTTCTGGTCAGGAGCCCGGCATAATTTCTATGGTAGTAAAATGACCGTTGGCTATAATCTCAAGCCACTACTGCCATCGCTACAATATAATACGGTCGAAGGGCTGGTACCGGTTGTAGACCAGTCTTTCAGTTTTAACCGGTTCAGTGGGAAGAGAATCAGGAACCTCTACAATCTTCACTTGAATAGCCGCTACGGCATCAGCAACAGGCATTTTAATACATACGGAGTATTGACGATCACAAGACCGAAGCGAGATTTCAATATTACCCGCACTTCATTGAAGTTGTCGGGCGGAAGACGCGTTTCCCAATTCAATCCGGAGGATCCTATCACGCCCCGCGCTAACTCTTTTTATACCCTGCTGGCCAAAAGGAATTACATGAAAGTGTATGAAAACTGGTTTGGTGGAATTGAATATAACAGGCGGTTTGAAAACGGGTTCAGGGTAAATCTTCATGCTGTCTATGAAGACCGTCTGCCACTTGAGAACACTACCGATTTTTCTATCTTAAAACGCAATCGCATTTTTTTACCCAATCATCCATATGAGCTTGCCGAGATTCCATTTGTTCGTCACCAGGCGGTGGTGGCTGGAGTAACGGTAACCTGGCAGCCGGGACAACATTATATCGAATTTCCCTGGGGCAAGGTAGCAGTCGGCTCGAATGCTCCTACATTCCAACTCGAGTATAACAAAGGCATCTATTCTATTCTTGGCAGCGATGTAGACTTCGATAAATGGAAGCTGTCCATGTTTGATAATATGAACTTTAAGATAGCCGGCGAATTCAAATACA
This sequence comes from Bacteroidota bacterium, assembly GCA_005884665.1. Taxonomy (GTDB): domain Bacteria; phylum Bacteroidota; class Bacteroidia; order Chitinophagales; family Chitinophagaceae; genus VBAT01. The sequence goes on from VBAT01000050.1 coordinate 30,111, forward strand.
GGATAAGCGTTGGCGGGTTCTTAAATAGCAAGCGGGTTGAGATACCCGATTTGCAGCATTTTAACGGAAGCCAGATCATTAGCAATACGAGGTACCTTAATAGTTTCCAACTTGCGCCCTATTATCTTTATAGCAACTCCAAACAATTGTATGGCCTGCTGCATGTCGAGCATCATTTCAATGGGTTGCTTACCAATAAAATTCCATGGTTTAATCAATTAAAATGGAACCTCGTTGTCGGCTCCAATGCATTTTACGTAAACAGAGATAACCACTATGTGGAGGTATTTGTTGGCGTCGAAAATATCTTTAAGCTTTTTCGCCTTGATTTTACCAATGCCTACCAGCCGGGCATGAAGCCGCTTTTTGGAGTGAGGATTGGCGCAGGAGGGTTGATTGGAGGAAAAGTGAGGATTGAGGAAGACTAGTTGCTAGTTTAAAGTTTAGAGTTTAGAATGAGCCCGCCAAAGATTGAAGATATTTTATATTATCGTATAAGCCTATTTTTACCGACCCTGCCTTCCGACTCTGGTCTCAAACAATTATCTTTGCACTGTTTAAAATTTTTAACTGCCAGGCAAGCAGTCACGAAAATTTATCTTAATGGCTTTACTGCACAACCGTATCTCTCAAAAGGAGCTTAAGGAACGTTTATACCAGGAGACAGAACCCCGCACCACGATTTCCTTTTATCATTATTTCCCAATCCAGGATCCTGCTCATTTCAGGGATGAAATGTATACAAGCCTGCACGCATTGCAGGTTTTCGGGCGTATATATGTGGCGCATGAGGGAATCAATGCCCAATTAAGCGTGCCACGAAGCAATTTTGAAGCGATGAAAGATTACCTATATTCCATCGCGCCGCTGAACGGAGTTCGATTGAATATTGCAATCGATGATGATGGAAAATCTTTCTGGGTATTGAAAATAAAGGTCCGGGAAAAAATAGTTTCCGATGGCATCAGTGACCTTTCTTTTAGCATGGAAAACAAAGGCAGGTATGTGGATGCTATACAAATGAACGAACTGATGACCGACCCGGAAACGGTAGTGATAGACATGCGTAATCACTACGAATATGAAGTAGGTCATTTTGAAAATGCGCTGGAGATACCCAGCGACACATTCAAGCAACAGCTGCCCATGGCGATTGATATGATGAAAGAGAATAAGGATAAGAACATCGTCATGTATTGCACCGGCGGTATCCGCTGCGAAAAAGCATCCGCATTCATGTTACACAATGGTTTCAAAAACGTATTTCACCTGGAAGGCGGCATTATCAACTATGCAAGGCAGGCAAAGGAACTTGGATTAGAAAGTAAGTTCATTGGTAAAAACTTTGTATTTGATGATAGGCTGGGAGAGAGGATCACTGAAGATGTTATTTCCAAATGCCACCAGTGTGGTAAACCTGCGGATAACCATACCAACTGCTTCAACAGCGGCTGCCATCTTTTATTTATCCAGTGTGATGACTGTGCAAAGACGTATGAAGGTTGTTGCAGCAAAGAATGCCTGGACTTCATCCACCTGCCGGAAGAAGAGCAAAAAAAAGGAAGAGCGGGAATCGACAAAGGAAGAAATATCTTTAACAAGTCAAGACAAAGGCTCAGGCCAAAACTCAATAATCCCGGTCATGAATAAACTGCTATGGTTTAGTTTATTTATCCTTGTGTATAGTTGCGGTAACATCGACGGAAGAAATCCACAAACCGTTTCCGCCAAAACTGAGTACCGGGGATTAATAATCGATCCATCGGTAAAAAATAAGGCCGCCAGCAAGAACCGCGATACCAGTATCTTTTCGCTGGCAGCCATTGATATAAACGTGTTTGAAAATGATAAACCTGTGGACCGCCGCGTCATCACTGCCCTGCCTTGCTATGCGATGGCCCAGTACCGAGACGATACTCTATCAATACTTATTAATCCAATGCTTGGAGTCTCTTTTGCTTTTTACATTCAGAAGTACAGGGATTCATGTTGGGTCAGTCATGTTTTTTCCCTTCATGAGGAAAGGACAGGACCTTACAAGCTTCATGCCCGCGACTCGGTAACCAAACCGGGACTGATCGTGCCCTGCAGATTTACTGTAATACTGGACAAGACAGAGTATAAGGACAAAGAATCTGTGTACGGCTTCGTGGAGGGAAGAAGCGATGACTATTACAGAAAGACTGATTCTGTTGACACAAAAGCAAGAGTAGAATTTAAAGGGTATTTCAGGGCTCCTGCTATTGACAGAAGTCCATCAATCCAATAACCCAGTTCTTAATTAGCGGAGATCCATTTTAAACAAACCGGTTTGCCTACATCAATTCTTTTTCCCGTGTCGGTCAACAGGCCCGTCGCCTTATCTCTTTTAAAGATCACTACCTGGTCATCGTTTTGATTTGCTACGAGCAGATAGTCACCAGAAGGATCAAAGTTGAAATTGCGGGGTGTCTTGCCCATCGTTGACTGGTGACCAACAATGGTTAGTTTCCCATCCGCAGGATTTATTTTGAATATAGCTATCGTATTTGAAGTTGACCTGTTGGACGCATACAGGAATTTTCCATCCGGAGAAATATGGATATCGGCGCTTCCTGGAAAACTCGTATCCCCGGCAGGCATGGTGCTGATGCGTTGGATATTTTTCAGGGCACCGTTATTGTATTGATACGTTTCAACCGTACCGCTTAGCTCTTCCACGAGATATGCATATTTGTTATTTGGATGAAAAATAAAATGCCTCGGACCGGAACCATCCACCGTTTTGGCAAAAGGTATTTTCGCCGGGCTTAACTTGCCTGTTGCCGCATTAAAAGAATAGATCATTACTTTGTCGATTCCAAGATCGGCGACGAACAAAAAACGGTTATCCGGCGAAAGTACCGTGCAATGTACATGCGGTCCCGCCTGCCTGTCTTTTACAATCCCCGATCCCTGGTGCTGAATAGTTGTGGTTGGTTTACCGAGGCTGCCATCGGTTTTGACGGGGAGTACCGACAGGCTTCCACTGGAATAGTTGGCAGCTATCACCCATTTTGCGGTTTTATCTTCTATGACGTAACAGGGATGATCGCCTTCGGTGGGCTTCTCGTTTAGATAAGTTAAGGTTCCTGTTTTTTTATTAAAAGAAAAAGCCGAGATCTCTCCGCCTTTCCCGTTGCTGGCAGCGTCTTCGTGTACTGCATAAACAAATTTTTCATTTGGCGAAACAGCGACAAAGGATGGATTGGAAGTTTTAACATGACTTACTTCCTTAAATGAACCATCGCCACTGTTAAATTTATAAACATATACTCCTTCGCTCTTACCGCCGGTATAAGTGCCTACTATTAAATAATTCTCTTTTGCCGGAGGAAAAAATAATGCGATGGATGCAATCGCGGTAATGATGAAATTTTTCATGTCGTATAAACGGTTAATTTTTTTAACAGTTAGATTGGTTATAAGAGATTCACTCAAGTTACATCTTTACCTGTTGGCTCAATAACATTTTTTTAGCTGACTTTAACAAGTGCTTATCAAACCTTTTGTTTTATGGCATAGTCTTTTACTATGTAAAATAAATTTATCGGACTGTTTAAATCTGGTTTTTATGAAAAAAATATTTACTATTTCGTCGTTAGCATTATTCGCTGTCGTATTGTTTATCGGCTGTTATAAACGGGATGCCGGTTTTAATGAAAGTTACTGGCTTTCCAAAGAAAGGGGAGAGGTAGTTTACAGCGATAGTTATTGCAGCTATTATGTCGTAGAGACAGCAAGCGGTTACACGGTTGTTCGTGCTTCCAGTGGTTACAAGCCCTTTGAAGGAAGCATAGTCTATGGCGATTTCAGTTACAGGGGAACAGGTGATATATACAATCGTTCCACCGGCGTGATATTTACAGGTACGGTGACCGATTACTGGCTTACATACTATGAAGCCCAGGATGCGGTGGATTATTATTGCCCGCTTGGTCTTGATGGCAAGACAAGTAGCACAAGCAATTTCAGGAAGAAAGCTGCTGATATTAAAAAGTAATCTTCAATACTTATACTTAGAGCCAGGGGGGAGAACTTAGATTCTCTCCTCTTTTTTTATCTTGTCTAACGAGGAGAGGACCCGCCGGTAAGTTTCTTCCGGTGAAAGTGACTGAGGTTTGAATCGTTCGCCGATCACTTTTTCGTAGAGCTCGATATAGCGCTGAGAGATTGTATTCACCCATTCATCATTCATAGCCGGGACCTGCTGGCCTTCTTTTCCCATAAAATCATGGGCGATGAGCCATTCCCTTACAAATTCTTTGCTGAGCTGTTTCTGTCTTTCTCCTTTTGCCTGCCTTTCTTCAAATCCCTCTCCATAAAAATAACGGGAACTGTCCGGAGTATGTATTTCATCCATCAGGTAGATCGTATCGCCGATCTTTCCAAATTCGTATTTTGTATCTACCAGGATAAGTCCCTGTTTGGCCGCTATCTCTTTTCCCCGTTCGAACAACTGGAGGGCATATTCACTGATGATATTCCAATCGGTGACGGACATCAATCCTTTCGCGATGATTTCTTCCGGCGAGATGTCTTCATCATGTCCCTGTTCAGCCTTGGTGGATGGAGTGATAATCGGGGAAGGGAAATAATCATTCTCCCTCATACCGTCCGGCATTGGAGCGCCGCACAGTATCCTTTGACCGGAAGCGTATGTTCGCCATGCATGACCAGTAAGATTTCCCCTGATCACCATTTCTATTTTGAATGGCTTGCATTTTTTTCCAACGGAAACGTTTGGCGCGGGGACATCTTCTAACCAGTTAGGACAAATATCGGCCGTTGCTTTTAGCATGTAGGCAGCGATCTGGTTTAATACCTGTCCTTTGAATGGAATGGGTTTGGGTAATATGACATCAAAAGCTGAGATACGATCCGATGCTATCATCACGAGCCGGTCATTGCCGATAGAGTATACATCCCGGACTTTTCCACTATAAAAAGCGGTCTGGCCGGGAAACTGAAATGCAGCCATAATCGAAAGTAAGAAGGACAGAAAATCTACCCAAAGCTGCCTGCCCGGAGATTTCAACAAATTATTCTTTGTCGTTAAAAATTAGATTTTTAGATTAAACTGACAATCCTTATTTTTCCACCAAATTCCAAACTAAAATGCTTATTATGAGAAAAAGCTATCGCTTTTTAGCGGCCTCTCTTATAGCCAGCCTGTTTTCAGTAGTCGTCTTCGCTCAAACAACAATTACCCTAACTGGTACCGTCCGCAATAGCTCTTCCAAAGAAGTAGTTCCCGCCGTGTCCGTGGTGGTAAAGGGAACCGGTCTCGGAACTTATACAAATTCAAATGGTGAATTTTCGATCAAAGTGGTTAAGCTGCCGGTGACCCTGGTTTTCAGTTCAATTAACTATGATAATTATGAAGTAACAGTCAATGACGCATCAACTCCAATTTCGGTTGATTTTAAGTCAAACACTACGATGGGAACAGAGGTAGTGGTGGCTGCTACAAGAACTCCG
>VBAT01000110.1:0-1466 GCA_005884665.1 Bacteroidota bacterium
AGGGCTACCACCATTTGGATCGTTGAGCAATTGGGATTAGCGATGATCTTGTCATCCCTGGTCAGTGCATCTGCGTTTATCTCGGGAACAACTAATTTTTTTGCAGGATCCATTCTCCATGCCGATGAATTGTCAACTACGGTAATGCCAGCTTCTGCAAATTTTGGTGCCCATTCAAGCGAAGTACCACCTCCTGCAGAGAAAATAGCCACATCCGGTTTTGCGTCAATACCGTCCTGCATGCTTACCACCTTGTATTTCTTTCCATTGAACTCTACTTCTTTGCCAACCGATCTTTCAGAGGCCACGGGAATGATATCTGATACCGGGAAATTTCTCTCTGCCAACACCTGGAGCACCTTCGAACCAACAAGGCCGGTAGCACCGACAACAGCTACTTTCATAAATTTTGTTTCTTTCTCCCCTTCGAAAGAGTTTTTTAGTGATTAGAATTATTGCTCCCCTTAAGGGGCAGGGGCAATAAAAACAGGCCTTCCGTTTTGGAAGGCCTGTGATCTTTTATGGTTACATACATAACGCTACAAACCTTCCATCAGGAGTGTTTCTTTGTGCGCTTTGTATGTTTACAGCTTTGCATATCGAGTCGCAAAAATAGAACGGTAAATTGTTCCATCAAAATTTAATACCTTTTTTTTTGAAGAGCCACCAAGATATTAACTTTATACAGTTAAACCTTCTTGTGAAATGAAAGCTGCCAAACTGGGGATATTTCTCCTTTTCATCCCTTTTCTTGTTTTCACTCAAAACCGGTATGATGTTGTTATTGACGAGCTCATGATTGACCCGAGCCCTCAAATTGGCTTACCTAACAGTGAATGGATCGAATTAAAGAACACCAGCAATCAGTCCATTAACCTCCAGGGATGGCGAATTGGAGACGCCAGTGGGCAAAGTGGAGCAATGCCCGATTTTAATTTGCAGCCTGATAGTTTCATAATTGTTTGCGGGGGCAGTGCGGCCACAGTAATGTCAGCATATGGAGCCACGGTCTCTATTAGCAGTTTCCCTTCACTTGATAATGATGGTGATCAAATTTTTTTGATAGCAGCCAACGGCATTACCATACATGCAGTGGCCTATTCAGCTGCGTGGTACCAGAATGAATTAAAAAAAGAGGGCGGGTGGACGCTGGAAATGATCGATACAAAAAGCCCATGCGCAGGTATCAGCAACTGGAAGGCAAGTATAGATGCACAAGGTGGTACCCCTGGAAGAAAAAATTCTATTGATGCTATAAATGAGGATCAAAGCGGACCAAGGTTGAAAAATGCCTTCGCACTAGATAGCATGACAATTGTCGCTGTCTTTGATGAACCAGTTGACAGTTTACAGGGAGCAACGATCGGCAATTATCATATTGATGGTGGTTTGTCCGCAATAAGTGCAATCACAATCGTACCATTGTTCAGTATGACGCAATTGAGGTTGAACAGTCCGCTATCACC
>VBAT01000110.1:1479-3277 GCA_005884665.1 Bacteroidota bacterium
ACCGTAAACAATGTTACAGATTGTAAAGGCAATGTGATTGCAACTGCAAATAGTGTAAGGGTAGGGTTGCCTGTTGAACCATCCCTGTCAGATGTTGTGATCAATGAAATTCTTTTTGATCCAAAAAGCAATGGATCTGATTATGTAGAGTTCTATAACGCCAGCAGTAAAATTGTTGATGCGTCGAAACTATATGCAGCTAATCGTAACAACAGCAATGTGATCAGCTCGATAAAACAGATATTCCCCGTTCCATTTTATATTTTCCCCGGAGATTATTTCGTCATTACAGAGGACGTGGCCAGTCTTGAGATGAACTATCTCGTCCGAAATCCCGATGCAGTAATTCTATTGGCTTCTCTGCCTTCTTATCCCGACGATAAAGGCGATATAGTGTTATTGAATGCACAGGGTAATATCGTGGATGAAGTAAAATATAGTGACGACTGGCATTTCAAATTAATTGATAACCCCGAGGGAGTATCATTAGAAAGAATAGATCCTTCGGGCTCTTCCCAGGATGCGGCCAACTGGCATAGTGCTGCTTCGACTGCGGGTTACGGTACACCCACATACAAAAATTCTCAATATAAGCAAACACAGCCCATTGATGCTTCCATCGGCATCACACCAAAAATTTTTAGTCCTGATAATGATGGACATGATGATGTTGCAACGATCCAGTATAAAGTGAATGGATCGGGATATGTAGCCAACATTACAATTTATGATGCGCAGGGGAGACCTGTTCGTTATCTTGTCAAGAATGGAATATTAGGACCAGATGGTCAATGGAATTGGGATGGCCTTGATGAAAAAGGAAACAAACTTCCGGTTGGTACTTATATTATTTACACCGAAATTTTTAACCTGCAGGCGAAAAAGCAGCAATTTAAAAATACAGTGGTGTTGGCAAGAAAGTTAAGTTAGCAATCAGTGCAATTTATAAATGAAAGAGGCTGTCTCAAAGGCCAAAGACTCAAAGGCACAAAGTTTTGAAACAGCCTCTTATTTTATTATTTATGGTTTCCATTTTTCTAATGAACTGTTTTTTTGGTTTTGTATGTTCTCCTGTATGGATATTTTTTGTCTTTATGTCTTCCCAAAAGATAACCACTGGCTCCCCCAACAACACCACCTATTACAGCTCCCCTGGCGTGATGTTTACTGATCAATGCGCCTGTCGCAGCACCTGCCCCGGCACCAATTACGCCATATTTCTTCCTGTGACTCCAACCCTTCTTGTGCTCCACTTTAACTGTGTGTTGCTGCGCCGCCGCTTCAACAAATGCGCCTGATGCCATAGTAAATCCAAAAGCCATTGCTGCTATCAAAAAGATCTTTTTCATAAAATGTAATTTTAATATTTAAATGTTGATGGCTAGCATTAACGCTACCTTTTTAAAACAACATTCAAGCCAGTGCCAGCTTGCACAGTGAATTAATTAAGACATAAAAAGTTCTGTATAAAAGAATAATAGATGCGAGAGTGAATAAATAATAATCCTTAAGTAAAAAATTGCCCATTATTTTGGAAGAAGAAATCCAAGTGTAAAACTTTTCTTAACTCCCGTTAATAATGATTGAAGAAAATAATAGGAGACCATTCGGGTGGCATCTCTTTGATAGTTTACTTTGCCGGTGCGTTTTCTTTCCGGAAGTGACGCGTCCTTATTCAAAGGGATGATGGCATGGCGTAATGCAAAGGATGCAAAGTCGGCTACATTTTTTTCACCGGTATGCTTTTTTAACTGTTGAATAATGAGATGATGATAGGCTCCGATTATCCTTCCGGTTG
>VBAT01000051.1:0-7665 GCA_005884665.1 Bacteroidota bacterium
AATACAACCTCTTTTTTTAGTTTATCAAATTCCTTAAAGATCAAACGCAGGTTCTGGTCATACGTAAAATAATTGTATAGCCAGTTGCTGAAAACAAAGAAACGGTTCTTCACACCCAGGATCAGCATCAGGTGAAGACCCATCCATATTAGCCAGGCCAGGAATCCACCAAAATGAAGTTTGGGTTTCGGGATATCGCATACCGCCAGGTTGCGTCCAACGGTGGCCATTGTTCCTTTGTCATAATATTCAAAATCATATAGTTCCCTGGAATGTCTTTCAATTCGCTTCAGGTTGTCGGCCAACAACTCCCCCTGCTGGATCGCCGCTGCCGCCAATTGGGGATGACCACGTGGATACTTCGGTGTTTCCATGTAAGCAAGGTCGCCGATGGCATATATATTATTGTATCCCAGTACACGGTTTTGCCGGTCGGTTTTGATGCGGTTGCCACGAACTATCAGGTTTTTATCGACGCCCTCGGGTACGTTCCCTTTGACACCCGCTGCCCAGATCACTGTATGAGCCCCGATGGCTTCACCTTCCTGCAGCGTGACCTGCCTGCCATCATAGTCTTTAACCACGGTATTGATCATTACCTTCACTCCCAGTTTTTCCAGGTATTGCCGGGATTGCTGAGATGACCTCTCGCTCATCGTCGCCAGCGTTTTCGGGCCTCCTTCCAGCAGGTATATATTCATTTTTGAAAAATCCAGCTCAGGATATTCCTTTGGTAAAATATATCTCTTCATTTCTGCAAGGGCTCCAGCCAGTTCAACTCCTGTAGGTCCACCGCCCACAATTACAATATTCATTCGCCGCTGCAATTCTGCTTCGTTTTTAATCGTCAGCGATTCTTCGAGGTTATGTAATAGCTGGTAGCGTAATTGCAGTGCTCCCACGGTAGATTTCATTGGAAAAGCGCATTGTGCGATCCGTGCATTTCCGAAAAAATTGGTATCGGCGCCGGTAGCGAGTACCAGCACATCATACTGAATATCCTCAGCATCAGTTATGATCTTATTGGTTGAGGGTTGAATTTCTTTCAGCTCATTCATCCGTATCCGCACGTTGCTGCTTTTCTGAAAAACTTTACGCAATGGAAAAGAAATATTGCTGGCATCAAGACCTGCTGTAGCTACCTGGTAAAATAAAGGCTGGAACTGGTGATAATTAAAACGGTCAACTAAGATGACTTCGAAACCAGGTTTATTATTGAGTTTGCGGGCTAATTTCAGTCCTCCGAATCCTGCCCCCACGATGACGACTTTCATACCCAATTGTTTTACAACCCAAATTTACACAATTTTCAATAATTTTTGAAAATTGTGTAAAACATCTTTTGAGGAAAAATGGCCACAGAGAACCACAGAGATTTCTTTTCCTGCTAATAAGGTGAGGCATCTAAAAATTGATGCATCCTGTGTTTGAAAGGTAGATCGAATTTGGAGAGCCTCAGAGGTCCTCTATGTGTATTTCTCTGTGGCCCTCTGTGGGCTATTCGCTGCCACGGAGAACCACAGAGATTTTTTTTCCTGCTAATAGGTTGAGCATCTAAAAATTGATGCATCCTGTGTTTGAAAGATAGATCGGATTTGGAGAGCCTCAGAGGTCCTCTGTGTGTATTTCTCTGTGGCCCTTTGTGGGCTATTCGCTGCCACGGAGAACCGCTGAATCCTAATAAAGCATTCTCACCTTGATCGTGTCCTTTACCTCTTTCAACAACTGGAAGGCTTGTGCGGAAAGTTTTTTGTCTACATCGAGCACAACATATCCAATATCTTCATTCGTCTTTAGATACTGACCCAGGATATTGATGTTATGTTTAGACAATTGCGTGTTGATAGCAGAAAGAACTCCCGGCACATTATTATGAATATGGAGTATCCTGTGTGAATTTTCCTGTGGTGGCAATGCCAGCGCCGGCACCGTGTGTGAACCATTGGTAATTCCTTTTTCCAGGTAATTAAATAATTTGGCGCTTACGTCTTCGCCGATATTTTGCTGCGCTTCCTCGGTACTTCCGCCGATATGCGGTGTTAGAATGACATTAGGCAGATCCTGTAACGGTGTTTGAAAATGGTCACCGTTCTTTTCGGGCTCCCAGGGATATACATCTATGGCCGCACCGCCTACCTGGCCATCGAGAATAGATTTTCGCAATGCTTCAAGATCAACTACCTCTCCCCTTGCATAATTGATCAGTATCGAACCCTTCTTGAAATATTTGAGATTGGTCTTATTGATCAGGTTCTTTGTCTGGGCGGTCTCGGGTACATGCAGGGTGATCACATCCGAGCGACCCAGCAACTCCTTTAATGATTTTGCATCCTCCGCATTGCCGAGTGGCAGTTTTGTCTCGGTGTCATAGAAAATCACTTTCATGCCCAGCGACTCAGCTAAAACACTTACCTGCGACCCGATATTACCATAACCAATAATGCCAAGCGTTTTTCCTCTCAGTTCATAGCTGCCCTTGGATTCCTTGAGCCATATTCCTTCATGTGCTGCTTTGTTTTTATCGGGAATGCGACGAATGAGCATGATCGACAAACCAATGACCAGTTCGGCCACAGAACGGGTATTCGAATAAGGAGCATTAAAAACCACGACCCCGTTTTTGGTAGCGGCTTTAAGGTCCACCTGGTTTACCCCTATACAAAAACACCCGATAGCTTGCAATTTTTTCCCCGCCTCGAGTATGTTTTTTGTGATCTGGGTCTTGGAGCGGATACCGAGGATATGTACATCCCTGATCTCCTGAATCAATTCTTCTTCTGTCAGGGCTTTGTTGATCTTTTCTACATTGCTATAATCATGCGTGCGAAATTGTTTGGTAGCAGTGTCGCTGATATTTTCCACGAAAAGTATGCGTATTTTTTCTTTGGGATAGCTGGTTTTTTCTACATTGCTCATGCTGCAAATATCTACAACTGTTGATAATTAAACAAGGAGAATAACAAAGTGAAATAAATTGCGTTATACTAACTTTGTATTTTAGAATTTCCTTCCAATGAAAACCTTTGTCTGCGTATTTGTTCTTATGATCACCGGGTGTAGTTGCAACGATTCATCCGGCAATAGTATTCCCCGGCCTGCTGTTGTCAAAGAAGATTCCCTGAATTATTACCCGCCGACACCGGGTCAAATAACGCGGGACCAGTTTCGTTTTTACTACCGCGAGTTAGCCCGTTATTTTGACAGTACCCTGCTCCGCAAAGGATTTAATGGCGGCATCCTGATCGCCAAAGACGGTAATGTTATATATGAACAGTATGCGGGGTATGCCGACCTGCGTTCCAGGACCCCAATGTCCGATAGCACCATGATGCATATCGCCTCATCCGGCAAAACATTTACCGGCATGGCCGTTTTACGATTGGCACAGGAAAACCTGTTGTCGCTGGATGACCAGATGGAAAAGTTTTTTCCCGAATTCCCCTATCCTGGCGTCACGGTAAAAATGTTGCTCAGCCATCGTAGCGGGTTGCCCAACTATGTGTATTTCCTGCCCGCCAGCAAATGGGATAAAAAGAAATTTGCTACGAACGAGGATGTATTAAACACGCTTTATTCTGAAAAACCTGCGAGGTTATTCAAACCCGGTACACGTTTTACTTACAGCAATACCAATTTTGTTTTACTGGCCCTGATCATCGAAAAAATCAGTGGACTTCCATACCCGGAATTCATGCGATCGAAATTCTTTGAGCCGCTGGGGATGAAACACACTTATGTTTTTACGATGAAAGATTCGGCTACAGCTACTCAATCTTACCAGGCCAACGGGGCTCTCTGGCAATATGACTGTCTCGAAGGAACTTATGGCGACAAAAATATTTATACTACTCCTGAAGACCTTTTGAAATGGGACCAGGCATTTTATACGGACCAGATCATCAACAAAACCATGCAGGATTCCGCTTACACGCCTTACAGCCTTGAAAGGCCGTCAATCCACAACTATGGATTGGCCTGGCGCCTGCTCATGCTGCCCAATGGTAAAAAAGTGATCTATCACAATGGTCGCTGGCACGGATTCAATGCGGCTTTTGCAAGACTTACAGATGAAAAAGCAACGATCATCATTCTGGGTAACCGCTATAATAGTCGCATCTATACTGCGGCCCGTCATGCCTATGATATTTTTGGCAATTACCTGCAGACCCGTGATGGCGACCAGGAAGAAAATGATTCCAATGAACCCGTCGTTAAAAAGGTGTCACATCATAAATCTTCAAAGCATCACACCAGAAAAGTAAAGAGAAAGAGATAAGTTTGGCACATGAAAGTGCTGAGCGCCGAGGAAATTCGACAGTGGGACCAGTACACAATTGTACATGAGCCCATTTCTTCCATAGATCTCATGGAAAGAGCAGCGGCTAGCTGTGTGAACTGGTTGAATGAAAACATTCCTGTCGGATCCCGTTACAGTATTTTTTGCGGCAAAGGCAACAATGGCGGAGACGGTCTTGCCATAGCGCGGCTGCTGGCTGAACAAAATCGCCAGCTAACAGTATATATTCTCGAGTTCGGGCATAAAGGAACATCGGATTTTCAAACAAACCTGGGCCGCCTGCACCAATATCCCAACGTAGAAATAAGCTTTATTCAAGCGGAAGAAAATTTCCGCAGCCTTTTCCCGGACGAAATAATCATTGACGCGCTATTCGGTTCAGGACTCAACCGGCAACTCGAAGGTGTCACCGCCAGTCTTGTAGGGCACCTGAATACCAGTGGTAATAAAATAATATCTATCGACATTCCAAGCGGAATGTTTGTGGACCGCTCTTCAAAAGGTAATGTCATTGTAAAAGCTGATCATACACTAACGTTTCAATGCCTGAAGCCCGCTTTTCTCATCGCCGAAAATGCGGAGTACACGGGCAAATTGCATGTTCTCGACATTGGCTTGCAGGAAGCTTTCCTGCGATCGATTACCAGCGCTTACGAGTGGATCGACGTTGCAGTGATACATTCGATACGTAAGCCAAGAAAGCGTTTCGCTCACAAAGGAAATTTTGGGCATGGGTTGATTGTTGCGGGCAGCTATGGCAAGATCGGAGCAGCTGTTTTATCTGCCGGCGCCTGCCTGAGAAGCGGTATCGGGCTTCTCACCTGCCATATCCCAAAATGCGGATACGATATCCTGCAAACATCGGCGCCCGAGGCAATGGTGATGACAGATTTTAATTCATCTTTCGCCACGAAAGTGGAAGATGATTTGACAAAATATGAGGCTATCGGAATTGGTCCCGGCATCGGCACGGCATCGGAAACGAAGATGCTACTAAGGGAAGTATTCGATTCTTATCGTCACCCGCTTGTGCTCGATGCAGATGCACTGAATATACTGGCTGCTCAAAAAGACCTGTTGAAACTGGTGCCTGCGGGTTCAATACTGACACCGCATCCAAAAGAATTTGAAAGACTATTCGGTGAATCAGTCAATGACTTCGATCGCATCGATAAGGCTTTAAAAAAAGCAAAAGAGCTAAACCTGATCATAGTGCTGAAAGGTCATCACACGTTTATAGCAACCCCTGATAAAAAAGGTTTTTTCAATTCCACCGGTAATGCTGGTATGGCTACCGGGGGTAGCGGGGATGTGCTCACTGGTATACTGACCGGTTTGCTGGCACAGGGTTATAGTTCAGTTGAAACAGCCATCCTCGGTGTGTATCTGCATGGGCTCGCAGGTGATATCGCTGCGGAAAGACTATCCATGGAAGCTATGATAGCCGGAGATATCATCGAATCGCTGGGACAGGCGTTTTTACATATTCAATAAGGAATAGACAGGCCACCGTTTATGATAACATCCCGGCCAATCTCGATTACCACGTGGAAAACGGGAGGTTGATTTGTCATTACGATCTGCGGTCTGCAAAAAGCCAACAGGGGCTGATATTTTCCTCAGTGGCGAGCTTATTTGAGGATATAGTGTGCGGATTTTTAACTGGATTCCGGGCGGCTATCAAAAATGCCCGCTACATTGACAGGAACACCGTTTTCCCCTATCTTTGCCACCCTCTTAAAGGGGTATTAATTTTCTATTAAGAATTACTGTTATTATGGATAAATTGATGTATCTCGTCCCTCTCATGGGTGTTATTGGATTGCTGTACACTCTCGCAAGATTTAGCTGGGTTGCCAAGCAGGATGCCGGTACTGATCGGATGAAAGAGATCAGTAATTACATCGCCGAAGGCGCTATGGCTTTCCTGAAAGCTGAATGGAAAATACTCACTTATTTTGCCGTCATCGTAGCGCTGCTGCTCGGCTTTATGGGCAGCCGTAGTGAAAGCTCTCACTGGTCTATTGCTGTCGCTTTTTTAATCGGTGCATTTTTTAGTGCGCTGGCTGGATTTATTGGAATGAAAGCGGCTACGAAAGCCAATGTCCGTACCGCACAAGCTGCGCGTACAAGCCTTGCAAAAGCATTAAAAGTTTCATTCGCCGGCGGTTCAGTTATGGGAATGGGTGTCGCTGGGCTGGCCGTACTCGGCCTGGGGGGCGTATTCATCGTTTTATTAAAAGTGTTTGCATCTGACGCAGTGGCCACCTCAGAACAGGTCGCCCGCGCAATCGAGATATTAACCGGCTTTTCACTGGGCGCAGAATCTATAGCTCTTTTTGCACGCGTGGGAGGCGGTATTTATACAAAAGCTGCCGATGTAGGCGCTGACCTGGTAGGGAAAGTTGAAGCCGGTATCCCCGAAGACGATCCACGCAATCCTGCAACTATTGCCGACAATGTTGGTGATAACGTAGGTGACGTTGCCGGTATGGGCGCCGACTTGTTTGGTTCTTACGTAGCGACTGTTCTTGCCACCATCGTATTGGGTCACGAAGTAATTGGAGTAAATGGAAGGGCACTGAATGATCAGTATTCAGGTTTCTCTCCTATTTTATTGCCCATGCTTATTGCAGGTATTGGAATTATATTTTCTATTATCGCCACTTTCTTTGTCCGCATTAGTGAAACTTCTGGTGTAAATACTTCGGTTGTTCAGAAAGCTTTGAATATGGGCAACTGGGGCAGCATTATCCTTACTGCGATTGCCTCGTATTTTTTGGTGATCTGGATATTGCCCGAGGGGGATATGTATTTATTACGCGACTTCAGCGGTGGCGTTCTAAAAAATGGGGCACATTCGTTCACCAGGAATGGAGTGATCGGAGCTATTGGATTAGGACTTGTAGTGGGAACACTAATGAGTCTTATCACAGAATATTATACCTCAATAGGCAAACGTCCCGTCAATACTATTGTACGCCAATCCGGAACCGGCCATGCCACCAATGTGATCGGTGGTTTAGCTGTTGGCATGGAATCAACAATGTTACCTATTCTTGTGCTCGCTGCCGGAATTTATGGTTCTTATACGTTTGCTGGTTTGTATGGGGTAGCGATTGCTGCCGCAGGTATGATGGCGACGACAGCGATGCAACTGGCTATTGATGCATTCGGGCCTATAGCTGACAATGCCGGTGGTATTGCAGAGATGAGTGAACTGCCAAAAGATGTGCGTGAAAAGACAGACACTTTAGATGCTGTTGGAAATACCACCGCTGCCACAGGTAAAGGATTTGCCATTGCTTCTGCTGCTCTTACTGCTCTGGCCTTATTCGCTGCCTATGTTGGAGTCGTCAATACCAATG
>VBAT01000051.1:7677-25953 GCA_005884665.1 Bacteroidota bacterium
ATAATGCAAAAGTGCTGGCCAGCCTATTTGTTGGTGGCATGATACCTTTTATCTTTTCATCTCTTGCTATCCAGGCTGTGGGTAAAGCAGCGATGGCGATGGTGGAAGAAGTAAGAAGACAGTTTAAGACTATTCCTGGCATTATGGAAGGAACAGGAAAGCCTGAGTATGATAAATGCGTAGCTATCTCTACTGATGCATCAATCAAAAAAATGATGCTACCGGGTGCCATAGCAATCATTTCTCCATTGGTCATTGGTTTTCTCTTAGGCCCTGAAGCCCTGGGAGGGTTTCTTGCAGGCGCTACGGTTAGCGGCGTATTGATGGGAATGTTCCAGAACAACGCAGGCGGTGCCTGGGATAACGCCAAAAAAAGTTTCGAAAAAGGTGCCGAGATCAATGGCCAGAAATACTATAAAGGTTCGGATCCACACAAGGCTTCCGTCACGGGAGATACAGTTGGTGATCCTTTCAAGGATACTTCCGGTCCTTCTATGAATATTTTGATCAAATTAATGTCGATTGTATCTTTGGTCATCGCCCCTACCCTGGCGCAAGTACACAACACCGGGGGAATTGATGAGACCAACAAAAAAACAGAAATGGTGAAACAAACCGGGTCTTCAGATAAAAATGATCTAAAAACCGCTATATTTAGCAGATAAAATAATTTAAGAGCTTAGTCAGAACCATTATCATTTAGTCCCGCTATGTCTATAGCGGGACTTTTCTATTCCGCCTTTCGTAGAAATACAGCAGGAAGAACTAATAATAGATTGAGGCATCCCCCCTTACCCCTAAAAACAAATAATATCCACGGCCAAACGATCCCACGCAAACAGCATTTTGTATTTTTCGTATATATAAATTGTAAAGTATAGATTTTTATTTGCCGGCTGATAATCCATCCGGTCAACTCATGAATAGATTCCAAACAAATACCTTACTGCGAAAGCGCTGGTTCTGGGGGCTGCTGATCTTCGTCCTGCTGGCATCCGCCTGCGTTTTCATTTTTTGGCCATTCAACGAACACAAACCTGGCAAACCAGTTTTTACAACCATGTTCCCATTGCTGGTGCTTTGGTTGACCAGCGCCGTCATCATAGTATATGTAAGTTGTGTCCCCAATCATTTACAGCAATTGGCAAAAGCAGACATTCAGGAAAAACGGAACCGGGCGATCGTGAATGCACTGCCGGATATGGTTTTTATCATCGACCGTCAAGGCCGCTACATGGACTTTAGCGCGCCAGCTTACTATCAAAACCTGGTGAACCCGGAACAATTCCTCTTAAAAAAAGTATCCGATTTCTTGTCGCCCTCACTGGCAGCTGAAACAATTGGGTATATCGAAAAAGTGTTACGATCCGGCGAATCCTGTATTCATTACTACCGGTTGGAAGTTGGCGATCAATCGCGCAGTTATGAGTCCCGCTATGTGCCACATGGCAAAGATGATGTGATGGTGCTGGTACGTGACGTCACCGAAATGAAAAAAATTGAACAAAGGCTCAGGGAAAGTGAATCCAAATACCGAACCCTCGTGGACCTGGCAACAGATGGCATTTTCATTGCAAATTTCCATGGCAACATCTTGGTAGTAAACCCGGCCGGATGCAAACTCTTACAATATACAGAAACGGAATTGTTGGCAATGAGGTTTCATGACCTGGCTGTAGCCGAAGAGTTATTGATCATGCCTTTTAAACTGGCCGAGATTACTTCCGGCAAAACCATTACTGCCGAAAGAAAAATGAAGAGAAAGGATGGCCGGGTTGTCGACGTGGAAGTATCAGCGAAACTGATTGCCCCTAACAAAATCCTTTCATTTGTGAGAGATATCACTGAACGAAAACAGGCCGAGAACGAATTGTTGAGATCAAGAGAACAACTTCGCCAACTCACGCATTACATGGAACGGATACATGAGGAGGAGCGGTCAACAATTTCTAAAGAAATACACGAAGAGCTGGGCCAACAGTTGGCGGTACTCAAAATGGACCTTTCACAGTTCGGCAAAAAATTAGAGCCCGCAGATCCTCGTTTGAATTCCCATTACAAACAAATACACGGCTCGATCAATAACATGATCGAAACGGTCAGAAAAATTTCTTTCCGTTTAAGACCCGGTATGCTTGATGATATCGGGCTGATTGCAACGCTGGCCTGGTATTGCGAGGACTTCAGCAGGCAAACAGGTACAAGGATTTCCTTTGATTCCGATATTACTGACGATAAATTTCCGCAAGAACTTGGCACCGGTTTGTTCAGGATCTGCCAGGAATCGCTTGTTAATGCAGTCAGCGATGCTGAAGCAACAAAAATCGAAGTGAGTGTGAGACAACAGAAACACCAATTGGTACTGATCATTGAAGACAATGGAAAAGGTTTCGATCCGTCACAGGACCGGCATCTCAAAACTCCTGGTATCCGGTTCATGATGGAGCGGGCCTCTAAGATAAATTGCAGCTACCAAATCGACAGTTTCCCCGGGAGAGGTACCCGGGTTGAAGTAAGCATTCCGTTGAACAATCGCGACTGACATCCATCCTTTTTTATGACCGGTCATAACACCCTGTAACCTTATTTAAGTTCCTGCGTCTCATAAGTTAAGCAACGTTAAAAAAAATTAAATAAGCTTAACAAATGTTCGGGATACGAAATAAGTCGTATATTCGGTCTGTAAACACCCATTTTATGTCAAATACAAAGACGATCAGACCAACAGAAAGTGAACTGGAGATATTGCAAACCTTGTGGACTAAAGGATTGGCAACTGTGCGTGAAGTTCATGAAGATCTTGCCAAGACGAAGGATGTGGGCTATACCACTACTCTGAAATTAATGCAGATCATGCATGAAAAAGGTTTGGTAAAAAGAGATGATTCAATGCGTACCCATGTGTACCAGGCAGCCGTCAACAAAGAAAACACTCAAAAGCATTTATTGGGGAAAATGATTGACAGTTTGTTTGGTGGATCCTCTACCCAACTTGTGATCCAGGCACTGGGCGAAAATAAAGCCACCCAGGAAGAACTGGAAAAAATACAGGCTTTACTGGATAACCTGAAAAAACAATAACCATGTTCGTTGGCCAATCAAACTTTCTGCAAGCCTTAGGTTGGGCGGTGCTCAACAGTCTTTGGCAAATGGCTTTTTTGTGGGTGATCTACCAGATCATTTCCGGTGTTTATCGTAGTGCGAAGTCTTCCCAGAAAAGCTACCTGGCGACAGGTCTGATCCTTCTCGGATTTACCTGGTTCGTTTATACATTCTGTTCAATACTCTTAGCGAGCCCTGCTAATATTATTTCCACGGATTTTATAAGTGCTAACGGTAACGAACGCCTCAACGCGTGGATGAGCACTATGTTGCCGATTGCATCTATCACTTACCTCGTTCTGCTTTTGTTACCCGTTTTTTACTTTATCCATAATTATCGTTATGTGCAAAACATCCGTAACAATAAATTAAGCAAAGTAGACGTAGACTGGAGAATATTCGTAAAGAACGTAGCGGCGAGAATGGGTATCAAAAAACCGGTGCATATATGGTTATCCGGAATTGTAACCTCACCCGTGACGATCGGATACCTGAAACCCGTGATTCTTTTGCCGGTCGCTGCTATCAACCAGTTGTCAACGCAACAACTGGAAGCTGTGCTGCTGCATGAACTGGCTCATATAAGAAGGTATGATTACCTGGTCAATCTTATCATCCGATTTATACAAACCATTCTTTATTTCAATCCTTTTGTAAAAACATTGGTAAAGACCGTAGAAATGGAACGGGAGAAAAGCTGCGATGAAATGGTGATGCAGTTCCAGTACGACCCACATGGTTATGCCACTGCGCTGTTGATGCTGGAAAAAATAAGTTATTTACCACGCCCGCTGGCAGTAGCGGCCGCTGGCAAGAAAAGCGACCTGTTAAACAGGATAGAATGTCTATTAGGTGTCCAGAAAAAACAAGTGATCTCTTTTAATAAGATTGCCGGCCTTTTTGCTGGATTGCTTTGCTTTATCGCAGTCAATGCCCTGCTGATCGCCAACAAGCCTGGTAAAGCCACCGGCGACTCAGCTTCCCTGACGGACATGTCTTCTGCCCTTTATTTCTTTACTGAAAGCGAGAAAGGTGCTAAAGACACTAAACCTGTCGTAGTACCACAGGAAACTATTGCACGAACTATCGTCAATCATGCCCGTCCGATAGAGCCAACAGCAATGGCTCAAAAAGTTCCAGCTACCCCTGAACCCATAACAGAAGACCTGGCGCTGGCTGAATTTAAATTTGCAAAATTGGTGGAGCCGGCACCCGGGGTTCCAGCTATTAAAGAATTAAAAGCCTACCAGGAGCAACAGGTAAAAGAAGCCCTCGAAGCCTCTAAAAAGATATTGGAACAAAAACAATGGAAGGATGTCGAAAAGAATATCGCCGATGCCATGACCGAAGAAGAAAAAGATGTCCTGAAATGCCAATACGAAAAAGAACTGAGTAAAGTAGACTGGACAAAAATGAAACAAAAACTGAGCCTGGCTTATGATAAGATCGATTGGCCCGCCATCAACGATAACCTGAACTCAGCCCTCGTTGAAATCAAAATAGACAGCCTGCAACAGGTTTTTGTTCAGACCATGACTGAGCTTTCTACTATCCAGAATGAGCTTTGTGAAAATAACTTAAAGGCAATACCAGATACAGATGTAAGCCTTGAATCTATCGAACAAAACAAGTTGAAGGTCATGAAAGCTTTGAATACCCTGCATAAGGTGAAAGCAAGAAAGATCATTCACCTGTAAAAATCTTACCTGTTTTTGCCGTCGCCGATTTTTGCTATTACTTTTTCGAGAGCTACATTAAAATCATCCGGTTTTTCTATCATGGGATAATGGCCGGTGGCATGTATCGTCACCACTTCACATCCATACCGGCAGTATTTATTTAACGAATCCAGTTGTGTTGGCGCAACATCGCTGTTTATCAAATATAACTTACCAGGCAACCTGCTCATCAGTTCTTGCTCCCGTTGACCAACTGCCATTATGGCCCGTAATACTTTAATGGCAATAGTGGAGTCAGAAGTAAGTATATCATTCATTACCCGGTTAACTATCGAAATATCTGTCGTGGGCTGAAACAGGGATTTCTTTACATAAATACTTACCGTTGAATCGAAATGAGATGTTAGCTGCATTAAAAAAGTATCTGCCTGCCGTTGCTGTTCCTCGCTCATTGGCCCTCCGGGTTTCCGCAGGTTATCAATCCCCACCCATCCAATAGCTGCTGCAGGATATTTATTAGCAACATTAAGCACGATATCGCCCGACATGGAATGCCCGATCAATATCACGTTCTTTAGTTCGAGCTGGTCTATGATCGCTTTTATGTCGTCAGTATACTCATTAAAATTCCAGTCGTTCCTGTTTTTGCCCGACTGGCCGAAGCCGGGAAGATCAATAGCCACTACCCGGTACCAGTCGCAAAAATGTCTCATTTGTGCCTTCCAGTATTCCTTGGTGATACCCCAGCCATGTACAAAAAGCAGGGTGGTATCCCCTTTGCCGCAAGCTGTGTAGCTGATCTTTACTCCGTTTCTTTCAATTTCTGAAGCGTTTGCCTTGCGCTGGGTTGGTTGGCAGGAAAGAAGAAAAAATATCGCCGCGGGTAAAAATAGCCGGGGAAACATATACGCGTATTTAAACTAAAAGTACATTATTTCCCCTGCCAAGGGACATTTGGCAGTGTCTCATTTTGATTTCATCGGCCATGGGATGAAGACCTTATTATAACGGGACATACTATGCTATGCAATTTGCCAGGGAACACACAGAAAAATGAAGTCATCTGTGTATCCATGACAATTCTTCAATTCCGTAGCGTGAGATTTATTTTCAAACTGAGACAACACCGGTATCCTTCCCGGATTGTTCGGCCCGGTACCCTACTGTCTATTTAGAGGATAAACTGCTTTTACCGGCTTTACAGTATGAAGGTAGTTGTAGATAGCCGTCAACTCTGTATCCGACATGCGCTTGAATGAGTTCCAGGGCATGGGTGATTTTGGATAGAGTTTACCCATCCGGAAACGGTCAATAAAATTCTGCTTCGACCATCCGAAGATCCGGCCTGTACTATCCGGCGTGAGATTGACCGACATGTAACCTTCGATGTCGTTACCTCCCGCGAAAGGTTCGCCAATATAACCACCGCTCATATCCCTCCTTGTATGGCAGCCGTTGCACTCGGACACGTGGAGGGCCAGGTATTCGCCATAGGTGGCCGAACTGTCCCGGGTAATACTTTTGGCTACAGTCCCTGTCGGTCCTACTGGCTTCACCATAAAGGCTTTTACCAGATAGCCAAGTACATTGAGCTTATGATCCGGTACCTTATTCTGTACCGGCGTTTGCGAACGCAGGAAAGAAATGATCGATACAAGATCTTCATCAGTCATGTTATGAAAAGGCATGAAATCCAGGACGGCAGTACCATCGGGACGAACGCCATAACGAAGCATCCTTGCTATTTCGGCGTCCGTGCGCTTGCCGATGCCAGTTTCCATATCGGGTGTAATATTCTTTGAATAAATATTTCCTACCGGTAATTCGAATTCAACGCCACCGGTCAGAGGTACATCTTTGTCCAGGTCAATCAGCGAGTCGGCATTGCCCCTGTAGTGACAATTGATACAATGGGCCGTAGTATATACCAGGTGGCGGCCGCGATTGATCACGGCTGTATCGGTGGATGCCTTAATATTGGGATAAGGCGCATCGTACTTCAGGTTTTGCCTGGCTGCAACTGTGATGCTAAGAACAGTGATAAGAACAAGGAGTACAATTCCCGTCCATTTCAGAATCTTTTTGAATCTTTTCATAATAACTGGTTTGATTGTAATGGGCGGCAAATTATAAGTGCACCGTTTGTTTTGGAATGTTATAATGGTTGAATTGANNNNGATATTTTCAGTTATATTTGACAATATACTTTATCTAAAATGTCTTACGGATCATTTTCCAACCAGGTAGCAATTGTGACTGGTGCAGGCCAGGGAATTGGGTTTGAGATCGCCAGGCAATTGGCTGCCGGCGGCGCTTCAGTTGTATTGAACGATATTGATCCATCGAGGGCCAGGCAGGCTGCTGATAAAATAAATAAAGAAGGAACCTGCTATTCTATGGCAGGTGATGCAGCCAATACAGGTTTTATCCGGTCGATGGTTGATGAAGCTGTAAACCGGTTTGGCAAACTTACCATCGCTATAGCCAATGCCGGCATTACTTTATACGGTGATTTTTTTAATTACAAACCCGAATCGCTCAATGAAGTGATGAGGGTGAATTTGCATGGAAGTTTTTTTCTTACGCAGATGACGGCGCTTCAAATGAAAAAGCAGGATGAAGGCGGCAGTATTTTGCTAATGTCGTCGGTAACCGGTCACCAGGCTCATAAGGACCTTGCGGCTTATGGCATGACAAAAGCGGCCCTGGAAATGTTGGCTAAAACGCTGGTCGTTGAATTATCTCCTTATAATATTTCAATTAACGCGATAGCACCTGGCGCTACAAAGACAGAAAGAACAGCGGAAGATACCCATTACGAAAAAACATGGAGCCGTATCACGCCGGCGGGAAGACCGGCAACGGTAAATGATATCGCCAACGCAGCCCTGTTCATGGTATCACCTGCTTCGCGTCATGTAACCGGGCAAACACTAATCATTGATGGAGGATGGACATCTGTTAGCCCACCGCCAGGCTAAGAACCAATAACCAAGAACCAAGAACCAAATCACAAGAACCAAATAAATCCGAAATAAGAAATTAAAAACCTGAATTCAAACGTCGGGAATTCTGGTTTAAATATTTTGATTTGTATTTTTTTTGTCCCGCCAATTGGCGGGATTGGTTCATGGATTTTGGTTCTTAGTTTCATCATTCCCGTAAGCTCTTTAGGTACGCAATGCTCTGCGGTACCTGTGTGCTTATACTGCTGCTCTCGTCTTCTATAAAATAATGTTTGATCCCTACTTTTTTTGCTTCTTTTAAGATGGCGGGAATATCAAGCTCTCCTGTGCCCAACGCAACATCGTTCTCCGTTGAAGTGCCACCAGTGAGATCTTTTTTTATTCCTTTGCGCATATCTTTCACGTGCATAAGCTTCCAGCGGTTGCCGTATTTTTTCAACAATGCCACCGGGTCGCCTCCGCCAAATTGAATCCAGAAGATATCCATTTGAAAAGAAACATACTCCGGGTTAGTATTTTTAAAAATGTAATCCAGCAGTGTTCCGTCTCCGTAAGGTTGAAACTCATAGCCATGGGCATGGTAACATAGAATCAATCCGTTTTCTTTCAGGATCTTTCCGGCCCGGTTAAAGTCTTCCGTGGCTTTTTTAGCATTCTCAAAAGTCAATATGTTATCCTGGTGTGGTATCCAGGCACACATGACATATTTCGATCCCAGGATCTTTGCCCGCCATATTACTGAATCTAATTTATTTACCAGGTCATCATATCCCGCGCCTGTTGATGGAATGCTAATACCTCTTTGATCACACAATTTCTTAAAATCTGCAGGGTGCATTCTTCCCCCACCCCCTTCGATCTCGGTAAATCCCATCGATTTTATCGTGTCGAGCACTTTCGCAGGGTCAGTTCCTATGCTCCGCCGGAAGGTGTATGTCTGCACCCCAAACGGCGCCGTATACAAACGCTTGCCCTGTTGCGCTATCACATCATTAAATGACAACAACAAAATAATGATCACTGCGAACCGTGAATATTTTTTCATGATATAAAATAATTTAAAATTTACCATTTGCAACTCCCAGCTCTTGCATCCTGCTTCTCTGCTCTCGTAACTGGCGCTACCGATATGCTGCTTCTATGAAGCAAGCCCGCCGTCGACTTTTAAGCGGACGATGCCGATACACCGCAACTATAAACTCTCAACTCTAAATTTATAACTTAAGACTTACAACTGTAATCTCTTCATCTCCTCCATCGCATAATTCGCTGCTCTCGCCGTGATCGCCATAAAAGTCAATGTGGGGTTTTGCGTACCTGTCGACGTCATACACGCTCCATCGGTAACAAAAACATTTTTGCAATGATGAAGCTGGTTCCATTTATTCAGCAGCGAGGTTTTTGGATCATGTCCCATGCGCACACCACCCATCTCATGTATGTCTGATCCTGGAGGCGACTTGGTGTCTTCCGCTTTGATATCAATAAAACCCGCTTTTTCAAACATTTCTTTTGATTGTTGAACGTAATCATCCACCATCCTGTCATCGTTTTCTGTCCACTCGCAGGAAACGATAAGCTGTGGAATACCATACTTATCCTTCAGGTCAGGATGAAGCCGCACATGGTTTTTCTCAATGGGCACCGTTTCCCCCATCATCCAGGTAGCAACCCGCCAATTACCCAGTTTATCACTCAGCAGGTTTTCCCTTAGCTGATCGCCCATCATGCTTGTGTCTGGAGCCGGCTCTCTCCCACCCCAAAAGCCAATAGCATATCCGCGCAGAAAATCCATTTCCTGTTTTTGTACGTTACGGAATCTTGGTATATAGCTGTTGCTGGGATTGCGACCATCGGTTTTCTTGTCTTTGAAACCTTCAAATCCTGCACTTGCTTTGCCTCGGTAATTGTGCCAGGCAACATATTTGCCAAGCAATCCATTTTCATTTCCCAAACCACTTGGAAACCTTAATGAGGTAGAATTTAATAAAATGGCATTGCTGTTCAAGGCCGATGCATTGACAAAAATGATATTCGCATAGTACTCGATCATTTCTTTGGTATTGGCATCAACGATGCGCACACCGCTGGCCTTCCCTTTCTTCTCATTGTAAATAATGGAATGAACAACCGAAAAAGGCCGTATCGTAAGATGACCAGTTTTCAATGCCCAGGGCAATGTAGACGCATTAGCGCTAAAATACCCACCATAGACGCAACCACGATTGCACATATTCTGATTCTGGCATTTATTTCTTCCCTGCTCTATATGGATCGGTTGAGGATCGGTGATATGCGCACATCGGGCCTGTATCAATTGCCTTTTGGGATAATTCTTCGCAAGGTTTTCTTTAAAATACTGCTCGACGCAGCTCATTTCAAAACCCGGCATCACTTCGCTATCGGGCAGTTCGGGCAAACCATCTTTGTTCCCGGCGATGCCTACAAATTTTTCAACGTAACTATACCACGGTTCGATATCCTTATACCGGATGGGCCAGTCTACTGCGAAAGCATCTCTAACCGGTCCTTCAAAATCGAAATCACTCCAACGCTGTGTTTGCCTGGCCCACAATAATGATTTACCACCGACATGATAGCCGCGGAACCACCTGAATGGTTTTTCCTGGATAAAAGGCTGCTCATCGTCTTTAATAGCCCAATGCATCGTCTGCTCGCGCAGGGACCGGATGTTCTGGTAACCCTCCCTTTTTTCAATAGGCACTGTGCCCCTGAACTCAAATTCCCAGGGGGCTTTGGAGGCGGTAGGATAATCTTTGATATGTTTTACATCACGTCCCCTTTCAAGGACCAGCGTTTTTATTCCTTTATCACAAAATTCTTTGGCAGCCCAACCGCCGCTGGCGCCCGAGCCAATCACGATAACCTCGTAGGTCCTGTTTTTTTTATCGTCAGGCATGGTTTTGAGCGTTTACATCAATACATCCGTAATAATGACCGGGTGCTACTTTATAGTGAAAATGGTTCAGCATAACTTCTTTTGAAGTCGTAAACCCATTGATCGTTTCCGATTTAACGAGGTTGAAGAAGTCTTTTTCCGGTGTATTTTGCGAAGTGGAAAATCGCAACAGTATTCCCTGTCTTTGAGCCTGGTCACATCTGGAGAAAGATTTTTTGTAAGCAGTGCCAGCCAATTCTTCCAGGGCCTTCAATTGCAGCTTCACATTATCCTGTACATCTTTTTCGAAACATTTATCGATCAG
Source organism: Bacteroidota bacterium (assembly GCA_005884665.1). Classification (GTDB taxonomy): domain Bacteria; phylum Bacteroidota; class Bacteroidia; order Chitinophagales; family Chitinophagaceae; genus VBAT01. The sequence continues at coordinate 18,649 of VBAT01000051.1, forward strand.
TTTCTGCAAATATTTATCAACCCCAACAGAAAGAGCTCCTATGGCATTGCCAGCCGGGATGATAGTATCAGTAATAGCAGCCAGTGTGTCCTGTTCGGCCGCAGAGAAAGAAGATAAATGCGTCGTTTCATTGTCACTACTGCAGGCAGTCATCCAAAATGGAAGGCTGATCAGGCTCCCTGAGGCAATAGCAATTGTTTTTACGGCGTGCCGGCGATTCAAAGCGGACGATTATGAACCGAATATAAGAAAAATGCAGTTGTCATTACAACTGCATTCGCTAAACTCCCTCGATTGATGAAATAAAAATAGACCTCTATTTTAATTTATAGACCAATGCCAGGCCATGATCAAATCCGTTGGTAAAAGGAACAAGGCTCAGGTTGGGATCTTTAATGATTCTGTGTTTATGAAAATAAGGGACCAGTATTCCTGTCAGTGTTCCCTGCGCTACGCCGAGCAGGAGGTCTGAAGGGAAATGCATGCCACCTTTGAGCCGACAGTATACAGTAGCAGCCGTCGCTCCTGCAGCCACGGTATAAAATACCCATTTCACTTTAGATTCCGGGAAATAATCAGAAAGCACTTTTGCGCCGAAGAAAAGCGATGTCGCAACCAGGGCCGGATGACCGCCATAGAAAGAATTTTTTCCGCCTCCATTCATTCGTTGTTCCAGAGTGGTTCCCGAGCTGTAAACATAGGGGCGATACCGGTCAACCAGGTAAGTTGATCCTGTATATAATAAACCCGTTATCGACATGGCTTCGAGATAAAGGAATGTCAACTTAAAAAAATCTTTACGCGTTTTTTGGGGTATCAGGAACAATAACGGTAAGGGCATCGATGCATTAAAAGGTATATATGCAATCTTATCCAGGTGAGGGGAATAAGGCCTGACAGCCCAGCGATCGAAAGAATTGATATTATTTTTATTCAGATTCAATACTACTTCCGCATCGGTTGGTGGTTTGCTGTAGATCTTTGTAAACGCATAAAGTGTCCATGCAGTATTAACTGCAGTCAGCGGAAAATCAACAATAGGTTTAAGCTTATATACAGGTTGCTTCTTTACGGGAATATCCTGGCTGAAAGAGAGCACCGGAATTGTATCAGTCGCTCTATAGGCTGCATCTGTGGTGGTGGTGCTGTCGTTTTGTGCATTTATTTGAGAGCAGATAAACAAACAAATAAATCCTGTGAGTATCGTTTTCATCATTGGCTCCGGCTTTTAAATAGTTAACAAAAAAATCATGCCATTGCCGATTCGCTATTGAATACAAATGGTATCAAAGAAATTAATGAATCAAATGAGGAAAGTTTTGCTCACATGGGAACCCAAACGGAAGGTCAAAAGTGAAAAGTCAAAAGTAAAACCAAGAGCCACGCTGATCGCTTGGGGTCTACTTTTTAAACTTATTACTTATAACCTGTCTGCCGGTCAACGGTCGCTTGCGCAATAGCTTCAGCGACGGTGCACGGCCAAAGCCTATGGCGACGGCTCGCAGGCAGGCTTAAATTACCTGATCAATGTCAGGGAGCCTTTCAACTGTAGATTGCTGTTCTTAAATGTAACCAGGTAAATGTAAACACCAGGAGCCTGTACCATTCCTTTTAATTTCCCATCCCAGGAAACGATCTCTCCGGAGGCGTGATATACCACCTGCCCATACCGGTTATAAACGTTCACCGTCGCTTCAAACGCCGGGTCAAGAAAAGGAATTTGCCAGAGATCGTTATTTCCATCCCCATTAGGAGTAAAAGCATTAGGTACATAGATGCCTGTTACCACTTTGACCAGCACATGATCCTCATTCCGGCAACCGAAAGAAGAAATTGCGGAAAGCGTATAGTCAATTTCCGAAGGTGGTGTCACGGTCGGCGTTAGATCCGTAACATCGCTGATATAATTATTGGGCGACCAGGAATATTGAAGACTCTCTCCTTCTGCTTTACCATTAAGGGTTGTTGAACTGCCAGTAAGGAGGATGCGATCCGGCCCTGCGCTCACAATTGGTGTAGGGTGTATATTAACGACAATTATATCTGAAGAGATCCGGCAGGACGTTACGCCGGCTACACTGGCATCCACGACAGTGAGCCGGTACCAATAACTACCGGCCTCTGTTGGTATCCGTGTGTAAGATGGACTGGTGGCCCCATCGATATCAACCCAGGTCGCACCTAAATCCTTGCTAAGCTGCCAATGATAAACAGGCGACTGGTAAGTTGAAGCCGCGTTACCTGAAAAAACATAAGTCGCGCTGTTGCCTTCGCACACATCGACTGTATCAACGGGACTTCCAACAATACCCGCCGTGATCTTTGCACCGCAAGGTCGGAACGTTATATCATCCAGCGCAAGATCATTACCATAACCACCGGGTGCGGTGTTCGATATTCTTAAGACGATCGTAGCATTATTTACCGGGGTAGTAAAAAAGAAACCATATTGATTCCATTGTGGCGCGGCGTTGACACCGATGTCGCCAGTTTGATAAGAAGCCAGCACAGTTCCATCAGGCGCTTCTATACGGAATATTATGTTAGGCCGGATACTTGCGATCGGCTTCATCACATTCATGATCCAGGCAGCAAATTCATAAGTAGTGTTCGGGCAGAGATCGGTTACCGTCGTTGTAAAAAAATCACCCGGTGTAAAAGATGCATTCACCAGCAGGAAATTTCCGTTTCCCGTATGATCGGAAGAGACAGTATGCCAGGTATTGCCGAAACAATTCGAGGTAGAACCGGTAACAGTATAATATCCATCGTTCGGGCAGGTAGAAGGAGTATAAGTATATCCGCCCGGTGGTGGAAAATTTGCAGTGCCCCCTGTTTGACCAAAAGTAATGTTGACGGCAGGATCGCCCAGGCTTCCATTGCATATCTGACCCTGCACCTTTGAAACAATTGCAATAATAATCAGGAAAAATGTAAACCGTAACCCAGCAGGACGACGATAGAAAACAGGTTCAGGCACTCGGGAAGTTTTGATTAGAAATACGTCGCCAAATTAAGCTTTTTAAGCCTTATGCTGTTGTCCCGGAGCCAATTTGCCGGGAATTAACAACACTGTTATTTACGGGAAACTCCGATTGTCTCTTTGGACATTGCTTTAGCCCGTTTTTTGCTCGTGTTTTTACTATCAACCAAAAAAAATCATATGGAACATAAAAAAAGGCTGGAGGAGCTCAACAAGGAATCACTTCAGCGAATTGACGATTACGTAAAAGCCAAGGGAACATTGAAAGAAGAGGATCATGCCAGGCTCCATAAAGCAAAGGATGAATGGCAGGTGGCATGGAATAAGATGATGGAGGCGATGATGGTATTGGAAAGACTTGAAATCTGAGCCGGAACTTCTCCCTTGATGCCACTTAGTATTATCTTTGGCGCTATATGCAGAAGAACTATTTCATAGCGCTTGAAGGAATAGATGGCAGCGGTAAAAGCACCCAGGTAAAACTTTTGTCAGACAAACTCAAAAAAGAGGGATTTAAGATATATACGACGTTTGAACCGACCGACAGCCCAATCGGTTCCGTTATCAAAAATATTTTCCGGCACCGGATAGAAGCAGACCATCGCACTATTGCCGGGCTTTACGTGGCTGACCGGTTAGATCATTTGTTGAATAAGACCAATGGCATCCTTAAAAAAATGGAAGAGGGTTATACCGTTGTGACCGATCGTTACTATTTTTCTTCATATGCCTACCAGGGCACGCATATGTCGATGGATTGGGTGATACAGGCCAATTCTCTAAGTGCGGAACTCCTCCGTCCCGACCTTACGATTTTTATTGATGTACAACCCGAAGTGTCCATGCAGCGCCTGAGTGAAGGAAGAGACATGATACAGTTGTACGAAAGCCTCGAGAACCTGCACAATGTAAGGTCAAAATACATGGAAGCATTTGACAGGTTGAAGAATGAAGAAATAGTCTTCATTACAGACGGCAATCGTCCTGTCGACGCAATTGCCAATGACGTCTGGACAAAGGTTTACTCGCTATTGAAACCGCATGGAACATTTGCTGCAAAAGATTAAACCTGAAGTGACCATTTTCAAATCTTCAAATCTTCAAATTATAACTCCCTCAACCAGATATTCCTGTAGCTGATCGGCTCGCTTGGATCACCATGATCCTGCAACTTAATGGGAGTAGCGCCGTGCGCTTTGCTATAGTCAGGCGTTCCGATGTATTTAGTCACACCTTTCAATTCAAAATTATTTTGCACGAGAACTCCATTGTGAAAAGCGGTAACTCTTGCCGGTGATTTTAGAGTACCATCATCATTAAATCTTGGTGCTGTCCAGATAATATCATAGATCTGCCATTCACCTGGTTTTTTACAAGCATTCGCCAATGGAATAGCTTGTTTATAGATACTGGCAGTTTGCCCGTTCACATACGTTGTGTTATTATAACAATCGAGCACCTGTAATTCGTATCCTTCATCGCCGGGACCGGTTGAAGCCAGGAAGATGCCGCTATTACCCCTTGCCTGCCCTGAACCTGTAATATTCGACGGTATTTTCCATTCTATATGCAGTTGGTAATCGGTGAATGATCTCTTGGTTTGAATGGTGCCAGTACCTTTTTTAACAGTAAAGGCGTTATCGGCCACCGTCCATTGTGCAGCGGATTTGCCGTCCTTGGAAACCCATTCATCGAGGTTTTCCCCGCCAAATAAAATGATTGCATCGGACGGTGCATCCGATGGAATTACGCCGGGCGTAACTATTTTCGGAACCGGTGTCCATACTTCCGTTACTTTCGGATCTCCCTGTTGTTGGGCATTGGATGACATAAAAGAAATTAATACAATTAAAAAAATGAAACTGTTTTTATGATTCATGTTGATGATTTTTAAAAGTAATTTAATTAAACTTTCGGCAGCTGGTAGCCATTATAATACTTCTTCACCAGGTATTCCTGGTTGATCTTTTCGTCTGTGAATTTGCCTTTTGATTTATCCCAGAAAAGTTTTTGTTTGCTACGATACGCGATATTACCCATCTGCGAAAGAATCGCAATATGCGCCGCATCCTGTATTGGGCAATGCAGGTCCTCCTGTTTGCGTGACCGGACAACACCAATGAAATTTTCCCAGTGTTTATTCAGTCCGTTATCAACTGACTTGGCAAATGGCACCAACACTTTTCCCGGGTTCTTTTTTTCTTCCATCACTTCCCAGCCACCGCGATTGAGAACCAGTGTTCCATTTGTCCCGATAAAACCAATACCATGATCACGGCCGTAATCCCCGTTGCCAATGCCAATAGCATGATCCCAAATAATATTGTAATGATCAAATTCATAGAGTGCCATTAGCGTATCGGGTGTCTCGTCAGCCGAATCAGGTTTAGCAAATTTTCCGCCAAGCGCGGCCACGGATTTTGGAGTGTCCACTTTCATTCCCATGAATGCATAGTCCAGCAAATGCACACCCCAGTCTGTCATAAGACCGCCCGCATAATCCCAAAACCAACGGAACGTAAAATGAAAACGATTTTCATTAAATGGCCGCATCGGCGCGGGCCCTAACCATTTATTGTAATCAACTCCCGCCGGCACCGGTGAATTAGGTTTTACATCAAGCGGTTGTTTCCAGTCAAGGTAGCACCACACTTTCACGGTCCTGATATTTCCGAGCTTACCACTATGCACGAAATCGATGGCATCTTTGAAATGCTGCTGGCTTCGCTGCCATTGCCCGGCCTGCACTATTTTATTATAGCGTTGCTGCGCCGCCACCATCCTGTTACATTCCCCAATAGAATTACCTACCGGCTTTTCGCAATAAACATCTTTACCGGCTTCACAGGCATGTATCATGATCAGGGCATGCCAGTGATCAGGTGTACCAACGATGACGGCATCAATGTCCTTTTGCTCAAGCAACTTCCTGTAGTCGCCGTAGGTTTTTATTTTGGATGTGTCGACATTATTTTTCGACAATTCAGCCATCCGTTTATCCAGCACATTTTTGTCTATATCGCAGAGTGCGACGAGTTTTACTCCGGGGACTTTCATTGCCGCATTCACATTGCTCCAGCCCATCCCATTAATACCAATCGCGCCGATATTAACCTGGTCGGCCGGCGAGAAACGGTTCTTAAAAATGGAAAATGTTTTGTTGTCGAAGGCTGAGAGAAGAATACCACCACCTGCCAATGCTGCGGTGCGTTCGAGAAATTTACGACGGGCTATCATATGGAAGATTTTTTTTATTGAGTAAATGAGATCGATAAAGATAGAATATTTTATGTCTTAAAAATTGCCGGTGCCGGCGATTGCCACGGATAGGCGGATTAATCAATCAACGAATTAACAAATCAACGTTAGCCGTTGCCATTGCTCAAAAAACCATTTGTTCGTTTGGCGAAATGTTTATCTTCCCCTCTCAAACAGATTTATGAAAAACGTCATCTTTCTTCTTTCAGGCTTTTTTTTCCTCGCAGCCTGCAACCAGGCCGACAAAAAAACAAGTACCGACAACGCCAGCGACCTGGGGCAACTACTGGAAGGCTATCATGAAGAATATCTCCAGCTGTTTCCGCTGTCGGCGACAGTAGAAGGCGATAGTCGATACAACGACCAGTTACCGGCTGATTTTACAGATAGTTACCGTAACAAAACCAAAACATTTTTTCAAAGTTATCTTGACCAACTGGGAAGATTTGACCGCGATAAATTAAGCGAAAGAGATAAGCAGAGCTATGATATTTTCAAATACACCATGGATATGAATATCGAAGGATATAAATACCATGACAATTATATCCCGTTCAACCAGTTTTACGCCCTGCCATTAATGATGGGCCAATTGGGCAGCGGCGAAAGCGCACAGCCATTTAAGACGGTCAAAGATTACGACAACTGGCTAAAACGTGTAGGCGATTTTACGGTTTGGGTAGATAGTTCGATCGTCTATTTCCGTAAGGGAATGGAGGCCAATTTTGTTCTTCCCCGCTCCCTCGTCGTAAAGATTATTCCACAACTAAACCCCTTCGTAACAGATAGCAACCACACCAGCGAAAACCTGTTTTATGCGCCCCTTAAAATGATGCCGGATAGTTTCAGTGCAGGTGATAAAAAAAGGTTGACAGATGCTTACAGGAAAATGGTGAATGAACAAATTTCACCGGCTTATAAAAAGCTCGTTGTATTCTTTCAAAACGACTACCTCCCAAAATCCAGGGCCAGTTCCGGTATTGGTGTATTGCCTGATGGCAAAGCTTATTACGCTTACCTCGTACGCCAGCAAACAACAACCGATAAAACACCAGACGAAATTT
>VBAT01000051.1:26049-35683 GCA_005884665.1 Bacteroidota bacterium
CGCATTTTTTGAATACATGAAGAACGATAAAAAGTTCATGCCCTATAAGACGCCACAGGAAGTATTGAATGCTTTTCATAAGATACATGAAACGATGAGACCTAATCTCGAAAAAATGTTTATTCATGTGCCAAAGGCAAAGTTTGAAATTAGACAGACAGAGGCATTCCGTGCAGCCAGCGCCAGTGCAGAGTATTTGCAGGGCACCCCCGATGGAAGCAGGCCCGGCGTATTTTATGTTCCGATCCTCGATGCCAGCAAATTCAATACGACAAGCGGCATGGAAAGTTTGTTCCTGCATGAAGCTATCCCCGGGCATCACTATCAAATTTCCCTCCAACAGGAAGATACCACGTTACCAAAATTCCGCCGGTTCGGCGGCCAAAATGCCTATGTGGAAGGCTGGGCATTGTACTGTGAAAGCCTCGGAAAAGAATTGGGACTGTTTACCGATCCTTACCAGTACATGGGCGCCCTCGGTGATGCTGGTGGTAGATGTGGCCATGCATACAGGCAAAATGACAAGAGAAGAAGCAATCAAATACATGATGGATAACGAAGCAATCAGTGAGCAGGGAGCTACCGCCGAAATAGAACGGTATATGGCGATCCCAGGCCAGGCCCTGGGTTATAAGATCGGTGCTTTGAAGATCCGCGAACTACGAAACAAATATGAAAAGCAACTGGGATCTAAATTCAACCTGGCCACTTTTCATGATGAAGTATTGAAAGACGGAAGCATGCCGTTGGCCTTGCTGGAGAAAAAGATGGACGACTGGGCGGAGAAGCAGAAATAATCCCGATAACATCGCTTTTTTGTTGCAAGCAGGCATAACCCTTAACCTTCTTAAATTAGAACTGTCCCCTGGCTATGAGTCTTGTTAACCAGATCGCAAAGCAATTCAGGGATGTCCATTTCGGTGGAAACTGGACGTCTTCAAACCTCAAAGACAATCTCGCGTGTATAACGTGGCAGCAAGCTACAACACGGCTGGATTCACTTAATACGATAGTAGCCCTGGTCTATCACATGAACTATTATGTAAGCGCTGTATTGAAAGTCTTACAGGGAGAACCGCTTACCGCGAAGGATAAATACAGTTTTGATCATCCGCCGGTGCAATCAGAAGAAGACTGGCAAAAATTGTTGAATAAGACCTGGGTCGATGCTGAAAACTTTGCAGCCGCCATTGAAAAATTACCTGGCAGTAAGCTAAATGAAATCTTTGTGGATGAAAAGTATGGGACTTATTACCGGAATCTTGCTGGAATTACCGAACATATCCATTATCACCTGGGACAAATCGTACTGATAAAGAAAATGCTTCAGCAGTCAAATAATAAGCAGGCATAAACATATTTCAAAGTCTTATTTAAGATGAAAACAACTCTCTTGTTTATGGTTTGTGGATTATTGGTGGGTTGCGCTTCAAACGGTCCTGCCGCAAAACCGAAACAAAAAGAAGCCAGTAAATCATGGATAGGCACCTGGGGAAGAACGCTGCATGCAAACAATGCTTCGCTGGAAATTATATTATAAAAGAAAGGACAGGGAGAAGTTCAAGTCCCGGGCTAACGAGACCAAAAAATGGGCGACGAATGGAGATCAGTTCATGAAGGCCATAAACAAAATGGAAGAGAACGTTTCAAGTAACAGGCTGGCATTCTTTAAAACATTTTAGTAAAAGACCCGATTTCGCTACCTTACTATGCCGAAGATTAAGAATGGCTATATTCTCCGGGCTTAGAAACAATTTACTTCACTTCCATAATTCGCGTAAGATGGCCAGGTCACACCACCGTAAGAAACACAAACAACACGTTCAACAGTTCAAACACAAAGGCGATTTTGCAGTGTCGAAGGCCAAAGGGAAAGCATCTTATACGTTCCTGATCATTGGCGTTATCGTCGGGTTCCTGATCGGTTATTTTGCCACTAATGGCCTGGTGGGCTGGATGGGAATAGGCTCAGCCGCCGGTGGAGTGGTCGGCTATTTTATCGGTACCCGCATAGACGCCGGAAAATAAGGAACATGAACTACCAGGTCTATGATCCCATACCTGAACTGGCGCCATTCCTAAAATGTTTCTGGACACTTGATGATGATGGAAATTCAGGGACTTCCAGGCAGCGAATTATTCCCGATGGATGCATGGAAATGATCTTCCACTACGGCGATCTCTACAAACAACATTTTGAAAATGGAGAATCAATCATTCAGCCACGTAGTTTCATATTCGGGCAATTAACAAGATATATTGAAATAGAGCCGACGGGCATCAGCGGAATCGTCGCGGCAAGATTTTTACCTGAAGGATTGATCCCTTTCTTAAATGTCCCCGTCTCAACGCTGGGAAATAAGTCTGTAGATCTCGTGGATATTTTTGGCAAAAAAGGAAAAAAGCTGGAGCAGGAAATAATGCAGGCGGAAAATAATATTCAACGGGTAAAACTTCTCGAGAGCTTCTTATTGTTGTGGTTGACAGATCCAAAAACAATTGACAATATTACCCGGGCCTGCGTTGAAACTATTTTCAAGTCGAATGGACAATTGAATGTAAAGAAGGTGGCCGGCAAAATTAAAATAAACAGGCGCAGCATCGAAAGAAGATTTGTATCGACTATAGGTCTTAGTCCCAAACAACTCTCCAGGCTGGTACGCTTGCAGGCAACGTTGAAAATGCTGGAACAAAAAAAATTCAGAAACCTTACGTCGTTGGCTTACGAAAATGGATACTACGACCAGGCACATTTTATCAGGGAATTTAAAGAGTTCACCGGGGTAAGCCCGAAATCTTTTTATTCCGATAACCTTAAACTGTCAGGACTTTTTATTGCTGCTGAGTGAACCGATGTCAGACGTGGGACGGCAGATATGAAATGTGAGATGTGAGATAAACTATCGACCAACGACTAGCAACTCAGGACTCCCGGCTCAGTACTCCCGACTATCGACTGTCTTTTGTCGCGTTTTTACAATTTTACCGGTACAAGGAAATTTATTTTGCATAAAAAATTATGAGAGCTAACAACTATCCTTTATGGTTAAACCGGGCAATCTTTTGTATAGCTTTTTTTGCAGCCGCATGCGGGAATTCCCCAGCCAGTAACGAGTCAGTAGTCACCAAAGAACTTCTCTTTGATAAATTCATAGGAACCTGGCAAATCCCGGCAGTAAATGGTTTTGAAAGATGGACGAAAAAGGACGACGGGTCTTTCATAACAATTGGATTTAGTATTAAAGGCAACGATACTTCATGGAATGAAAATGGAAGGGTTTATCCGGAAGCCGGAATATGGGTTTTTGAAAACACCGTCAAAGGTCAAAATGATGAGAAAGCAATCAAATTCATTGCTTCCATCTTTACTGATAGCATGGTCCAATTCAGTAATCCCGCTCATGATTTTCCCACCGATATCAATTATTCGTTCGTTGACAACAATCGGATACACGCGTTCATTTTTGGCCCCAATGATAAGGGTGGAAAAGATACCATCCATTTTGAATTCAAGAGGGTTAAATGAATGATACCTAAAATCCGAAAGTCGAAGTATATGAAATCCGAAAAATGATTCATCATGATTCGGAATACCTCTCGATCCTGCAGATATAACAACTGGCTTCGGCACTCCGGGCGTGTAGGTATTCGATCTCCGGATGTTTGTCAAATATTTTTCCAATTAGATCATCAATATCGTTATCACCCACCAGTTTAGTATATACCATTTGCTGGTCTGCACTATACCCGATCAGGGTCAGGTGAAAATGCTGTTTATCGGCCTTTATTTCGGGAGGGAACTGATAGATATCGCTATATTCTTCCACTTCGTTCAAATGTATAAAGATGGGACCGGGCTGATTGAATGCATTGTCAATCGAAAAAGGGCTATGAGTCAAAAGCAGCCGTTTATCTTCTCCCCTTTTGAAAGGTTTAAGCGAAACTCTGCAAGGGCCCAGGCCTGTAGCCAACTGTTCAACTACTTCGTGCCCGAAATCGTCTTTGCGTGTAGACCGTATCCTGTCGGCGTATGCCATGGAGAGCGGAACAATCTTAAACTTTTTCATTATGTTTTGTTTTTGATACAGCAAAGTTCCGTGAGATTAAGACTGGTATCAACCCGGTTCTTGCGGATTATCTTTCGCCTGCAGATTGCGCGGCTTCCCAACCAATGATCGCGGTTTTTCTTGTAGTTCCCCAATGATATTCGCCGATCAAACCAGTTGATCGTATCACGCGATGACAGGGAATCAGGAACGCAACCGGGTTGCTGGCAACAGCTGTTCCTACCGCTCTTGCCGCTTTTGGAGACTCTATCTCTTTAGCAATCTCTGCATAGGTACTTACGCCCGCAAAGGGAATTTTCAATAACGCTTCCCAGACCTTAACCTGGAAAGGTGTGGCTTTCAGGTGAAGCCTGATCTTTGCAAGATCTTTCCAATCGTTTTTGAAAACCTGCAACCCATTTTGCTGGTGCATATCCGTTTTTTGAATAAACATTGCCCTTGAAAACTGTTCGCGGAGTGTTTTCAGTTCTTCACCCGGTTTTTCAGCAAAGGAAATATGGCAGATGCCTTTGGAAGTGGAAGCTATGAGCACATCGCCGAAATAAGTTTCGGCAAAGCTGTAATTGATCTGCAGGTTCTCACCCTCGTTCTTAAATTCCCCGGGGGTCATCCCTTCTATACTTATAAAAAGATCATGAAGACGACTGGTCCCCGACAAGCCTGCTTCAAAACTTGTATCGGCCAGCGAATATTTTTGCTGCAACAATTGCTTGGCATGTTCCAGGCTGATGAATTGCAAAAATTTCTTAGGGCTTACTCCCGCCCATTCCCTGAACAGACGTTGAAAATGAAACGGACTCAGGTATACCTGTTTTGCCACTTCATCAAGGTCCGGCTGCTGCCTGAAATGCTGGTTGATATATCCAATGGCTTTTTCTATTCTTTGATAATCAGTCATACCACAAAATTAAAATAACCCGTTTTTCCCTAAAACCCGTTTCTTGCGATTGTTGTATGCGAAATTCTTTTAATTGGGCTAAGGGGAAAACTCGCGTAGAGTTCCGTTCAACCCTTAAAAATTTGCACAAACCATTTTTTACCTCTTTATACCCGCATAAGTTCAGTATTTTTACAAAAAGAGCAATATGAACATTTTTGTAGCTGGTCTTCCATACGATCTTGACGATGCGGAACTCGAGGAGATATTTGAAAAATTTGGCAAAGTAGTATCCGCTAAAGTTGCCATGGACAGGGAAACCGGTAAAAGCAAAGGGTTTGGATTTGTGGAGATGCCTAACGAGGCAGAAGCGAAAGATGCTATCGAAAACCTCAATGATATTTCACTCGGTAAGAAGCCTCTTGTTGTAAAAGCTGCAGAAGACCGTCCCGGCGGCGGAGGAAATAGAGGTGGCGGCGGCTTTGGCAACCGACCTGGTGGCGGTGGTGGCTACGGCGGCAACCGCAATAGCGGCGGTGGAGGTGGAGGCTACAACAGACCTCCTGGTAACAACCGGGATCGCAATCGCTATTAGCATCTGCCCGTTATAAACATCATTTAAAATTCTCTTGCGCCGATCAAAAAAGCGTGGGATAACCCTACCTCGGCACGGAAGCCTGCCAGTCGTTTTATCACCAGAATTTTTATCCTTAATGGTGGAGCATTGGTAATACGTATAAATTTTGAGGGCCGTTTCCTCTGCAAAAAAAGCATAGTGGCCGATTCCTACATTATATCACGAAATGGATGATTGCTGATATCGGAAGTATTTGGCGTATGCACTTCTGTCCGGGCTGACCCAAACCTACCTCCACCTTTAATAAACAAATTGCGCAATCCGCTATGCACTGGAAGATTGATTGTGGCCTGCGGTTCGAAATTAAACAGGTTTGTTAGAGTGAATAATTTAAAACCAGGCACTATCGACTTTACTGGCCTCCGAAATAATCACGCCGCGGACGAAAAGGCGCTACATCATTGTAAACTGCGCTGGCATTCCCAACTCTTACTTCATCCAGGTATAAAACTCGTTGCGAGACGGACGACGATTGTGTTCCCCAGCCGAACTTATTTATGCCTGCTTTGAAATAGGAACTGACCGTCGTGGTTTTGATCCCGGATCGGTTTATGACAAGTATGCCATTTTTCCATACCTGCAACAGTCCCGTTGTATCGGTAGCCCACCTGACATGAATTACGAAATCTACCCAGCCGTTGGAGATCACAGACCCGATATCCGTGAGTATGTTGTTGGCGCTGCCGCCGCTATTTGTAACATAAGTAAACCTGCCGCCAGAGGCTAACAGTGCCATGGACGCCGAACCGCTTGCATTGTCAGGCGCCCATTGAAAAACACTTTCCCCTGCATCATCATCAAGCCAGTCTTTCAAATAAACTGAAAATCCATACCATCGATCATCGTTCAAAGGGTCGCTGTCCAGCCCGATCTCCGAACGGATAGCTCCGCTTGTCGGAGGATCCGTGCTTTTTATTTCAAACCGAAGTGAGTTGGAACCCGCCTTGATTTGTTCTGTGCTTTGTTGTACGGAATAGGAACAGCAATGCTGGTTGTTATACCAGCCAGAGAGGTAATTGGCTCCTTCAAAAGTTGTTTGCGATATCAGGTTCTGACGCACACCGGTTTGAGCCAACACAGGCGCAAGATCAGCCATCACCAGGCAAACAAGCAAATAATAGCTTTTAGGAAAATATACCGATTTGAACATTTCCAACAATTTTATCGTGGGACGGTTACGGTTGCTGCAATTGATATGGAGATTTTAAAGACCGGCGCATTACCGGGGAGGGATTTCGCCAACCGGAATCGAATGCCAATATCGTACAAAAAACTTATTTGTCCTAACCCTATATTTGTAGGATACTGATCAAAAGATAAAGCTATGACAACCATCACCGACGAATACATGTATTCGATGTTTCCCACAATAAAAGAATATTGCATTGTGCTTCTAAAACCCGGGCCAAAAGCTAACCAGTCCGGCGTTGAAAAGTTGATCTGGGAACACGGCCGCCGCAATTTCGCCCTGCGTGCAGACGGGTTGTTATCGATTGTTTGCCCGGTAACCGTGGAAGCTGACCTGAGCGGTCTTGGGATCTTCAATGCTTCCGTTGACGAAACCAAAAAGATCATGGATGAGGACCCGGGAGTCGTGGCTGGTGTTTTTGTTTATGAAACTTATCCCTGTCGCAGCTTTCCGGGTGACAGTTTGCCGGGATGATCAGGCGACCTTTTGCATGTTATTACTTCAAGAAATTTTATGTTGACCTGACACATTAAACGATAAAATATTTTTAATCCCCTGTTCATTTATCGATAATATTTCTCCCCTACCTTTATAGTAGAAATCTTAGCCAAAAAAATTCCCCGGGTGGCCACGTGCAAATGGTTTTTGAAACGGAACATTGGTTTCGATTTTCGGAAAACCTAACAGCTAAAATCCTCTACTATGATGAATGAATCTATCCTCGTTCCCCAGGTGGGACTTAAGGACACTCTCCCACCCCAGGCTTCTTTATCTTCCAAGAAAAAGGAAAAGACAGTTTCTCCCAATGCTCAGCAGCCTTTGAAAAAAGATGTTCCCGTAGATAAATGGATCATGCCGCCCGAACAGCAGGGTTATATACAGGGAAACGACAGGGATTGTCTTTGATCTTTTATTCGCAACCATCCTAATAAAGCCCATGGGTTTTAAGGATATTTTTCTCCCTGATTCATTCTCTGATCTTACTGCCTTTGTAATTTATCGTATATAAGTTTTAATTTTATTCTGTCACAATTACTTGTATGAACAGAATAGACCGGTTGTTGGGAATCGTTACTTTTTTACAGTCAAAGAAATATGTACCGGCTGAAAGAATTGCCGAAAAATTTAAAATAAGCATCCGGACAGTTTATCGTGATGTCAGGGCGCTATGTGAGCAGGGAATCCCAGTCAGTTTTGAACAGCAAAAAGGATATTTCATAGTGCAGGGCTATTTTCTTCCACCCGTTTCATTTTCTTCGGAAGAAGCCAACGCACTCCTGTTGATGGAAGGATTGGTGAATAGCTTCGCGGACAAATCCATAAAGACACATTATTCGAACCTGCTGAACAAGGTCAGGACCGTATTGCGCTCTTCCCAAAAGGAAAAAATGGAAATACTGGATAACAAGATCAAACTTCAACTGCCGCCGTGCGTCATCAACGACTTTGAATATCTCACCCCCCTTCAAAATGCAATCACCGCCAGGACGATCGTTGAACTGGACTACAAGAACACCAAGGAAGAAGTAAGTAAAAGACAGGTGGAACCTATCGGGCTTATCTTTTATGCATTCAACTGGCACCTCGTAGCCTGGTGTCATATGAGAAACGATTACCGCGACTTTAAAGTGTCCCGCATATTGAAAGTCACTTCACGTGGCTGGCCTTTTAAGAAAACGGACCACATAGAATTGAATGACTATATGAAATTGCTTCCCGTGAATTATTGATACGCTGACCGGTTAAATCTTTAAACCGTTAAACGTTAAAACTGGTATTTAGTTCATCCGTGTATCCGTGGCATCCTTCCTACAGAGGTAATTATCTCCCTTTTTTTAAAAAAAAATCTGCGATTTCCAAATCCTGACTGACATAGGGTTGTCAGTGGCAGGTTTTTTATTTGTATCCTAAAACAAAAACTATGTCAACGATTCAATCGCTCCTCAAAGAAATGGACAATGAAGCCAAAACCACCCGCAAAATGCTGGAACGTATCCCCGACGACAAGTATTCGTGGAAACCTCACCAAAAGAGCATGTCTATCCAACAATTGGCGACCCATATTGCCGAGTTGCCTTCCTGGGTGAGTATGGTGCTGACCACTTCCGAACTCGATTTCGCCGCCAATCCCTACGAACCAAAAACCATATCAAAAACTGCCGATCTGTTAGAGCATTTTGAAAAATCACTATCCGATGGCAGATCCTATTTATCCAAAGCGACCGAAAAAGACCTGGAGCCCGAATGGACTTTACGGAATGGCAAAGAAATATACAGTGCTAATCCAAAAGGAGAAGTGATCCGTATGACCTATTGCCAGATCGTACATCACCGGGCGCAACTGGGTGTATATCTCCGCCTGCTCAACATACCTATACCCGGTAGCTATGGTCCAAGTGCAGATGAAATGAATTTTTAAATTGATGATAAGGTAACCGCACATCGGCAACCCTGTTATATTTTTTATTTTCCCGGATGAAACTATAATTGAGTTTCTCCTGCAATTTATTTAACAATCCTCCGCGCAATACTTTAAATTTATGGCTTTAAACAATTACTATGCGATTGTCCCTTTATTGCTTGTTCGTCTCATTATTTATCTCAATAAATTCATTTTCGCAATTACGTCTTCCTTCTGTTATTTCTCCCGGTATGGTAATTCAGCAAAACGATTTGGTTACTTTCTGGGGATGGGGATACAATGGGCAGCAGGTAAAAATAACAGGCAGTTGGGACAACGCTACCACCACAGGTGTTGTAAACAATAACGGCAAATGGAGTTTCCCTATAAAAACTCCCGGTGCAGGTGGCCCCTATACAATAACCGTGAATAGTGGCGGTTCCGAGATAGTGTTAAACGATGT
>VBAT01000051.1:35741-56215 GCA_005884665.1 Bacteroidota bacterium
CATGGAATGGAGCTATTATAATGGCGCCCGCTATATCAGGGAAGAGTTTCCTGACTGTTACAACCGCAACATCCGGTTCTTCCAGGTTCCGAGAGCTGCATCTGATTGTCCCCAGGATGACCTGAAGGGTCAATGGAAGATTTGCGATTCCAATTCGTTGCGTTCATTTAGCGCGGTTGGATATTTCTTTGGCAAAAAATTACAGCATGATCTTAACGTCCCCATTGGTTTGATCAATTCAAGTTGGGGCGGAACCCCGGCCGAAACATGGACACCTGTTGAAAGTATAAACAGCAATGACACTTTGCGGAAAGCGGCGGCCGAACTGCAGGAAGTTCCGTGGGGACCTGTTAAAACTGGAATGCTTTACAACGGTATGATCGCCCCAATCACCAAATTCAACATCGCTGGCGCCATCTGGTACCAGGGTGAGGCTAATGTTGGCGCGAACAGTACTTATTCCCGGCTGCTCGCTACCATGATTGATAGTTGGAGGACGAAGTGGAACAAAGAATTCTCTTTTTACCTTGTGCAGATCGCTCCATACAAATACGGTAATAAGAATGTAGGAGCGCTATTGCAGGAACAACAAACAAGACTGATGGCCCATCCGAATACCGGGATGGTGGTAATCACCGACCTTATTGACTCCGTAACAAATATCCATCCTTCAGACAAAAGATATGTGGGAAGCAGGCTGGCAAACTGGGCGCTGGCTGAAACCTATGATAAAAATCCAGGTCCATACATAAGTCCATTACTAAAAACCGCGGAAGTCGCCAAGAACAAGATAGTCTTGAGCTTTTCAGAAATACCGAATGGTTTGATCGCAAGAGGAAAGACAATTACCGGGTTTTTTATCTCCGGTGAAAAGGAAGAATGGTTGCCCGCAGAAGCAAAAATTGAAAACAATAAGATCATTGTTTGGAACAAAAGCCTCAAGCAACCTGTTTATGTACGTTATGGTTTTGGAAACACTATGGTGGGAAACGTGTTTAGCAAGGAAGGATTACCCGTAACGCCATTTCGGACAGATAACTGGCCTGTGGACCAGGGACCGGAAAAGAATTAATAGGTGGTTCATTCTAACTTTATACTTTTGCGCCCATCAACAACGAACAACCATGAGAACAAAGTTATTTAGAAGCATAGTCCTGCTTGCAGTGACGTCCTTCATATCATTTTCATCTTTTGCTAACTGGTGGTGGGGCATGACCGGCCACCGCGTCGTTGGTGAAATTGCTGACAGCTACCTGAGCCCAAAAGCAAGAGCAGCTGTAAAAGCGATCCTGGGTAATGAATCCATGGCAATGGCCGCCAATTGGGCCGACTTCATCAAATCAGATTCAAACTTCAATTACCTCAGTCCCTGGCACTATGTCAATCTCAAAGGTGGGCTTACGCACGATGAGGTCATCAATATACTCAAGCCGGATACAGGTGTGAACCTTTATGCAAAAATGAATTTTATCATTCGTGAATTGAAAAAGAAAAACCTGGAAAAAGAAAAGAAGATAATGTATCTGCGTTTGCTTATCCATTTTGTAGGTGACCTTCACCAGCCTCTGCATGTCGGCGGAAGACCCGAAGACCAGGGTGGCAACCGCGTAAGAGTTATATGGTTCAGCGATTCAACAAATCTTCACAGCGTTTGGGATGATAAGCTACCCGAATATCAAAAGCTAAGCTATACAGAATGGGCGAAAGCGATCAACCATACCACTTCACAACAACGGGCTGGCTGGCAGAAAGCCCCGGTCTACGAATGGTTCTTTGAGTCCTATGCAGCAGCCCAGGGCATTTATGCTGAAATAACAAGGCCTTATCAGCGATTAGGCTATCGGTATAATTTTGATCATATAGATACGATCAATGAACAGTTATTGAAAGGTGGCGTTCGTCTGGCCGGCCTGCTGAATGATATATTTAAATAAACTACCATGCCCCAAGCCTCTAATTTCCCTCTTGGCATAATAATTTATGTAGCTAATGTGATAAGAAGCCGGAAACGGTTATTTTAAACATAAATAGTAATTATTATGCAAGTTAAAACTCGGATCCTTGCTCTTGCAGTGGTCACTTCTGCGGTATGGGCTTCCTGCAACCAGGCTGGATCCAGCAAAGACAATCCCGATTCAACCAGTGTAAGCCAAACCGAGACGAAAAGAACTAAACGGACTGTGGAAGTTCCTGAGGCAACACGTACCTCTTTTGAAGCAAAATATCCACAGGCTTCCAATGTAACCTGGGATTACTATGAGCCGGTTGTGGAGACCCCTATTTCCTGGGAGTGGACAGGTTGGCCCGCGGTTGATTCCAACGATATGGTAGCAAAATTTAGTGTTAATGACGCCGATTATTGGGTTTGGTATAATGACGCCGGCAACTGGATCGGAACAGTAACTGAAGTCACCGATTATTCTTCATTACCGGCCGCAGTAAATAATACCATCAGGACACAGTTCCCGGGCTTTACGATTAAGTCAGTAGACAAGGAAAATGATAAGAACAGGACAGCGTATGAAATACAGATGGAAAACGGAGAAGATAAAATGAAAGCGCTTATCGCTGAAGATGGAACGGTAATTAAAAAGAAGGGGAAAATCGATGGAGAAAAAATAAAAGAGAAGAACAAACCAGAGGATACGAAAGACTAAATTAGGCGGTTTGTCAAAAAAACAAAAGAAGGCTCAATACTGAGCCTTCTTTCATTTTGACTATAAAAAGCGGTTACTTAACCACATTTTTTTCACATCACGTGGTGCATAATTGGGAACACAACCCGGAGAGCATAATATTGTAAGTTCAACCCTTTTTTATAGCAATTAATAGCCGGACCATGTTCATTAAACACTTAAGACCAGTGCTGTTGTCAGCAGTCGTTCTGTTCTACGCGGCCCAACTATCCGCCCAGGAAAGTCTGAAATTAAAATTTGACAATTCGATCGTCTATGCAGGAATTGAAGTAGGCTCCAAAGGTGTAAAAATGAGTTTGCTCGAACTTGGGAAAGATGCCAATTCCACCGGTTCGTTTAATATTTTGAAAGATTCCTCGGTCAATACAGATTTCATTTCATTTACTCAACCTACTTTCAGCGCCACGCTGAATGGCATGAGCGAATTATACAGCACTGCTATCACCAGGTACAATATACCTTCCAACCGGATATTTACAGTGGTCAGTAGCGGGGTTAAAATGCAGGCTGAAAAAGAAGAAAAAACAAGCTGGGTAAATAATCTCATTGATTCTTTCAGGATCAAGATCAAGGACGCGCAACGCCGCGTAGAGGTGGTTGATCCACTGCAGGAAGCAAGGCTGTCACATCTTGGCATCGTGCCTTCTTCAAAACGTTTCTCCACTTTCCTGATCGATATCGGAAGTGGGAACACCAAGGGCGGCTATTTCCCTTTCGACGATAATACCACCGATTTCAAGTTGTTTACTTTTAATTGGGGCACCAAAAGCGTAGCCAATGCCACCGAAAAAAAACTGGACGAATTCGACAAAACGCTGGCTACTTACAAAAGCCAGTTAAACAGGACGCTTCTCAGTATTGAAAATTCCGAACTTATTTACGCGGTAAACTCAAGCGGCGCCTACAACATGAATGACTATATCGCCTTTAGCGGTGGTATTGTGTGGGCGGCTGCCACATTATTGCAACCGGAACAAATTGACAAGACTGTAGTCAATGTCACTTATGAAGATGTTCAAAAACTGGCTGAACAGTTATATACCGATTTCAGTTCGCTTTCGGATGTTGAACTGGTGAAAAAAATAAACGACCCTTCTATTGATAAAGCTGCTGTAGCTAAAGAAATTAAAAGAGTCCATAGCGTGTTTGATCAAAAATCACTGATGGCGGGCGCAGGGTTACTGCTTAAGATAATGCGGCAGTTCAAATCGGTCTATGAATCAAAAGGGTTTTTCCTTGTTAAGAACGGCCAGGTCGGATGGGTTTCGGCCTATGTTGATCAGACTGTAAAATAGAAACACAACAACTAAAAAACAGAGCTCCCGGAACAACACCGGGAGTTATTTTTTTATATAGATATCACAACTATAAGCAGCCACCTGCAAGGTACCAGCTATACCCGGCGTCCCGGTAGTGAATCCTTCTGCGATTGAAAAGACTTTTTTCCAGTCAGGTGCATTAATAGGCAGGTCCTGGGCTTTTGAATTCCCGTTTAGCACAACAAGTATATTATTCCACCTGTCCCCTACTGCTGCCCCATTGATAGTGTAAGCAATCGTTCCAGGAGGAAGTTTATTAATGAATGAAATCTGTGACGCTATCTGCTCAGAAGTCCGCATACGAAAAGCCGGGTGTTCTTTTCTCATCCTGATCAATGCTTTTATGTACTCGAATACATCCTTATTTTTTGTTTTCAGGTTCCAGTCGATCGCATTGATCCCATCGCCTGCATTGTATGAATTATCATTCCCTTTTTTTGTTCGCAGAAATTCTGTGCCTGCATGCAGGAAAGGAATTCCCTGTGAAGTCAGCATAATAGACAGGGCAAGCCTATCCATCCGTTTTCGTTCATCTTCGCTGGCATTTGCAGCAGAAATTGCGAGTTTATCCCATAATACATGATTGTCGTGGCATTCGGCATACGTGATCGTATTGTAAGGCTGTGCCGCATAAGGCGCTTTTGAGTAATTAACTTTGCTGTAATCAACCTGTGGATGCTGGCATGATGCGACGATTCCGAATTTTATGCTCTCTTCCATTCCCGGTTTGCCACTTACAAATCCCCTGTCCTCATTCCTGAACACGCTGCCTTTTATTCCATCCCGTATATCATCGCTGAATACCGCAATGCGGTCGAGCTTCGATGCATTGACTTTTAATGCACGCACCGAATCGGGCAAAGGACAGGAACCTGCTGTCCAGCCTTCGCCATATAGTAAAATATCCGGCTTTATCTTATGCAGTTCCTTCGAAATTAGGTTCATAGTAACGATATCATGCACTCCCATCAGGTCGAATCGGAAACCATCGATATGATATTCCTGTACCCAGTATTTTACAGATTCAAGCATGAATTTCCTCATCATGGCCCTTTCGCTTGCCGTTTCATTGCCGCAGGCTGTGGCATTGGAAAATTTACCTTCCCTGGTTTGCCTGTAATAATACCCGGGAACCAGTTGATTGAAATAAGAATTTTCCGTAAGCATGGTGTGATTGTATACAACGTCCATGACCACCCTTAACCCGTTTGCATGCAGCGTCTTCACAAGCTGTTTGAATTCCCTGATCCGCGATACACCGTTATATGGATCTGTACAATAAGATCCTTCAGGAACATTATAGTTGAGTGGTTCATATCCCCAGTTATATTGCGGTGAATTCAGTTTAGTTTCATTGATCGAATAAAAATCGTAAGAAGGAAGAAGATGGATATGGGTTACTCCCAATTCTTTAAGGTGATCGAGGCCGGTTGACAGGCCATCGGGATTTTTGGTTCCCGGTTCAGCAAGCCCAATGAATTTTCCTTTGTTTTTAATCCCGGAATTGGAAGCAATGCTGGCGTCGCGTACATGTATTTCATAAATAATTGCATCAGTAGGAGAATGAAATGCGGGGCTTTTATCGTTTTCCCAACCTACTGGATCGGTTTGTTTTAGGTCGATGATCATTCCCTTTTTTCCATTGACACCGACCGCCTTTACATAGGGGTCGGGAACAGCTTTCGACCATTGACCGTTGATGTGGACCCTGAAAGCATAGAATTTTCCTTTTTGGTCACCGGGCAAAATAGCGGTCCACGTTCCATTCGCGTTTTTTTTCATTTGAACAACCTGCGAAGCAGTATCCGTCAGCGCCTCTTTATAAATTAGCAGCTGTGCATTGTCTGCAGGCGGCGACCAGATACGGAATGCAGATTGCCGGCTGGAATAAACAAGACCGAGATCACTCCCGGAATAGACGGGATATGCATTGTAATCGATTACTTGCGCCTGCCCAGAAAAAGAAGTTATTAAAACAACAGCCATGGTTAGCTTCTTCATTCATAAAAATTATCAATAAATATACTTTCAATATGACCGTTTAAAGAAGCGTTTATAAAAATTCTTCTGTAAAAAAAATGATTACGTAAATTGTTCCGGTAATTCAATCAATAATTGCCTGTTATATGGGAAAATTCCAGATAAAAAAACAACCTAAGACTTATGATGCGGTAATAGTAGGATCAGGTGCGGGCGGAGGAATGGCCGCCTATACCCTGGCAAATGCCGGCTTGAATGTTTGCATCCTTGAAGCGGGTTATATGTACGATCCGCAAAAGAACGTTACCCAATTAAAAAACCCCTGGGATTCCCCACGCAGGGGAGCCAGCACCAAGACTCGTCCTTTTGGAGATTTCGATGCATGTTATGGTGGCTGGAGTCTCGATGGAGAACCCTTTACCAAAGCCGAAGGTACCCAGTGGGATTGGTGGCGGGCCAGGATGCTCGGAGGAAGAACGAATCACTGGGGAAGAATATCCTTGCGATTTGGTCCGAAAGATTTTAAGAGAAGAAGCATTGATGGTCTTGGAGACGACTGGCCTATCGGTTATGAAGACGTAAAGCCCTATTATGATAAAGTAGACAAATTGATTGGCGTTTTTGGTACAAACGAAGGACTGGAAAACGATCCTGATGGATTTTTCCTTCCTCCCCCGAAGCCACGACTCCACGAAATTTTTATAAAAAATGCAGCCACGCAGGCCGGCGTAAAAGTTATTCCGTCGCGTCTTTCCATTTTGACGCAGGCATTGCCTGGTAACAATGAAAGAGTGGCCTGCCAGTTCTGCGGTCAATGCAACCGCAACTGTAGTTTATTCAAGGCAGATTTTTCTTCTCCCAATGTGTTGATCTACCCGGCGCTCAAAACAAACCGGGTGGACATTATACCGAATGCAATGGTAAGAGAGGTTTTAACCAACACTGAAGGATTGGCCACCGGTGTGTCCTATATCAATAAAGACGATATGATGGAATACCAGGTTAGTGGTAAGGTGGTAATACTGGCAGCCAGTACTTGTGAATCGGCACGACTATTACTCAATTCCAAATCACCGAGACACCCCAATGGCCTGGCTAATAGCAGCAATGTAGTTGGAAAATATTTACACGATTCAACTGGTGCTGCGGTAGGTGGGATACTGCCACAGCTCTTCGACCGCAAGCGTTATAACGAAGATGGTGTAGGTGGCATGCACGTGTACTCACCCTGGTGGCTTGACAATAAAAAACTGGACTTCCCGAGAGGATATCATATCGAATATTGGGGCGGGCAGGGACAGCCTTCTTACGGTTTTAGCTGGGGAATTGAAAATCTAAACGGCAAATATGTTGTAAAAGGAACAGAAAAACGCCCCGGTGGATACGGAAAATCGTTGAAAGAAGATTACCGTTTCTTCTATGGATGCGGTGTTGGTATGGCTGGCCGCGGAGAAGCCATTCCTGTTGAATCCAACTATTGCGAAATAGACCCCAATGTTGTAGATAAATTCGGTATTCCTGTTTTACGTTTCAATGTCAAATGGAGTGAACATGAAATAAAACAGGCGAAGCATATGAAGGAAACGTTCAAAGAGGTCATGCATAATATGGGCGCTGTTATTACCTGGGGTGGAGATGACGATGAAAAAAACAACTATGGTTTGTCAAGGCCGGGAGAGATCATTCATGAAGCCGGAACAGTAAGGATGGGCAGCGATCCCAAACGATCCGCATTGAATAAATGGAGCCAGGCGCATGATTGCAAAAACCTGTTTTGTGTAGATGGTGGCCAGTTTGTTTCACAGGCAGATAAAAATATTACCTGGACTATCCTGGCATTGAGCTGGAGAGCCTGCGATTATATTGTTGATGAACTGAAAAAAGGAAATCTAAAATAAAAACACGAAATCCGAAACGAGGAAACATGAAAATCGAATAAGATTTCGAATTTCTATTTTATTAAATTCGAATTTAATCACATGGACAGAAGAAAATCACTGAAACTGATCGCTACCGGCGCCATCGCCGCTCCTGCGGTTATCGCCGGTTGTAAGACCGAAGATCAGAAAAAGAAAACCGGAGAAACTGCAGGTGAACCGAAATTTGATCTCGACCGCAATCCGGATGAACTGAAATATGAGAAAGAATTATTGGCTCAGGAAAAGTTCTTTACCGATCACGAGATGGCAACTATAACTATCCTCGCTGACATTATTATTCCGAAGGATGAAGTAAGTGGAAGCGCTTCGGATGCCGGGGTGCCGGAGTTCATCGAGTTTATTGTAAAAGACATGCCGCAGCACCAGGTGCCGATGCGGGGCGGACTTCGTTGGCTTGACATGCAATGCCTCAAGCGTGTTGAAAAACCTTTTAAAGATTGCAGTGAAACTGAACAATTGAAAATCGTTGATGAAATTGCCTACCCGGAAATCAGCTATAAAGACCAAAAAGGCAATACTATCAAAAAAGGAATAGTAACACCTGGCATGCAACCGGGAGTCAACTTTTTCAACCTGATGCGCAACCTGACTGCCACAGGTTTCTATACTTCGGAGATTGGCGGAAAGGATATTGGTTACCTGGGTAACAAAGCCACTCGTTGGAATGGTGTGCCCGACGAAGTATTAAAACAATATAAAGTGGCCTACACGGAAAAAGAATTAAAAGAATGTGTCAGTTTTGACAGTAAATAAACGATCATGCGTTTATTGAAACGGGCTGCTGCTCTATTATTATTTATCTCCTTTTTTTCAAGTACTCTCATAGCCCAAAAGCATGGGAAAGCCAGTCTGCCCAAGCCGGTTGGTGTTGTCAATGATTTTGAACGTATCCTTTCAGCTAATCAGGAAAAATACCTGGATTCGATGATAAAGGCCTATGAGAAGAAAACAACGGTACAAATAGCGTTGATTACGATCGATACCTCAATGATCAGCCGCGATAAATTTGAAAACTATGTTTACCGGATTGCCAATGACTGGGGCGTGGGGCAAAAAGAAAAGAACAACGGTGTAACGATCGGGTTGTCCAAAGGCTACCGATTTATGCGGATCGAGACTGGATACGGGATCAGGAATATTCTAACCGACAATGAAACGAAGAAAATTATTGATGAGGCTTTCATTCCCTACTTCAAAAAAGGGCAGTACTTCGAAGGCATCGTAAATGGCCTGGAGGCCATAATGAAAAAAATCCCAAACCTATAAGGTCTTTCAGACCTTATAGGTTTGGGAATGTTGCCTTTCCAGTTCGTTTTGAGGAATAGGAAAGGAGAACATTTTTCATAAAAAAGGTTTTGAGGTCAAAGTTCTTGCCTGGACATCTTCTTATAAAATGGATGAAGTATGAATTGGGAAATTCGAAGACGGAGTGAATAAACAAAGCCAGTAGGCACTACGGCGTGACTCATTCTTTGTCAGCCTTATTTATTCTATTTACGTTTAAAGGTCCCTGCTATGCTCCTGTACGTAGCCAGGTTTTTTTCGCGGTCTTCTTTTGCCTGTCCAAGAATTATATAGTATTCGCCTTTATCATTAAAAAGCATGACCTGGTAGACAAGTTCGGTTTTATCGTCTTTGCTTTTGCCTTCAGCCACTATTTCATACCCTTTTAAATTGTCAATCGTGACTTCCTTTACCTCTTTGATCAAATTGAATTCTCCTCTCGGTAGTTTTTTAATCCTATCTTCTGCATACTGTTTTTGCTGACCGGCAGCAACCTTACCCGTCGAACCACCGACGATCAACGTCGGCTTCTCGGTTGGTATTTGCCCGTCAGTAGAATATAACAGGCTTCCTGAGATGAACTTTACTATTTTAAATTCTGTATTTCTTGTGTCTATCGAAAATGCTGCCGCCGCTGCTAGATCATCGTCCTGAGCGGGATCATATACTGTCGAAAGCAACGCCTCTTTTATTTTCGCTTCGTTAATTCTGGCCGATTCGGGATAAATGCCATTTACCAACACGGTTTCCTTAGAGTCGCCAAATACCAGGATTTGTTTTAGGTAATTAGCTCCGTTCGCTGCTTGTGTTAAGTTTATCAAAGTGGCTTTCGACTTGTTAAAATCTATTGCCTGTTTACTAACAAGCGTCATACCTCGTGCTTTTAAAGCTTCGGCGGTAAAACCATCCACGACTGTCTGGTAAGGTGCTGGCAGCTGATTGATAATTATAGAAGATCCGGTTTCAGGTTCTTGAAAACCGCTAAAATTCGTAGCCGCCACAAACCCAGCAGGTGGGACCAGGCTGCATTTGGTTCCCGGGATTTTTACATATTTGGTTGTTTGCCCAAATGATAATGGCCCAATAAATAAGGCTGTTATTAATAACCTGAATTGCATATTCGGAACATTGTTTTGACTGATATTAAGGCCTAAATTTATAGCATACCTTCAAACATCCCAAAAATGTAAAAGAGACCGGCTGATCCGTTGTTAACGCAAACGTTATGGCCATAACACCGTTCAAATAAAAAAGCTCCGGCAACACCGAAGCTTCTTATTTGCAATTGGTTTGGGGTTAACTTATGCGTATTCTTCTTTTGCGGTTTTACTATAATCGTCAATAAGTTTTCGTTGTAGCTCGAACGGCACAGCTTCATATCCCAGGAAATGCATTTTGAACTTGGCCCTTCCCTGTGTAATGGATCGCAGGGAAGATGAATAACCATTCATTTCAGCTAAGGGAACCTTGGCTATCACTTTTTGAAAATGCCCTTCGCTGTCTATACCCTCTACGATAGCGCGGCGGCTTTGCAGGTCACCCATAACCGCACCTGTAAGATCGTCGGGGCATAAAACCTCTACGTGATAGACCGGTTCAAGGATCTGGGGATCTGCCTGCTGGAAAGCGCTGCGAAACGCCTGTAATCCGGCGATCTTGAAAGAGATATCGTTGCTGTCGACCGGGTGCATCTTGCCATCGTATACACATACACGGATGTCACGGGCATAAGAACCGGTCAGCGGCCCATTTTGCATTTTTTCCATCACCCCCTTCATTATCGAGGGTAAAAATCTTGCGTCAATGGCGCCACCAACAATACAATTGTAGAAAACAAGTTTACCGCCCCAGTCCAGGTTGTGCACATCTCTTCCTCTAACGGTAAGATCTTTTGGCTCTGGCATTCCTTCATACCAGGGTTCTATTCGCAAAAAGACTTCACCGAATTGGCCAGCGCCACCGCTTTGCTTTTTATGCCGGTAATTGGCATCGGCCATTTTACGAATGGTTTCACGGTAAGCAATCTTTGGTTTTACAAATTTCACTTCCAACTTATGACTATGCTCGATCTTCCATTTGGCGACAGCCAGGTGCATATCTCCCTGGCAATGGATAAGCGTTTGCTTCAATTCCTGGGATACCTCTACCAGTAAAGTCGCATCCTCCTCCCGCAACTGGTGCAGCGCCAGCGATAATTTTTCCTCCTCCCCTTTCTTCAGCGTTTCTATAGCCATAGTCATATTGGGTGGCGGGAATTCGATCGGTTTTAACTCATAGTTCTTGCCACGGGTATGCAATGTATTATTGACGTGTGTATTTTTTAATTTCAAAGTAGCCCCGATATCGCCTGCCACCAATTCATTCACAGGAGAGCGTTTATTACCTTCGACCATAAACAACTGGCTGATCTTTTCAGTTACCCCCGTTGTTTCGTTTTCCAGTTCCATCCCGCTCCTGATCGTGCCGGAATAGACCTTGAAGAATGACAATTCACCGACATGGGGTTCACTTATTGTTTTATAAACAAAAATGCAGGCAGGACCATTGGCGTCACAATTAAGTTTATCTCCGCTTTTCGTCGTTTGCGGTGGCATTTCATTGGCGCTGGGACAGACATTATCAATAAAGCCCATCAGCCTGCCGCTACCCATATTTCTTTCGCCCGATAAACAGAACAGGGGAAACAGGTCATGGTTGATCATAGCCTTCTTTAAGCCTGTCTTCATTTCATCTTCGTCCAATTCGCCTTTATCAAAATATTTTTCCATTAAACTTTCGTCATTGCTGGCAATAGCTTCGATCAACTCTTTATGGAGTTCCTCGGCTCTTGCTTTCTGGTCGTCCGGGATCGGTAGTTTCTCAGGCTTGCCGCCGTTATCTTTAAATTTATACATTGTCATTCGCAGCACATCAACGATCTCGTGAAAGCCGGCACCGACCTGGTTGGGATACTGGACGACCACAACTTTGTTCCCGAAATGCCCCTTGGCCTGACGCACTGTTTTCTCGAAATCGGCATTATCATCATCGAGTTTATTAACGGCGAAAATCATAGGAGTTTTGAATTTCTCTGTATAATCCCAGATTATATCCGTACCTACTTCTACTCCCATCACAGCGTTCAACAACATTACTCCGGTATCCGCAACACGCAAGGCAGAGATCACTTCACCCACGAAATCGTCATAACCTGGCGTATCTATAATATTGATCTTATACCCTCGCCATTTCGCGTGAAGGAGCTTGCTAAAAATGGAATTACCACGTTCCTGTTCAAGTTCGTGGTAATCTCCTGTTGTATTTCTGTCGGCTATTGTACCCCGGCGAGTGATCAATCCTGCTTCGTATAGCATGCACTCCGCTAAGGTTGTCTTACCTGAGCCAGCGTGGCCCAGTAAGACAATATTTTTGACATGTGAGGTATCAAATTCGGGCATGGCAAGAAAGTTTTAAAAATGAGATAATAGTGTTGTCAGAATTTAATGGATGAGTGGACAACGGTTCATGCGCCTGGCGGCACATGAATAAACAAAGGATTTTCCCGGCCGTATTAGTTATTGGCCCGGGCTAAAAAATTGTTGAATTCTTCCCTGATGTCCTGCAGGGTATGCTCCAGGCTTTGATATTGAGTAAACAGGTTTTCGTGATCAACTACTGTTTCTTCATTCAGGCCGTTTTGTTCGCGCATTTCAAAGCCGATCCTACGATCATGATTTTTGATCGCTTGTTTTAGATCGTGAATGTTGATAAGCTGAATGTGAAACTGGTTGTGGAGATGTTCGACTTCTTGTAACTGGTCTTTGGAGAGTGCTCGGCTGGCTGCTTGTTGAAGTTTTGTTTTGTCCTGGGTGAACTCGTCGCGGTATTCGCGAAGCGTTTGTCTCCAGGCCTCGCACTCTGAGATGAGTTGTGCGGTTTCTACCTGAACCATGGGATTAAAATTTAAAAATGAAGCAATGTTGTTAAGAACTTGTTCCCGGGTACTGAGATGGTATATGTAAATTAAAACTCTTTTTTGGGAACGCCAGAATTTTTTTGGCACATCCTACCTGAATAAAAAAGACCCTCATGCGAGGGCCTTTGTCGTTTTTTATAACAAAGTATTAATGTCTTCTGATTGTTGTCTTTGTTCTTGAACCGCCTCTCGGACCCGTAACAGTAGTCCTTGTCCGGGTGGCTCCATGACCGCGAGAACTTGTAACGCTGGCTTTGGCCCTTGTCACTCTATAGCTGCCAACCACGGCTGCATGGCGCGTTCTTACCGATACCGAAGAGACCCTTATTGGTGTATAGATTCTATGGGCATGCGCAACAGTGTGAGTGTGTACTATTGCGCAATGCGTATAGTAAGGTCTATGGAAAGGATGCCATACATGCCATGCAAACGGTCTCCAGGGTCTCCACCATCCCGGATAATGATGCCATCTCCATGGGGATATCCAGGGCCTGTAAACCGGTGTGTACACAAACCGGACAGAAGGCCACAACCATACGTTTACCAATATTCGCGGCGCTGCATATCCAACTGCTACGTTCGGGCCATGCGCGATATGATTATCAAGACTGTTATTTAAGAATGCCGCATCATCGTCGTTGACTTCACCTGGTTCTACAATCACCTCTTCGCCATAAATATCTTCATCACCTACAATTTGGAGGATGGCCGTGGTATCGCCTGTTTTTTCCAGTTCTATGCTGGCAATATCCTGGCTTTCATTTTCTGAAATTACGGCTTGCAATACAAAGGCATGAGCCTCCTTGTCGGTATTGTCCACAACACGGATATAGTCAATATCACCGTCGTCATTGAGGTCAAGATTATTCACGTGATTGTCTGCAGAATTCAGCATTTTCTCAAACTCTTCGGGTGAGGTGGCTTTTTGAAACATTGCCAGGGCTCCCTGAAGGCTGAAATTATCCCCGGGTAAACCGGTAGAGTCGATACCGGGTTGACTTTGAGCCTGTGTATTTGCCGCAAACAACAGGCAGGTAAGCAGTCCGGTCAGGAATTGGTACATTTTCATATAAAAAGTGGTTTGTGCTGAGACATTAATTAATAGCTGAGGTTTAGCCGGGGGCTCAAAAATGTTTTCCTTAATAGTAATTTTCCTCAGGGTCGATCGTAAAAATTATTGAAAACAATTGATGCAGGTAAGGTCTTAAAGCCGGAAAATAAACTTGATGCCGGCCGGCACAAGCAATTGTGGCGAATGATGGTTATTATTTGAAATTAAGTCGGTATCGGGCGCATGCAGAAAAGAACCGCCTGGAGGAATATCCCGCAATTGAAATGTCAGGAATTTTATGCCAAGGCCACCGTACAATTCAAGTTCCCACCGGCTTTTTAAAGTGACCAGCGTACCAATCTTTAGAGAAACTCCTGCTTCTTCTTTTATCT
This sequence comes from Bacteroidota bacterium, assembly GCA_005884665.1. Classification (GTDB taxonomy): domain Bacteria; phylum Bacteroidota; class Bacteroidia; order Chitinophagales; family Chitinophagaceae; genus VBAT01. Next base: position 50,359 of record VBAT01000051.1, read on the forward strand.
CTTTATATTCCGCCCGCTCATTATAGGCGCATTGGCCTCCAAGACAGTTAATGCCGAAATCATCTTCTTTGGTAGATGTTACATACTTGTAATGAAACTCGGGACCTATGAACGAACTGAATTTTCCGGGCCGGGAGCGATCGAACAGGTAACGAATATCACTTCTTATTTTGATTCCTGACAGAGATACAATATTTGCAGCTTTCGCGTAAGCGCTAAAAAAAATATAGCCCGGGTCCATTGTTACTGCCCAGCGTTTATGCAGTTGATAACCCAGCCCCGCCATCAGGTTTCCATCAGGTTCAAGGGCAGAAAGCGGGTTTATTCGCAAAGTAAACGGGTGCGAGATGGGTGCAATTTTAGTATCCTGTCCGTTCGATTGCATGATACCTCCAAACAACAACAGGATTGTTGAAAAAAGAATGCGAAACAGTCCTGGCATTACTGGAGGATTTTTGAAATAAATACAGGTTGCAATGGATTTGTTCCGATATCATAAAGTGCTAGCCCGCCTTCTATCTGCGCGATCAGGATATTACCATACGGGATCACGTCATAAAATGTGTCTCCTGAAATGGTTCTTGCATATACAGGATTATAGCGATTGGTGATATTGTACACAAACATGCCCAAATTTGCCTGGCATACGTAAAGCGCATTGTCCTTCATGCCGAGGCCAAACGGTGAACTAACTGCAGTTGTGCTAACCTGAACCGGTGAAGCGATATTCTTAATATTATAGGCTACCAAAGCGCTTTGGGCCCATCCGCAACGACCCGTGGCCCGAAGGGTGGCATAGGCGACGCTGTCTTTTGCAATAACTGGGTCGCAGGACATGCGCACAATATTGTAGTCTGCCTTAGCAATTCGCTGGGGCTGGTCAGGGTTAGTGAGTGAATAGATATACATGGAAGATGAAGATCCGATGAATAGTTTATCCTCATACGGAAAGATCGTTTCGATATTTATCCCGACCTCTGTTTTTGATTTGTACACCGGATGTTGCGGGTCAGCAACCTGGAAAGCCTTCAGGCTTGTATTGTCCACCACATACAAATAGTTTCCGCTAAGAGTGAACTTTGCAGTTGAACCACCTGCTCCGCTGGCATTTGCGGCGGCCGAATCCGCCGATTCCTTTGTACAATTACCAAATGCAAGCAGGATTACAATTATAGCAACTATATGTTTGACCGTTTTCATTATCTCCAGCATTTAGGATTTTTAATAGTTGTTTGTTGCCAGCCAATCACGATGCCTTTCTTTGGATCCGGGCACTCGAAATAAATAGTTTCCCAGGAATTGTTTGTTCTTGGGGGATACTGTACCGCCAGATCGGGAAACACGGAGGCAACACGGCTCACTTCATGTACATTATTCATGTTATTAATGTCGATCACGACAAGATCGCTCAGGTTATTCGTATAAATAAAACCGTTTTTTACTGACAACTCCTTGCAAAGGACCGAGCGGATAAAACCGAGCTTTTGTGGATGCGCAGGATCCGAATAGTTGATCACATGTATGCCTGAATCTTGTTCTACCTGGAACAATAGGTTTCCGGTTGTATAAATCTTACCCCCCTGTACAGTCGGTCGAGCGGGGCCGGCGCTAATAGTTTTTGCTGTTTCAGCAGACGCATAGATGGGAACGTATCCCGTCGTTTCCTTCGGTAAATTCCTTTTTGAATCAAAACACGAAAAAAAGAGGCACGCAAGAAATGGAAGAAGCAGGAAATTTTTTCTCATAAGAAAATAGTTAAGGAAAAGGGTTGTTACCCTAGAGTCGGACAGTAACATGAATGCTGCATTAATTTATTAAATTCTTTCACTGGTCTCACCTGACAAAGAAAATGGACAAATCGTTGCCTTATCCTCGCCTGTCCAACAATGTGAATTGTGGCAGATTTGTCTGAATATCTCTTCAATTTCTGTGGATTTCAAGGCTGATCGGCTTCAGCTACCATTTTTTAGTTAACATTTATTGCTATGAGCTACAATTCAATAATTTGCAACCTGAAATAATCTCAAAAGCCGGCTTGATTTCTCAAACAACCATACAGCAGATCCTTGGGCGCCTTGACATCATTGATGTGATCGGCGGTTTCGTAAAATTAAAAAAGAGAGGTACCAACTATCTTGGCCTTTGTCCCTTTCATAATGAAAAGACCCCTTCTTTTACGGTATCTCCATCAAAAGAGATTTACAAATGTTTTGGTTGCGGGCGAAGCGGCAATACCATTAGCTTTTTGATGGAACTGGAGAAGTATAGTTACGTCGAAGCTTTAAAGTGGCTAGCCGGCAAATATGGGATCGAAATAGAGGAAACTTTCCGCACCGATGAACAGAAACAGCAGCAGCAATCGGCCGATAGCCTTTATATCATCAATAGTTTTGCCCAGCAATTTTTTTCCAAAACATTATTTGAAACCGAAGAGGGTCAGGATATCGGCCTTAGTTACCTGAAGGAACGGGGATTTCGCGAGGAGATCATTGAGAGATTCCAGTTGGGCTATTCGCCGGAACAAAGAGATGCGTTTACAAAGGAGGCTGTCGCCAGGCAATATAGCCCGGAGTTATTGTTGAAAACGGGATTGGTGATCAGCCGCAATGACCAGTTGATGGATAATTACCGCGGGCGAGTAATTTTCCCGGTGCATAGTCAAAGCGGTAAGGTGGTGGGATTTGGAGCACGCATATTAAAGACAAACGATAAAGCGCCTAAGTACATCAATACCCCGGAAAATGAGATCTATATAAAAAGCAAGATCCTCTATGGCTCTTATTTCGCGAGACAGGCTATAGACAAGGCAGATGAGTGCCTGTTGGTCGAGGGATATACGGATGTTATTTCTCTGCACCAGGCAGGGATTGAAAATGTGGTAGCATCAGGTGGAACGTCGCTGACGCCAGACCAGTTAAGGCTTGTCAAAAAATATACGGGAAATCTCACCATAATTTATGACGGGGATGCGGCGGGGGTAAAAGCCGCGTTACGTGGCCTTGACCTTGCGCTCGAAGAAGGTCTGAATGTAAAGCTGGTGCTGATACCTGACAACGAGGACCCCGATAGTTACGTAAATAAAGTAGGCGCTGCTGCATTTAAAGATTTTATCCAGAAGAATAAAAAGGACTTTATTCTTTTCCAGTTGCAGGTAGCGCTTAATGATGCAGGCACCGATTCAACCAGGAAAGCAGAAGTGGTGAACTCGATTGCCGAGACTATTTCAAAGATCAATAAAGCAGAAGATTTTACCAGGCAACAGGACTACATCAAACAGTGTTCGGAGATCCTGAAGATCGATGAAAGCGGTATGCACGCGTTGGTCAATAAATTCATTCGCGACCGGATTGTAACCCAGGAAAGAAAGCTGCCCTTCGAAGAAGCAAAACTACACGAAGAAAATGCAAGGCGGGCTGAAGCCGGTGACTATGATGAAGCAACTTTCAACCTCCTGTTCAAAGATGAACTGCAGGAACGGGAAGTTGCCCGGATATTACTGGAGTTGGGAGTGAAACGCTGGGATGAATCCAAACTCATTGCAGACCATGTTTTGGAAGAAATGGTGGATGAAAGCCTGATCGATAACGCAGATATTCTTCGGGTCATCCATATTTTTAAAGAAGGATTGAAACACAATTCCCAATTGGATAAAAATTACTTCATATATCATCCGGACAACAAGATCAGTTCACTGGCTGTATCGTTGCTGAATTTCCCGTACGAGGAAAGTGATCACTGGAGACGTGAGTTCAGCCAGTCAACAGGTTACCAAACGCAGTTATTTGAACAGAGTTATGAAGACTTCATAAGAACCGTGGCGAGGGACAATGAAAACGAGCTGATGTCTTACCTGAAAATGGATGAAGACCGGACAAACGAAGAAGTGGATTCAGCAATCAATTATCTTAAGCTAAGAAAGGTAAAAAGAATGCTATTGGAAAACCAGGTCGACCTGGAGAAGCAACATGCACCAGAACAACTTGAAATGCTACACCGCACCCATGAGCATCTGAAGCAAATGGAGATTGAATTGACAAAAAAAATCGGAGCGGTGATTATCCGTTAACTACGCTGTTGCGCCCGTCGCCAGCACGGGTCAACAGTTTTGTGCTTTCGTATATATCTTTCAGAGATATCGGCAGCTGCATTGTTTTTACAAGTAAGATATCTTCTTCCTTTTTATATTCTTCCAGTTCCCAATGATCTTTATCATTTAGGCGAAAGACTTCAACACTTATCGATTCTGAATCCACCAGGATATATTCTTTTAGTGAAGGAATGTCACGGTACAATTTGAATTTATCTCCCCGGTCGTAACTTTTTGTTGAAGATGAAAGGACTTCGATAATGACTGAAGGATTTAGAACATTCCAATCGTCGTTGTTTCTTGTAAGTATTTCACCACATACAATAGAAATATCAGGATAGGTAAAAAGTGAATTGGCCGGGATAAATATTCGCTGATCGCTATTAAACGGGCTACAGGCTTTTCCTTTTAAAACTTCTTTTAATTTTGTCAACAGATTCACAGTAATAATATTGTGAGCCAGTTTGGCGCCCGGCATTGCAAAAATCTCGCCCCGATAGTACTCATGCTTTTCATCGGAAGCATTCTCGTATTCAAGATATTCTTCTATCGTGAAGTTCTTTTTACCATATGCCACAACGGGCTCTCTAATTTCCTGATCCATACAATAAAGTTAAATCACTTTGTTCCCATCAGCAACATATCACTGTATGAAATTTCAACGAGATCCTCTGGTTTTATGCCCAGCTCTTTCATGTAGAAATCACACTGTGATTTGAGTTTTTCCGCATCCAGATCCGCTAAAATATTTCCCGCCTCTATCTCGACAAAGGACCCGAGACCCGGCACCTCGTCAATATGGAATTTCACATTTTTGATATAATATATTTCCCGTTTCTTCTTCACCACCACTTTTATACCGTTCGATTTGGTCAGCACTTCCTTTAGACCCCGTGCATCAGCTATTTTGACAAGATTAAATTTTGAATTCTTTGGTCCCGCCTGGTTTTCCCTTTCATAAAATATCAGGTTATTCTCAATATTCCCTTCCCGCAGCTTGAGTCGGCCATTGGGGACATTGAAATAGGTGTCCGTCTGTTCATCCGTGCCTTTCAATTCTGTATTATTTACCTGAAGATAATCGCGTATAAATTCAGCGTTGCTGCACCTGGCTTTTATTTCCACATTCAAAAAAGACATAAGATGATAAATTTGGGCAACCAAGCTAAGTTTTATTAATGAAAAAAGGTTTGTCGCCGGGGCAACAAACCTAAATGCATTTTTCAACAACAGTAACTGCTTAGTCTGCCAATGCAGCAGCGTGTCTTTTGCGGGTAACAGGCGCATTTTCGCCCCTAAGATTTTCTCCTTTTACAAATCGCATAGCACTCCATACATGGTCCAGCTCGACACGTTCAATGCTTTCATAGCCTTCACATGTCAGGCGGTTCCAGCTGCAGTCGCGATTGAGATCTGTCACGATCTTGGAGGTCGTCTTGGGGTAGGCCACCCAGAATTTTGATCCTTCCTTCAATGAAGGCATAACGTCCCTTAAAATACCGTTGAGCTGATTCTCATTGACGGCAAAAACCAGCGCAAAATCGATTTTGCGGGTCTTTAAAAGAGGCGTCATGTTTTTGGCAAAGGACAACTTACTGAACTGTTTCTCGATAGAAGAAGGCAAACCCTGAATTAATAGATTCTTCTCGTCTGCCAGTTGTAATTTTTCGAACACTGTTTGTGACATACTTTGAAAGAATTTTTGGGGTTTCTGCCAGCTACAACAAAATGTAGATAGCTTAACAGAGTTCTCATTAGCAGGGAGTGCAA
>VBAT01000111.1:0-528 GCA_005884665.1 Bacteroidota bacterium
GTTATTGATCATCCATGGAAACGGCGGATCAATTAATAACATGGCTTACCAGATCCAATTTTTCTCCAAATATTACAAGTGTATTGTTGCGGACAGCAGAGCACATGGAAAATCGGGTGTCGGTTCCGGTCGACTTACCTATGAACAGATGGCTGATGACTGGTACGCTCTACTTAATAAATTGAAAATCGATTCTGCGTACGTTATCGGGTGGAGCGACGGCGGAATACTTGGATTGTTACTCGCAATTCGACATCCGGGCAAGATCAGCAAACTTGCTGCGATGGGAGCGAACCTGCGGCCAGATTCAAGCGCAGTATATTCATGGGCATTTCCTTTTATTCAAAGTATGAATAAGCTGGCCGATAGTATGATCAACAAGAAAGATCGTTCCGAAAATTGGGAAGTATTAAAAATGCGTTTAGACTTACTGGGCGAGCAACCGCATATCGCGCTTGAACAAATACGCACCATCGCTTGTCCGGTCCTGGTCATGAGCGGCGATAAGGACGTAATAAGGGAAGAACA
>VBAT01000111.1:534-3462 GCA_005884665.1 Bacteroidota bacterium
CGCATCTTTGTATTTTTCCCGGCCAAACGCATATGATACCGATTACTGATCCCGAACTATTCAATGCCACTGTTTATCGATTTCTTAAAAACTCTTTCACAAGACCAGATACAAAAGATTTCTTTTAGGTGACTGCAGTACATTCGCATTTGACCACGGCTGTGCAGCAATTGCACGAAAATCAAATAAATCACAACATGAGAAAACTTATCTCCCTCGGCCTTCTGTTGATATGTATATCAGGCTACGCCCAGAAAGCTGCTAATCCCAAACCTTTTGCCACTACAATTACCGCAGATGATTTAAGAAAGCACCTGTTTATTATCGCGGGAAAAGAAATGGAGGGCAGGTTGACTGCAAGTGAGGGGCAGCGGAAAGCCGCGTCATATATCGAGAACCATTTTCGTTCACTCGGTTTGTTGCCAGGAAATCATGGTAACTACCAGTTACCTTATCCCGTTTACCAGGATTCGTTGACTAAAGCTTCATTGGAAGTGAATGAAAAAGCGTTTGAACTCGATAAAGATTTTGTGCCGAACGGAAACAATTACCCCTCTACGATTTCTTGCGGCGAAGTGGTATATGTTGGTAATGGAATTATGGATTCAAGCCGAAATGATTATAAAGATGTAAATGTTGCGGGGAAAATTGTGTTGCTGACTTCATCTCAGCAAAGATCCGTTGCAACTGCCCAAAGAAATGGCGCCGCGGCAATCCTTGTAGTCCAATCGAACTTTCCAAGAGCAACACCTACATTAAAAGGTGTGCAATATGTAAATGCGTTCAGACGAAGCGTAGCCCCAAACACGTATTTTATCTCCGACGCAGTGGCGCAGGCTATTGTGGGCCAGGATTGGAGTGCAGCCAAAGCTGGAAATGCAAAATCAAAATCCTATTTGGCAAATGTGTTATTGATCACAGAAAAGACTCCAATCAAAATGGAGAGCACGGATGTGATTGCATATATGGAGGGCACCGACCTAAAAGATCAATATGTATTTATTACCGCCCATTATGATCATCTTGGAAAGAGAGATACGGTGATTTATTATGGAGCGGATGACGATGGCTCCGGAACCTGTGCAGTTCTTGAAATTGCAGAAGCGTTTGCGAAAGCGAAGGCAGCAGGAAAGGGTCCAAGAAGAACGATGGTATTTATGACTGTTTCAGGAGAAGAAGAAGGCTTATGGGGCTCCGCGTTTTACGGTGACCATCCCGTTTTTCCTCTTGAAAAAACAACAGTTGATCTTAATATTGATATGATCGGAAGGATCGATCCGAAAAGGAAAGTGGGAGACTCGATGAATTATGTTTACATAGTAGGAGATGATAAGCTGAGTTCCGATCTGCACCCGATTAGTGTTGCAGCGAATGATAAGTATACAAAGCTTGAATTGGACTATAAGTATAATGATCCTAATGATCGCGAAAGAATTTATTTTAGAAGCGATCATTTTAATTTCGCGCGTAAAGGCGTTCCTATCATCTTCTATTTTAATGGAACGCACAATGATTACCATCGACCTACTGATACGCCCGATAAAATCAATTATGATTTGTATGCTAAGCGGGCACAGCTTGTTTTTTATACGGCCTGGGATATGGCAAACAGAAACGATATGCTTAAACGGGATATTCCGCTGGATACCTCGTTTATGAACAGATAGAAATACAAGATGTCACATTAAATGGGTTGCGGTCCGCATTCGTTGACCGCAGCCCTTTTTTTTATCTGTCATGTTGAGATCGCGACTTATTATTCGGCCTGCGGCAACCTATCAATTTCATCCGCCGTACAATAGCTAGCGACCTGATTCTACCATCAAAATGAAAATTATGAAATCACCATTGCGTCTGATTGGCCTCATCGGAGGTGTAAGTATTTTTTTCTTGGCTCCTACCACGGTTCAAAAATGGAGCGACCTTCCAATGAAAGCCGTTATGGAAACACCAGCCCCCGCGGGAAGGAATGAAGAAGGCGATGCTACATTGGAATTAATGTCTGATAATTCATTGAAGTACGATTTTCATATTCATAATCTTTCGCCGAGTGATAACCTGACTGCAGCACATATCCACGTGGGTGATGCGGTGACTGCAGGCCCCGTTTTTATTAACCTAAACCCTAGTTTTACCGGTGCGGGTGCATCCGGAACTGTTACTGGTCTTCGGGCTGGACAGGTCGACTCCCTATTGCATTTGCCAGTATACATCAATGTACATTCAACCCAGGTCCCTGGCGGATTGGTACGTTCGCAACTTGATAAGACGATTGGATTTGCGATGGATATTCCGCTGAGCGGGAACAATGAAGTTCCGGCTGTGACTACCACAGCTTCGGGTCTTGCAATGCTCCGACTCGCCGGCGATACGTTGTTTTCCCTTGTGTCAGTTACGGGAATAGAAGCAACAGATAAACGGTCAGGTCAAAATTTTCCTCGCTAGCAGTAATGCTGATTTTAATGTTCCAAGGAAGACCTTCCTCGTGGATTCATTGAAGACAATGTTGCTAACTGATCCGATGTATGTAAATGCGCACACAAAAACGAAACCGGGAGGAAAGATCAGAGGCCAGATCCGCTAGATTCCAAAAAATAATTTCGAACGATTGAAAGGCGAAGTGCTGAATGGTGGTTTATGAAAAGGGTTCCAAATACCGGAGTAAGATGGAGCCCTTTTTCTTTGAGCATTGAGCATTGAGTATTGAGCATTGAATATTTCAAAAGTGAACATTCTCCGGTTGGGTGGAAGACCGTGTCATAATACTTAATGTTCACTAAGGAACATTCCCTTTAGGTACACGTCTACAATATGCAACTGTGGCTAACTGAAAATAGGCAATAGACAATAGGCCAACAACCCCGACAGTGGTCGGAGACCCTGTCGGTGGTCGCCTGAAGGATCACCATCGGCTACACGTATCCGAAA
>VBAT01000112.1 GCA_005884665.1 Bacteroidota bacterium
TTCAATCATCTGCTTTATATCAGCTAAAGCGTTCTCTTTCTCCTCCGACCCGTCATCCGCCAGTGTCCTGACATAATATTTTGCAATAAAGAAATCACGAAGATGCGAACCGATAAATCGCCAGTTTTTGTTAAATAGTCTGACTACAATCTGTGCCTCTTCTAGGTCCTTCAGAAGTGACGGAACATGAATGCTTTCCCTGTAATCAGCGTTGTATTTAGCAACGAGTTCGTATAACTCTTCTTCGGTAAACTCATTCGAATCGTTTTTGTATAGCGAAAATGCAATTAAAGAAACCACAAGGATTATTTGATCGATCGCCGTAGGCGTCCGACCCAAATTCGCAAGCTTTCCTACAATCATTCCTTGGTATATATAGCCGATGGAACCAAATTGTGCGTTCGGATTACTCTGAAACGCCTCAATAAGTTGCAGAATGCCGAGTATGAAAAACGGGGTAGAGGCTACAATACCGCTGTTCACAGCTACTTTGATAGCGGTTCGCGTCATACTTCGGATCAGCATCCAACCTTATCCACTTCCGTATAAGGTGGGTCCGTTGAGATGCATCGAGATAAAGCATCCGACAATGACCGTATTCTGACAGTTTTATTTCACCCGTCTCATTCTGGAGGTGTTGCTGCATTCTCAAATTGTTGTGTGCAAAAACAATTACATGATCACAACAAGAGGAGGCCGCTTCCAAAAGAAACTGTAAGGATTCTTGATTGAGGCCTGACTGACCAAAATTATCGATAACAAGCGCCCGTTTTTCTTTGGGCAATTGCTCAAATGATTGCCACAAGGACGGATTAAATTGTATCTCAAAACTGGCCCTCAGTGTTTTCTTGAATGCTCCAGCATTAGCCGCACTAAACTTAGAACCGTCGATCAGAACAGGCACAAACTGTCGATCGTAAAGCATCTTGACGACCATCTTTGCAACGGTTGTTTTTCCCTGCCAAGTTTCTCCGTAAATTAAGAGTTTTTTTCTGTTCGAATAGAAATTTCCAGAACTCCTCGCTCTCAATCCGTTTAATTGCATCCTTACCGTCCAAAATTCCCTTTAGAGATGTCATAAACAACTTAGGGGGTATAAAGAAGTCATCGATCACAACATTGTGCTTTCCACGATGCTGCGAAACAGAATCCAATGCATTTAGGTACACTTCAAAATCTGGCAAGTGGAAGAACGATAGCTTCTGCAAAAAACGATTTCTTAAGAAGGGATTCCAGTCGCTTTCGCTTAATCGTTCATATTCGACATGTTTCCACTTATATTCAAAGTATTTCTGTTTTTTGACTGCCAGATCCAAGACGATGACATTGAACCCACTCAATTCTGGCCTGTCTCGTTCTTGTAGTGCTGTAGCACGAATAATTTGGGTCTCCGCCTCAGTTTCAGTGTCACGCTTGATAAAAAGTTCTCTATTATGTTCGTGGCCGCTGAGCACTATATCTGAATTCTGTTCCGTCATTTTCCGAAACTCCATGGCCTGACTAGCGTTGAGCCAGTTGTCCGGGTGGTGAAAGAGACTCAATGAAATGGAACATTTCGCCAAATGTTCGCCATCGATGCTTGCGAGGTGTGTTGGAAAAACAAGTGAACCTTGTTCTTCTTTCATTTGCGAAAGCCAGGCCGTGTTAAAGACGTTAAAAGAAACGCAATGATTCTCAGATTCTATTTCGATTTGGTAAAAGGCCTCCGGCTTGACGGGATAGCCCAGAGTTGGTTCGAGACTGCGAGCGAAATCAAAAAAGTCGTCCTGTACTGCAAGACAGCCTTCGTAAAGTGTGTCGCCGACGGTAACGTTTCCTGGCTTTTGTAAGACGGAATCGATGAAAGATTTTCTAGCTTTAGAATCGCCTTTCGAGCCTGAGAGATCGCAATCATGGTTGCCGGGAGCCATAATAAAAACAACGCGCATGCCGGACTGCTGTACAACATAAGTTTTGATCTCATTAAAAAACTGATCGGCCACCAAATACTCATCGAGTTGGCCCGAATTCGCTATATCACCGCTGACGACGATAAAAAGAGTATCAAGGTCTTCCCAAGAACTAAGAACCGCTTGACCTATTTTCTTAGCCTTGCCAAAAATCCAATCCTGATCGTTTACAAAATGAATATCGCTAAGATGAAGAATTCCTACTTTCATAAATGTGCACATTGCGGCCTCTTAGTCCGCTGCCGTAGTCAAGAGGGCTAATTGAAGAGTTGCGGCGCCGTTGTTAAACGCGTGAAATATCGAGCTTGAACTTCGTGGCGTTCAGGATTCGCCTAGTTGCGGCTCTGCGTAAGAAAAATGTATCACTAGCGTGTTTGGCTTGGCAAGAAAGCACAGTAACGAGAACGCCGATCGCAATAGCGCCGGAGGAGTTGCGCGAATGCCAACGCTCCTTGATTTGTCGAAAACTATTTGAAAGACCGACGGTCACGAATTGGTAGTGAACTTTCATCAAATCTCGCCGTTTTGCCACTAAATAGTATTCCCATCAAACACATAACACACCGAATTCAACCAAAATGTATCGTCGTAAGCATAGCAACGAGTTGAAGCCGTGACCTCCCCTCGGGACGCGAACGAATCTAACTCTTAAAGCGGGATGTCTCACGAACTTACTTTTAACATTGTAATGCGTGATTTTCTCGAACTCCGTGTTACGACACGTGATGGTCGAGCCCATATCTTGCAAACGGAATTATCAGATATGGAGTTTATGATGAGCTTCCCAAAACCATCACCTGTTTGCAAATTACATTGCCTCTAGTGACCAGTTCTGAAACGCTTGTATCGGTGAATGGTTTTTCCAACAGTTCAAGCTG
>VBAT01000052.1:0-19813 GCA_005884665.1 Bacteroidota bacterium
CACCACCGGCGTCTTTGGATTCTTCCTGCCGCCCGATCTTGCTCCGGAGATAAGTAACCCCGCAAGCCCATAGTTCCTGGCTGCCGATGGGGGGCAGTATGTCTTCACTGAGAAGTTTGCCTGTATCGCTCAATGGCACTAATGAGCGGGTAAACTTTTCTACCCGTTGAAAAAGGTTATCATTGTTTATAAACTGGTCCCAGTTCTCATCTTTTAGCAAAAAAAACTTTGCATCTTTTTCAATAAGAATTCCTGATTTGGTTTTGTATACTTTCATCATTCATTTTGTTTGTTTATAGACCTCACCCGGCCTCACCTTGCTTCGCGCTTAGACCTCACCCTCCAACTCCCTCTCCGGAGGAGAGGGAGAGATAGCAGCATTCAGTTGTTTCGCTACGCTCGCATTCGCTATGGCGCAATTCATAATTCTAAACTCACTCTCTCATTTTCACTCTGAGCACATTCATATCATTCGTGATATACAATGTTTTTTCGTCCGGTGACAGAGCAACATTAGAAGTGGCTTCATCAAATTTCATTTTACCCAACAATTTTCCTGCGCTGTTAAATATCCACAGACCACCTGGCCCTGTTGCAAACACAGTTCCTTTCTTGTCTATTTTAAAACCATCCGGTAGTCCTTTGGCCGATTTATCACCTGCAGCGCTCAAAAATATCCTGCCATTGGTAAATTGTCCTTTATCGTCTATATCGAATGCATACCAATAAGGTTTGTCGGGATCGGAATTGGCTACGATCATCGTTTTTTCTCCCGGTAAGAAAGCCAGACCATTTGGTCGAGTCAACGAATCTGTGAGCAATACCACTTCTCCATTGGTCTTTACCCTGAATACTCCCTGGAAAGGAATTTCTTTTTTTGGATCATCCATATTTTTTTCGAGCCCGTAAGGAGGATCGGTAAAAAATATTTCGCCCTTGCTGCTCACAATAACATCGTTGGGACTATTGAATCTTTTGCCTTTATAATTGTTAGCCAACGGAACGTAATTGGGTACTGGTTTATCAAATGGTGCGTCCATCCTGGCAATTTGCCGGTTGCCGCACTGGCAAAGGATAAGGCGGCCATCGTTATCCAACGTCAGTCCATTCGATCCCATTTCACCACCACGGGGTGTAGGCTCGGTATAACCGGAGGGGGTCAGATAAACTTCTTTTCCTTTCTCTTCCGTCCATTTGAAAATTGTATCACGTGGGACATCGGAGAACAAAAGCATTTTATGGCTTTCGATCCATAGGGGTCCTTCACTCCAGTCAAAACCTTCGGCTATGATCTCGGCTTGTGTACCTGGAGTAATGATACTGTCCAGTGCGGGATCGATCCTTTCCAGCGCTCCTGTTTTTTTATAGCTCATCACGGCTGCTTTATCTGAGTTCTCGTTTTTGTTGTTGGTGTTGTTATTGCAGGCCACAATAAATATCGCTGAAAAAATGAACCATCTGTTCATTTATGTAGATTTAATTTGATCAGGTCTTTTAATGCGAATCCCTGGTAACAACCGAGCCGGAGCTTCCTTTCAGAAAATCCAGGTCCGCGCCTTTATCAGCTCCCATCACATGTTTTACATACATGCTCACATAACCCCTGTCAGCCCTGGCTTTAGGAGCTGTCCATTTTGTTCTTCGTTTTTCCAGTTCATCGTCTGAAACATGCAAATGCAATTTTCTTTGCTCTACATCCAACTCTATCATATCCCCGTTTTGAACCAGTGCGAGATTACCCCCGACAGCAGATTCAGGCGATACATGTAATACAACAGTTCCATAGGCCGTGCCGCTCATCCGGCCATCGGAAATGCGGACCATATCCTTAATGCCTTTTTCCAGTATTTTCTTTGGCAGCGCCATATTGCCTACTTCCGGCATGCCTGGATAACCTACAGGGCCTACGTATTTCAATACCATCACACTGTTTTCATCAATATCAAGGTCAGGAGTATCGATTCGTGCATGATAGTCTTCAATATTTTCAAACACGACGGCCCTGCCTTTATGTTTCATCAATGCCGGTGTAGCGGCTGATGGCTTCATCACAGCACCGTTCAGCGCCAGGTTACCTTTTACTACCACGCAACCTGCTTCAGTTATCAGCGGGGTATCGAAGGGAGCGATCACTTCGGGATTATAACAATCTGTTTTGCCTTTTATGTTATCGTGATGATTTTTTCCCGTAACCGTGACCACATTCTTATGCAAATGGTCTTTTAATTCATTCAGTACAACTGGCAGGCCACCGGCATAAAAGAAGTCTTCCATCAGGAATTTTCCCGAAGGCATCAGGTTTACCAGCAAGGGGATCTTGCTGCCCAGGCCATCAAAATCTTCGAGTTTAAGTTCCACTCCAATGCGCCCGGCTATTGCCAGCAGGTGAATAATAAAATTGGATGAACCACCCACAGCTGCATTAACTTTTATCGCATTTTCAAATGCTTCGCGGGTCAATACCTTATCAATGGTTAAATCTTCTTTTACCATCTCCACGATCCGTCTCCCGCTTAGTTGAGCCAGTACTTTTTTTCTTGAATCGGCGGCAGGAATAGCGGCTGCTCCTGGTAATGTCAGTCCCAAAGATTCTACCATGCAGGCCATCGTAGAAGCGGTGCCCATCGTCATACAATGTCCAATGCTACGGCTCATGCAGCTTTCGGCAAATTCACATTCTTCCTGTGTCATCTTACCTGTCTTCATGTCTTCATCAAATTTCCAGACATGTGTACCAGATCCTATGGTTTGACCCTTATATCGGCCATTCAGCATAGGACCACCGGGAACAACTATCGTAGGCAATCCAACACTGGAAGCGCCCATAACGGTGGAAGGAGTAGTTTTATCACAACCGGTCAGCAATACCACGCCATCAATAGGATTACCACGAATGGATTCTTCTGCATCCATGCTGGCAAGGTTCCTGAATAACATGGCTGTTGGTTTCAGCAGCGTTTCACCCAGGCTCATGATTGGAAACTCAAGTGGAAAACCACCTGCTTGCAGTACACCGCGTTTCACCATTTCAACGAGATCCCTGAAATGTGCGTTGCAGGGAGTAAGCTCGCTAAATGTATTGCAGATGCCAATTACCGGGCGGCCGTCAAACATGTCGGCAGGCATGCCTTCATTTTTCAGCCAGCTCCTGTAAATGATACCATCTTTATCTTTTCTGCCAAACCACTCGCGGCTCCGTAATTTTTTTTCTTCTTTCATTGCTGCAGCATAAGATGATTTAATATTTTTTAAACTTCCTGAATCCGGTTCTAAGATATACTAATAACCTCAAACGGGTTTTTTCAGCAGTAACAATTATAACAGACGATTAAAGTGTAAAAAACCTTTGTAGAAACAAAGGTTTTTACCTAATTGCTAACTGCTATATAATGAGAAAAGCTATGGTTTATCCCACCATATCCTTGTACTTAACTTATCTGCTCCCTGTCTCCCGATTGCCTCATTCACGTTAGCAGTATTTACCGACAACTCGGAAGTAGGATAGGTCAACCTCCTGATGAATGTTCCATTCGGCACATCCGGGTTATTGGGTTGACCATAAGGATTAGGTGTCAATGCAGGGAAGCCGCTTCTTCTGAAATTCGCGAATGCTTCGGGACCATTCAGGAAAGATGCTATCCAGTATTGAGTATTTATCTGTTGTAATTCTGTTCCCGCTCCAAGGGGATTGGCTGCCACATACGTGTCTCTGGCCCCGGCTGATATAGCCGATCCCGCATCGAAAGTAGCCATCTGGTCCATGTGTGCTTTTATTCCATCTGAAAAATATTGTGCAGCGGTGCCTGTAGTTATCCATCCCCTGAATCTTGCTTCGGCCAACAGTAAATTGGTTTGTGCTGCAGTGACAAAGAATACCGGGGAAGATACCTTGGTAACCCTTCTGCGATCAGCCTGGCTATATTCATAAAAGCTGGCCAGGCCGTCAGCTGTAGCTGCTGCGACGATAGTTCCGTTGTCTTTCCCGATTGGCATTCCAATTTGCACGGCAGCAGTAGTATTGCCGGCAGCAACCGTCTGTCCATTGCCTGAAGTTGCACCCATATAACGAATCGCTATCGCTGATAGCCTGGGATCACTGGTGGTTTTTAACTGGTCAACGAATGGTTTGGCCAGGTAAAAGTTTGCGGCCTCGCTTCCATTCAATGAATTCCCGATTGCCCAGGTATAGTTGGCATCATTACGCATATATGCATTGTCTGCATTATCAGTAATAACTCCACCGGCAACTGCAGCCTGTACAGTCGATTGGGCTTTGGTAAGGTCTGCTTTGAATATCCGCATACCTGCCCTTAAAAGAAGAGAATAAGCGAATTTTTTCCATTTGGCGATATTACCAGCATATAATACATCGGAGCCTTCAATTGTTCCACCTGCGTTCAATGCGGCAGCAGCTTCTGTTAACTCTTTTATGATGTCAGTATAAATCGATTGTTGCGCATCATATTTGGGAAAGAATATCTGGTCAGAATATCCGGCACCACCCTGGCTATAAGGAATATCACCGTATTCATCAGTCAGTATCATGAATGCATAAGCCTGGAATATACGGGCCATGTTGTAAAGGTTGCTCCTGGTCGTCACTGTTTTTGTACGCACTATGACATCATGCGTGTACTTGATCACGTTTTGATAGTATACTGTCCAGATGGGGTTGCCGGCGCCATTATCGCGGCTATCCTGGTTAAAATTGGCGCCCGCCAGCACACCGCCATTGGGAGTTACCATTTGCTGAACGATCCCGACATCGAAGATCAAAGACTTCATCGGGTAAGAAGTATTGATCACGGCATTGTTCAATAAAAGCGCGGGATCTAAAGACGTGGGACTGGTTGTATTCTTGTTCAGATCTCCCAGTTTTTTATCGCAGGAAACAGCGAACAGCATTAAAGCAACCAGCAAACTATAGTTAATGATTTTTTTCATAATCGTGGTGTTAGAATTTAATGTTCAGATTAAAACCCAATCCCCTGGTGGTAGGAAGGCTCGGGGATTCAAGACCCGCCTGACTGTCGGAAACAAAGCCAAAACTTTCCGGATCGATATTGTCGATCCATTTTTTAATAATCAGGACATTGCTTGCAACGAAGTCCAGCCTGAGACCTTTGATGGGCCATTTCGCAGGAACGTATTTGGTAAAATCATATCCCAACGAAACCTGTCTTAATTTCCAGTAACCACCGTTGTAAATGACCGGCTCGATGATCGCCTGCGAACGCAGGTGCTCCCAATAAGTTTGAACTGGCGCTACAGCCGTATTAGTACCTCCACCCGGATTAACCCCAGAACCGACAACACCGCTTGTTCTTCCTTCCAGGGTCATTTTATGCAAACCATGACGAACTGCATTGAAGTTCGTTCCGGAAAGCACTTTATTTCCCAGTTTATAGTCGACGAAAACAGAAAGAATAATTCCCTTATAATTAAATGTGTTGAGGAAGCCACCGGTCCATTTGGGTAAAGCGCTGCCAAACAACACAAGATCGGGAGTGCGTTGCGGTAATCCATTTGACTGGAATATTCTTTGTCCTTTGGCATCCCTCGCATAACCATATCCGGCGATCTGCTCTAATTCCTGTCCAACAACTATCCTGACTTCTCCATTGAATACATGTGTACCTACGGTGATACGTTCTCCGGGAGCGCCTGTTATGATTTTGTCCGCCCTTGTCTTGTTATAAGATGTGTTGGCAGTGAATTCCCAGTTGAAATCTTTCGTTCTTACCGGCACAAGGGTGAGCAATGCTTCAAAACCTTTATTCGTGCTTTTCCCGCTATTGATTAACGTGTTTACAAAACCGGAAGCATCCGATATCTGCACCTGTATGATCTGGTCGAAAGTGAATTTCTTATAGATGGCAACATCAAGGTTGACGCGATTATTAAACATTCTTAGTTCAAGACCTAATTCCGTTTCAGCAGTCCTGCTGGGTCTCAGGTTCGCGTTGGGTACGGCATTGCCGCTTGTTCCAACCGCCACCGCCGTTCCTGAAGGATTATTGATAAGATTGGAATTAACATTATAGTATAACTGGTCAGATGCAAAACCTACATCGTTATCACTACCTACTTCAGCATAACCGGCTCTTAATTTTGCGAAGTTCAGCCACGAAACATTCTTTATGTTTTCGGAGAAAACATAAGCACCCGATATAGACGGATAAAAAATGCTTCTGTTGGCAGGCGAGAGAGTAGAGAACCAGTCGTTACGGCCGGTGCCTGTCAGGTATAGTGTCCGTTTCCAGGAAACTTCTCCCGAACCATATAGAGAATTAACGCGACCAGTCGCAAGTTGATAAGTAGGATTTTTTGCTCTCCCGTTTTGAACGGTATAAAGTCCTCTTATGACGAAGTCGGTAACCTGTACGTTATTGATATCCGACCTTGTATTCATCTGGTTACCTCCACCGGTAAGAGTCGCATCGAAGTCGCCGAATTTTTTGTTGGCGATCACCAGGAAATCGAGATTACTTTCCCTGTAGCGACGAGATTCCTGGGTAAACACCCCATTTACAAAACCGGCTTGCGCGGCTGGTCTTGACGCTTGCCCGGTTGGGAAATTGTTGACGTCCTCATCCCGTGAATAATAGTCTTCTCCAAATCTTCCCTGTATCGTTAACCACGAGAGGATATTGTATTTGGCCGTGATATTGCCGAATATCCTGTCTCTCCTGATATTGTGAAATTGTTCATCCAGCACCCAGTAAGGGTTCGTGCGGTTCATAAACCTGGAATAGATATACTCATTGCCTGTTGCCGGGTTATATTCATTTGCTTTCAATACGCTTAACGGCATCGTATTGGCCAGCGACATTATCGTTGTAGGTATTGAGTTATCCTGGTTGGCAATATTGGGTGGGTTCTTATTATATTCCCATGAGTAGTTTACATTGCCTGAGAAATTTAATCTATCCGACAGGTTATAATTAAAGCCAAGATTCATGATGCGGCGAGTGAATTTGTTGTTTGGAACAATGCCGGCATTGGTAGTATTGTTCAGTGAAAGGTGCAAACCTCCTTTATCGCCGCTTGTCTCCAAAGAGATTGTATTGGAAACGTTCTCGGCGTTCCTGTAAAATTCTTTGATCCGGCTTCCCTGCGCTACATACGGAATATTGGGTGTATTGAACAAGGTATGCGTCATACCCGGCTGGATCTTTTCACCAAAGGACCATTCACCGGATGTAGGATTGGGAGATGTTGGGCGAAGACCATTTTCTCCCTGTCCATATTCTGTCTGGTAATCTGTAAAATCCAAGGGTGTTTCATTGGTATAATTGAGATTGTAGGAAACGCCGATACCCCTGCTTTTCCCTTTTGTTTTCGTTACGATCATAATCACACCGTCTTTGGCACGATAACCATATAACGCACTGGCAGCCGCGCCTTTTAGTATCGTCATGCTTTCAATATCGTCTGGGTTGATGCTTGCAAAAGGGTCACCACCGTCGGCATAAACTCCACCGCCTGCTACACCTACCACACTTCCGTTAGGGCTTCCACCGGCTGTGGCATTATTATTAAAATTTCCCCGGTCGACAGGAACTCCATTTATAACAATTAAAGGAGTGCTGCCGCCGCCCATAGAAGACTGGCCGCGGATACGGATCTTTGAACTGCTTGCCGGTCCTGTACCCATAGTCGAAATATTTAAACCGGCTACCTTGCCCTGCAACGCGTTGATTGGATTAGTGGTCCTGTTGACTGTCAGGTCTTCTGGTTTTACGTTCGTAGCGGAATACCCAATACCCCTTGCCTGTTTACTAATACCAAGAGCGGTTATCACCACGACCTCGTTCAGGTCTTTTGTAGCTGAAATGAGCGTGACATTTAACACCGCGCGCCCATCTATCTTTACTTCAAGCGTTGTATGCCCGACGGCACTGAATACCAGTGTAGCAGTAGAAGACGCTGATATCCGGAATTGCCCGGATTCATCGCTGGTCACACCTGTAGAGGTCCCTTTTACTGCGATTGACACGTTGGAAAGGGCTTTTCCATTTTCATCGGTAACCTTGCCGGTTACGGTTTGTGAAAAAATAGCAGGGGTAAAAAGCAGTACCAACAGGAAAGAAAAAAATGAACGGATAGCAGCCGGTGTTCCCGGAATGGATTTCCCTTTCATATAGCAATTTGTTTTAGGTAATAAAACTTATTTTCACTGGTTAGGATAGTATACGGATGATATCACAAAGTATCTCAACTTATAGCCACGAACTTCCAATAAAGCACAGCGTTGATTTTTACACAAACAAAATGATTCTAAAAATGCACCGATCAATAGCAACGCTTATTTTTATCGACCAACAGTTTGTACATTTAGATTCAATGATGCTTGCATGAACCAATTTCTACTGCAACAGGGAACATCTCCGGAACTGCAATTGTTTCCGCACATTATTGAATTTTCCTTAAAGAAAAATCATTCGATCCAGCTGAATTCGTTTCCTGAAACGATAAGCGATACTCTACGCATTTATTATATCATGGATGGCAAGTTTGAATGGATTATTCACAACCATGAGCATATCCTGTACCCGGGTGATGTGGCTGTGGTACTTCCGGGGCAGAAACTGGGAGGGAGCAAAGGCTTCCTGGATATTGGGAGCATTAACTGGATCCACATAAAAACAGATAAGCTGGACCGAAGTGGAAAATTATTGCCCGGCAAATGGAGCTGCCTTTCTAAAAATGAAAGCCTGGCTATCGGTAAAATTTTGTACGTGAACACGCATCTCGTGCTGCTAAAGGCGAGAGAAGTGGGAATAATGTTGCAGGAATTGCGCCAGGAGCTGGTGCAACAGCAGATCGGGTACACTGCAGCCGTCAATCATTTCCTTGATCAACTGCTTATTTCAATTGCCCGCAAATTATCCCAACAGAATATTTCTTACCGGGATTTTCCGCAGGCATTTACCAAACTGGAAAACGCATTACGGCAAAACCTGGCGCATCAGTGGACGGTAGAAGAGATGGCAGGGCTTGTAGGCCTTGGTACCACTTCTTTTACAGAGAAAGTAAAGAACTATACAGGATTTTCACCATTGAATTACCTGATCACCATCCGTATTTCCGAAGCAATTAAATTATTAAAAAGACAGGGATTGAATGTTACGGACATAGCACTGGACACGGGATTTTATTCATCGCAGCATTTTTCCACCACCTTTAAAAAACTGACCGGCTATACACCCAGTGAATTCAAAAAACGAAATGTCTCCAAAAATTAAAACTAACTATAAAAATGGATTGCATAATAAGTATCGAATTAGGGACAAATGCCGTAAGGATTTTTGCATTTGATATGCAGGGAAACGTGATAGGTTTTGCCAAAGGCGCTTATCCCACTTTCCACCCGGTTCCTGATCACAGTGAGCAGGATCCTGAGCAGATATTCATTACCATGCTTTATATATTGAAGAACCTGCTGAGTGAAAAGATACATCCTCAAAAACACAAGGTTCTTTGTATCTGCTTTAGCGCAGCCATGCATAGTGTGCTGGCAATTGACAGAAACGGGGTTCCTCTTGGCAACGCAATCACCTGGGCCGATAATCGTGGAAAGAAAGAAGCACAGGCCTTAAAGAACTCGCCGCTGGGAAAAAAGATCTATAATGCTACGGGAACACCGATCCATCCCATGTCGCCACTGGTAAAGATCGCATGGATAAAGAACCATGATAAAGAAAGATTCAAACAGACCTGGAAATTTTTATCGATCAAAAGTTATATCATCCAGCAACTGGCCGACGTTTATGTGATTGACTATAGCCTGGCTTCTGCAACAGGTCTATTGAACATACATAAGAAAAACTGGGAGCCTGATTCGTTAAAATATGCGGGTATCTCTTCAGATAAATTGCCCGAGCTGGTTCCTGTTTTTCATGCGGAAAACAAACTGCGGAAAGAATACCAGACCCTGCTTGGACTATCGGCCAGGACAAAGATCATTGTAGGTTCGAGCGATGGCTGTCTCGCAATGTTGGGTTCCGGCGCATGGAAAAAGGATAAAGCCACCATAACAATTGAGGACAGCGGTGCTATGCGGGTGATCGGCAAACAGGTCCTACAGGATAAGAAACAGCGTTTCTTCAACTATATCCTCACAGATAACTATTATGTATCAGGTGGACCGACTAATAACGGCGGGGTGGTATTTGAATGGTTTGCAAAGCAGTTCGGCGATTTTAAAAATGCGTTTGATATCGAAAGCAGCATGGAAGAGTTAATACAGGAGGCTGCTAAAGTCGCTACAGGCTCCGATGGATTATTGTTTTTGCCTTACCTGCTCGGGGAACGGGCACCAATATGGAATGCCAATGCCAGAGGAGTTTATTTTGGGTTAAACATTAACCATGAACGCAAGCACCTGATCCGCGCTACGATCGAGGGGATATTGTTCGAAGTGTACAGTATTAGCAAGACCCTCGAAGAACATAGGACCATTAACAGCATTACAGTAAATGGAAGCTTTGCCTCTATTCCTTTTTGCACGCAGTTGATTGCCGACATCTTCAATAAGCCGGTAAGTATAAGTAAGAACACAAACAGCGTGAGCCTTGGCGCATTTTTATTAAGCGCTACCGAAATGAATATTTATAAAGACCTCGATGAAGCGGCTCAAACAGTCGTATTACCCGATACCTATAAACCCAACAAGCAAAACCATTCAGTTTATAAAAAGAATTTTGCCATATTCGAGAACCTGATCACGAGGCTGTCAGACGAGTTTGGCGCAATTGCCAACCTGCAATAATAATTTTATAATAAAAATGATCGCTATATGAAAAAATACAGTCTTCTTATCATCCTGTTATTGATCTCGTCAGCCTGGATGATGGCGCAACAGGTCACATTAACGCCTGAACAGATAAAGGCTTATACACCCGAATGGAAAGGCGAACGGTTCCCAGATGGAAGGCCAAAAGTGGCTGACAAATTCCTGGAGCGATTGAAGAAAGTTCACCTGGAAGAAGCGTGGGGCATCTTGCGAAACAAAGGTTATCAGAACCAGTTCGAAGGGGATTGGATGGTGCTCGAACCCGATTCGGTGATGGTAGGAAGGGTTGTCACGGCTCAATATCTCCCGATGCGACCGGATGTAGACAAGGTGATAAAAGAAAAAGGGAAAGCCGAAGGTCGTATCGGCAACACCAATTCCTGGCCGATTGATGTATTAAAAGATGGAGACATCTATGTGGCCGACAGTTATGGCAAAGTAGCGGATGGTACCCTTATCGGCGATAACCTCGGTAATTCCATTTATGCGAAATCACATCGAGGTGTAATTTTTTATGGATCGGTAAGGGATATCGAAGGACTGGAAGAGATCAATGGATTCAATGCCTGGATAAAAGGATATGACCCTTCCTATATCCAGCAGATGATGCTGGGAGGCATTAATGTCCCGATACGGATTGGCAGGGCTACGGTTTTGCCTGGTGATATCGCATTGGCCAAAAAAGGAGGAGTCGTTTTTATTCCTGCACATCTCGTGGAAGAAGTTGTGTTGAATGCAGAATTCATTTCATTAAGAGATGCATTTGGGCACCAGCGTTTGCGCGAACAAAAATATACGCCGGGACAGATCGATTCACAATGGACCGATGAGATCAAAAAGGATTTTCTGAAATGGCTGGATGAGAATCCGGATAAACTGCCGATGACACGTCAAGAGCTCGATAAATTTATGAAAGATAGAACTTGGTAGCGAGGACGCAGGATGCTAGATACGAAATGCTGGATGCCGACATACTACGACCATCATCCAGCACTTAGCATCCAGCACTTAGCATCTAGCATCCGGCATCCGATTCCCTTGCTACGTTCGTAATGACGATTTCGAATACACAATAATCTTTAGTAACAATAAAACCTCAACATATGAATCCCTCACAGAAGTATTTGGATAAACTCGGGTTGAAAGATCCCGATAGAATAGAAACCGATGTTGTCAATGACAAAATCGAAACGACTGAAAACAGCCGGCGTTCATTTTTAAAAAAATCGGCATTGGGTGGCGTTGCGTTAGGCGGTGCATTTATGTTTAGTCCAATAGAAGATGTCATTGCACAGTCCACGCAGAAAGTAAATCGTTTTTCGGGTCCTTCGGATCTGCGAATAACAGATATGCGTTATTGCGTTACAACGGTGCTTGGTCGCACAGCGATCATCCGCATCGATACCAACCAGGGAATTTATGGTTTAGGTGAAGTACGCGATGGCGCCGATGAACGCTATGCCCTGTTCATTAAGAGTCGGATACTCGGCGAAAATCCATGCAATGTAGAAATGATTTTTAAGAAGATCCGTCAGTTTGGTGGCCAGGCGAGGCAGGCAGGCGGGGTTTGTGCTGTAGAAATGGCGCTATGGGATATTGTGGGTAAAGCCTATAATGTACCCGCATGGCAATTGCTGGGTGGGAGATATCGCGATAAAATAAGATTATACGCAGACACTCCTGAAGCCGGTTCACCGGAAGAGCAAAAAAAGTTAATGAATTATCGTATCAATGACCAGGGATATACATGGTTGAAGATGGACCTGGGTATTGGCGAGTTGAAAGGCATACCCGGTACATTAGTGAATGAAAAGTTTTGGGAAAATTCACAGGGCAACCTGGCTCAATGGGGTGATCTTAATAATTACATGGCATACGGAAACACTGCTCACCCGTTTACACAAATTCAGATCACGGATAAAGGTCTCGATGAATTGGGCAAACTCGTAGCTAATGTAAGAGGAATGCTGGGATATGATATTCCTCTTTCTACAGATCACTATGGCCATTTTGACCTCAACAACGGCATTCGCCTCGGAAGATCATTGGAAAAATACAGGCTGGCCTGGCTGGAAGACATCGTATCATGGGAATATACGGATCAATGGAAGACGATGTCGGATGCATTGGAAACGCCGTGCCTTACCGGTGAGGATATTTATTTGCTGAAAAATTTCAAACCATTGATAGATGCGCATGCGGTGGATATTGTTCACCCGGACCTTGCATCTTCAGGCGGTTTGCTGGAGACAAAACGAATTGGTGATTATGCTGAAGAACATGGAGTAGCCATGGCCATGCACCAGGCAGGAACGCCGGTTTCATTTATGGCCAATGTTCATTGTGCGGCGGCCACACAGAATTTCCTGGCGCTGGAACATCATTCGATTGACCTGCCCTGGTGGGAAAGCCTGGTAAAGACAACCGATGGGCGACAGTTGATCACTAAAGGTTTTGCCAATATTCCACTTGCAGCCCCGGGATTAGGAATAGAATTGAATGACGAGGCGGTGAAGCAGCATCTTCATGCAAGTGATAAAACTTATTTCGAACCGACGCCACAGTGGAATGAAAAACGTTCTCATGACAGGATATTCAGTTAATTGGTTTTTTCATGGCCAGCAGAACATTTCATGGTTCGTGCTTAACCAATAATTTCACCAAAAGAATTTAACTTCAACTTAGTTTTTTCAATCGGCTCATCAAAAAACCATTTTATGAAATCACGTCGTCATTTTTTGCAGACCATTGCCGCACCACTTGCGGTTCTGCCTTTCCTATCAAAAAAAGATCTGGAAGAAATAACTGATAACAGAAGCAAGCGTTATGATGGCCCCATATTGCGCGTTGCGATCATGGGTCTCGGCAGTTATGGTACCCGTGTCGCCGATGCGATGCAATCCTGTACAAAAGCAAAGCTCGTTGGGGTCATCAGTGGTACCCCATCCAAGATCACGAACTGGCAGGCCAAGTATAACATTCCTGAAAAGAATTGTTACAACTATGAAAATTTTGACAACATAAAAAATAACCCGGACATCGATGCGGTATATATTATTACGCCTAATTCATTACATAAACCTTACGCGATAAGGGTAGCAAAGGCTGGTAAGCATGTGATCAGCGAGAAACCGATGGCCTTGAATGCCAGAGAAGGAGAGGAGATGGTCGCGGCCTGTAAGAAAGCAAATGTGAAACTATTGGTTGGCTACAGGATGCATTTTGAACCTAAGACA
Organism: Bacteroidota bacterium; assembly: GCA_005884665.1. Taxonomy (GTDB): domain Bacteria; phylum Bacteroidota; class Bacteroidia; order Chitinophagales; family Chitinophagaceae; genus VBAT01. The sequence continues at coordinate 14,035 of VBAT01000052.1, forward strand.
CTCGAGGTGATACGCATGAGGAAAGATGGGGAGTTCGGTAAAATTTTATTCTTCCAGGGCCTGAGTGGCTTTCGCATCGGCGACCCAACTCAATGGCGATTGAATAAACAACTGGCCGGCGGAGGTTCAATGATGGATATCGGGATCTATTCGGTCAATGGGGCAAGATATATGGTAGGAGAAGAACCTGTTTGGGTAACAGCACAGGAAACAAAAACAGATCCAGTAAAATTTAAGGAAGGAGTCGATCAAACTATCCAGTTTCAGCTTGGATTTCCTTCGGGGGCTGTGGCTTCCTGCCTCTCTACTTATGATATGAACGGCCTGGATAAATTCTACCTCAATGGCGAAAAAGGATTTGCGGAAATGCAACCTTCCACAGGTTATGGACCGATCATGGGACGTACACATAAGGGCGAGCTCACACAACCACATAAGACGCATCAAACCGTGCAGATGGATGAAATGTCTGATATTATTCTTACCGGCAAACAGCCCATTGTGCCTATTGATGGGGAAGAGGCGGTGAAAGATCTGAAGATAATGGATGCGATATTTGAGGCGTGCAGGACGGGAAAGAAGATAACCTTGGAACTGTAGTGAAAGTTTCAGCACCTTATTTCGAGCGCAGCAGTTGAATATGATGCTAGATGCCGTCATTGCGATAAGCGAAGCGACAAAGCAACTCGATACTGGTACCTATGATTTCCAGAGTTTCTTTTTGCACATAGCATCCAGTATCCAGCATCCAGTATCCAGTAATCCGCTGCCCACCACTATCTCCATTGAAACGCAAAATACTCGCACTGTCCCTTACCTGTATTAACAAGATTATGTAATATCATGGATGGCAGGAAGACAATATCTCCGGGGCCGGCGGAATACGTTTTATCTCCAACATGCATGATCACATTCCCTTTCAGGATCAGGATGATCTCTTCTTCTTTATGGGTATGTGGCGCATGACTGTCCAGCCCTTCATTCAATGCCGTGGTATGCATTTCAAATTTGAGCAGTTGCGAAGTAGGTTTGTTAACGAATTCTCTTCTTTGTCCTTTGTCGGTTTTCTTTACGGTGACAGTATCCCAGTTGATCATAAATGACCCTCCATTCTTTTTAGCCCGTTCCAGTTCCATCGGCAACCTTGATTTGTATTTAAGGATATAATATGTTGCCTGTGTATTGCCGGTATTGACGATCCCATGTTCTTCGAGCGGTATTGCATATGCCACACTTCCCGGTCCAAGCGTATTGCTGACACCGTTGATTGTGATCTTTACCTGTCCTTCTTTTACAATGATGAGTTCTTCTTCATCGGCATGGGTATGTGGCGGATGAGGAGCTTTACCCGGCTGAATAGAAGTAGCGTGAACTTCAAAATGGACCAGGGAAGTGGTGCTTCCTTCCATGACCTGTTTCCTTGCTCTCGATTCTTCTACGGTAGTAACCAGGCTGTCCCAATGATACACACCAGGAGGCAATGAGTCTGTTTTTTGTGCAAAAAGGGGAGACACCGTTATTACCATCAGGCAAGTAAGCATTAACCTCATATCATTGTTTTAATAAAGAAAATAGAATATCAGTTTCCAGCTTGCTTTCATCCGGCGTCCAATGACCATAGATCTCTAAAAAGGGAAAATAGAAATCCATATTCCTTTTTGCCAATTCAGCATGCATGCTGTCATATGCGCCTTTCAATTTTGTATAGGGGCCGATATGTTTCCAGCGGACATATTTTGTAAGATTGATCTTTTTCAATTCCATCTTACTGTCAGCAGGAAGTTCCTGTTCCAATTCTACTCCTGTAAACAGGATATCACCCTTTTCATATACCCAATAATTGATGCCTTTATTTTTTATTCCGTTTGATTTTACTTCTTTCCACATGGCATCCATCAACGGTCTTCCCGTTCCTGCATAATCTTTATTTAAAACCCTGGCGGAAAACCCGTGCAGGCTTACGATAAAGGGTTTATCGATTATCTCAAGTGGCATTGATCTACTGGTTTTTTTGTGACAGCTCCAGCGCTTTTGTTGTGGTATAATACTTCGCCAGCATATTGGGTACTTCCCAGGCAGGCATGTTATGATTTTTTAAATACTCCAGGTAATTCTCCGTCACCCTCGCAAAATGCGATTCATGTCCTTCCCTGTACTTGTCCGGGATAATCACTTCCCATCCTTCGTCCACTTCTTTCGATGAGATACCGGGGTATTTTGATTCAAGTGGTTTTAGCAGATCGTTCATCCGCGCTGGTGTGAAATCCGAAGGGTGTTTAGGCAAAATGTATAAAACAGTTTTATATTGCTCTTCAGCGCCCTGCTTTATCATTAAGTCAGCCTTTGTTCCTCTCATGAGCGAATAATGCGTATCGTTTCCACTTTCCGTCTGGTATTTCCATATTACTGTGACTTTGGCATGCACTCCTTTTATTATATAGTTAATCTCGCCATTCGACCATACCTGCAATACTGAATCCCCTTTCCTGTTTTTATCCAGATAAGAAGGAACACTATCCAGTCTCGTGATTGTTTTAAACTGCGTTATAGTAATATTCGTCGGCCATCTTTTGGCTGTCGTCACAGTTATGTCGTTTGCATAGTCGATGGTTTTCTCTGGGAAACATTCCCATTGTACCAGGTCAACCAGGTGGGTTGTGACATCTACAATACCTTCTCCCTGCTGGGATGCATCCATGAACCAGGCCGGTCTTACTACCACATTCCCCGAAATATTTTTATAAAAATTGTGATCGCTTACCATTTCTACTGCCGGGTGATCAACAGTGCCTGTGTCCAACGTGCCAAAGATCTCCGGGATCATAGCCAGTTCGCGTTGCAGTATGGAAGTTATTTCGAAACGTTCGGTCATGATATCATATAATACCAGGTCCTTTTGTTTGGCTGTTTCAAACGCTTTTTTCAAGGTTTCAAATCCTTCGCTATTTATCACCATCGGTTTATCTGCCAATACATTTAATCCCGCTTCCAGCGATCTTGAAATATAATCGGTCTTCTTTTGATTATTCCCCGCCAGCACTACCACGTTCCCTTTTTTCTCCGCGATCATTTTTTCAAAATAATCGTTGCTGCTATAGACTTCTTCTTTCCAGGTAGTAGGATCGTCTTTACGGTTATTGTACCCGTTTACCCTGTCGAGGTGCAATTGCAGGTCATTGCCTGCAGGCGCATAGACATGAACAACACTATCTACATCTTTGTACATGATCTTTTGAACCAGGGCTGCATGAAAATGCCCGGGGTCGAGCGTAATAAGCCTTACCATACCATCATTTGCTTTTGGTTGTTTTATCGTTTCATTGCAGGAGGCCACGAGTGTAACAGCAAAAAGAAAAAGAATTCGGTTGATCATTCAAAAGGTTTTACGCGGTGAAATCATATTTCTTCCTTCGGGGACGGGATAGCATCGCCAATGCTTCCTTATCATTATTGCCGATCGTCTCGTTCACAGGATTCCAATAAATTTTTCTCTTCAGCTTCATAGCGATCTGGTGCAGCAAACATGCGCTGCATGAACGATGGCCAATTTCAATAGGAGCCGACGGTTCCTTTCTGGATTTGACACAATCGAGCCAATTAGCGTGCTGTTCCGAACTATCATATAAATGTATCTCGTTCGGGCCGATCACCGATTGCAATATTTTCGGGTTACTGGCATCGATCGGTTTGATCCCATCCTTGTCGGCGACAGGGTCGCTGTCGGTTACTCTATAATTGCCACGTGTCACCCATATCCATCCCTCGCTTCCTATGAATTTTACACCGGTAGGCAATTCGTTTGAAACGATCATATGCACGCCGTTTGCATATAGGGCTTCCGTTCTGAATATGCCATGTACATCCCATAAGCCCGTGTAGTTCGGATCATCCGTGGGAAATTTTGCGTTGCCCCATATCTCGGTTGGTCCCGACAATTCCATGCCCATTCCCCAATGAGCCGTGTCGATATGATGGGCGCCCCAACCTGTGATCATGCCTGCGCCGAATTGTTCGCATCTCAGCCAACCCGGCCTGCTCGATATTCCCTTCGGCGATGCATCATGGGTATGTACGCGATCCTCGGTATAATATACTTCGGGGGTTGCGCCTAACCATGCATCATAATCAAGTGCGGAGGGAACAGGCATTTGTTGTTTACTGCCACCACCGGGGTCACCGGGCAAGCCAACTTCAACCGTTATCAACTTGCCGATACGTCCATTGCGGACCAGTTCGCAGGCTTTCCTGAATTGCGGCCATGGATCCACCGAACGTTGCTGGCTTCCCATTTGCAAAATGCGACCGCTTTTTTTAACCGCGTTCGCCAATATCCGCCCTTCTTCAATGGTCAACGAGGCCGGCTTTTGTAAATACACGTCCTTTCCGGCATTCACCGCGTGCACACCAACGATCGCATGCTGGTGATCGGGGAGACTGATATGTACCGCATCGATGTCTTTATTGCCTAATAGTTCCTTGTAATCATAGTATACTTTGATGTCCCAATCACCCTTCAGATCGCCATTCAGGTTGGCCGCCTTTACATAGTTCGCTTTTACTGCGGCCGGAGCTCCGTCTGCGCGGTTCCGGTCGAGGTCGCAAACGGCAATGATGCGGGCGCCCGCATAACGTGCAATGCACGTCATATCGTGCGAGGTGGAGATGCGGCCGCAACCGATAGAAGCCACATTGATAAGATTGCTCGGCGCATTTTTTCCAAACACACTGGCTGGTACAATAGAAGGAAAACTCATGGCGATCGAGGTGCCGATTGCCGTTTTCACGGTATTGTTTAAAAACTCGCGACGGGTTTGAGATTGTTTCCTTTTTTTCATCGTGGTGATTTTTATGATGAATAATTTTTTTGCCAGCGACATGAATTCTGCTCATCGTCCCTTGTCCCGCTAAAAAAGCGGGACACTCTTCATCGTTCCGCCCTTTACTCGCCAATATTGCGCACTACAACATTTGCGCTGAAAGCTACACCGTAGATGCGTTGAGCGCTACCGATATTATGTCCCTGTGGGACAATTACGAATCATCCGATTGCGTCGCTACGCTCGCGAAGACGAATTTAGTATGCTGCGTCCAACATCCAGGATCCAGCATCCAGTTGCTTCGTCGCTCACGCTCCTCGCAATGACGGCATCTGGAATCCAGGGCTCTCTACTCACAACTATCGATTATCAACTAACAACTGTAGGCTATCGATTGACTACTATCTCCGCGGGTTTCGCAAAATACTGCCATGAACTTTCTGCCTTCGCCGCGTCCATCTTCCCATTAAACACAACCAACCTGTATTTTAAGGTATAGGTTTTTCCTGGTTCAAGGTTCCAGTCTTTGTCTTTTGTAGGTGCAAAATTGGCGAAGACATCACCTCTTCCTCCGTTGGCTTTTTTATCCCAGATGCGCAAGGGTTCGGGATGATTATAATTATCAGGGTGTGACAACATGATTGCCCCGCCTTCATCATTCCCCGGAAGCTCTCCGTATACAATACACCATCTTGCTTTACTTCCATCTGTACTATCTCTTGTTTTTCCTTCCGAAGTAAGCATTTCAGAATTATCTTTCGTCCAGTATTCAGTAGCCCGCCATCCAAAACCGGCATAACGGTAGGCCACAATGTGGAAAGGACTTGGCGAAGCGCAACTCATCTCCGACGTAAAATCGACAATATAATAATCGCCTTTTTCTTCGGGCTTGTATACCCTTACTGTTTGTATTTCGTTCAATGCGATCTTTTCACCACCACCTTTTTTAAACACCACATGCT
>VBAT01000052.1:19849-44647 GCA_005884665.1 Bacteroidota bacterium
ATAAACAGGGCCATCTGTTTTCGATATCAACTTAGCAAAACGCACAGTCCCTTTTTTATCGCCGATATTCCAAAAATCAACAGTATCTCCTTCAAACAATACATGTGTCCACGGATTCCAGATACCATAGTGATGGTGGTGATCGGGTGGTTGTATCCTTGTGAGCTCCTGGCCGTGCGGAGTAAACAAAGGATGAATAAATCCACTTTTTGCAAATGCAGTATCGATCCCGGCCGGCGGATAAGTTTTTTTATACACATAACGCAACAGCTTTTCCTTTCCTGATACAATGGTTAAAGCGCCATCTTTATCCTCTGCTTTGATTTCTGCGGCGTCCGCTTTGTACAGCCCGTCTTTGACCAGTTCAAAATGCAGGACCTTTTCGTCAGTCTTTTTATTTTTTCTCGCGATGATAAACGACAGCGTATTTTTTTCGTTATCAACTTGTGAGGGCACAAATAGCTTTTTCCTGTCCAGGTTTTTTACAAGAGAAAATTTAGTGCCCGAGGGGATATGAAACGGTGTAAGATCAATTGTCACCGGTACATCGATCCCATTTGCCTCTTTTGAAAGATCGATGTCAAACTTTGCAATGGTCTGCGCTATTCCTGGAATTGAACTCATAATAAAAGATAGTATTATCAGGGCATTGTTTTTCATAATTTGTTTTTTAGGTAGCACCATTTTGATTCACGCAATCCCGCTATTGAGCGGGCAAGGGCGCAACGCATCTGCGGTCGTAATAAGCTCGTTGCGTCGCTGCGTCATAGCGTGAGATTTTTAATTGATCACTATATAACCTTTCACAATATTACTGGTTGTTTTGTTCTTCTCATCCGGCTGTCCACCACCTACAGTGATCATTCTTTTGCCTTTGATCTCTTTGAGCGACCCATTATCATCAACTATCGAGAGGTCGGCCGGCGCCAGTTGAAACTGTACGATCCTGCTTTCACCTGCCTTGAGAAAAATCCGTTTAAAACCTTTCAGAGCTTTTAGTGGTGCCTTGATTGTTTTGTTCTCATTGCTAATATAAAGTTGCACTACCTCTTCCCCATCCCTGCTACCGGAGTTTTTAACTCGTACGCTTACCGTGACTTTTTTTCCGGCTGTGGTACCAACAGGTACTTTTAACTGGTCATAAACAAAACTTGTATAGCTCAGCCCATAACCAAAGCCATACAAGGGGTCGCCTTTGAAATAACGATAAGTCCTGTTTTCCATGGAATAACTACCGAATGCCGGTAGATCGCTATCATTTTTATAAAACGTGACCGGCAATCTTCCGGCAGGGTTATAATCACCAAATAATACATCGGCCAGAGCCGTACCTGCCGACTGGCCACCATACCAGGCATTGACAATAGCGGGAATGTTTTCCGATTCCCAGGGAGTAGCGATGGCGCTCCCGGTCATCATAACAAATACGACCGGTTTACCTGTCGCCTTCAGCGCTTTTAATAATTCTGTTTGAACAGCGGGCAATAAAATGCTGGTACGATCACCACCATTGAATCCAGGGTAATCTACCCTCATTTCTTCTCCTTCGAGTTGTGGCGAAATACCACCGGCAAATATGATCACATCAGCGCTCCTGATGCGATCGACCAATGCTGTAAAATTGGTCCGTTCAAAATTCCCTGCTCTTAATCTGACATTGCCCTTGCCTTCTCCCTGCCAGTACTCCATCACCAGCTTATACACAGAATCTTTTATAGTTGGTAACTTATAGGTCCTGGCTCCCCAGCGATTCCTTTGCCAGGCATTCAGCACTTCTTTATCATTCACCAGGAACCGGTATCCATCATCTGCTTCCACTTCGAATGTAATATCCCCGGTTTTTGTTGCAGTGAAATTGGTCGTATATCTCGCCGAAAAATTATTAGCACGGATATCTCCGATTACTCCTTCCCCTTCCTGCCATGAATTATCCAGCCTGCTTTCAGTTCTTGTTGCCTCTGGATCGCCTTTCAGATCTTTATTATTAAAATATTCCGCTTTAAATCCCTGTTTTCCTTCAAACGAATACTGGCTGCTGACATCGGCATAAGCAAGCAAGGTATCATTGGTAAAATTGATTGCTCTTTCATAAACGATCTCTGCACCCGGAACCTTGTCCTTTATTCCCTGTAATGCAGTAACGATATTTGAGGGAATGCCGTTATAATTTCCCAAAACAGAAATACTATTATCAGCATTAGGACCAAGTACAGCGATCTTTTTTATGTTTTTGCTCAATGGCAGGGTATTGTTTTCATTTCTCAGCAGTACGATCGATTGTCTCGCCATTTTTAATGAATGAGCCTTATGTTCCGGGCTTTCGAGAACAGATGCCGGGGTTTGTGCATATTTCACCATGGACACCGGATCAAACATCCCTAATCGAAGACGGATCATGAATAATCTCCGCAATGAAATATCCAGTTGCTCTTCCCTGATCAATCCATTTTTCACGGCATCAACCAGGGTCTTGTAAACTGTTTGCCCACATTCCACATCTGTCCCATGCATTACGGCATCAACGGCGGAACTCGTGGCGTCTTTATGGGTTTTGTGATACCTGAAAAAATCATCTATTGCCCAGCAATCGCTGGTGACATAACCGGTAAACTTCCATTGCTTGCGTAAAATATCATTCATTAAAAGGTCATTCCCGCAGCAGGGTTGAGTGTTAACCGCATTATAGGCGCACATCACGCCAGCCACGTTTGCTTTTGTAACCAGTTCCCTGAATGCAGGGAGGTAGGTATCCCAAAGATCATAGGTTGACGGATTGAAATTATCGACATGGCGGGAGGGTTCAGGACCGCTATGTACGGCAAAATGTTTGGCGCATGCTGCGGCTTTCAGGTATTTGGGATCATTACCTTGTAGTCCCCTGACAAATGCGCGGGCAAGCATAGCTGTCAGGAAGGGATCTTCTCCATATGTTTCCTGCCCACGTCCCCAGCGCGGATCACGAAATATATTGATGTTCGGCGTCCAGTAGGTCAGGCCGAGATAGCGTTCGCCTGTCCTGTTTGTTTCTATTGCTTTATTATGAATGGCTCTGCCTTCAAGTGCAGAATAATCGGCCATTGTCGCCAGCGAATTGGTATCCCAGGTGGCCGCCATAGCAATCGCCTGCGGGTAAACGGTTACGCGGAAAGGTGTCCTCGCCACGCCATGTAGTACTTCATTCCACCAGTCGTAAGCGGGAATGCCCAGCCGCGGAATTGCAGGCGCCGCATTCAACATTTGCGCAACCTTTTCCTCAAGGGTAAGCCGGCTTACAATATCTTTTGCTCTTTGTTCAAACGGCAGCTTCGTATCCCAGAACGGGATGTTTTCTTTAGCCGTTTGAGCATGGCTGCTGATTGAAACGACCAAAGCAGTAATTGCTAAAAGAGATTGATGAACAATTTTCATTATTTCGATTTTTTTTATTTAAATGTCGAGTGATGGCGTTTCTCCAATACCCTCTCAATGCTTCGTCCTTCAACCTCACCCTGACCCCTTCTCCAAAGTGTAGGATGCATCCAGCATCCAGTTGATTCGACCTCACCTTCCGGCTCCCTCTCCAACGGAGAGGGAGTGTAGGTAGCATCCAATGGTGTCGCTACGCTCGCAATGACGGCATTCACTATCGACACCGGGCTCCAGACTCAGTACTCCAGACTATCGACTATTCCTGGCCTGCCAATTTCTAACATACTCCGCTACTGTGATCATCGGCGCGATCATGATATCTTTTTCATTCTTTTTTAAATATCGTAGGAACTCGCGATGCGCCGGTATTTCTACATTCAATGCATTTCCGCCGCCTACACCATGAAAAAGGATGACCAGCAATGAATTTGTTTCCATTGCTTTCTTTACCCATTCGATCATCTGTGCGGCGGTCTGACCGTTTACCATGTAACAGTCTACATTGTACAGGTCAATTTCATTGATCTTGTGCATCTGGTTCCTTACTGCTCTTGCAGCCACAAAATCATTTTTCATCGCAGAGATAAATGATGAATCGCCGATCTTCATATCGCCGCAGGTAAAAGCAAAAGTTCTTTTTGTCTTTCCGTCCAGCGCCTGCAGGAACACGTTAGTCATTCTCGTTTCATCGATCATTCTTTGCACCGTATAATTATTCATGTCATATTCAGGTCTCACCCATTCTCTTCCCTTACCGCCGATACACGGATGGTATAAAGTATGATTGCCGAGCTCATAACCTCGTGTAGCCAGTTTCCTCCATTCGTTCATTCTCGTCTGCATTGAACTGGAAAAAGCAGTGATATAGAATGTCGCTTTTAATCCCAGCGAATCCAATACCGGGATAGCGTTGTCCAAATGCTGGTCGATCGCATCATCATAAGTTAATACAACGGCGCATTTCTTTCCCTGCCAGGGCTTGAGTTGGGCAGAAGCGCATGCCATGAAGACGAGACTGACCACTAAAGCAACAAAACTCTTTTTCATATTGGAATATTTGCCGGCATCACTGTGCCGCAGTTCTTTCATATTTCAACAACCTGCTGGCCCAGGGAATAAAGAATTTAAAATTCGGAGCATCGGTATGACCGCCATCATGCTGTCGCCAGGCCAGTTCTCCGCCCAGCATATCGGTAAGCATGGGTGGCATCTTTTCAGTTTTATAGTCGTTAGAAACACCGATATCTCTTGCTCCTACCAGTTTAAATGCAGAACCTGCAGCTACAGTCGCCATCCAGCTTCCTTGCTGATCCAGCCATTTAGCATCTCCTTTTTCTGGAATGCCATAGCTAATGAAGGTAAGACGTGGTGCACAAAGGGCGATCAGTTCATGCGAGTCAACTGGCATATCACATCCTGTTTTTTTACCAAATGATGATTCCTCTGTTCCATACTTGAGATAGTTGCCAGCCATCCAGTGATACTCCCCGCTACCAGTAAGACTCTCCACTGCTTCACCAAATACGCGGCGATGCAAAGTGGCGCCTCCTTTACCGGAAGATCCAATCAATCCAACTGCGAATCGTGGTTCGAATGCCAGCGTCACCAATGCAGCTTTACCGTAACGAGATACTCCTTCGATACCAACCTGTTTTGCATTGACCAAAGGATCCGTTTCGAGGTAATCTAGTCCACGCGCAGCTCCCCAGGCCCATGCACGCAATGATCCCCAGTCATCGGGTTTGCGCGGTTGTCCTTTGTTGACAAGACCGATTATCCCTCTTGTGAGTCCTGCTCCATTGTCAGCCTGGATGCTGTTGGTCTCGATAGTTACATAACCCCAACCTGCAGCCAATAATTGTTCAGTCGGTGGTGGGTCGCCCGGAGGTGGTGGGGCAAAAAAATTCGGGGCGGGTAACCTGGTAATGGGAGAATAAGCGGGGTATTTATCAAAAATGTCTTTCAGGGATGGATCAGTTTTGATCATCATTTCTTTGAAAGCTGCATTTATTTTTTCCATTTCATCCGGTGAAGGCTGCGCAGGTGCAGGAAAACCTGGCCTACCGCTGAACATCATTAATACGGGTACCGGGCCCTTTACATTCACAGGCACTACCAGCATCATGTTGATGTCTACATTGATCAACGGGTATTCACTGTTATCTACATGTCCGACCAAAAGTTTTGCGATGACAGGAGTACGACCGACAAATTCCCTGTCAACGACCTTCACGGTCCAGGTTACTTTCGGGATATTCTTTGGAAGACGCCCATACACTTCCCTTTCAAATTCTTCTACGATTTCTGGACGGCGTTGCTTCCACCACATATCGGCAGTTGTAACTTTTCGACCATTTCTTACGGTAAGGATATCCGGTAATTCCGGGCAGGGATTGGCTATTGACTCGTCATAGTTGGCGTGATTGGGCGCCGACTCGTTTCCACTTGGACCCGGCCTTAGTTTCTTAATACCTAATTGCTGCATCATGTTGTCATGATCCTGTTGCGCAGTAAAGATCACAGGCTTGAGATATTTGCTGCTGTCAATCGGCGCCGGTTGCGCGAATGCACTACCGGTAAGAGCAAATACTAGTAAGAAAAGTGTGAGCTTATTCATATTACTTATTTAATAATTCTTCTCAGCAGTGACTGGCCACAGAGCATGCGCAAAGAACCGCAGAGCTTTTCTTCATTAATATCTTTCTCCGTGGTCCTCTGTGTGCCCTCCGCGGCTCTCTGTGGGCTATATTAGCTACCTACTGAGTAATTTGTTCATTTTTATTTTATTTCCAGCACCACAACGGAAAATGCCGGAAGTTTTACAACTAATTTATTCCCATTCAATACGGCGCCTGTGAATGCAACCGGTTTTATTTTTCCCGGGTTGTCAAACGTATTATGATCCTGCAATTTGCCGGATTGGAGTATACGGCCAGAAACTGAACTGGTAGCGAGGCCGCCAAGATCTATGTTTATCTCTTGTTCACTATGTGCATCGATATTTACCAGTGAAATATGTATGATCCCATTTTTGTCTTTTGAAGCAGAGGCAGAAATTGCTTTCAATTTCCTTTCACCAAGTGTATAGTCATTGCTGGTGATAGTAAGCGGCAATAGCAATGCATCCTGGTGAACATTGTACATTTCCATTACATGATACGTGGGAGTAAGTACCATTTTTTCCTTATTCGTCAATATTACTGCCTGCAATACATTGATGCATTGAGCAAGGTTAGCCATTCGTACCCGGTCGCAATGATTGTTGAAGATATTTAGAGTTAAACCCGCCAGCACTGCGTCCCGCATAGTGTTTTGCTGGTATAAAAAAGCGCCGTTGGTGCCGGGCTCTGTATCGTACCATCCCCCCCATTCATCTACTACGAGCGCCAGTTTTTTTTGCGGATCATATTTATCCATTACTTCGCCATTGCCGGAAATCATTCGCTCCATCCGGTATGCCTGTTCCATCGTGGCGAAGTATTCATTTTCTGTAAAATTCGTAGCTGAGCCTTTTTTGCTCCAGTTGATCACGGAATAATGATGAATGGAAACGCCATCGATCAGTTTACGTGGAATATCACGCATCAACGCTTCCGTCCATTTAAAATCTTCGGTGCCAGGCCCAACTGCTATGCGAAATAAACCTTCCGTATTGCTGTAGCTCGTCATGAAGGTGGAATAACGCCTGTACAGATCGATATAATAATCGACGGTCATATGGCCACCGCAATCCCATGATTCATTGCCGACACCCCAGTATTTCACATGCCAGGGCTTTGTTCTTCCACTTTGTTGCCGGAGGTCAGTTAAATAGCCGCTACCATTGGCGTGGTTGCAATATTGTACCCATTCAGCCGCTTCCTGCACGGTGCCTCCTCCCATATTTACGGCGAGATAGGGCTCCGCATTTATCATTTCACAGAACTGCAGGAATTCGTTCGTTCCAAAACTATTGTCTTCTCTTACATTCCCCCAGGACACATTTTCAATTGGTTTTCTTTTGCTCTTCGGACCTATAGCATCTTTCCAATGATAGTTATCGGCAAAACAGCCGCCCGGCCATCGCAGTACGGGAATCTTCAGTTTCTTTAATGCTTCCACCACATCCAGGCGAATACCATTTTTGTTCGGAATAGTCTTATTCCCTTCACCTACATAAATACCTCCATATACACCACTGCCCAGATGTTCGGCAAAATGGCCATAAATGTTTTTGTTGATAGTGTCCTTCGCCTTCGAAGGCTGGAGTACAATATTATTATTCTGTCCACGCAAGGCAATGCTTGCAAACATGACTGCAGGAATAAGAATGAAATGCCAATTTTTCATTTTCGCTATATATTTTTTTAACCTTCTGTAATCGTATTCTCACGTCCTGCCTACCGGCAGGCAGGCTCACGTCTATTTGTCTGTTCTAAACGGTGAAGCCGGTAACCCTTCCTTATTAAATAAATTGGCTCCATCCGGATTATCAGCCCAGGCATAACGAACATACATGGGATTCGGCACCCCCTCGTTCCAAACAACCACTTTATCACCTTCTATTTTTGCTTTAGCCCACACGAACTTTTTGTCAGCCCCTGCAATAGCGAATTGATTTAATTCCTCCCCATCGTTAGTGACCAGGCCGCTGCCGGTATTGGTGAAACTGATCACTATCTTGCTTCCATCGGTCACAGCAGATTGAAAGAGCGGACCTGAGAAGACAATGTCCTTTTCGCCATAAACCATCTTTTCAGCAATCAACGCCAAACGATCACCCACAGCTTTTTTATTGTCAGGATGAATATCGTTCCATTCACCAAGATCAATGGCTACTGCCATTCCTGTATTCGGAACAGACAAAGATTTTAGTTGCGATTCTCTCAATGCTGCCCATTGGCTTTCCGAAGGCAGGTAATTCATATCCATAAAACCAGGGAGCTGCACATATAAAAAAGGGAGATCACCCTGTTTCCATTTGTTCCTCCAGTCAGTAATCTGCGCAGGCTGAAGCTTCGCATATTCTGCGGCCCTGCCTGTATTGGCTTCCCCCTGATACCACAGGAAACCTTTAATAGTATAATTGATCAGCGGGGCGATCATTGCATTGTACAGGGCAGCTGGTTCATTTTGTGCATTGATCCCAAATCCCCCGCCGCCACCATTTCTTGGTTCAAACACTTCACCCACCTTATATTGCCAGTAGCCTTTGAGATCTATCGTATCAGAACCTGCGAATATATAATATGGTTTGTCGGGGACAAATCCGCCTTTGCCAAAGTTGTTGGTCACTTTTATCACAAAAAGGTTTTTACCTGTTCTCAACAGGCCTGCCGGTATAATATATCTTCTTTGCGGGTATTGATAAGTGGTATTGCCCACCTGCTTGCCATTTATATATAGTACATCTGCGTCAACAATTCTCCCGAGAAAAACTCTTGCCGGTTTACCATCCATAGATGCGGGCAACTCAATTTCTTTTCGATACCAGACGACCCCGTTCAGATCCCTGATGCCCTGGTCTTCCCAATAACCAGGTATATTAATTGTATGCCATCCACTTGCCGGAACATACCTTGGATCGTACCATGGGAGTGATCCTGTCAATCCTTTGTCTCTCTGTTGCGGAGGCATTCGGTTACCATTACCGGAAAATGCTCTCCGGCTGAGACCATTGACATAAGCTGTGTCCTTGTTTTTCTGAATGGTTGCCTGCAAAAGGGGAAATTCTTTTAGTCCTTCTTCACTGGTCCACGCCTCGATAGGAGTGCCGCCGACGCTGGAATTGATCAGGCCAATAGGCACATGATATTTTTCATAGATATTCCTGGCAAAAAAATAAGCTATTGCCGAGAAAGGTCTTACCTCATCGCCAACCGCCGGCTTCCAATAACCTGTTGGCAGATCATCCTGCGGTCCCTGCAGGCTTGTAAGCGTCGGTATCCAAAAATGCCTTATCTGCGGATAGTTTGCTTCAGCGATGTCCTTTGCATAGGTGACATCGTGAATATTCATCTGGTGCACCATATTGGACTGACCCGAGCAGACCCAAACGTCCCCGACCAGAATATCCTTTAGAGTTATTTTGTTACTGCCAATGATGTCCATTGTGAATGGCCCGCCTGCTTTTTGCGATGGTAACACAATCAGCCATTTGCCATCCGCGCCTGTTTTTGTCTTATAGGTTTTGCCATTAAATTTTATATCAACCTTTTCACCTTTGGCGGCCCAGCCCCAGATATTCAATTTTGTGTCGCGTTGCAGTACCATGCTGTCCCGAATTAGACGCGGTAGTTTGACTTGTGCTGTTGATGAGATAAATAAGACCAATACTGCCAATAGTGTAATAAACGCTTTCATGCTCTTGAAAAATTATTTATACGGGTTGATCGTTTGAATCGTGCCGTCATTGTTATGCCTGAGTTCAGTTACTTTTACAGACCTTAAATGGGTTACTCCCCTGGATAAACTGGAATCATGATAAAACAGCCACCATTTATTATTAAACTCGACGATTGAATGATGATTGGTCCATCCGACAACGGGATTTAATACAATTCCCCTATATGTAAATGGCCCGTAGGGATTATCACCCGTCGCATAACAAATGAGATGCGTGTCTCCTGTGGAATAGGAGAAATAATATCGGCCATTGTATTTATGCATCCAGGAGGCTTCAAAAAATCGGCGCTCATTATCGCCGGCAACCAGTGCCTTACCATTTTCGTCGATTATCTCTACATCTTTTGGCGCCTCTGCGAATTCAAGCAGGTCATCGGTAAGCTTCGCCATCTTCGGGCACAAAGCAGGTTCTTCCCCTGTTGGTAAATGAACGAGCGGACCCTCACCAGCCGCCACGAAGTTTCCTGTTCTCCAGCGTTGCAACTGGCCGCCCCAAATTCCACCGAAATACATATAATAGCTGCCGTCATCATCCGCGAATACAGCGGGGTCTATCGAGAAACTGTTTTTTATCGCCTGGGGCTGTGCGGTAAAAGGTCCGCCAGGTGATTTAGCCGTGGCTACACCAATGCGGAAAATACCTTGATGGTCTTTTGCGGGAAAGAATAAATAGTATATCCCATTCTTATAAGCGGCATCAGGCGCCCACATTTGCTTTTGCGCCCACGGCACATCTTCGATATGAAGCGCCACACCCTGGTCGATTGCCTTTCCATCCGGGCTGTCCATTGACAATACATGGTAGTCCTCCATTGCAAAATGACTCCCCAGATCATCGAAAGGAATGCCTGCTTCTATATCATGCGAGGGATAGATATAAATTTTTCCATTGAATACATGCGCGGATGGATCGGCCGTATAGATATGTTCTACAAGTGGCTGGGATATCGACTTCCGGTTAAGCTCATCAAAATCAATATCAACTATACTGTCCTCAGGCATATGAGTTCGATTTATTATTTATTTAATTGAATGATTTTTCAGGTTCCTATGCAAGTTTTAGCCTCCTTTGTTTCAGATCGCCTTCAATGGTTGTCTCCATTGTCTTATTTATTTTATACCCAAACAACAATGCGGCTCCCATGATAAAAATCAGCCCGGGATAAATGCTTACCGACATCCTGATCCCATTGATCGCTGCTGTTGTCTGTTCAGGGGCATCAGGAACATATCCGTACTTGCTTAACAGGAAAGCCCCCAGGCCGCCGCCAAGGCTTAGCCCAACTTTCAACCCGAATATCATAGCCGAAAAAATAATAGCTGTTGCCCGCCGGTTGTTCTTCCATTCGCTGTAATCGGCTACGTCGGCAATCATAGCCCAGAGGATCGGGATAGTAATTCCATAAAAGAAACCATGGAATATATGGGTGAGTATTACCAGGCCGACTGAATCGGGTGAATAGAAATAAAACATCATCAGGCATAAGGCAGAAATACAGAGAAAAATGCCGAAAATATTCCGTTTGCCAAACCTGTCCGCCAGCGGTTTGCTGAACATGATCCCAATGATCATGAAAATAATACTGCCTGCATTGAATAAACTATTGGCGGAAGATGGCGGATCCTGTGGCCATTCAAAATTTCCAAATCCGATGCCATGAAGTACGCTGTTAAGGCCATTGATGAATTTATTAAAGCCGATATTTTCCAGGAACTGCGCCTCTGCATTTTGATTTAAATAATATTTGAAAAAATAAATGTTCATGCCTCCTTTCAGCGCCAGTGTGATAAATACCATAATAGTAAGGAATAACATGATGATCCACGGTTTGTTCCTCGACAAATCCCTTAGGTCATCTTTTACAGGAATTTTTTGTTCTATCACAGGTTTTACTCTTTCTCTTGTTGTCAAAAATGTTATGATAAAACATATTACGCCTACGATCGCAAAAACAAACATTACTTTTTCAAAGCCTTTTTGTTTGTCGCCATGACCAACAGATAATGCCAGCGGAAGCAGCAGCGACTGGATAATGAATTGAGCCACCATCACGGCCACAAACCGGTACGATGAGAGACTGTTTCTTTCTTTCATATCGCCGGTTAGCACACCGCTCAGCGCAGAATAGGGAAGATTGTTGGCGGAATAAGTAATGACTAACAGGAAATAGGTGATTGCAGCATAGACGATCTTTCCTGTTTCAGTAAAGCCCGGGGTGCTGAATGCAAGGAGTGATATTATGCCAAATGGAACAGCCGTCCATAGTATCCATGGCCTGTATTTTCCCCAACGTGTATTAGTACGGTCGGCGACAATACCCATGATAACATTAAAGAAAGCCCCGACAAAGCCAAAGAACGTTATGATGAAGCTGGCAGTGCCTGCAGGTATCCGGTAAACATCCGTATAAAAAAATGCCAGGAAGGTCACTAATGTCTGGAAAATAAGATTTGCCGCAAGATCGCCCAGGCTATAGCCTATTTTTTCAATGACTGATAATTTTTGGTTGCTTGTGTTCATACCTGTTTGGTGTTTATAATTGTTTTAGGCTCAATTGTCTTTTTTGCCGGCTTTGGTTGTTTTCGTTTCAATCACACTGTAGAAAGCTTGCTTGGGTTTAAATTCCCGGTCGAATAATAAAGGATAGTTTGTTCTGCCCTGGATAGGCCAGTTGTTGAGCCATGACTGGCCGTCGTTTACTCCCCAGAAAGTGACCCGCCCTATTTTGCCTTTGTATTTTAAAAAGAGCGTGAACAGGTCCTTGTATCCTTTATTCAGTTTTGACTGGATGGAATCAGGCAACCCGGTTGGATAAGGATTCATCTTTGCATTGTATTCCGCTTTTTTGTTTACGTCGGCCGCATCAGAATCCCAGGGGTTGGGCAATACACCGAGATCGAGTTCGGTAAACATTACTTTAATGCCCAGCGCTGAAAATTCGCGGATGCTTTCTTCGATATCCTTCAGGGATATGTTATAAGCCCGCCAGTGTCCCTGGATGCCCACTCCGTCAATACGAACTCCGGCCGCCTGTATTTTTTTTATCAGTGCAATTGCACCTGCTCTTTTGCGGGGCTGCTCAATATTATAGTCGTTATAATAGAGTTCGGAATGAGGACTCGCTTTTTGAGCCAGGCGGAAGGCTTCTACAATATAATCCTCGCCAAGCTTTTGAAGAAAAATTGATTTGCGGAGGCTTCCGTCTTCCTCCAGTGCTTCGTTCACTACGTCCCAGGAAAAAACTTTCCCATCGTAGTGTGCGGCAACAGTGTTGATATGATTGGTAAAAAACTGTTTAATAGAATCTGCGTCTTTTATATTGCGGACAAAAGCCGGTAGCTGGCTATGCCATATGAGAGTATGCGCATTCACTTTCATATTATTCTTTTGCGCATATGCCACGAGTTTGTCACCCATCTCAAAATTATATTTATCCCATTGCGGGTGTATGACTTCCGCTTTCATGATATTTTCAGGCGTAACGGCATTGAATTGCAGTGGTATCAATGCAGCCGCTTTTGGGTCTCTTTCCTCTATTTGCGGCACATTCAGGGCCGTGCCGATAAGAAAATCGTTTCTAAATGTTTCCCTGAGAGAAGGGGTTCCGGCACCGGGGCTGTTTTGTTGCGCTCCCGTACAGGCAGATAATAACAAACCGAGTGTGCCCGCAAACAAAGAATAGAAGTTTTTATTCAGCATTTTTTTATTTTTTATTGTTAGTGGTGATCGTTTCAGGAGGACCCAAATAGCTTGGCTTTAGGCCGCCAAGATCCAGCACCATCTTCTGTAGCACCACACAAGGATCGACCATCCAGTATTTGATAATATGTTTTCCCGCTTTCGAGATTTGATGGTTGGTAGATTTGACAATAATGTTATTGGAGACCCAGTTATTCCAGATTCCCGCGCCGGTATTCCTGTCCTCGCTATTGATGCTAATTATTTGTGGCGCTTCATCGTCAATTGAGACAGCATACTGCAATCCTTTTTCCGTATTAAAAAAATTAAGTGTAGGAGAGAAGTACGCATTTAGTTTCACATTGCCCGTGTGGCTGACATATATTTCATATTCCAGCCGGGATGAATTGGCACCAGGAACTTGTTCACCGGCCGTAACAGGCATCGTTGTCACTGAAGATCCTGTTTTGCCGAGGTCTGGCAGCACTTTCCAGGTTATGCCATTTGCATTGATGGCTTTGGTGTAGTGATTGGCATCAACGGATACATAGCCTTCCTCTTCATAAAATATATTTCCCTTTAGCCCGCCAGGAATGATCGTTCTGCCGACATCCGGAAAACCTGCATTGGGTTTGGCGACAACGGAATCTTTTGGCACATATTTCACTTCGGGCATTCTCTGCCTGTTTGGCTGTTGCCAATAAGTATAGCCAATGTGTGTCTGATCCATCATATGGTTCCATTTACCACCGGCGATGGAATTGTATTCGGCGCTGATCACCGAGTCTTCACGATAGAATTGTTTCACTTTGTCTGCATAGTCGTTGGCAACCGCCCATTTATAACCATATGCCTCTTTATTAAGTGCGACGTTTGTGTACATGTTTTGTAAATTGGCGCAGGCTTTCACCGGGTGCAACACCAGCTCGAAATAAGCATCCTTGTATTCCTGCCGCAGGTCGTTGTTTATCTTTTCCGCTTTGGCCAAAAGTTCATTCCAATCGTCAGTTACTCTTTTTGCTTCATCATAGTTTTGAAGGCTGTAGGTGTTCGCGTCCAGCAATTCCGGTTTGCGCCTTCCGTTGTATTTTGTGTATTTGGAAATGATCTCTCCAATCTCCTTTGCATGTTTGCTTCCAAACTGTTCTGTCGCCCATTGCTCCGTATATTTTTGCAAATCGTCCGCACCTATCTTGTCAGGATTCCATGCATAATCCAGCCAGAACGAAATCGGGAATTCCATCGGTTTCAGATCGCCAACATTCACGATCCATATCTGGCGAACACCATATTCGTAAGCAAGATGCATTTGTTCCCATACTCGCGGGATGGGATTTGTGTTTAACCATTTATAATTTCTGGGTCCACCCACGTAATCGAAATGATAATAGATGCCATAACCGCCAGCCCTGGGCTTTTCACCCAGCTTTGGAAGTTTCCGGATATTTCCCCAGTTATCATCACATAATAATAATGTAACATCGTCCGGCACTCTCATCCCTTTATCGTAATAGTCCTGCACTTCCTTGTAAAGAGCCCATAGCTGGGGCGTTTGAGATGCAGATTTCCCGGTAACTTCTTCAAGGATCTGTCGCTGGTCTTTTACAATTCTTTCGAGCAAAGCGGTAGCGGTACCCTGGGTCATGGGTTTATCACCGTCCCCACGCATGCCAACAGTGACAATACTTTCATGTGATCCCATATTCTGAATGCCTTTTTTCCAAAATTCTTTCAATGTCACTTCGTTGCTATCATAGTCCCATTTTCCCTTACCATATCTTTTCCATTCCTGCTGTGCTCTCAACATCGGTTCGTGGTGTGACGTACCCATTACGATTCCATATTTGTCAGCAAGTATTGGATTTAGTGTATCATCGTCGTTAAATGCGTTGCCCCACATAGCCGGCCATAGATAATTTCCTTTTAGCCGCAGCAGTAGCTCAAACATTTTTTCGTACACGAGGTGATTGACCCCACCGAATTTTTCTTTCGTCCACCCGGAAAAAGCCGGCGCCTCATCATTGATAAAAATGCCGCGGTATTTTACTTTGGGGGCATCGCTGATCGTAGTGCCATTTTTCACATATAATGCAGTTTTCTTTTTTACCGGTACATCGGCCCACCAATACCAGGGCGATACACCCATTTGCCTGGAAAGTTCCAATGTACCATAGGCCACCCCTCTCTTATTTCCGCCTGTTATCACAATTGCATTGGAGATTCCTTTGAATGGATTGGTAACCGTTTGCACCAGGTAGGCATCCCATTTGTTTTTTATCTTATCAACATTTAATTTTTTCTGCCTGATTAGTTGTTGAATTAACGCCGAGTGTTCTATGGTCCCGATGACGACTATAGTTTTTTCCTGGGACGGTAAAGAATTCATTACACGGAGTTTTTTTCCTGTCACCATTTCCACGTCCTGCTGCATCCACGATGCTGAAAGCCTCGCCAGGTCAAGATCCGAAGCGTCGTAACATATAGTGGCTTTATAATTGGCAGAAGCGATTTCTAATGAGCCGGGCTGTCGCATGTCGCTGATCACTTGTTGAGCGCTAAGCGAAACCATTGCACAGATCGCTGGTAGTAACAGCAATACTTTTACCTTGTACATCGTAGCGGGTTTAAGATGTCTTAAATAAATTATCAGCAGTAAGTATACAGGCAAAATGTCTTTCGACAGGATACGTCCTTAAACTAAAAACCAATTGAATTGCCGCCGTCCACGGGCAGCACGACCCCCGTTATATACTTCGCCGCATCCGATGCAAGAAACAATGCTGCTTCACCAATATCGTCCGGCTTTCCCATATAGCCCATCGGGGTTCTTCCAAATACTTTTTGTTTTCTTTCAGGATCTGTATTCAGCGCTTTAGCTGTCATCTCCGTCTCTATAAATCCAGGCGCTATCGCATTGATGCGGATTCCCTTTGGCGAAAGCTCTACAGCCATGGCCCTTGTCATTCCATCGATTGCCGTTTTGGAAGCGCTGTAAGCAATCACTTTTGGCAAACCATACTGGGCAGCCATTGAACTGATATGAATAATAGATCCGCTTTCTTTTTTCAGCATCTCTTTTACCACTTCTCTTGACATTGCAAAAACAGAGCACAGATTAGTCGTAATAATTTTCTGAAACTCTTCATCCGTTACTTCGGTGAACTCCTTTTTCATATTGATACCGGCATTGTTTACCAGTATGTCTATTTGTCCAAACTTATCTATGATGTTTTTTATCAATTCCGGGATACAGTCCAGTTTACTTACATCGCATGGCATCGCGAAACAGCATTCACCCAGCTTTTCTTTTGCCTTCTTTAATTTTTCTTCATCACGGCCGACTATGATTGTCAAAATTTTATTTGTAGTAAATTTTTCGGCAATAGCCAATCCAATTCCAGACCCGCCACCTGTTACTATTGCCACTCTTTTTTGGTTAGCTATGCTCATTGTTGTTATTTCTAACTAATATAAATCATTTTTAATTCATGCTATAGATTGTTGCCTGTACCCGGCGCGTATTGGAATCTTAATCCTTTATAATATTCCAGCGTATGGTCCGGCTTCTCATAGTTCGGGGGAATCGGCATCCTGGAAAATGTCTGGAAATACAAAAGACATGCATTGCGCCACCATACGGCATCGTGTTCCTGGATAGCCAGGAACATTTTTGTTTGCCGAAATCTCTCGTCATCAATTAAGCCTTTCATTTTTTCCCAGGTGTTTTGCATGCGGCGCACTGAATCTACCCCGGAATTGTACCGGTAGCAGAGTTCATCCCACAAAGTTCTTCCTGATCTCATCCTGTGGTTCCAGGCTACATGATGAAACCATAAAAGGTAATCATCCGGGCAGTTGTCCAGGTCTTTCCATTGATCCGCCGCCTGTTTTGTATACTGTGATAATGCATCGCTTCCGGAAGCTGTACGATTAAATCCAATTCCAATGCTGTCGGCCCTATGATAATAAACCGGGTTCCAGTCGGCCCTTCCGGCATTACTTACCCAGGGAGCAGGCCCATAGTGATGTCCCGTTCCCATAATATGATGCAAACCGAGCGGTGTCATGTAATTCACCATTGTTTGACGTGAACCCAACATCATTTCCTTTACGGAAGCGACGAATATTTTATTGTTTGTAAAGGTTTGCCTGATCCATTCATCGGCAATCTGTGCGGCGCTGAGATCATGATCCCATGCCAGTCTTCCAAATGAATACCAATTGGCCTGGCCAAAAGGATGATTGGTCCAGTTTCTTTCATTGCCAATATTGGAAACGCCGGCAATTCCTGTTATCGAATAATTGTCGATCGATCCGTCAATCACTTTAGCTACCGTTGATCCCTTTCCCTTTGCATAGGTATCCGCATCTAGACATTCTTTGAACAATGGGGCTTCATAAACAAGATGGGTTCCCTGTCCAAGATATTCCATTGTGACCTGGAATTCCATCATCAGCGGTGTTTGCGGCATCGCGCCGAATAAAGGATGAAAAGGTTCACGCGGTTGAAAATCCAGCGGGCCATTCTTCACCTGTACTAAAACATTTTTACGGAATTGCCCATCCAGCGGCTTGAATTCATCGTAAGCCTGCTTGACACGATCTGTTGGGGTTTCATTGCTATACACAAATGCACGCCACATAACAATGCCTCCGTGCGAAGCAACCGCATCCGCGAGCATATTGGCGCCGTCTGCATGTGTGCGTTGATAATTCTGGGGCCCCGGTTGTCCTTCAGAGTTTGCTTTCACGAGAAAACCGCCAAAGTCAGGGATATACTGATAAATAGTGTCAACTTTTCTTTTCCACCAGGCTTTCACATCTTCATTTAATGGATCGGCTGTTTTCAGTCCGCCTGTTTCAACCGGTGCACTGAATCTTGCGGTGAGATATACTTTGATGCCATACGGCCGGAAGGTGTTGGCCAGGGCGGCTACTTTTTCTAAAAAAGCAGGCGTTAATATTTGGGCATTTGCGTTTACGTTGGTTAATACAGTACCATTGATACCGATAGACGCATTAGCCCTGGCATAATCGATGTATCGCTGGTCAATATAACCAGGCAATGTATGCCAGTTCCAGATTGAAGCACCGGCGTAACCGCGTTCAACTGTCCGGTTCAGGTTATCCCAATGATTGAGAATACGTAACTGGATCTTTGGAATGGAAACAATCTTTAACGCATTAACCGGTTGTTGTGTCTGTATAAGCCGGAGAAAATGGAATACGCCATATAGAATCCCAATATCGGTATTGGCACTAATTAATGTAACATTCTTTACATTTCCTTTGACAGTAACTATTGAAAAACCTTCCTTGCCCAGTTCATCGTAATTTATACCGGTCTCTGTACGTTTGACCTGGAGAACTATGCTACCTTGTTTAATCTGTTTTGCTTCGGATATCTTTTGATCAAGCAATCCCTGCAAACCTGCAAGTAATTCATTCTTTGCTGCTGTGAAGGTGGGGGAGGAACCGTTTATAACGATAGAATTGATATAACTCCTGTATTGCTGGAGTAATGTTGCATTGTCAACCTTGTCATACCGCAGCCAAAGACGATAGCCGTCTTCGGCGAAGGAATAACATACTGTGATCAGCAATATAGCAAGCGACAAAACTCTTTTCATACCGGCCCACTCTACAGGTGGCTTTGTTTTTTTAGGGACGATTTCCTGATGATCAGCTCAGATCGTACCACGATAGTGTTTGTATGTTTGATATTCGACACGCCCCGGAGATGACTGATAAGGTTTCTCGCAGCGATTTCTCCCATGTCCATGCCGGGGTAATGGACGGTGGTCAGCTGTGGCTCGACGATCTTGCTGATAGCATCGTTGTTAAACCCTACGACTGCGATATCTTCCGGTATCCTTATTCCATAATCTTTCAATGTTTGCATACATACCGCGGCCGAAAAATCATTGGTTATAAAGGCCCCGTCGGGCAACGGTTTCTTTTTTAATATCTCCATCGCTGCTTCTATGCCACATTGTTCGCTCAGGTCTTTTATCAGTACAAGTTCTTTATCAAAGGGAATATTGTTGTCGAACAATGCGTCCATGTATCCTTTATGACGTTGGGCGTATACGTTTCGTTTGAGATTAGCTGTAACCAGTACGATCCTGCGGCACCCCTGTTCGATAAGATGCTGCGTGGCCTGGTAACCGCATTTATAATTATCAATGATCACTTTGGTACTTTCACTTTTTTCTTCAACACGGTCGAAGAAGATCACCGGTATGCCCTTTTCTTCAAATGATGAAAAATGATCGAGGCCTTTTGTATCAAATGCAAGCGACGCAATAAGCCCATCCACCCTTTTATGGAAAAGGTTAAGTGCGTTGGCCGCTTCTTTCTCGTAGCTTTCGGACGAGTGGGCAATGATCAGGTCGTATCCTGCCTCGGTAGTTATTTTTTCAATACCTGCCAGCACAGAGGTAATAAAGTTACTGTTCAACTCATGTACGATGACGCCAATAGTATTGGTCTTCTGTTTGCGAAGACTGCTGGCGAAAGTATTGTGCCGGTAACCCAGTTCGCGGGCCGCATCCTGGATCCTTTTCCTTGTGTTTTTGTTGATAGCCGGGTTATCCTGTAATGCACGGCTAACCGTTGCCGATGAGAGGGCCAGTTTTTGCGCGATATCGTATATAGTGACTTCTTTTTTAGGCTTCATGTTGCAATCGGTTGCATAAAAATCGCAAAAAAAATCTCATTCACAAACTTTTGTTTTTTAAAGAAGAGTCACGAATGATAAGGTCTGAACGAAGGATAATAGTGTTCGTGCTTTTTACATTTGAAATCCCATTTAAATGATTGATCAGGCTGGTCACGGCTGCTTCACCCATGTCATAACCCGAATAATTTACCGTGGTAAGATTCGGTTCGATGATCTTGCTGATCGGGTCATTATTGAAACCGGCAAAAGCGATGTCTTCCGGGATCCGGACACCCGCTTCTTTTAATTTCAACATGCAATAAACAGCGGCCGTATCGTTGGCGGAAAAAACTCCGTCAGGTTTTTTATTTCCCATTTTCAGGATCAGGTTCGCTGCTTCTGTTCCCGCTTCTTCATTTAATTTACTGATAAATAAAAGCTTTTCATCAAACTTCATTTTATGGTCCAGGAGGGCTTTTTTATAACCTTTGAAACGGTCGGCATAAACATTCCGGAGCATATTGCCACCAAGGTGCATGATTCTTCGACATCCATTGTCTATCAGGTGTTTAGTAACGTCGTAAGCGGCTTTATTATTATCGATAACCACACTCATGCTTTCCTTGTGATCATAAATACGGTCAAAGAAAATGACTGGTATTTCCTTTTTAAAAAAGGGCTCAAAATGGTCGATATTTTCCGTGTCATAAGCCAATGAAGCCAGCAAGCCATCGACTCTTTTATTATACATGGTATGTGCATTTGCCATTTCCTTTTCAGCACTTTCCAGCGACTGGCTGATGATAATATTATAGTTTTCCCGGTTAGCAGCATCTTCCATACCTGCCAGTACGGATGACATGAAATAGCTGTTGAGCCGGGGTACAATGATGCCAATAGTATGGGTTCTTTTACTGCGTAAGCTGCTCGCAAATGTGTTTGACCGGTATCCCAGGTGCCTGGCCGCATCAAAGATTTTCTTGCGTGTATTCTTATTAATGGAAGGGTGGTCCTTCAGCCCGCGGCTGACCGTTGTTGCCGAAATATTAAGATGTTTGGCAATATCATAGATCGTTATTTCCTTTTCGTTCGGCATGACCGGGACTTAGTTCTACAAATAAAAGAAGCACAATTTGAAAAAAAATTGCAATCGGTTGCAATTTTCAGGAAAAATCTCTTTACATTCGACTTGCCAATTACTTCTGCATGCTTGCTGTAACAAAGAATAGGATTTATTCAATACCACTCGAAGCCCCGCTCACGCTGCAATACAGGGGATTTTTATTTTCAATTTTAACATACAAAAGATATCATTTTTTCGGCTTTGTGTTACAACTACAGCGACAACATGATCAGGCAAAGACCATGGAAAGAGGAAAATTATGGCGTTTAACCGACATAGCAATAAGAACAATTTTTTTGAATAAGAGATATCTGTCCGAATGAAAAGTAAGGCTGGTAGCAGCCCGATAAAAGTTGATCGACAACTTTCAAACTTAAAATTTAAAAACTGCTGTTTATGAAAGCTTCATTCCAAAGAGCTAGCAAAGTCCACCTACGGCAAAGCCGCTATCCGCAAAAGCTATTAACTTTTGCATTTTCAGGTTTGCTCCTTTTGTTTTTCTCCATTCCTTCTATGGCCCAAAATAACATCCGTGTAAAAGGACGGGTTGCTGATGAAACGGGCCGCGGAGTTGCCAGGGCCTCCATTTCGGTGAAAGGCGGCACAACCGGGACTACCGCAGATGATAATGGTAACTATGAGATCTCTGCGCCATCAAACGGTACACTTGTGATCTCCGCTATTAATTTTACTACACAGGAAGTACGAATAAACGGCAGGCCAACATTGAACATTGACCTCGTTTCCACCGAAAGGACGGAAAGTGAGGTTGTGGTCATTGGTTATGGTACCCAGAGGAAGAAAGATGTAACCGGGTCAACGGTCTCGGTAAAAGGCGAAACGCTGAACGAGATCAAGGCTCCCAATGTTATTAATCAATTACAGGGACGGGCAGCCGGTGTAGATATTGTGACCAATGGCAACACAATTGGAACGGCAGGTGAAATCCGTATTCGTGGTAACCGTTCAATCACCGGTAACAATAATCCATTGATAGTAGTGGATGGAATGGCATACGGAGGAAGCATTAATGATATCAACCCGGACGATGTCGCCAGTATTGACATCTTAAAAGATGCTTCCGCAACAGCCATCTATGGTTCACGCGGTTCAAACGGTATTATTATTATCACCACAAAACGCGGCAACAACGGCAGGCCGGTTACAAGCTATAACGGGTATGTTGGTATGGTCAATGTTATCGGAACCTACCGGTTGTTCAATGGCCCGGAATATGCACAGTTTAAATTGGATGCCGCCGAGGGCAATTCAGTAACTGCTGGTGCAAGTCTTTATTCGCTCAGGGCAATCGAACAAACCAACCTGGCAGCGGGTGTTAGTACTGACTGGCAGGACCTGTTATTAACTACAGGTATCAGGACAAGCCATGATGTGAGTGTCAGGGGAGGTAATGACAGAACGCAATATTTCTTCGGCCTGGGTTATTACAGGGAGACAGGAGTAACACGCAACCAGGTGCTGAATCGCTATTCTTTCAATGTCAATATAGACCACAAAATATCTGACCGGGTCAAGGTTGGATTCACCAGCTTCAATACGCTGCTCCGCTCAGACCGGTTAGGCACCAATGCTTACGGATCTGCAACAAGATTGGGTCCTTTGTTCAAGCCCTACAACGCTGATGGAACACTCAACTTTAAACCAGCAAGCTCACAGGGCGTGGATGATCAGCAAATCAATCCTCTTACGTCTATTGACAATGAAGATTTGATCAAGGCTTTTCAACGCAGGTTCCAGTTCCAGGATAATTTTTACGGGGAAGTGAAGATATTAAACGAGCTGAAATTTAAAACAACTTTTGGTTTTGGCTGGTCTCAAACTTTAAGCGACAATTATACGGGACCGAACACTGTATTTAATGGCAACACCACCACAGCCAATTCAAACCTTAGCCAGGCCAACGCGGAAGGCTGGCAATATACTATCGATAACTCTTTGGAGTATAATAAAACCATCGCCAGCAGGCATAAACTAACGGCTCTTGTTTTGCAGGAAATACAGAAAAATCATTTCCAGTCACAGCAATTCAATGGTGTCGGTGTTCCTGCCGATTTTCTCCAGGACTATAACTGGCAGCAGGTATATACAGTTAATCCGCAAGGCGGAAACTTTAGCGAAAACGCTTTGATCGGCTATATGGCAAGGGCCATTTACTCATTTAATGATAAATACTTGTTGACCGCTACAGTAAGAACCGACGGCGCTTCAGTATTGGCCACCGGTCATCAATGGGTAACTTACCCGGCCTTCAACGTGGGCTGGAACCTCGATAAAGAAAATTTCATTCATAATATAAATGTGATATCCAGCCTGAAGTTAAGAGGCGGATGGGGCATCAGTTCTAATGCTGGTATAAATCCTTATACAACTTTAGGTAGTCTTACAGCCAGTTTCTATAACTATGGTTCAGGTACCTCGGTAGGCACCAACTACGTCAATGGATATACTATCAATACGGCACCTAACCCTGATCTTACCTGGGAAAAGACAGCTGGCCTGAATATCGCGGTTGATTTTGGACTTTTCAAGAACCGTCTCACGGGTTCGATAGACTATTACGACACCAAGACCAGCAAAATCCTGTTGCAAAAGAAACTGCCGGGCAGCATTGGTATTCCCGGTGGACAGCTTACTAATGTCGGTAAGACAGCATCGCATGGTTTGGAAATTTCTCTTAGCAGTTTAAATGTCAGTACAAAAAGTGGCTTTACATGGCGCACTGATTTCAATTTGTTCTACAATAGGGAAAAGATCGTTGCCCTGCAGAATAACCTGCAGCAGGACCTGGGAAATGGCTGGTTTGTGGGCCAACCGATAACCGTGATCTACGATTACAAGAAAGTAGGAATTTGGCAGACAAGCGAAGCTGCACAGGCTGCAGCATATGGAGTAAAACCGGGGGATATCAAGATACAGGATATGTCCAAGGACAACGCAATTACTGCGGCTGACAGGACCATCGTTGGTGATTTTCAGCCCGACTTTATATCAGGCATGACCAACTATTTCCGGTATAAAGAATTTGATTTGAGTTTTGTATTGTTCGGACGGTTTGGCCAAACAGTAGTCGCTACTTATTTATCTGCGGACGGAGGCGGTAATGGATACCCATTCTTCCTCAATAGCCGTGTTGAGCAGTTAAAAGTAAATTACTGGACGCCGAGGAATCCGACTAACGATTTTCCTCAGCCAGATGCAGGAGTGGATGGTTTACAATATACTTCGACATTAACTTACCGCGACGGTTCCTTTATCAAGATCAGGACTATTGACCTTGGATATAATTTGAGTAGCAAATTGCTCAATAAAGCACATATTC
This sequence comes from Bacteroidota bacterium, assembly GCA_005884665.1. Classification (GTDB taxonomy): domain Bacteria; phylum Bacteroidota; class Bacteroidia; order Chitinophagales; family Chitinophagaceae; genus VBAT01. The sequence goes on from VBAT01000052.1 coordinate 44,445, forward strand.
AATCTTTAAGGTTCTATGTTTCTGCACAGAATCCGTTTATTCTCTGGTCTCCGCTTGTAAAAGATAATTTGGGTCTGGATCCGGAAGGAAATGGAACAGGGAACGCGATCACCACACAAGGTGGCGGTGGAGTGACCTCGGTGCCTACCCGTGCAATCACCGTGGGCATGGGTGTTCCGCCGACACGCCAGGTCCTTTTTGGA
>VBAT01000009.1 GCA_005884665.1 Bacteroidota bacterium
AGAAGAAGGCAAACCCTGAATTAATAGATTCTTCTCGTCTGCCAGTTGTAATTTTTCGAACACTGTTTGTGACATACTTTGAAAGAATTTTTGGGGTTTCTGCCAGCTACAACAAAATGTAGATAGCTTAACAGAGTTCTCATTAGCAGGGAGTGCAAAGGTAAGGGAAAATGATTGTTATTTAGAGGATTAGAAACAAAAAATGCCTCTGAAAGGCATTCAGAAGGCGTTTTTTTAATGTAAATCAATTTTTTACTTATTTCGCTAGCTTATAAAGTCTAATTGCTTCAGGCATCACTTGTTTTAAATGTTCAATACGTTTACCTTCTGAAGGATGCGTGCTGAGAAATTCTGGTGGCTTTTGACCGCTTCCGGCTTTTTCCATCCTTTCCCATAACGGAATCGCTTCTTCAGGGTTATAACCCGCCATCGCTGCGAATTTCAAGCCCCATTCATCAGCTTCTGACTCCTGGTTCCTGGAAAAAGGCAATAGAAATCCTACTTGCGATCCCACCCCATATGCTGTGAGAAATGCATTTTGGGTTTCGACCGGCTTGCTTGATACAGCTACTTGAAGACCCAGGCCCACTACCTCTGCCCCGAGTTGTTTGCTCATTCTCTCGTTCCCGTGTTGAAGAAGAGCATGAGATACTTCGTGTCCCATGACCACGGCCAGCGCAGCCTCATTCAGCGAGATAGGAAGCAGCCCTGTATAAACAACAATCTTGCCTCCCGGCATACACCAGGCATTGACTTCTTTATTGTCAACAAGATTATATTCCCATTTAAAACCTGCCAGGGCGTTTGGTTTTTTTAATACATCATAATAATAGGTCTCCACCGCCTTTGTGATGCGGACTCCTACCCTTCTTACCATTTCAGCATCCCTGTTAGTGGTTCCTGATACTATTTTACTGGAAGAAAGGAACTGCTGGTACTGTTCGGTGGACATTGTCTGCAGGTCCGATTCCTTAAATAATTTAAACTGGTTTTTATTTGAGAGAGCGTTGCGTGAGCACGCAACTGCAAATGCAACCATTATAAAGATGGAAGTGAATGTCCTTATCATAGTAATATGTGATTTAAAATTGTGGAAAACAATCATTGTACTAAAGCAGATACAATTCCACTTATTCAAATTGATTCTTATAATTTTTGTAGCTAAGCCTAATGGTTGGATAACTGTTTCCTTCGTTGCCGGCGGCGGTCACGATGCTTCAGGATCGGTACTTTACTTTCGGCTCCTTTTAATAACCGGCTGATGTTTTTCTGATGTGTGAGTACAACCATCAATGCCACCGCAATCGCGAAAACCCGGTATACATCATTTTCGACATTAAAGATCACGAGTATAAAAACCGGGAAGGCAATACTTGCCAGGATAGAACTCAGCGATACAAATCTTGTGAGATATAAAACAAGCAGGAATACACCAGCGCAGCTCAGGGCTGTCCATGGTGAAATACCTACCACCAATCCAAATAATGTAGCCACACCTTTACCACCCCTGAAATCAGCCCAGATTGGAAATATGTGACCAACTACTGCGGCAAGCCCAAGTCCTATTTGGAAATTGAGAAGTTGTGTATCATGACCCGAATACTGGGGTAAGAGCAATGCAAGATTAACTGCCAGCATACCTTTGAGCATGTCAACAATCATTACAAGTGTGCCCCATTTGGGACCCAAAACACGATAGGTATTTGTAGCGCCTGCATTGCCGCTACCATATTCACGAATATCAATACCAAAAAAATATTGACTTACCCATACGGAGGTCGGTATGCTACCAATCAGATACGCGAGAACTACTAGCAATAGTTCGTTCATAGAACGTTGAGTTGAGTTGGAAAGACAAAAGTACTAAAAAATACCTCCGCTGATAATATTAGTTTAATCAGAAAATCACAATATCTTAACATGAAATCCTAAAACACAGCCAGTTATCTCTAACGCTCGTTTGTATTATATGTAAAGAGTACTCGTCCGTTTTGTGGAAAATAACATCCCCGTCTTCCTTCAATATCCCGCTCAAAAGAAGTGTTCCTCCCATTGCCAGCTGGCTCGTCAAAAAGTGAAAATTCCCCACGATTACGTTCCTGTTGATATTAGCCAGGACAATATCGAAGGTTTCATCCATTTGAGGCGAATCGGCCTTTTGCAACATGATCGAGCTGCAACCATTGTTTTTTATATTTTCTTTTGCATTTTCAATACTCCATTCGTCATTGTCTATAGCAATTATTTTTTTAGCTCCCAGCCTTTCGGCAAGAATTGCCAGCAAGCCCGTACCGGTACCAAAATCAAGTACTCTTTTGTCTTTGAAATCAACTTCCCTCATTTGCTGAAGCATCATAAATGTGGTAGCATGATGACCTGTCCCAAAACTCATCTTCGGAGTGACAACTATCTCATGCGTCACTCCCGCTACCGGTTTATGAAAATCCGCTCTCACAGCTACGAAATCGTCAACGATCACCGGCTCAAAATTGGCTTCCCAAACCTCGTTCCAGTTCGTCTCCCCGATTATCGTTTTATTAAATCCGGCATTTCGCTCCCCAGCTAATTCCTGCAGCGCTTTTTCATCATACAAAGCGGAAGTAATAAATGCCTTCAAACCATCTTCTGTTTCTTCGAAACCTTCAAAGCCCTGGGCTGAAAGTTCTGCGATCAGAATGTCTTTGAGCTCCGCCGGAATAGCTGGAAATTCTATCTGGACGTAGTCATTCATGGATATAAAAAACAAAACCCCGAATGACCGGGGTTAATTTATTTATTGATTGCCTGGGTTATTAGGTTGCTGCTCCGGCCGTGGCTTGTTTTCCGGCTTTGGTATCAATACCTTTCTTGAAAGTTTGAATTTACCTGATTTCGGATCGGTACCGATCAATTTCACTTTAACCTTATCGCCTTCATTCAATACACCTTCCAGGGTTTCCAAACGCTTCCAGCTTACTTCACTGATATGAACCAACCCCTGTTTGCCTGGCAGGAATTCGACAAAAGCGCCGAACGGCATGATAGATTTTACTGTGGCCTCATATACGTCGCCAACAACGGGCACAGCTACTATTCCTTTGATCCATGCTTCAGCTTTTTGTACGCCTTCTTTATTGGTACCAAACACACTCACTTCACCCATATTATTTACTTCCTCGATATTGATAGTCGTACCCGTTTCCCTTTGCATTTCCTGGATCACCTTGCCACCGGGCCCGATCACGGCACCAATGAACTCGCGCTCGATAAACATCTTGATCATTCTTGGCGCATGAGGTTTCACTTCGGCTCTGGCTTCGCCAATACAATTATACATCGCATCCAGTATATGCAAGCGACCCCGGCGAGCCTGCTCGAGCGCCTGTTCCATCACTTCTTTCTTCAGGCCATCGACCTTTATATCCATTTGTACACCACATATACCTTCTCTCGTTCCTGTAACTTTAAAGTCCATATCACCGAGGTGGTCTTCATCTCCTAATATATCGGTAAGTATAGCGTATTTCTCGCCTTTCGCGACCAATCCCATTGCAACTCCCGACACATGCTTGGGCATAGGTACGCCTGCATCCATCATAGCCAGTGAAGCTGCACAAACTGTAGCCATTGAAGACGACCCATTCGATTCCAGGATATCACTTACCACGCGGAGCGTGTAAGGAAAATCTGCCTGGGGCAGCATTTGTTTCAATGAGCGCATAGCCAAATTGCCATGACCCACTTCCCTACGACCCGGGGCGCGCATCATTTTTACTTCCCCAGTTGAGAACGGTGGGAAATTATAGTGAAGAATGAACTTCGTGTAATCGGATTTAGCCGCGCTTTCCACCAGTAGTTCATCTAAGGGAGTTCCTAAGGTAACCGTCGTAAGCGATTGCGTCTCACCCCTGGTGAATAACGCTGCCCCATGCGGAGATGGCAGTACGTCGATTTCCATATCCAGCGTGCGGACGGTTTCGAGATCTCTTCCGTCCAGCCTCACTTTTTCATCCAGGATCATATCCCGTACAACGTCATACTGCAAATCGCCGTAGTAGGTCGACATCAATTTCTTAGTAAGATCGGGTAAGCCTTCACCTTCCGGAACAGAAAGATCTTTTTTCAGGAATTCTTCCAGCTCGGTTTTTATCGCGTCAAATTTATCGCTGCGATCATGTTTGGCGAGAGCGCCTTTGGCAACTTCATACACTTTTTGTTTTGCAAACGAATAAATCTTTTCCCTCAATGCCTCATCCTGTGCGGGCTTTTTATAATCTCTTTTCCCTTTCACGCCTACCATATCTCTTAGTTCTTCCTGGGCTTTCACTTGCACGCGGATCGCATCATGTGCAACCTCTAAAGCTTTTACCAGGTCGGCTTCGCTACATTCCGCTGCCTGGCCTTCCACCATCATCAGGTTTTTATCGGTTGCAGCGATAATAAAATCCAGTTCCGCTTTTTCCAGCTCGGTACGCCCGGGATTGACCTTGAATTGCCCGTCAATCTTTGCCACACGCACTTCCGAGATAATCTCTTTAATGGGAATATCGGAAACAGCCAGCGCCGCAGACGCAGCAAGGCATGCAAAAGAATCCGGCATTACTTCCGGGTCGCTTGAAATAAGCGTGATCAATACCTGCACTTCACATAAATAATCGTCAGGGAACAGTGGGCGGAGCGCACGGTCCACCAGGCGGCTTATTAATACTTCGTAGTCGCTTAGCTTGGATTCTCTCTTAAAAAATGAACCGGGGATACGGCCGGCAGAAGCAAATTTTTCCTGGTAATCGACTGATAACGGAAAAAAACTTTGTCCCTCTTTCGGATCCCTGTTGGCAACGACGGTTGCCAGCATCATACAATTGCCCATAGATACAGTAACTGATCCATCGGCCTGGCGTGCAAGGCGACCGGTTTCAATGGTAACCTGGCGTCCATCGCCTATATCAAATGTTTTACGAATTTTTTGCTGTAGCATAGTTTAGTGTATTCGAAGTTTAGTGCCCGGTTTTAGCATTCATCCAGGCGATTTGAAATCTAATTTGTTTAACCATCTAACGTTATCGTAACTGGCTTTCGCCTTTTGTTCTCTCAGGTTTCAACCACATATAAGCTGCCTCAGGGTCCGGTAAAATAGTTCGGGAGTGTTAGACGAGTTTCCAATCTTGCAGGAGAGGGAACAATCATTTTAGGGAGATTCAGAGCTGTAAGTCGAGCCCGGAATAAAGATTGCCCCAACGCCTTTTTAGAATCCCGATACCTGTCTGATGACCTTGCTTTCTTTATGGCTATGCGAAGGAGATGTAGGCAGGAATTATCGGGATAGGGTTTACTTTCTTAATCCGAGTTTCTCGATCAATTGGCGATAACCTGTCAGGTTATGCTTCTGCAGGTAGTTCAGCAAACGTTTACGTTTACCAACAAGCTGCATCAGGCCGCGATGGGTGGAGAAATCTTTTTTATTTTGCTGAAGATGCTCGCTGATCTGCGCAATGCGCTCAGTCAACTGGGCAATCTGGCCTTCGATGGAGCCGGTGTTAGTGGATTTGCCACCAAATTCTGTGAAAATTTTTTCTGTTTTTTCTTTTGTTAAAGGCATCTGAGTTTTTTTTAATTCATCCCATTAGGTATCCGATAATTGTGGCGGCAAAGGTATGGGAATGTAACGGAATGGCAAAGGCTTTACCCGCCTAATTTTCGCCAAATCAACCTTGAGATCGTTGTTGGCGCTCGCTGACTATGTCTTAATAATCAATATTTAGTAATTAATAATCATCGGTTATTTTATTCAGCCCCAGGGCATCCTACATTTGCAGGATGGAACTATCTCAGGATACTAAAAACATCCTTGGCCTTCAGCTCCCTACCGACCCTCGTTGGGTTGACCTTGCAGGGAAATCCCTGGAAGAAATTCTGACTGACCACGCTTATTGCGAGCAAAAAGCTGCTACGTCTTGTATATCCCTGGTCCAGCGGTACAGCGATAAAGAAAAACTGGTGATGGAATTGTCCCCAATTGTTACCGAAGAATGGGGTCATTTTCGTCAGGTACTGGCAGAGCTTCATAAAAGAAACCTCAAACTGGGACGCCAGCGGAAAGATGAGTATGTAAATGCCCTCCTGAATTTCCAGGTAAAAGGTGGCAGCGAGGAAGATAATCTACTGGACCGCTTATTGACGATGGCCATGATCGAAGCGCGCAGCTGCGAACGGTTCAAGCGATTGAGTGAAGGGCTTAATGATGACTATCTCCGGAATTTTTATCGCCGTTTCATGGAAAGTGAGGCCGGTCATTATACTTTATTCATAGAATTGGCCGAAACATATATCAACAAAGAAAAAGTGAGGAGACGATGGAGGCAGTGGCTGGAACATGAAGCGGACATCATGAATCAACTCGAGGTCCGGGGGGACAGGATCCATTAATTGCAGGGCCGGGCAGAAGAGGACAAAAATACTTTGGCAACTTTACTGAAAACAGGATTGCGGTAAACAGTAAGGCATATGCCGCTAAAATCATCTGTGCTTTTAATATCCCTGACCTGTATATGGATTATCGAGTCAATTGGAAACTGGTTTGATCTAAGTCCCCGTATAGAAATGACATTGTCAAAATTCTCAAACGATTCTCCCATCACAGGACCAGCAAGCACCTGGGCGCCCATTGTAGCCGGATCACAGAAATCATACCCTATCACTTTTACTTTTAGACATGCGACATCTTTTATCGATTTTGTACAAGAAACCAGAAGAAATAAAGCGCCGGTTATAGCGATCCCTTTCATAACATTCTTTAGCGCATGACATGCAAGCGCGTGGCTGCGTTGCTTCTGAAGTAAATTCTTTTATAAACTTTTCACGCCTTCGCCAATATCCGATGCAAACACACTGGGCGGATACCCAATCCTGGTTTGGTAATAAGGTATTAGTTTTTCAGAAAAATCCCCCAATTTTTCCTTTTGTATCAGCGCAATGGCGCAACCACCAAAGCCGGCTCCCGTCATTCTTGCACCGATGCAGCTGTCGTATCCTTTGCAAAATTCAACGATCGTATCTAACTCTTTGCCGCTGACTTCATACAAAACTTTTAGTGAATTATGTGAAGCATACATTAATTCACCAAACGCAGACAGCTTGCCCATGTTCAGCGCTTCCTTTGCTTCCTGCACCCGCTGGTATTCGGTGACAACATGCAAGGCCCTTTTTTCAAGAACCGGGTCATTGATCAAATGATGGTGAGCCTGGAAAGTATCGACATCCACATCGCATAAATTTTCTACATCCAGTTCCTTCTTCAACAGTTTCAAAGCGGCCGAGCATTCTTCAAACCTTTCATTGTATTTTGATTCAGCCAGGGCTCTTTGCTTGTTGCTGTTGATGATCGTAAGTATGTAATCGCCTGTTTCGAAAGGCAGGTATTCGTATTCCAGCGTATCGCAGTTGAGGAGGATAGCTTTGTCTTTTTTCCCCATCGCTACTGCAAATTGGTCCATGATGCCGCAGTTAACGCCTATAAACTCGTTCTCCACTTTTTTAGAAAGCAGGGCGATTTCCGGCATGGAAAAAGAAGATTGAAACATTGCCTGGAGAGCAAATCCGGTCAGTACTTCAACAGATGCTGATGAGGAAAGCCCGGCCGCGATTGGAAGGTTGCCGTAAAAAAGCATGTCGAGTCCCGATACGATATTCCCGTTTTTTATAAACTCATTAATTACTCCCAGTGGGTAATTAAACCATTCCTTTCCTGTTTTTGAATATGAGCTTTGCAAATGCAGGTCGGCGGTCTCCGGAAAATTCAGACACCGGAAGCGAAATATTTTTTCCTGGTTCCTGGAAACTGCGAGATAGGTTCCAAGCGAGATCGCGCAAGGCATTACTTCGCCTCCATTGTAGTCAATGTGTTCGCCGATAAGGTTAACCCGGCCGGGACAGAAGAAAACACGTTCAGGATCCTTATGAAATTGACTCCTGAATTTTTCTTTCAACTCATCTTTCATCTTATACAAAGGCAATTGAAGTTGACAAGATAGGGCATCGCCGACTAAGTACAAAATGACGCTAGTGATTGGCAGTGAGTCATTCTGAAATTTCATACCGACAACAGCTTAAAAGTTCAAGCTACAAAACCAGAGTCCTGCTTGATCTAAAGACTTTTCGTACCAACAACCATTAAACCATTAAACCTTTAGACCTTTAAACCCTTCAACAACTGAGGAAATTTTCAAATGAATCACTGCTCATTGGTCAGGTTTGCGAGAAATAAACAAGTTCCTCTTCCAGGTCCAGGAAAGGATATTCTTTCTTTAGGGTTTTGACTTTTTCGAAATAAGTCCTCAGGAAATCCTGGTGGGCCTTTGTTTCCGGTTGAAAAGCCTTATGCTTCCTGGCAATTTTTATGCTCTTTATGTCAGTCATTAGTCGCTGCGAAGGTTCATCAATACAGCTTGCCGCGAATTTTTCCAGGACGAACTCTGTTGCCATATAGTTTGGATGAGCAAGATCGACATCGTAAAAACGATAATCCCTTAATACATCGACCACCAGTTCGTAGGCGGGGAAATAAAACACATTATCGAACCTGTTGGTCATGTGATGCACTGCCTCGATCAGTCGCGCTTTACTGCGGTTGTTTTCGACCACGCCATCACGGATATGCCGGACGGGGCTGACGGTAAAAATGATCTTTAGCCAGGGATTAAACAACGTTAACTGGTAATAGCAATACTCAAGCAGGGAAATAATTTCGCTTATCTCCAGCAGGTGTTTATTGAACCATTGACCAGGAGCCCGGTGACAATTGGCCACTCCTCCAGGATCTCCGCTGGCGGGTGGATTAGCTGCAGCACCCGTAAGCCTGTAGGAAAACGAGGAACCCAGTGTTATGATAAGCCAGTTCGCGTCTTTCAAAAATGTATGAGCTTTTTGCTGGGAAGCATTGATATTGGCGATAGCCTCCTTTGCATTGATATTCGAAAAGCGGGAATGATGTTGCCAGCTATGCCATATCTCATTTAATTGAAAAAGATCCCGCTCCGCGTATTGCCTGTTTTCGATATAAGATAGCAGGCTCGTGCAGACGCTGGCAGGATCAAACAATATTCCATTAGGGTTTTGAAGCGCGGCAAACTTGGAATCCATCAATGCATTGCCAATGTGTTCGGTAAAACAGGAACCTATCAACAGTATCTTATGGTGGTAACTGATTGGCTCAGGCAATTTCTTCAGGTCTATGTTCACCATGAAATCCATCTCTATGTTGATTTGTTAATCTGTTAATACGTAATTCGCAGAGATCAGGTAAAGATCTCTGAAGCTATGCGCAAACTTTCGGCCAAAGCTTCCTTGTTTAACTGAGGTGATAAAGCATTCTCTTCAAAATACTGTATCATCCATTCGGTATTCATATTCCCTACCAGTTCATTATTTGCCATGGGACAACCGCCGATTCCTTTCAGGGCTCCGTCAAAACGCCGGCAACCTGCTTTTACCGCTGCTTCCAGTTTTTCCCGCCAGTTCGCTGGTGTCGAGTGAAGATGAACACCGATCTCCGTTTCCGGCAGAGATTCGATAAGATAACGCGTCATATCATATACCTGTTCTGGCTCAGCTACACCTACCGTATCGGCCAGGGAAATGATACCCACATCCATACCAACGATCCTGTTAACCCATTCAAAAACGATTTCCTCATCATACAAATCGTCATAAGGGTTACCAAAAGCCATCGAGATGTAGATCACCAATTGTTTTCCTGTCTTTACACAAAGATTTTGTATCTCCTCTACCCTGCTCAATGATTCCTGAATTGATGAGTTGGTATTCCGTTGCTGGAAGGTTTCGGAAACAGAAAAAGGAAAACCCAGGTAGGTTATTCCCTCGTAGACGCTTGCCTCTTCGGCGCCGCGAAGATTCGCGATAATTGCAAGCAGCTTCGAATTCGAATTTCCAATTTCCAATTTCGAAATTACATCCCCTGTATCTGCCATCTGTGGTATGGCTTTGGCCGAGACAAAACTTCCGAAATCAATAGTATCAAATCCTGTTTGTAGAAGTGAATTGATGTATTCAATCTTCCTGGCGGTTGGAATAAATGTCTTCCATCCCTGCATGGCGTCGCGGGGACATTCAATGAGTTTAACTGCTGGGCTAGTAATCATAATATCCGCCAGCAAATGTAGGAAAGGAGAATCAGCCTTCAGTTTATATACTTCGTCTTTATCCGGTTATCCTTATTTGCAAATGGTCCCTGCATGCAGGAATAGAACGACACAATAGTCCGGTTTTCCTGCTCCTTGCCTGTCATACGCAGGGCCTCCCGGAAATCCTGGTTTACAGTTGCCAGGTATGAAAAAAATTCTTTTTCTATTTTAGCATGAGCAGCTGTCTCTTTAGTTAGTCCTTTCTGCAGTTCAAGATGAATGATGAGATTCTTATTTCCTGATTCATCCTCCGGTGCCGAAATACAATAGGAACTTACCTCCGCTGCCAACTGCGGCATCAGGAAAATGACTTCGTTGATATCGACCGGGCTGATATTGGCTCCAAAGAATGAAACAGTCATATCAGATCTGCCGTAATGAAAAAGTATCGGTAGGTCCGTTTGTGGTTTAACGAGCTTGCTTCGATCTATATTTAGTTTATCAATGATTGCATATAGTTCCTTTAGATCGATCACATGCCCGCGATCATGGAGGTTATACCGTATTTTGGGTGACACATAGCCAGGCCGGCAGATCGTTATGATCAGTTCACCCTTGGAAGAAGATTCTATGAGAAAATCGGCAGGATGATATTGAAAGATCATCGGCAGAGCCCCGCCGAACTTCAACAGGCATTGTTGCAATTTTTTGTTGTCGCGGATCAACTTTCGCAGGCTGATTGTAAAATCATTTTCCCCCGACATATTTAACTCCAGGTCAGAAGCGCCAAGGGAACTATATACTTTCCTGATCCCTTTTGCCATCAGGTAGTCACGCATACCTTCCGACATAGATTCACCTCCGAAAATAAATGAGATGTCGTATTCCAGCCAGTCTATCCCTGATTGATCTACCAACGTTTTCAAAAAAGGAGGATATCCCATGACAATGTATTTATGTTTCTTTCCGAACTGTTTTAGCGTATTTTCAATCTTTACCGTATCAGGCCCCGGCGATTTTATTTTAGCAAACTTCACACAACTCATGGCAACATTGATCCCCGTGGCCCATGCACCCAGGGCAAATGCATTGATGATAAATAACGGCTCTTTCCCAAATAAATTCCGGATACCGAATTGTATCATTTTCGCATTTCGTTTTCGTTCAAATGATCCACGAGCCCAGTTAGTCGCCGTGCCGCTGCTGCCTGATGACTCATCAATGATCACTTCGTTTTCCGGAAGCCTTCCCCCGATTGCCCTTGCATCGATGTCATAAATCTTTACATAATTCTCCTTATTTGTTTCCGGTATTTCATGCAACTGCGGCAAAAGACCTTTGAAGCTGGGCCCTTTAAAGTTTTTCGATTTCAAAAACTCGCGGTAGGCAGGCACCCTGTGTTTGGCCCGCAAAAATTGTAGATAGGATCTCGCGATCCCGTTAAATTTCCGCATCCTGTTCATACCCGGGATGAATAAAAGGCGCATTGACGAGTTAGATAAGAACAAAATCCTTCTTACGAATTCAACTACCTGCGCGTAACATATAAGCAAGATCGTTTTCATATAAAATCAGTTAATTATTATTTCTTCAGTATCCAGCCGATAACTCCTGGCCGGTTCCCTGCTATAGCCTGCCCGGAAGATCATCCAGATCTTTCCCTTGGCTGGTTGTGTAAACAGTGCATTTATTTTTTCATACGCGGCTTTGTTTGTGATCAGAGACCCAAAAGGATGAATGCAGGCTCCCTCGTTTGTGAGCAGGAGCCAACATCTGGCCAGGGTTTTGCCGGCATTTAACCAGTCTGTGGTGTTGTCAAAATTTCCACCGAACCAACAAATAGTGTGAGTGCCTTTAAATGAATTTTTATAATAACCGGCCAGCGCTGTTTTTTTTAATCCATGCTCCCATCTTTCGTGATCATTGAACACAGATCTCATCAATTTACCGGGGAAACACATACACCGGGCCCAAAGCCCATCTTTCTTTATTTCAGCTTCCTGCTCAGTATACCTGAACAGCCTGTTCAATTCATCCCGAGTGGCCCCGGACCCAAGATCTTCAAACAAGGTTTGCTGGTTAAGCCTGATCACTTCCTCCACCATTTGCTTTTCCGAAGACCAAAAAACTTCATGTCCTTGTTCAATGGCCTCTTCTTTTAATGCCCGTAGCGATTTTTCAGAAAGTGGTTCGCCGTTATAATGAAGACGCGAGGTTCGCCTTTTTTTAATAAGTTCCCTGTCGAGGTATTCTTTATTTTCTGCGGGGATCAATCGCAGGCCAGCAAACTTCGCCGGTATCCTGGCGGAATTGCTTAAAGGGTTAAAAATTTCGGTGACGATGACTTCATAACCACTGCTGGCAGCCGCAATGGAAAGATGTTCGATAAATACACCCATGCTCACCGTCATAAAAATTGACCCAGGATCGGATACAGGCAACAACCGGGCGGGATCATAATACAAATCAGCATCAGTAGCAGAAATGATCTTTACTTTATAAGGTTGTAAGTTGTGAACACTGGGGCACCATCGGGCATAATCGATGAGTTCTTTCCAGGCAGGTAGCGCTTGCTTTGATATTTCTAAATCGAAAATCGCCCGGCACGGTGTGCTAAGGATGGAGAAAAAACTGACAGACAATCCTTCTTTTAAAAATTGCCTCCTGCTACTAAATCGCATGTTCGGTTATTGAGATGCCCTAAATATTTTGACTGGTGGTGTCCAAACATCATGTAGCTCAGCAGTAGCAACCCGTTACAGATTGCTACCATCCGAGCTTTCCTTGAAAACCGTACTGTACTGCCAAATTATATAAAGCAACGAAGGCATACCTTGACAAAGATCAAGACATGTTAAAGAAGACCGTTTCCTGACTTTTGTCAACCGGAACTTCCAGGATTTACTTGTATGTGATAACTTACAATTTTCAATAGCTGGGTGAAAATAAAAACCAGTGTGCTGTTGATTTCACACTGGTTTGACTAACCCAGGTTGATAAGGTCAAGACATGTCTTTTTCAAGGTAAGGTTTAATGGTACAATGGTAATATTATGATCAAGGCCATGTCAGCGCGCTAACTTTTCCCCTGGAAAATGATCAACTAAGATAAATACCTTGTTCAAGAAAAACATTGACTTATGTCAAGAGATGTGAGACTGGTAAGAAATTTTGTCCGCATCGAACATGTGGCCGAAATTCTGCAATGGATAAAATTGGGAAACTCAGGTAAATGAAATCCGAAGCGATTAGATCCGAGATCCGAAAATGATCTTCGTATTCGGGTTGACCTCTCTTTCGGGTTTCGTGCCGATAGCGCTGCCTACCGTCAGGCAGGTATCGGCGTCTAATTCGGATTTCTCTCGACCCTAACTGTAGCGTTATTTTCCTGCTACCGATGGCCATTATGCAATCATTTTCTCCTGTGGTACCTGCTTCGTACACGGCTCAATGTTTCTTCATTCATACCGAGATAGCTGGCAATATGTTTCAGGGGGACCCTTGTCATTAACTGAGGATGATTGTCAAGAAAATATTTGTATTTCTCCTCGGCTGTATGTTTACGTAACATCTGGGTGCGCAGCTCGGACAGATAATAGGCGTGTTCCGTTTCCTTCCTCCCAATGATATTGGATTCGGGCAATTCGGCAAAAAGCTTTTGAATAGAACTATATTCCATGCAAACAAGCTCCGTATCTTCAATAGCAGCTATGAACTCATTAGAGGGTTTCTGCGTATAATAACTGAGCCAGGAGCTAATGATATCGCCCTCGGCCATGAGCCGCGATGTAATATCCTTTCCTTCGTTGATATAATAAAAGCGGACAAGTCCTTTGACGATCAGACAGGCTTTACTGCAAACCTGTCCCTCAGCCAGGATAATGTCGCCTTTCCGGTGACTGGAGATTTTCGCAATGGACTTTATTCTTTCGGATAAAGCTTCACTAAGAGGGCTGATAGTATTAAGACGAGCGATCAGTTTATCTACCATGTCCGTTAAGATACAATTAATTTAGTTTCATTAAAATAATCTGAACAGTGGTGGTAGGCACTACAACAACGATCTGCGTTGATGAATTTTACGGCGAAGTTTATTAAAGAATGTAACCCGCTCTTTCTCCCCTACCGTACTGATCATTGTTGATTTTTTCATGAGGTTCTGCAGGTTCTCATACATAACGGCATTGAATTGCTCATTGCGGGTAGCTACAAAATAGATTACACTATGATTGAGAAAGGTGATCCGGGTATCATTCAATTCGGCAAGGATCGTATTGTCTCCGAGTATCAGTTCATTTACAAACAGACGGTATTCGGCCGGGTTCGGACCTGGCTCCTGGCCCACGATAAATTTAACGCCTAGTTCGGCCTGCCGTTCAATGTGACTGATCAGTTCTTCTGTCTTATCGTATATGATTTTTGCATCCTGCTGTCTTAATGAACCAGCTTCGAGATAAAATTCTACCTGCCGCAGGGTATTGTTTATGCTTTCGATGTTCCATATCTCGGTAGTGGGTACCTGGTTATAAAGCTGGATTATTTTTTTGGTTGTTTCCCGGAATTTCGCGTAGCGCGGATCATCAAAAGAAAATTTCACTCCTTTAAACTCTTCGTAGTGCAGTATGGATTTTATCCAGAAAAAACACTTGAAGGAAGCTAGCTCAGGTACCTGGAAATAGACAAACGGCGGAATATCCTTCATCAGGTAATGAAGGTGTTTCTTTTCAAAGCCATTTACATATTGAAACTGCCCGAGAACATTTTCCAGCCATGTTTCAAAACTGCTGCCGGTGCTGTTCTTCAGGATGCCTGAAAAAATAAAAGCATCACTTTTCAGGTGAAGCAACTGGTCCATGGAAATCTTGAAGTGATTACACAGTTTATAGGTCTCTTCCAGGTCGATCGGTTTCTCTCCTCTTATTCGCCGGTAAGCGCTGTCATTACTTATGTTCAACAGTTCCGCTATTTCGTCAACCATAGCAAGATGCGGGGGTAATAACGATTTGAGTTGCTGAAAAAAACGAACCTGGGCATTAGCCGATTCCATGGTGGTGTTCAATTTTGGTGATAATTGCAAATTGCCTGGGTAGTCTTTTGCAAAAGCTGGCTTCGCTCCTAAAAATAACGGCATTTTTTGCAAAAAACAATTTCAACTCCACCCCATATGACAGGTGGCTGCAATTATCGAGTATTTCCCTCAGTTCTTGTGATTTATCAATTAGACAACGGCTTACGTCGTGCGTAGTTTGGTTGCAACAAAAAACAAACATATGTCATCAAACACACCAAACCACGTACAAAACTTATTTCGCCAGCCAACTGCAAGCCATGACAATTTGAAAAAATTACTTTCACTTGCTACAGGTCTTATGCTGGTCATTATTGTAAATGCTCAGCTGGATTCAGGTACATCTGCCCTGGCAAGAGCTCAAAAGAAATTTCTCACTTCTGTCAAAACACAGGATAACCGGGTTATCAACGGCAGTGTATATGCCGTAACAGACAGCCAGCTTATTCTTATAAAATCTTCGGGCGCCAGATACTCCATTCCTGCAGAGAACATCCAGTCTTTCACGTTGAGAAGAAAAGGCAGCGTGGGACGGGGAGCGCTTATCGGTTTTTGCGCAGGAGCACTCACCGGTGTTATTATTGGCCTGGCCAGTGGTGATGATAAGATCCAGGGACCATCGGATAACGATCCCTGGGGTATAGGGGCTGCTGTTAGTAACGCATTTGCCATGACGGCCGGGGAAAAAGCCGTGGCCGGCGGAATACTATTGGGAAGCACGGGGGCTGTGGTCGGCATGCTGATCGGCGCTATTGCTAAAAAGAAATTCATCATCGGCGGCAGGAAGCAAAAATTTAGAGACCTGCAGGCAGAGCTTATGACGCGACTCGTCCAGAGATGACCGCCTATGGCGATGCTATAAAAGACAAAAGATCACTGCTTCCGCCTTTTACAAGATCACCGAAATGAATTTACATTCTTCCATCAGAAAAATTAAAATTATGATCCCCGCTCTGCTTTATCTCCTGTTTAAAAAACTCAGGAAAAACAGTCACTCGTCAAGCCCCATGAAAAGTATTTTCCAGGTCCTTACCGGCTCTCACGGGTTGATGTTTGGACTGCTTATACTTCTCCTGCTTATATCGGTGGTATTAAGCGCACAAAAACTGTCCCGCAGCTATAAAGTCATGCGTAGTGGAAATGAAATCGGATGGCTAACGCTGGAAAAACAAACAGACAGTAATGCTACGACAATAACGATGGCTACCCAGGTCCACTTCAGGTTTATCCTGGCCTACGAATCTTTCGCCAGAGAAACTTCACAGTTTGTAAATGGAACACTGCAACATTCTTATTACTACCGAAAAACCAATGGCAGCATAAAGGCAGACAGGCATACTTATCTCGTCGGCAATGATTATGAAGTGGCGGAAAATCCCGCGCGGAGAAAGCTAAATATCTCGCCGGTCACCTACAATTCCCTCTGCATGTATTTCCAGGAGCCGGTTGGCCTGAAACAGGTATACTCAGACAATCACCAAAAGTTCCTTGAAATTGAAAAAAAATCGGACGGCGGTTACTGTGTCAGCCAACCCGACGGCATCACTAACACCTTTTATTATTCAGGCGGAGCCTGTTACAAAGTAAAGATCAATCACAGTTTTTATTCAGCCACCTTACTCTTAAAATAATAATATGCCAAGCCACCATTTTCTGTTGTACATACTGGGTTATATGGGTCTCTTTGCCATCACAGGATTAAGTCATAAACACAATGGCAACCGGCTGGTAGATGAACACGGAATAACCTCAGACAAGCCGATGCTTCTTGGATCCCATCTTGTCGCCATTGCATGGATAGGCATATTCTGCATTTGCTTTTTTCAGCCTGGATTGCCAGAGATTGCCTGGGGCAAAAAGACACCTACCGGTCTACAGGTTTCAGTAATTATTCTTTTAACAGCGATTGGACGCATTCTCGCCATCGTTGAAGCCGAAAAGAAGTTTTCCGCTATCGCGGGGCGAATGCCAGGGGAACCCGTTGCAACAGGCTTTATGTCCAACTATATTGTTGCGCGGGTGCTATTCCTCTGCCTGTATGAATTATGGTTTCGCGGTTATCTCCTAATCAATAGTATCATCGCCTTTGGAATCACGTTCGCCATCATTTTAAACATTGCGCTGTATAGTTTATTGCATAAGGTCAATGGCCGCCGCGAAATGCTAGCCTGCATACCGATTGGAGCGATCCTTTGTGGGGTATGTGCATGGACCGGTGCAGCCTGGCCTGCTATCCTTATACATGTTGTGATGACCCTCTCACATGAAATCCACCTCGTAAAAAAAATCCATAAATCTTTAATCTCATTTATATGAAAATTCTTGTAACCGGCGCTTCAGGCTATATTGGTAGCAAACTGGCCCATGCACTGGCAGTAAAAGGAAATACTGTACATGCTCTCGTACGCTCAGCGCCTAGCGACTCGCTATTGAAACATCCCAACATAAAAATTTTTACCGGCGATATACTTAACAAAGAAAGCCTGGCTGTCGCTATAAAAAACTGTAAACAGGTTTATCATACGGCCGGTGTAGTAAGGCTCTGGGCAAAAGATCCCGATATCTTTTACCAGCACAATGTTAGCGGCACACAAAATGTACTGGAAGCGGCATGGAAGGAAGGAGTAAGCAAATTTGTGTACACCAGCAGTTGTGGAGTTTGGGGATCCTGTAACGACCATATGCTTATTGAAACCGATCCCCGCACCAGCGCCTTTGACAATGACTACGATCTCTCCAAATTTCTCGCGGAAAAATCTGTAAAGGAATATGGCAGCAGGGGTTTGTTTACCGTGATCGTAAATCCTCCCCGGGTTTACGGACCGGGTCCGCTACGGCATAGCAGCGGGGTCAATCGTTTCATCCTTCGGTTGCTCCGGAAAAAAATAGCACTCTTACCCTGGCGATTGGAAACAAAAGCCAATTATGCCTTTATCGATGATGTAGTAAAGGGGCACCTGTTGGCCATGGACAGAGGCCTCGGTGGAGAACGATATATCCTCGGCGGGGAAAACATTTCTTATAGACGACTGGTGGAAACTGTAAACACCATTGGTCAAACAAAAAATCTCATTGTCCGGATGCCTCCTGTTCTTTTCAAGACCATCGGTCATATAGAACTGGTAAGAGGAAAATTGAACGGTCATGATCCCCTGATCACTCCTAATGTAGCTAAACGGCTGCAATCGGATAAGATGTTTGACTGCAGCAAAGCAATACGGCAACTAGGCTATCACATCACTCCCTTTGAAGAAGGGCTTACAACGACCATCAATCACCTTAAAAACAATTTATATGAAAATGAACAACCCTAAATCGAATTATACACTTATAACCGGAGCCAGCGAAGGATTGGGTAAGGCCCTTGCAATTGAATGCGCCAGCCGTAGGATGAACCTCGTCCTGGTAGCACTACCGGGTTCTGAATTGCATTCGCTCGCCTCTTTTATCCGACGAAATTATTTCGTCGGTGTCCTTAGCATAGAAAAAGATCTTTGCAGGGATGAAAGCTGCAGGGAGCTTTTTAACGAAATAAGCAGTCTTGACTTAAATATTAATATACTGATCAATAATGCAGGCATCGGTGGTACAGGACTGTTTGAAAACGGCAGTATCGATCTCTATGAAAAACAGATACGGTTAAATGTGCTGGCAACTACGCTGATATCACGTCTATTTATCGACATGCTGAAACGTAATCGCTCGGCTTACATATTGAATGTTGGTAGCATGGCCAGTTTCTTTTGTTTGCCCAAAAAACAGGTATATGGTGCAACAAAATCCTTTATCTACTTTTTCTCAAAAACGCTTAGAAGGGAACTAAAGCAAAACAACATTCATGTCAGCGTACTTTGCCCCGGAGGTATGAATACTAACCCAGCCGTTACACTCCTGAATAAAACCGGTAACTATATCTCCCGCCTTTCCATTATGAACCCCGAAGAAGTGGCGCCTCTTGCTATCGATGGCTTATTGAAAGGAAAGCCGGTAATAGTGCCCGGGCGAATGAACCGGGTCTTTCTGGTCCTGGATAAAATGTTGCCGGAAAAAATAAAAGACCTACTAACTGGCAGCACCATGAAAAAAATTAACCCTGATCATTCGTTGGTCAGGTACCTGTCAGTGGTCGCAGAACCTGGCTCTGGCGAGCAGGCAATAGCCTGATTTTAAATTTATATGATGTCTTTTTTAATAAATGGATGGGTATAAAAGTGAAATAAGAAAATCCGTATCTTAGCCACCTGTTCATCATTTATACCAAAAAACTGTTTATGAGAAAGAGTCTCCTTATTACAGCTATTTTCATCCTTATTGTAAACTTCGTATCCGCCCAAAACACGCGCCTGGGATTTACAGCGGGGCCAGTTGCCAGCACCATGTTTCAAAAAGTTAGCGGGAAAAAGCATATGTATGATTTCGGATATGCGTTCACCGCTGGAGCGTTGCTGGATGTACCGATGCAAAAACATGGAAGCTTCCAACCCGGCATTAACTATATCATGAAGAATTCAAAGGATACCTATACCGACCCAACTACCAATAAGCAGGTTTTGGCAAAGTATAGTCTTACTTATATCGAAGTTCCCATCAACGTCGTTTTCAGGATACCCGCCGGGTCATCGGGCAATGTGCTGCTTGGCGGCGGTGTGGCCCCGGCCATGGCTATCAAAGGAAAAACAACCAACGAGATAGATAATACAATCACAAAGGACCAGGGGTTGAATTTTGGAGACGAAACTAAAGATGATTTTGGTCAATATGATTTTGGCATCAATGCCATAGCTGGCTACGAATTCAATAATGGTTTTTTTATACAGCTTAACTACAACCACGGCATCAACAGGCTGTTCGTTGGCGGCGACCCGGAAGACAAACTTTATAACCGGTACTTTGCACTTCGCCTCGGCTACCTGATCTCGTGTAAAAAGAAGAAATAGATTTAGAAATATAATTCTAGCCGGCGGGTTCTCCAGGGAACCCGTTTTGTTTTACAGGCCCCGTTGACGCATCACTTCGTATAATATGATCCCGGTAGCTACCGATACATTCAGCGACTCGAAATTGCCTTTCATCGGTATTTTTAATTTTTCATCGCAGATTTTCAGCAATGCTGGGTAAATCCCTTTCTCCTCACTGCCCATTATAAGGGCGCACGGTTCTTTAAGATTGCACTCATAAACATTTTTAGCTGCTTTCATTTCACTGGCAAAGACTTTTATGCCGTTGAGGTGCAAATCATCGACTGCCTTCATCAGGCTGTTTACCCTGCATACGGGAATGTTTTCAAGAGCGCCAGCCGACGTTAGTATCGCATCTTCGTTGAGTGCCCCTACTCCTTTATCGGGTATAATGATGGCGTGAACACCGCTGCAAAAAGCGGTACGTGCGATACCCCCGATATTACGGATATCGGTGATGCCATCGAGGATCAGGAAAAGGGGAACCTCCCCATTCTCCACTACCAACGAAATCACTTCCTGGAGATCATAGTATTTTATTTTTGAAATGAGGGCGATAGCACCGTTATGGCCAGTTACATTAAAGCTGTTCAGTTTTGCCGCGGGAACATAATTCACCGGGATGCCATGGTGCGCTGCCAGCTTTTTTAAATTATCAAAAGCCTTTGTCCTGACCGTATCAATATAAACCCGGTCTAATTGCTGGCCCGCCTTAATGGCTTCTGCAATTGCATCGGGTCCTATGACCAATTGATTTTTTTTGGGACGATGTTGTTGCCTGAATTGTTTCACTGTTCAAAGAAACAAAAAAACCCACCGGTGATGGCCGATGGGTTCCTGTTATTTATGGAAATTATAGTCCGAATGCTTTTTTGACCTTTGCTACGTAGTCGAGTTTTTCCCAGGTAAACAGCTCTACTTTCTTCCTGGCAGTCTTACCGTCAGGAGAAACAAATACTTTTTCCACTATTTCCGGCTTACGACCCATGTGGCCATAAGCAGCCGTTTCGCTATAAATAGGATTTCTCAATTTCAGTCTTTGCTCGATAAAGTAAGGGCGCATATCAAAGAGACCCTCAACCATCTTTCCTATCTCTCCATCGCTCATTTCCACCTTAGCAGTCCCAAAAGTATTTACATTGACGCTGGTCGGTTTTGCAACCCCAATGGCGTAAGATACCTGAACCAATAATTCATCGGCTACACCGGCAGCAACAAGGTTCTTTGCTATATGCCGGGTGGCATAGGCAGCGCTGCGATCAACCTTGCTGGGATCTTTACCACTGAAGGCGCCACCGCCATGTGCACCCTTGCCACCGTAAGTGTCAACAATGATCTTACGGCCGGTCAAACCCGTGTCACCATGAGGTCCGCCGATCACAAATTTTCCTG
The DNA here is from genome assembly GCA_005884665.1 of Bacteroidota bacterium. GTDB lineage: Bacteria > Bacteroidota > Bacteroidia > Chitinophagales > Chitinophagaceae > VBAT01. The sequence goes on from VBAT01000009.1 coordinate 21,536, forward strand.
TGGGGTTGATGTGATACTTGATCTGGTCATTAAACAGCTTTGCGTATTTCTTGTATTTCGATTTTACACGGGGGATCAAAATCTTGATAACATCTTCCCGGATCTTAGCCTGCATTTTGGATTCAGTATCAAAATCATCATGCTGGGTAGAAACAACGATAGCATCGATCCTGACAGGCCTGTTATTATCGTCATATTCCAACGTTACCTGACTTTTGGCATCGGGACGAAGGTATTTGATCTGTTTATTTTCTCTTCTCATTACTGCCAGTTCGAGCAGCAGTTTGTGTGCAAGGTCCAGGGCCAATGGCATATAATCATCGGTCTCGTTAGTAGCATATCCAAACATCATCCCCTGGTCACCGGCACCCTGATCTTCTTTATTTGTTCTTTCCACGCCCTGGTTGATATCAGATGATTGTTCATGAATTGCTGAAAGCACTCCGCAGGAACTCGCTTCAAACATGTATTCGCTTTTGGTATATCCGATCTTACGGATCACTTCGCGGGCTATTTCCTGCACATCGAGATAGGCTTTTGATTTCACTTCGCCGGCGAGCACCACCTGGCCGGTAGTTACCAGCGTTTCGCAAGCTACTTTTGATTGTGAATCGAAAGCAAGAAAATTATCGATCAGTGCATCAGATATCTGATCAGCTACTTTATCCGGGTGTCCTTCTGAAACGCTTTCAGAAGTGAAGAGGTAAGGCATAGATGAGCGTAAATTTAAATTGTGGTTAGTATAGATTTTTTAATCGGGGGCAAATATACCACCCGATTCAGTTATTTATAAAAAGCTTATACACTAAATTTTCGAATACACGATCCGGAGTCGCAAACGGTGTGGATTGGTATCCGAAGGGCCAGCGTTCCCGATCAGTCTCACCCTGCCTATTACGGGTCTTGGGTTTACAGATACCGTGGGAGGCCCCACGACCGGCGCAGCATTTGGCGCCGGGTCAAAATACTGGTCGCTTACATAATATGGTGCAAATAACCGGAGGTTGTATACAGGTTCGGTACCGTTCACAATATGCTGAACATATCTCGAAAGATTAAAATGCCAGGTTTTGACAACACGTCCCGATGCATCAAACGCATTGATCGGAGCAACACCGAAACTATTCAGGTTAAATGAACCGGACTGGTAATCATAAACCACGTCATAAGGAATGTTCCTGAATTTTGAAATAGAAGGCGAATAAGCATCCACGTATAAAAACGAGGGAGCTGGAAACAAGGTATCCGTCGGATGATAACTTTGCTCGGCAATCAATTCAGCCCTGTGGATAACCCGGTTACTTAACCCTGTAAGGGCCGGAATTTTGATAGTGGCGAATGTGCCTGGAGTGTTTTGGATATAAACCAGTTCGTCAGGAGTTGTTCCACCCTGGGCCGCCAGCAGCTCAGCCGTGCTGTAATCTCTTTTAATATAGTTATGCGAAGCGGTAGCCTGCGTGAAATAAGTGTTATAAGGTTTAAAACTAAAATAGGTTACAGTCGTATCAAGGTCAGTGCCCACGCCATGAAGGTACCTGTAATAAATAGCCAGCTTGGTATTTGCCCCCTGAAGATTAAAACCCATTACCGCGTTGCCCGAAGAAGTAGATCTCAGGCCAAATCCCTTAAACTTGGTTTTAAATGCTGAATCAGAAGAATAAGCATTATTAGGTCCCGAAGAGATCGAGTCATAAGAAAGCAACCTGTTGCCAAAGGCAGCGCTTAGAGGTATTCTTAATTGATGAGTAGTAGTATCAAGATAAGCTTTAACAGAATCGTCGAGCCCAGATGGCACAATTGTTCGGGAAGGACCCAGTGAACCTCCAAGCGTAACGGGGTTGGTCCTCATAAAATATAAACTGTCGGCCCTGAATTCACTGGTGATCTCTGACACGTTGATTGTCTGACTAACAGCGCTGTCACCGTAAGTTTCGACGTAGTCAAGGACCAGGACGACAGAATCCAGGAAAATACTATCTTTCTTATTCGCAAAAGCAAAAGGGAAAACCAACGGGCGTAGTTCAAAAGCCATCTGTGCTTCTGTTTTGCCAAACAGCGGATCGCTATTGATAATGCCTAAAAACTGTTCATCTGAGTAGTGGCTACGAATGGTATCCTGTCTCAGGGAATCGGCCGCAGCTCCGCCCAGGGTAAAAATATCGTTATAAGCTTCTACTGTGACAATTGTATCGAAAGTCGTCACATTATCGATGGGTGGAATGAGGTCAGCGCCCAGTTCGGTAGCATCGTTGATCTTTTTGCAGGAAGTAAATAAGAAAAGCAGGGCTGTAATAGTTGATCCAAGCGTTAGTGCCAGAAGTCTTTTGTTCACAGTTAAATTTTAAAAGCAGGGGGTTAGGAAATTTACCTCGACGCAAGATCGTTATACAGTTGTAAATAGTCTGTTAAATCAGATTCAGGGTTGTACTGTAAAGTCTTCTTGCCTCTAACCTTTGAAAACTCATCCACCAGTTTTTTCTCTACTTTTTCAGCCCCAAACGTTATTGCATCCGCATAGGTGGCACCTCCTCTGAACATCGCAGTGTTATTAGCTTCTTTGAATGCTTCCAGGTCCTTTTCTTTTAGCGAGGGGTGAATGAGCGCCTTGGTCAGGAAATCATTGCCCAGCTTTTCCTTGAAGGTGTTCTGGCCAATGGTATATACAATCTTGCTGTGTGAAAACACCGGCTCTTTTTTATATACCGTCTTTAAATAGGCAGGGATAAGACCGGTCATCCAGCCGCTACAGTGGATAATATCAGGAGGCCATCCAAACTTTTTGACTGTTTCAAGGGCTCCTTTGCAAAAAAAGATGGTACGGAGGCCGTTATCCTCGAACCATTTTTCGTTTTCGTCGTGGAAAATATATTTTCTTTTAAACAGGTCTTCGTTCTCGAGGAAGTAAACCTGAAGCCTGGCGCTAGGCAATGAAGCCACTTTGATCTGCAGAGGCATATCGTCGTTGTCCACCGACACATTGATCCCCGAAAGGCGAACCACTTCATGAAGACGGTGACGGCGCTCGTTAATATTGCCAAAGCGGGGCATAATGCAGCGGACTTCAAATCCATTGTCATTTGCCTTTATCGCCAGCTTATTAACGGTTTCTGAAAATTCTGTCAACTCCAGGTAGGGTGACATTTCGTTAGCAATAAATAGAATTCGTTTTTTTCCAGACATATTGTCCCTTTTTCAAAAGAGTGCAAAAGTACTATTTTATACTGAATAGCTAAGTTTGCAATGGATTCTAATCTGAAAATCGTTGATATTTTATGGTTTTATTTAAGAAAAAGGGCGACATACGGCGATACCTCGACCGCAAAAAACAGCAAGAGCATCAGGTTGGCTTTGTTCCCACGATGGGAGCCCTACACCAGGGGCATATCTCTCTGGTAGAAAGCTGTAGAAGCGATAATTCAATAACTGTTTGCAGCATATTTGTAAATCCCACGCAGTTTAATGACCCCAAAGATTTCGAAAAGTACCCGGTGACTATTGACCGGGATATTTATATGCTTGAGGCTGCCGGGTGCGATGTCCTGTTCCTGCCGGCGATGGAAGAAATTTATCCTGGTGGCATAAGGCCCGGAGAGAAATTTGACCTGGGATACCTTGAAACGATCCTGGAAGGCAAATATCGGCCCGGCCATTTCCAGGGTGTGTGCATGGTGATGAAAAGGCTGCTGGAAATTGTCGACCCTGATAACCTGTATCTCGGTCAGAAGGATTACCAGCAATGCATGGTCATTAAGAAATTGATCAATGATAATTTTACAGGCATGGCCACCATTGTCTGTCCGATTATTAGAGAACCCGATGGTCTTGCCATGAGTAGCCGGAATATGCGGTTAAATGAAGAAGAGCGTAAGAAAGCGCCAGCCATCTATTCGGTTTTGCAAAGCCTGAAAAAAAATCTTCGAAAAGGAAATTTACAACAATTAAAAACTGACGCTAACAACAGCCTGACAAAGCTGGGCTTTAAAGTTGACTATATTGAAATAGCAAATGCCTCTACCCTTCTACCGGTAACAGAATGGGATGGTAAGCAAGAATTGGTGACACTGGTCGCGGCTTTCCTGAATGAAGTGCGGCTGATCGACAACCTGCTTTTAAATTAGAAGTCATCTCAAAAAGTAGCAAGAGGTGTTCACGCTATCCCGCCAATTGGCGGCACTTCGGCGCAACGTTTAATAATTAGGCAACTCTTCGTTGCGGCCGCGTGACACTAAGGTTTTGGAAATGCTTTCAGGTATCGTATGATCAATTTGATCAATGATTATTTGTATTACCTGGCCTGCTAAGGTTTTGTGACTTTATATGAGCTGGATGATTGGTATGATTTATTTAACTTATTTTGAGGATAAATGAACAAGCGGCTTCGCACAATACTTCAATACGTATTTTTTTTCGCGCTGGGCTTTTTTTTCGTATGGCTGTCGGTTAAAGATGTAGGAAGGCCTCAAAGGTTACAGATCAGATCAGCGTTGCAGCATGCCCGTTTTTACCTGGCTGTCCCTGTTTTTCTTATTTTGTTAGCTAGTCATTATGTGAGAGCGATCCGGTGGCGCCTGCTTATAAAATCGCTTGGGTATAACCCCAGCAAAGCCAACACTTTTTTCGCTGTCATGATTGGGTATATTGTCAACCAGGCTGTGTTGCGCCTCGGTGAAGTAATGAAATGCACGGTACTGGCCCGCTATGAAAAAGTTCCGGCTGATAAACTCGTAGGAACAATCATTCTCGAAAGGCTGATCGACGCTATTACATTAGTAGTAGTGTTGGTTGTAACCATCATCATTCAACCCTCCCTGTATGATGAATTACTGGCGACGATCTTTCATGTCCGTGGCGACGGTGATGGCAAAAAAATACCAGGCTATGTGTTCCTGCTTATCATCTTCGGCATTGTGATTTTGGGAATAGCACTATGGATGCTGATCAAAAAGAAAAATTTTAATGATTTGGCCGTTGCGATCAAAAAGATCGTTAGGCGGGTCTGAGAGGGCATCAGCGCCATCCAGCATTTACGGAAAAGAAAATTGTTCCTTCTGTACACCGTAATGCTGTGGGCACTTTATCTGGGCGGTGGGTACATCGGTTTTTTTGCTTTGCAGGAAACCGAACATTATGGTATCCGTGAAGCGTTCACGGTTTTATCGGCGGGAAGCGTGGGTATGACGATCACTCCCGGTGGGATTGGCGGATATGCATACCTGCTCGAGCAGGTAATGCAGGTGTACGGATTGTCCGAAGGCGTCGCACTGGCCTTTGGATGGTTACTGTGGCTGTCAAATACTGGCGTCATTATAATCGGGGGCCTGTTTAGTTTTGTGGCCCTTCCTTTGTTCAATAAAAAGAAATTGCAGCAGTCCGCGCTGTAACGAACATGAAAAGCGTCGAATTTGTCACCCAAAAAATTCTTTCATTTGAGCAGGCAGCTCACCGCACCCGGCAATGGAGAGTAACAGGCAAAAAAATTGCGTTTACCAATGGGGTTTTCGATATCATTCATTCGGGACATATATTTTCCCTTTCGCAGGCGGCGAAGGAAGCCGATTATCTTATTGTAGGTTTGAATTCGGACGCATCGGTCAAACGACTGAAAGGAGAAAGCCGCCCGGTAAACAACCAGGAATCGAGAGCCCTGGTCCTCGCATCGTTATTGATCGTGGACGCAGTAGTAGTATTTGAACAAGACACCCCGCTTGAATTGATCCAAACAGTCATGCCTGACGTATTGATAAAAGGAGGCGACTATACGCTTGACCAAATCGTTGGCGCCGGGGAAGTGATGGCAAACGGTGGCCGGGTTGTTATTAACCCGACACTGGAGGGGTTTTCTACCACAGAAATTATTAACCGGATGAGAAAGAGCTGAATTGATTTATTAAAACTTAACAGTGGCAGTTTTCATTCCTGGTTAATTTTATCTTCATTGACGATGAATTTTATTGTATGAGTGAACACCACAAGCGTAGGACGATAGCAAGGGACGTGAGCTGGCTTTCTTTTAATGCGAGAGTGCTGCAGGAAGCAGCCGATCCCAATGTTCCCCTCAAGGAACGGATCCGGTTCCTGGGCATTTTTTCTAACAACCTGGACGAGTTTTTTCGTGTGCGGGTAGCTACTCTCAAACGGATGATACAACTAGGCACCAAAGCCAATATGCATCTCGAAACTGATCCCCAGCAGATACTCGACGAGATACAGATGATCGTATTGAATCAGCAAAGCGAGTTCAACCGTATCTGGGAAGTTGTGCAGAATGAAATGAAAGAGCATAAAATATTTCTGCGTACTGAAAAAGAATTGAATGCAAGCCAGCAGGAATTTGTGCGCAACTATTTTGATGAAGAAGTAAGCCCGAATATAATTCCTCTCATGATTGAGAACATCCCGGAATTTCCAACCCTCCGTGATAAATCCATCTACCTCGCTGTAGTAATGTGGAAAAAAGAAAGCGCACTAAATAAGAAATATGCTCTGATCGAAGTGCCAAGCCGCTTGCTCGGCCGATTTTTATTGTTGCCTGCATCCGACGGTGAACATGATATTATCCTGTTGGAAGATGTCATCCGGTTTAACCTCCCCGAAATTTTTTTCTTCTTCGGATATGACCAGTACAAATCGCATGTTTTTAAAGTAACCCGTGATGCAGAGATAGATATTGACAGCGATGTCTCCACAAGTTTTATCCAACGCTTCACAAAAGGTTTGCGGAACCGGCGCAAAGGAAAGCCTGTACGTTTTGTATATGACCATGAAATGGACCCGGGTTTGCTGGAATACCTGATTCGCCGCCTGCACCTGACCAAGAGAGACAATCTTATTCCTGGTGGCCGCATTCATAATTTTCGCCACTTCATGGACTTTCCCGAGCAGGTATTTAAGGAAAAACGTACACGCAAAAAACCTTTTTATCATCCGTTGCTCGCTGAAGACCGCATATCCGATGTCATTATGAAGAGAGATGTAATGCTCCACTTGCCCTATCATTCCTTCAGGCCGATCATCGACCTGTTACGCGAAGCGGCTTTTGACCCGGATGTCACTACGATCAAGATCACCTGTTACCGGCTTGCGCAGCAATCAAGGGTTATTAACTCGCTTATCAATGCCGCGCGGAATGGGAAACAGGTAACGGTGATGCTCGAATTGCGGGCGAGATTTGAAGAAGAAGCCAACCTGGAATGGCAGGCAAGGCTCGAAGAAGAAGGAGTAAAAGTATTGGTTGAAATACCCAACATGAAAGTTCATGCTAAAATATGCATGATCCGGAAAAAAGTAAAAGATGGGCAGGTCGTATTTGGATTTGTTAGTACCGGGAATTTAAATGAACGGACCGCACGGGTATACGCCGACCATTGTCTCCTTACCTCTAACAGCAGGATCATGGCCGATGTGAACCGGGTGTTTAATTTTCTCGAACAACCCAAAACAGGAGGGCATTTTTTGAAAAATTGCGATACAATTTTTCCCAGCCCGCATATAGTCCGGAAAAAACTGCATGACCTGATAGACTCCGAAATAAAACAGGCCCAAAAGAACAAACCATCTGGTATCCTGTTAAAGATGAATTCGCTTTCTGATGAAGACCTGATACAAAAACTGTATGAAGCAGCGAGAGCCGGGGTACCCATCAAACTGATCGTCCGTGGTATTTTTTGCATGCTATCTGAATATAAAAAGTTTAAAAAACCGGTAAAAGCGATCAGCATTGTGGATGAATACCTCGAACATGCACGTGTGTGGGTATTTCATAATAAAGGCAAAGAGAAAGTTTATATATCTTCGGCCGACTGGATGCTTCGTAACCTTGAACATCGCGTGGAAGTGACCTGTCCTGTATGGAACCCGGAGATCAAAAAAGAGTTGAAAGACATATTGAACATACAGTTGCAGGACAACGTAAAGGCAAGAAAGCTGAACAATGGACTAAGTAATGAATACGTAAGAACGAAGAATAAAAAGGTACGCTCCCAGCTGGAAACCTATAATTATTTGTACAAAAAAATACTGAACCCGATTGAGACTCGCAGCAATTGACATTGGAAGTAACGCAGCAAGATTATTAATAACCGATGTTATCACCGGCCCAAAGTCAACACCTGAGTTCATCAAGGTAGCGTTGATCCGCGTTCCTCTCCGTCTCGGCTTTGATGTTTTTGAAAAAGGTGAGATATCACCGGCAAAAACTGAAAAGATCATCAAGACCATCCGATCTTACAAATATTTACTTGATGTTTATGAGGTCAAACACCTGAAAGCCTGCGCCACTTCAGCCATGCGGGACGCTGTAAATGGGGAGATGATTATAAAAAAGATAAAGGAGGAAACAGGTATCGATATCTCCATTATCACCGGCCAGGAAGAGGCTTCGCTGATCTACGAAAACCATGTCGCCGAAAATATGACCGACCAGGAGTCATATCTCTATATTGATGTTGGTGGTGGAAGTACCGAGCTAACCTTCTTCAGCGATGGCAAGCTGATATTTAAAGATTCTTTCAACATTGGCACGATACGCCTGCTTAAAGGGCAGGTATCCGAATCATTGTGGGATGAGATGAAGAATTTTATTAAAACAAAAACAAAAGGGCATCATCACGTCACAGCCATTGGATCAGGCGGCAACATCAATAAGATATTCTCTCTTTCAAAACGCAAAGAAGGCAAGCCTCTCTCACTGGATTCGTTGCGCGAGTATTATAAAGAATTCAACACACTGTCGGTGGCACAACGCATGTCGCTTTACAAACTCAGGGAAGACAGGGCCGATGTAATTGTGCCCGCTCTTCTCATTTATATCAATGTCATGCGCTGGAGTGATACCGAAGAAATATTTGTCCCCAAGATCGGCCTTGCCGATGGCCTGATCCATACATTATATGAAGAAGTGCGGTTAAAAGAAGTTGAAGTCTGAGTTATAACCGGAAATCATTTGTCAAGCTTAGCAGCCCTCGGACCGCGTCGGGGCTTTTTTAATGGCCAATCAATGTATAAAGGCTTCACACCTTTCAATTATCTTTACAGGCACATAACCAAAATAAAATGACCGATAACAAGGAAGCCAAAGAATCCAGGGATGTTAAGAAAGTCACCACAAACACCATTCAAAAAATGAAGCAGGCCGGTGAGAAGATATCAATGATCACCGCTTACGATTATTCTTTTGCCCGGATCTTCGATGAGGCAGGCATTGATATCATATTGGTAGGCGATAGTGCCAGCAATGTAATGGCCGGTCACACCACTACCCTGCCTATAACGCTCGACCAGATGATCTACCATGCACAAAGTGTGGTCAGGGCCCGGGAACGAGCCCTTATCGTAGCAGATATTCCATTCGGCTACTATCAATCCAATTCCGAGATCGCCCTGGCATCCGCAATACGTATCATGAAAGAAAGCGGGGCTCATACCGTAAAACTGGAAGGAGGCGAAGAGATCATTGATTCAGTAAAAAAAATTGTCAGTGCAGGTATTCCAGTAATGGGTCATTTAGGATTGACGCCACAATCAATCAATAAATTCGGCACATACGTCGTGAGGGCCACCGAAAAAGCGGAAGCTGACAAATTAAAGAAAGATGCTTTGTTGCTGCAGGAAGCGGGTGCTTTTGCCATCGTGCTGGAAAAAATCCCAGCTTCACTGGCTAAAGGAGTCAGCAAAAGCTTAAGTATTCCAACGATCGGTATCGGTGCAGGCAAGTTCTGTGATGGCCAGGTCCTGGTTATGCACGATATGCTTGGCATCAATGTCGAATTCAAACCCCGTTTTTTACGGCAATACCTGAATTTGAATGAGCAGATCACAAATGCTATCCAGAAATATATTAAAGACGTGAAGTCAGTGGATTTTCCAAACGAAAGCGAACAATACTGATTTCAGAACGCTGATTAATATGGTCGTTAAGATTTTCGCAGATCATAACTTATCCCACAATCATAAAAATCTGCGTTCTCCCTATTTCAAGAATGGCGATACCTGCATTGATATTTCATTTATTCAACCAATACAGCTTCATTTTTGTTTTACATTTACTTCCTTAAAAATTGGCTATGGATTTCCTCAAGATATTAAACATACAACCTGTAAATCCCGGCGTAAGTACCGGCCAGCAATGGATTAAATCCACTGGTGAAAAAATAGATTCTTACTCTCCGGTAGACGGCAAATTGATCGGCTCTGTAATGTCAGCCGATAAAAAGAGCTATGAAGCCGTTATTAAACAGGCGAACGATGCTTTTTTAAGTTGGCGGCTGTTACCAGCTCCCAAGCGCGGGGAGATTGTAAGACAGGTCGCCGAAGCGCTCAGGCAAAAAAAAGAACCGTTGGGCAAACTGGTTTCTTATGAGATGGGGAAAAGCTTGCAGGAAGGCTACGGTGAAGTGCAGGAGATGATCGATATCTGTGATTTTGCCGTTGGCTTATCCCGTCAGCTATATGGATTGACCATGCATAGTGAGCGGCCCGGTCACCGCATGTATGAACAGTATCATCCACTGGGCATTGTCGGTATCATTTCAGCATTCAATTTTCCGGTTGCTGTGTGGAGCTGGAATAGTATGCTGGCCTGGGTTTGCGGCGATGTTTGTATATGGAAGCCTTCGGAAAAAACACCACTATGTGCTATAGCCTGCCAGCATATCATTGATGAAGTGTTCAAAAAAAATAACGTACCCGAAGGCGTTTGCAACCTTGTTATTGGTGGAAGAGAAGTAGGCGAATGGATTGCCAATGATCCGGGAATACCACTGGTATCGGCCACCGGCTCTACCAGGATGGGAAAAGCAGTTGGGGCCGCTGTTGGAGCAAGACTCGGCAGAGCCCTGCTTGAACTGGGAGGAAACAATGCGATCATCATTTCCAAAGAGGCTGACCTGGATATTGCCATCATTGGGTCGCTATTCGGGGCAGTTGGAACGGCTGGTCAAAGATGTACTTCTACAAGAAGACTGATCATCCACCAGGATGTTTATGATACAGTAAAAAACAGGTTGATCACCGCATACAGGCAATTAAAGATCGGCGATCCATTGAACGAGGTACATCATGTAGGTCCACTGATTGACAAGTACGCAGTCAAAATGTACGAAGAGGCGATTGACAAATGTAAAAAACAGGGAGGCCGATTTGTTGTGGAAGGTGGTGTGCTTGAAGGTAACGGGTTTGAAAGCGGTTGTTATGTTAAGCCCTGTATCGCTGAAGTTGGTGCCGATATGGAAATCGTAGCGCATGAAACTTTCGCGCCTATCCTGTATTTGTTGAAGTATAAAACAATCGATGAAGCGATAAATCTTCAAAATGCTGTACCGCAGGGGCTGTCTTCATCGATCATGACATTAAACCAGCGCGAAGCCGAACTGTTTTTATCAGTGGCCGGGAGCGATTGTGGTATTGCCAACGTCAATATCGGGACATCCGGCGCTGAGATCGGCGGCGCATTCGGGGGTGAAAAAGAAACCGGCGGAGGCCGTGAAAGCGGTAGTGATGCCTGGAAAGCCTATATGCGCCGGCAGACGAATACCATCAATTACAGCAATAATTTACCATTAGCACAAGGGATAAAGTTCGATCTGTGATGTGAATTCTACGGTGCAATGACCAGAGGGTATTTACTCCAAATTCGCTGAAGCTTCATTTTTCGGCAAATATTTACAATTTTTGTAAGTCGACCGATATCCTAATAAAAACAAACAATTCAATATCCATGAAACTGAGCTGTACTTGTGTAGCTGCTTTACTGTTAATAGCTACTTTTTCCAACGCACAACAATACCGCATAGGTATGCTTGGCGGTGTTCACCAATCGAAAGTGCTGGAGAACACTGATCTCCCGGGTTGGGATTCTTTAAAAAATAAATATTCGCCGCGGACCGGTATCCATTTCGGTTTTATTGCAAATATTCCATTTAAAGCGGGATCGAATCTTTATTTCCAACCGTCAATCATCTTTTCCAATAAAGGACGCAAGTTCGCGATGAGGTATGATACAACTGTCAGCCAGACACTGTATGTATCGTCATCGGAATTCATTAACTATCTCGACCTGCCTCTTAACGTCGTTTACAAGTTCAGGTTGGGGAAAACAGCGAGGTTTATAATTGGAGCAGGTCCGTATGCGTCTTTCTTCTACACAGGAAAATTGAGAACTGAAACCGTATCAAAGAATGGTGACTACACCGTTGATGAGAATAAAGATCCTGCAGTTGGAGACGGTAAGGGCAAATATGCCGTACTCGATTATGGCGTCAATGGATTGGCCGGTTTTGAATTCGGCCGTGTTTTCCTGACCGCCAATTACAGCCGCGGCATGAAAGATTTTTATAAGCCCGAAAACTATAACGCCACCATGAGACACGAGGTCCTGGGAATGACCATTGGTGTATTTATCGACAAATTGGGTAAGGCTCCTAAGGACAGGGATGGCGATGGTGTGAAAGACGCTGAAGATAAATGTCCTGATCAACCCGGTCTTACTAAATTCAATGGATGTCCCGATACGGATGGCGACGGCATCCAGGATAAAGAAGATAAATGTCCCGGACAGGCTGGCTTGCTGGCCAACGCCGGATGTCCCTATACCGACAAAGACAACGATGGTGTATTGGATAAGGACGATAAATGTCCCGATGTAGCTGGTGTAAAAGAAAACAACGGTTGCCCGGCTCCTCCCAAAGACACTGACAAAGATGGTGTCATGGATGATGTGGATAAATGTCCGACTGTCGCAGGCTCCAGCCGGTACGAAGGATGCCCGGTACCTGATAGCGATGGAGATGGGTTGAATGACGAAGTGGACAAATGTCCGATGGTAAAAGGTATTGCAGCCCGCAATGGCTGTCCCGAAGAGGTTAAAAAAGAGATCGTTGAAAAGGTGAACTATGCCGCACGCCGCATCCAGTTCAAGCAGGGTAAATCTGACCTCGCTACTTCTACATTTGCCGTATTGAATGACGTGGTAAAAATATTGAAACAGAACCCCGGCATCAGGGTTTCTATCGAAGGCCACACAAGCGGGGATGCAGCCTACGATGCCAACATGAAGCTCTCCCAGGATCGCGCCAACAGGGTGAAAGCCTACCTGGTATCCAAAGGGATAGCCCCATCCAGGCTGAATGCTGTCGGTTTTGGTCCCAACAGGCCGTTGAATGCCGGCATCACGGAAGCTGAAAAAGCTAAAAATCGCCGTGTTGAACTTAAGTTAAGCAACCAATAAGCATATATAGCCGTCAATGGCTTAGAAACCCCTGCTAGTTTATTTTGCAGGGGTTTTTATTTTTCTAAAAAGTATGAATGGTAACTGGTATTTTTATTGCTTTTGCAATTTTGCATTTTAATCTAATCCTTACAATAAAACGTTACAATGAGTTTTGTATTAAAGAGAATTTCGATACCAGCGATTGCTGCCCTTTTTTCTTCTGCCTCCTTTGCCCAGGACGTCCCAAAGGGCTGGCACCTGTTGAACCCCAAAGACAATGGGAATTATTATGGAATCAGCCTGACACAGGCCTATGATTTCGTCAAATCAAAAAAACTGAAAAGCACCCCGGTGCTGGTTGCTGTAATTGATTCTGGAGTGGACACCACTCACGAAGATCTCAAATCCATTCTTTGGCATAACCCCGGTGAAATACCCGGCAATGGCATCGATGATGATAAGAACGGTTATATAGATGATGTGTATGGCTGGAATTTTCTTGGCGGCCGTGACGGCCGGAACGTAGAAAAAGACAGCTATGAAGCAGCACGTGTATTTCATGGCTTAAAGGCTAAATGGGAAGGAAAAGAAGTCGATGAAAAAAAACTCTCCCCTGCCGATTTGAAAGAATACAAGATGTGGCTAAGGGCAAAGGAAGAAGTAGGTGTTGTTGACCCGGTGGTTGCTTATAATGTAATGCTGGTAAAAAAGACGTTAAAAGACGCGCAGGATGCCGATTCAATTTTTAAATCAAATATCAAAACAGGCTATACCGGTAAAGACGTAGACAGTTATACCCCGGTTGATGATGTTGCTAAAAAAGGAAAAAGAGCCCTGCTGAAATTATACAGGCAATTTGAGATCGAACCCGATCAGGTTGCCGGTGAAGTATTGGGTGAAATTGAAGAATCAATCACCGCTGAAGAAGAAAAGATGTCAAATGCCGAACAGGCGCCTACTCCCTATCGTGCAAATATCGTGAAGGACAATTACGATGACATCAATGACCGGTTTTATGGCAATAATAACGTGATGGTAAGCAACAACGCTGCACTTCATGGAACTCACGTGTCAGGTATCATTGGCGCGGTAAGGGATAATAACCTGGGTATTGAAGGCGTCGCCGACAATGTAAAGATCATGATGATACGTGCAGTACCGGATGGCGACGAACATGACAAGGATATCGCGCTGGCTATCCGTTACGCGGCTGACAATGGTGCCAGGGTCATCAACATGAGTTTTGGTAAAGCATTTTCTCCTGAGAAAAAATGGGTCGATGATGCCGCTAAATATGCCGAGAGCAAGGGCGTATTGCTGATCCAGGCTGCAGGCAATGATCATAAAGACATTGATACAACCTATAATTTTCCTACTCCTTATTTTGAAGATGGCGGGCAGTCCGGTAATTGGATCACGGTAGGTGCCAACGGGCCAACCGCAAAAAGCCTGGTAGCTAATTTTTCGAACTATGGAAAAAGGGTAGATGTGTTTGCTCCCGGCGTTAAGATCTATTCGACCGTTCCAGGCGGTAATACATACCGGGACCTGCAGGGAACCAGTATGGCCTCTCCTGTAGTAGCTGGCCTGGCTGCATTGATAATGGAATATTTTCCTGATCTCAGCCCGAGACAGGTAAAAATGGTGATAGAAAAATCTGCGCAGAAATTAACGACCAAGGTAAAGAATCCCGATACAGGTGAAGAGGTAGAATTATCTGACCTGAGCAAAACGGGTGGTGTTGTCAATGCTTATGAAGCGCTGAAACTTGCTTCAACACTAAAAGGTGAAAAGACAAACAAGCCGGTAACTTCGATTGTGCAACCTAAAGCAAGAGGATAATCAATGTTTCGTTTAGTATATGTTTTTATCCCGTCTCTGTTGAGGCGGGATTTTTTTTCATTTGTTGAACCAACAAGCAATCACTAATCAACAACATCCCGTCATTAAACGACCCGATTATGTTATCCGGAAACCTGCTGATTTCTGTTTATCAGGGAATAAATTGCAGTGTCTAAATATTTCCCGTTGAAATAAACGTTTTCCTTAAAATATCCTTCCCTGGTAAATCCATTTTTCTCCAGCAGCATTACTGATTGCGTATTACCCGGATCTGTTTCAGCCGCGATCGAATGAAGCTTTAGCGTTTCAAAGCAGTATTTAATAACTTCTGGGAGGGCTTCCCGCATGATACCGCTTCCCCAATACTCAGGTTTTAGTTCATATCCCAATTCGGCCCGGTAATTTTCCGGCTGAAAATTCCACAGGCAGATCGTGCCGATAAGACTATCAGAATTACTGAATGTGATCGCCCAGTACATCGCTTCGTTGTTGCTGATACCCCTGTTTATTTTGTTGACAAATGAGGCCGCCTCCTCCAGGTTTTTACTGCGGTTACGAGTCAGAAACCGGTTTACCTTTTCATCCGATCTTAATTTATATATGTCCTCCGCATCGCCAGGCTTCAATTGCCTGAAACGTAATCTAGCTGTAGCCAACTCAGGAAAAGGAGTAAAATTGATTGCTAACATTATTTTGCTGTTTGAGTAGTCCCCGGTCACGGGTCAACAAAATTGCCAAACTCTTTCCATTTTGCCACATTAAAATTTCCAGTCTTCTATTACCTTTAGAACATAATCATTTCAACTTAATGCTTACAACCTGCCTGCCGGCAGGCAGGCTTAAAACTTAACGCCATGCGCCCTGATCTTTCCCGAGTCCCCGTTTTTTTTCACAACTATATCAGCCAGGTGAAGCAGGATGAACTGCTGGAAGCCTTTAGTGTCGAAACTCCTGCCTTTGTACAATTTATAGAAAGCATTCCTTCGTCGAAATATGATCATCGCTATGCTGAAGGCAAATGGACGATCAGGGAAGTTCTTCAACACATTATTGACGCAGAAAGAATCTTTGCTTACCGCGCCCTTCGTTTTGCCCGCAAGGATACAACTCCTCTCCCGGGTTTTGACGAAAACTCCTTTGCTGAAAATGCAAAATCAGATAAACGAGAGTGGAAGGATCTAGTCGGCGAATTCAAAGCGGTCAGAACGGCTTCGGAATATTTGTTTGCTTCATTCGATAAGGATCAACTCGATGCGATGGGCACCTCGAATAATAATCCCATTTACGTTTTAGGATTAGGATTTATCCTGTTGGGACACTCGCTGCATCATAAGAGGATATTAAAGGAAAAGTACCTGTAAAGGATAAAAAAATTGCCGGTTAAAAACTAACCGGCAATTCGAATATTATTTCTAAATTTTATCAGAATGCTTTCTTTGGCTCCTCTCCTGCCTTGCTTTTTACCAGGTTCTGCTGGTTAATGACGTCATTCATGACTTTCACCGCCTGGTCGAGGTAAATATCTTTTCTCAGCGTTTTCAGCCACTGATTGAAGCGTTCCTGCTTGGCAGGATCAGTTGCCCAACGGTTTTCTTCGTTAGGAAGTGCACTGACACTTATTTCCTCTTTTAATTTCATCAACTGTTCATTCTGGGTATAAGTAGAACGAAGCGCTTTTTGCTCCTTGCGGTACTTGTCCAACTGCAGCGAATAACGTTTGTCATTCTGCTTGCCGAGCCAGTCAGTATTCTCTCTTATCAATTTAAAAGTTGGGTCATTTTCCAACCGTTGATTACTCAATTGTTGGATGGTCTTAAGATCATAGCCGGCATTCCAGTTTGTGTAGGGTGATTTTTTTATCTCATCCCAGGGCAATGCATCCGGGTCATCTTTTTCCCTCACTTTAAGATATTCGTACTGGTCGGGCAAAACGATATCGGAAGAAACTCCTCTCAATTGGGTGGAGCCTCCATTGATGCGATAGAATTTCTGCAGCGTAAGCTTTACCGTACCCAGTTCGGAGTTGGCGCCGGTAAATCCCTGGTCAAGCCCAATATTGCGTTGCACGGTTCCTTTTCCATAAGTTGATGTACTTCCAATGATGACGCCCCTGCCATAATCCTGTATTGCGGCAGCAAAGATCTCGGAAGCAGAAGCACTAAACTCGTTAACCATCACTGCCAGTGGACCAGAATATAAAACTGAGCGATCTTTGTCCCTCAATATGCTTGGTTTGTTTTCCCTGTCTTTTACCTGCACGATAGGGCCGTCTTCGATAAATAAACCGGCCATCTGCACTACATCGTATAATGAACCACCGCCATTATTTCGAAGGTCTATTACGATACCATCCACTTTTTCTTCTTTCAGCTTATTGACTTCTTTTGCCACATCAATAAAGCTGCGGTTACCGTTGGGATTATCGAAGTCGGCATAGAACTCAGGAAGGAATATATAACCAATCTTGGAGTTTCCATTTTTTACAATCGCACTGCGGGCAAAAGTCTCATCCTGCACGATCTGGTCGCGAACCAGGGAAATAACCTTTATCGTACCATCCTGTTTCTTCACCGTAAGCCTGACCTCGGTTCCTTTTTTGCCGCGGATCAGTTTTACTGCGTCCGTCACGACGTACCCGGTCAGATCAACGGCTTCTTCTTTCCCCTGCGCGACTTTTTGAATCACGTCACCTACCTGCAGTTCGCCTGATTTAAAGGCCGGGCTGCCGGTCAGGATACTACCTACCTTGATATTGCCATCATCATATTGCAAAGAAGCGCCGATACCAAAGAATCGTCCGCTCATCTCTTCATCAAAATATCTTTTATCTACGGGCGGAAAGAATTCCGAATGTGGGTCCATCGTAGTAGTGATGGCATTTACAAATACGTTGAATTTATCATCGTCGTTGAATTTGAGGCGGAATCTTTCAAATAAACGATCGATCACCTTTTTGGTTTTCTCGCGAGCTTCTTTCTCAAGTTCAGCGTCCGTTTTCACGACAAACCCGTCTTTTCCTTTGTTCTTATCGCGGGTATCGAGCAGGTCGGAATAGCGTTCAAGAGTCATGAACTTCAATTTCTTTCTCCACCTCTCTTTCATTTCGGCACTACTATTTGTATAATTAAGCTTGTCGCCATCCAGCACTACCTCCTCGTCTGTATTAAACTCAAATGGCTTCTGCAAAATGTCGTTACAGATAACTGCGGCCTCTTCCATCCGGGTGTTAAACGTTTTGCCGGCGGCAAGGAAAAATTCAACTGTGGAGCCTTTTATCTCGTCATCGATCTTTGTTTCATAGCTTTTTTTCAATTGGTCAATATCTGCCTGCAGATACATGGTTTTCTCAGGGTCCAGTTCATCAATATATTTTTTGAAAATCTTCTTTGAGAACGCATCGTCGATATCCTGGGGACTATAATGCGCCTGGCTAAGCATTTCGCCAACCAGTTTCAGGATCTCTTCGTATTTGGTGGGTGGTGGATTTTTTGTACCGGATCCAAGGGTCTGGAATGCCAGGAAAAATCCTGCTACAAGTGTCAGTATCACTATCGGAAGTCGTTTCATATTCAGAAGGTATTTTAAAGCATTTTGCATAATCCAAAAATAACGCAAAAACGATGAATTTCTTGCCTTTATAGGCTTTTAACAAGTGTTTTCGGCGCCTTTTTGATAAACGGCAATGATGATACCAACATATAAAAAAATTGCGGGAAGAAGGTTGACATGTGGACAGTTAATTTTTTCGCAATAGCCATTTTAATTATTTTTGCCTCCCGTTTTGATCAAAAATGGTGGCTATAGCTCAGTTGGTTAGAGCATCAGATTGTGGTTCTGAGGGTCGTGGGTTCGAGCCCCATTAGCCACCCCGCCAACCCCGGTTTCGGATGAATCGAGCCGGGGTTGATTTTTTATCATATCGTTAAACATGAATTACTGGTCCCTAATTATTCCCATTCTCTCCCTGGCACTTGGTTGGTTTCTTTCCCATGTAGCGGGAAAGATCCTTGTCTACCGGGTTATCCCTTCGCGTCAACAGCGGCTTGCAGAGATGATAGGAAAAGCAGTGAAGGCTGAGTTTTCATTTGACGGCCTGGAAAAAAAAATCACCGATCCGTCAAACATAAAATCAGTAATGCCGCTGGTTGAGTCGCACGTGGATGATTTCCTCCGGCATAAATTAAAAGAAAAGATGCCGGTCGTTGGAATGTTCATTGGCGATAAGACCATTCAATCCCTCAAAGAGGTTTTCCTAAAAGAAATAGAGGAGCTTTTTCCCCAGGTCTTACAAAAATTTGCGGGAGAGATCAGGGATCGGCTGGATATCGAAGCCGAAGTGAAGAATAGAGTAACAAGCGTTAGTGCCAGTCGAATGGAAAAGTCCCTGGAACCTGTTTTGGGTTATTATAGGGCAGCAGGCGCCATAATCGGCTTTGCAATTGGATCAATTAACCTTTTAATTTTTTACATTTTAAACAAATAACGCCAGTCTCCTGGCAAGTTTTACCTTTTATCAAACTGTCACGCTGTTGTCAGCAAGTTCGTTGAGTATTCGGCGTCCAATGTCAAACAAAAATTCAGATGAGAAAATTCCTTACTGCTTTATCCCTGGTTTTGGCTTCTGTCGTGGTTTCTGCCCAGATGCCCGGCATGGGAGGCGGAAATCGTGGCGGTGGTCCACAAATGAATGGTAGTTTTTATGGAAAAGTAATAGATTCTATTACCAATAAACCGGTTGATGCTGCTTCTGTACAGCTCCTGATCAATAAATATGATTCCGTTTCCAAAAAGAGAAAGGATGTCATTTTGGATGGAATGCTCACCCAGGCCAACGGCGACTTCAGGTTGGAAAACGTACCCGTCATGGGCCAGGTAAAGCTGATGATATCAGCAATTGGGTTCAAGCCTTTCCAGAAGAGCCTTTCACTGATAGACATGAAGACCATGCAATCCATGCGCTCCAATACAGGCGGCCAGGATATGATGTCCATGCTGGGAAACCTTGACAAGGACCTCGGCAATATCAAACTGGTTATTGACGAAAAAATATTAAGCAATGTAACCGTCAATTCCACCAAGCCCCTTGTACAATTGGCTATTGACAGGAAAATCTACAATGTAGACAAAGACCTCATGGCTACCGGTGGCACCGCGGTGGATGTGATGAAGAATGTTCCTTCCGTATCCGTGGATATTGATGGGAATGTAACCTTACGAAACAATACTCCACAGATATATGTTGACGGAAGACCTACTACGCTGACGCTTGACCAGATTCCGGCCGACCAGATACAAAGCGTGGAAGTGATCACGAATCCATCCGCAAAGTTTGATGCTTCAGGCGGCACAGCCGGTATCCTCAATATCGTTTTAAAGAAAAACAGGAAGGCGGGATACAGTGGAAATATCAGGGCTGGTATAGATGAACGCGCCAAGATAAATGTAGGTGGCGATATCAATGTAAAACAAGGCAAGGTCAACGTTTTCGCCAGTGCCAACTATGGCCAGCTCAAATCGATTTCAAATGGTACTACGACCCGTTCGACATTTTTCAAACCTCCCTATACAAATCTCATCCAGAAGGACAAAAATGTCAATGACGGTTACTTCATGTTTGGACGTGCAGGCTTTGACTACTTTCTGGACAATCGCAATACTATCACGGTTTCCGGCCTGGCGGTACGGGGAAATTTTGAACCCTATACTCTTAGTAACATATTTGTCGATACCATCCTGTCAACCGGAAATAAGACTTCCTATACAAGCAGGAATGCCAATACGAGCGGTAACTTCAGGAATCTTGGGACCAGCCTAAGCTATCTACACAACTTCCCGCAGAACGGTCACCAGCTTTCTGCAGACATAAACTATAACAGAAGCCGCAATAAGAACTCAAACCTGATCATGAACGATATATTTGCCGTGATTGGAGGACCTCAGACATCTTCATACGATCAACAACAGGTAGGAACCGGATCATTTAAACAATTCAATGCGCAAACCGATTATACCAACCCCTTCACCCCCACATCAAAGATTGAAGCCGGTGCAAGGATGTCTCAAAGAGATGTTGACAGCAAAAATGATATCGGTGTTTTGCTTCCCGATGGATCAGTAACTATACTCGCCCCTCTCTCTTCAAATTATAAGTATACCGACCGAGTATTTGCCGGATATGGCACTTATAGTGGAAGAATAAAAGAGAATTTCGGCTACCAGGTCGGACTGAGACTGGAAAGTTCCGATTATAAAGGCACGGTGCATTCAAGTGTAAAAAGCGGAACCGGCTTTGCAGATACCTCTAGCAGTTATAGCAATAGCTATCCTATCAGCTTTTTCCCGAGTCTTTTCTTAACACAGAAACTAAAAGGCAACCAGGATTTACAGCTTAACTACAGCCGTCGCATCAATCGCCCTAATTTTTTCCAGCTGTTCCCTTTTACTGATTACTCAGATTCATTGAACTTAAGCCGGGGAAATCCTAATCTTAAACCTGAATTCACCAATTCAATTGAATTGGCTTATCAAAAGACTTTTCCAAAAAGTAATAGCCTGCTGATATCTGTTTACTACAAATACACCACCGATCTGATTACCCGCTACCAATCGCAAGAGATAAACCCGGTCACTGATTCGCTTGTGTTCGTCAACACATACATTAACGCCAATTCAAGCTTTGTAGGCGGTCTTGAGATCATTTCAAAAAATAAACTGGCCAAATGGTGGGATATCACGACCAATTTGAATCTTTATACCTCGAAGATCAATTCAAATGATCCTCTTGTCACCACAGTTGGACAGGTAAATAGCTGGTTTGCCAAGATCAACAACAGCTTCAAACTACCTTACAGCATGACCTTGCAGTTGTCGGGTGATTATAATTCCAAAACTGTGTTATCACCAGGTGGTAGCGCAAGTGCTGGTGGTGGTGGAATGGGACGTGGGTTTGGACCTAATGTAAGCGGTAGTGCCCAGGGTTATTCCCAACCTACTTACGGCGTGGATGCGGCGTTGAGGTATGAGTTCCTTAAAAACAAAGCAGCTTCACTGACGCTTAGCGTGAGTGATATATTCAAGACCCGGAAAAGCGATGTTATCACACAGGCTTATAGCTTTACCCAGGAAAGCTATCGTACACGTGACCAGCAATTCTTCCGGTTGAACTTCGCTTACCGTTTTGGTAAATTCGACGTATCACTTTTCAAGCGCAAAAATCTGAAATCCGAGCAGGAAAGTATGCAAAGTGGTATGCAGGGAGCCCAGTAAACGTTGTACCTATAAATTTATTCAACCCCGCGCCATGGCGCGGGGTTTTGCTTTGTTTGAATTACCATCATTTCATCGTTGTTTGGTGGTATCTCAGTCTCATGAACGTATCGCTGTTAAGATAACAAGGTCGCCACGGGTACACGGATGATGGGCATGTTATCAGCTTCTTATCCGTGGCAAAATCCCCAACCACCAGTTAACGGATCAACTAATTGACCAATTAACCTGGAGGAATTCGTGGCCAAATTTCAAAATGATACACTACCCGTTGTTTTGTGCCCGGTATTGTATGTTCTATATTTGGGATTCGTATTGATAAATGAATTCACCCTTGAATTTTGCAATAATCGGTTGCGGAAGAATCGCCTCCCGTCATGCTATAGAGGCTGCCCGTTATGGGCAGTTGGTCGCTGTTTGTGATATTATTCATGCACGGGCTGTGGAACTGGCGAAGCCCTACAATGCCCGGGTCTATTGTTCCATTGATGATCTTTTGACAGAAAACAATCCGGGTGTTGTGGCTGTCTGTACTCCTAATGGTCTTCACGCAGAACATTCTATTAAGGCATTGCAAAAGGGAGCGAATGTCCTTTGCGAGAAGCCGCTTTGCACTTCGTCCGCAGACGCAATAAAAATGATTGGTGAATCCGAAAAGGCCGGCAAAAAACTGTTTGTTGTAAAATCAACCCGGTACAACCCGGCATTGTCCGCATTAAAAAAACTGATTGAAGAAAATAAACTGGGTGAAGTGTACAGTTTTCAGTTGAATTGTTTCTGGAACCGGCCTCCAGCTTATTATGCGGATTCATGGAAAGGTGATAAACTGCTTGACGGAGGTACTTTATTCACGCAATTCAGTCACTACATTGATGCGCTACTCTGGTTACTGGGCGACATGAAAGCCGTCAGCGGGCTCCGTAAAAATTTTGCTCACCGGGGCATTATTGATTTTGAAGACAGCGGCGTCGTATCCATCGAAATGACAAATGGAGTGATCGGAGGCCTTAACTGGACGGTCAATGCATATCAAAAAAATATGGAAGTATCGCTCAGCCTCCTGGCGGAAAAAGGAAGTATCAGGATCGCAGGAGAATACATGAATAAGATCGAATATCAATTGATGGAGCAGCAACAGTTAAATGTACTACCGGGCGGCAATGCTAATGACTATGGGTTTTATAAAGGGTCCATGAGCAATCATGACAAGATATATGAGAACCTTGTCAAGGCGCTGCACGACGATAATCATCCTTTTGCCAATGCGCTCGATGGATTAAAAACGGTAGAAGCCATCGAAAAAATTTACGAATCTGTTTCTTTGCGATAACACTGCCTGGCCGGACATCGACAACCTGTTAAATTGCCAAATTTGAAGCGCATCTATTTTACGGTTACCAATGATCTTACCTATGACCAGCGAATGCATCGCATCTGCACATCACTGGCAGAAAACGGTTATTGGGTAATGTTGGTAGGACTAAAACTGCCCGCATCAGTGCCGTTGAACCCCGAAAAATTCAGTCAAAAAAGGATCAGGTGTTTATTCCGGGCCGGGAAAGCTTTTTATGCAGAATACAACATTCGCCTTTTCTTTTTCCTCCTGTTTAAAAAAATAGATACTGTCTGCGCCATTGACCTCGACACCATTCTTCCCTGTTACTATATTTCCCGGTGGAAAAGAATTCGACGTATTTATGATGCACACGAATTATTCACCGGTCTCAAGGAAGTCGAAACGAGGCCCCGCATCAAAAAATTCTGGACGCGAATAGAAAAGAGAATGGTGCCGAAGTTCCGGTTTGGTTACACGGTAAGTCAAAGCATTGCCGATGAGTTTAACCGGCGCTATGGAGTTCAGTATTCTGTTATCAGGAATATTACCCGTCTGAAAGAATTTGACACGATGATCCCCAGTGAAAAATTTCTTTTATACCAAGGCGCAGTCAATGAAGCCCGTGCATTCGAACACCTGATACCGGCGTTAAAGTGGATAGACTATAAACTGGTAATATGTGGTGACGGAAATTTCATGGGTCAGTTGAAGCAGCTGGTTAAAAACAACGGGGTGGAAAATAAGGTGGACCTGAAGGGGATGTTGTCTCCTGGTGAATTATGGGTCTTTTCCCAAAAAGCGGCTCTTGGTCTGTGCATAGCTGAAAACACGGGAATTAACCAGTATCTTGCTCTTCCGAATAAATTTTTCGACTATATACATGCCGGCCTTCCACAAATCGCTATGAATTTCCCCGAATATGTCAGGATCAACCAGCAATTTGAAGTAGCGGTGCTAATTGCCGACACAGATCCCAAAAGAATTGCCGATACGGTAAACAATTTGCTGCACGATGATGTTTTATACAATAGATTAAGGGAAAACTGTCTTAAAGCCCGGCAGGTACTGAATTGGCAGCAGGAGGAGAAAAAGCTGCTTGACTTTTATCAATCTGTTTTCAATCAGTGACGAAACACCTACATATGGTATGCCTGGACGTTCCCTGGCCAGCGGATTATGGCGGTGCCATTGATATGATGAATCGTATCATGACGCTGAAAAAACTCGGCATTGGCATTCATCTTCACTATTTCAGCTATAATGAACGTGGTACTCCCAATGAGCTGAATCAATATTGTGAATCCATCAATGTATATAACCGCGAAACCGGGCACAAGGGTTTTTCTTTTCATTTGCCCTATATCGTTTCTTCGCGCAATAATGAAAATCTTATCGCCAACCTGCAAAAGGATCAGCACCCTATCCTGCTGGAAGGCATTCATTGTACCGGCGTTCTTTCTCACATGGATACCACTCATCGAAAGATCGTGGTCAGGATGCACAATGAAGAAAGTGCGTATTACAAGGAACTGGCCCGCTCAAGCAGGGGTTTTTTAAAAAAGTTATACTTCTATAATGAAAGCAGGTTGTTAAAAAAATACAATCATCATTTACCGGATAATTGTACTTATGCCTGTGTTTCGGAGAACGATATAAAAGTTCTTAAGAATGAGTATTCACTGCCGAAGGTTGAGTTTCTTCCAACGTTTCCCGCCTGGCAGCGGGTATGCAGCGAAGAAGGAGCTGGAAATCTCTGTTTATATCATGGTAATTTATCGGTACCTGAAAACGAAGAAGCTGCATTGTGGTTAGTATGCAAGGTGTTCACCCGGGTGAGAGTTCCTTTTGTGATAGCAGGAAAAAAACCTTCCAAACGATTGCAGAAAGTAGCCCATCTCTGCCAGCATACCTGTTTGGTAGCCGATCCTACTGAAACGGAAATGAACGATCTCGTACGTAAAGCCCATATCAACGTACTTCCCTGTTTCAATAAAAACATTACCGGCATCCGGCTTAAACTGCTACATGCATTGTACCAGGGACGGCATTGCGTAGTGAATGATCCCATGGTCTCCGGCTCCGGCCTGGAACCTGCCTGTCATATTGCAACCAACGCAAATGCCTTTGCATCTATTATCGCACAATTGTATCACCAGCCTTTTGGAGAAGAAGAAATAAGATTGAGAAAGCGATTGCTTTGTACCACTTATGATAATGAAAAAAATTCGAAACAGCTTATTCAATGGTTATGGTAGCATTGTCCAATACCTTGCCTTTTTCAGTCCTTATCATCCTGGCAGGAAATTTCTGTACAACGATATAGTCATGTGTTGCCATCACCACGGTAGCATTAAAGTCCCGGGCGATATGGAACAATAAATTCATGATCTCATCCGATGTCTCGGGATCCAGGTTGCCGGTAGGTTCATCGGCGAGGATCAATTGCGGAGAATTGAGTAAAGCCCTTGCTATATCCACGCGCTGCTGCTCTCCCCCACTCAATTCAAAGGGCATCTTGAAACCTTTTGATTTCAATCCAACTTTATTCAGAACATCCATGATCTTTTCATCCATCATTTTTTCATTTGTCCAGCCTGTGGCCTTTAAAACAAATTTGAGGTTATTGTTGACATCCCTGTCGGTCAGTAGCTGGAAATCCTGGAACACCACGCCGAGATTGCGGCGGAGGTAAGGCACTTTTTTCCAGTCGAGATTACGAAGATTATAAGTGGCCACCACTCCCTCTCCTTCAGTTAGTGGCAATTCACCATATAAAGTTTTCAGGAGGCTGGATTTACCCGTACCTGTCTTGCCAACCAGGTAAACGAATTCACCTTTGTTCACGGTCAGGTTTACATCCTGGAGTATCAAATTATTTCCCTGGTAAATATTGGCGTGCCTTAATTCGATAATCGGTTCTGCCATCATCACTTATTTGCTGCAAAATAACGTAAGAAAACCCGTAGGCGGATAAATTTTTTATTAAAACTAAATATTTAGTTTGTAAACTAAGAAATTAGTTTTAGCTTCGGTTTCTAATTCTGAAAAATGAAATCACTCACAAAAGCGGAAGAGCAAATAATGCAGATACTGTGGAAACTGGACAAAGCATTTCTTCGTGAAATTGTCGAAGCAATGCCCAATCCCAAGCCACACCAGAACACGGTAGCTACCCTTCTTAAAATCCTGGTCGAAAAAGAATTTGTCGGTCTTACAGTTATCAGCCGTCATCACCAATATTATCCTCTTGTATCGAAAGATGAATATTCGAAAAGAAGCATGAAACAACTGGTTAAAGGATACTTCGAGGGTTCATTCAGCAATGTAGTATCATTCATGGTAAGAGAGAACAATCTCTCCGTGGAAGAATTGGAAACGCTGCTCCAGCAGATCAAGAAACAACAAAACCAGAAGAAATGAAGCCTGTCCTATATTACTTGGTCCAGGTTATAATCGCCTCCGGCATTCTGTATGGTTATTATCACCTGCTGTTGAGAAATAAGCGGTTTCACCAGTATAACCGGTTTTATCTAATTGCCTCCGTTGTCATAAGTATGCTGATCCCCTTCCTGCACATACCGGTTTACGTCAGCAGCAGCGAGATACATTCCCCGGCAATATGGCAAACCCTGCAAACAATATCGTATGATTCTCCGGTTAATGAAACGATCGCTCCGGGAACTATACAACCAGTTGAAAAAGCCGGCTTCGGATGGCAGGGTCTGTTATATGTTGTTTATGTTTTCGCCATAGCTGTATTGGTATTACGAATGCTCGTTTCGCTGTACAAAATAAAAAAGATCATTAAAAATAACCCGGTTGAAAGATTGGAAGGGATACGGTTTGTGAATACCATCGAGCCCGGAACGCCTTATTCCTTTTTCAAATGGCTGTTCTGGAACAAGCGGATCGAATTGCATTCCGAAAAAGGAGAACAGATATTCAGGCATGAAGTGTTTCATATACAACAGAAACACAGCCTCGATATCATTTTCCTGGAATTGGTTTCAGCAGTCTTCTGGATCAACCCTTTCTTTCACCTGATTAAAAAGGAACAGAAGGCAGTACATGAATTTCTTGCCGACCAATTCGCCTTGCACAAATGCGACCGGTGGGAATATGCTGAACTTCTGCTGATGCAGGCGCTGCATACTGCCCAGCGGCTGGTTAATCCATTTTTTCACAACCAGATAAAACGACGTATAGCCATGATAACAAATCCTTCAAAAACAAGTTACCGGTATTTAAGAAAACTGTTGGTGCTGCCGCTCGCCTCAGTTCTTGTAGTTCTGTTTGCCTTCCAATACAAGCATTCAAAAGACCTTCGCGCTGTCCGCGCGGACGAGACTTTTACAATCGTAGTCGATGCGGGCCACGGCGGCATTGATCCCGGAACCAAAAGCCCGGATAATCGATACACAGAAGCCCAGTTAAACCTGGTATTGGCCAAAAAGATCGAATCTTTAGGCCGTGAATACAATGTCAATGTAATAATGACAAGAGAGGATGATCATTTGCCTGGCAATGCCACCAACATATCAGAAGGTCTTATGAATCGTGTAAATCTTACCAACGGTATAAACCCTATTGCCTTTGTTTCCGTTCACATGAATAATTCGTCATCGCAAAATAAAGACGAGTCCACAGGTGTCGAAGCATATGTTTCAAAAAACAAGTATGATGTAAATACTGAGAGACTGGCTTCAGCCATTCTCGGTGAGATCTCCGGAATTTATAAAACAAAGAAGGAGATACAAAGACGAGAAGGTCACGGTGTATTTGTTTTAGATAAAACCGCCTGTCCATCCGTTCTCCTCGAATGTGGTTATATGATTAATCCCGGCGATCTTGAATTTATCTCCGCTCCGGCAAACCTGGAAAAAATGGCAAGAGCTATCCTTGCCGGTATTGTAAATTATGCCAATGTCAAATTAAGTGTCAGGAAAGACTACTTCCACGATACTGTGCCACAACACCCCGAAATTGTTTTCTGGCAAGTGTCACGACCAGCAAAAAAATCTCCCAGCGCCGAACAACTCAAGACCTGGACGGATGCAAAGATCTATGGCGTATGGATTGATGAAAAAAGGATCGACAACGGAAGCCTTGCAAAATACAAACCCTCTGAGTTTGGATTTTATTCAGTCAGCAGATTGGAAAAAAATGCGACAAATTATGGGAAACATTATTACCAGGTAGACCTGATGACGCATAAATATTATGAAAAATCTTTTCCCAATGAGAAACAAATTATCGTTGGAAAATTATATGTTGATTCATCACATCACGTTATCCCAGACACCCATGAAAAATCTCTTTACGGCGATAAGTTGTTACTCATTGAAAAAACACCTGTTGATTCAAGCTATCCATTTAATAGTCATTGACGGGAAGAAAATGCCAGGCCTGACAGCAGCGAAGCTCGACGGAGTTCTTAACGTTAACGATATTGAATCGATCAATGTTTATAAAAATTGGGAGGCTGCAGCCAAGTATGGAGAAGCCGGGAGACACGGCGTAATATCAATTGTTACAAAGAAAAGCAATATAAAATATGTAGAATTATGGATACAGGACACTGTTGCTAGCAGAGACGACAACATAATTTTTGATAAGGTGGAAATAGAGCCAGCTTTTCCGGGTGGGGCCCGGGCATGGATGACATATTTCGAAAAAAATTTAAATCCTGATGTACCTGTTAACAATAATGCCCCCGAGGGAAATTATACGGTATACGTTCAGTTTGTCGTTAGAAAAGACGGAACTGTCACCGATGCCAGGGCTCTGACCAATCACGGCTTCGGAATGGAGCAGGAAGCCATACGGGCGATCATGAAAGGACCAAACTGGGAACCGGCGATTCAAAACGGCCACAAAGTAAATGCATATAGAAAAATGGTATTAACGTTTGTCGTTGCAAGCGACGCTAAACCTCCTGTGACAAAAGGTTCGTCTTTAAATGAAGTGGTTGTGATTGGATACAAAAAATTTACACCATAAAATTAATAGTTCAGAGTGCCGGAAGCCGTCTTGATTGCCAGTTCTTTTTTCGGACTCTCCTCTACCCTGCCAATGATCCTGGCATCTACTCCAAAATTTTTTGAGACGCTGATGATTGTTTCAGCGTCTTTTTCTTTGATATAGATCTCCAGACGGGTTCCCATATTAAACACCTGGTACATTTCCCGGTCGTCCGCTTTGCTGGCCTGCTGTATCAATTGAAAAATAATTGGGGGCTCAAAAAGATTGTCCTTAATTATTCTCACATTATCGGGCACATATTTCAAACATTTTGTCTGTCCTCCTCCACTGCAATGGATCAGTCCATGAACCGAATCAAAATGATTCTGCAGTATTTCCTTCATCACCGGCGCGAATGTCCTCGTTGGACTAAGCAGCAGCGACCCGATATTCATTTTCCTCCCGCCAACATCGATCTCATCTGTCATCTTATGCGGCCCGATATAAACAACCGATTCATCCAGGGAAGTATCATAAGATTCCGGGAACTGCTGGCCATAAGTTTTATCAAGAAGGTCATGCCTGGCACTTGTCAGGCCATTGCTGGCAATACCACTATTGTATTCGGTTTCGTAAGTCGCCTGGCCAAAACCGGCGAGGCCAACTATAACGTCGCCAGCTGCTATTCTTTCATTTGTCACCAGTTTTGATTTTGGCCATCTTGCTGTCATGGTACCATTCACGGCGATTGTCCTTACCACATCACCCACATCTGCCGTTTCCCCGCCCATATAGGTGATATTGACCCCGAATTTTTTCATTGCATTGAAAAAAGACTGGCTCCCGCCTATAACTGCTTCAAGGACTTCGGCGGGGATCCTGTTTTTATTCCGGTCAATCGTGGAAGAAAAAATGAGTTCATCATAAATGCCTACACAAAGAAGATCATCGAGGTTCATGACAATAGCATCCTGGGCAATTTTGCTCCAAACAGAGATATCTCCTGTTTCTTTCCAATACAAATAAGCCAAAATGCTTTTGGTCCCGGCGCCATCGGCATGCATGACATTTACCCAGTCCTCATGCCCACACAAAACATCTTTGTAAATTTTGCAGAAAGCTTTTGGATAAAGTCCCTTGTCAAGATCCCGGGTCGCATTATGCACTTCTTCTTTCTGGGCTGAAACGCCACGTTTGGAATATAAAGACATTTTTAAATCGGGAAGTTAAACGCAAATATACGTGTAACGGTTAATGGTTTAGTTACCGGGGATCGGGGAAAATACCTGTTATACAAAACGATTCATTGTCCAACATCCAAAACTTTAAACGTTTATTATCTTCGCAGCACTTTTTATGCAGGTACACAGAGCTATAGAAAATTTACCGCGTTTCCATAACGCAGTTGTAACTATCGGGACCTTTGATGGAGTGCATATGGGCCACCGGCAGGTGATCGAAAGCCTGAAAGAAGAGGCAAAAGCCGTAGGCGGGGAAACTGTCATTATTACTTTTCATCCACACCCAAGGAAAGTTGTATCATCGGCCATCCTCGGCATCCGGCTGATCAATACACTCGATGAAAAAATCGAACTCCTGGACAGGCTGGGTATCGATCACCTGGTAGTCGTACCTTTTACGGAAGCGTTTGCCAATCAACCCGCCGAGGATTATATCAGGGATTTCCTGGTCAAAAGATTTAACCCGCATACGATCATTATTGGGTATGATCACCGTTTTGGTCGCGACCGGTTAGGCGATTATCGTTTACTGGAAAAACTGGCCGAAAAATATAGATACCAACTCAAAGAAATACCCAAACACCTGCTCGATAATATTTCAATCAGTTCCACCAATATCCGGGAAGCGCTTTTGCATAATGATATCGCAACGGCGGACAAACTTCTCGGCTACGAGTTCTTTTTTGAAGGAGAGGTTGTAGATGGAGATAAGCTGGGAAGAAAGCTGGGTTATCCAACCGCCAATCTCAAAATACTGGATGATGAAAAGATCACCCCTTCCAATGGTATTTACGCAGTATATGCTGAAGTGAAAGGTGAGAAGTCAGACATTAAACGTGAGACTGCCATGAGCCCACCGGTCATCACTTCCCACTCACGGCTAAAAGGCATGATGAGCATTGGGTTTCGTCCAACAGTTGATGGGAAAAAAAGGGTGATAGAGGTAAATATTTTCAACTTCAACGAAGATATTTATGGGCAGCTATTGCGGGTGTATGTGAAAAAATATCTCCGGGAAGAAATAAAATTTAACTCGCTCGATGAACTGGTAAAACAGATCGACCAGGACAAAATCGAAAGCCTGAAAGTTCTTTAATCACTGGCACAGATATCAATCACTATTCATTATTTTGATGGCCATTTCTTTCAGTAGTGAAGCGTCTTCGGTCCCGATATTGTTTACACCAATGCTTTTGAGGTTATAATTATGTAATAATAACAATGCATTTTCCACCTGCTGGTAATTATAGGTCTTAGCTGCCTGAATGTAATCTTTGCTGAAAAAGGGGTTAACACCAATGGCTGTTGCTATGGCTTTTTCGTCAGTAGTATTGGCGCCAAAGACCATGAAAACCTTGCTGAAAAACCCGTAAAGGGATGGAAGGATCAATTGGATCGGTGCCGCTTTTGGGTTTGCTTCGAAGTATTGTATAATGCGAATGGCTTTCGCAAGATCTTTCCTGGCCAGGGCTGATTGCAGTTCAAAAACATTAAACTCCTTGCTCACCCCCACGAACTCTTCAATATCGTCTTCTGTAATGCTTTTTCTCCTGCCTAAATTGACCGAGATCTTCTCTATCTCGTTTTCTATCCTGGTCAGGTCATTCCCGATATGATCTGCAAGTAATGCGACTCCACGGGCAGAGATAGAAAGGCTTTTGGACTGAACAAGTTCCTGTATCCATTCAGGAAGCTGGTTATCGTAAATTTTCTTAGTACTTACCAGCACCCCCTTTTCTTTGAGAAGTTTCGCAAATTTGGTACGCCCGTCTACTTTTTTGTTCTTGTAAGACACAACAAAAATGGTCGAGGAAAGAGGGTTTTCTATATAAGGCTCAAGCTTTTCTATATCACGCATTTGCTGGCCTTCTTTCAGAAGTACCACCTGTTTTTCAGCGAACATTGGGTATCTACGGCATACATTTATTATATCAGCCCAGGAAGCATCGCGGCCATAAAATATACTAAGATTGAAGGATGCTTCGTTTTCAGGAAGCAATTGATGTTCGGCGTAGCTGATCACTTTATCAATAAAGTACTCTTCTTCGCCCTCAAGCCAATAGACGGGTTTAAACAACCCCTTTTGCCACTCAGTAATGATCTTGTCGACAGCCATAAGCCGCTAAGTTACAGGCTTTAGGGCAGTAGTCGGTGCAGAAAAAATTAACAACCCGGAATGCAACTTTGCCTTTCTGGCACGGTTTTCGAAACGGGGGGGCTTAAAATGGATAAGATTACAACCTGTTTGGCCATTGCTAACCTAACACCGTATAAATCCATCCATTAATAAACCTAACATTAAATCAATTAAAATCGATCTTTATGGCAAACACCAATTACCCATCCGCCACCCCGCAAAACCCGACTCCTCCGCAGAGGAACCGGGCAGGCAAAAACCTCTTAATTGGCTTGCTGGCTGCGGGTCTACTCGGCACATGGGGATATGTACTTTGGAACAATAACAAATCGGATGAGGTGCATCAAAAAGATACTGCATCTATCAACACCCTGGAAAATGAAAGAAATTCTGTAAAAGAAATGTATGACCAGGCCGTTTACCGCCTTGATTCTATCACTGGCGCTAACAATAGCCTGCAAGGCGACAAAACAGCTTTGCAAAAAGATATCGAAGCAAAAAGATCTGAAATCAACAGGATCCTCAGAGATAACAAAGCTTCAAAAGCTGATTTAGCTAAAGCAAAATCACTTATCGCTGAATTGAATGGCCAGATCGCAACATTGCAGGAAGAAGTTACAAGGCTGACTGGAGAAAACCAGGTGCTTACAGCTAACAATACCCAGTTGACCACTGAAAAGCAAACGCTGGAACAAAATCTCCAGACAAGCACAATGGAAAAAGAAGAGCTGTCAACAACCGTTGATGTAGGTTCTACCTTCAGCGCTTCTAATATCCAGATCACGCCTGTAAATGAAAAGAAAAACGGTAAAGAAAAAGTAACCAGCAGCGCTAAAAGAGTTGACAAACTGGTAGTTTCTTTTGATATAGAAAACCGTATTGCAAAATCAGGCCCCGCAGATATGTATATCATGGTGACTGCTCCTGATGGAAAACTGATTTCTGATGTTGCTAACGGAGGTGGTACACTGACAACCCGTACTGATGGCGACAAAGGTTATACAGCTAAAGTAGGTGTTGATTATACCCAGGGAACTCGTAAGGCCGTATCGTTCCCAATCCGCCAGGCTGATTTCCAGAAAGGTGATTATAAAATTGAAATTTATCATAACGGGTTCAAAATTGGAGAAGGTGTAAGAACCCTGAAAAAAGGTGGTTTATTCGGTTAAAAGCAGTTGCAACTCCTGCAACAGCCGTCTCATTCGTTGGGACGGCTTTTTTATTTAATTCAAGATAGCCTGATTTAACTGTTGAAAAGCAGTGCCCAATAAAATCGAGAATTTGGATTTGGCAGTGCCTGTTTTATTTATATTGCACAGGCCTGCTTCCCCGAAGCAGCTACTTTCAAATCGCTTATATGAAAGACACAAAGTCCCTGCTTCTCGTCCTTTTGTCTTTTGGCCTGGTAGCCACCTGGATTTATCACTTCTACGATAAATCAAATTACAGCGGCCGCCTGCCTGAATCTTATACCCGGAGTGACACTTCAACCGCCAATTCCGCTAAATCCCGCGATTCATTACAGAGAACTTACACCGCCATGCTCAATAACATGGACCTGCGGCTCGATTCGTCCCGCAGTACGTCCGATTCGCTACGGGAAGAGCTGGAAAACAAAATAAACGAAGTCAACAGGCTAAAAGCAGAGATCACCAATATTCTTAAAAGCCCGAAGACAACCAGCACAGAACTCATCGTCGCCCGGCAGAAAATGAAAGAGATGGAGGAAATAATCCGGCAACTGCGCGAAGAAAATACTGCCATGGAACTGGAGAAAAGACAATTGAGCGCCCGGCTCGATCAAATGAGCGGTGAAGCTGAGAATCTCCAAAAAAATATCCGGAGACTGGATGACGAAAACAAAGGGTTAAAGGAAAATGTAAAGAATGCTTCTGTATTCGTTGCTTCGGCGCTGCATTTTACCACCTTGCATACAAGATCCGACAAGGAACAGGAAACATCGCAGGCAAAAAGAGCGAACAAGTTCGTGGCTTCTTTCATCCTGCAAAACAATCTTAATGAATATCCCAATGCCGAGGTGATGATTGTGATAAATCAGCCTGATGGCCATGTTTTGCAAAACTCGGCCTGGGACTCAGGCACCTTTGATACAAAAAGCGAGGGCCGAAAAAATTTCACCCGGAAAATGAGATTTGATTATACAAAGGGCGAACAAAAGGCACTCATATTTACACTTGATTTTGATACTTTCCGGAAGGGCACTTATATCCTACAAATCTGGCATAATGGTATCAAGATTGGAGAAACTAGTAAGACCTTAAGTTAAAATGTTATTGTTAGTTTGAAACCTGCGTTGTGGTTAGTGTGGACACTAACCACGTCATAAAAATAAGAAAGGCCTCCACTCGGAGGCCTTTCCCAGTTATGGTGTTTAGTCTTAGAAAATGTTGTAGCCGTAGCTGACGTAATACACACCGCCGACAGCCGGGCTTCCGTAACCAGTACGGTAATAGCTGTTGCCAATATTACTTCCACCGATTCTCCATGTGCTCTTTGAATGTGCCGGGCGATATGTAACCTGGGCATCTACCCATGTAAAATAAGGAAGCGTTCCGCTAACAAAAGTTCCTTCGTAGAAGTTATTATCCTGCCATTTTACTACTACGTTGAAGCCGATATTATGGTAGACGTTATCATTCCTGAGTCCAAGGTTCCAGCGATATTTGGGAGCATTGAAGAATGACACAAAACCTGCCGGTACATTTTGCAACTCATCGTAGTAAACGTTGCCATAGAAATTGAACCCGCGAATGAACTGGTATTCCGCTCCAATACCCCAACCAACCGCACTTACCGTGACATCTGCATTTTGTTTATAAGAAACGTTGGTAGTTGTTAAAGGTGAGAGCAGTTCCTGCACGTTGCCTGTCTTGGTTTGTGCCACGCCAATGGTGGCCAGGAAGTCTTTATACTTACTGTAATACAGGTAACCATCAACCAGTAATTTCTTTTGAATAATACCCCTGTACCCTATTTCATACGAATTCACTGTTTCAGGTTTTACGGGATTGAATACGGCTTTTACTAATACCGCGGAGTTAGCTGTCTGACGGTATTTCAACACGCTTTCTGCTGTATATCCCGGCAATGTTGTACTTAATTTATAATAGTCCTGGAACTGTGGCAAACAACCGATAAGCGTGCCAGCTCCCGTCACAAGGCTTATATACTGGTCCTGGTTGGTAGGGAAGCGGTAAGCTGTCTGGTAAGAAAGCCTGATATTATTGTCTTTGGCAACTTTGATCGTTGCGGTAAATCTTGGTGTGAAGTGGCCTTCAAAATTCGTTTGTTTATCATAACGACCTGCGGCCGTCAAAATAAGACCGTCGTGAAATAATCTCTTTCTCAACTGGGCATAAGCCCCTACTTCGTTTATCTTGATATTACCCAGTGTATCGGCAAAGATTGTTCCCTGTGAGTTCATGACCCATTGTTTCCATTGAACGCCGGTTATTACTTCCAGCTTGTCTGTAAAATCAAGAACATCTGATAAGTTCAATTGGCCTTCTGCAGCCCAAAGGTCTGACCTGTCGAGGAATAAAGCGCCCCCTTTTTTGATGGGTGTGCTTTTGATCTGGTTAGCTGCTGCATCAAATGCTGAAGTGCCAGGCAATAAGCGGCCCACATCAGCAGCTGATCTTGCGGCCTGGTGCAATTGAATGTCGCTGATAGCGGATCCTGCAGTCCTTCTTCCCTCTGAAAATGCATAGATGTATTGCGGGAACCAGGAACCGGAAAGATTAGCTGTGCTTAAACTTGGCTTCCAGGCTTCATTTAAGAAAGATCCAAGAGCAGAAGCATTGTATGAATCGCCCGCATTTTCCTGTGTTGTATAACCGCGCAGTAACCAGGACTTACCTTTAAATTCAAGTTTATGTTGTGCAATTTTAAGATTTCGTAATGAGTAACGGTCTGCACCTGTGTAAACAGTTGTACCTGTTCCAAGATAAGTGTTCCAGGAAGCTTCTATATTAGGAGTGATCTTATAATGCAGGCCGCCATTGAATTTGAAGTTGGTCGCATTATAGTCTACAAGATATTTTTCTTCGTATCCTGTTCTCGATACGTTTGCAGCTTCAGGAAAGTATCCGTTTTTAAGCCCGAGATAAAAGGGCAGGAAGAATCCAACTGTAGGTTGCGCTGAGCCGGGAAACATAGCTACAAAAGCATTATTCTGCGCCGTGGTCGGATACAGAGGATTGCCAATCGCTGAATAATAAGCATTGGCTGCTGGGATCAATGCCCCGCCGGCTCCTGCATTGATACCGTCACGTATCAGCTGCGCAAGTTGCCCCATGTTTGCAGCTGTTTCATCGCCATAAATATTTACACCATTAAATGCAGGATCATTACTGCGATTGCCTCCTACTACTTTGCTCAGGATACCGATCTGTTGTTTGTCGCGGTAGTCTTCTGCCTGCCAGTCAGCACCTTTGATGAAAGAAAATGCAATCTTAAAAGCAAATTTGTCAGAGAAAGCTTTTGCCCAACGAAAATCCCAGTTATAATAAGGAGCCGCAGATCTCTGGCGATTGTCCACATGCATTATCCCCTGTTTGATATTAACACTAAGTCCCTGGTATTTGAAGGGGTTTTTGCTGTTGATCAATAAGGTTCCATTCATTCCACCTGAACCATAAAGAGCTGAAGAAGCGCCGGCCAACAGTTCCACATTGTCCAGGTCCAATTCACTCGGCCCTATTACGCTGCCCACTGCGAAATTGAGACCAGGGGCCTGGTTATCCATTCCATCTACAAGCTGGTTCAATTTGGTA
>VBAT01000113.1:0-501 GCA_005884665.1 Bacteroidota bacterium
TGGAAGATTGTTTAATCAATCAGCCGATAACAGCACGTTTACTCCATTTAAGCACAAAGGATTTTTTCCGCACACAACCGACGTGTGGACGGAATACTGGTTTCCGGTAATAAAAACAAAAGGTTTTGTAGCCGCTAATAATTTCGGAGCCTTAAATATCAAACACGAGGGTGGGGTGCTAAAAATCTATTTTTCTCCACTGCAAAAAATTAACGACGAATTACAAATAACCGCAGGCGGTAAAATCATTTATTCAAAAATGCTCAGGTTGAATACTCTTCAGACTTTTGCCGATTCGATAAAGATCAATACAAGCGACGGAGGATTTGTGGCAATGCTGGGGAAAGACAAAATAAAATATGAAGAAGACGATTCGGCAAATGTCTTGAGCCGCCCGGTACAGCCTCCTGGTGATTTTGATTGGAACTCTACTTATGGTCTCTACCTGCAGGGAAAAGAAAAAATCCGTGAAAGAGATTATACAGGAGCAAAAGAAAAGTT
>VBAT01000113.1:534-1926 GCA_005884665.1 Bacteroidota bacterium
GGCTCTAACGGATCTGTCCATGGTCTTGTACCATAGCACCAGCTACGACGAGGCATTGCGGGCGGCAAAAACGGCTCTCTCGGTAGACACATATGATCCCGCTGCAAATTATTACTACGGTTTGATTAATCTCAGTCTTGGCCACATAACCGACGCCAAAGACGGTTTTGATATTGCCTCGTTAGATGTGCAATTTCGAAGTGCCGCGTATACTAATCTTGCCGCGATTTATTTACGAGAAAATAATTTGGAAAAGGCCGCGGAGTATGCACACAAATGCATTGACTATAACAAATATGGAGTGGATGCCTACCAGGTGCTTGCGATTATTTATCGCCTTCAGAACAACAGGCGGCGGGCAGAGAGCGTATTAGATACGCTTCAGCTATATGATCCGTTGAACCATTTTTCACGTTTTGAAAGATATCTATGGCAACGGACAGAAGCAAGCAGGGCACAGTTCACCGGCTTGATAAAAAATGAAATGCCGCAGGAAACATACCTGGAGCTGGCTATATGGTATTCTAGCATCGGCAGGAAAGAAGAAGCTGCGAATTAGCACCACGTAATGCCGAAGTGTTGTATTGGGAGGCGTTTCTCGAAAATAAATCGTTGCGTTCTGATCAGCTACGTCCGGATCTTATATTTCCCTTCCGCCCGGAAACGGCCGATGTTTTGAAAACGCTTATTCCAAAAAACGATTACTGGCTGTTGAAATATCATCTTGCTTTGATACAATGGAGCACTGGCAATATATCCACGGCAAAGCAGCTTTTGGAGGCATGTGGCAACATTCCCGATTACGCACCATTTTATGCTGCAAGGGCAAACTTTAATATGACGAATGATAGCAACCGGGCACTTGCGGATCTTCAGCGGGCTGCTAATTTGGATAAACAACAATGGCGTTATGGCAAAAACTTAGTCAATTATTATTTATCGCAAAAACAATATCAGCAAGCGCTGACTGTGGCAAAGGAATACCAAATTCGATTTCCTGGTAATTATATCTTAGGTATGCTCTACGTAAAGACATTGATGTCCAATAACCAGTACAGTGAAGCCAACAACCTACTTCAAACCATTCAGATATTGCCCAATGAAGGCGCTACGGACGGACGGCAGTTATACAAAGAAACTCAACTGATGCTGGCATTGGATGAAATGAAAAAAAAGAACTACAAACAAGCCCTGCAATACATCGCGGCCGCAAGATTATGGCCTGAAAATCTTGGCGTGGGCAAGCCCTACGACGACGATATAGATGAGAGAGTCGAGGACTGGCTGGCCTATGAAAACTATGCAAGACTGGGAAATGATCAAGCTGCGAAACAAATGCTTGATCATATCCTTGCCTTTAAACCATATCGAGATGAAAATGGTAGTGTTTAT
>VBAT01000053.1:0-19094 GCA_005884665.1 Bacteroidota bacterium
GCCGTTCCTGGTTATACTTACTCCATTCATCCTGGTTCATACTCTTGTAACCGGTGTGGACATGAACAGCTATATCATTTCCCTGGTTAACGTGATCCTGTTATATATTTTTTGCCAGGCTTTTTATACATTTTTAAAAGTATGCCGCGATCCCGAACTTATCTTCCGGTATATCCTCATCATCAATTTTGTTTTTTGCTTCGTGGGTATTGTATTTTATTTTACACCCTGGGACGATATATTCTGGATCAGCCAGTATCTCACCACTGGGGTAAAGGACTACAGGCGATTCAAACTGTTTACCTACGAAGCATCGATATACGCCACTTCATTCATGCCTGTCTTCTTTTTTTATGTGCTACAATATTTTTTCAGGCAAAACAGGATCAGGGGATTCCTGCTGTTGCCAATGTTGATACTGCCACTGGTACTTTCCTTTTCAATTGGTGTCATTACCGGTGCGTTACTCGCGATCATTATTACGATCCTGTTAAATCCCCGGTTGCTGGCAAAACGAAGGGTAACCAATTTTGCGATCAATACCGTAGTCGTATCTGGTTCGACCCTGTTTTTGCTTTTTGCTTTTTTTCGTAACAACACTCTCTTTACCCGTATCACCAACATTTTCACCGGTGCTGACAGTTCTGCCCAGGGACGTATTGTCGATTCTTATGTTTTAGCGAATAAAATGCTGGAGCAAAAAAGTGAATGGTGGGGAATAGGTATGGGACAGGTAAAAATTTTGGGGTATGATATCGTGAAAGTATACTATCGCTACATCGACGATTTTACTGCTACCATTCCGAATGTGACTGCGGAGACGCTGGCTATATTTGGATGGTGGGGTATTATCATCAAATTCTCATTAGAGATATTTCTCTTCTTCTACACAAGGGTCTGGACCAACTACTACAGGTTAATGCTCTTTATATTCATCTTTATTTACCAGTTCACCGGCAGTTTTTTTACTAACCTTGCCGAATATATCATTTGGATACTGGCATTTACCAACGTCTTTAGCCAGTTTGATGCGAAAAAACGGGAAGCGGCAGTTATAGCACCTGTTCCTGGGAGGGGTTAATTTTTTTGGCCGGGTCAACGGCAGC
The DNA here is from genome assembly GCA_005884665.1 of Bacteroidota bacterium. Taxonomy (GTDB): domain Bacteria; phylum Bacteroidota; class Bacteroidia; order Chitinophagales; family Chitinophagaceae; genus VBAT01. Next base: position 1,107 of record VBAT01000053.1, read on the forward strand.
CAGGATACTCTTCATTATACCTTCCGCGGTTTTTTTCCAGGTAAATTTCTTTGACCATTCCAATCCTTCGCTGGCTTTGGTTTCATACAGTGATCTGTCTGATAATAGCTCATTGATCCTGTCTCCGATTTCTTTTGCGTCTGCAGGATTTGCATAAAGAGCGGCAGGACCGCAAACTTCTGGTATTGACGTGGTATTTGAAACGACAACAGGGATACCGGAAGCCATCGCTTCAAGCGGTGGAAGACCCATACCCTCAGCAAATGAAGGAAAGCAAAAGACGGTGGCCATAACATAGATCGCGCTTAGTTCTTCGTCGGTGACAGGCCCGGTAAAGAGTATCCGCGACCTTAATGTTTCATCGGCCATTAAATGTTGCAATTGTGGGACCTTCCAGTCTTTTTCCCCAGCAATTACAAGCGAAATCGTTTTATCGTTAACAAAGCGCAGCGCTTCTATCAGGTTGCCGATATTTTTTCTTTCATTGATGCGGCCAACAAACAGCAGGTATGAACCAGGCAGATCGTATTTCTGCTTTACCTGCTGCAAATCTTCTTCACGGTGCTGGGACCGCGGCCTGAACAGTTGTGTTACACCCGATGGAGCCAGGTCAACTGGCTGTTGATCCTTAGCATAGCCAAGTCTCCTCAATTCAATTCTTACATAGTTAGTAGTAGTAACGATCCTGTCGGCCGAAGGCAGGGTCCATTTTTCCGGTTTGAAATAGAGCCGTTCTTTCCAGGTAAAATATTCCGGGTAAGGAGCATGCAACACATCGTGGATAAAAACAACCGACTTAAACGATTTTCTTTTCGGTGAGAAGGTCTGGAAGAAAACGGCGTCGAGGCCGAGCCGCTTTGCATAACGTGGTATCACAAACAGGTTGGACAACATATTGAAACCTCCCCAGGCGTAATGAATAGTTACGTTACCAGCCGGGAAATCGACTTGTTTGTCTTTGTCTTTATCGGAAAGGAAAATATGCCATTCAATACCCGGCTCCACGCCAATCAATTCAGGCAGGACATTTTGAATAAAAAGGCGCCCGCTGATATGTTTAGAAAACAACCATTTTGCATCGATTCCTATTTTCATAAAAAAGGGCAGAAAGAGCCTTTATTGATTTTTCGCAGTAGCGCTCCCGAAGAAATAGTTTTTTATTTTGACAGCTGGCCCGTAAATAGATGATACCATCCGTTTGATCGGCTGATCTTTTTTGGCGAACCAATCGGTAGTGCGCGGCTTTTCTATCAGCTCCCTGTGAATGGTATAGGCATAGGTTGCGACAGATGTCCGGAAATTGTTTTCGGGAAAATTGGTCGGATCATAGCCGTGCAGCGTATACACGCGGGTTTGCTGGATGATCATCCGGTTGAATGGAACTTCCAGTTCTTTTTCTTCACCAGTCCTACGGTCATGAAGCTTCAAATGGCCTTTATATTCCGGTCTCCAGTTTTTATTCAGGTATAGTAAAAGGTTCATGTTCCGGAACCAGCCTCTGTGCAAAGGATGATAGTTGAAATCCAGATGCATGTCCAGAAAGCTGTTCTTTTTACCCTGGTGCAGCCCACCACCATGATTGACAGGATCAACAAATATTTCTTCATTTGCAATAAAGCTCAGGAAATCGTTCATTCTTTTGGAACAAAGATCTTGATACAGTTCATTAAACTCCGGTCCAAGCTCCCGGTAATTGGATTTTTCAAATTTGTTTTTCGCGAACATGTAGTCGCGGCTTTTATTGTTCAATTCCGGGATCTTGTCATAAAGAGCTTCAACTTTCCGGATGTCGCAAAAATTGTCAATGATGAGATAGGGAAATGGCTTTGCCAGTAAATAATCTTCCCGCAATTTTTCTTTTTGTGCCTCCAGACGATCGAGGTTGATCATTTCTATATGTTTTGCAGGAGCCATTCAATCTCCCAATGTTAAAGATAGTAACTCGGATGGTTCTTCACGCAGATGATATAGGCACTTTATGGTTAAACAGCTTCTGCTACCGCCAATGGCACAATTGCCTGTTCCTGCCCGCATGCATTCAACATCATTTTCTCGTAGCTGTCCACTATCCTGTCCTGGTTATAAACTGTTCTGACTTTTTCCATATTGGTTTTTTTCCAGTGGTTAAGGCTTGTTAATGATAAATGGTGTTCAATAAATGATTTCACATCCTCATCTGTTGAAAAATAACCAGCCTCCCCATTCAATACCGCCTTGTTAAAACGGTTATCATGCGCTGCCACCAGGCAGCCACAAGCCATTGCTTCGATCAATGAGGGATTGGTACCACCGACGGAATGACCATGAAAATACAGGGCTGTATAATAGCGAAGATTATCCAGTTCGTTTTTATCATATATCGCTCCGCAATATTTGATCCGCGGATCATTATATTTTGAGGTTATATACCGGCCGAACTGGTTGTCGATATTGCCAATCACCAGCAATGGAAAAAGGCTATTTGATGCCAGGTGACCCCGGATGATCATTTCTATGTTGTTCTCAGGTTCCATTCTTGCCAGGAGCATGAAATAATGCTGAGGTAACAATCCATATTTTTCGATAACGGACGGATCGGGATTCATAAACATTTCGGCGCCATAAGGGATATATACCGGGATCTTATTATAATTAGCGATCAGGTGATCACGAATAGCCGGTGAATCAGCGATGAGACTATCTGCATGCCTGGCGGCCAGGGATTCAGCCCATCTCAGGAATCGCTGTGTAGGTTTGTTGTATTTGCTGCGCTGCCATTCCAATCCATCCATATTCACCATATTGATGGATTTTTTAGGCCATCTCCAGTGCCATACTGAATCGCTGGTATATCCAAGATGAAGCAATATGTCGAATTCCCTTTTACGGGAGTCATTGATACAATTCCAGTCGTAAATGAATTGACCCGCCGTCCCGATCTTATTTTCCCAATCCTTGCAATGAATGATCTTGACGTCGTTCCATTCATTATCCTGGTAAGGGTGGAGGCTGGAGCTGTATACGGAAACATCATGTCCCCTTTGTAAAAGGCGAAGGGAAAGATGTTCGGCAAATTGTTCAAAGCCGCCGTAGTGATTGGGTATGCCCCGGGTGCCAAGAATCCCGATCTTCAGTTTTTTCATTACGATATTATTTTTTTATAGGCTTGTGATGTGATGGCTGCTGCTTTCTGCCAGGTGTACCGGCACAATACTTTTTTTTGCAAAGCGGTCTGGCAATCGGTACTGGCCGCTTTTTCGATTTCGCCGTAGATGGACTCCGGACTTCCGGGTTCACAATAAAAAGCATCGTCGCCAAAATATTCCCGGGTATATCCTTTGTCCGTGATCGCCACATTGCATCCCATAGCAGCTGCCTCCAATGAGGAAAGCCCACAGGTTTCGAACCAGCTGGGTAATGCATGCACTTTTGCTTTTTTATAATACTGGATCAGTTCCTGCTGTGGAATACGGTCATGAAAAATAACATTCTTTGCCGCGATCTTCCTGCATTTTTCATAATAACTTTTTTGATTCGGTGCCGGTGAGCCTATCAGCAACAATGTGTAGGTTGTATTATTCAGAGCCTTGATCAAATTCAACTGGTTTTTGATGCCCTCGATCCGTGCCGCGCAAACTACCATTTTATCATCCTTCGCCGTTTTTCTGTCCGGCGCAAAAATGGAAGGATCGACACCGAAATAAACTACAGCATAGTCTGAGTTTATTTCAAATACTTCCCGGAGCCGATTGTTCTCTGCTTCCGAGTTGGGCAGGACCATGGCCGCTCTTTTCAGGATCTCCTGGATACTTTTGCGCTGGCCTTTCCATAAATACGATTTGCTTTGCAATACGTCTTTTCCATATAACCATCGGCCGAACGTCTTCGCATATTCGTTCATATCCGAAGAAAATGGTTTCAGGATCATGCCAGATATCCCGCGGCGGTATTGCTTATCATATTCGCTGTAGTCGATCAGGAACGGGGAAACGACAAATGGCTTTTTGTTCTGTTTGATATGAAAAAGAATATCCGAAGGCCTTGTAATATTTGTGAAATGCAGGAGATCATATTGCTCGTATTCTATTTTCTCGTTGGTGAGACAAATATCTGCCTGGATACCGTAATCAGCGAGGTACCTGGCCGTCTCCGTCACCTGCACGGTATCACCCCCGGGCACTGAATGTAAAGTGGATCGTGTGATAAATGCAACTCTCATGGTTATTAAGGTATTAAAATCGGAAAAAAGAGCTAAGAAGCGGCCTGCAGGTCAATAAAAATATGCACAGACTACCCCCTGACCGGGGCTTCGATTTGGGAACTATTATTATTATCTTGTGACTGTAAACTATTATGAAGCATTATATCATTACCGGCGGGGCCGGTTTTATCGGGAGCAATCTCATCAAAACTTTAATCCGCAAAGAACCCGGTGTCCGGATCACCTGCATTGATAATTTTGACCCGTTCTATCCCGCGGATATTAAGGAATTCAATATACGTGGTTTTAAAGATGATCCTGGCTTTCGGTTGGTCGATGTCGATCTCGCGAAGGTGACGGCAGAAGAGTTAGCCGATCTTATTCCTGATAAAGTTGATGTGATCGTTCACCTGGCAGCCAAGGCAGGAGTGAGGCCAAGCATCGAAAATCCTCTAAGTTACCAGCAGGCCAACGTGATAGGGTTACAAAACATGCTTGATTTTGCGAAGCTGCAAGGTGTCCGGCAATTTGTATTTGCTTCCAGCAGTAGTGTATACGGGATCAATGATCACTATCCCTGGAAAGAAGAAGAGAAGCTAATGCCGATCAGTCCCTATGCCATGACCAAGCTGGCGGGAGAGATGCTCGGGCATGTGTACCATAAATTATTCGGCATCCGGTTTATCGCATTGCGATTTTTTACTGTGTATGGACCGGGACAGCGACCGGATCTCGCCATACATAAGTTCATGAAGAATATTATTGCCGGAAAATCTATTATGATGTTTGGGGATGGTAGCACCAGCCGGGATTATACGTATGTGGAGGATACGGTGCAGGGTATTATCGGTTCCATGCATTATGATAAAACGGGCTATGAGATCATCAACCTCGGCAACCATTATACCATCACGCTCAAAGAATTGATCGAAGCGATAGAAAATATAACAGGAAAAAGGGCGATCATCGATCACCAACCCGATCAGCCGGGTGATGTGCCCAAGACTTATGCGGATATAGCCAAAGCCAAAGCTCTACTCGGTTATGATCCGAAAACGCAAATACAGGAAGGGTTGAAAAAATTTCATGAGTGGTTCCTGCAGCATGAGAAGATGCTGGTGAGATAATTTGACAATTTGAGAATGAGGCAATTTGAAAATGAGGCGTATTTTAATTTGGACAGTGTCAATACTATTTATTCATTGCTAGCGCAGCGAAACGGTTGGATGCTAGATGCTCGATGCTGGATGCTAACTACAGTAATCAACATTCAGTATCTAGCATCTTACCACCAGAGACCGGTATCCAGCATCCAGATCAGCTATCGAAAAAAAGCCTCCCTTGCGGGAAGCCTTCTTTGATTTGTAACTCACAAAACGAAATCTATGATTGGGGTTAGTTGAACACGATGCCGGCTAACTCCAGGCTCTTTCTTTTTAATTGACGTGTCGCAATATCTTCAATCACCGGTTCAGGAGTCAGTATCAATGACGTGTTGTTTTCCCTCCACCAGTTATTTTCCTTTAATTCTTTGAACGAAATGACCCCTACCAGGTATTTCCTGTCTTCTTCAGAGTGCCATTCTTCGATCCATTCAAATTTTTCACGGGGGACATATTTGAGATCGTCAAAGCTGACGTATACGCGCAGGAAAACATCCTCGCTTAGCACTTGCGGCTGATGGTGATAGAGTTTCTTATACTCATATTTATATTGGTATCTTAATGCGGATATATCACTCAAAACGGCTGAAGCAGTGGGTAAACTGCCGGCGCCTTTGCCATAGAAGAACTGTTTATCAGCAAACCCGCTTTCGATAACAACGCCATTGTACTCATTTTTTACAAAAGAAAGATGGTCATCTGCCTTTACAAATTGCGGCATGACATAGGCAGCCACTTTCCCATTTTCCAGCTTCTTGGCTTCGGCAACTAATTTAATTTGCTGGTTTTTCGCTTTGGCAACCACTGCATCGGCGGAATGGATATTTTGTATGCCATTGAACAGGATATTTTCCGGCTTTTCAATAATGCCATAAGCGTGGGTCAAAAGGAAAGTCCATTTATTGACCGCGTCATAACCTTCCACATCCAACCTTGGATCGCTTTCGGCAAAACCCTGCTGCTGTGCCAGCAATAAGGCCTGTTTGAAATCAAGATGCTCCTCGAATATCTTGGTAAGAATAAAATTGGTAGAGCCATTGACAATGGCTTTGATCGAGTGAAGCAGATCGTTATCATAGTATTCTTCCAGGTTCCTGATGACCGGTATGGATGCGCAGGCAGCCGATTCATATAAAAGAGATTGCCCCGTTTTTTGCTGGAGGTCCAATAATGCCTGCAAATTTTCTGCGATCATTTTTTTACTGGCGCTCACCACATCCTTTTGATTTTGTAGCGCTGTTGAGACGATATCAAAAGCGGCCTTTGAATCATCGATCACCTCGACAATAACATTGATCTCAGGGTCATTCAACAATTCGTCCTTTTCAGTAGTAAATAAAGAGGCCGGGGCATTACGCTTTTTCCCGGGGTGTTTGATACAGATCTTTTTAATGGTAGCTTTCAACGAGGGTGTTTGCTGTAGTACTTTATATAGCCCCTCACCGACGACGCCGAAGCCAAATAATCCGATCGTTAATTTCTTATGTGTATCCATCTTGACAGTTTATTAGTTAATAAGTTAATTGGTTAATAAGTAATCTCGATTATTTGCAGAGCCCATACTTATTGAACCGTTCTCTGTATTGTCGTTTAGATTCTCCTATAGCGCCATAGATCAAATTATCTTCAATGGTTTAATTTTTTTAAGGACTAACAAACTAATTAACCAATTAACTGGTTAACCAGTCAACCATTGACGATCTTCAAACGATGCGACGATTTCTCGTTGATAAATTTTTCAATAGCCGATTCAATTTTTTCATATTCAAGCAGAAACCCGTCATGACCATAATCGCTTGCGATTGTCAGCAATTGTGCGCCGTTGATCTTTTCCCGAAGATATTCCTGCTCGGTAATGGGGTAGAGGACATCGGAACTAATGCCTATCACCAATGTTCTCGCTGTTATCCGCTTCAATGCATTCTCTACACCTCCACGGCTGCGGCCTACATCGTGGCTATCCATGCTTTGTGTTAATCGGTAGTAGCAAATGGCATTAAAACGGTTTACCAGTTTTAATCCCTGGTAGCGCTGGTAGTTGTCGGAGGCATATTCCACATTCCTGTTAAGTCCGACAAATGCTTTATTCCTGGGCTGGGTAATATCGTATCCATAATAGGAGCGATAGGATAGCAGGGCGATGGAGCGGGCAGCTGCCATTCCTTTTTGCCCGGCATCCTGTTTTCTTTCGAGCCAGGTAGTATCTGCTTCGATGGCCAGGCGCTGCGAAGCGTTGAATGCAATGCCCCATGGTGATAATACTGCGTTGGTGGCTATCGGAACGATATGTTCAAACAGCTCGGGTTCTTCAATAGCCCATTCCAGCAATTGCATTCCACCCGTGCTTCCTCCCAATGCCATAAATATTCTGCTGATACCAAGTGAATCTTTCAGTTTTTGATAGGTCTTGATCATATCCCGTACGGTAAATACCGGGAAATCGTGGTAATAGGGCTGATGAGTTTGGGGATTATTACTGAGCGGCGAAATGCTCCCATAAGGACTACCCGGTTTGTTCACGCAAATAATAAAATACTTTGCGGGGTCAATAACTTTTCCCTCGCCGGCCAACCCGGGCCACCATTCCAGCGGGTTGCTGTTAGCCGTCAACGCATGAAAGATCCAAACCACATTGTCTTTGGCTGCATTCAATTTTCCATGCGTTGTATAAGCCAGGTGATAACCCGGAAGGGTCACACCTGACTCCAACGTAAATGATTCATTGTAATTAAAAACGGTAACCATATTTATCCAACCAGTTCTTTTGAAAATACTTTTTGAAATGCCTGTTCCAGGTCTGCCTTGATATCTTCGAGGTGCTCGATACCGGCACTTATGCGGATCTGGTTAGGTTGCACACCGGCTCTAATCTGCTCTTCTGCCGATAGCTGTTCGTGCGTAGTGGATGCTGGATGGATCACCAGTGTTTTTGCGTCACCCACATTGGCCAGGTGGCTGATCAGTTTCAATGAATCAACAAACTGGCTAGCATTTTCTTTTCCTCCTTTTATTCCAAAATTCAGGATGCCTCCAAAGCCGTTGCCGAGATATTCTTTTGCAAGAACATTGTAGGGACTGCTTTTCAACCCCGGGTATTCAACAAATTCTACGGCGTCATGCTGTTCCAGCCATTCAGCCAGAGCCAGGGCGTTGTCAACGTGACGTTGAACACGTAATGATAATGTTTCTAATCCCTGTAATAGCAGGAATGAATTGAACGGGCTAAGCGAGGGACCAAAATCACGAAGACCCTCTACTCTGGCGCGGATAGCGAAAGCGATATTCGGCAGACCGAGGGGATTGCCTTCGCCAAATATTTCCCAGAACTTCAATCCATGATATCCTTCGCTGGGTTCTGTGAATTGTGGGAATTTTCCATTGCCCCAGTTATAATTTCCACCATCTACTATCACACCTCCAATACTGTTACCATGTCCGCCTATCCATTTGGTGGCTGATTCTACTACAACATTGGCTCCGTGCTCCAGCGGACGGAACAAATAACCGGCTGCGCCGAATGTATTATCAACGATTAGTGGCAGGTCATATTCTTTGGCGAGATCTGCGAATTTTTTAAAGTCAGGAATATTCAATCTCGGGTTGCCAATCGTTTCAAGATAGAAGGCTTTGGTGTTCTTGTCAATGTGTTTTACAAAACTTTCAGCATCGTCACCATCAGCAAAACGAGCTTCGATACCGAGGCGTTTGAAGGCAACTTTGAACTGATTGTAGGTACCGCCATACAAATAAGTCGTTGTGATAAAATTATCGCCGGGTTGCAGGATATTGTTCAATGCCAGGAACTGTGCTGCCTGACCGGATGCGGTTGCCAATGCGGCGACGCCTCCTTCCAGTGCGGCCATGCGTTGTTCAAAGACATCCGTGGTAGGATTCATAATGCGGGTATAGATATTTCCGAATTCTTTCAGCCCAAATAATTTGGCTGCATGCTCGGAATTGTTGAAAGCGTACGAAGTGGTTTGATAAATGGGAACCGCCCTTGATTTCGTCGTAGGATCAATTTGCTGTCCTGCGTGAAGCTGAAGCGTTTCGAAACGAAGTTTGCTGCTCATAAAAATGTGTTTTTAATTATCGGAAGTTGTTTAGTGAGAAGTTGACCAATATGTCAGGCGGCCCGCCTTTCGGATAGAGTAGATGTATATGCCTTACGGCATACAACAGATGCAGCAACAAATAATGAAGCAAGAGCAAGAGAATATGGGATGTTGTGCTTTCATTTACTCTATAAAATTAGGAGACTACCGGAAATCGACCAATTTTATTTTATCAGTTTAAGAAAATTTTTATCTGCCAGGTCTTATTGTTGCCCTGGTCCACTAAGGGATCATGGCCATTTCGCCTGTGCCAGCGTGGCGTTTGTTCTCTATCCAGCAGTGGGATGGTATTCCTGTTGCTACTAACAGTTGTTAATGGGAGCTCGCCATTCTTAATAAATGGTCGGGCGAAGCTATCATTGGCTGTGGTTGTTGGCAGGAATGATTTTCCCAACGGCGATTTCTTTTTTTCCTTTGGCAGATCTTCCGATTTACTGTTGATTTTGTTGTTGCTCATTGTTAAACAGTTTGTCCCGTTATGTTTGGGCATAACAGGTGATTTAAATGATTTGTTTAGACAGTTGGCTACTTAACAAGTGAAGCGGGGGAACTGGCCGACAAGCCGTGAAATAAAAAAGCTCATCCAGTTAAATCAGATGAGCTTTTGAATATGGTGTGAAAATATCGTGGAAGCTTTGGGTCTGACTTATCTGTCCGCCAGCCGGCGGATGGAATTGGCACCTTTCCTTTGCTTCGCCGGGCGTTATCACCATTGCGAAGTTGGGGAGGTTGTCAAGGCTTCATCGGGCCATTACCCTCTGCCTTTCTTGATAAGTAGTCGTTAAAAGAACTTGCCTGCTGTTCCTCCGCTAAAGCTTCGATGAAGGCGATACCGGCAAGCAGGCTGCCACAAAGATAGGGTTGGCTATTCAGATTGCAAATTTATTTGGAAGGTCTAAAAGTTTAACTGTTTAAAGGTTTAATGGTTCTTTAGGACGAAAACCTTTAGATTAAGCAAGACTCTTTTTTTCCCTTCGCTCCCGCTCTGTTTATCTATAAATTCCTTTGCAGCCATTCCTGCTGCGAATTTGCAGGAGTTTCAGCCACCACCTTCTTTTCAATCTTCTCCTGCGCATTTACTATCGCATGGCTGATCATTCTGTGCGTGATCACTCCGTCTTCTTTCATGCCCAGCTGTTTCATCATTTCAATGATCTTGTCGCCACCAAAATGTTTGAACAGAGGTTCGTCCATTGCAGAATGAACAACTGCTTCCTTCAGCTGCCAGCGCCCGAACGCATCCTGCTCTTTCACCGGAAGCGGATAGTGTTCGGCAAAGATGATTTTCCTGCCGGCTAACTCCGGGCCGGTTACCTGTCTGGCGATAAATAATGATACCGTTGACGTGGTATTTTCTGCGAACACTGTTTGCAAATGCCTGTACGTCGCATCAAACCAGGTAATAATGACCAATTGCGGGTTCTCCTTCCATTCATTAACAATACCGTTCCATTTAGCTTCTTCTGACATCCAGATCTTATCCGTTACTTTTACCGACGCTTCCTTTTTTTTAAAGAGGTTGAACATGCCATTCCCGTTTAATGGTGAGCAGTAAAACAGTTATTTAAAGATAGGCACAAAAAAAGGAGTCCGGCTTTTCAGCGGGACTCCCCAATGATCATTGGTGTATTAACGATTTTAGATTTATTGTTGCGAAGGAATAGACGAAGAAACAGCTACATCTGTTTTGGTGCCGCTGTATTTCCACATCTTCACCGGTTTTACTTTTACCTTGGTAGTTCCCTTTTTACTTTTCGTTTTTGTTTTTACCACTGCCTGTTCTTCTACGATAGGCTCAGGCTGAGTGAAAGCTGCAGCAGGATCTTCGTTGTTGTATTTGCAACCGATGCATACATCGAGTGTGTTCGCATCTTTATCATAGATCAGAACGCCTTCTGCCAGTTCTTTATCATCAGCTGTCTTTTGAGCCGGAATCATATAAGTACTGGGAGATTTTCTCAGGTAAGCTTTGATCCTTCCCTGCGGTAAGCCTTCTACCCATACTACACCCTTATTGGTTTCATCCAGCGTGATTGTAACATCAGAGCTAGCGCTGCTGGAAGCCTCTGTTGTTGAAGTATTGCTGTTGGCTGTTACACTGTAATGGCCAAGGACGGGAAATATTTTTTCTGTTGTCAGTGGCTCAGGCATTGGCAACATTTTATATTTATCAGGACTCCAGTTGTTCCACCTGTCATTACTTGTCGTGGTAGCGACGGAATTCGAAAGGGGTTGTTTTGAATCAGCCTGGTTGAGAGACTGCTGTGTTTGTGCCGGTTGTTTGGATAAGGTATCGTTCTGGGCGTTTATCGAGGCAGTAAATAATAGCAATACTGCTCCCAGTATGATAGCGGTTTTTTTCATAAGTTATGCTTTAAGAGGGTTAAATAATCCGTTCGCCTCTCCTCTTTAAATATTATGCCAGAAAACCCTTTTGTGGAAAAACTCAGGATATTCGAGAGCCCGGGATGTATTTTCTGGAAAAAAAGACGGTGGAAGACAGTTTTCCCAAATAACTTTTTGTCTTGCGGCTTGTTTTATCTTCGCTGACCTTAATTTATGAGTGAAAAGAATAATGGAAACAGCGGGAACCTTCCCGAAAATGACGCAATAGATGTCTACGGCGCCAGGGTACACAATCTAAAGAACATAGATATTTCAATTCCCAAGAATAAGTTGGTAGTGATCACTGGTATCAGCGGTAGCGGCAAGTCTTCCCTGGCCTTTGATACTATTTATTCTGAGGGCCAGCGCCGGTATATGGAAACTTTCGGCGCCTATGCCCGGCAATTTATTGGCGATATGGAGCGTCCTGACGTCGATAAGATCACGGGTCTTTCGCCGGTTATTTCCATCGAACAAAAGACTACCAACAAAAACCCCCGGTCTACGGTCGGAACGATCACCGAAGTCTATGATTTTTTCCGACTGCTGTTTGCAAGAATAGGAGAGGCCTATTCCTACAATACTGGTAAAAAAATGGTAAAATGGAGCGAGGATGAAATCGTCGAGAATATTTATTCAAAGTATAATAACAAAAAGATCAGCCTGCTGGCGCCACTGGTTCGCGGGCGCAAAGGACATTACCGGGAGCTGTTTGAGGATGTCCGCAAAAAAGGATTCCTTAAAGTGAGGATAGATGGAGAGATCAAGGACCTGGTGCCGAAAATGCAGGTAGATCGTTACAAGATTCACGATATCGAACTTGTTGTTGACCGTTTACAGGTCACCGACGACCTGAAACCGCGGTTGAGCCAAAGCGTGCAGCAAACGCTGAAATTAGGAAAAGACTTAATGTTCGTCGATGTAGCCTCCCCGAACCCCTCCAAGGGAGAAGCCTCCCCCAACCCCTCCAAAGGAGGGGCTTTAGGAGCTTCAAAGAAGAAAGAGGCCTTCGGGAATGCGGAGGCCGAGATCCCCCCTTCGGGGGGTGGGGGGGCCGGATCGTCCTATTCAAAACTGCTTATGTGCGCGGACACAGGCATCAGTTATGAAGAGCCCTCGCCAAATGCCTTCTCATTCAACTCGCCTTATGGAGCCTGTCCGGCATGCAAAGGTCTTGGTACAACGTTCCATATTAATATGGATGCTGTGATCCCTGACCCTGAGCTGAGCATTAATGAAGGCGGTATCGCTCCACTCGGTGAAGAAAGAGATGCCTATGTTTTTAAACAGGCTCAATCAATAGCCGGAAAGAATAAGATATCGTTGACAAAACCTATCAAGGACATTCCCCAGAAGGCGCTGAACATATTATTGTATGGCAACGAAGAGGGCGAAGAATCAGAGATCGATTTTGAAAACATGCAATTTGATCCGCAGGCGCCGTTTGAAGGAATAGTCAATATGCTGAAGCGCTGGTTCAACAACGGGCATAGCGAAGGCTTGCGCGATTGGGCCGAAAGTTATATGCAATTAAAGCCCTGCGAAACCTGTGGCGGAGCACGATTGAAAAAAGAAAGCCTCTGGTTTAAGATAGCCGGCAGAAATATTTCCGAGCTAAGCAACATGAACCTGGATAACCTGGCTGCCTGGCTGGATGGGATTGAACTCCGAATTAACAACAAGCAAAATGCAATTGCCAAGGATGTATTAAAAGAAATAAGAGAAAGGCTACAGTTTTTATTGAATGTTGGTCTCACTTATCTTTCCCTGAATCGGCCTTCGAAAACGCTAAGTGGTGGTGAGTCCCAGCGCATAAGACTGGCCACACAGATTGGATCACAACTCCAGGGAATAACTTATGTACTGGATGAGCCTTCTATCGGGTTGCACCAGCGGGACAATCACCGGTTGATAGATGCGTTGAGAAACCTCAGGAATATCGGCAACAGTGTTTTAGTGGTAGAGCATGATAAGGATATCATGCTTGCGGCAGATCACCTGATCGATATTGGTCCAAAAGCCGGTTATCATGGTGGTAAGATAGTGGCCCAGGGCACACCCGCGGAATTGTTGAAACTGGATACACTTACATCGGGTTACCTGAATGGAATACATAAGATAGAAGTGCCAAAAGAAAGAAGAAAGGGAAATGGAAAGATTGTTGAATTAAAAGGATCGAAAGGAAATAACCTGCAGGCGGTGGATGTGAAGTTTCCCCTGGGAAAATTCATTGTTGTGACAGGCGTCAGTGGTAGTGGCAAATCCACCCTGATCAATGAAACATTATATCCAATCCTTTCTCACCACGCTTATGGTTCAAAAGGAATACCGCTGGAGTATAAATCCATTAAAGGACTGGAGCATATTGACAAAGTGATCGAAATAGATCAGTCGCCTATTGGGCGAACTCCAAGAAGCAACCCGGCCACCTATTGCGGATTTTTTACCGAGATAAGAACATTATTCGCTTCCATCCCCGAAGCGAAGATCAGGGGTTATACAGCAGGACGTTTTTCATTTAATGTTAAAAGCGGCCGGTGCGAGGTTTGCGAGGGCGGCGGGATGCGTGTCATTGAAATGAATTTTCTGCCGGACGTGTATGTCCATTGTGAAGAATGTAATGGCAAATGATATAACCGGGAAACACTGGAGATAAGATATAAAGGCAAATCCATTGCGGACATCCTGGAGATGACTGTAGAAGAAGCTGTAGAGTTCTTTCAACCCGTTCCTTATCTCTACCGCAAGATAAAAGTGCTGGAGGATGTAGGGCTTGGTTACATAACGCTTGGTCAATCCGCAGTGACGCTAAGTGGCGGCGAAGCGCAGCGGGTGAAATTGTCCACTGAATTGGGCAAACGCGATACCGGCAAAACATTTTATATACTGGATGAACCGACTACAGGTCTGCATTTTGAAGATATAAAGCACCTGCTCGATGTTTTGAATAAATTGGTTGACCGGGGCAATACGGTATTGGTCATAGAACATAACATGGATGTGATAAAAGTAGCCGATCATATCATCGACCTGGGACCTGAAGGCGGGGATGGGGGAGGAAGAATATTATTTGAAGGCGTTCCTGAAGACCTTATAAAGAATAAAGAGAGTTTTACTGCAGAATTCCTCAAAACAGAACTTTCCTAATAAAGCTCCAAGATACAAGCTCCAAGAACCAAGCTCCAAGAACCATCCCGATAGCTATCGGGAAAGCTCCAAAACAAAAATCCAATCGTTTTGATTGGACGCTACTGTTTAAATATTAGATTTTGTGTCCCGCCCATTGGCGGGATTGGTTCTTGTCTTTTGGGTCTTGGGATTTTTGCAATGGACCCGTAAGTAAGAGCAGGAAGTGATTAAAGAAATCTCTTTCGGTGGCCAGTCTCCTGGGTTTTCATCCGGATACGGATCTAATTAATTTCCCTGCCTTACGGGTTTCTTAGTTATAGCAATTAAAAGAACTCTGGAGTTGGTACAGTTAATTTGTTAATCAGTTAATTCATTAATTCGGTAGTTCGTCAGGATAAGCCTGACTAATAAACCAATTAACTAGTAAACCAATAAACCAATTAACAACCCAATAAGCATTGGCAGAAAGTGTTTAATAAAATTTATACTAATGAGAGTACCAATAGAGAACGGATCAGGTTTTCATCAACCAGGGTATCAGATTCTATTAAGCTCTCTGCCGCTTATTGGAAAAAGAACTTGATATTCTTGTAAAGAACTTTTTAACGGATCTCGAAATTTCCGGTTGCCGTTTCGTCATCACCGGCAAATACACTGAACACATACTTTCCTCTTGCCAGGTCAGCCATCCTTTCATGATCACCGGATTTCATTTTGTAATGCTTCACCATCGTCCCTTCCAGGTCAAAAACATAAAAATCGACAGTTTCGGTGTTGTCCTTGGCTACGACGTGCATCACTCTTTTCAGGATGTCAGGATAAATTTTAACCGAACTGTTGTTCCTTGAAGAGGATACTTTCGCTTTTTTTACTTCCTTTTTGTCTTTGGGATCATCGTCTCCTTTTCCCATTGCGAACGATGCAGTCGTCTGCAAGGTCATACAAAGGACAAAGGCAAATACTAATACTTGTGTAGATTTTAATTTCATGGGTGGTTAGGATTAATTAAAGACTTTGCTGTTTATTAATAGAAAACAGGACATCGTAGTTGTCTTCTCTGTCTTGCATTCTCGGCATTCAATCTCCAACCGAAACGAAGGATCGTAGAGAAGTAGGCGTCATTTTCAGTAGGGTCGCCACGCTGGTAAGTCAATATATCATCAGGTCTTTGCACATAACCGGGCGCACCCTGGTAGGTTCCACGATAGTATAATCTTTTTGCCTGGGCAGCTTGTGCCGGCGACAGGTAAGTATCGAAAACGTGATAATCGACGTACTTGGTACTGGCATCATCCAGGTAATCAGTGAACATCTGGCGGTGCAATACCTCGAGACCTATATAAAAGTTTTCTTTGAGATAATATTTGAAGCCAATTCCAATTGGGACTTCTTTTTGGATCAGGCTATAAGGCTTCCTGTCGGGATATTCTGCCATACCCTGGCCTTCCAGGCGCAAGGGATGAAGGGCTATCCATTTGTCATCCAGTTTAGCTTTGGGATTAAATTTCATTACACCGAATCCACCGAGCACATAAGGACGAAGCTTACCCATCAATCCATCAAATTTTTCAAAGAAGACCGTGGGATAAAATTCTGCAGCGACATATCCTTCCAGTACAGAAGTTCTGAAACTGAGGTTTCTTTCCAGGCGATCCATTTCGGCACCACCTTTGGCAGGCGCCTGCGCATCATCTCCTTCTAACACACCATGGTTGATGGCTACCCGGAACCCAAGCCATTCATTGGCATAGTAATTCACATAAATATTCTTGGATATCGTTGTCAGGGGAAGGTCAAGGTCTGCGACAAAAGGCTTACCAATACCTGCTGTTCCTCCAAGATCACCCAGGAAGAACATCGGTCCGAAGCCGAGACCAATTTCCCACTTACCATTGTCAGTAGTAATGGATTGCGAATAAGAACGGGTTGAAAAAATGCTCAGCGTAAGGAGCAGTGCGATAAACCGCACATAGGGTACATTTGTTCTCATAGTAATCGGATTTCTGGTTTTTTCTACTATTGGATTTCAAGGGCTAAAATAGAACAAGAGGCAACTAATTCGGTAACAAAAAGAAGAGTTTCTTTCGCCGTTGGATACTGAAAAGTTGATCTACTTAGTGCAAGTACGAGAACTATTGACGTATCATTTCAATATGGTCAATTCCGTCTTCATCATAGATATCACTGCTTTGCTTAAAACCGAATGAATTATAAAATTCACGCAGGTAGAGCTGTGCGCCGATCTTAATTGGCAGTTTCCCAAACAGTTTTTCAGCTTCTTCAATGCTCTTTTCCATCAATTGTTTACCGATACCCGAACCCCTTGCAGCCTGTGATGTCACCACACGGCCGATGGACGCAAGATCATAAACTTTGCCTGGCGGAATAAGCCGTGTATAAGCTGTCAATGCATTGTTTTCCCAGCACATCAGGTGATAGGAGAACTGGTCCTTATTATCCATATCCTGGAAAACACAGTTTTGCTCCACGACAAATATTTCACTTCTTAGCCGGAGAATGGCATAGAGTTCATGCACACTGAGCTCTTCGAATTTTTTTACAGTCCAGTTAATCATATGAACGTGAAATGTCAAACGTGAAAAATAAAAGTAAGTTATCTGCCTGCTGGTGTAGGCAAAACCGGCAATCCTTCATTTCCGTCTTCACTTACCGATTGTACAGCAAAAAAATAGTTGTCTTTCGAAAAAGGCAGATCCATTTTGGTATCAGCAGTAAACATCTTCTTTTCCCAAACGGGGCTTGTCGTCTCCCTCATTAGCACATTATAGCCTTTTACTTTTCCGGTTGCCGACGCCTTCCAGCTAAGGTTCGTAAAATTGGTCAGTCTTCTGGTCTCCACTCTAACTTCTTGTGGCATAGAAGGAGATTTTGCCAGGTTGGCCAGGTTGCAAAGGTTCATACAGGTGTTCTTTCTGAGGTATTCGAAATCCATGAACTCAGGCAGGTCTCCAAATTGTGTCCCGTTTTCCATTCTCACATCCTGGTGCTGGTGATT
>VBAT01000053.1:19137-33707 GCA_005884665.1 Bacteroidota bacterium
GAAAACGGTCGTTGCGATAGACCATCACTATCTTCAGTTTCTTTACATACCGCTCGCCTGTTTCCTTTACATATCTTGCGAGCTGCCGGGCCTTTCCATCATTTTCTAATCCCAGGTTGCGTAATGTGGTGGCAGCTCTTCCAGTATCGAGTATTGAAAGGCTCTCACTAAACACCCTGACCTGGTCGTTACTGGCCTTGTTCGTTTCATTTGCATTATTGCCTCCCATTATATCGTTATTAAGCACCGCTTCAATGTTCCAGTTCTCTTTTTTTGCTTTCTCTGCCATGTAAGTGGAACCAAGCAGGCCCTGTTCTTCCCCGCTTACTGCAACAAAAATAACTGTTGCGGGAAAGCTACGCTTGCTCATGATCCTCGCGCATTCCATCACAGCTGCAACCCCGCTGGCATCATCATTGGCACCGGGAGCATCGTTCACGCTGTCCATTACGTTTGTGCGCATGTTATCCAAATGACCGCTGATGATGAACACTCGTTTATCAGCGGGATCGGTTCCTTTTAATGTCGCCGTCACATTACCCAACAATATTGTCCTGTTTACGCGGCGCCCGTCTGCAGCTAATGTTACCGTATCAATAAAAGCTGTGAGCCTTCCCCCGGATTGTTGAGCGAATTCATTGAAACGGCTTAGTACCCAATTACGGGCGGCTCCGATACCACGTGTGGGATTTGACTGAGTGCTTAATGTATTCCTTGTGCCAAAGCTCACCAGCGTTTTTATATAGGATTGCAGGGAATCTTTCGAAACCTCGCTCACCATTTTTTCAATTTGAGGATCACGTTGCACACGGTTTTGAGCGTTGGCAATGATGCTGAAAAAAAGAAAACTGACACTGTAAAATAACTTCATATGAATCTTTTGAAATAACGGAACACTGATTTATTATTTAAAGATATAACCCAGGTAAAAAGACCAGCTTACGTTCCTGTTGCTTCCCTCCTGGTGAGAAACATCAGCCAGACCAAGGTTGTAGTCAACGCCGGCAAGGAAGCCATTATTTAATTTCAAACAGACAGTGGGAGTGATCCCGAAGTCAAATGGTCTGAATTGACTATCGTTGTCGTAACCTATAGCGATCTTCTCCGTCGAAGAAGGCATTTTAACATGTCCATCAACAAGCATAGCTAAAAAAGGTCCTCCGCCTATCCAAAGCGTTGCGGCTTTTAATTTAACAGGATAAATGAGCTGAACAGGTAGCGATAAGTAACCCAGGTTAAATTTTTGAGCAGGACTTACCTGGTCACCTTGCTGATCGTATGCTGTTGGCAGTTCGTAACCCTGTCCGGCCAATCCCAACTGGACCCTCAGAAGAAATTCATTAAAAAGGGGGAACTGTGTAAATAGTGCGGCATTCAGCCTGGTGATCGATTGTCCGTGACTGTATGACGGTTTAATACTGAATGAATTTATGAAAGGATTTACCTGGTTGGAAATGTTGATACCGGCTTTTACTCCAATTTTAAGCTGTGCATTACTTCTTATCGTAAAACCAGCAAGACAAACAGCAAAAATGATAAATCTCATTAGAAATTACTTTTGGTGAATAAAATTAACGGAATCAGCGGCACTGCTTTCAAAAACAGGGGTGACTCCGTAATTATTTAAAAACATATCCAACATAGACGGACCAACTCCTGTTCTGGTTATTTCCAGCTGCTTCAGAGACATCAGAAAGACCCATATTATAGTCGACACCCACCAGGAATCCATTGTTCAATTTTAATGAAACCGTTGGGCTAAGACCGAGGTCTAATGGTTTAAATTCATTGGTGGCGCTGTTTCCCACTACGATCGCCTGCCTGGCCGAACCGGTATGAATAGTGCCGCTGAAAAGATAGGCAGCATAAGGTCCTGCACCGATCCAGATTTTTCCGAACCCGGACTTTACCTGGTAAATGACCTGGAGAGGAAGCGAAAAATAATTTAGCCGGAATTTCCTGGCAGGACTAATAAGAACTCCAAGTGCATCATAAGCCTCGGGAACTTTATAGCCAAGACCGGTATAGCCGACTTGTAAACGAATCGAGACTTTATCAAGCAAAACGAACTGGGTGAAAAATGCTCCATTCATACAAACAATAGATTGACCCCGATCATACCAGGGATTATCGTTATACATGTAAACATATGGTCTTAGCTGGTTGGAAATATTAATTCCACTTTTTATACCAAACGAAGTTTGTGCTTTACTCTCCGTCGCTAAGATAAACAGCAGTACAATAAGCAGTAGTCGCATACTAATTATATCTTTTGAATAAAATTAAAGAATCGGCAGGCATTGCGGAAAAAATGTAATTTTAAAACTAAAGAACAGGTATGGCATCAAAAGATCTTAGCACCGTACATAAGTTAGTCAGTGATATGTTCCGCTGGCCTAATACTGTGGAAGAATGGGATAGTTACCGGCTTAGCGGGGAACAGGTTGAGTTTTTTAATAAAAACGGTTATGTCGCTGGCATTAAGCTCCTCGATGAACAACAGGTGGAGAGGATTAAAAAGGAATTAGGAGAGATTGCAGACCCCAGGCACCCGGGGCATGAGCTATTTTATGAGTTCCATTCGAATGAATCAACAGATCCTTCTACCATCCTCTTTCACGCATTGGGTGCGTGGCGGATCAGCGAGGGATTACATGATGTATTATGGAATCCCAGGTTCCTTGTCGCCGCCAGCCAGTTGCTGGGTAATGTACCTGTTCGTTTCTGGCATGACCAGATCTTCTGGAAACCGCCGAAACAGGGAGGTGTCGTTGCCTGGCACCAGGACTATTCTTACTGGACAAGAACAAAGCCCGTAGCTCATCTCACCTGCTGGTGCGGATTAGATGATTCAACAAAAGAAAATGGTTGTTTGCAATACATTCCCGGAAGCCATAAGTGGGGCTTACTGCCCAAACCTGTAATTGCCGGTGAACTGCAGGGAATAAGAGATTTTTTAAACGAGGAACAGAGAGAGCAGTTTGAACATCCTCAATATGCAGAAGTAAAAGCGGGTGAAGCAATATTTCATCATTCGCTGACATTACATGGTTCAGGCGCAAACACTTCTTCGAAACCCAGGCGCGCCTTCGTCGTCAACGTGTTTGAAGATGGCGTAACATCCGATTCTGATGAAGTTTTGCTGAACGGTGTACCCGCAGTGCCGAGAGGTGTTAAAATGCAGGGCCAATTCTTTCCACTATTGTTTGAGCCCAGCTATAGTTGATGAGATAGTTTATTGCGGCAACAAAATTCGATCTATTTGCTTTGAAAAGATTTTATCGAACGCTTGCTGTATTCTTTCTTTTTCCAGGGAGCCCCCTGATATCATGAAACTGATCTTCCCCGACTGGTCGACAATGATGTTAGTCGGGAAGCCTAAGTTGTAGATCAACTGGTATATTTTATCACTTTCCACGGAAATGACCGGATAGTCCATATGATATTTCTTAGCGATGCGTTTTATGTCCTGGTTCTTTTCATAGGTGATGCTGATAAACTGGAAGCCGGGGTTATTCCTATATTTATTGTACAGGCTGTTCAGGGCATCAAACTCGGCAACACAAGGAGCACAATGCTCAAACCAGAAATTAATAAAGGTCACTTTGTTTTTCAGGCTATCCTGTGTAAAGATCTTTCCATCCATTGTGGTGCCTGCGAAATCCCTGAATGTAAGTTTTGTATCCACATAGCCATTCTGTGACACTGCCTTTCCCCGGATGGGATCCATCAACACAATATTCTTTCCACTAACGGAGTCTGTCGACACGACATCCTGGCCAATAGCGTTTGCGCAAACCAGTAAAAGAAAAGCGGCAAGTATTTTTTTCATTGATTGTCGGTTTTATTGATCTGTTGCATCTTTAGTAGCATGATCTGCCCAATTGAATGGGCTCTTTTTTTTGCCAGCTTTGCTTTTTGCCCGCTGAAAAGTTCGTCAACGGTCTGATCAAACAGGGTCAGCCAGGTTGAAAAATGCAATGGCTCCAGTTTTATTTTTTGGTTCACTTTAAAATGCTCTGCCATGGCATTACGTTTATATGAATCCGTATCTAACAACATCGTTTCCCAGAAATCAACAAGGATCGGTATATGATGTTCCCAGTCGATCTTTATAATATCGTCGAAAATATAGCCGAGCGTATCATTCTTCCTGACCTTTGTATAAAAACTCCTGACCAGTAACTCGACATCTTCCCTGGATGTAACGTCTTTCATCACTAATAATTGTACTTATCCTTCCACAAGCCCTTCAGGAATTTTCTAAGTTCTTCCTCCCTCGCATTTTTGCCTGGGTCATAGAATTTCTTCCCGGCAATTTCTTTTGGCAGGTATTCCTGTGGCGAAAAATTATTTTCATAACTATGTGAATATTCATAATTCTTCCCATAGTCAAGGTCCTTCATTAATCTTGTTGGAGCATTGCGAATATGCAGCGGAACGGAGAGATCGCCATGCTGCCTGACAGCCGACATCGCTTCACCAATCGCTACGGTAGAACTGTTGCTCTTGGCGCTTGAAGCCAAATAAATGGCGCATTGAGATAATATCAGGCTGGATTCCGGGTAACCGATTTTGTTCACGGCGTCAAACGTAGCGTTTGCCATTACCAGTGCCGTTGGATTGGCATTGCCGATATCTTCACTTGCCAGTATCAGCATTCTTCTCGCGATGAATTTTACATCTTCGCCACCTTCGATCATCCTGGCCAGCCAGTAAACTGCCGCATTAGGGTCGCTGCCTCTGAGCGATTTTATAAACGCGGAAATAATATCATAGTGTTGTTCCCCGCTCTTATCATATAAAGCGATCTTCTTTTGAGCGATGTCCATTACGAGCTCGTCGGTGACCACTACTGCCCCCCCACCCCCCAAGGGGGGGATTTCAGCCCCCTCCCAACCTCCCCCGAGGGGGGAGGCTTCGGAACCCTCATTATGTTTGGAAAGTTTTGAGTTATCGCGATCTTCCGAAGCCCCTCTCCCTTGGAGAGGGGTTTGGGGAGAGGCTTCTTTTCTTTGGAGAGGGGTTTGGGGAGAGGCCGTTTGGGAAGAGGCCGTTTGGGGGGCGGCTTCCACGACAATCTCCAACAGATTCAACAGCTTTCTTGCGTCCCCACCCGAGATATTAATTAATGCTGCGGTTTCTTTAAGCTCAATTTTTTTCTTTTTTAGTATTTCATCTTTTTCAATAGCTGTATGCAGAAGATGAATGAGGTCTTTATCGTCCAGAGGTTTTAATACATATACCTGGCAACGGCTAAGCAAGGCACTGATGACTTCAAAGGAAGGGTTTTCGGTGGTAGCGCCGATCAATGTAATTATTCCTTTCTCTACCGCACCCAGCAGCGCATCCTGTTGCCCTTTGTTGAACCGGTGTATTTCATCAATGAATAATACGGCACCCGGTTTTGACTTTGCCTGCTCGATCACTTCCCTGACATCTTTCACTCCCGCACTAATGGCGCTTAACGTATAAAATGGCACGTTGAGGGTATGCGCAATGATATTGGCGATTGTTGTTTTGCCCGTGCCCGGCGGACCCCAGAGTATCATCGAATGGACTTTTCCATTTTCGATAGCCGTTCTCAAAATACTTCCCTTGCCCGCAAGATGCTTTTGACCTTCGAGTTCATCTAGTGTGGTGGGACGTATTCTTTCAGCCAGAGGGGACATTTGTAGTCGACGTTTATAGTCAATAGTCTAATTAATAAAGATACTAAGAAAGGAGGCAAACGAATATCGTCCACGAGCATTTGGCGGACTCGGGACTATTGACCTGCCTACCGGCAGGCAGGCTGTCTTATTGCTGCTGTTGTCCTGCAAAAGATTCTAATATATCAGGAAGATCACTGACACCTTCCTGTGTCTGCATTTTTACACTGGTAACATCCTCGAAAGTATTTCCATCTTCATAGCCCACAGAGACAAAAACAGAAAGCGATTGCCTGGCAGGTCCTTTGAAAGTTCCTTTGATGGGAGAGCAGTCATTGAAATGACGACCAACAGCTAGTTTAACATGGTGATTCGTTACCCAGACATTATTGGTGGGATCAATGCCCGTCCAACCTATGCCCGGTATCCACGCTTCCACCCATGCATGAGTAGCGCCTTCGCCACGCATCCCATTCTTGTTCGGACATATATAGCCGCTGACATAGCGGGAAGGTATTTGTAAATTTCGGAGGATCTCCAGCATTACGTGCGCAAAATCCTGGCAGACACCCGACCGATGATCCAGTATCTCGGTAACCGTTGTTTCAATAGTAGTAATGCCTTTTATGTATTGGAAATTGTCGTAGATATAATGGCTGCATAGTTCTACTGTTTGCATAACAGAACTTCCGGGCGTAGCTATCTCATTGCTCAGCATACCGATCTTTTCCCGTAACTCGGTTTCATGCAAAAAAGATAGTTCAAGCAATAAAAGATTATTGGCAACTTCTTTTCTCAGCTCATCAAAACCCGCCTGGCTTGCAGGAATCCCTTCTTTGCCTAACGTGCGCACAATAAGCTTGCTCTCGACGATCATGGATTTATGAGCTGCCATCAGGTTGAACATGCCGGCACGATTGCCCCAGTAATCATTGATCAGTAAAATATCGGGTTGGCTTGTAACATTGAGCTCGTGGAACAACGCTTCCTGTCCTGGCCCGGAAAACGGATAGATCCTTATTTCATTCACACTTTCTTTTACAGGCCGGTCATATTCGTATTTGGTAACGTGATGTATATTAAAAACGGGCATCTAGCATTTAGGTTAAGCGTACGAGAAATAGATCCTGGTCAGTTCGTTGGAAAAGCCGGCGAGATCATGCCGGAGCGAATGCAAGAATTGCGGCAATCCAATAGATTTGATCACATTCATATCTGCAAATTCAACTTTACTGCATATACGGCCAAATGTTTTTTGCAAGGCCTGGCTTCCTTCCATTTTTGTTTCCTCCACTACATCGTCCAGGTATCGTCCAATTCGTTGTAAAGAATAAATAAGAGAACGTGGAAAATGTTTATTGAAAATTACATGGTCAACGACATTGATCGTATGCTGGCCGCGGGTATAGGTTTTAAGATACAGTTCATAACCCGAAAGTGAAAGCAGCAGGTTTTTCCAAAACAAAATATCCTGTGCCTTATCCAACTGGTGGTCAATTTTTGTAAAATGGGCATATGAGGTTTCAATTGTCAGCAGGCATCGCTCGATGAATTTTCCAAGGTTCATAAAACTCCATCCCTGTCCTCTTGGCATCGTACTATCGGTAACACCATAAAATAATGTGTTGTTCTGGTCGAGCAGGTCTATGAGTTCAAGACTACGTGAACCGGCGAGTCTTGTTTCCAGGTCAGGTGAATTGACAATATGATAGATCGAATTGACATGCTCCCAGACTTCTTTCGTAATGTTATCCTGTACTCCCCGCGCATTCTCCCGGGCTTTCGTGATCAGTATTTTAAATGAGTTCAGATTTTTTGTGTCGGCGATCAGGAATTTCAATGCAGAGCTGCTGTCTTTTAATCTTTCTTCCGGAATGCCCTCCGGTGAATAGGAAAATATTTTGGCTGCATCTGTCCAGGAAAAATTGTTGGTATTTCCCATGTCAAACGACAAAATATAGTTTGTACGGATCACCCGCATCATACAATCGCTTCTTTCCATATAGCGATTGAGCCAAAAAAGTGAATCCGCAATTCTACTTAACATGAAAACGTTTAACGGTTTAAAGGTTTAAGGATCGACTACCCACGTATCCTGACTGCCGCCTCCCTGTGAAGAATTGACCACCAGCGATCCTTCCCGAAGGGCCACTCTTGTCAAACCGCCGGGTACGATCTTAATACCATTCGGCCCACACAATGCATAAGGCCTGAGATCGACATGACGCGGCTCCAGCTTGCCGTCTATAAAGCAGGGCACCGTTGATAGTTTGATGATCGGCTGCGCAATAAATTCCCTGGGTGTTTCAGTGATCGCTTTTTTTATGTCCCGTAATTCTTTTTCAGTTGCTTTATTACCCATTACCATCCCATAACCACCCGATTGATTCGTGCGCTTTATGACCATGTTCTCGATATTGTTGAAAACATGCTCTCTTGCTTCCCTGTTTTCCAGCCCATATGTAGGAACATTGGGCAAAATAATCTCCTCGTTCAGGTAATACTTTATCATGGCAGGCACATAAGCATATACTGCTTTGTCGTCTGCCACACCATTTCCTACCGCATTAGCAATGGCCACATTTCCTTTCCGGTAAGCACTCATCAGTCCCGGAATACCCAATGCACTATCAGTTCTGAACACAAGCGGATCCAGGAAATCATCATCAATACGGCGATAGATCACATGAACCTGTTGCAGACCAGTCGTCGTTTTCATATATACTTTATGATTATCGACCAACAGGTCCCTTCCTTCTACAAGGGGTATGCCCATAGACCGCGAAAGAAAACTATGTTCAAAATAGGCTGAATTAAATACACCGGGTGTAAGTAACACAACAGTAGGGTTCGCTATCTGCTGCGGAGCCAGACTCGCCAGGATTTCCTGCAATAACAATGGATAATTGTTGATCATTCTAACCCGGCTATCGCCAAGCATTCCCGGGAAGATTTTTTTTGTGACCTCCCGGTTCTCTAACATATACGATACTCCCGATGGAGTTCGAAGGTTATCTTCCAATATATAAAATGTTCCATCCTGGCTTCTTATCAGGTCGATCCCGGAAATATGAACATAGAGATCATGCGGCACTTTAATGCCAAACACTTCACGTGTGTAATGCGGGCAGGTGGCGATCAATTCTGTCGGCACGATTTTGTCCTTCAATATCTGCTGCGCGGAGTAAATGTCTTTTAGGAAGAGATTCAGGGCCCTTAGCCGCTGTGTGATGCCCTGCTGTATATGATCCCATTCTTTGTTGGTCAGGATACGAGGGATAATATCAAACGGAAATATCCTTTCAATTCCGGCATCGTCACTATACACTGTAAAAGTAATTCCCTGGTTCATGAACAATTCACCGGCCAACTTGTCTTTCTGGTGCAATATATCATGGGGCAGTTGGCTGATATCATTGAATACCTGCCTGTATTGCGGGCGGATAGCATTATCCGAACACATCTCATCCCATGTTCCCGCATAGGTCTTGTATTTTTCAAATAGTTCCTGACCCGTCATTGTAACAGTAATAAATAAAAAAGTTGCATTACATGCGCACATGTAAGCAACCGAGTAGTCGAATATACGTTAAAAAGTCAAGAGTCAGACATCAGACGTCAAATGTCAAAAAGTGGTCAGCTGCGATACTTCGAAGAGCATCCTGGATGATTGGGATGCAGACATACTAATTTACATTAGCTGTAAGGAATGCCTGGATAGAATTAAATGAATTGACAAGATTGGTGCCCACCCAGCCATGACCTTCGCCGGAATATAATATGTATTGGTGTATTACTCCCATTGTTTGCAGCTTTGTATTCAATGCGGCGGATTGGCTCGGCGCCACCAGCGGATCAACATCTCCCTGCAAAATAAGTGTCGGTGGGCTTTGGGCATTTACAAAGTTTATAGGACTTGATTGCTGGTACATACCGGGGTTGGAAACCGGGCTCCCTCCCAGCAGGGTTTCCAATACAGGAACTAAGGCAGGAGACCCATGATCATGCATATCGACAAGATCAGTTGGCCCGAAGAAATCGATGATCGCCTTTACTTTCACAGGCGAGCTTTGCTTATATCCCTGGAGTAAGGCAAGGTGTCCACCCGCGCTGGCCCCCAGCAATACAAATTTTTGAGAGATCTTGTATTCAGCGCTTTTGCTAACGATAAAATCAAAAGCAGCTTTTACATCATTTTCCTGTGTTGGAAAAAGATTACCGCCTGCACCGGCCAGCCTGTAATTGATATTAAAAATGGCATAGTCGGGCTGTCTTTGTTTCAAGGTATCAACATAGGCATCGAAATCAGCTTTGTCGCCGCTGGCCCACGCTCCCCCGTGGATCAGGATGATCGTTTTAGTTTTGGAACTGCTTCTTCCTGCTGGCAGGTATACATCCATTTTTTGCGAAGCATCGGTTCCATAACCTACGTTCAAAAATGTCTGGGCCGGTGTTGTCACAATAGTATCACCTCCGCCGGCTTCCTGTTGGCAGCCCATGATAATAATTATTAAAATGCTGAACAGTGGCAGGAGGGACTTCATCAGGGAGAGTTTCCGGCAAATTACAGAAAATGCTTTTGTTTTAATGTAATTGTAAGGCTCTTTTAACAACACGTTTTTCCTGGAAATTGTTTTTATAAAGGAATATTGCTGGGGTTAAACCGGTTTTTTAAGTATTTTGATGGACTTTACATGAGCCGCTTTAAAATATATAGTCTCATTGCGGGAGTTGTTTCTTTTCTGCAAAACAATCCCTGTATTTCCCAATCTCTTTCTGCGGAGCGAAACTATGCCATAAATGCTCCGGGAGTAGCGATGGTGCAAACGGTTTTTTCGGCTACTGTATACGTTAATAAGGTTGAAATAAACGAAAAACGTTTCAGGCAACTGGTTGATTCGGTAAAAAGACTTGATACGACGGGAAACATGTTGAGCGCCAGCCAAAAACTGGATATCGTGGTGAAGGCATTGTACAGGTACCCGTTTCGTTACTTTTCAGCGACAACAGAGTACCTGCGGCAACAACATCGCATTGTATCGGAGGGCACGGGTTTTTTTATCACTGGCGATGGCTATTTTATCACCAACTGCCATGTGATTGATCGTGACAGCGCATTTATCCGTCAAAAATTTATTCAATCGACATTCCAGGAAGTGACAGATGCGAATATCCGTTCGCTGCAGCGATCATGGGCTATGACCTTAAGTGATGAACAGCGTAATCTTCTATATAACTCTTACAGCCTTATTTATTCCCAGTTGTCTTCAATGATCCTGTTTGACCTTAAGAAAGACATCTATATTATTTATCGTGCCGATAATGAGATCAACAAGCCGTTCCGGATAAAAAAGCAGGCGATACTGGTGATAAAGGGAAGGGCAATGCCTGGCAAGGATGTGGCGCTTTTAAAACTCGAAGATGTAAAAGATCTTCCCACGCTGCAAATGAGCGGTGATTCAGTCGTTCGCATTGGGGAAAGAATTTTGGTTTATGGTTACCCTGAACCCGCCACATCAAATGTTTTCCTGGCCGCAGAATCAAACAGTGATCCCACGCTTACTTCCGGGATTGTAAGTGCCATTAAACAATCAGTAGGAGGATGGCCGGTTGTGCAGATGGACGCTATCATATCACATGGAAGCAGCGGCAGCCCGGTTTGTGATGAGGATGGGCATGTGATCGGGCTGGCGACTTTTGGCAGCCTTGAGCAGAATACGGGTACACTGGCTTCGGGATATAATTTTGCGATCCCCATTTCGGTGATACAGGAATATCTCGATTCGGCCAGGGTGCAGCCAAAACAGAGTCTATCATCGCAATTGTATAATGAGGGCCTCGCTTTTTTTTATGAATCTTTTTATAACAAAGCGCTACGAAAATTCGAGGAAGTACAAAAGCTCAATAGTAACTATCCCCGGCTGAATTATTATGAGGCGCTCTGCCATGATAAGATTGATGCGGGCGAAGACAAGGAGTCGTTTATGCAAAAGAATTTCTTCCGGATAATGGCCCTAATCCTTTTCACCGGTGGGATCTACATTTTTTATCGCTGGCAAAAAAAGAAACGGGAAACCTTTCATGCCTGATCTTTTTCAAATTCGAATTGCTTTTTCATGAAATTCAAATACAGTTCGTTTCTCAAGCTGTAAAGCCCATAGAGTATGATAAACTGAAACACGAGGGTAACGATTATTCCAATCAGGTTTATAAATAACTCGTATGAAAGTTCGAGCACGGGTTTGTGGCTAATTCCAATGATCAGTTTCGCAGCCCTGATCTCGATGAACAGGATACAAAACAAAACGAACAGGAACAAAAAATTAAGCAGGAACAAACGGTTAAACCTGGTTTTTTGCCTGCCTGTTACCGGTGTGTTGGGATAGTTATCGTTAAGAATATTAATGCCAAGTACGGCCAGCAGAAAAATAAGGACGAACACCAATACGATAAGAAGAGCCCAAAAGCCATAAATCGCAACATTGATCAATGCCATGATCGCATAAACCGACGCAATTATCATTTGCAGTACACAGATTATCCTGAATAATTTCCACCTGACTGGCATAGGTTGAGGCTAAGGTTGAGGTTAAGGTTGAGGTTAAGGTTAAGGTTAAGGTTGAGGTTGAGGTTGAGGTTAAGGTTAAGGTTGAGGTTAAGGTACAATCATTGTCCTATCGAATCAATAAGATTGCTGATACTTTTTTTGTTATTGCGGTTGATGAGTGCTGGTAGCCGGCTTTGCATGGTCAACACTACCAGTTGAATGATCCAGGCAAGCGATATTATAGCCAGCGATCTTTTGCCGCTTGAAAAATCTCTTCCGGGCGCGTCATACCGGAACATCCAGGAGGCCGCATAAAGAATTAATATCAGGAATCCGATGCATGTTATGATGTTTAAGATGAGGGAAAGGGTAGCTATCGATTTAACATTCGCTGGTATTGATTTATCAGGAAAGTACTGCTGCAGCATAAAAATGTTGAGGAACCCGTTCAATGTTATTACTGCCAGCCCAAAAAAAACCAGGAAAAAGATCAGGAAATCCCCGGTAGTGGTCAGCCTTGTATTGAGGAGCTGTATGATCATTAAAATAAAACAGATAAATGCCGGGATGGATAACACGAAATTCAGGCCTAAAAATATTTTCCACCTGGTCGGCATTATTGCAGGTCAGATTTTATCTGTAATTCCTTTAGTTGCTTTTCATCGATGGTGGATGGGGCATCCAGCATCACATCCCTGCCTGCATTGTTTTTAGGAAAAGCTATAAAATCACGGATGCTTTCGCTGCCACCAAGGATCGAACATAGACGATCAAATCCAAATGCTATGCCACCGTGCGGAGGTGCACCATATTCAAAAGCGCCGAGCAAAAAACCAAACTTGTGCTGCTGTTCATGTCTGTCCATACCAAGAGCGGCAAACATTTTTTCCTGCAGTTCTTTCTGATGGATTCTTATAGATCCACCACCCACCTCGTTCCCATTGAGCACCATATCATATGCGTTGGCCTTGATATTGGCATAGGGATGCTTCAGGTATTCAGCGGGATTTTTAATGCCAGGATCATTGCTGATCATCGACTCGATATGATCAGGCTTGGGAGAAGTAAAAGGGTGGTGACGGGCTACCCAGCGGTTATTCTCATCATCGTATTCAAAAAGAGGAAAATCCAATACCCACAATAATTTAAATTCACCTGGTTTTCGCAATCCTAAACGTTCGGCCATTTCCAGACGTAATTCACTAATCGCCTTTCGCGTCTTTTCTTCAAGGCCAGCCAGTATCAATACAAGGTCACCGGCTTTTGCATTGGCTGTGGTGGCTATTGATTTCAACTTTTCTTCGCTGTAAAATTTGTCTACACTGCTTTTAAAAGTTCCATCGGCATTACATTTTATGAATACCAGGCCCTTCATACCAATCTGGGGACGTTTTACCCATTCAGTCAACTCGTCGGTCTGTTTGCGACTGTATTCGCTGCAACCCGGGACAGCGATTGCCAGGACAGTTTCTGCCTCATCAAATACTTTGAAACCGGCGCCATCGATGAGTGAAGACTGATCGGTTTTTGTCACATATACGGACGATGGCTTTTTCAAATTCAATACCTGCATTCCGAAACGGATATCCGGTTTATCATTACCATAATTCCACATGGCATCTTCCCAGCTCATCCTACCGATCGTTTCACGATAATCAATTCCTTTTACGTCTTTGAAAATAGCCTTTACCATTCCTTCGAACATGGAGATGATATCTTCCTGCTCAACAAAGGCCATTTCGCAATCTATTTGTGTGAATTCAGGCTGGCGATCAGCCCGAAGATCTTCATCGCGGAAACATTTCACCACCTGGTAGTAGCGATCGTAACCGCTAACCATCAATAACTGTTTAAAAGTTTGTGGGGATTGAGGCAGCGCATAGAACTGACCGGGGTTCATTCGCGATGGGACCACAAAATCCCTGGCGCCCTCGGGGGTCGATTTAATGAGGAATGGCGTCTCTATGTCCATGAAACCCTGGTTGTGCAGGTAATTCCTTGCAGCCCGGTTGACGGCATACCTAAGTTCGAGGTTCTTTTTGACGGCATTCCGCCTAAGATCAAGAAAACGGTATTTCATCCTCAGGTCGTCCCCGCCATCCGTATCATCCTGTATAGTAAAAGGGGGAACGATCGATTTATTCAATATTTTAAAATCTTCAAGTTCTATTTCGATATCACCGGTAGGTATCGCCGGGTTTTTATTGCTTCTTTCCCTAACCGTCCCGGTAGCCTGCAGCACAAATTCACGGCCCAGCGGGCTTTCTTCTAACCTTTTGTTCAATTCTTCACCAAACAATAGCTGTGTGATACCATACCGGTCACGGAGGTCTACAAAGGTGATAGCGCCAAACTTCCTTACCGTCTGCACC
>VBAT01000114.1:0-1513 GCA_005884665.1 Bacteroidota bacterium
GGTTACCCATCAGCGAATTCACCAATATATTCGCTGTAAAAACTATGCCGCTTGGGGAAGGTCAGTTTCCATCGGCGTCCTACATTAAAATAGATCCGGGTAATCGTTGGATATATGCGGCCAACGGATTTGATTCTTCTATAAGTATATATAATGATCAATTGGCGCTGCTTGCCAAAACCCCTGTGGGGGGTACTCTTATTGACATGGATTTTGGTGATTCTTTGCAAAAACCAGGAACCCGGAATGGTATCTTAACGCTTATCGGCATAATGAATCCCAACGATCTTAAAACCGGTTCCGTTCATTCATTTTCTATTTCAGACAAGGGCGGTTTTACCTCTTTCAATAAATTAATTGACGGTTTGCCGCGACCTGTGCAAACTATTTCCTGTGACATGGATATGATTAATATCGCCGATTACCTGTTATGTGCCTTTGGCAATACAACAGGTGGTTTCTTCTGGATCAGGCCCAATAGCAAAATTGAGCAACAGACTTTAAGAGCTTTCCCCGGTGCTGTTAAAGCTTATACGGGTGATTTCAACAAAGATGGGCGGCCGGATATTATGGTACTCATGGCACAGGCCCGGGAAGGCATATACCTTTTTCTTAACAAAGGAAACGGGCAATTTGATAACCAGGAAATATTGTCGTTTCCGGCGATCTACGGGTCAAGCTATTTTGAATTAGATGATTTTAATAATGACGGGTTCAAAGACATATTATACACCTGTGGAGACAATGCAGATTACTCAGGCAATGTCCTTAAAAATTATCATGGCCTGTATATTTTTTTTAATGATGGTAAAAATCGTTTCACTCAAAAATATTTCTTTCCAATTAATGGTTGTTATAAAGCTATGGCAAAAGACTATGACAAAGATGGCGACCTGGACATTGCGGCAATATCCTATTTTCCAGACACGAAAAAACAACCACAGGAATCCTTTGTATACCTTGAACAAGTGGCCGGTTTCCAATTCAAACCTTATACGATCAGAGAATTTAACGAAGGCAAATGGCTTACCATGGATAGCGGTGACGCGGATGGTGATGGAGATGATGATATTGTGTTGGGAAGCCTGGTGCCACCTTACGAAGCGCAACAACAAAAATGGAAAAAGGAAGCTAAACAAAAAGCATCTTTCTTATTCCTTGAAAATAAACATCAGTAAAAAATAGTGTTGCTTGCTGGAATAGGATGATATAGCCCCATTTCTGGTGACTCTATTGTACAATCCGCCTCTCCCCTTTCCCGTTGATAATTTCTATATTCTTAATAGAAGGATTCATACAAATAAACCGGGATGATTGAGAAAGAAAGGATGTTCCATAATATAACTCCTCTTTCCTTGTTCCACCATTCACCATCGTATAATGAATTTCTTTATCATCATCGTTTAGAAAAATTATTCTTGTTTTACCTTTCATCTTCTTAAATATTTTCAGCCATGACCTGTTTTGAGAAGCGGCCAGCAGGTATCCACCTCCCGCACCTTTTAATTTGATT
>VBAT01000114.1:1533-3298 GCA_005884665.1 Bacteroidota bacterium
CCGGTACAAAAAAACCAGTTTCTTTTAATGAGAGCGCCTTAAAAGATCCCTTTCCATTGCCAGTCATCACGAGTCCATTCATCGCATCAAATCTGCCGGTAGATACTTCCGTACCATAATCATTGCCACTAATGATGATGTCCAGGTAACCATCCTCATTTATATCTTCCACGACCATACCATTAAGGGGTGCCATTTGGGCCATTTCCGGCAATGGTTGTAACCGGAACCCGCCGTTGCCTTTGTTTTCTATATATACACTTTTGAAATAATTTGCAGTCAATTGATACCCATTTTTCAAATCATCCTTCGAAAACAGGCTACCCATTTCCGCTTCGCCAAAGCTTTGATAGGTTAAGAATTTCTTCTTCAGTGCCGGTAATTGACTGATAATATCATCCCTGCTATGGGCGGGGAATTCCTTTTTTTCTCCCTTTGTATCCGGCAAATACAGGGAAGGGACAGGAATTTGTCTTCCGTTTTTCACCCCTTCAATATCATAAATTCTGACGGGGTAAGAACTGTCGCCACGATAATAAGAGTTTTCTCCCTGGTTGCCCGCCACATAATCTATATCCCCATCATTGTCAAAATCACCTGCTGCAATACTATTCCACCAGCCCACCTCATTTTGCAAACCAGTCGTTACTTTTTCCAATGTTCCTTTTACATTATGAAAAAAAGTTACAGGCATCCATTCTCCTGCAATGACAAGGTCCGGCCATCCATCATTATCATAATCGCTCCATACCGCATCACAAATAAGTCCTATTCCCAATAAACCCGGCGCCGTTTCCTTCGTAATGTCTGTAAATTTAATATTGCCTCCATCTGAATCATTCCGAAAAATAAAACTACTTGCAGGCATTGGGTATTTGAAGGGAATAAGTCGACTACCTACAAAAAGATCAAGGTCACCATCCTTGTCAAAATCTGCTGCATTTACGCAACTTTTACTGGCAAAGTTTTTAGGCAATGCGGCAGAATCATAGGTAAAATTTCCTTTACCATCGTTTCTAAAAAATCGATCCTGGTAATCTTTGGATCCTTCCACAGATTCATTACTCCCGCTCGCTGTATATAAATCCAGGTCACCATCTTTGTCTGCATCAAAGAGCAACGACCCCATTATTTCCGGTTTCCGGGCGTCCGGCATATTCACTGCCGGCAGCCCTTTCTGAATAAATTTACCAGTTGGTTGCTGAAGTAGAAATGTGCCTTCAAAGCCATGAGAAGCTCCTATAAAAAGATCATCAAGTCCATTGCCATCTACATCTCCTGCAGCCAGGCCGGGACCATACTCGGAAAGCTTATGTGGCAGCAACCGTTGAATATCAAAATCAATGTAATCAGCTTCAAGATGACGTAAGTGTACATTTGCTTCATTACTGATTTCATTAAATACAGGTTGTACTAAGCCTGGTGTTTCAATATTTACCAGGGCTTTGCTAATATCGGCGTTAATCACCCGGTTAATGGAAGGATGAATAATAGTTTCCTGCTTACCTCCGGGCCATTTAATATGAACGCTGTCAACCGAAGTCACGGAGCCTAGTCCAAAATGAACGCTGGCGTCCATACTTGATAAATATCCCCGGCAAGGTGAATTTTCAGCAACCTGGGTTTGTCCTTTACCATAAAAGATTTCTGCAATGGCCCCGATTCCAAACCTATTGTGTTCACTACCTTTAAAGCGAATATTCAAAAAGTTGTTTTGCTGAAATTTCTCCGATCTATTCTCGTAAACAAACGCTTTATCATTAAT
>VBAT01000058.1 GCA_005884665.1 Bacteroidota bacterium
ATACACATATTCTTAAATTTTATCTTCATATATCCAGGGAAGAACAACAGGAACGACTGACGGAACGATTGAAAGATCCGGGTAAAATGTGGAAGTATAATGAAAAGGATTTTGAAGAAGCAAAATTTTGGGACGATTACAAAAAAGTGTACGAAGATTGTTTTGAACATTGTAATAAGACACCATGGACAATTGTTCCCGCTGATCAGAACTGGTATAAAGAATTTATAATTGCATCCACCTTATATGAATTATTGAAAGGTCTTGATATGAAGTTTCCCGGGTTGAAAAAATAGAATAGAAATTCAGCAGATTTTACATAGATTACAATTACATTTTTTCACAAAAACTTTTTTTTATGGGAATGCTAAAAGAGTTCAGAGATTTTGCTTTGAAGGGCAATGTAGTTGACTTAGCTGTCGCCGTTATTATAGGAGGTGCTTTTGGTGCGATCATTTCATCTTTGGTCGATGATGTTATTACTCCTTTACTCTTACAACCTGCACTAAAAGCAGCCAATGCCCAAGACCTCGACAAACTTACCTGGGGTGCTGTTCATTATGGGAAATTTATTGCCGCTGTTATTAAGTTTATAATAATTGCATTTATACTCTTTCTTATTGTAAAAGGAATGAATAAGCTAAAGAAAAAAGATGCGCCAGCAGGACCGCCCCCGACTCCCGAAGATGTTTTGCTGTTGCGTGAAGAAATAAGTTTCTAAAATTTATACCTTATCAAAATGAAAAAGATCTCCTTTTTAATTATTTGCATTGTAGCATTTAGCTATTCTTATTCGCAGGATCCAACTGTTAAAGAGCTGCAAACCGCCAGTACAAAAGCTTTTAAATCTCTTGATAGCAACGGATGGAAAAAAAGCGGAACATTTATATTGAATCTTAACCAGGGAGCTTTAAGCAATTGGGTAGCCGGTGGTGAAGAAAATGTTTTGGGAATTAATTCCATTTTAAATTTTTCACTTGATTACAGGCACGACCGGCATACCTGGGACAATTACCTCGACGTTGCTTTTGGTCTTCAAAATGCTACCAGCTTCGAAAATTTTAGAAAGATTGACGATAGAATTGATCTTACCAGTAAATATGGTTACCAATTAAGTCAGCATTGGTATGTTGGTTTTCTTACAAACTTTAATTCTCAACTTTTCCCTGGTTACGATTATTCTGTAGAACCAAATAAAAAAATATCTAATTTTCTAACTCCTGGAAAAATAATATTTGCGCCGGGTTTTGATTATAAAACTGCAAACAGGTTCTCATTGTTTATGTCTCCTGTTTCGGCACGATGGATATTAAAGATCGATCCTGATTTTTATAGCATGTCAAAGTTTGGAGTTGATTCAGCCAGTAAAGCAAACTTTGAAGCAGGTGCATTCCTTTCTGCTAAATTCAATGCCTCATTTACAAAATGGGCTACTTATACCGGAAGGGTTGATCTATTCAGCAATTACCTGAGAAATCCTCAAAACGTTGATGTGTTTATAACGAACCTGCTTACTATGAAGTTCACAAAAATATTCGCCACTAACATCAGCTTCGACATGATCTATGATGATGATGTATTGGGACGATTACAGTTAAAAGAAATTTTAGGCATTGGACTTACGATCACATTGTAAAAAATTGCAGAATCGGCCAGATTTCATAACTATGCTAACTGGTATGAGAAAACTCATCTTTACACTATTTGCTTTTATTCTCACCTTTTCTCTTTTTGCACAGAACACCACGACAGGTAATAACAACAAACGAGGGTAGACCACAGAAGCTTATTTTAGTTGCAATGTTGGCCAGGGGCTGCTACCCAGATGCGATCACAATTGGGAGTAGGTTTTGCGGCAAGGCTTAAATAGATTAATATTTTTATAAAAGGCTAAAGTCCCGTTATTTTGTAACGGGATTTTGCTTTTTCCGAAGCACCGTCTTCGGCTCAACCTTAAAATTTTCGATTTTGAATAATGCTTCGTACCAAATAAAATTACCACAGTTTGAAGGTCCATTTGACCTCCTTCTTTTCTTTATTGAAAGAGATGAGCTGGATATATATAATATTCCCATCACTAAGATCACAAATGATTTTCTCGATTTTATTCATAGCCAGGAATCATTGAATATTGAGCTATCAAGCGAGTTCATTTTGTTTATTTCAACTTTAATGCGGATCAAAGCAAAAATGCTTTTGCCAAGAAAGGAATTGGATGCACAAGGCAATGAGATAGATCCAAGGCAGGAGTTGATAAATAAGATCCTTGAGTATAAAAAATTCAAAGAGGCATCGGCGCAAATGGCAGAGATGGAAGCCAGCAGGATGCTGATGGTAAAAAGAGGAAACCTGCAAAAGGAGTTGTCAAAAATAGGAGAAGAAGCTGCAGAAGGAACAGAGATACAAACAGTCACAATGTTCAGACTGATGCGTGCATTCGAAAGAGTAATGCAGCGCTATCATGATACAAAGAACAAGCCTGTTCATACCGTCATTCGTTATGAATATACAATGGAGGATAGTAGGGATTATATGCTTTCGAAAGCCCAGCAGGAAAAGACCCTTGCCTTTGAAAAAATATTTGGTAGTTGTGATAATAGGGTGCATGCCATTTTTCTTTTTCTTAGTTTACTGGAATTAGTGCAGCAAAAATTTTTGAAGATCGTTTTGGGAGAAGGAAAGAACAATTTTATAATTGAATATAATGAACCGGAAAACCGGTTGGCTGAAATGGAAGATCAATCCCGATAGTTAATCGGGACAGTCGCAAAAATATTTCATAATGCAGTTCCTGTTTGGTTCAGGAGTTTGCATGTATTATAAACTACAAACCTAAAATTTTACAAATGAAAAGATCAGCAACCGCCAATTGGAAAGGCTCCGGTAAAGAAGGAAGTGGTAAACTAATTACAGACTCCGGGGTAATAAAAAATAAAGCCTATGATTACGGCAGCCGTTTTGAAAATGGACCACTTACAAATCCTGAAGAGTTAATTGCCGCTGCGCATGCAGGATGTTATTCAATGAAACTGAGTTTTGTTTTAGGCGCTGCTGGTTTTACTCCCAGCCGGATCGAAACCAAGTGTACGGTAACATTAGAAGGCGGCGTCATTACAGGTAGTCATCTTGAAGTAAGAGCAAAAGTTCCAAAGTTGAAGGCAAAAGATTTTCCTCAATATGCTGAAGATGCAAAAGCAAATTGCCCCGTAAGCAAAGCTCTTGGCGCTATAGCCATTACTATGGATGCGCAGCAGGTAAAGACCTTTAAAGCAAAAGAAGAACAACCAGGAGAATAAATGATCTGAATTTCTTTAAGCCATCCTTTATATCAGGGTGGCTTTTTTTATTCAAATATCCAAAGCAGGATCGGTTTTGAAGATTGGTTTATAACAGGTTTTAAATGCTGCAGAAATTGTGAAGACACGGTTGGACAACCATCACTCTGACAAATTTCATCCTGAACTTCCGTTTCGGGCACACATTAGTGAGAATGTAAAACGACAAAGCGTTTAAATGCATTGTTGTTTGTTTTATCCAAACCATAAAGTTTAAATGCAAGTCCAAATCTTCCGGTATATGGATTACCTATTTTGTATTTGCCTAACGAAGTGCACCCACAACCAAGTTCGTTAGAATATTTTCTTCCTTCGAGCCACATCTCATTGCAACGGCCATGTGTAACAAGCCCGGCCCTTTGAATGCTGTCTTTCGGGATATCATATACAAAGAACCTGTTTTGACCAGACGGCAATGTCATATCAATAAAAAAACAAACCGAATCATTGTATCCATTCTTTTTAATGAACGAAATAGCTTCAATTGATTTCTTTTTCAGTTTTTCAACTTCAGCATTTTCTGAATGGTATTCTTTTTCGGTGTAAAAGGAATTATTTGCTTTAATTCTTTTCCAAATACCGGAAGAAGTGAACCATGAAAACAAAAGAAGGAAGATGAAGAATACAAGTAGAGCTTTGATCCTGGGCATAAAAATGGTTAAGCTTGAATGGGATGCTTAACCAACGAAACTCCATAGAGATATTTTTGAATATTTTTATTGAGTGATCATTTTCGGGATGGGAATTTCAGTGGGACCGCCAGATTTCAAAAGATTTCCTTTTATCCTTCTGCCGTCTGCAAGAATTGCCATTGCTACAAGTGTTGTAGAAGCTGAGGAATGATGAGAATCTATTAAGAATTCTCCCGTTCTTCCATCTGCACAAGTCATCGTCATCAATTGATCCTGGTTTGAAAGAACAGCATTTGTTTGAGGAAGGAATCTAAGATCGGGCAAACCTGAAGCGGCAGTAGATGTGGAACCGCTGATGGATGTGCTAAAAAGTGCTAATTCAAAACTCACGGCCCGCGATGATGATTGGACACCATTTTTACCCCTAACCTCCAATGAAACTTTTAGTTTGCCTCCTCCTGCTGCAGGAAGCCAGGCATCATAATTTTCGGGTGTCACGATCAACTCAACAAAATCAAAATTGTTTTGCTGACCTTGATTCGGTCCTGAATTTTGCCCGGAATTATTTCCTGAGTTTGATCCGGAGTTTTGATTCGGATTTGAATTTGGATTTGAATTTGGATTTTGGTTCTTCGGATTATGTGTTCCCTGCATTTGAGATTTGCCGGTTTTTTTCAAGTCCCAGCTTACTACAACATAATGCGTGCGGGAAGACATGATGACATAACGACCTTTTACTTCATTCGGACTATTTCCAATGGGTTGGTCAGGAGCGTCCACCGGAAATCCTGGTTGTTGTGCGGAATAATTGTTTCCTGACTGGATAATGGTAGTCCCTAAAGAATTTTGAATAAGGCTGTCCTCTTTCTGAACTTCATAATCGGGGCCGTCCGTCTTCAGCCAGTATTTTCCAGTCTCGTTGTTCATCTCAACCCAAACGTCAACATCACCAGAACCACCACCTGATCCATGAGATTTTTTGGTTTGTATGGTTGGAGGACCACTAAGATATGTGACTGTAGTTTGTTCCCAATTTGAAAACCTCTCTTTCACATCGGCGGACCCTTTATTGTTGGTTACCCGGATAAACATTGTCGCATCTTTCGATTTATCCCATTTGGTTCTTGAAGGGCCTTCGGTCACATCACCTTTGTCAACCATCGTGTAAGTGAAAACGACATAGCCACTCCACTGATCTTCAAAAGCGGGGTGGTTTTTTTCTTTTTTCAAAAAACCTGACCCAAGCAACAGAAGGGTCATTGTTATGGATGAAATAAAAAATTTGTTCATAGTCATGAAGAGTTTATTTGTCGATCATTGCTTTCAGTTTTTCAATCGGAAAATTTTCTTCGATGATCCTTTTGAAATTCATATTCAAATGTCCCGGATCTGACGTGTTTAATTCAATAACAAAAAATTGAGGAACATATTTGGGCAGTTCTTTACGGAAATAATTTGGATTTTCTGTTACGAGCATGCAGCCGCCTTCTGCCTCCGGTTGAAAAACCGGCCCTTCATTCATGAGCAGTGGATCGATCCGCACAACAGCAGGCGCATCCAACAAACCTTTTCTCGTTGTTTCTTCCAATGCAGCCTGGAGTTTTGTTACTGCATCACTTTTCGCTTTCGTATTTAGAGCTGTTTGCTTATCTATTTCGTCTTTGGGAGCTCGAAATTGCGCAGGCATGGCATCGTTACCCTGTACAACTTTTTTTGTAAGCTCATCATAATATCTTGTAATGTATGGAATAGCTCTGTCGAGGTATTGTTTTCTTGTGATCGGTATATACGGCAATACTCCATCACGGCTGATCAAAACAAAATGCGAAGAAGCGGCATTTGCATAAATCCCTCCGACATCAGACATCAGATCATACCCTTTCCATTGACTGCCTGTTGCAAACATTTTTCTCTTGATCGGCCTACCATCGATTGTCCATTCGTTTGCGTCCACATAATTCTGATTTAGGATTTGCAGGTCGTTCGCACGGATAACAATACTGCCATTGCTGCCTTCGGGATACATATTCATGATCTCGTTTGGGTTGCTTGTGCACATCCATGGGAATAAAATACAGCTGTAGCCGTACCTATAGACAGGGTTGATCTTGGTTTTTGTTTCTTCCGGGTCACGATCCTTTACCGGGACAAATTTCACCTCATCTGCAAAAGATGTTTTGGCGAATTCTCCGGACCATCCTGCATCGCCACCTGTAGGCTGCGGATAGATCTGCCGAATGAAATCATTCATTGCATTCAGTCGTCTCATCACTTCGTCATGATAATCGTTTACGCTAATAGGTTCATGGATCAACCACTTGCCTTTATAATTATTGATGAACTCATCATTACAGGGACCTGAAATTTTTAGTTTGGGAAAATGTGGGTTCTGTGCTGCGACGCAGATAGGAAGAAGAATAAGTATGATGAACTGTTTTTTCACAACCAATTTATTTATCGATCATCGCCTGCAATTTTTTCGCCTGCAATTTTTCAATTGGAAAATTTTCTTCGATCATTTTCCTGATGTTTTCCTCGACTCGCCTGCCGATAGTCCATGTCCATGATAACACCAAAAATTGCGGTTCATATTTCGCCTTCTTCCTCGGTGCTGAATATCGGTCCACTTGCTATTGGGCTAAATGGCGCAGGAACAATTGCCGGCGAATCAAGCAAATGATCTGCGGTTGATTTTTCCAGGGCATCCTGGTATTGTTTCAGCACAGCATTTTTATTTTTCACTATTATTTTTATTTGGTCATCTCTTCGCTGCTGGTCGGTTTGATAAGAACTTAAATAATAATCTACGGCAGATTTTAATTTCTTTGGATCTCCTGCATATGTCTTTTCATAACCTTCAATGGTTTTCTTTTTCAGCGCTTCCTGTTCCTCAAGTGATCGGACAGGTACCAGATCAAAGCTTTTTATCATTTTATCATAGAACTTATTCACGTAAATCAATGCCCTGTCCAGGTATTGTTTACGTGTTACAGGTGTGTATGGAAGCTCGCCTTTCCTGTGGATCAAAACGTGGCGATAACCATGAAGCTCTCTTCCCGGTCCGCCTTCCCACATCAAATCATAACCTTTCCATGATCCCTGTACTGTTTCTTTCGATTTGATTACCTGGCCGTCAATTAAGACATCATTATCCGCCCACTCTCTACTTAGGAATGCTCCAAAATTATTGACTGTTACCATTATTGATGCTGTTCCGTCGCAGGGGTAACCGCCGATTATTTTTCCTTCATAGCAAATAAAATCGCAAAAGTGCCATATACAATCATAGGCTGATAAATGGTTTTGTTTTACATAATCCATTTGTACACTTCCGTCCTTGGTAGTAATGTATTTCACTTTATTGGCAAACTCTCCATCATAATTTCTATATCTCCAGTCTCCGTCAATACCCCTGGGTACAGGAATGGCTTTAAGCATCATTTTGTACATTTCTTCCATTCTTGCAGCAATGGCCAATTCCTGCGGTTTAGTAAAATTTGTCTTCTCGGGATTAGCTTTGAGCCTGATCCATTTGCCCTTATTCATGATGGCAGCATCGTTACACGGCGCATCCTGCGCATATAAATACGATGCAGTTGAAAGGGTCAGTAGAAGGATGGTGATTTGTTTTTTCATAAAGAGATTTCATTTATCGATCATTGCCTGCAGTTTTTCAACGTCACCCAGGAAATTTTTCTTAGATCGGAGTGTCAACCACCCTTCTCCATGTGAAGAGGGGACGCTGACTCTTCTGAGTTGAAAATGCACATGGGGTGAGGTTGGAATGTGACGAAAACTCATTGATATATTTCAGGCACCCGTTTGATTTATTTATCGATCATCGCCTGCAATTTTTCAATTGGAAAATTTTCTTCGATCATTTTCCTGATGTTTTCCTCGACTCGCCTGCCGATAGTCCATGTCCATGATAACACCAAAAATTGCGGTTCATATTTAGGAGTCCTTGCGCGCATAGTCAGGGTTTTCTGTTACCAACATATTGCCTCCTTCTGCCTCTGTAGTAGAAATGGATAAATAATTATATTGCTGGTATCCTGATAAAACGATGGCCGGCGAATCAAGTAGTCCGCCATTCATTGCCACCTGTTTTTTCAGCATCGTTAGCTCTTGTTCTAACTCTTTTATGGTTGCTACATCTTCTTTCTTTTTTTTTGCTTCTGCGATTTGTTTTTCAAAGATCAACGATCTGGCTATTCAGTTCATTCATTGCAGACAGCATTTGCTCCCATTTCTTTTTTTGACGGCATCTGTGAAAATGCAGGCACCTAATGACGAAAAAATTTAACAGAAGGAAAATAATAATACGCATCGTCAAAAATCTGCAATCAAATTTTTATGAACTCCACGCGCCTGTTATTCGCTTTGCCAGCCGGCGTATCATTTTTATCAATCGGTTCACTCTCTCCTTTGCCGTCTACTTCCATCCGGCTTTCATCAATCCCGAATTCTTTCGCCAATGACTCTTTTACAGCGGCAGCTCGCCGTTTGGATAGATCCAAGTTTTCAGCGTCTTTGCCATCGGCATCAGTGTGCCCAACTATTTTCACTTTCAGATCCGCATCCATTTCTTTTAATGTGCCATAGGACTCAGGTTTAATGGTTGCGCTATTCACATCGAATAATATTCCATGAGTGACCCATTTGTTTTGTTCCAGAAATTTCTTTCTTGTGTCCGGTGCACCAATGGCAAGTCGCAGATTTCCGATATAATGCTTGATGCCTTCATCAGCATAGCTGACAGAGAAAAAAATTGTATTGAATTTTGCTTCTTTTACCGCAGCTCTTGGAATATCCCAGAGTTTTTCCTGGTTGACATATACTCTCACCCTTTCTTTCTGCCGCCAGATGGCAACATGTACGGGATTGTTTTTATCGCTCAGTATGGTTGGGTTCGTTCCACTACCTGCATCGCTTACGGAATTTTTTCTGAAAGTAAACCTGGTTGTTGCGAGATCAGTGCCTGTGTTGGCATTGTCTAGTTCAATACTGAAATTATTCGTTTCA
Organism: Bacteroidota bacterium; assembly: GCA_005884665.1. Classification (GTDB taxonomy): domain Bacteria; phylum Bacteroidota; class Bacteroidia; order Chitinophagales; family Chitinophagaceae; genus VBAT01. The sequence continues at coordinate 8,993 of VBAT01000058.1, forward strand.
TAAGTCCAGCCTGATATTTTTGATCGATCACTCAACTCGGCAAAGCCAACGGTGAAATATGCTCCGTTGATCGGAACGCCATGCATCAAATCAAATTCAAAAGTGAAATCTTCGGGATATTCCTGTGCGAGTTCAGGGACAAAGACACCTGGTTTTGTGAGCCAAAGCCAGCGGCCCTCCTTACCCTCTATCGTGACAATTTCACCGGATGCATTTGTATTCCATCCTGCAGGAAAATCGCCAATATTTCCTGTGGAAAAATCTTCAAAGCCCGTTACTTTTTCACCTGGCACAAAATCATATTTGCTGTAGGCTTTTAAAGTGGCCGGCTCGTTTGAATTTTTGGAATCATTTCCACTATTGTTTCCGGAAGTGGATCTTTCATCCTTCTTTCCATTCGTTGTCTCATCGACTTTCTTATCCACCACGTTATTTGCTTTGTCTTTTATTTTCTTCAAAAGCTGAGCTTCGCTAAGAAGGATAATTGAAAGTGCCGGTACAAGAAGGATCAATTTTTTCATAACCGAAATTTTAACCCGAACTATCGGGCGAAAGAATAAATCAATAAGAGAAGTTTGCAGGATTGAAGTTAGATCGCGCTCCATAGCAGGTCAATAGAAAAATAGTCAGTATTTGCTATAACGAATGTTATCGAGTCAGTCATTCAAGAACTTTTTGGCGGACGCCGTGCTTTGTGTGATAACCTCTTTATTGCTTGATTATTTGTTTGATTTGGACAGACCCACCATACTGGGCTACCAAATTGTATGTGCCCGAAGGCATGTTACTCATCTCTACATTAATAACATTTTTACCGGCAAATAATTTCCCTTCGCGTATTAAAATAAGTGCACCGGTTGCATTATACAGTCTTAGTTTAACTAGTGAAGAATGGGTTGACTGAATAATAACGTTTGCCGATTGTGTTACAGGATTAGGCCATACGAGCAATTGATTCTTAATTTCCGGATTTTCATTCGCTGCGCCTTTCACAACAGTATTTACAGGAATAGGATTCATTGCACCTGATAAGGTCCACCTTGATAAAGTGTTGATACCTGTTTTTTCTACGAAATTGGTAGTTGCATTCCGATTGGTATAGCCTGCGTTGATCCAGTTTTTTTTGGCCTGGCTCCATAATTCCAAAGTGTTTTCATCGAGTCCATTGAGTTCGGCATTAAAATATTGAAAACGCAGAGTTGCTTTTAATCCATTATCGATAGCAGGCAAGATGTCATAATACCTACGAATGCCGGGCGTAGAACCTGAGACATTAGGTTGCGCTAAGTGTCCACGTTTGATAGTTACACTTCCTAAATTCCTTGTCGAGCTTAAAATAGCGCCGAGGTTTCCAGGGTTGGCAGACACGGGCGCATTCAATACGTTGGTTACTTGCACATACCCGTTCCCGGATGCAGTTATTCTGTTTGCTTCAGTTTCTCCGTTTACTATACCACTCGTGCCGAGGTTCAGCACGGAGTTATTAAGATCAAGCAAGCCTGATGTAAATTTTACCTGGGTTGCAACAGCTATGTTTTGCTGAAGCGTGACTTTACCGCCCGGCGTTTTGGCGATGTCGAGTGTGTCGAGATTTGTAGTGCCCGTGCCGGAAATGTTGACGTTTGCATCGCCTGAAAATCTTGTTGCGCCAGCTGTCGCCTGCGAAAGATTTCCATTGTTAACCATATGCATATTATCCAGAACAATGGATGCGTTATTTAAGGTTTTGATGTTGGCGCCGGAGGTAAGCTGCAATGTACCTTGCGCCGATGATCGAACAGCAAAAGCAATTAGCAGCGGAACCATAAAAATATTTTTCATACTAATGCGTGTTATTTGTGAGCGAATTGTTCAATTGCTTTTGTAAGAGCTTCAATTTTTTCATTCATGCCTTT
>VBAT01000115.1 GCA_005884665.1 Bacteroidota bacterium
GCTAAATTACTGCACATGATTAGAATTACAAATGTTGATGGGCGATATTCAGCCCTGCCGATAAAAACGGCCGGCGAACGTAAAAAATTGGTTCACGATAATCACAATAGTTCAATCCTGTTTACTGTACCTCTCAGGTCAATCTCATCTGCCACAGCGATAAATTCCTTACCATTTATTTTGTACTTGTGGCCCGTGAGCCCATTAATTTTTAAGCTGTATTTCCAACCAGGCGCCACCGATGTTATCGAATAAACAGCATTATAGCCGCGTCGCTCTACAGCAAACGAAATAGTATTGTTGCCAATCGGCAAATCATAAATAGCCGCATGATTCCAGTCGCTTGGCAGATGCGGTGTAATTACAACGGATTTGTGGTAAGCATCAGGGCTGATGCCCAATACATGTGTCACCAACGGCACGGCAAGACCGTAGATCGTCCATGCCTGCACCGGGCAACCATAATCTGGCATCATTTCAGAAATAGAACCCGGCAATACCCTGCTGAAGGTCTGCACGATCTTATCTACGTACCACATGGCTTCATCTGTTCGATCATACGCGCATTCCGCGATAGCCTGTACGCCGGTTGAAATGGTCATCATATAACGTTTCTCAACAGCCGAAAGATACGGGCCATAGTCACCGCAATCTTCATTGCGCACTTTGTCAAGCAAACGAATTGCTTTTTCCCGCGGTGCAATTCCCATTTCCGCCGGTGTGCTGATCACCCAGTTTTTGTTGGTGAACCATCCCTTCTTAGTTCCCACGGGCAGATTAGAAAACTTTAGCACCAGCTGCTCATAAAACTTTTCCTTTTCATGTAACAGGGCTGAGTCATCTGCATGCCACACACCTTGATGCAACTGTTCCAACGCACCTTTTGCCACGGATAGCGCCTGCTCTCTTGTCCCGTAAAAATCGCAATAGCTTCCTTCATCATTATCCCAAAACAATGTGTTGATCTTGTCCTTCAAAAGAGCGGCTTTTTGCATATAATCATGTTGCACATCCGGCTCGTTCAACAGCGCTGCCATTTTGGAAGCTGCTTCCAATGCCTGCTGGGTATAGACAGCTACGTCAATCAGTTCTGCATTCAGTCCTTTTACCTCCATAATTCCGTAACCTTCAGGGAACAGGTTTTTGTTTTGATCTTGTTCGGTTAGCAGCCAATTGATACCTTTCTTGATATAAGGATACATCTCCCGCAGAAATTCTTTATCGCCCGACCATTCAAACGCTTTCCAAACGGCCAAAGCAAAATGTGGCGTCTCCTGCGTATTTCCTTTGTTGTACACAAAACCATTCGCAGACATTTCGTGAATGATCCTTCCGTTGCCATTTGTTGCTTCAGAAATTCGCTTAATAAGCCTAAGTGTTGATTTAGCCAACTCGGGATTACCCGACGCCACTACACCTTGTGACGCATAGGAATTATCGCAGCCAAACAGCCAGGGATATTCAATGGCACCGGCACCAAGGAAAACGCCAATTCCCGGAAGCTTGCTTACTAGCCATTCTGTATTTATTTTTCCCCAGGTATAAGCTTGCTGCAACCTCTTATCGGGAATTTCCACCCTGGCACGATGAATAATAGCTGCATAAAGTTGTTTTTTCTCGTTTAAGAACTGCTTGTAATTTTTTAAGATACTATCATAGTTAGTTTGAGCTGTTTCTAAATTATTAGTTGACCCACTTATCACAAATACGAAGGCCAAAACCTGGTGCGGCTTGATTTCGAACTTGTAAGTGGCGGATTGGCTTGTACGTTGTGACCGATTGGAGACAGTGATGAACCCCATATCGTAAACCATGGATTCCTGGTATCGTTAGCTACAAATAGCTTTTTATCTTTCATCCAGCGAACGGTATCTGTAGCATCAACAATATTGTTCTCTTTCGAAAACCACACCGGACTCAGATCTGGTTTTACTAAGAACTGCAATTGCAGCTTACGCAGTCGGCTGGTTGTATTTTTGATTTGGTATTGAATCACCATGCCTTCTTTTCCTTGCGGACAAAACTGGAAGCGTTCGGCTTCAATTCCGGCTAAAACCGGGGCGTATATAAACCGGTTGCCATAAGGATAGTTTACAAATTCATCTGCATCTTTCAACCAGGCCTCTGATCTTTTGTCTGCATTTGAAAGCTTTACCCAAAAGCCATCTATTAATTTGAGCGGTTGCATCCACAAGCCACCCATTTCTCCTTTTACATGTGCGCCCAGATCGGGAAAATTTCCATCCTGCGTCCCAACAATATAGGTTCTATCACCTGCGGTGAGGTAGGGCTTATTCTTGTTTTGCCCTTTATTGGAAATACCAGCCATGATCTGGTTGACATAGTCATTACTTTTTTGCGCCAATGAATCTTGCACATGCATCAGAAATACGAATAAGGCTGTAAAGGCTTTGCCGGCTGTTTTCATTTTTCTTTATTGGTGATCAAAGATACATTGGCTCCAGATTTATAGTGTCAAAATGCAAAGTCGATCTTGCAGCTCGTTTGAATTCTTTCAGGTTGCGAATGGCTTGTCTTAGTTGCTTCTTAGTATTCTTTTTTCGATCGATCGATTCCACCCAACTTCAGGAAAACTTACGATGTCAGTGTGGTTTTTGCTCTTGTCCTTTTGCAAGAACTGATTCAAAGTAACTTTCAATCGTCATGTGTCACAGGAATTTTGTCGTTGATTAATTTTCTATGGACATCTGCGACTTCATTGCTCAAATTTTTCAAAAAAGTATTTAATTCCCCATGCTTTTCGAATTGCCTTGTTTCTCTTGCTCTTTGAGCATCGTCATTCCAAAATTTTGGTTTAATCTTCCACCTCAGTGGAAAGCTTAAGCGATGTACCGTTGGGGGAATGCTGAGGTGCAGACTCAGCATAGCATTTTGTAATTTTTATTTTTCATTGGTAGAATAAGTGCAGAACACTACGAAGAACAGGGAAACCAACCCTGTCGCAAGAGTTTTATGAATGATGACGCAACCGTTACTTTCCTCATTTCGGTTATTGGTTGTAGAGATCGACAATGGAAAGCTCTTTTACTGCGAACGCCAGCAACGGCGTAAAAACCAGTGCGCAGTCAATTGGATTGGCAGGGTAAAAAATTATCGTTGTTGTGTAAAACCCATTGCAGAGTTTTCATCAGAAAACAACCCGTCGCAACAGTTATTATAACTGATGACGTAACAGTTACTTTCCTCACTTCGGTTGTTGATGTACAATGCAAGCTCTTTTAATGTGAACACCAACAACGGCGTAAAATTCCTATTGCACAGA
>VBAT01000054.1 GCA_005884665.1 Bacteroidota bacterium
CGACGAAGAAGATAGCGGTGAAGGATTGTCCCGAAAGAATGATCCTGCTCAGGGACAATGCGCTGATATTATACCCCAATCCGAATACGGGCCAATTCAACATTAGGGTGAATAGTGTGCTGTACAATAACCTTGTGATGAAAGTGTACGCAAGCAATGGAGCATTAGTAAGGACACAGCAACTTGGTGGCCTGGCCTGGGGTCGGGTAGTATCAATCAATCTGACTACACTGCCAGGTGGTGTATACATGGTTAAATTCTATTATGATGGAGGAATAAGAACAGCAGAGAAGACATTTAAAGTTGTGATAGCTACTCCATAAAATAAAATGCGTAAACAACGCCGTCATCCCGTTTCGCCTTAGGCGAGACGGGATTTTTTTTGAGGGATTAGCTTACAACAAATTCTAATTTGTTTCAAAAAAAAAGGAATACCTTTCCATACAAAGCTCGGGACGGGGCTACCAAAACATTTTACACTAATCATAAACTTTCTGCTTATGAGAAAGCTCTACGCTGTATTCTTTTCCATATTTACATTTCTTTCCTGGTCAAACAAATCTGCGGCACAAGTAAGCGCGTATTCTTTTGTACAGTCGACTACTTCATATACGCCCATCGCGGGTACAACGGTTTTTGGAGCGGGATGGGATGACAATACTGTAAGTGTAACGATACCTTTTTCGTTTACATTCAATGGTACTGCTTTTACTTCTTTGTTTGTCGCTTCGAATGGATTTGTCAGTTTTGGACCAGACCCGGGCAGTACGAACTATAATCCAATTTCTTCTACTGCTGGTTATACCGGCGCTATCGCGGCATTTGCAAGAGACCTTATTGCACCTGCTGGCACAGTTGTTCAGAGCACGATCGGCAGCAGTCCCACCAGGCAATTCATTGTTCAATGGAACAATGCACAGAGATACAGTGGCGGTGCCGTGGTTGGCGATGTTTTCAACTTCCAGATCATACTGTATGAAACTTCAAATGTGATCCAGGTAGTATATGGAACGAACACGGCTACAAGTACACTTTCACTAACCGGGCAGGTTGGTTTGAGAGGTGCGACAAATGCCGACTATAATAACAGGACGACTGCCACCGATTGGTCTGCTACGACTGCTGGAGCAGCTAATACCGTCAGCTGTACTACAACAAATGCAATAATGCCTGCTTCCGGGTTGACATTTACCTGGCTGCCGGCAACCCCCTGTGTACCGGGGTCATTGAATGGAGGTACAACCCAGGGTCCTTCAAATTTCTGTTCGGGAGGAAACTTTAATCTCTCCGTTACTGGAGCAAGTATTGGAACCGGTCTTAGTTTCGAATGGCAGACGTCTCCCGATGGAGTTGTGTGGAGTCCTGCTTCTGGAGTAAATACTAACCAGACTTATACAGCAAACATATCAGCGACCACCTATTTCCGCAGGAAAATGACGTGTAGTGCAACGGATGCCTTTTCAACAACCCTACAGGTGACGACAAGCATAACGACGTTACCATTAGCAGAAAACTTCACCGCTTATGCTACTACTTTTCCACCACCATGCTGGTCGATCAACAATCCCACCGCCCTGTATGGACAGGCAGTTAGTGGCTACGGTGTGGGAGTTGGATCTGCAAGATTCGATTTCTATAATGTATCATCCGGTCAATTTGATTTGGTAACTCCACAGTTCACAGCTGTTGGATCTAATTACTTCCTGGTCTTCGATCATGCTTATGCAACTTTCTTTGGCGAGGTAGACCAATTGCAAATCCTTTACTCTACCAATGGCGGTACGAGCTATAGCAACCTGATCACTTATGCGGGCGGTACCACGGGTCCATTAAACACGGCAGGCGCCACATTCGCTTCATTCGTGCCATTGGCAAATCAATGGGCGACGAAGGTTATTGCATTACCTGCTGGTACGAACAGGATAACATTTAGAGGTATTTCCGCGTTTGGTAATAATCTCTACGTTGATAATATTATACTGACCTCTTGTGTACCTCCAACGGGGCTGACCGCAGTAGCTCCAACAACAACAACAGCTACTCTCAACTGGACGGCTTCTTCGTCGAATCCTTCTGGCGGTTATGCGTGGGAAGTTCGTACTTCTGGCGCAGCCGGAAGCGGACCTGCAGGTCTTGCAGCAAGCGGCACAACGGGTGCCGGTGTAACTACGGCAAATGTTACCGGTCTTACGGCTAATACAACTTATAGTGTTTATGTGCGTTCCGATTGCGGTGGTGGTGACATAAGTGTCTGGACCTCGGCTGTCAGCTTTACGACACCATGTAATCCATCTCCATTGCCGATCATCGAGAGCTTTACATCGGCAACTTTCCCGCCCACCTGCTGGACGAGAAATGATGTCACATTCCTGACACGGAATGCGGTAAGCTCATACGGTGTGGGTTCAGGATCGGCCAAATATGATTTCTATTCTGCAGGAGCAGGCACTAATCTTGACCTGGTCAGTCTTCCGTTCAATGCGGTTTCTGGCAGTTACTTCCTGGTGTTTGATCATGCTTATGCAACTTTTGCAGGAGAAAATGATCAGCTTATTATTCAATATTCTACCAATGGAGGTGTTAGCTATACCAACCTGATCACATATGATGGCGGCACAAACGGACCTTTGAATACAGGTGGTGCGACTTTTGGCGCGTTTACACCAACTGCCACACAATGGGCTACAAAGATCATTGCATTGCCCGCAGGTACTAACCAGCTTTTATTCAGGGGTGCTTCGGCATTTGGTAATAATCTTTACCTGGATAATATCATCATTACTTCATGCGTTCCGCCAACAGGCCTGGGTCTTAGCGCTATTGCGCCGACAACCGCAACTGCAAGCTGGACAGCTTCTACTTCAAATCCTTCTGGTGGATATCAATGGGAAATCAGAACATCAGGTGCAGCTGGCAGTGGTCCTGCAGGACTTGTAACCAGTGGAACAACTGGAGCCGGTATTACCACGGCGAATGTTACAGGGCTTACAGCTTTTACAGCCTATAACCTTTATGTTCGTTCTGATTGCGGTGGATCTGATTACAGTACATGGGTCGGACCGTATGCGTTCACGACTCCGTGTAACGCGATCGGTATTCCTTTCACAGAGAATTTCGCGACATATGCAACCACTTTCCCGCCTAACTGCTGGATGAGAAATAATGCAACGTTTATTACAGGTCAGCCTGCAAGTGCGTATGGTGTGGGATTGGGTTCTGCCAAGTTTGATTTCTTTACCGCAGCGGCAGGAACGCAACTGGATTTCACTTCTCCATTGTTCGCTCCAACACCTGCGGGTTATGGACTTACATTCGACCACGCTTATGCTACGTTCTTTGGAGAGGTTGATTCACTCCGCATCATGTATTCTACAAATGGTGGAGGAAGTTACCAGTTCCTGACAAGCTATGCAGGCGGCGGCGGTGGTCCGTTGAATACAGGCGGAGGCGTGTTCGCACCGTTCACACCCACAGCTACACAATGGGCGAATAAGGCCATTCCTTTGCCTGCCGGAACTAACAGGCTGTTGTTTAAGGCCATTTCCGCATTTGGCAACAATTTATATCTCGATAACATTGCGATAGTATCCTGTCTGCCTCCTAACAATGTGAAAGCACAGGCAGTGTCACCAACACAAGTGATAGTGACATTCTCTTCTCCAGGATCTTCGTTCATTGTTGAATATGGTCCTTCAGGGTTTGTACCGGGTACCGGTGCAACTGCTGGTGGGGGTACAATTGTAGTGCCAGCGGTCACCTCATCTCCAGTTACTATAGGTTCGCTTAACCCAAGTACAACTTATGATTTCTACGTGAGACAGGAATGTTCTCCAGGAGTGGACTACAGCACAAATATTAAAGCGACTGCGACGACTCTATGCCCTGCAACCAATATTCCTTATCTGCAGAATTTTGAATCGGCTACTGTTCCGGGCATGCCTACCTGTACAAGCAGGCAGGATGTGAACGGTAACTCTGGTTCCTTCTGGCTCGGTACCGGCGGTGGTGGTTGGGAAACCTATACTGATGGTAACCCGCTGACTTATGTTTCCCCGACCAAGGCACTGTTGTACTATTATGATTTCAATGATCTCAGCCGCGGCGGAGATGATTGGTTCTATACACAAGGACTTAATCTTACCGCTGGTACAAACTACCGTCTCAAGTTCTTCTACAAGGCAATTGATGGCGTGAACTTCCCTGAAAAAATGGAAGTAAAATACGGAACAAGAGCTTATGCAGCGGATATGACGGCGGGCACATTGTATTCCAATAGCAACATCAGTAATGTATATGCCGGTTCCTACGATTCGGTAATAGTGGACTTTGCTCCCACATCGACCGGTGTCTTTTATCTCGGCTTCCATGAAATGTCGGATGGTGATGAATTTGGGTTACTGGTAGATGATATCAGCGTCAAATTAGCTCCATTAGTGGATGTTGGTGTTTCTTCAGTGGTCCTGCCATCATTAAACTGCCCGACTAATAACGTGTTCCTGCAGGCAACCGTAAGGAACTACAATACCACAACAGTAAACTTTGCTACATATCCTGTGACGGTGACAGGTACTATTACAGGTGCCGCATCGGGTACGGTAAGTGCAACGCTGAATACAGGTACATTGGCGCCGGGGGCTTCGACAACTATTTATCTCAGCCCGTCCTTCAATTTCTCTGTAGGTGGTGCGTATACTGTAACGGTAGCCACGGCGACCACACCGGCAAGCAACGATCCGGAAACAAGTAATGATGCATATACGACCACAGTGATTGTAAATTCCAACCCGCCTGTTCCGGTAATAACTCCAGCTAACCCATCGGTCTGCGCAGGTACACCGATACAATTAAGTACACAGTTCTTACCGCCACCGCCGCCGGTGACTGTTTCTGTTGCATCAGGAACTATCGCGGTACCGGTGCCAGACGGTAGTGCTGCTGGAGCGACGCATACGTTAGCTGTAGCCGGCATTCCGGCCAACGCTACTATCACAGGTCTCAGCGTGACGATCAACATGACACATACATGGGTGGGCGATATGATCTTTAACTTAAAAGCACCCAATGGACGTATCCTCAACCTGGATAAATATATTGGCGGTACCGATGTAGCAGGAGTCAATTTTGCCAATACAGTGATAAGCTCAGCTGGTGTTACACCGCTGACTGCAGGAACGGCTCCCCGTACAGGAACATTCAAAGCCGATATGATCAATGGTACGGTTGCTGTCTCCGGCATTCAAAACCCCGCAGGTTATGTTTCCGATGCAACCGCTTTCACTGATCTCTACGGAATTCCGAATGGATCATGGACATTGGCAATGGCCGATGGAGTTGGCTTCGATGCAGGTACGTTGACATCATGGACAATTACGATCATTTACCAGGTACTGACACCAACGATCACCTGGACACCCGCAACAGGATTGTTTACCAATGCGGGGGCTACTACAGCTTATACTGGCGGTAATGCATACTCATTGTATGCAAACCCGGCAGGCACGACTACCTATACTGTTACTGCAACAACTGCAGCCGGATGTACTTCATCAGCCAGCACAACTGTGACAGTGAACCCATACCCTGTAATAGCAGTAGGAAGTATACCCGATACAGTTTGTATCAGTGATCCGATAATCGCATTGACTGCAAGCCCTGTTGGTGGATCATGGAGCGGACCCGGAGTATCGGGGGCCAACTTTATCCCGCCATCAACGGCAGTAGGTACATATACACTTTCATACACCTATACAAGTCCTGCAGGTTGTACAACAACAGCGACGAAGAAGATAGCGGTGAAGGATTGTCCTGAAAGAATGATCCTGCTCAGGGACAATGCGCTGATATTATACCCCAATCCGAATACGGGCCAATTCAACATCAGGGTGAATAGTGTGCTGTACAATAACCTTGTGATGAAAGTGTACGCAAGCAATGGAGCATTGGTAAGAACTCAGCAACTTGGTGGCCTGGCCTGGGGTCGGGTAGTATCAATCAATCTGACTACATTACCAGGTGGTGTATACATGGTTAAATTCTATTATGATGGAGGAATAAGAACAGCAGAGAAGACATTTAAAGTTGTGATAGCTACTCCATAAAGTAACTTGCTAATACAGAATACATCCCGCTCCGATCACATCGGAGCGGGATTTTTTATGTAGATCACTAACTGGTACCTTTATAACAATGAATGATCTCATTTCAATATTGATCAAAAACCAGGTATTGTTTGAAAGACCGGTCCTATTTAATCCCGAAAAAGATAGCTTGCTGCTGATGGATTTTACAAAAGACAACCGGGAGCTGAATGACGAGATACTTAGTGATACCCGCTCATTTACTACCTACATACTCGGCAGACTGGAAAAAGAAAAAGCGCGATATGGCATTGGAGGCTATGCTGAATACAGGGAAGTGTATAGCAGGAGCAGGGTATTCGATGGAGAGCATGCCGGGCAAGAACCACGAAGACTGCACCTTGGAGTAGACATATGGGGTAAGCCAAATACAGCGGTAATAGCGCCACTTGATGCAATCGTTCACAGTTTTGCTTTTAATGACCAGCCTGGTGATTATGGTGCAACAATCATCCTTACCCACCAGTTGGAAGGACTGACATTTTATACATTGTATGGTCACCTGAGCCTGAACTCTATCTGTAACCGGTATGAGGGGGAACGAATTGAAAAGGGCGACCTGTTTGCTGAATTTGGAATACCAATGGAAAACGGTCATTGGCCGCCTCACCTGCATTTCCAGCTCATCCGCGAACTCGGAGACTGGAGTGGGGACTATCCCGGTGTATGTAAGTATTCAGAGAAAGAAAAATACCTGGAAAATTCTCCTGATCCTGATCTTATACTCGGGATGATGCAATATGCAAAGCGATGATGCGATCATCTCAAACACGATGAAGTGCGTTTTTTCTCCGATAAAAAGGGAACGCTGATTATGATGATGATTAAGATACTTAAGATATCTTAAAATATCATCTCAATCATAATGATCTGCGTTCTTTTAAATTTCGCCGATTATAGCAACGACTTAACCAATTCCTCCCATTCCTGCTGCAGGCTGATCGACGGCCTTTTTTTACCTGCGCGATGATACCAATAGTCCGCATTTCCTGTATCGCCTTCCTTCCGGTGGAGATAGGCATGTATCCACGCTGCAGTGCTATCATTTATATCCTGGACAATTGTATGTGATCTATTCCAATCCTCTTTGGCATCATACCAAAGAGAAAGCAAGTAGGGCGATAATGTTGACGGCGGTGCATCCGAAGATAAAGACTGATGGAATTCTTTATAATCCATATGCTAATTTACAACCATGCCCGCATTTAACATCCAGTATCCAACTCCCTCGCAGAGCGGAGAAACAGAGCGAGTACTTCGCTCCTGGGAATAACGACATCCTGCATCTAACAATATCCCTTTACATTTGTATCGTCTTTCCTATTGCTGTCCTTCAATCTTTTCTCATGCTACACAAACTAGTTTTATCCATGCTTCTTTTTTCCATGGCATTGTCTTCTGCTGGCCAATTTCCGAAGCCTTTGCGTATCGGGATTGCCGGCCTTACACATGATCATGTTGGTGGAATACTGAACAGAGCTAAGGATGGTGACATTGAAATTGTCGGGATTGCTGAGCCCAACCGTGCATTGGCTGAACGTTATCTCAAAAAATATAACCTGCCTGCTTCTTTGCTCTATTCCTCATTGCAGGAAATGCTGGATAAAACCAGGCCGGAAGCAGTTGCTGCATTTAACAGCATTTACGAGCATCTCGAAGTTGTTAAGTTATGTGCACCCCGAAAGATCCATGTGATGGTAGAGAAACCCCTGGCAGTAAGTCTTGATCACGCAAAACAAATGCAGGCACTTGCTATTAAATATGGTATTCATCTTCTGACCAACTATGAAACTACCTGGTATGGGAGTCATCGCAAGGCGCTTGAAATGATCGATTCTATCGGTGATCTGCGCAAAATAGTTGTTCATGACGGTCACCAGGGACCAAAAGAGATCGGTGTAAGCAACGAGTTTTTCGAATGGTTGACTGATCCTGAAAAAAATGGAGGCGGAGCGATCGTCGATTTCGGATGTTATGGTGCCAATTTGATGACCTGGTTAATGAAAGGGGAGAAGCCAACTTCTGTTTTCGCGGTGATGCAGCAGATCAAACCTGCCATTTACCCAAGGGTGGATGATGAGGCAACAATCGTAGCTACTTATCCAAAAGCACAGGGAATCATTCAGGCATCCTGGAATTGGCCCATTGGGAGAAAGGATATTGAGATCTATGGTCAGCATGGCTATATGATCGCCGATCGCAATGGACTAAAAACAAGGACATCTCCTGAAAAAAAAGAGGAGTATCAGGCCGTTCCTCCGCCACCCAGGCCCTACCAGGATCCGTTTGCTTATTTCGCAGCAGTGGTCCGGGGAGAGATCATTGTAAAATCGACGGACTTATCGTCTTTGGAAAATAATATGATCGTAGTGGAAATACTGGATGCGGCAAAACAATCCGCGCGGGAAGGAAAAATCATTTATTTGAATAAATAAAATCAGTAAGGACACAGATTGTCATGGTGGTCATGATAAATTATCATCTGCAGGAATCATAACAATCATAATAATCCGCGTTCTAACTATTTCAACAGCTTGAATGCATATGACCATTCATTGCGAAGGAAACCTGGAATACACCAGAGAATACAAAGCGGTTTAAATAAATAAAATCAGTAAGGACACAGATTGACATGGTGATCATGATAAATTATTATCTGCGGAAATCATAACAATCATAATAATCCGCGTTCTAACTATTTCAACAGCTTGAACGCATGTGACCATTCATTGCGAAGGAAACCAGGAATACACCAGAGAATACAAAGCGGTTCAATGGCCCGGGCTGCTTCTACCTTACCCATGTCTTCTGTTTCCCAGCCAAAAGAAGTAAGAATGTCTTTCACAGTCTTCTTGGCAGCATCATCATTGCCGCATATGAACATGGTTGGAACATCGTCGGCCAGGTCTGGCTTATACATCAGGTTGTTACCCACGCTGTTGAATGCTTTGACAAATTTTGCTTCCGGAACGAATCGTTGCAGTTGTTCCATTAGCGAGCTATTTATTTCCGTAAAAAATCTAAGTACGCCATTTTCTGGTGGCAATTTATCTATTGGATTTGTAACATCTATGATCACTTTGCCGCGAAGATTATCCTTGCCTGCCATTTCGAGGGCCTCTTTAGCAACTGCGCCGCCGGTTGCCAGGACAAGCAGATCGCCGAATTCTGCCGCTTCCCTGAAGCTGCCTGTCTTGCCCGATGGAGTTGTTTCCCGCCACTTCACCAGTTCGGGTTTGGAACTGCTTCGGCTGCTCAACATTACTTCATGATTTTCGTTTAAAAAACCGGTTGCCAGTGTCTGTCCAACAGCACCGGATCCAATGATTCCAATTTTCATATCAGAAAGTTTTTATGATTAGCTTTACAAATATTATAGGAAAAAGTTCATGCCCAATCAAAATTTGAATAAGGATAAAGACAGTTTGACTGCAGCCGATAAAGAATTTGAAAATAATATCCGTCCCTCGCAGATCAGGGAATTTGCGGGACAGGAGCAGATCATAGAAAACCTGAAGATATTTATTAAGGCAGCGAAAATTCGTGGCGAAGCATTAGATCATATTTTATTTCACGGTCCGCCGGGATTAGGTAAAACCACTTTATCCCGGATTGTTGCCAATGAACTCGGCGTGAACATTAGGGAAACATCGGGTCCGGTGATAGAAAAGCCGGGTGATCTCGCAGGCCTGCTCACCAATCTTGAAGCCAACGATGTTTTATTCATTGATGAAATACACCGTCTAAGCACCGTCGTGGAAGAATATCTCTATGCCGCGATGGAAGACTACCGGATCGATATCATGATCGATAGCGGTCCTAATGCTCGAAGCGTACAGATCACACTCAATCCTTTTACACTGATCGGTGCTACCACCAGAAGTGGTTTGTTGACCGCGCCACTCCTGTCACGGTTTGGTATTAAGTCGCGGCTGGAATATTACACATCGGAGGTGTTGAATAGGATCATACAACGTTCGGCGTCCATTCTGAATACAGGTATTTCAAAAGAAGCTATTGGTGAGATTGGAAGAAGAAGCCGCGGAACGCCGAGGATCGCCAATGGTCTTTTGCGCAGGGTCAGGGATTTCGCCCAGGTATTGAATGATGGGGAAATTGATTTGGGCATCACGCAGCATGCATTAAAAGCATTGAACGTGGATGAGTATGGGCTGGATGATATGGACAATAAGATACTGCTTACAATCATTGAAAAATTCAAGGGTGGTCCTGTCGGTATAACTACTATTGCAACAGCCGTCGGCGAGGAGTCAGGCACACTGGAAGAAGTGTATGAACCGTTCCTGATCCAGGAAGGATTTTTACAACGGACACCCAGAGGTCGTGAAGTGACCGCCAAAGCGTATGAACATTTGGGAAGGAAAGACCCCGGATCTGCCGGCACATTATTTTCGTAACTTTTTTTGGATGAAAGATTATTTTGAGATCCATCAAACTATTAGCGTATTTGATTATTATAAAGGAGCTTTTCGCGTGTGGCTCAAAAATAAAAAGCTCAGGTTTTTTATATTTCTTCCGGCATTAGGGGTGCTTATATTCGGGTTGATGAGCATCCTTGGGTCGCCAAAGCCAGGCCAGGCGTCCGTTTCAGCAATAGGCCAGGCTTTATTTTTGTTGGCTTTCACCCTCTGTTTTTATCTGGTCGGGTTTTTTATCATATTGCTATTGTTTCGAATGGCGAAACCCGGATTTTTCAAAAACACCATTTACACTTTCAACCATTGGGGCATGCATAAAAAGGCAGGATCGGCCGAGTATTCATGGCCCCGGAAAGATATTGTCAAATGGCAGGAAACAAAGTCATTCTTTTACATTTATTTAAAAGGCGATGATGCACACATTATTTTAAAGAAAGCGATTGACGAAAAAGAACAGGAGGAATTCAGGGATTTCCTGAAAGATAGGTTTGCGTAATAAGGGGAATAAAAAAGAGTTACAAGTTTCCTTATAACCCTCAATCTATAAATTATAATTCTGATTTAGTCCTGCACTACCAGCCTGAATCCATTACCGTGTATATTCACGATCTCGATCTTTGGATCGTCCTTTAGATACTTTCTTAACTTGGCAATGTATACATCCATGCTGCGGCCATTGAAATAGGTATCGCTACCCCAGATCTTTTTTAAAGCCTGGTCCCTGGGAAGCAGGTCATTGAGATGTTCCGCCAGCATTTTCAGGAGTTCATTTTCTTTTGGAGACAAAGTTTGGGTGACGCCCTTGTGCGACAATTGGCGCAGTTTGGGATTAAAATGATAGCTGGAAAGATCAAATTCCTTGTTCTCGCTTTCCTTATTCAGTTCTTCATTGCGTTTAAGGATTGCTTTTATCTTTAGCAGCAATACTTCGCTGTCGAAAGGCTTGGTGATATAATCATCAGCGCCGAGCTTATACCCCTGTATAATGTCTTCCTTCATTGTTTTTGCGCTCAGGAAGAACAGGGGAATATCGGGGTCAACGTCGCGAATTTCTTCCGCCAGGGTAAACCCGTCCATGTTGGGCATCATTACATCCAGCAGGCAGAGATCAAATTTTTCGCGTTGAAAGGCTGCCAGGCCAAGACGACCATCTCTTTCCAGCGTTACATCGTAATCATTTAATTCGAGGTAGTTTTTCAACACGCTTCCAAGATTGGGATCGTCTTCGCACAACAGGATTTTTGGTTTCTTTGAATCCATCGTATCAGTTTTAAGATTTGACGTTGAGTATTTTGTCTCCATAATTAATACAAATAAAGGTAAGGTAATTTGCTGTTTCCAAAGAAAGCATTCAATTTTTTGTTAAAGAATCAAACTACTTGCCAGTCTTTGTTTTCTTAACTTTAAAGTTTAAACTTCATGCCCCAGATGCATATCACTCCCGACAACCGGTTAAAGAAACTTATAGTGATCGGCGACCGCCTGCTGATCAAGCCCACCAAGCCGGATGAGCGCACCGACAGCGGTCTTTATTTGCCGCCCGGTGTGCACGAAAAGGAAAAGGTTCAACAGGGCTATGTGATCAAGGCAGGTCCCGGTTATGCCATCCCCATGCCTGTAGAAGATGAACCCTGGAAAACCGACGAGGAAAAAGTAAAGTATGTTCCGTTACAGGCTAAAGAAGGCGACCTGGCTATTTTCCTGGTGAATGCAGCCACAGAAGTGATGTATGAAAATGAAAAATATTTTATCGTGCCCCAGGGTGCGGTACTAATGCTGGAAAGAGAAGAAGACCTTTAATGAAAAAGATTATTTCGATACTCTTGTTATTTGTCACCTGCTCGATCGCTTATGCCCAGCGTTCGATAGAAGGATTGATACAGGCGGAAAAAAGTTTTGCTGCGTATTCAGTTGGCCACGGCACAAAAGACGCTTTCCTTAAATTCCTGGACAGCGCCGGAATTGTGTTCGAAAAGGGAAACCCGGTGAACGGTATTGAAACCTGGAGTAAAAGAGAAAAGAGTTCCGGTATATTGAACTGGTGGCCAGAGTTCGCTGAAATATCAAATTCAAACGATTTTGGTTATACAACAGGCCCATGGACCTTTCAACAATCAATGAATGATAGTATTGTTGCAAGAGGTCAATACACTACTGTTTGGCACATTGACAGGAATGGCGAATGGAAATTTATGATCGACCTTGGAGTCGGTAGACTTCCGCAAAGCCCGGTCGACGAGGTAAAAAAGATCAATGCAGCCAAACTCGGTGCAAAGGCAATCTTTCCTGGTCGCCTTTTGAGCCTTGAAACAGCCGAAAGAGATTTCATAAAATTGTTTTCAAAGAATAAGAAGGCGGCTTATAGGAAATATCTGTCCAAAGAGTGTATCCTTAATCGCAATGGTCACATACCGGCTATTATGGCAGTAGAACAACAAGTTATTATTGATTCAACATCATCTTCCATCCTGTTTACTTTGGCCGGTTGGCTAGTTTCTCCGGATCAGGATATGGGGTTTACTTACGGCATTGCAGTTTTAAATGATAAGAAGGATAGCTACCAGCGAATATGGAGACGCGAGAAAGATGGGTGGAAGATTGCACTGGAAGTGCTCCGATACTAAGAACAGAGCGAGAGCGAGAAAAAAGTGGCTGCCGCTCTCACTCTGTTCCTGTTTCTCTTTTCTTATCTTTCAAAAAAAAATAAGATGGCAGACAAGACAAAATTTCTACAGGCTGTAAAAGATGGCTATACATTCAAAAGCGAAAGTTTCAGGATTGGCTCAGGCATGTTGGAAGGAGAGGTCGTCAGCGGTGCAGATGTAATGATTCCTTTAAAAACAATGAACCGTCATGGTTTGATTGCGGGTGCTACCGGCACCGGTAAAACCAAGACCCTGCAAATGCTGGCCGAAGGTCTCAGCGATGCCAGCGTCCCCGTATTATTAATGGATATCAAAGGTGATCTTAGTGGCATTGCCGCCGAAGGAACGATGAATGACAAAATAAAAGAACGCTACCAGAAACTGAACCTGGAATTCAAGCCCTCCGCATATCCAACAGACCTGTTAACACTAAGCAGTCAAAAAGGGGTGAGATTGCGGGCTACAGTGAGCGAATTCGGACCGGTATTGCTTTCAAAAATATTGGGACTAAATGACACGCAGGGTGGTTTGGTAGCGATGATCTTTAAGTACTGTGACGACAATAAATTGCCATTGCTCGATCTGAAAGATTTCATTAAGGTCCTGCAGTTCATAAGCGATGAAGGAAAAAAGGAACTGGAAAAATCATACGGAAAGATCTCCACTACTTCTACCGGTACGATCCTGCGTAAGGTCATCGAGCTGCAACAACAGGGCGCCGATATATTCTTCGGGGAAAAAAGTTTTGAAGTGGATGACCTAATGCGTATCAGCAATGATGGCAGGGGAATGATCTCTATTGTGCGGGTGACGGACCTGCAGGACAGGCCTAAATTATTTTCCACGTTCATGTTACAATTACTGGCGGAGTTGTATGCTACCTGCCCCGAAGAAGGAGACCCCGATAAGCCAAAGCTGGTAATGTTTATCGATGAGGCGCATTTGATCTTCCAGGATGCCACTGAAGCCTTGTTACAGCAAATAGAAACGATCATCAAGCTGATCCGCTCCAAGGGAATTGGCATTTATTTCTGTACACAGAACCCCATGGATGTTCCGGCTCCTGTATTGGCGCAGTTGGGGTTAAAAGTTCAGCATGCATTGAGAGCTTTTACGGCAGCAGACAGGAAAATGATCAGGCAGACAGCGGATAATTATCCTGAAACAGGGTTCTATAAAACCGATGAGCTTATAACACAACTTGGCATTGGCGAAGCGCTGGTAACCTTGTTGAATGAAAAAGGCATACCCACGCCATTGGTTCATTGCATGATGTGTTCTCCCCGGAGCCGAATGGATGTATTGACAGATGCGGAGATTGATGCGATCATTGCCAAATCAAAGATCGCTGCGAAATACAACCAGGTGATCGATAGCCAAAGTGCATATGAAATATTGACTGACAAACTCAATGAAGCCGCGCAAAAAACGGAAGAGGTTAAAAAGCAACAGGAGGAAGACAAAGAGGTAAAATCTGGAAAAAAAGAAAAAGGTTTTTTCGATGATCCGGTTGTAAAAAGCATGACACGGACAGCAGGCAATACAATTGTGCGTTCTTTGCTGGGTGCGCTGGGGTTGGGAGGAAGAAGCAGGAGAAGATTGTTTTGATTTTGTTTTTGAAGAGAAATGTTGAGAAATCTGGGCTGTAGTTTCGGCTAATACGGAAATACAACTGTTGTACGTAAGCTTGATTTTCACTATCGAAATCTTTGGAGGCACATGAAGACTTTAATTTTATTTTTTTTCTTAGCTTGTATTGTAGGTATAATACAAGCAGCTGATAATCGATATAGCTCCTGTCATGGATCGATTTCTTTTTCTTTCTCAGACACTTTGACTGATACACTGACGGGAAAATATTATGTTCTTTTTCGTTCTGAACAACGTATAAGAGCATTCGACAGACAACACAAGGGTTTGTGGGAAACCGACCCGTGGAAATGCCTTGAGTTATCAGGCATTTTAAAATACAGTAATCAATCGAGGACTGCCGACTCGATTTCAATTAACCAGATTACTTTCGGAAAAACTATTTATATGGACGGCAAGGAGGCAGTTATGATATATTTTAGTCAACGGATTGTTGGTGCGATTGACAAAAAAAGTGGACATTGTGAAATTTTAGGACAAAACTAGCATACGCTCAAGAGTTTGACAACACTAGAACAGGCCGCCTGTGTACAACATGGGTTTTTCTGCCCCGCCTTTAGGGGGGCTGGCTGACGAATATGTGCTCATCGTCCCGTTCGCTTATCAGCTGTAGTTCGGGCTGAACGAATAAGGCCAAGCCTTGGAATATAATTTCGACTTTCTATCTTTACTCAGTCCCGCCAAATGGCGGGATTCGGGCTGACGGAACACAGAATATCATCATAGCAGAAAGACCTGGCCGTTAGCAAAAACCCTTAATAATTATTCAATCGTATAAGTTTAAAACTGAATAGACCCGCATGAAAAGGGCATTCTTATTTTTCCTAATGATTTGTTTCAGGCAACTCTTGCTTGGACAAAGCCTTACTTTAAAACTTGACTCCGTTTTACATCGGATGCATAATCAGTATTCTTTCGATGGTGTTGTGCTTGTAGCCCACAACAGTTTACCGCTCTACAAAAAAGCATTTGGTTGGGCTAATCGCGATTGGAATGTTGCTAATACAATCGATACAAAATTTCGTCTTGGCTCTGTCTCAAAACAATTCATTGGATTTATAATTCTAAAATTAGCCGAGGCAGGTAAATTGAAATTAGATGATAATGTTGGCAAATATCTTCCAGAATTCAATTCTGGCGATAAGAAGAACATAACAATTCAAAATCTTCTAACTCATACTTCAGGCATATTTGACTATACTGACATTCCCGGGTTTAATTCGATGGTTTTATATCCTAAAGATTCATTAGTGAAAATGATGGCATCGCAGAAATCGACTTTCCAACCATCAATAAAGTATGGCTATAGCAACAGTAACTTTTATTTGCTAGTCATAATTGCAGAAAAAATTTCTGGAGAAAAATTTGAGGATATTCTCAAAAAAATAATTCTGACGCCGGCACGCATGAAGAATTCCGGCCTGGAGCACAATAAGAACATTTTACCAAAACGGGCTTCACCGTATACGCATGATAAATCCGAAATCATAAATGGAGAATATATTGAAATGGACAATGTTGCCGGGGGAATATATAGCACAGCCGAAGATCTGTTGCTTTGGTCGCTTTTTGTTCAACAACAATTCGCAAAAAGTCAATTTTTAAAATCAGCAATAAAACCATTTCAGCTGGCTGACGGGACAATAAGTATTTATTCTTGTGGTTGGTGCCTTTTACCTGAAAAGATAATGCATCAAGGACATATTAACGGTTTCGCAAATCATATTTCCATTGACACAGTTAATCATTACACGGTGATTATTCTGAGCAACAACGATTTTAAAGAACTTTATGTTACAGGAGAAATAATCACATCAATCCTTCACGGAAATACTGATGCAATAAATTCGTTGACCCAAAAAATGTCTCAACGACAACTAAAGGATTACGAGGGGGAATATGTTAAAGGGAAAGATACAGTCTTTAATAAAATTGAGAATGGTGAATTAATTTCCTACTATAACAATCAATCATTAAGATGGAAACCTTTTGCAAAGGATGAATTCTTTTGCGAAGCGTTTGAGGGGAATATTTTTTTTCAACGAGACCACAAGAATGAAATTATTAGCGTAAGAAATTTTGAAGATTACAATTGGGTCGAGTATAAAAAAGTTAAATGACGGAACTTGTCTGCAAGAAACGGGCTTCCGCTAACATAACATTGCCAAAATGCCGGCGACAGAATAAATCTTTTCGACTTTTGTAATTCTATTTAACTTCAGTAATGCGATGTAAGGAAAAAAGTTACGCCGCGGCCGAGCTGTAGGAATTCTATTTCCGGCACTTCGGCAATGCGTGAACGTTGGCTGTAATTTTTGGCAAAAGTTTTAAAGTTCGCAAGCATCGTTCAATAAATTCTATAAATCAAAACAAACTTGACAACACCAAATGAACCTAGTCAACGCTTTATAATTAGGGAAGCCGTGAAAGAAGACATCCCAAAGCTTGCTCAATTACATGTAGTAACGTGGAATGCGACACATCCAAAAGAACTTCAAAAGCCAACATACCAAAGACGTGAATACCAATGGCAGCAAGTATTTGAGACTAGTAATAACAACTGGTTTTGCTTTATTATTGAAACTCATAATAAAGAACTCATAGGATTTGCGAAGGGGTTGTTGGAAAAAGATGGCACAGGCTGTCTGAATAACCTCTATTTGCTTGATGAATACAAAATGCAAGGACTGGGTCGTAAACTTTTATGCACCGTTGCCAGAAGATTTAGTATAATGGGTGTTAAAGTTATGTGGGTTGTAACCGATCCTAAAAATTCAGCTTGCACTTTTTATGAAAGATTTTGGGGGATTATAAAGCCGAATACAGAACCCGGTATTGCAGTATACGTTTGGAGAGATTTACAAAAGCTTATTACTTCTTGCAATGAGTAGTAAAACACTAAAAGTCTGATAAAAAAACTACAGCCAACGGGGGGCGCTGAATTCTATGCTGGCTAAAGAATATGCACTGATCGTCCCGTTCGCTTGTCAACTGTAGTTCGGGCTGAACGAATAAGGCCGAGCAACAGAATATCAACTGCATTAACTTTACTCAGTCCCGCCAAATGGCGGGAGCAGAAAGCCCTGGCCATTGGCTGCAAGCCATAAACGATATTTCGGCCAATGACAGAAGCAGGAATAATCAAAATATGATATGCAGTTTGACCCAAATAATAGGATAGTACAACTTTGTGCAAAAGGAATGGAAATGGAGATGGCCGAAAAGCCTGACCAGGCGGAAGCATGTTTTTTACAAGCGTGGAACGAAGCAACAACTGATCTTGAAAAATTTACTGCAGCCCACTACGTTGCACGACATCAAAAATCGATTCAGGATAAATTAAAATGGGATGAATCCGCTTTGGAATTTGCCCTAAAAATCAGTGACAGCAGCTTGAATGCGAGTTATCCATCACTTTATTTGAACATTGCAAAATGCTACGAGGACTTAAAAGATAAAGACAATGCCAAAAAAAACTATCAGGCTGCATTGGTGTATATAAACGACTTGCCAGACAACGGTTATGGGCAAATGATCAAATCGGGAATTAAAAATGGCATCGAAAGACTCTGTGCTTTTTAGATAAGTATAAATCTACAAGCCAGCCGCTAACTCAATTGAAGTTTATTCAGCATCACATTTATTTTTATCTTTAGTTGCTGGACTGAAGTGACAAAGAATCTGCCTGCCTGCATGCAGGTATCA
>VBAT01000116.1:0-411 GCA_005884665.1 Bacteroidota bacterium
CATTTCGTACGCGCTCTGGCTGTCTATCGCCTCGCTATACTTTTTTACCAACTTTGATTTTTCAACCACTGAATCAATTTCGGTGGGACTAAGAATATCCATCCGGCTGGAAGGCGGAACTAACATTGTATGAACAAGCGGTGTAGGTATCCCTTTTTCATCAAGCATCGTAATGAGTGCTTCACCAATCCCCAACTGCGTGATCAATTCATCCGTCTTATAAAATTTTGTTTCAGGATAATTGTCTGCGGTCTGTTTGATTGATTTCCGATCGGCCGCAGTAAATGCTCTTAATGCATGCTGCACTTTCATTCCCAATTGGGCCAGCACGGATGCGGGAACATCCATTGGATTTTGCGTACAAAAGAACAGCCCTATTCCTTTTGAGCGAATCAATTTTACCACGGTCTC
>VBAT01000116.1:461-1831 GCA_005884665.1 Bacteroidota bacterium
GAGGTCCCCTTCTTCGGGGCAACTGGCATATAATTCTGCCAGTAGCTGCAACATAAAGGTTGAAAATAATTTTGGCCGGTCTTGCAAGTCAGTAACTCTCAAAATGGAAATCATGCCCCGTCCATCATCGCTTATTCGCATGAGGTCATCAACCTCAAAACTTTTCTCCCCAAAAAACACATCGGCGCCTTGTTGTTGCAACTCAATAACTTTTCTGAGAATTGTTCCTGTTGAGGTGGTAGAGATTTTTCCGTACTGCTTTTCGATCTCAGCCTTTCCTTCGTTGGAGATATATTGAAGCATCTTGATAAAATCCTTCAGATCGAGCAGGGGCATTTTGTTATCATCACTGTATTTAAAAATCACGGCCACTACTCCGCCCTGCGTATCATTTAACCCGAGTATCTTACTCAAGAGCACAGGACCGAATTCGCTGACAGTTGCTCTCATCCTGGTTCCTTTCTCGTTACTGATAGTGACAAATTCAACCGGAAATGACGATGGCTTAAACGAAATTCCGAGCTGCTTACACCTTTCGATTATTTTGTCTCCAGCCTTTCCTGGGGCAGCAATACCACTCAGATCACCCTTAATATCCATCAGTAATACGGGAACGCTCGCTGCACTCAACCCTTCGCTTATTAGTTGTAATGCTGCGATGAGGCCGTGCCGGTTCATTGTTTTGAGAGGCAGAAGGATCGGCGCTTGCTGGATGACATCGCCATCCAGAACGGCCTTGCCAATCTGGAATGATTCACCTTTGAAGCCATATCCTTTATTTATTAGCTCGATAAAAGTCTCCCTGGCTGCCATCCTCAATTTTTATGGAAGATATTCAAATAAAAATTGAGGTGCTTATATACCGATGTAGTTGCCTCCTTGAAAAACTTCAATACAAAGTAAACCATGCTCAGGGTTTAATCCGATTTAAGGGGTCTACCCTTCCTTCGCGTGGATAATCTGGCTAATATCGGGGCAGAGGATATTCGAATATTTAGTGCGCGCATAAACGTCTTTAAACGCAGGTTGGTCCTTCTTACTGTCCTGCCTTGGATGGCTGCTGCAATCAGCACACTAGGTTTTGCTGTGGATGAAAACGCCATCTCCAATTGTTCCGTGAAACCGACCATTGTCTCTTTTACTTTTGCTACCAGCTCTAAATTTTCGTAAATTGAAGTATGGGAATTTTGCAAATAAAGCTACAACACTCTTCCCCAGATATCCAAAAAAAGGTTCATCAGGGGCCTAACCTTCACGAGACCTTGACCAGACCTTGACGAGACCTTGACCAGATGTTACTCCCAGTACGAGTCATGTACGCGCCCTGTGCGAACAGGGTACAATTCATAGATACTTCGTATCAAAGCCGT
>VBAT01000116.1:1866-3385 GCA_005884665.1 Bacteroidota bacterium
GATGCCGACAGAAAGAACGGATCTCAATTTGAAGCGCCTGGTCATCACGTATTTGACTCGCTTACCGGCAAGTGCTGTAAGAGAAGGAAGAGCAAGAAGATGAAACTCTTTTCGCGAGCTCATGTTGAATCATGGACATGCCGGTGCACTTTGATCGCGATAACACATATCTGAACAACAAGCACAGCAGGCGCCTAAAGAATTCCGTGTATCAAAATAAAATTGACTTGCCCAGCAACCACAGCAATAATACTTTTGTATTGTGGTATCAAACACGGACTGCTCATGAAGCAAGAATTCAAACCATTCACATCTGAACAATTTAATAAGGAAACTGGTTTAAATGCTGACGAACATGAAGGAGTTTATCTGCGCTGGGTGAACGCTAATATCAACTATCAGAATTACCTTTCAATGAGCGCGATGAAAGAATCATTGCATGAGATCATCAGGCTGTTAAGAGAGGAAGAAGTTATAATTCGAAAGTAACCCTGCGAGCGGAACTGTCGGCAAACGGTTTTTTTTTAATTGATGAATTCGAAATTCTGAATCTCGGATTCAGTCTTTATGTCTTGCCTTCGGTGGCCTATCTTACCCGTGTGACTTGTATGTTCCTGCGTCTTACTCCTGCCTTGTCCTGCGGGCTTGTCCTGCGGGCCTATCCTGCGGACTTGTCTTCTACCCCTCCATGGCCGAATCTTTGCTGGAAAAGGTAAAGGTTAACAAAATATTGGCCGGCTGCGCTGAAGTCTCGCAAATGATTTAATTTTATTTGCACGTCTAACGTAGAACCTCAACCTTTAAATGCAAAACTATGGAAGGTAAAAAAGCGAAAATTCTATTATGCGAGGACGATCAGAATCTTGGAATGGTATTGAAAAATTACCTTGAGCTGAACGACTATGACGTTACCCTCGAACGTGACGGAAGGCTTGGGCTTGCTGCGTTTCAAAGAGAGCGATTTGATCTTTGTCTCCTGGACATCATGATGCCTAATATGGATGGTTTCACCCTTGCCGAAGAGATCAGGGATGTTGATCCTGACATTCCGTTATTTTTTCTGAGCGCAAAAACGATGAAGGAAGATATTATCCAGGGATATAAGCTTGGAGCAGACGATTATATCACAAAACCGTTTGATAGCGAAGTATTGCTGCTCAAAATCAAAGCAATCCTTAAACGAAATGAAGAGCTGAACAAAGAGTCGGAAAACCGTGAGTTCGACCTGGCCAGTTATCATTTTAATCCCAAGCTCAGAGAACTCAGCCATGGGGGTAAAATGCAAACGCTTTCACCTAAAGAAAATGAACTCTTGAAAATGCTGAGCGAACACATGAATGATCTGTTGCCAAGGGACAAAGCACTGAAAAAAATATGGGGCAGCGATACTTATTTCAATGGACGAAGCATGGACGTGTACATCGCTAAATTGAGAAAGTACCTGAGAGATGATTCAAATATTGAGATTGTGAATATTCATGGAAATGGTTTCCGGTTGGTAGTCCCTACTCCTGCCGCT
>VBAT01000117.1:0-492 GCA_005884665.1 Bacteroidota bacterium
AAGGGTAGCAACCCTAATTGTATGGCAGTAGCAAAACAACCGGGGTTAGCAATATGTTGCGCTGACCTGATCTGCTCCCTGTTTAATTCCGGTAAGCCATAAATAACAGGCTGGTTATTTATAGTTGGTCGTTTACCTTTTTCCGACAGCCTGAAATCATTGGCCAGGTCAATGATTTTTATATTTCCGGCAATCTTATTTTCAGCAATGAATTTTTTTGATTCGCCATGACCTAAGCATAAAAAGAGAACATCGATACTTCCATTAGTCAGCGCTGAATTGTCGTTGGTAAATTTTAAATCGGTATCGCCAAGGAGGTCCGGGTGAATTTCATAAACTAATTTGCCAGCATTGCTACGGCTATGAATAAATGAAATAGTTGTATCCGGGTGGTGAATCAATAAACGTATGAGTTCGCCACCTGTATAACCTGCTCCACCGATAATGCCAACCTTAACAGGCCCCTGCCGGTCTCCGCTTTGAGGGCGGGCC
>VBAT01000117.1:573-1258 GCA_005884665.1 Bacteroidota bacterium
TATCTGTTTTGACCAAATGATACATCATTGTTTGGTTGCCAAATATGCGGCTGAAACCTCTCACATCCTGCCCGGTAAACCCGGTGTTCATTTCACCATATTTTCCAAACTTACTGTTCATGAGATCGAATTTGCTTTCGATACCAATGACCTGGAATCGATAAGGATTCAATTGCACAAATACATCGCCGGTTACATTTCGCTGGCTATTTTCGAGGAATGCTTCAATATCTCTCATTACCGGATCCAATATCTGCCCTTCATGCAACCAGTTGCCATAGAATTGGGCTAACTGGTCTTTCCAGTTCAACTGCCACTTGGTGAGCACATGTTTTTCCAATGCGTGATGAGCTTTGAGTATTACCATGGGAGCAGCCGCTTCAAAACCAACACGGCCTTTTATTCCTATGATGGTATCGCCAACATGTATATCCCTGCCAATGCCGTAAGGGCCGGCGATAGTTTGTAAATATTGTATAGCATCCGAAGGGTGAGGAAAAGGCTCATCATTTACTTTTTTCAATTCACCTTTTTCAAAACTCAATTTCACTTCTTCGCTGGCTGTTTTAGTAACCTGGGTGGGCCAGGCTTCTTCTGGTAACATGCCTTTAGATAAAAGTGTTTCTTTTCCGCCAACACTGGTTCCCCATAATCCTTTATTAATAGAGTACATAGCTTTGGCAAA
>VBAT01000117.1:1264-3274 GCA_005884665.1 Bacteroidota bacterium
TTTTAAATCCCTGATAGGCGTGATGATCTCAATACCGGGAATCATGATATGAAAGGTCATATCAAACCTTACCTGGTCATTGCCGGCACCGGTGCTGCCATGTGCCACGGCATCTGCCTTTAACTCTTTGGCGTGGTCGGCGATATGCAAAGCCTGGCTAAGCCTTTCTGCAGAAACACTGAGCGGGTAGGTGTTATTCTTCAGCACATTTCCGAAAATGAGAAACTTTATAATGCTGTCATAATAACTTTTTACAGCATTTACCGTTTTATGTGATTTTACACCCAGCTTATAAGCATGCTTTTCTATTTGCTTTAACTCTTCATCTGAAAAGCCACCGGTATTAACGATTACACTGTGTACTTCGTATCCTTTTTCTTCCGTCAGGTATTTAACACAATAAGTGGTATCAAGGCCGCCGCTAAAACCTAAAACAACTTTTTTTGACATCGTATCGGGTTAAACTGATTTTATAAATGGAAGAAACCATGGAACAATGATTTGAGCTTGCCGCCGCCATTGTTATTGCCTTTATCTTTTTTCATGAATGGGCGTAGCAGCTTCCATTGTTTAAACCGGAGCAAACGCTCAAAGCCTTTTACATTTTCTTTGAAGTATTCTTTGGTTTCTTCGGGCTCGTAATGATCCTTGGGATCAAAAAGCATGGCGGTACACATGCAATTCTTTCTTTCCTTACTCATCAGGATATCATAGTTCACACAACTTTTGCAATTTTGCAACCTGCCCAAAAAGCTTCGTCCTGTGTCAATTCGGAATAGGTTACCGGCTCATAGCCAAGATCGGTGTTGATCTTCATCACTGCCAGGCCGGTAGTAAGCCCGAATATCTTGGCATCAGGGTATTTTTGCCGGGAAAGATTAAAAATTTTCTGTTTGATGGCTTTGGCTACGCCACTTTTTCTAAAGGACGGAGCTACAATCAAACCACTATTGGCTACATACTCGCCATGGCTCCAGGTTTCAATATAGCAAAAGCCCACCCAGTCTCCGGTTTTGGTTACTGCGATAACGGCCTTTTCTTCATCTATCTTTGTTTCAATATACTCAGGGCTTCGTTTCGCAATACCGGTACCCCTGGCCATTGCCGACGATTCCATCTCATCGGTAATGATGGTTGAATATTTTTTGTCATCCTGGGTAGCTACCCGTATGATGATCTCTTGATTGTTCACGATATAAAAATTGAATTGTTCGGATGACCAGTCCTGATATTATTTTGCGGATAAGGTTCACTGACAGGGGCCGTGGTAAAGGGTTCGTCCTGTCAGCATTCAGGGCGGCGTCGGGGGCGGCAAAAGGTAAATACATCATAACCCACAGCATATACGCCGCTGGTAATGGGTGCATGAAATGCCATTTGCTTGGTATGTGTCAAAATATTATTCACGTTTACAAACAAAGTGTAAATTGAGGTACAAATGTATAATTATTATTGATTAATGCTTCAAAATTTTTGTTATTAAATACTGGTTATGGAACAATTAAAAGCTGAGGCTAAAAAAAGAACTTCCGGGGTACGAAAGTTTTTCCGAACGTTTGTTATTATCCTTGTCCTTGCATTGGCAGGATATATTTATTGGAAATTTTATTACCCCTACACCAGTGATGGTGTTAAATCAGGCTTTTTGAATTATGCGGTTCGCAAAGGCCAGGTATTTAAAACCTATGAGGGTAAATTAATACAGGAAGGTCTCCGGACCAAAATATCCGGGCATATCCAATCCAATGAATTTGAATTCTCCACTACAGACAAAGCGATTTTTGAAGTGCTGAAGATGAACAGCGGAAAGATGTTTGACCTGCACTATAAAGAATATAATGGTGTCATTCCCTGGCGGGGTAATACCAGGTTTATGGTAGATAGCATTATCTCCATGAGGGATCCTGCCAATAATTGAGAGGCTGTATTACTTAGCTAAAAGAAGAAAAATAGCAGGTCGCTTGTGAATATCAATTTTTTCTTTTTTCCATTCCTCCACTGATTTCGTTT
>VBAT01000010.1:0-41227 GCA_005884665.1 Bacteroidota bacterium
CATTCCTTGTTCAGGAATTTAAACATCGACAGGATGCCATAAGCGCCCGGCACATGATAGTAATCAAATTCAACAGTAAACGGATCGGTGAGGAATTTTTCCGTTTTCATCCTGGGATACACTTCTACATAATTTCCTTCGGTAAGAAAAAATGCAGGTTCGTTATTTATTTTATTCAACAGGGCCTGCCCTTTGTTTAGTTCCCAATGAGAAGGAAATTCGCCATCCTGGTCATCAGCGAAATGATCTTCAAACAGGATCTTGTCGCCGGGAACGAAATCATAGTTGGCATATACTTTCATGACGGGGGTAGCAGCCGGGGTATCATTGGGGGTGACATTTTTCACTTCTTTGTCTTTCGTTTCATCGTCTGAAGAAGTGGAATTGCTATCTTTCTTTTTTGCAGATTCTTCCGCTTTATCCAGTTCTTTATCGATTGCCTTGTCCACTTTTTGATCGGCTCTTTGTTCAGTTTTGTCTTTTACTTTATCGCCGAGTCTTTTTAGCAACTGGCCGTGTGCCGTAAAACAAAAAATTGGGCTGACAACCAGTATGGCAAACAACTTTTTCATACTCGATAGTTTTATGTAAAGATGCCGGCCAGTTTGGCGAAAGTCAATCACAAAAAAGTGTTACGCGAGGGAGAAAACTTGAAAATTATAGATATGAAATCCGAAAAATGGAGCTAAGGGTACTTTGTCGATTCCTACGTATTGCGTTTTCGGATTTCAACATTCATCTGCTACCGTAAACCTTATTCAATGCTTCTGTGCGGCTTTGTACATGCAGTTTCTCATAAATCTTCCGGGCATGGCTACGCACGGTTTCTATGCTGATCTTCATTTCGTCAGCAATTTCTTTATAACGGAGTCCTTTGGCAAGGGCTTTCAGGATTTCTTTTTCTTTGGGAGTAAGTATTTCTACCTCGTCAATGGAGTTTTTCTGCTGGAAGGAAGCAATCACTTTCCTGGCTATCTGGCTGCTCATGGGCGATCCCCCATTGAAAACTTCGGTGATTGCATCGAGGATCTTCGAAGGAGCTGTCTTTTTGAGCAGGTATCCGCTGGCGCCCGCTTTGAGCGATTCAAAAATATTCTCATCGTCCTCATAAATCGTGCTCATGATAAACTGTGTGGCCGGGCATTGCGGCTTCAATTTTTTGACGGCTTCAATACCGCTTATCCCGGGAAGGTGTATGTCCATCAATACCACATCCGCACAATTGCCGGGCAATTCAGCGAGAGCCGGTTCAGCCGAGGCAAAAGTTTTATTACATGAGAATCCATCGCTGCTGTCGATCAGCATTTGCAATCCTTCCCTAATCTCCCGGATATCTTCTATAATGACAACATGAATCATGGACACTCAAATTTAAAGAAGCTATCGGCAATATGGGCTAACAAAAAAGTGTTACGTGTACGAAGCTCGAAGCTGAAAAATGCGAAATTCGAAAAGGGAGCTCACGGAATTTAGCCGATTCCTATCTAATGCTGGCAAAACCCTGAATAAAGCTGACCGTTTTTTTCAATGTGGCGATTTAAAACTTCTAGTCCGCATTATGAAGTCCTGTGCTTCCTACTTATTGTGTTTTCGGATTTCCATATTCTAAGTTCGGATTTACACCGCTGGAATTTCTATACCGGTCTTCGTTCCCTCGCCTTTTGTGGATTCTATCGTATAAACTCCTCCAACTTGTTCGATCCTGTTTTTCATGTTGTTCAGTCCGTTCCCAAACTGTCTTGTTGTGCCGGTTTCAAATCCCCTGCCATCGTCTTTTATTTCGAGGCGAACAAATGTGCCTGCATGACTGACCGTAACAAACACATTATTGCACCAGGCGTGCTTGGCAATATTGTTAAAAGATTCTTTAACGGCCAGGAAAATATTTCTTCGTGTTTCCTCCGATAACCGTGTATTGTCGAAGGCCTTGGGATAATTAAACTGGACATTCACTTCAAAGGGCTCAAAGAATTTCAAAGCGTATTCGCGTATGTACGCTGCAAGACTTTCCAGCGTGTCGTTTTTCGGATTCAACACCCAGATTATATCCTGTAAGTTGTCGACGAGTTCCCGCGATGACTCAGAAATATTTTCCAGTTGTTGCTTTGCTTTTTCCGGGTCATGGAACTGTTTCTTTACCACCTCACTCATGATGGCAATTTTTGTCAGGCCACTGCCGAGATCATCATGCATGTCGCGGCTGATACGGTTTCTTTCCTTTTCGATGGCCTGTTCTCTTTCAAGGCGCAATAGTTTTTCCTTCAGGTTGCGCTGAGAAATGTAGCGAACCACGAATATGAATGCTGTTATCAACACAACCGACAGCAGGGCGATAAACCAGGCTCTTTTCCAGAGAGGAGGTTGAATGATGAATTGCAGATCATTTATGTTTTGTGAAGCCACACCGTTGGCTGTGGTTGCTTTTAGCTGGATGGAATAATTCCCGGGCGAGAGATTGGCATATTGAACTTCTCCCGTATTACCTACATATCTCCAGTCGTCATCAATCCCTTTAAGTTTTACATAATATTGATTGCGGAAAGGATTACCATAGTCGGGCAAAGCCCATTTTATCACTACATTGTTCTCGCGGTAAGAAAGATAAACGGGTCCTTTACTGCCCCATTCATAAGGTTTATTGTTTATCAGCAACCCGGTGATAGATGTTTTTTGTTTGTTCGCCGAAGAGGGGACAAGGGCGAGAGGATCAAAAGAAGTAAAATAGCCGGGAGCGCCAATCAGCATTTTACCGTTACTGGTACAAAGCAGCGTCCCATTAATGTCGTTTTGCACTAGCCCGTCGGCGACCGTAAAACGATTGAACACGTTTTCCTTTTCATTAAATACGATCAGGCCGTTCCTGGATGTCATCCACCAATTCCCCGTCTTATCCGGGTACATATCGGTAAGTCCTTTATCCATTTCAGGAGGAAGATTGATCTTTTGTACAACGGCACTGTTAACATCCCATTTTAATATCGCATCGCTGATGAAAGAATAGGCAGTGCCGTTCCTTATGAAAATACGGTTGGTGCCATAACGGGTGCCGAGTGTCTTTTCAAAGGGTTTGGAAAACTCCCCGGTCTTTGCATTATAAAAAATAATTCCCTCATCCAGGTCGCACATCCACAGGTTTCCGTTCTCATCTTCCGCCACATCGATGATCAGCAATCGTTTTGTTCCATTCACTTGCGGGATAAAACCTTCCAGCAATCGTTGGCATTTGCCGGTTTGTTTGTCCATTTGCCAGATCCCTTCCCGCCAGGGAAAGACCCATAGCCTGCGTTTTGAATCAATGAACAGGCAGGTAATGAAATTCCTGGGAATAGTCGTTGTGTCCCCATCCTTGTGGTTAAACCATTTCTTATTCCCCGATGAGAGATCAGCGTGAAGAATACCATCGGTAGTTCCTATCCAAATATCACGCAAAGTGGAATGGGATCCTAAAAAACTGTAGTCTCTTACAAGATTACCGTTACTGTCCATCCATTTCAAAAAATTATCGTTTTCCGCACCGGCAAGCACCCCGTTTTTATAATTGTGAAAACTGATACCCTGGGAAGTGATAGAAGATTTAAACAAAAAATGCCTGAATAGTTGGCGCTGTGGATTGTAAATATAAAGACCGTTATTGCTTCCCAGCCATACCCAACCATCCGGTGATTGGTACAAAGGATTCAATAAAGGAAGTTTTTTGCCGGATAAAGGCTGTTGAAAATTAAAATAGCTATTTGTGTTTTCATCAAATGCCGCCAGTTCACCGTTCACCCACAGCACATAGCTTCCGTCAGCTTGTTTTATTTCATTAATGCATGATATGGTATGGTCCGTGGTGGTTTTCTGCTCAAGCGATGTTACCCTGCCCGTTCGGGGATCATATTTTTTCAACCCGGTGTTCCAAAACCCTGCCCAGACATTTTGTTCATGGTCGATGCAGGCGTACAAACACAGGGGATGATAGTTTGGATCATTATTTTTATGAATGACTTTCCTGAAACTCGCCGATTTTGTATCAAAACTCCACAATCCATCATTGGTACAGATCCAAAGTAAACCTTTACCATCGGTGGTCATGCAGGTAATTTTATTGCTATACCTGGGTTCCGTTCCTTCTTCGGTGCTGCTATTGTAATAAGGAACAAACTTCTTTTCTCTTTTATCAAACAGAAAAAGACCGCCATCAGTCGCACACCAGTTTTTTTCACCGGAACCGATGACGACCCCTTCAATGTCCAGCGATGCACCATAAGGACTTGCCGGAGGCGCCGCGGATGTAAAAGTCTTTTTCTTTTTATCAAACCAACACAACCCCCTGACTGTGCCTATGAATATAATATTGTTGAGACTGTCTTCAGCAAGCGATATGATTTCACTGGAAGGCAGCGAGCTACTATCACCGTCTTTGTGCCGGAAGATTTTTATGGTGCTGCCATCCATAAGATTTAATCCGTCTGAAGTGCCGATCCAGATAAAATGATCCCTGTCTT
This sequence comes from Bacteroidota bacterium, assembly GCA_005884665.1. Classification (GTDB taxonomy): domain Bacteria; phylum Bacteroidota; class Bacteroidia; order Chitinophagales; family Chitinophagaceae; genus VBAT01. The sequence continues at coordinate 4,488 of VBAT01000010.1, forward strand.
TTAATACGCATCGAACATGATCGTCGCTAAGGCCGTTTTGTTCGGAGATATTTGACAAGACCAATGGAGTATTGGGCCCCTGGCTCTGGCAGGTGATAGCAAGAAATAAAAAGCCAAAACAAACCAATAACCTCATCTTATCAGAAAATTACGATTTCCGGCAATAGCCTGTTCAGCGAGTAGTCTGAAATTTTCTTCAACCGTTGAAGGGTTTAAAGGTTTAGAGATTTAATGGTTCTTTAGGACGAAAAGTCTTTAGATTAGCTAAACTCTTAAACTTTCTAAGACCTGACAACAGACATCTGGCAGCCAACAACAGATTACATCCTTGGGCGCCAGGGAATCTCTTCGGCATTTAACTGGTGGGAGGTATACCTGGCCAGGACAAATAAATAATCGCTAAGGCGGTTCAGGTATTTTATGACTATGGATTCAACTTCTTCTTTCTCTGTTTCCAATCTTACGCAACATCTTTCCGCACGGCGGCAGATGCAACGGGCAATATGGAGGTGAGAAACGGCAGGATGACCACCCGGAAGAATAAAGTTCTTCATAGGGGGCAACAGGTCATTCATGTGATCAATCTCTTTTTCCAGCAGGGTGACATCAGTTTCATGCAGGTCGGGGATCTTCATTTTAGGTTCTTTTTCCGGGTCGCGGGCGAGCGAAGAACCGACGGTGAACAACCGGTCCTGGATCTCCTGGAGTATGTTTTTGCCATGCTTGTCCGCCAGGAGGTCTTTGCACAAACCAATATAGGAGTTCAGTTCATCCACGGTGCCATATGCTTCAATCCGGAGATGCGATTTCGGGACCTTGGTGCCACCGATCAGCGAGGTGTTTCCTTTATCACCGGTCTTTGTATAGATCTTTAATGACATAGCTGGTATTTTTATTGACTATTCTTCCGGCATGATATGCCATTTTTTTGAAAGGCGGGTAAAGAAGAAAGTCACATATAAAAATACTAACAATAAATTGAGCCGGAATATCAGGCCGATATGATGGTCTATCCAGTATGCTACAGGATAGGTTTGTTTTACATATTCATCGTTATTAAACCAGCCATGCTTTTTTTCAAAATTCGTCTCGATCAGGATCGTTATAAACATAATGATAAATGGGGCAAGGTAAATATGCCAGTTCAGCAACGCCCCGATCAGCGCTTTACTTGACTGTATTCTCATCATCAGCAGTGCTATGCCCAGGAACGAAGCTGATAACAACAGGCAGGTCCACAAAATTCCTTCAAGTTCGGAAGAAACGCCTATTAATATGACCAAGATCGTCCAAACAATGCTGCCAATGGTGCTAATCAAAAATGTCTTCCGGCTGAATAAACGGTAGCTAAAAAGCAGGATGGATAAACACAGCGCAACGTAAAGCTCAACGGTAAAAACTTCGAGGTCGTCACTTCGATGCCAGCCGCCGAGCTGGCAGGAATCTGCAAAATGAAGAGCCCATTCCAGGTCCGACGATTGAAAATAGTTGGGATAGTAAGCGCTGGTCGAATAATTGTATTGATTGCTGGGAAATACTTTTGTCACATTGTAATTGGGATCAGAAAAAACAAGGCTGGCGAGTTCGTCGATATCCAGCTTTTGATCCACCTGGTATTTATTGCAAACAGCCATCCATTGCCGGAGAATATATTTGATCGAATCTGTTTCGTGGTTGTCGCTCCAACGGTCCTTTGTCTTTTTCCATTCTTTGGCAGAAATAAAACCATCATAACCCTTAAGAGAAATGAATTCGTTGCAGTAGTTTTTGTAGCTAAAAGCATCTTTATTTTTCAATGCCCGTCTTACAATGACATTATTCATGTTATTGTAATCGTATGCCGTAGAATCGAAATAATCATGATTTTCTAAATATTGAATATCCCGGCCCGGATCATCTTCATTGCAATTGACCAACGAAAAATAGGCGCTTTTCGAAGTCGGTACAAAGGCCATAGCGAGATTGACTGTATTGGCTTCCTTTACTAACTGTTGCTTGCTGGTAATAGTTCTGGCCTTTAGCCATCCTCCCCATTTATACGATTCAAAAAAATTGATCGCGAAAACCAGTACCAGCGTGATAATAAAAAATTCTTTCGACAAGTGGTATTTGTCAATAATGTAAAAATTTTTATAGGCGTTATTCCGCAGGTAAAATACAAGCCAGCAGACCAGTAAAACAAGGCTGCAAAGAATCGAAAAAGTAACCATGCCAGCGCTAATGATGGAAGACAGGGAATAATTTGCTTTGAAGGAAGCAGCGCCAAAGTCTATAAAGCCGGCCAGGAAAAATAAAAGATGAATGAGCACCAAAGCGCTGCCAACCCATACGATCCTGGTGTTCCAAAGAAGTGGGTAACGTGTCAGCAGGCGGTTTTGTAAATTAAACATATTGCGGGTTTAATGGCTAAGCATCGAAAAAGCGACGGGATGAAGCGGATATATCCCGGAAATATTTAACAGGTAGCCGGGCATCCCCGATCGTTCGCATAATATCGCTGATCTGCGCAGTATCCCGGAAATAGAGAATATATACACCCCCGTTGAATGAAATATTTTCCAGTGACTGATCTTTAAACAGGTTCTGCAGTGTTTCGCGGCTTGCTGTTGTCTCCAATTCGATCACCAGGGGTATCGCCACTTGTTCTTCCGGTTTAAACTGGGTCTGCTGGTATTTTGGTTTGCCCTGTTTTAAAAAGATCACCTGTTCGGATACTTTCTCTACTTCATACAATTGTTGCGAGCTTAAAATAATACCCAATGGCATCTGTTGCGATTTGGCAAGAAAGCGAAGGTCTTCCAGGATCACCTGCTGGGCCAGCACATCGAGATTTGCCAATGGCTCGTCAAGTAACAGCACTTCAGGTTTTTTCAACAATGCTTTCGCCAGTTCGAACCGCATTTTATAGCCCGAGGAAATACGGTTCCATGTATAGCCACGAAAAGCACGCAGGCCCATGCGGGCACAGATCATTTCGGTCCATAAATAATTTTCTTTCCCCTTGAATCCATAATGTGTTGCAGTGAACTGGAGATTATCCATCAAAAGTCCATACCATTTCTGCGGCCGTTGGGGAATGAATGATAAACGTGTTTTTATATCGTAAAAACTGTGGCGTTTGGGAATATTGCTAAGATGATATTCAATAGATCCCGTATCCGGGCTCAGTTCACCATAAAGAAGGCGGAGAAGCGTAGTCTTTCCATTTCCATTTTCACCTACCAGACCAACGATCTGTGATGGATAAAGTGAGAGGTCCACCGAAGAAAGACTAAAAGAACCAGAATGGTAGGTTTTGCCAACCTGGTTTGTTTTGAGCTTGGGAGAACTGTTTGTTGCAGGTTCTTTAAACGGGGCATTGCTTATTTTTTCCAGCAAGGTATTAACCTGTTCGTTCAGGCTGCCCGATTCATTGGTGTTTGAGCTACCATGGGCATCATACCAGTTGCAGAACCCGAGCGTGCTTTCATACACAGAGCTGTCCTGCGTTTCAATAGCCAGGTCCAGCAATCGTCGATAACCCACGTGGATATCGCCATTGTCAAAATAAGATTTTACTTCAGCAAGCCGCCCGGCAATGGTGGTCATAAGTCAGGGATAGGTTTGATGGCATAATGGCTACAATGTAATAAAGAAAAAATAACGGAAAAGTTATTTTTCAGGTCAGTGGAGTGACCGTAGGTTCCATGCGCCTATCGCTTTCGATAATACCATCTCTTAGTCTTACTATCCGATGAGCATGTTTGGCGATATCTTCTTCATGTGTCACAAGAACCACAGTGTTTCCTTCCGAATGTATCTTTCCAAAGATGTCCATGATCTCGTAAGATGTTTTGGTATCAAGATTACCTGTGGGTTCGTCAGCCAGGATAATAGAAGGCTCATTGACCAGTGCTCTTGCGATAGCCACCCGTTGCGATTGTCCCCCGCTTAGCTCATTGGGTTTATGATGGCTACGATCGGAAAGGTTTACAAGGTCCAGCACATGCAGGGCCCGCTCATTGCGCAGCTTTCTCGACATACCTGCATATACCAGCGGCAACGCGACGTTTTCGAGAGCAGTCAAACGTGGCAACAGGTTGAATTGTTGGAAAACAAAACCGATCTCCTTATTGCGCACTTCTGCCAGCGCGTTATCTTCCATCTTGCTCACGTCCTGCCCGTTCAAAACATAAGTACCCGCTGTTGGAGTATCCAGGCAACCCAGGATGTTCATCAGGGTGCTTTTGCCCGAACCGGAAGGACCCATTAAAGCAACGTATTCATTTTTCTTAATGTCAAGGGAAATTCCTTTCAGCACCTGCAGCTGCTGCTTTCCCATGATATAATGTTTCCGTATTTGTTCGAGATGAATGACAGGGTTCATGTGCGGGTTACTGCTTTGTTTTTTTTATCACTTTTGGTACTTTAAAAAATTGATCATCGTGTGCGGGGGCATTCTTTAAGGCTTCTTCCCGGGTGATGGATCCGGTTACCTCATCTTCTCTCAACACATTAACCTCATCAGTCATATGCATCAAAGGTTGAACGCCTTCGAGATCCAATTCATTTAATTTCTCGACAAAAGCGATCATCCGCTGCAGGTCGTTTTTGATTTCTTCTTTCTCGGCATCGTCAAACCTCAACCTCGCCAGCCGGGCCAGTTTTTGAACAAGCGCATCATTTACCTCCATCACACAAATATAGTCGATAGTCAATAGTCTATAGTACATAGTTGATGGGGGCGCGGTACTAACGACTCTGTACTCCGGACTTTCTTTATCTTCGCCGCCTTGCAGTGTACTATCAGCCTGTAAGTGAAGTTGTATGCCTGGAAAAAGACCCATAGTAATGAGTGGTATTCGTCCCACAGGTTTTTTACACCTGGGGAATTATTTTGGTGCGGTGCGTAACTATGTCCGTATGCAGGAGGAATACGAATGTTTTTTTATGGTAGCCGACCTGCATTCGCTGACCACCCATCCCGATACAAAAGACCTCAAAGTGAATGTCCACAGGGTTTTGTCGGAAAACATCGCCTCAGGACTGGATCCGGATAAAGTAGCTCTATATTGCCAAAGTCATATTCATGAAACCTCCGAACTCTACCTGTATCTTAACATGCTTGCCTACCAGGGTGAATTGGAAAAAACGGTAACGTTTAAAGAAAAAGTCAGGCAGCATCCCAATAATGTCAATGCCGGTTTGCTAACTTATCCAGTTTTACAGGCCGCGGATATTATTTTACACAGGGCTTCGCTGGTACCGGTAGGCAAAGACCAGGAACAGCACCTGGAGATGGCAAGGAATTATGTACAACGGTTTAACCATCGCTACGGAAAAGTTTTTCCTGAGCCACAGGCCTTCAATTATGGCAGTGAGTTGATAAAAGTGCCAAGCCTTGATGGCACTGGCAAAATGAGCAAAAGCGAGAACCAGATGGCAACCCTGTATCTCAGCGATGATGATGATCTTATCCGGAAAAAGGTCATGAAGGCAAAAACAGATAGCGGCCCGACAGAAAACAATTCAAAAAAGCCAGACTATATTGAGAATATCTTTCTATTGATGCGATTGGTCAGTGACGAAGGGACAATAAAAAAGTTTGAATCCGAATACAACAACTGCACGATTCGGTATGGCGATATGAAAAAGCAACTGGCCGAAGATATGGTAAGATTCATCGCTCCCATCCGCCAGAAGGCCATGGATATTCGGAATAACGAAAGCTATCTTAAAGAAGTTATGGAGAAAGGAGCTGAAAAGGCCCGCCGTAGCGCCAAAGCGACGATGGAACTGGTGCGGCAAGCCATGGGGCTGAATTATTACTAAAAAGCTTCAAATTGCAAAAAGAATCTTTACTTTGAAAGTTCCTGAATAGCGGAATTAGTAAACTGGAATTTTGTTTAACATGGCCAAATCAAAAAAACCAAAACATATAGCCGTTGCAGGCAATATCGGGGCTGGGAAGACCACGCTTACAGAAATGCTGAGCAAGCACTATAAATGGATACCGCATTTCGAGGACGTGGACCATAATCCATACCTGATGGATTTTTACGAGGACATGCCCCGCTGGAGCTTTAACCTGCAGATCTATTTTTTGAACAGCCGTTTAAAACAACTGGTCGAGATACAGAGAGGCACCGAGACCGTGATACAGGACCGGACCATTTATGAGGACGCCAATATATTTGCTCCCAATCTTCACGAAATGGGATTGATGAGCAAAAGGGATTTTGATAATTACTATCATTTTTTTCAAACCCTGAAATCCATGGTGCAGCCACCCGACCTGCTGATTTATCTCAATGCATCGGTTCCAACACTGGTAGGGCAGATCCAAAAAAGAGGAAGGGAATACGAGGAAAATATCCGGCTGGACTATCTCAAGCGGTTAAACGATTATTACAACAAGTGGATTGACGCTTACAAGGAAGGCCCTTTGCTGATTATAGATATAGATAAAATCAAATTTGGAGAAAGTACAGAACAATTTGGTGAGATCATCCAGCGGGTGGACAGGGAACTCTATGGCCTGTTTTGATAAAAAACTGTTACAGTAAAATTTCTGCTATTGAATCGGCGTTACTTTGCAAGAAGTAAGTGGTGAATGGTGAGTGATCATTCAAAATTTAACATTCAAAATTTAGCATAGATATGAAAATACCAGTTGTTGTTTTGTTGCTGTTGATTACAGTGTCGGCTTTTTCGCAACGTACGCTAAGAGATTCTTTATACGGTGGCAAGCTCAAGGCCGATACGGGCAAAACATTTGTCTCAAAGGATACGGGCAAATATGTCGCTCCAATGAGGAATGAAGCTATTTCTTCGCAGCCACAAGCGGGGCAACAAAATAATGCCACAACAGGTAGTGGTGCTGCCAGCACTGCAGGGATGATCAAACTGGATGAATCGATGCCGGATTCGCTGAACAAATTGTTTTATTCAAAACAAAAACTCTGGAAACGGTTCATCGAATCAAATACACAAATCATTTCTCAACAGGCCGATGATACAAAGAAGGTAAAAAAGGGTACTTACCAGGTCGATGTAGAATACGAGATCGGTATCAACGGAAAGATTTCAACTAAAAATGTAACCTGCAACCCGCCAAATGAGTTCCTGACCGAACAGGTCACTGAAATGATGAAGCGGACGCCGGTATTATCTCCACCGATATATAGTGATGGAAAGCCCAGGCCGCTTGCGGCGACGCAACCGATAACAATCGTTAAAAAATAGTTTAATCGAATCTCCTGCGTTGTTGCCATGAAAGATTGAGCATGGGCGCCAGGATTGTCATTCTTCCCTCAGCAAAATCAGATATTGAATCAACGTTCTCATGGTATGAGGACAGCAACCTGGCCCTGGTCGTGATTTCAAAAGCGAAGTGATCAAAGCAATAGATTCTATTTCCGATCCTGTTATCGGTTATGCTCCGGTCTATTCGAGTTTGTAGAGGGTTTTTGTCAAAAGGCTCCCTATGTAGTTTACTTTAAAACGGATTCCGCACGGAACAGGGTCGTGATATATGCTGTTTTGAACGAAAGGCGTGACAGAGATGAAATTTTGCCGAACCGGATATAGAAATCTCCTAACTGTAATTCGCAAATCCCTTTAATTCTTCCAACGTGGTCGCGATCTTCTTCAGCCATTTCTCCTGTACATCTTTTTTCCGGCTATGATCTGTTTCATTGTCATACAGGTCCTGGAAAGCCTCTTTTTCCGCGGTGATCGAAGAATATATTTCCCTTAGATCGGTTTCATAGGTGGCCTGGTTGAAATGATATTCCTTCATTCGCTTATGTAGTTTGCGGGCAAAGATCTCGGCGATATCAAAATGTCCCTGCTCATGTCTAAGGATAATATCTGTTTTTGTTCTACCCCATGATTTTGTCAGGGAAAACCGGCACTGGATCTTCCAATTGAAGCTTTTATCATCCATTTTATATTCAATGCCGAGATAAGTGGTGGTAGAAGCCGCCGCGTCTGAATTTGGATCAGGCCTTCCTTTGTAATCATTCCAGGAAAGCTGGCGGGAAGAGTGCCAGTCGATCGTTTCCTCGTCTTTTGCCTGTGCAAAAGCCATTGAAGGCATTAATAATATAGCCAAAGTGTAAGCTGGACAGATTCGCATGGTGATTTAAACGGCAAATTGTTCCAAAACTTACAAAAGGAATATTAAAACAGCATTACCATTTATAAAAAAGGATAATGCTGTTCATATACATTGCATACGAGGAGCCACTGACTCTTAGAGCTTAGGAGATGCTTCCAGCACTTCCGGGAAGACTCCGTCCCTGTATTTTTCAAAATTTTTGATGAATAAGCCAGCCAGGAATTTTGCCCTGGCATCATAGGCGCTTTTATCAGCCCATGTGTTGCGAGGATTTAGAATATCGGAAGGGACACCCGGGCATTCCGCCGGGATCATCATACCAAAAACCGGATGCTGATCAAATTCGATCATGTTCAGTTTTCCTTCGAGCGCAGCCGTGATCATGGCACGGGTGTATTTCAGTTGCATGCGGTGACCGGTACCGTAAGGTCCGCCAGTCCAGCCGGTGTTGATCATCCATACGTTTACCTGGTTCTCTCTCATCTTTTGTCCCAGCATGCTGGCATATTTACCGGGATGCAGGGGAAGAAAAGGGGCACCGAAGCATGCGCTGAATGTTGACTTGGGTTCTGTTACCCCGGCTTCTGTGCCAGCTACTTTAGCCGTATAACCGGAAATGAATTGATACATCGCCTGGCCCGGGCTCAATTTAGAGATGGGAGGCAATACGCCAAATGCATCACAGGTCAGGAAGAAAATATTTTTAGGCAGTTTACCAATTGAAGGTTCAAGTGCATTGCTGATATAGTCAAGCGGGTAAGATACTCTTGTGTTTTCAGTGACGCTTCCATCATCGAAATTGATCTTATTAGTACCCGCGAAGAAGCTTACATTTTCGACCAGTGCGCCACACCGAATAGAGCGGTATATCTCCGGCTCTTTGTCTTCAGTAAGGCCAATCGTTTTTGCATAACAACCGCCTTCAAAATTAAAAATGGTATCATTCGTCCATGCGTGCTCATCGTCACCGATCAATTTTCGGTTCGGATCTGCACTTAATGTAGTCTTACCGGTACCACTCAGGCCAAAGAAAATCGCTGTATCACCGTCATGACCCATATTGGCGCTGCAATGCATGCTCAGTACATTCTTTTCCTGTGGTAAAATATAGTTCAGGATGGTAAAGATTCCTTTCTTTATCTCGCCTGTGTATCCAGAACCAGCGATGAGGATCATTTTGTGTTTGAATGAAACAACGGCTGCATTCTGTTGACGTGTGCCGCATTTCCTGGGGTCCAGTTTAAGTCCCGGCGCAGAGATCACCTGCCAGTCGGGTACAAAGTTCTCTAATTCATCTTCAGCAGGCCGCAGGAACATATTATAGGCAAACAGATTGTTCGATGGCTTTTCGTTGATGATGCGGATATTGAGCTTGAAGCGGGGATCGGCACAGGCGTAACAATCGCGAATCCAGATCTCTTCCTGTTGATCCAGGTAGTTCTTTATTTCCTTGTGGATGATATCGAAATACGCCGGATCGATCGGCAGGTTGAACTCATTCCAGTGAACTGTTTTCTCAGTGATCTCATCTTTCACGATGAATTTATCTTTGGGTGAGCGGCCGGTAAATTCGCCGGTTTTAATAACCAGTGCGCCAGTGTTATTCAGAATGCCCTCGCCCTTGCGAAGGCTATCCTGTATTAATTCTTCCGGCGATAATTGGTAGTGAATGTTTTCTCTTTTGATAAGGCCTAAACGGATTAAAGCCTTCTTGGGAAAGGTGAAAGTAGGAACCGCCATAAATCGAGCAAAGCATTTGTTGAAGCGACAAAAATAATCAAAGGTTTGGCAGATACAAACAAGTGTTAGTGTTACACATTGAAATGATCCTAATAATTGGGAAAGACCTTGAAAGGCATTGAAGGTGGCCAACAGCCTGGTTTAAATAAAATTCAAAATACCAATGATATTTTTAATAAATCTTTATTTTAGGGTCTAAAAGCAATAAAATGGCATTTGTTTGTCTAAAGAATTCGAATCCGGGCTCCCACCGGCTTTGGCCTGGAGCAGATCGAGAAACGGAGAGAGAGCGAGGAGAAAAAGAATAGGAGAAGACATCGCCCTTCGCGCACTTTCTCCGCGCTTCTCTTGGGCGGGAGTTGGAGCAGAACCAATTATCTTTAGCCCTCTAAAATTTACGAATGAAGAACTTGCCTCTTAATCCCGAGTTGTTTACCAGGAACCGGGAACGGTTTATTGACCGCATGCAAAAAAACTCGATCGCCATCTTTGTCAGCAACGATGAAACTCCAAGCAACGGAGATGCTATTTACCGGTATAAAACAAACAGTGACCTGTACTGGCTGAGCGGAATAACCCAGGAGGACAGCATGGTAATTCTTTTTCCCGATAACCCGGACCCAAAATACCGCGAGGTACTGGTACTTGTGAGACCCAATGAGCTCAAAGAAAAATGGGATGGAAAAAGACTCCGGATGAATGAGGCCCAGGAAATGAGCGGTATTAAAACGATAGTCTGGCTTGACAGCCTTGATGGATTGTTGCAACCATGGATCCATCTTGCCGATACGATCTATCTCGACACGAACGAGAATGATCGCAAGGCCAGTTTGATAAGAACCCGTGATTACAGGTATGTTTTCGAAATGAAGTTGCGCTACCCGTTGCATCATTATGAAAGAGCGGCAAAAATCATGAAAGAGCTCAGGGGCATTAAAACACCGCTGGAAATTGAAGTGTTGCAAAAGGCAATAGATATCACGGAAAATGCTTTCCGCCGCCTGCTTAAATTTATCAGGCCTGGTGTAATGGAATATGAAATAGAAGCCGAGATCGTTCATTCATTCTTAAGCCAGCGTGCCACGGGTGAGGCCTATGGAAGTATCATCGCCAGCGGCGACAGGGCCCGGACCCTGCATTATGTTTCCAACAACCAGGAATGCAAAGACGGCGAGTTGATATTGATGGATTTCGGCGCTGAATATGGAGGCTATAACGCCGACCTGACAAGGACTGTCCCTGTAAACGGCAAGTTTACGCGCCGGCAAAGAACGGTGTACAATGCTTGCCTGCACCTGCATGACTATGCAAAAAGTTTATTGAAACCAGGCATTACGATCACAAATTATACTGATAAGGTGGGAGAGGAAGCAACGCAGCAGTTCCTGAAAATAGGATTGCTCAAAAAAACCGATGTAAAGAACGAGGACCCCGAAAACAGGGCGTATCGTAAATACCTGTACCACGGTATCTCTCATCACCTGGGCATCGATGTACATGATCTGGGTACGCGAACGGAACCGATAAAACCAGGAATGGTGCTTACAGTTGAACCCGGTATTTATATCGAAGAGGAGAAAATGGGAGTGAGGATCGAAAACAATGTTTGGATAACCAAAAGCGGTAACAAAGACCTGATGAAGAATATCCCCATCACTGCAGAAGAGATAGAAGCCATCATGAAAAAATAAAATTATCTTGCCTGCATGAAGCAGATTCCTAATTTATTCACTCTTCTGAATCTAATTTTTGGCTGCATTGCGATCGTTTACATGCTCGAGCCTGGTTTACTCCTGCTTCCCCTGGATGACGATGGAAATATTTTAAGCACGCCGAGGCAATTGGTGTTGTGGGCCTCTGCTTTTATCGGTCTCGCAGCTGTTGTCGATTTTTTGGATGGGTTTATAGCCCGGGCGTTCAATGCTTCTTCGGAGCTGGGTAAGCAACTGGATTCACTGGCAGATACCGTGAGCTTTTGCGTTGCTCCTTCTATTATCGTTTATCAATTCCTGAAACTTAGTTATGCGCAACATAGCGGCGCGCTGGATGTTTCCTTTTTCTGGTTGACACCGGCATTTATCATTGCTGCAGCCGGGGCTTATCGCCTGGGTAAATTCAACCTGGATACCACGCAATCATTCAGCTTTAAAGGAGTGCCTACACCGGCTGTTGGCCTGCTGGTCGCTTCTTTCCCTTTGATCTATTGGTATAGTCGCGATACAACTGTTATCGGAATCTTATTGAACAAATGGTTCTGGTACGGGTTCATCCTTGTTATTAGTTACCTCATGGTATCCAACCTGCCGATCATGAGTTTAAAGTTTAAAGATTTTTCACTGAAAAATAATATCCCGAAGATCATCTTGTTGGTTGTCTCTATTGCATTAGGGGTGCTTCTGAAATGGATGGCAGTTCCGCTCATATTCCTCATTTACATTGCTGTATCTTTGGCGTTCAAAAAAAGAGTTTCATGACCTACACCGTCCAGATAAAAGTAATGCCATTGAAAGAACTATTAGATCCACAGGGGAAAGCTATCGCCGGCGGCCTGCAGAATCTTGGCTTAAGCGGAATAGAAGATGTAAGAGTGGGAAAAAATATTACCCTGCAAATAAACGCCGATTCATCCGGCCAGGCAGAACAGATCGCGGAAGAGGCTACAAAAAAACTGCTGGCTAACCCGGTAATGGAGTATTTTGAAATAGCAATCAATTAGGCAATTTGATAATTTGAAAATTTCTTGCCAGAGTTTCATTTTCAAATTTGCTCATTTTCAAATTTTCAAATTAATGCTATATCTCGTTCCTTCACCAATCGGTAATCTAAAAGATATCACGTTAAGAGCGCTGGAAGTTTTGAAAGAGGCGGACCTGATATTAGCTGAAGACACGCGTACATCTTCTCATTTGCTCAAGCATTATGACATCAATCGCCCACTATCTCCCTATCACCAGCACAACGAACATAGGATAGTAAAACATCTCACCGACCAGTTAGCAGCGGGAAAGAAGATCGCGCTGATCACTGACGCGGGTACACCAGGTATTTCCGACCCGGCTTATTTATTGGTAAGGGAATGTATACGTGAAGGAATTAAAGTCGAATGTCTTCCAGGCGCCACAGCTTTTGTGCCGGCATTGATAAACAGTGGCATCCCGGCCAGCCGTTTTTGCTTTGAAGGATTCTTGCCATTGAAGAAAGGAAGGCAAACACTGTTGAAACAATTGGCCCAGGAAGAGCGAACCCTAATATTCTACGAATCACCTGTACGCTTGCAAAAAACCCTGGAAGAATTCATCACTTATTTTGGCGAGGAAAGGAGCTGTTGTGTCAGCCGCGAGCTGACCAAGGTTTTTGAAGAAAACAAACGCGGAACCCTGAGAGAGGTTTGCGAATATTTTAAAGCCAGGACCGTTAAAGGCGAGATCGTGATCACGGTGGCAGGAAAAGAGAACGGTAAATCTGCATAAAGGGGAGGAATCGCCACGGATACACTGAAAAAAAGTGGAAATCATCCGTGGCAATTATAAGAGTAATGTATATGTCATCATAATAAGACCGTTGTGCGTCGTCCCGCACAATGCGGGAAGGGAAGAGATTTATTTTCGACCCCAGGGCGCTTCCCGGAACGATTTTGATTTTACATAACAACTGATTTGACGAAATTTGCGTCTTTGTTATTATTCATCATTCCTGTTAAAATTCACCTGAAATAATTTTATTATGAAAAAGGCCATCTTTTGGGTATTTCTTCTTGCGGGATTCAACAGCTTCTCGCAGGATCTTGCTTTTGGAAGGAAAATGGTAGATACGCTAACCTCCCCGGCATTCTGGGGGAGAGGATATACAAAAGATGGAATGAAAAAAGCTGCAGAATACCTGGTTTCTCAATTCGAGGCCTATGGTCTAAAACCAATGCAGGGAAATGATTTTTTTCAAAAGTTCACGTACCCCGTTAATACATTCCCGGGTAAAATGGACGTGAGCATTAATGATAAAGATCTAAGCCCGGGCAAAGACTACATCGTTGCCGCTGAAAGCAAAGGAGCAAAAGGAAAAGGCGAACTTGAAAGGATAGATAGCGTTCAATTTGTCAATCGGCAAAACAGGGTTCTTGTTAAACTACAGGACAAACTTACCATGGAAGTGGCTCCTGAAGAAGCAAACTACACGCTTATACTGGTTGACAGGAATGCTTTCCGGGAAACACCCGCCTCAATTAAAGTAAACATAGAGAACGACTTTATCAGCAATTTCAAAGCTTCGAATATTTGTGGGATTGTAAGAGGAACTGTAAAACCTGATTCGGTAATTCTTATCACTGCGCATTACGATCACCTGGGCGGGTTAGGTAAGGATACTTATTTCCCCGGAGCCAATGATAATGCCAGTGGCGTTTCCTTGTTACTTAACCTGGCACATTATTACGCCACAAACCCGCAACCTTATTCGATAGGTTTTATACTCTTCGCCGGGGAAGAGGCCGGGTTGATCGGTTCGAAGTATTTTACGGAACATCCATTGGTGCCATTAAAGAATGTCCGGTTTTTGATCAATACAGATCTTGCCGGTACCGGCGAAGAAGGGATTACCGTGGTGAATGCCACAGAATACCCGAAAGAATTTGCTATGATGAACGCAGTAAATGATGAGAATAAATTACTGGTAAAGATCAATTCCCGCGGAAAAGCTGCCAACAGCGATCATTACTTCTTCACAGAAAAAGGCGTTCCTTCTTTCTTTTTTTATACTATGGGTGGAATAAAAGCCTACCATGATGTTTTTGATAAAGCCGAAACGCTGCCACTTAATGAACATGAGGATCTCTTCAAGCTCGTTGTAAAGTTCAACGAGAAATTAATGGGTAAATAAACAGCAGTTCATCTATGAAAAACTTAATCATTGCATTAGTAATTACAGCACCACTATTCACAGCAGCTCAATCATCTCAAAACTACGGAACAGGTTACTGGCAGCAGCGTATCAAATACGTGATGGATGTGAACCTGGATGTGAATACGAATAAGATCACCGGCAAACAAACTATCAGCTATACCAACAACTCACCCGATACGCTGGGAAAGATATTCGTTCATCTCTATTGGAACGCGTTTCAACCCAACAGCATGATGGATGTTGTCAGCCGCAATACCGAAGGTCTTGTTGTTGGAAGGGCCAATGGACGCGATATTACCGATTTCGACCGCCGTTTCAAGAAGCGGATCAGTGATCTTGCCCCGGGAGAACAGGGTTATTGCAGGATAACCCGGTTTATGTATAATGGCAAACAGCAGCAAACAAAATTGTATGAGACAATACTCGAGGTAATACTCGATAAGAAAATCCTGCCGGGCGCCACGGTGACTTTTAATACCGAATTTGAATGCATGGTGCCTAAGCTGTCGCGCCGCAGCGGCAGGGACAATCCGGAAGGCGTGCGGTACAGCATGGGACAATGGTATCCCAAACTGGCGGAATATGACAAACAGGGGTGGCATGCCGATCAGTATATACGAGGAGAATTTTATGGCGTCTGGGGAGATTTTACAGTCAATCTTACTCTTGATAAAAATTATAAAGTGGGCGCTACCGGTGAACTGCAAAATGCTTCCGAGATCGGCTGGGGATACGATAAAGAAGGGACCCCGCTGAAGGATATACCGGGAAATACAAGGACCTGGAAGTTCGCGGCAAAAAACATCCACGATTTTGTGTGGGCGGCAGACCCGGATTACAAACACATCACGAGAAAAGCAGCCAATGGCCCTTTACTTCATTTTATCTATAAGTATAGCGCGGATGATGACATGAAATGGCAGGCTACTGCCGATAGTTGCGCGATGGTCTATCCGTTTATGGCCAAAACATTTGGGCCCTATCCTTACAATGTCTATTCGTTCTTGCATGGCGGCGGTGGCGGCACCGAATATTCCATGGCCACCCTTGTAAGAAATTATTCACTTGGAACGGCTATACATGAATGGTGCCATAGCTGGTACCAAATGATGATGGGCTCGAATGAAGAAGAATACGGATGGATGGACGAAGGTTTTACCAGTTATGCGGAGTCCCGTGTTCTGGCCTGGCTTCACAATAAACCTTTTTCTTTCGATGAAGACGCATACCGTGCGTATTTCAATATGGTAAAGAGCCCGCTTCACGAACCGCTGAGCGTGCCTGCCAATTTCTTTAATACCAATTATGCCTACAACAACAATGCTTACAATAAGGGTTCGCTGTTTATGTGCCAGTTTGCATATATAGTGGGAGCACAAACATTGGATAAGATATTGCTGGAATATTATCGTGTATGGCGTTTCAAACATCCTGACCCGGATGATTTCATTCATATAGCTGAGAAAACAAGCGGGCTGCAGTTGAGATGGTATAAAGAATTCATGATGTATACCCTGAAAACTGTCGATTATAAGATCGACAGTTTGTGGGAGGAGAACGGCAAGACCAAAATCCGGATAAGGCGGCTGGGCCAGATGCCGATGCCGGTTGATGTGCAGATCAGTTTTGCCGACAGTACTGGCGAAATACATTACATACCTACCGACCTGATGTTTGGCGAAAAAGCTGCGGAAGATGACATGCCGCGAAAGGTTTACCCGGCGTGGAGATGGACACATGACACCTATATCATAGAAACCGAAAAAAGACTGGGGCAGATTGCCGCGGTGGAAATTGATCCAACCCAACGAATGGCCGACATTGACCGTGGTAATAACAAGCTTAGACTAAAGTAACTAAGATATTCTGCAAAACGACGAAACCACCTCATGAAGCAGGTGGTTCCTTATCGTTGATTAGGCCCCTTTATTTAATATCTTTTTAAGTAAGAATTATCTATAGGTCGGTACAAACCTTTAATGAGGATGCAGATTCTTATGATGAATTGATAATTATGATCTGCGATTATCTTAAAGATCATATTAATCCGCGTTCCAACCGTATTCTAAACGAAAATAGGCCGAATGACCAGCCTTTCAAATACCACTTTTGTGGTATAATTCATTCTAATAGGAAATTAACGCCCGAAGAACCGGTTCACAGCTTCGACCCGGTTACTGACATGCAGTTTTTCGTAGATGTGGTACACGTGTTTTCTTACCGTTTCGGCGCTAAGGAACAATTGCGCGGCGATCTCTTTATACATTAAACCCTTTGAAAGCTGTTCCAGGATTTCCTTTTCGCGGTTGGTCAATTGATCAAGACCGGCACCTTCAGTGGAGGCTGGTTTATTCTGAAATGCAGCCACCACTTTTCGGGCAATCTGGCTGCTCATGGGTGCGCCTCCCTGGTATAGTTCGCGGATCGATTCTAATAATTTGGCAGGTGCGGTTTTTTTCAATATGTAACCGCTGGCGCCGGCGCTCAATGCCTCAAATATTTTTTCATCTTCTTCATAGACAGTACACATCATGAAATTGGTAGCAAGCATTTGAGGCTTCAAAATTCTCACGCAGTCAATTCCGCTTTCTGTTCCTCCCAGGTTGATGTCCATCAGCACTACGTCAGGGTTGATCCGGGGAAGACTTTCAATAGCCTCCTCGGCGGTACCCATTGTACCGATGCACTTATACCCATCAGACATGATAATGATCTCTTCCAGCGTGGTTCGAAGTTGTTTATTGTCGTCGACAATACAGACAGAAATTTCCTGCATACTTCAAAGGTCAGCTTTCAGGCAGATACAGCCAATACCACGAATAGGTATTTTTAGCGGGGAACATAAAGAATGTATTTTTCACTGAAATAGTCCAAAGGAAAAATGTCATGAATATCAGTAATGTAAGGCCGAAGACCGCTTTGCTGGATTTCTTCCGCCAGGTCACCACCTTTTAGGCAGATGAGGCCGGGTTTCCCGTTTCTGGTTTCCGGTTTCAGGTTTCCGGTTTCAGTAGTGGGCTGTTGACTCTGGACTATCGACTCTGGACTATCGACTCTGGCTTCCGCTCTCCGCTCTTCGCTCTCCCTCTTCAACAGTGGTTTGCTCCATTTCCAAAGCTCACTCAGCGGTGCCACAGCGCGGGATACGACAAAATCGAACTTCTTATTCTTGATTTCTTCGGCTCTCGTATGCTGGATGGTTACATTAGTAAGCCCTATTGCGGTTACCACAGCTTTTACAACTTTCAGCTTTTTTGCGATGCTGTCAGCCAGGTGAAATTTTACTTCTGGGAAAAGAATGGCCAGCGGTATTCCGGGAAAGCCGCCACCAGTTCCAAGATCGAGTATCTCCGCTCCAGCCTCGAATTCAAACACCGCAGCAATGCTTAATGAATGCAGTACGTGCTTTTCGTAAAGGCCATCGATATCTTTCCGGGAGATGACATTGATCTTTTCATTCCATTCCCTGTACAACGGCTCCAGTGCCTGCAGCTGTTTAAGCTGGCCAGGAGTAAAATCAGAAAAATATTTGAGGATGATTTCCATTTAAGATACACAGGCCTTTACCTCAATTCCAGGTTTTTCGTGGCTTTCTCCATAATGATGGAAAGAAGATGATATAGTATAGAAACATCCAGATATCCAGGGCTAAAAACCAGGGCCAAAGGTCCTGCTCTTCCATTTTTTTCATCGACTTATATAAAACAAAACCCTGGACCAAAACGCGCAATCCAAAAAGACCGACGGCAAATCTCCAGTCATAAAATATTATAGTGGCAGCCAGCAAAGGATAAAAAAGAAATTGAGTCGCAGTATAAAGCCCTAGCAGGAATTTATGTTTTCGTTTGTAAAATTTGGCTGTGGTATAATGTCTTGCTTTTTGTTTGCGCCAGTCTCTCCATGTTATTTTTGGATTTGAACGGGTGATTGCTTCCGGGTCGATGATGACCGCTGTATTCTTCCCCGTCGCGACTTTATTAATAAAAAGATCATCGTCTCCGCTCGGGATATGATTGATGGAAGAAAATCCTTTGTTGCGCAGGAACAGGTCTTTTTTGTAAGACAAATTCCGGCCTACACCCATGTAGGGAATGCCAGCCAATGCATACGAAAGATATTGCAGGCCTGTATGGAAAGATTCAAAGCGGATCAGTTTATTTAACAAGCCGGGACGTTTGTGATAAGCGCCATAGCCCAACACAATCTCGATGTCATCGTCGTATGCATCCTGCATTTTCTGTATCCAGTATTCACTGGCCGGCACACAGTCGGCATCGGTCAACAACAACACCTCGTGTTTTGATTCTTTGATCCCGATGGACAAAGGATATTTTTTACCGGAAATCAGTTTAGCCTCCTGCGTTAGCTCGACTACGTTCAACGATTTGAAGGTCTTTTTGAGTTCCTGCAATATATATTTTGAGTCGTCAACGGAGTTGTCATTGACAGCTACCACTTCATAAGTACTACGATAGGTTTGCACGAGGACGCCAGGCAGGTTTCGGGCCAGGTTCTCATCCTCATCACGGGCACAGACAATGACCGAGACAGGATGTTGTTGGCTTTTGAGTTTTTGTTTTTGTTTATAGAAGGCAACACGGCTGAAAAACCAGGAATAATAAAAGACCTGGATGGCGGTTACAGCAGCGAAACAATAAAAAATTATTTGTTCCCAGTTAGTAAGTGGCATAACCGCGAAGGTACACTTCGGTATTCGGATTTAATTATTTCGATCCCGCCAATTGGCGGAATTAATCATTATCATTTGTTCTTGTTTTTTGGTTCCGGGAGCCTGGTTTTTGTCATTTGGTTCTTGGGTTTTGGTTCTTGGTTCTTAGGAACATACCTTGCACCATTTATGGCGGCATTAAGCTTTCAACTGCAACATAGTGACAAAACCTCCGGGGCAAGGGCCGGGAAAATAACAACGGATCACGGTGAGATCCTGACTCCTATTTTTATGCCGGTGGGAACGGCCGGAAGTGTGAAAGCGGTAACCCAGCAACAATTGATCGACGATGTAAAAGCGCAAATCATCCTTGGTAACACCTATCATCTTTACCTTCGGCCGGGCCTGGAAGTGCTTGAAAAAGCAGGGGGCCTGCATCGCTTCAATGGCTGGAATAGACCAATTTTGACGGATAGCGGGGGTTACCAGGTTTTTTCATTGGCTGGCACCCGAAAAATAAAAGAAGAAGGAGTTACTTTTCAATCGCATATCGATGGTTCCAAACATTTATTTACGCCCGAGAACGTCATTGATATTCAGCGGACCATCGGCGGCGATATCATCATGGCCTTTGATGAATGTCCACCAGGTGGCTGTGAAATGAAGTATGCGGACACATCTCTTAAGCTTACCAATCGATGGCTGGATCGTTGCTTCGATCGCTTTGCTGATACTTCTGATAAGTACGGGTATACTCAAAACCTCTTTCCCATTGTACAGGGCGGAACATATAAGGATCTTCGTAAACAGTCCTGCGAATATGTTGCATCAAAGGAGGCTACCGGTAATGCTATCGGCGGCCTGAGTGTTGGAGAAGCTGAACCTGTGATGTATGAGATATGCGAATGGTGTTGTGAACATTTGCCAAAGGAAAAGCCGCGGTACCTGATGGGAGTGGGAACTCCCTGGAACATCCTGGAATGTATTAGCCTGGGAGTTGACATGTTTGATTGCGTAATGCCTACGCGCAATGGGCGCAATGCGATGCTTTTTACTACCGAAGGCGTCATCAATATTGACAATAAAAAATGGGAGTTCGATTTTTCTCCAATCGACAAAGGGTTGCCCTGCGAAGCCAGCAATTATTATTCAAAAAGTTACTTACGGCATTTAATGAAATCGCAGGAAATTCTCGGGCTGACGATCGCCAGCGTACATAATCTTGCGTTCTATCTATGGTTGGTAGAAGAAGCCAGGGATCGCATTATACATGGAAATTTTGCAGCGTGGAAAAATGAAATGATAAATGTGTTGAAGCGACGGCTATAGTTTATACAGGCCGTATTTAATGGCAAAAATGACCAAACCCACGCGGGATTGCACATTCAGTTTCTTTAATAGATGATCCCGGTAGCCATCGATAGTACGAGGGCTTACCTTCATTTTTTCTGCGATCTCTTTATAAGTCATTTCTGTGCAGGACAGTTGAAGAAATGTGATCTCGTTCTCGGTTAATTGGGAAATAAGATGTGTTTTCGTCGCGTTGTCTTCATCGTTGGTGACGTAGTTCAGCATTTTATTGCTGACAAGTTCATTCATAAAAAAACCGGAGTCACGTATATTATCCAATGCCTGTTTAAATACGGCGGGTTTGCTATCCTTTAAAATGTATCCGCGGGCTCCATGTTTGAGCATGCTGATAATGACCGTGTCCGTATCCATTACGCTTAATACAAGTATCTTAGTGTCAGGAAGGTTTTTTTTCATCCAGACAGCCGTTTCTATGCCGTTCATTTCAGGCATATTGATATCCAGCAACACGATATCGGGCGCCGGGGAGGTTTTTAGCTGCTCAATAAATTCCTTGCCGTTATCCGCTTCCATTAATACAGCATATCCATCAAATGATTTCACAATAGATGCCAGGCCATTGCGAAGCAATACATGATCGTCAACTAACGCGATTTGTGTTTTCTTAGCCACCAGTTTCGGTTTTGATTGAAATGGTTACCAGGGTTCCCTTCGCGGGCTGGCTGTTGATGGCCAGTTCGGCATTGATCATCTTAGCCCTGTTTTGCAGGTTATTCAATCCAGCCCCTTCGGAGATCAAATTTTCGGCAAAGCCTTTTCCATCGTCCTTTATCGTGATAACCAATATATTGTTTTCCTTTTTTCCTTTCAAATATATTGTTTTTGCATTTGCGTGCTTCATAATATTATTGATCACCTCCTGGATCATCCGGAAAAGTATGATCGGTTTTTCGTCGCCTAATGAAGGAAGTTCCTCGTCGAGTTCTATACTGGTACTGAATTTACCGGTAGCTTCCAGGTTATTCAGCAATTTTATCACCAGGCCCGTCCAACCATTGTTACGGATATAATCGGAATCGAGAGAATGGCTGAGATTGCGCAGATCGGTCAGCGCTTTGCCAAGCAATTCATCCATCTTGGCGATCTTGTCATTTTCATGCGGAGCATTCAGTGTATTGAGGTTGATGCTTACCAGGCTTAACATCTGGCCGATATTGTCGTGGAGTTCCTGGCTGATATCATGAAAGGTTTGCTCCTGTATTTCGAGCTTGGATTGTAAAAGTGTCTGTTCGAACTGGATGCCCATTAATTCTTTTTCCAGTAGCAGTTTGTTCTTTCGTTTCAGGTAAATGCGGAAAAGCAACACAACGGCTATCACCAGCATTAACATGAGAAAACTGACGCCAGTTATCAATATAACAAATTCTATTTTATCTTTTGGCATAGATAAAAAGCGTAACTAAAACAATTATACATGAAAATACTCATTACCCGTGGAATCAGCCTGTATAGTTTAAAACCCCAAAGGGTCGCGTCCTGGAGGGCGAGGTATTTTTGGAAAGCCAGTGAGGTAGTCACGACCGGGTAGTAGATGGCAATAGCGGCCGTAACCCAGATAAGGGGTCGCCAATATTTTTCTTCATTAATATTGTTAAGATCGAAATACTTGAATAAAAATAAAACCGCGCAAAACGTGATGAGGAACCCCCTTGCTATTGGCGGGTAGGTGCTGGTAATAGATATGGACTCAAAGAAGGAATAGTTTACCAATACCAGTAAGAGATATGCTATCGTCATTACTGCTATCAGCTTCTTCAATGAAGACATGAATGGGATACTGAAATAGATATATGCAAAAACAACGGCGCTGACCGGCTGGTAAATATTATATACGATGGCCGTGGATTTGAATAAATGGAACCAGCTTCCCAGGGTCAACACCGTTTCCTGGATAACTACTGCAAAAAGGTAAGGTATCAGGATAGTAAGCTTCCTGCCACTAAGATATTTCCTGTAGATCAGGGCAAAGATGGCACTTGCAAGTAAACTTGCCAGGTAAATAAGGTTAATTACCGTATCCATTAAGGCATTCCTTGGCCTTCGTTAAAAGGATCATGTCCTTCGTCGTTGCCATCTTTTCCCTCAATTGGTTTGAGAGCCGGCTTGCCGTTCTTATACGGCCAGATAATTGTTGTCACACGGCCGGGATTCGAGGTGCCATCTGGATAAACGCCCAGGTACACCCTTAACTCATCGGTTGAAGGGCTTACTTCATCCAACCAGGCTTGTATCTCCGGAAGGGTAAATGACACATACTGGGTTTTCTTTTTCGAATCAACCTGGAGTGTCCTCAGATAGTCAACGTAGCTACTGATCATTGCAGTAGCCTGACTAACTGGTATTTTTTTGCCTGCCATAGTTTGGGGTTTTGGTGAATTGTACTGAAAAGTAAAACACTATTACCTAATTACAATCGCACGTACCCGAGAAAGGGTGAAAAAACAGATTGGCTACTGGTGAAAACACCGTGGCGAAATTGGGTTAAAGAACTCTTTCCCATTCACGCTAATTAAATCAAATTTGCCATGGGTTTAATTGAGAATCATTCGCCATTAAGCCAGGAAAATTCAAAAAAATAAATACCTGTCACTACTTTCTACCGTGACAGGTATTTTAGTTTAAACTTTCACATTCTTATTCCTGACAATTCTTTTCCTTTGCATCCAGATGAATAAGATAGACTGGTATATACTGAAGAAATTCGTAGTTACTTTCTTTTTTTGTATGGTACTGTTTACGCTGATCGCAGTGGCCGTGGATACCAGTGAAAAAACGGACGATTTCGTAAAAACAGGTTTGTCTACTCTACAAATCATCCAGCAATATTATTTCGGCTTTGTTCCTTTTATCTGGGGTTTGCTTTTTCCCCTCTTTGTTTTTATAGCAGTTATCTTCTTTACCAGCCGTATGGCTACGCGTTCTGAGATAGTTGCTGTGTTGGCCAGCGGAGCCAGCTACAACCGGCTGTTACGACCTTATATAATCGGGGGGCTGTTTTTTGCCGTGCTTTTATGGTTGGGCAATGCTTACGTGATCCCAAAGGCAAATAAGATCAAAAGTACTTTCCAGGCTAATTATTTCGACAAGAATGACCCAATGAAAAACAGAGGAGGGTCGAGTTCTTTTTATCTTAAAATAGATCCTGTCACTTATATCGGACTGAAATATTATGATACGATCAGCAAGTCGGCGAGTTCATTTTTCATGGAGCGTGTCAGGGATGATAAGGTCTTTTATAATCTTCGGTCCAACAGCATTCGCTGGGATACCGCAGTACGGAAATGGAGATTGTTGAATGTTACTGAAAGAACCGTCTCAGGATTGAAAGAGGTTATTAGCCAGCACAACGATACCACTATCAACATCAGCCTGAAGCCGGAAGAGCTTCGAAAAGACCTTTATCTTAAAGATAAACTCACCACTCCCGAACTGGTGGCCTATATCCGGCGTGAAGAAGCAAGAGGAAGAGAAGGACTTGCGCCTTCCAAAGTGGAGCGTTACAGGAGAACAGCTACCCCGGCCACTGTTTTATTGCTCACGCTCATTGGTGTTGTAATTGCCAGCCGGAAAACCCGTGGTGGCAGCGGGATGCACCTTGCACTCGGGATTGTCATTGCTGCTATCTTCATCATTTCCGACAGGTTTTCAACCGTGTTTGCCATTAACGGACATTTTCCTCCACTCCTTGCTGCCTGGTTGCCCAATATTGTATTTTCATTCGTGGCCTTCTGGATGTATCGAAAAACTCCCAAGTAGCCCGGATTTTCATTGGATTATAACCGGTATCGTTTTCTGAATTTTTTGCTGTGCAGACAGTCTTGACTACCTTTAGTCGTCAAATTTTTCAATATTCTTTTAAATAGTTTTCATGGGCATAGTCAAAGACAGGTTCAAAGAAAAATCAGACCAGACCGCTGCAGAGATCAAGGAATTACTTAAGGAACATGGTACTAAAGTAATTGGAGAGGTACAATTATCACAGGTTTACCAGGGGATGCGCGGTATGACCGGCCTGGTAACGGAAACCTCTTTACTGGATGCCCAGGAAGGTATCCGCTTCCGTGGATATTCTATTCCTGAACTAAGAGAAAAACTCCCTAAAGCTCCCGGGGGATCAGAGCCTTTACCCGAGGGCCTGTTTTATTTAATGCTCATCGGCGAATTGCCTACCGAGGAAGATGTGCAACATATTACCTCTGTTTTGCAGCGGCGCAGCCATGTACCGACTCACGTTTTTCATACTATAGAGGCATTACCGCTGAATACTCATCCCATGACACAGTTTGTAGTGGGGATCATGGCCCTGCAAACGGAAAGTCAATTTTCCAAGAAGTACGCGTCGGGGATGAATAAAAAAGATTACTGGGATTCGATATTCGATGATTGCATGGATTTGATCGCCCGTCTGCCCCGGGTGGCAGCGTATATCTATCGTCGTAAATATAAATTTGGCGATCATATACAACCAAACGGTTTGTTGGACTGGGCCGGCAATTTTGCACATATGCTGGGGTATGAAGATGATACATTCAAAGAGCTCATGCGGCTTTACATGACCATTCATGCCGATCATGAAGGTGGAAATGTATCAGCTCATGCCACGCATCTTGTTGGTTCTGCCCTAAGTGATCCTTACCTGAGTTTCGCGGCAGGAATGAATGGCCTTGCCGGGCCCTTGCATGGACTTGCCAACCAGGAAGTAATAAAATGGATTTTTGAAATGCAGGGAGAGTTGAAGACGGAGACACCAACTAAAGAACAGATTGCCGACTACGTAAAGAAAACATTAAGCGAAGGGAAAGTAGTGCCGGGATATGGTCATGCCGTGTTGCGTAAAACCGATCCACGGTTCCTGGCGCAGATGGAATTCGGGAAGAAGCATATGCCGGATGATAAGTTAGTGCAAACAGTTTGGAATGTTTACGAGGTTGTACCGCCAATTTTGCAATCCATTGCCAAAATAAAAAACCCGTGGCCCAATGTAGATGCACATAGCGGGTCTTTACTCGTTCATTTTGGTATGAAAGAGTACGAGTATTATACGGTATTGTTCGGGGTCAGCAGAGCGCTAGGGGTTTTGGCAAGCCTTTGTTGGGACAGGGCATTGGGATATGCATTGGAAAGACCGAAGTCCGTTACGACCGAACAGGTAAAAAAATGGTTGAAAGGACAGGATGAAATTTGGGGAGAATAATCCACAAGGCAACAAAAAATATTTGACCACAGTCCCGCCATGACGGGACTGTTTTTTATTTAGAGCACGTTATTCGCTAAATGAATTACCAGCTACTGTTTTTATATGCAATTGTTACTTGCCTGCTTTTGGTATGATTTTTTATGCTCTCTATAAGCATTTCTATTCCTTAAACTTAAAAATAACTTTTATATGTCAAACAAGAGCAAAGTATTGCTGGGCATTCTCGGAGCTGCAGCTGCCGGTGTGGTAATTGGATTATTGGTAGCACCTGAAAAGGGAACGGAAACACGAAAAAAGCTTCGCAAAACGGTTGGTGACTGGACAGATGAATTAGGTAATTTATGGGCGAAAGGAAGAACCGCAGCTGAAGATGGAATGGGAGAACTTAAAGAAAAAGTAAGACAAGCCAGGGCATCTGCTGAGGATAAGGCCAGCAAAATGAAAGAAAGTGTTTAGCTCACAAAAGCTGAAAGATAAAGCAGGCTATATTGGTCTGCTTTATTTTACTTTTTAAATGAACTTGCTATGGAAGGACTAAAAGACAAGACTGCTGATCTCGTTGATCATGTAGAAGATATCGCAGATACGTTTTATCAACTCGCAGTCGTTAATGCAGCGCAAAAAGCAACTAATCTCGCTTCCTCATTTCTTGTAGTCCTGGCCTTATCCGTTTTTGGTGTCATAGGACTGTTGTTTGGCGGGATAGCCCTGTCTCTTTGGCTGGGTGACCTGGTAGGCAGCAGGGCAGGTGGTTTTTTAATTGGCGCGGGAATTTTTCTTCTTCTTTTAGGTGTTATTGTAGTATTGCGCAAACAAATAATATTTCCATTCATCCGTGACATGTTAATTCGAAAAATGTATGACTAGGCGGATCAACACATATAAAGATTTGCTGGACGAGAAAACAAGGCTCGAAGCTTTACTTAAAGAACAGAAAGCAACTATCCGGCAAGATATCCGTAATATAGGCGAAGAGTTTCGCCCCGTTACTTCAGCCGCCTCGTTCCTTGGCAAAATGGTGACAAGAGAAGGAGGCAATTTCTTCCTGAATGCGAGCGCTAATAAGCTTATCGATATTGTATTCAAAAAGGTGCTTCTTGCGCGGACCAGCTGGATTACCAAGCTCGTGGTACCGTTCCTGATGAAGAATTATTCATCTCATGTTATTTCCGAAAACAAAGGAACGATTATGAGTAAGCTGTTTTCGTTTATCGGCAGGAAACATTCCAATGGCCAGGAAAAGGTGCATGAGGACTAATCTGATTTTTTCCAAAACGAAAAATGACATAAAAAAATAAGCTCGTCGTTAAACAAGCTTATTTGTGGAGGATATCGGGGTCGAACCGATGACCTCTTTCCCGAAAGCTTTCGGGACAGCAAACGCTTTAGCCAGCCTGAGCTATCAACCATTCAATATATTTCCTGCTTTTTTTACCCTTAATCGCCTTCTCTCTTTGAATAGCCGATTGCCGGTCAGAAAAAATTTCAGAATACTTCAATTCCCAGTCATCAGCCTTTGAAGTAAACAATGAGATGCCAGCCTTGTGTTCCGTTAAACGCTTTTCAAGGTCTGTAGTGTACCCGATATAATACTTATCCAGGAAGGGACTGTAAATGATATATACGTAGAATTGGTTCATAAAAAAAGTCCGGATCAAACCAGACTCTTTTGTGGAGGATATCGGGGTCGAACCGATGACCTCTTGCATGCCATGCAAACGCTCTAGCCAACTGAGCTAATCCCCCAAATTGTATTGACCGATGACCTTCAGCACGCTTTCGGAACGCTCTGGGCATCCCGATAGTTATCGGGAGAGCTAATCCCCCAAATTGTATTGACCGATGACCTTCGGCACGCTTTCGGAACGCTCTGGCCATCCCGATAGCTATCGGGAGAGCTAATCCCCCATTTCTCCCTTTGGGGAAGCAAAAATAAGCGTTTTGAAGCTATCAGTAAACCAGGTAAGAATAATTTTAGCCGGAAATACTATTTGCTGTTGGATCGGTAATATCCCGGAGGCTTCCCCCGGGCGTATTAATAACTTTAATGATGGTGAATGTTTTTATACCCGCCGGCACCTGCCATTTCACTTCTTGTCCTTGTCTAAAACCTATTAAAGCCGTTCCAATCGGTGCCATAACTGAAATTTTTCTCTTCTTAATGTCAGCTTTATCCGGTGTCACAAGGACAAGCTCCATAATTTCATCCTTTCCTTTAGTTTTTATTCTTACTGTAGAATTGAGTCTTACCACGTCAAGCGGAAAAGCGTCCTTATCTACAAGTTTGGCTTTTTTGAGTTCGGCAGTTAGCTTTTCTGCATTTCGACGATCGAAAGATGCTTTTCCATATACGCCGTTTAAGTAAGAAATCAATAGTTTGTAATCCTCTTTCAGCAGAACCAGCTTATTTATTGACCTTTTCATAATGTATAGTTTAAGAATTTTAAAATTGGCTATTGTCTTTGGAAACTTTCCTCTGTATAACAGCAGACGCAAGTAAATCTGTAACCTAATTCAATCGTTTTTGACTGTGCCGGCTGACCCAGCCGATAGCAGTTGCCTTTTTTCGTTAAGAGATATATTTTGGGTGTTTGTCATTTTAGACAATATCATCTGCCAATTCATGGCATTTCTTTCAAGCGTCGACAGGTCCCTAAGCCCGTCTGTTTCACGTTCATAAAAAGGTAAAACAATTTTTTTATTCTTATTACAATATTCAAATTGTAAATAGATGGATTTCAAAAATGCTCTTAATCCTTTTTTATTCAACTCGCCGGGTTTTATACTACTATAGGTTTTTTTAATAGAAATAGTTTCTACCTGATCAAGTTCAACGATGTAAGAATGGGTCGAACCATTTTTTATTTCTACCACCAACAATTTCTTCTTTAACCCGTCAAGAGCAATTATTTTATTGCCTAGTCCGAGATGACTGGAAAAAGAGAGGTTTAACTTAGAGCCGAGCTCGCTCAGCTGTAAATATTTATTACCAGCCCTTGTGTTATTATTTTTCATGTTACGATGATTAGCGTGCAACAGCAATTTGCGCAACTGCACAGGTGAAAGGACTAACAAAAATTCGTTTCTCTTTGGACCTGTAAAATGATAATGGCTCTTTTCTTCAAATTCTGATTGTCGAATTAAAATCCCTGCTTTTCAACCCTGCCACGGCGTCATTTTCTTTGTCAAGCCCCGTCTTTACTTTATTAGTTATTATTTTAGTAAGAATAATTTCCCAACTGCTGGCTTTTTGCACCAAATCATTCATATCAAACAGGTGATCTCTCCCTGCTTCATAAAAGGAAATTTGAACCGGTTCTCTTTTGTCTATATAGTCGAATTCTAATACGACTTTGTCAACCATGGTCTCAAACTTCTGCTTCTTATCCGTTCCCATATTAATGCTCTTATATACTTTGTTCTTTGAACAGCTTTTTAACTGTTCAAGATCAATAACCAACGAACTGTATGTGTTATCTGTTTTTATTACATACAAAACGGTTTTATGGGGCTTATCGAGACCGATTATAAAGTTTTCCTGGATTTCCTTCCTGGAAAAAGATAAATTCATTTCTTCTTTCAACCTGGTGAACAGCCTGTCAATTTCAACAGCTGCCTTTTGCTTGTGTTTGTTGTTTACAGAAACAAGTACGAGACAAATGATAATAACTAATGCAATTAGGAGGAATGCTATAATGATAGAAGACATATTAATGATTTTACAGAATTAAATAAATAGCTGGACGTGGTGCGCCGGCTTTTTATATAAAACATGGCTAATAGAGTCTGAACAACTGTACGGTACTGGGCCACAATAAAGTTGAACCATTCATTAGCTTGCCTGGAGGAAGTTTCAGAATAAAACCCAAGACCTGTAAGTATCAGGCTTGGGGAAGCGTATTAAAGTCTTTGAAATTGGAGAAGTAATACAGCTTGACACAAAAAGGAAAAAATTCTGTAAATGAACAGGTGTAAGAATCATGCATGTCAAGCACGACGTGCTCTTTAGGAAAACTGTAAGCGTTATTTGTGATAAAGACTGACATGTTTTCAAATATACTAATAAGCCCTGACTGTTTAGCTAAAGAAACATTAATCTTGTTGAATTAAAGAAATCGGCTATTGCTCTCCGCCCATTGTAAGTTGGTGATAATAGTCACTAAACTCTGTAAATCATGTGTAATTGGTTGGGCCTTTGCCCGGAGTTGCAATTTTTCGTATGATTCCCAAGCCCATTACATGGATTTATTTATTCAGCCCGGTATAGAATTTTTCGATTATAAACCATGCTTTTTTCTTTAGCCCTCTATCCGATATAAGCCCTTTGCGGTTCCAGCCATTTTGATAGACAGGGTGCATTCTGACCGGTGATCTGAAGTCTGCAAGAATCCATGGACACGTGCCCCTTAAGAATGGAATTGTTCGCAACATTTCAAGCTGATCTTTATATAATTTTTCCTGGTATTCTTCACTCCATGAGCTTGCCGCATCTTTGGGTTCTCCTTTGCTGCCATATAATGCCTCACCACCAAACTCAGACATGATTAAAGGTTTTTTAAAGTCTGAAATCCATTTGATGTTGGAAGGTTTCCCCGGCCACGTTCTATACCAGCCGAGATATTCATTTACTGCTATAACATCCAGGAAACGATAAAGTGTGTCTTTTATATAGATGGTAGAGTCTTCGTAAGTTACTTTGTCTGTTGCTGAACTTATCAATCTTGTTGGGTCTAATTTCCGGCAAAGACCGGCAAGTGCAGCTATACCTGAATAACGCGCCGGCGATAAACTGGTTTCATTGGACATGCTCCACATGATTATATTACATCTGTTCTTATCTCTATGTACCATTTCTTTTAACATGGTGTCCATTTTGGACTGCATAAGAGGACTGCCAAAATCAATACCCTGGTAAATAGGCAATTCTTCCCATACCATTAAACCCATTTTCTCTGCGAGTTTTACTGTATGTTCGTTGTGAGGATAGTGAGCCAATCTGACAAAATTGCAACCTAAATCTTTTGCCCACGTCAATAATTGCAATGCATCAGATTCAGAATATGCTCTTCTTTTTCCCTGGGGGATCTCCTCATGAATGTTTACTCCTTTTAAAAAAATGGATTTTCCATTAAGTAAGATATCTGTTTCGTTTACAGATATGTTTCTAAACCCTATTAATTCCTCAATGGAGTCAGTTTCGCTCCTGATAAATACCTTATACAATTTTGGTTGATCCGGGGACCATAAGCTCAGGGTGGCCGTAAAGTTAACATCAGCTTTACCATTGTCGTCAGATGTGGTTTGATATCTTATTGCCGCCTCGGGAATTACGACGGTTATTTTTTGTTTTTTCAGATCCCCACCGATTTTGATCCATCCATTTACTTCACTTGTGGATCCTTTTTTTAATTGAATAAAATAATCCTCAATGAAAGTGGTGGAGGTTTCTACGAGGTTTACGTCCCGTGTGATCCCGCCATAGTTAAACCAATCAAACCCTAACCCCGGGATACCATCTTTGATTCTCGCATTATTGGTCCTTACTATGAGAGAATTCAATCCATTCTTTACTTTATTTGTTATCTCAAACTGGAAGGGCGTAAATCCTCCTTCATGACTTCCAATTTTCTCGTTGTTGAAATATACGTCCGCTTTATAATTGACGCCCCCGAAATGAATAAAAAGCCTTTTATCCTTTTGTAACTGGTAGGAAAAGGTTTTTTTATACCATACAGAACTTTCGAAATAGTTCAATTCAGAAAGTTGTGAATTAAAATCTCCCGGTACTTCCAATTCGGGGCCTTCGTCAAAAGAGTATTCATAGAAATCATGCTTGCCCTGTGGCTTTTTATCCTTCCAGAGAGATTTCCAATCGCCGGCGCCAATGTCAAAAGGATCTATAACTACCTGCCAGCGGCCATTTAGACAAGTTGTATTTCTTCCTTCAATATTTGTTAAGGCAAATTGTCCTGAAATGTTTTGAAAATAGAGGAAAAAAAGAAAAAGACATAAACTGTTGCGCTGGATAATAAATTTTCTGGTTGATAAAGCAGGCTTTATTTTACTGGTTAGTCCGGAGACTGGAGTTTGTGTCATCGCAGTGGCAAATATACAGTTCATATTAGTAAGTGACTGGATCGGAAATAAATGTGGAATATAGTGTTTAAGAACAAAGAAAATATTTTAGTACCGATTGCCAGGCAAGCAAGAAACTTATTACTTACATATCAATATTGACCGCATTGTTTTCCTTGATACCGGCTAAAGTTATTCATTGGAATGGATATTTGTCTTTAAGATTTTCTATGTTGGCTAGTTTTCTATTGAAACTTGTTAAAATTGCTTACATCAAATTATTAATAAAATGAACATACGCGTGTTAGGCCCAGTTATTCATACTGGTTATAGCTAATTACAGCAACGGACATAAAAGTTGATTTTCGAATTAAAAAAGCATTCTTTGTAAAACATTGGAAGGCCTTAAATAAAGCTGATCTTTTACTTCTGTTTTATCGAGATAGTCGTATTTATCTTTTTGGGATGAAATTATTTTGTTGATTTATATTTTTTTATAAACAGGGGCAATTTTCTTATTCACAGGATAGTACAGGATGAGCAATAAGTTTTACCGGGATAAATTAGAGTAATTATTTACGATAACTGCCTGTTATGAAAAAAACCAAACTGCTATTTCTAGCACTTTTAGTGCTACTGCCCACCTTACTATTCGCCCAGCAAAGACAAGTAAAAGGAAAAGTAAACGATGAAACAGGAGCAGGCATTCCGGATGCCAATGTATCCTTAAAAGGCACTGCTATCACCGTAAAAACCGATGGCGGAGGGAATTTTACAATCACAATTCCTGAAGGAACTAAAAGTGTCCAATTGGTCATCTCCCATGTTAGTTATCCTGAGCAAACAATAAATGTTTCGGGAAACGAAGTATCCGTCACATTACAAAGAGTGTCCCAGCAAATGGATGAAGTAGTCGTCATAGGATATGGCACACAAAAAAGAAGAAATGTGACGGGTGCTGTTAGTTCATTTGATGCCAGGAAGCTTGAAGAACGGCCCGTATTAAGAGTTGACCAGGCACTTGTTGGACAGATGGCCGGGGTCAGGGTTAAACAAACAACAGGTACACCTGGTAAAGGATTCAGTATCCAGGTTCGTGGTTCCGGATCTATTAGCGGAGGCAACGAGCCCCTATATGTAATAGATGGTTTTCCTTTAACGCAAAATTCTTCCAATACAGCTACGGGGTCATTTTCAACAGGTAATCCTTTAGATAATATCAACCCAAGCGACATTGAAAGTATTGAAGTGTTAAAAGATGCGGCGGCGGCGGCTATCTATGGTTCAAGGGGAGCAAACGGTGTTGTGATCATCACGACAAAACACGGGCAGTCCGGTAAGGCAAAAATCAGTTTTAACGTTTATGGCGGTTTTAATGAGACAGCCAAAAAATTAGAAATGATGAATGGTCAGCAATGGATTGACCAGGCAACAGAAGTTATTAATGCAACTTATGTTACGCAGTTCAAAACTGTTGGCGCTTTGGCTACGGATGACATGGCCACCCGGCTATCGAGGACTGGTGGAAACAATCCCAACTATATACCTGATCCCAGGTGGACAATGCCGGGGCATCCAGGTTTGCGATTTATAGATTGGCAGGACGAGATAGAAAGAAAAGGCCAAATACAGAACTACGAAATCTCAGCCAGCGGGGGAAATGATGCGGTCAGGTATTTTTTATCAGCAAACTATGGGTACCAGCAGGGATTTGTAATAAAGACAGATTATAAATCTTATTCACTGCGGGCCAACGTAGAAATCAATGCTTCAAAAAAATTGAAATTCGGCATTAACATCGCTCCAACTTATTCTATTTCTCAGGATCCTGGCGTAGAAGGAAAGGACCAGATTTTCCACCAGGCTTTAAGTTTGGCGCCCGTGCAGGAAGACACAGTAGGTCTTTTGCCAAATACCGGGAAGAATTTCGAATACCTATGGAGCAGTAGTACTAATTCACCTTACGGCAAATTAATTTATAACGTAGGCACAAATAAAAGATACCGTACGCTGGGAACTTTTTTTGGTGAACTACAGATCATTAAGGGGTTGAGTTTGAAAAGTTCTGTCAATTTTGATAATGTCGATAATATAGGGACCACCTATGTTCCTTATATTACCACCGGCAGAGCCCAGCAGGTGATGAATGCCAGTGGTGTAGTGACGGCAGGACCAAGCAATACAAGAATATTTACGGGAGCAAATAATCTGCTCTCGGCCACTTCGGGAACCTATAGAAGCTATCGCAGGCAAACTTTTGTGAATGAAAACACACTTACCTACAATACAGTTTTCAAAAATGATCACAGCATTACTTTATTGGCAGGATATGCCTATAACTGGGACCGGTTTGACCAGGCCGCACTGACCTCCAGTGGTGGATATAATAGTGCAACGATACAAACATTGAATGCGGCAGCAGCAGTAACTGGTAACACTACTTCAACACAAAGTGTTTTCATTTCATATTTTGGACGTCTGCAATATGGATATAAGGATAAATATCTTTTGCTGGCAAGTTTGCGGAGGGACGGTTCCTCAAGGTTTGGCGTAAATGACCAGTTTGCATTATTTCCTGCTGTGTCATTGGGATGGGTAGCCTCGGAGGAAGATTTTATGAAAAATATATCGGTACTCAGTCATTTGAAGTTAAGGGTTTCTTATGGTGAATCCGGTAATGATAACCTGGGAAATGACTATGCTTCGCTTGCGACTATCGGTAATGCTAACTACGTTTTTGGCTCAACGCCGGCAACCGGAATTGGCCAGGCTCCAAATGTTTTAGCCAATCCTGATTTGAAATGGGAAAAATCAAAGACATATGATTTCGGACTTGATTTTGGGATCTTAAAAAACCGGATCACCGGCTCCTTCGACTATTATAATAAATTAAACACGGATCTTTTGCTGAATGTCCAGGTTCCTGCAGCAACCGGGTTTACATCTTATCTTAGTAATATTGGTTCAGTAAGAAATATTGGCCAGGAGCTCGAGATAACCTCACGCAATACCGTGGGCAAAATCCAATGGATCACTTCAGTAAATGTAACGCATAACACTAACAAGATAGAAGCTTTGGCTCCCGGTCAAAATCAGATCATCATTCCTAATGGCTTTACAGTATCTGATGCGATCCTGCGTGTCGGAGCGCCAATAAATAGTATCTATGTTTTAAAAGTATTGGGATTTTTAACAGCAAAAGATATAGCTGATAATGTCCCGCGTTACGGCCCTGGTGAACAGCCGGGCGATTTTAAATTCCAGGATATAAACGGAGATGGTACAATAACTGAGGCTGATAAGCAGATCGTAGGACATCCAAATCCTGATTGGACCTACGGCATTACCAATACGGTCAGGTATAAAGGTTTTGATCTGAGTGTGTTGGTGCAGGGCCAGGCCGGGGGTTCGATATTCTCGCAATTCGGCCGGTCCATTACAAGACCCGGACAGGGAAGATCGGATAATCATCCTGCTTCATTTGTCAACAGGTGGTATTCAGAAACTAATCAGGGAGAAGGCAGGTTTAGCAAAGCTTTTTCAACTTTCAATACGCCCATTACCTCTGCTACGGATTGGTTGTACTCATCAGACTATATACGGGTGAGGAATATTACACTGGGTTACAATTTAAGAAATGTAATTAAAACTAAAGTTTTGCAAAACGCAAGAGTGTATGTTACACTGGAAAACTATATTGGTCATGATAAATATACCAATGGATTAAATCCCGAAGCAACAAACACGGGTATAAGTACTAATGCCGCATATCCAGAGGCGGGTGATTATGGGGCGATGCCGCTTTCAAAGTCATTGATATTCGGGCTAAATATTACTTTTTAACCACCCTAATTTTTTTAAAATGAAAAGAACATCATTTATAATAATCATAGCAGTTGCAATGCTTGCTTCGTCGTGTGAAAAGAAATTAGACCAGGTTCCCATCTCGTCAGCAACAACACCGACGTTCTATGCTCAGCCTAGCGATTTCATACAGGCTGTTAATGCCGCCTATAACTCATTGAGAGGATATCCCGACAGGTTAATGGAACTTTCAGAAGTGAGATCAGATAATATCTATCCATCAAATAATGACGTTGGCCGCGACCATGACCCGATTAATAATTTTTCGCCGGGTATTGCTCCAAACGTTTATGTTGAGGAAGGCTGGAGGTCAGATTATAGTGGAATATTCAAAGCAAACACTGTACTTGAGCAACTGGCAAAAAATGCCGGCTTTGTTGGGTCAACAATTTTGGCAAACAGGTTAGCTGCAGAGGCAAAATTTCTTCGTGCCTTCTTTTATTTTGACCTGGTTAAATATTACGGTAAAGTCCCTGTTGTTGATCATACCGTTTCTGCTGCGGAAGCTAATACGATCCCCCGCAGCTCAGTGGCAGAAGTGTATGCTCTTATCATTTCCGACTTGCAGTTTGCAATAGCAAATCTTCCGCTTAACTTTTCTGGTGCATACCCGTACTATGGTCCCACTGATATTGGCAGAGCTACAAAATATGCTGCCGAAGCGACCCTTGCGCTAGTTTACATGACACGTTCCGGACCGACCTATGGAATTGAAGGGGCGGGCATGGGTTTAAATGAATGGAATCTTGCCTTGCCTTTATTACAGGATATCATCACCAACGGAGGGTTTGTTTTCAACCCTGCACAATACGCTTTTCCTGTACCTG
>VBAT01000010.1:41271-41774 GCA_005884665.1 Bacteroidota bacterium
ATTTGATGTATTGTATCTGACGCAGGCAAACTCAGGATTGGGAGCTACGTATCCCTGGGCACTTGTCCCACAGGATTTTTTCAATACATATGGTAACCCATCGACAAGCGGAGCTCTTGGTGCCCCGTCTGTATCAAGCAACCTGGTGAATAGTTATCCCGCGGGTGATAAACGCCTGTCACCAACAATTCATACAACACAATATGGCAGCAGTCTATATCCATTCTTTCGAAAATATTTAGACACCACCAAAGTTCCTTCAACAAACAGCCGCTTTGACTGGGCAATTAATTTTATCGTTATAAGATATACAGATATTTTGATGCTTAAAGCTGAATGCATATTACATGGCGCTCCGGGTACGCAAGCTGATGTTGATGCAATTGTTAACCAGGTCAGGGCAAGGGCAGGCCTGACTCCTGTAGCCAATGTTACATTAGCTCAACTATTTGATGAACGAAGAAGGGAATTTGCCGGTGAGGGCTCACGCTGGTTCGACCTGC